>JAFZUV010000010.1 GCA_017618135.1 Clostridia bacterium
TCATTATTAAGTATTCATTAAATAAATCGTGACAGGATTTTCTAAATGAATAATGAAAACTTAAAAATGAATAACGAATAATTTCGGTGCGGCTTCGCCACAAAATATAATCCCCGAATCGCAATTTGCGGTTCGGGGTTAATTGTTTTCATCATCCTTGTAAGTCATTATGTCTTCAACATTGCATTTTAATATCCTGCAAAACATTTCTATTGTATGCGTGCTTACGCTTTCGTTCCTTTTCAGTCGTGTAATCTGTCCGGGACTAATATGATATTCTTTAATGAGCGTATATTGTGAAACGCCTCTTTCTTTCATAGTTTTCCACAATTTGTCATAGGTTATCATTTTTCTCATCTCCCTATTGACATATTAACCGATTATAGTATATAATTATATTAACCAATATCGGTTAATGTTTATAGGGAGGTATGCAAATGTCAAAGATAGTGAAATTTATTGAAAGCGATAAAGAACTAATTGATAGAATAACAGAGTATCAAAAAGCACACGGATTATCTTCATTTATCGCAACTGTAAGGAAATTATGCAATGATGCATTACAAATTGAAAAAATCAGACATTAAGGGGTGGCAGTTATGAAAAAGTTTTTAGCAGTTTATTTAGTATTGATGATGATTATTGCCTTGTTTTGTGGTTGTGCTAACAACAATAATAATGAAACAAAAGAAATTGAAGAACAACCAAAGACAACAGTTTTAACTGTAAACAATATAGAAGACTACATAATTTTTAAAACAGACATAAGTGAACCTGATGTGTTTGAAAATGTTTACGCGGGGGGAATGAATTGCGAAGTTAAACTAACGGTTAAGACTTCAAGTAAGAAAAATATCGAATACGATAACTTGAAAGTTTCATTTAAGATGGTTGCCGAACCCTCGACTAAGGGATATGGATGGGATAAAATATTCTTTGCTGATACCGAAAAAGAGTTCTTAGGAATTCTGGATATTCCTTACAACGGTGTTTCTGAAAATGTTTTTAAGATAGAATCACAATTTTTAAGATATGTTACCGATGACCCCAACTTAAAACTGGTAATCACGCAAGTTTCTGGGGCAGCCATACAAAAATAACACTTTGTTTATGTGGATATATAGGACAGTTCTATGTGTTTTATCTAAGGGGTGCAATTCCGTCAGGCAAAGCCAGTATTAAAAAGTCGACATTTTTGAGAAATCAAGAATGCCGACTTTTCTTTTGTGCAGAATTATGATATGATTATCTCAACAAATCAGGAATTTATGGTGAAAAAGAATGGAAAAACTGAAAACTCCTTTTGGGGAAATAGAAATACTTATAGACGGGAAACCGTTTTCTTACTCTGTACAAGAGGGCGGAAAACTGGATGTTTTATGTCCGCATATTTTGGGAAGGTACCAAATCACAATTCATTTTGTTCCTGACGGCAAAGAGCATATAATAGCATGTGTATTTGACGCTAATTGTAAGTATAAGAGAACTCCTGAAAGTGGTGAACGGCTGGAATGTCAAAGTTTCTATAACGATTGTAGATATAAAATGTCTATTGGAGTTGAATGCGAGGCGGAGTATACAGGCGGAGCACGAATATCTGATGAATATGATTACGACGCTGAATACTTAAAAAATGGGATGTCGTATATTGTTTTGCCGGATACCAAAACCGAACAATATGTGTTTGCAATTGCTTGGATAGACGGTGTTGGATGGGACGATCCGATAGCGGATAATAAGCGTGATGTAGAAACATGGTTTGGAGCAGATCCGACAGTATCTTTATGAATTCAAGGTCATTTAGGTTAACTAGATAGGAGGTTGATAGAAATGACCTATACAAAACAAGTTCGCGAATATTGCGAAACTCACAAAGGGACACTAATTGATGTTTCAAAAGTGAAAGACGAAGATTTTTCTGAAATACCATATAAAACATTATTGAAAATTCTAAACCGTCTTGAAGAAGAGAATATCGTTCATACGGTTTCAAAAGAGGTTTCTTCTTGCGTTTTGGGCAAAAATACGGGGAAAACAGGCGAAATAGGGCTTTGAACGGGCTTTCGGGCGGTCGAGCGACTGTCCGGGAGCCCGTTTTTTCTGCTTTCAAGGCAAAAATAGTGGTGTACTTCTGGGCGCTCTTTACGGAAACAAAGAACGCCTAAAAGATACAGCCGGCAGGATTCGAACCCAAAAAACTGTGAATTATTGAAAAAAGCTCTTGACAAATTAGCGTATGCTAACTATAATATAATACGGTTAGGTAATGCTAACCGTATTGTTTAGCAAATTGGATAGCGGCGGCTAACCAATTTTTGGAGGCATCGGGTTAGTGTATGCTAATCTGCGCCTGCAGGAGGAAATTATGATCCCACTTTGTTTATCGGAAAAGGGAGAGCCGCAAATCATAAAAAAGATTGGCGGCAAACCGGAAGTAAAACAACATCTTGAAAATCTCGGTTTCAATGTCGGGGGGACGGTCACGGTTATCAGTTCTCTTGGCGGTAATGTGATCGTCAAGGTCAAGGAGTCAAGAATCGCCATAAATGATGATCTGGCGAGAAAAATAATGGTTTAATATTTTTCACAAGGAGGAGTATACAGTGAAAACACTCAGAGACATAAAGATCGGGGAGACCGCTACAGTCGTAAAGCTTCACGGTGAAGGTGCTGTTAAGAGGCGTATTATGGATATGGGGATAACAAAGCATACACCCGTTCGTGTACGAAAGGTTGCACCTCTGGGTGATCCGATCGAGGTTACCGTGAGAAATTATGAACTGTCTATCCGTAAAGCAGATGCGGAAATGATAGAAGTCGAGTAAAATATCTGCGTATTTTTTTCAGCCGACAGTTAGCGTAGGCTAATTGTTCAAAGCTCAAATGAGCAGAAAGGAAGCATTTATTATGGATATCAGAATAGCCCTCGCAGGCAACCCGAACAGCGGTAAAACGACATTGTTTAATGCGCTGACCGGTTCCAATCAGTTCGTAGGAAACTGGCCAGGCGTTACGGTGGAGAAAAAGGAAGGCAAACTGAAAAAACACGACGGTGTTATAATCACAGACCTTCCCGGGATTTACTCTCTTTCTCCTTATACTCTTGAGGAAGTCGTAGCAAGAAACTATCTCATAGGCGAGCGTCCCGACGCTATACTCAACATTGTTGACGGCACCAATCTTGAAAGAAACCTGTATCTAACGACGCAACTCACCGAACTCGGCATTCCGGTCGTAGTTGCAATAAATATGATCGACCTTGTTAAAAAAGAAGGCGACAAGATCAATTTGACTGAGCTTTCCCGCCAGCTCGGCTGTACTGTTGTTGAAATTTCCGCCCTTAAAGGAACCG
This sequence comes from Clostridia bacterium, assembly GCA_017618135.1. Lineage (GTDB taxonomy): Bacteria > Bacillota > Clostridia > Oscillospirales > Acutalibacteraceae > UBA737. The sequence continues at coordinate 3,353 of JAFZUV010000010.1, forward strand.
GCGTTCTTGAGGCGGCGGAGGCCTCCATTGAAGCGGCTAAAAACGGGAGAACAATACCTCAGCACAGTTTTTCAGGTCCGGTGGAACACGCACTTGCTCATATTGAAGAAGCCGTTGTTCATGATTTACCGGAAGAACAGCAGAGATGGTACGCCATTAAGATTTTTGAACGCGACGAAAAGGTGCTCGAGAAGATGAACATTCCCGCCGAAACCCTCGATCATATTGAAGAAGACATCAAAGCGGCGGAAAAAGAGCTTGACGACGATGCGGAGAGCATTATAACCGATGAAAGATATGTTTACATAGCTGAAGTCATCAAGGCTTGCTATAAAAAGAAAAAAGAAAGGAAACTCACCAAGAGCGACAAGATTGATAAGGTTGTTACTAACAGGTGGCTTGGTCTTCCGATTTTTGCTCTTGTTATGTTTCTGGTTTACTATATAGCAATGGTTACCGTAGGCACGGCAGCCACCGACTGGGCGAATGACGGACTGTTTGGTGACGGTTATCACCTTTTTGGCATAGGTACCGAGCAATCAGAGGAAAAGGCAGAGAATTACAGTGCTGCATCCAACGCACTTACCGCATACGGATTTGAATTTGATGCGGAAGATGATGAATTTGACGCAGACGCACTGATTTCCGAAATAAAGGAATTTACACCTGACAAAGCTTCTGCTGTAACTGAAATCACCGATGATGAAACGCTCGAAGAGTCAACCGTAACCGTTTATTTTGACAATGTTCCGGAGAATGCGGATGAAGAAGAAACAAACGGTATGACCTTTAAAGAAGCTGTCAATTACTTTTCGGAAAACGGTTTTGAAGAACCCGATCCGGCTGATGACGGCGTATGGGTTCCGGGTGTTCCGGCACTGGTTGATAAAGCACTGCTTGATAGTGAAGAGAACGCGCGCGTTCCCGAATGGCTTTACGGTCTTATTAAAGACGGTATTATTGCCGGTGTCGGCGCGGTGCTTGGTTTCGTGCCTCAGATGTTGGTATTATTCTTCCTGCTGGCATTTCTCGAGGGTTGCGGATATATGGCGCGTATCGCCTTTGTTCTTGACCGTATATTCAGAAGATTCGGTTTATCGGGAAAGTCGTTTATTCCTATGCTTGTAGGAACCGGATGTGGAATTCCGGGTATCATGGCGTCGCGTACCATAGAAAATGAGCGCGATCGCCGTATGACGATTATGACTACAACCTTTATACCCTGCGGTGCAAAACTGCCGTTTATTGCGATGGTTGCAGGCGCGATCTTCGGTGGCTCTGCGTGGGTTTCAGTATCTGCGTATTTTATCGGTATGGCGGCGATTGTTGTTTCAGGCGTAATGCTTAAAAAGACAAAGAGATTTGCAGGGGATCCGGCGCCGTTTGTTATGGAGCTTCCCGCATACCATCTGCCTACCTTTGGAAATGTTCTCCGCTCAACCTGGGAGCGCGGTTGGTCCTTTATTAAAAAGGCAGGAACCATTATTCTCCTTTCAACAATACTGGTTTGGTTTACATCATTCTTCGGCTGGGTTAACGGGTCGTTCGGTATGCTTGCTGAAGAGGAAATGGGCAACTCAATTCTTGCCTATATCGGCAAGGCATTTGCTTGGGTTTTTGCACCACTCGGCTGGGGCAACTGGAAGGCGGCTGTTGCTTCCGTTACCGGTCTTGTCGCAAAGGAAAATATCGTTGGTACAATGGGCATTCTTTACGGCGACTGGACAGGAATTGCCGGTGCTTTCGCAACAAGATTTGCCGGATTTTCATTCCTCGTGTTCAACCTTCTTTGTGCTCCGTGTTTCGCGGCTATCGGTGCTATCAAGCGCGAAATGAATAGTGCAAGTTGGACATGGTTTGCCGTATGTTATCAGTGTGGCTTTGCTTATGTAATATCCCTTATGATTAACCAATTTGGTAATCTGTTGACAGGTAATATCTCCAGCGGCGCCGGAACGGTTGTCAATGTAATAAGTCTTATCGTCGCACTCGCTTTACTTGTTGAAATGGTTTATATGTTGTTCTTTAAGAAGTATAAAGAAGCAACCAAGCTTACACAAGGAGTTAAAGTGTAAAAAACGAAAGGAGCGTAATTTTATGTTTGCATGGATTGCGCAAAACCTAGTAACAATCATTGTAATATCCGTAATACTGGTTTTGGTCGTAATTGCCGTGTACTCTCTGATAAAAGATAAAAAGAGCAAAAAAGGCGGGTGCACGGGGAACTGTGCGACATGCGGTATGGGATGCTCCTACAATAAAGATAAATAATAGTAAACCCGGGAGTAATTAGTATATTTCTGCTTCCGGGTTTATTATCTGATTAGCGGAGGTATATTATGTCTATCGTTAAATTTGATAATGTTTCAAGGATATATACAAGCGGTGATCACGAACTGCGGGCATTGGATAAAGTGAGTTTTACGCTTGACGAGGGGAAATTCGTTGTGATACTCGGACCGTCCGGAGCCGGAAAAAGTACGCTTCTCAATCTGCTTGGAGGACTTGACAGTCCGAGCGAGGGCACAATCACCGTTTCCGGTAAGGACATCTCAAAGCTGACTGACAACGAACTTGCAGACTATCGTGCTTCAACCGTCGGTTTTGTGTTTCAATTTTATAATCTCATTCCGACGCTTACCGTTTATGAGAATGTAAAACTTGTTTCGGAAATATCAAAAGATGCACTTGAAGCGAAGGCTATGATTGGAAAGGTCGGACTGCTTGATCACCTGAATAACTTTCCGTCGGAGCTTTCCGGCGGCGAACAGCAGCGCATTTCGATTGCGCGTGCCCTGTGTAAAAACCCTAGAATACTGCTTTGTGACGAGCCGACCGGTGCGCTGGATTCCGAAACAGGAGTTATGGTACTTAAATTACTGCTTGATATGGCAAAAAACTACGGCAAAACGATTGTGATTGTCACGCACAATCAGAATATCGCAAAAATGGCGGATGTTGTAATCCGCGTCAAAAACGGAAAGATCCGCTCGGTAGAGGAGCAGGAAAATCCGCTTTCCGCTGACGAGGTGGAGTGGTGATGCTTTTAAGAAAATTACTCCGAACTTCCTGGAGCTACAAAGCGCAGTTTTTTTCAATGATTATTATGATGACGCTTGGAATCGGAATTTTCCTCGGCTTTAATATGGAATGGAAAACAATAGAATATGATGTTTGCGGTTTTTTTGAAGATACAAAATACGCCGACTACCGCCTATATTCCGAAACCGGATTTACAAAAGATGATTTTAATAAAATTATGTCAATAAAAGGTGTTGACGCGGCAACAAGATATCTTTCCGTAAATCTGGAAATAAAAGGTAAAAGCAAAAAATCTCTTGCGCTTGATGTTTCGGAAAACTACACTGTTTCAACCTTTACGGTAATAAGCGGCGAAGAATACGATGAAAAAGGCGACGGGATATGGATTTCGGATAAATTTGCAAGGCTTAATGATATCTCAATCGGCGATAATCTTACTCTTGAATTTCAGGGTATGGATTATGAATTTGAGGTTGTCGGTCTTATAAAATCCGGTGAGCATATGATATGCCTTGCTGACAGTAATCAGGTTATGCCGGACTTTAACACTTTCGGCTTTGCCTACATTTCTCCCGCAAAATTAAGGACTGTTATAAAAGAGAAAGCAGTAAAAACCGTATCGGATGAGTTACGCAAAGCAGGTCTTTCGGAAGATGTTGCCAAATCTCAAGCTGCTACGGCGGTTACGGACGAAATGCTCGACCGGGCGACAGATGAGGTTTTTGTGCAAATCAATCTGCGTTCCGGGATGGAAAAAACAAAGCTTGAGGATGCAGTTAAGAAAAAGCTCGGCAAAATGCTTATGGTCGTATCAAAGGAAGACGATACTGTATATAAGGAAGCTATGGGTGAAGCAACCGAAGGAAAAGCAATGGGGTCTATCCTTCCGGTGCTGTTCCTCGCGATAGCGATTTTGACAATGGTTACGACAATGCACCGTATTGCTACCAAAGAAAAAACACAAATCGGCATTCTGAAGGCGCTTGGCTTCAAAAACCGGACAATACTATTACACTATTCGTTTTACGGTCTGTTTATAGGAATTGTCGGTTCGGCGCTCGGCGCGGTGTTAGGTTACTTCGTATGCAAAGCGGTAATGAGTGAAAACGGTATGATGGGCACATATTTCGATATGCCCGACTGGTCTGCAGCAACGCCTGCGTTTTGCTATCCTGTTATCGCAGGAACCGTGCTTTTGCTTGCGCTTATCAGTTTCCTGTCCGTTCGCGCACAACTTCGCGGCACGGCGGCGGACGCACTTAGACCTTATACGCCGAAGAAGATGAAAAAATCAATCCTCGAAAAACTCCCGTTCTTTGGAAAGATGAATTTTGCAACAAAATGGAATCTGCGAGACCTGATGCGCCACAAGAGCCGTTTTGCCATGACGCTCGTAGGTATCATCGGCTGTATGGTTTTGATGGTAGGGGGATTGGGTATGCGTGATACAATGTCGGGCTTTCTCGACCTCTTGGATAACGGTGTTTCACATTACCATATTGAGTACCGGTCTGTCATAGATCGTGTAGGATATGATATCTCCACTGTGCAAGTCCAGGATCGGTGAAAGATACATCTTCTGCCCGAACAAACTGAATTCCGTAACGTCTGTTACCCATTTCTCATTCGGCTTTTCAGTGCTGAAATCCCTTTCAAGCAGATTTGGCGCGATCTTGCCGACTTCTCCCTTGTATGACTTATATTTCTTCATCCTGACTTTGCATACAAGCCCAAGGTCTTTCATTAACCGTTGTACTGTCTTGTGATTTATAACATAGTTGCGATTATGAAGCTCTTTGGTCACGCGTCTGTATCCGTATCTACCTTTGTTTTCAACAAAGATATCGGCTATTTCTTCTTTAACTTCTTTGTATTTGTCTGCATCTGTTCTGTGCTTTTCATAGTAGTAATAGGTGCTGCGAGGGATTCCGGCGACGTCAATGAGCAGAGATACCTTAAATTCATGCCTCAATTCCCAAATCACTTGTGCTTTTTCTCTTGCCGTACCCTTTCGGAAACCAAGGCATTCAATTTTTTTAAGTAAGCATTCTCCGCTCTTAATCTTTGCACTTCTGCAATCAGGTCTTCTTCGACCTTTTTATCCAGTTTCGGTGGACGTCCTTTCTTCGTTCCGCTCGCTGCCGAGGCTCGTCCGCGACGCTCAACATACAACCCTTCCGGTCCTTCTTCAAGGTAAATTCGTTCCCAGCTTGCTGCGCGATTGTGTGGTAATTCAAATAACCTTTCCGCTTCTTTGTAACTTAATCTTTCCTCATGCATTGTTTCTACTACTTTTTGTTTAAATTCTCCTGTGTATCTCTTGTTCGGTATTCCTTTTGGCATGAAAAATGCACCCCTTTGTTAGACATTATATCACATTGTCTAACTTTTGGGGTGCATTTCAGTATATAGAAGTGAGTGCTATTTTTCTTTTCTTCCTATGAAATAATCAGCAGATACCTTATAAAAATAATTTTAGAGTAAAAACACAGTTTTTTCATTGCCTTTGTTTAATTACATATCCTTATCCGTAATGTTGACAGAAAAGCCCAAGTATGATAAAATACAGGCGGTAAGCTGTAAATAGAACGGGGTGGGGATATGAGTAGGTTTAAAAAAACAGCTTTAGTTATTTTCTCGTTGTTTATGGTGGCTGTTATGCTCTGCGGATGCGGTCAATCCGCGGATAAGAGCGGCGCAAAAAATAATGCCGATGAATATTACGGTGATGTGTTTGAGAATTCGGATATTGCCGACATTAAAAGCGAGGCTAAATCGGCGAACGATTCTCAGTCAACCGGAACAAGCGAGCAGGTAACGCAAAGTCGAAAGATCATAGAATATGTTAATCTCACGGTTGAGACAAAGAAGTTTGACGAACTTATAAAAAGTATTAACTCAGCGGTAAAAAAATCCGGCGGATATATTGAAAATTCCCAAATAGGCGGAAACAGTTATTATGGCTCGGATAGCCGGACGGCACAGTTGAAAATTCGTATTCCCAAGGATAAGCAGTCCGATTTTTCTGATTTTATGTCAGAAAACTCTAATATTGTAAATCGGTCTGTAAGCACAGAGGATGTTACCGATGAATATATAGACACGCAAAGCAGAATTAAGGCGTTGACAATAGAAAAGGAAACGCTTGAAAAATTGCTTGCGCAATCTGCAAATGTTAAAGATACACTGACGGTATATGAAAGACTTACTGATGTTATAGCCGAGATTGAATCTTATCAGGGAAAGCTCAATCAAATGGATAATTTGATTGACTATACAACATTTACGGTTGATATTGAAGAAGTAGAAAAGGAAACCGATGTAAAAAAGCAAAACTGGTTTACTAAAACATGGAAGGGTTTTGTAAATAGTCTTTCAAATGTAGGAAACGGATTGCTGAATTTCTTTTCTTTTGCGTTTTCCGCAATCCCCTATTTGATACTGCCTGCCGTGGTAGCTCTTGTTGTTGTTTTAATTATTCGTCACAGTAAAAAGAAAAGAGCAAAAAAAGAATAAAACGATATTGATTATAAAAGTCTGCATTTTTAAGAGATTAAAGGTGTGGACTTTGTTTTTTGAATATGATATAATGTGTGTAGCATATTAGGAATGCAATAAAATCATAAAACAGGAGGATGATGTTATGAACAGTTTGTTTAAAAAAGCTATTGCGGAAGGTATCGGTACATTTGTTTTGGTTTTTGTTGCCTGCGGAGTAGCGGCCTTGACCGGCGGCAGTCTTGTTGCCACATCACTTGCGTTCGGTCTCAGCATAGTAGCTATGGCGTATTCGATAGGCAGAGTAAGCGGATGTCATGTTAATCCGGCTGTTTCGCTCGGTTGTCTGCTTACAAAACGAATGAGCGGAAAAGAGTTTTTAGTCTATGTCATAAGCCAGCTTATAGGCGGCACGGCAGGCGCCCTTGTTTTATTTGGTATTTTTGAAAAAACATATATCACCATAGGCGGCAATGCCTGTAACTATGCTGTCGGTTTTTCTGAAAACGGATTGATACCCGGCGGCATTGTAGGCGCGCTGATAGTTGAAGCGGTACTTACCTGCATTTTTGTATATACTATACTTAATGTTACTGATGAAAAAGCAGGAACCGGTAAAATTGCCGGCATAGTAATAGGACTTACATTGACGCTTGTTCATCTTGTAGGCATTGGTCTTACCGGCACTTCGGTAAACCCTGCCCGCAGTATTGCCACGGCTCTTGCCGACCTGATTTACAAGGGTAGAACAGAGGCTGTTTTGCAGGTATGGATGTTTGTGGCGGCTCCTTTAGTAGGCGCGGCTGTAGCGGCGTTTTTCTATAAGGTTCTTAACACTGAAAAAGGATAGAAATATGTTCATATGTAACGGCAAGGGTTTGCTCGGGAAGTTTTTAATAACAGCTGTTTGCTTGCTTATATTGTTACTCCCCTTGAGTGCCTGCACACGCACGGGTAATGATAATTCTTCGGAATCCTTAAGCAATATGTCTGTAGGCGAGGATGTCGACAGTTCGGAAGCGTCATCTGTTTCAAGCGTTAAAGTCAAGAGTAATAAAACACGCAAAAAACTTAAAAAAAGCGGTTCTGATGATTCAAGCGTTAATACCGTTACGCAAGACGATGATATGGGTGACAGCAATGACGGAAGCGCTCAAAGTCGCAAGCTTGAATACACCTATGTCGATAGGTATTCCGATAACAGTAAAAATGATCTTGCTTTTACACAAGATGTAACTTATGATAATGCATCGGAGCCAACAGGTAATGATAAACTCCACAAATACCGCTATTTTAATGATTTGGGCAGCAGTCGTAACTTAAACGGCAGAGTTTTGGTTTATTGCTTTTTTGTAGACGATTCGGAAAGCAGTTGGACTACCGAACAAAGCAACGAATTTTTGACAAAACAAATAAATCCCGCACTGGAGTTCATTAAAAGCGAAGCGCGCAGATGGAATATCGAAGTTTCGTTTGATGTGGAGAGTTACTGTAATGAAACATCTTCATTTTCCTTAGAGTATAACGGAACAGTCAATAAAGATCTGAGTATCGGCGGTTCAACCAAGGATATACTTGACAAAATAGCTGTAAATATGGGATATGCGTCCGGAAACGATTTTACCTCTAAGGATAAAAACGCTAAGAGCTATAACGACACCGTATACTTGACATTACTGAACAAAAAAGGAGTTTCGTATACCAGAAATCTTTATGTGCACGGTGATGATTATTATACGGATGATAATAATTCTGAGCATTGTGTTGTCTTTTCTCACGCATATGAGGACGCGTTACCGTTTTTGCTTTCAAAGGAGAGATCTGCTACCGTAGCGCATGAAATACTACATCTTTTCGGCGCGGAAGACTATTACGGTGAAGAACGATTAGCATTGGCGGAGCAGAATTATTACTATGATATAATGACTCTCAGTACACGCAACATTAAGCTGCTGAAAATAATGGATATGACGGCGTTTTGTCTCGGCTGGACTGATGATATTCCCGCGCTTTGTTATAATGAGATATGGATGGGCGCGAGGTACCGGTAGAATGGAAAATAACGAAATCAGAGCAAAACTTTTTGCTTTGCAGGATTTAAAGTATAAGGAATTTCATTCGGGTTTATGTCCGGGTACCGAAAGCATAATAGGTGTAAGAACTCCGAGGCTCAGAGAGCTTTCAAGGGAAATTGCAAAGGGTGATATAGACGCTTACCTCCAAAACGCAGCAGAGGATTATTATGAGGAGCTTTTACTGAAAGGAATGGTAATAGGTCTTATTAAAAACAATTTGACAAGAACCTGTCGTTACCTTCAAGGGTTTATTCCGAAAATTGATAACTGGGCTGTTTGCGATATTACGGTGACCGGTCTTAAAATCACTAAAAAATATCAAAAAGAAATGCTCAATTTTTTAAAGCCGTATCTTGGCTCCGAAAAAGAGTTTGAATTGAGATTTTATATAGTAATGTTGCTGTGCTATTACATAACAGACGACTATATTGATATGGTTTTAAGTGTGCTTGGAAGTGTAAAGCACGAAGGCTATTATGTAAAGATGGCTGTAGCCTGGGCACTGAGCGTAGCTTTTATAAAGTATCCCGAAAAAACCATGAGGTTGCTTAAATGTAATGACATTGATGATTTCACTTACAACAAGGCTCTCAGCAAGATTACGGATTCATATCGTGTGAGCGGCAAAGCAAAGGCTCAAATAAGAAAAATGCGAAGATAGAGATTTTATCATCTTGAATAAAACGGGTGTTTTTTGCAAATAATACCCGCGAGGTGATTAAAATGACATTAACGCAGAAAGAACAAACACTTATAAAGGACATGAAGGACGCTGAAAAGCTTTGTATCGAGAAGTATAAGAAGGCGTCCGACAGCGCAAAGGATCCGCAGCTTAAAAATCTGTTCAGCAATCTGTCAAGCGCGGAAACACAGCATTTGAGCATTTTTGAAAAAATGGAGCAGGGAACGGTAGAGCAGCCGCAGAGCGGTAATTCCAATCAACCTACTTTTACTGCAACATACGGAAAAGAAGATACACCCGACAAGCAAAACGATAGCTTTCTCTGTTCAGACTTGTTAACCGCCGAGAAGCACGCTTCGCATCTTTATGATACCTGCGTATTTGAGTTTTCGGATGCTGGCGCTCGAAAGGCAATAAATGCTATTCAGGCACAAGAGCAGAATCATGGAAAATCAATTTACGATTATATGAAAGTGAATAATATGTACTCATAACGGATTTTGTTTATCTGTACCCACTCTCCTAAACGGAGAGTGGGTTCTCTTTTCAGGGGTTTGTTATATTACGGAAATATATTGTATAATTTTACCGGTGGGGGGGTGACAGTGCTTTGAATATAATGTTTTGCGGCGATAGGAATGCCGCTCTCGGAATACTTTTTTGCGTTACGGCTATATGCCGCAATGAGAAAACGCCCATAACATTTTTTATACTTACTGCAAATATCGATGGTAAAATCGTCGGACTTCCGAGAGAGTTTTCCAACATACTGGATATTTGCGCAAAAAAAGGCAACAGGGAAAACAAAGTGTATCTTTTTGATATCAGCGAGGTTTTTTCAAAATATTTGCCCGAGGCTAATATGTCAACGCGTTTTACACCGGCTTGTATGCTCCGTCTTTTCTCCGATATGATTGCGGATATTCCAGAAAAGGTATTATATCTCGATACCGATGTTTTATGCCGTAAAGGCTTTAGAGATTTTTATGATACCGATATATCCGATATAGAAATTGCAGGCGTGCCTGACAGATACGGCAAGTGGTTTTTCGGAAATGTATTTATCCACAATTATCTTAATTCAGGCGTATTGCTTATGAATATGAAAAAAATAAGGGCAAGCGGACTGTTTGCCAAATGCCGCAATTTGTGCAGAAATAAAAAAATGTTTATGCCTGACCAAAGCTCTCTTAATAAGCTTGCTGTAAAAAAGAAACTGCCCCGCAAATTCAACGAACAAGCGGGTATTAGGAAAGATACGGTTTTCAAGCATTTCACAACCTTTTTCCGTTTCTTTCCTATATTTCATCATATTACGATAAAGCCTTGGGAAAAGGAAAAAATGCATAATATGCTTGGAATTTATGAGTTTGATTATTTGTATGAGGAGAATTTTTATGAATAAGGAAATACCGATTTTTTTTACGATTGATAACGGATACGCCCCGTTTTTGGCGGTTGCGCTTAATTCTGCGGTTAAAAATTCAAGTAAAGATCGGATGTATCACGCGATAGTTTTACATGAAGGAGTAACTTTGGAGAATGAAAACAAACTAAAGGCTCTTGCGAGAAATAATTTTAAAATAGACGTTATTCCTATGAAAAATAATTTTGATGCGCTCGACGATAGAATGAGCAATCGTCTTCGCTGCGATTATTTTACGCTTACTATCTATTTCCGCCTGTTTATTCCGGCAATGTTCACAGATTACGATAAAGCTGTATATGTTGACAGCGATGTAGTGATAGCCGACGATATAGCCAAGCTGTTTGATATAGATATAGGCGATAATTTTATAGGCGCGTGCAATGATTTATCTATTGCCGATGTACCGCCGTTGGTGGCGTATACCGAGAATGCCGTTGGCGTGAAAGCACACGAATATATAAACTCAGGTGTACTGCTTATGAATCTTAAAAAGCTGAGAGAGGAAAAATTTGAAGAGCATTTTTTAAATCTTCTCAATACATATCATTTTGATTCAATAGCTCCGGACCAGGATTATTTAAATGCTATTTGCAATGGTAAAATCCATTATCTTGATAAGCGATACGACGCTATGCCGAATAACGCGCGTCCGGTATGTGAAAATCCGATTATAATTCATTATAATCTTTTTGAAAAACCCTGGTGTTATGACGGCATTCAGTATGAAAGCGAGTTTTGGTATTATGCTGAAGATTGCGGGTTTATTGGAGAAATAAAAGAGTTTAAGGCAAATTATAATGATGAGAAAAAGCAGGCGGATAAGGAGTGCCTGGAGCTTCTTGTAAAGAGGGGTATTGAAATACCTGAAAACGAGATTACTTTCAAAAAAATGAATGAAAATGGAGTTAAAATCAGATTATGATTTTGGAAGAAACAAGATTACAGGTTATAGATAACATTAAAACTGCCGCCGAAAGCGGAGAGTTTCATAAAAAGGTCGAGGTTAACGATCCCGTACTTTCCCGTGAAGAAAGTAAAATTATAACCGATTCGTTTACTGAAAATCGTCTAAAAATAGGGTTTAAGTTGAAATCGCTAATTGCCTGTGCTATTGCCGATATCGCTATGTGGGTGATAAATAAGGATACAAAAATCATCGGTTTCGAGAAGATACCGAAAAACCTTGGCGGAGTTATTGTCACCAGCAATCATTTTTCACCGTTTGAAAACACAATAATAAGGCACTTAAACCGTAAAATGGGCAGGCGTAAACTGAACATAATATGTCAAGATTCAAATTTTGCCATGTCAGGTCCTGTCGGCTTTTTGATGAACTATGCAAATACTATACCGATAACGGCTGAACCACGGTATCTTGCCCGTGATTTTCTGTCCATACTCAAAGAAAAACTTGTAATTAAAGGCGAAAGCGTGCTTTTATATCCCGAACAGGAAATGTGGTTTAATTACCGCAAACCCCGACCACCCAAAGGCGGCGCCTACTTTTACGCGGCGAAGCTCAATGTGCCGATAATCTCCTGCTTTGTAGAAATGATTGACACCGGAATTCAATACGGTAAGACCGGGCATTTTAACAAGGTTAGATTTAAGCTTTATATACTTGATGTGTTATATTCGGATAAGGATAAAACTACAAAGGAAAATACAGAGGAACTCGCCGCCGCAGATTATAAATTAAAAAAAGAATGCTACGAAAGAGTGTACGGTAAGAAACTTAACTATAATTTTGACCCGTCTGACATAGCCGGATATAGGTATGATAAATGAGAGAAGTAAGATATTACAATGATTATACCGATGATTTTTCAAAGAGTAAAAATCAGAGCTTTAAACTTCCGAATGATTATGAGCATATAAAAACGGGCTTTTTTTCAAAGCTTTCATCAGTTGTGGTTTATACCCTTGCAATAGTGTTTTCAAGTATCTGCTTAAGAATATTTCTGCATTTAAGATTTTCGGGGAAAAACAAATTCAAAAAAGTAAATGGCGGATTTTTTATTTACGGAAATCATACGCAAAGTGTCGGGGATGTTTTTATTCCCGCGCTTGCCGCTTTTCCGCGGCGAATTTATACGGTAGCGTCAACCGCAAATTACGGTATTCCCGTGATAGGCAAGATACTAAGGCCGCTCGGCGCGCTCCCCGTAATACCTACCCTTAAAGGTATCAGTAATCTTGAAACGGCGATAAAAAAGCGGGCGGAGGAAAACCATCCGATAGTAATTTATCCTGAGGCGCATGTTTGGGATTATTATACCGGTATCAGGCCTTTTCCCGACACTTCTTTTAAATTCCCGGTTAAGCTTGATATGCCTGTTTTCAGCATGACGGCAACCTACAAAAAATCCAAATTTTTTAAAAAGCCTATAATAAATATCATAATTGACGGACCTTTCTACCCTGAGGGTGAAACGGTAAAGGGGAAAGCTCAATCTTTGCATGATAAAGTGTATGAAAGTTTGACTGCAAACGCTAAGCAAAGCAATTTTAGTTATATAGAATATAAAAAAGCCGAGTGACCTTTTTATGTCGCTCGGCTTTTTTGTTCAAAGAAAATCAGTCGCAGTCCATATCGGATTTTTTATTACTGCTGTTGTTATTGCTTTTGTTCTGCTCGTTAGTGTCATTTTTATTAGTAGAATTTGAGTTCTTTCTGTTCTTATCTTCCACAAAAATCACCCCGCTTTCACAATTATTATCTGTGAAATACGGGGTAATATTCTAAAAGCCGAATAAATTTTTTGCATTTTCGCGGGTTTGATACAAAACCTCGTCGCGCTTAGTACCTAAAATCTCTGCAACTTTTTGTGCCGTTAAGGCGATATAACCGGAGTGGCAAAGCTTTCCCCGGTACGGCTCGGGAGCTAAATACGGGCAGTCTGTTTCAAGAAGCAGACGGTCTTTTGGTATTGCTTTTATAACTTCCGGAAGTTTTTTTGCGTTTTTGAATGTTACAATGCCGCCTACACCTATATACATACCGAGTTTTATAATTCCCATAGCCGTTTCGGTACTGCCTGAAAAGCAGTGCAAAACGCCTTGCGGCTTGTAGTGTTTTAGAATTTCGAGCGTGTCGGCGTGAGCGTCCCTGTCGTGAACAATAATCGGCAAATCAAGCTCATTTGCTAAAATTATTTGGTCTTCAAAAAACTTTAACTGTTCTTTTCTGTTATCTGAAGTCCAATAATAATCAAGCCCTATTTCGCCTATTGCAACGCACTTTTCGTGCGATGAAAGAACGCGAATTTCTTCAACAGTCGTTCCGCTTTGCAGATTTCCCGGGTGAATACCCACCGCGGCGTAAACAAAATCGTACTTTTCCGCAAGGGCGAGCGTTTTTTCAGCGGAGAACCCGTCCACAGCGCAGGTGACGATTTTGTCAACGCCGTTTTTGTTAAGGGAACATAGAAGCTCATCCCGTATACCGTCAAATTTTTCATCGTCATAATGCGCGTGGGTATCAATTATAAGATTTTTAAATAGTTTTAACTCATCCGGATAAATCATCTTATTTTACTGCCGGGCGTAACACCGTCTAAAAATACAACCTTTATTTTATCATCCGCGTCGGCGGCCAAAATCATACCGTTTGACTCAACTCCACAAAGCGTTGCGGGCTTGAGATTTGCAACAACTATAACAGTTTTGCCTATAAGCTCGTCGGGTGTGTAGAATTTGGCAATTCCCGAAGCTACGATGCGAGGTGTGCCTGAGCCGTCGTCGAGCGTAAGCTTTAAAAGCTTTTTAGCCTTTGGTATCGGCTCGCAGGAGGTAACTTTTGCCGCACGAAGCTCGATTTTTGCAAAATCATCAATAGATATTTGATCAAGCTTAACTGTGTTTTCCGTTTTTAATTCCGCAACCTCTTTTTTTTCGGCTATTTCGGCGAGCGCCTTTTCGGCATCTATCCTCGCAAAGAGCGGTTTTGCTTCGCCTACAGTGTAGGAGTTTACAGCACCGAATGTGAGCGCATCTTCATCTGTGCCGATGAGAGCTTTTATTTTATCTGAACACTCAGGCATAGCAGGATAAATAAGTATGCCTAATATTCTTATACATTCGAGCAGGTTGTAAAGTACGGCTTTGAGCCTGTCTTTATCATCCTCGCTTTTAGCAAGCAGCCACGGGGCGGTTTCGTCAATATATTTATTTGAACGCTTTGCAAGAGACATAATTGCCGCTACCGCGTCGGCGTTGTGATATAATTCCATATTTTCGGTGTATTTTTTAACCGCGTCGGCGGTAAACGCTTTAAGCTCATTGTCAAGCGCATCGCTTTTCCCGAGAGAGTCCACCGTGCCGTCAAAATACTTGCCCGCCATTGCAATACTTCGGTTTACAAGATTACCAAGCGTGTTAGCAAGGTCGGTATTATATTTACCTATAAAAGATTCATAGGTAATAGTACCGTCCTGTGTAAAAGGTATTTCGCTTAAAAGGTAATACCTTACTGCATCTGCTCCGAACATTTCAGCCAACTCGTCCGCATAAATAACATTGCCCTTTGATTTAGACATTTTATCTTCGCCTACAAGTACCCATGGGTGGCCGAGAACCTGTTTTGGCAACGGCTCACCGAGAGCCAAAAGAATAATAGGCCAGTAAATAGTGTGAAAACGCACAATATCCTTACCTATGACATGAAGGTCGGCAGGCCAATACTTTTTATAGCTTTCACCCGTATTACCGTCAGTATCGTAGCCTATACCGGTGATATAGTTTGAAAGCGCGTCAATCCACACATAAATTACATGGTCTTTATCGAAAGTCACAGGGATACCCCATTTAAAACTTGAACGAGAAACGCAAAGGTCTGCAAGACCGGGTTTAATAAAGTTATTTATCATCTCGTTTTTGCGTGACTCGGGTTTTATGAAATCGGGGTTATCTTTGTAGTATTTAACGAGAGCGTCCTGATATTTTGAAAGGCGCAGAAAATAAGCTTCCTCTTTTGCGTCTATAACATCTCTGCCGCAATCGGGACATTTTCCGTCAACGAGTTGTGACGCTGTAAAGAATGATTCGCAGGGCACACAGTATTTCCCTTCATATGCGCCTTTGTAGATATCGCCTTTATCGTAAAGTTTTTTGAAAATATGCTGTACGGCTTTTTCGTGGTCGGCATCAGTGGTTCGAATGAATTTATCATAGCTTGTGTTAAGACTGTTCCATACATACTTTATTTCGCCCGATATCTTATCTACATATTCTTTAGGCGTTACGCCTTCATTCTTTGCACATTCCTCGATTTTCTGACCGTGCTCATCGGAGCCGGTCATAAAGAAAACATCGAAGCCGTTCTGCCTTTTATAGCGTGCTATCATATCGGCAAGGACAACATCATAAGCATTACCGATATGCGGCTTGCGTGAAGTGTACGCGATAGCCGTCGTGATATAAAATTTCTTTTTTTCTGACATATTTCTAACCCTCTTTTACGGTTTTCTGAACAAGAATGCCAACAGTGAAAAAACAGTTGCTAAAAGCTCAAATATCAGAATTGACAATCCGGAAAGCATACCTGCCGATTGTGCAAAGGAAGTAAAAGCAAAGTACCAAATACCCAGTATAGACGCCAATACATAAAATACAGACAGTATATTGTTTGAAATTCTGATGCGTGAGGCACAATTCATTATTTGTAAAAGCGCAAGCTTGCTGCCTGAAAAACTTGCCGGCGCCGAAACAAAGCTTGTTTTGGCAGTAGCACCCTCGTACATATGAACGCCAACGTTGGTCATAACTTTTACAGAATCATCGTAAAGACCAAAGTAGTCGCAAATCATTTCTTCGCTCACATTGGGATCACAGTTTCTTATGAGCAGAGTAACTCCAAGCCGCGATATTTGCCGTAGCAGTTTTTGAATATCCGACCTTACCTCGTACTGTATAACGATAAGCGCATTAGCCTTACTTTCGGTACCTACATATACGGGAAAATACCCGTTTCGAAGTATCTTTTTATCAACCTCAATACTCGGTACTTCAATACCGTGCGCTTCCATAAGTGTTCGATTGCCGATAAACAAAAGCTCATTGTCTACCCAACCGGATATTCCGAGTTTTTCTTCATATTTTATTGTGTCCGAATCAGGCTTTTTGTATGAGGTGTTTGTTCCGGCAATTTTATTGAATATCGGAGCGAGAGGACTTCCTATAGCTTCGGTAAGCGCCGCCGCGTTTACGATTGTTTTATCAACATCGTTTTCGGATAAAACCCTGAAATTTTTCAGTTTTATACTTCCGCTCGGGAAGATATCGGAGGTTTCAATAACAGCCGCATTGGCAAGCTCTATGCTGTCCGCCCCGAAAGTTCCGGCAATCATACCGCCTTTTTTCGAAAGCTTTCTGCTTGCTGAAAAAAGAGGAAGCGCGTCTACAAACATTACCGCCGGCATAGCTGCCATAACGGTCGCCGCATAAGCGGCATAAATTGCTGCGAAGGCGGATTTGTAATAAAAGTATCCCATAGCCGCGCCTATAACCGATAAAACAAGAGTTGTAATAAATACTATGGGTATTTTACCGGAAAACTTTTTCTTATAAAGTGAAAACTTTAAATAGTCGCCTATAAACTCGGCTTTTTTGGGAGCCGCAATCAAGACATCTCCGTCAATGGCGTTTTTTGCCATAGCAAGCGCGGTAGAACTGTCTTTAATAAAAGAAACAGCAAATTTTTCCCTCTTATTCTTTATGGCATTAACGTTTAAAAGCGTTGCAGAAGTTTGTAAAAATTTAATTATCGATCTTATAAGAATAATCAGCGAAGATAAGAGTATCAGATGATAAATATTCTCACCGTTTACCATTGCAATAATACACAACGGTATGCTGAATATCGCGCACAAGGCGACAAGACAGTCGTGCGAAGCACTGTGCTTAAACAGATTAAATAAATCTATAAACATTTTAATATTGGCGGCAATTGATATAAAAAGAAGCGTACTGCACAGGATGACAACTGATTTTGTTGAGCTTATAACCTTGTCGGAAAGAAAAGGAGTAAGAAAAAGTGAGGTAACAAACGCACATAAGACACATATAAGCATTGATAAAAAGTTATTTCGCCTTTTAATATAAAGATTTCTTGCAAACGCCTTTGCAGAAAGCATATCGGTAATCTCACCTTTTGGTGTAAACAAATCAAAGTCACTGGTCTCAAATACCGTATCATTTGATTGCTGTTCGGCTTCATTGGCGCCTGTCAACTCTTGATTTATATCAATTATTCTTGTTGAACTGCTTATGTTTATCCTGCCTGTATTTCCCTTCTCATCCTTGATAGGAGTAAAACGGATAGTGGCAGTGTCAGACAATTCCCCGTAATCTGTATCCCCTTTCTCAACCATATGTGAGTTGTCGATATCAGAGATATCGGGAATACTATCACTTTCTTTTGACTTTTCGGTTTCGTTCGGAAAAATTTCATCAAAGATGCTCTTTTCGAACCTCTGCTTTGATTCATTAGCCAGTCTTTTAAAAGTTGGGGTGGGGGAGGGAGATTGTTCGTTTTCTTTTGGATTTTCTTTTATCTCTTCGGTTTTATCAGGAGCATCGTTATTTTCATCAATACCTTCAAGCAAAAAATCATCCTTTTCAGGCTTGCCTAAGGTATCAATGGTTACATTGTATTTTTCCGAGAGCTGATTTATAAGGCTGTTACTGTCACTTTTTATAATTTCAGCTACGCTCTCAAGCTTGTAAAGGGGAGCTTCGTCCTTCGTAACATCATGACCCTTTTCATCAATGGTATACCGCTTTAGTTTTTCAAGAAGCGATATATCTTTTTCTTCGCTTTTTTTATCCGCTTCATTTTTTGAAGTTTGACTATCTGATTCGTTTTTTTTGTGTGATATTTCAGTATAAGATGAATTTATATCATCATCCGCGTTTGTATTCACTTTAACTTTTGCTTTAAGGGAAGCGAGAGGTGATAATGCTTTATTATCATTTTGGTCGGAAACAGTGCGGTTGTCGCCGGTTTTTAAAGATATATTATCACCAAACGCAGATAAAACCTCTTTATTCTTTCCGGCGAGTAAATCTCCTTTGTCTTCATATGAAAAGTCTATGTCCATAATAAAATTATCGTTATAATCATTTGTTTTCTTTGACATATAACATACCCCAAACTATTTATTCGTTCCTTAATTTCATAATGTTGTACATCAGGATACCCGCCGCAACAGAGGCGTTAAGCGAGTTAATTTTGCCACGCATCGGCAGACTGATTATTTTATCACATTTTTTAAGGACTAACGGTCCTATACCTTTTCCTTCATTTCCTATTACAAGCGCCAACGGTATATGGTAATCGCAAGCCGAGTAGTTCTCACCTGACATATCCGCGCCGAAAACCCATATGCCGTTTTGTTTTAATTCGTCTATTGTCGCTGCAATATTGGTCACACGGGCAACACGAATATATTCGAGGGCTCCGGCACTGGTTTTTGCCACGGTGGCGTTAAGCGAAGCGGAGCGCCGCTTAGGAATAATAATACCATGCACGCCGCAAACCTCCGCTGTTCGGATAATGGCGCCTAAATTATGCGGATCTTCTATTTCATCACAAATCAAAAGAAAAGGATCTTCGCTTCGCTCTTTTGCATAATTCAAGATATCGTCAATAGAAGCATACTCGTGACCTGCATACATTACCGCAACGCCCTGATGGTTAGTGCCGCCGCAGTAAAAATCAAGCTTCTGAGGACTTACTTCTTTTATAAGTATACCTCTTTTTGAGCATTTGGCGATTATTTCCTTGATACTGCCGCCGGAGGCACCGTGAGCTATAAGTAATCGTTCGATTTCTCTGCCGGAACGGATTGCTTCAAGAACAGGATTTTTTCCGCAAATTATGTTGTTCTGTTTATCTGAGCCTTTGAGCATTATTATCACCTTGTGCAATAATATATTAGATTATACCACAAGAGTTTATAAAAATAAAGACTAAATTCCAAAAAAACACATTATATTGTGGTTGAAATCACTTGTTGACAAAACTTTTAGTAAATATTATAATTATTTGATAGAACAAAATGTATTATCGGGAGGCTTTTATGTTCCGGAAAACCTACCTTGAAATTGACCTTGAGGCACTTCAGTACAATATAGCTCAGATAAGGGAAAAGTTCCCTGATTACAGGTACTATTTCGGTGTTGTAAAAGCCAATGCATACGGTGCCGGTATTCATTCGGTAAACGCGATGATTAAAGCGGGAATAAATTATATTGCGGTATCTTCGCTTGAAGAGGCGCTTTCAGTCCGTAAAGAAAACCGCAAAATACCAATTCTCATTTTGGAACCCATATGTTTTGAAGGTCTTCGCATTGCCGCAGAGAACGGAATAACCGTTACGGTGGACAATCGGGAATACTTTGATAAAATGCTGTCTGCGGGCCTGAATATCAGATTTCATATCAAGGTAGATTGCGGTATGAATCGTTTTGGGCTTACTGATAGGACTGATGTAAAATATATTGTTGATAATGCAAATGACAGTGTGAGCTTAGAAGGCGTTTTCACTCAGCTTTCAAGCGGTGCCGGCGAGCGTTACGGGAAACAAATGGCGCTGTTTAAAGAACGGACAAGTCTGATAGACCTAAAAAAAATAAAGATTGTTCATATTGATAGGTCGCTAACGCTCGAACAACATAAAAAAATTGATTTTGCAAACGGCGTGCGGCTTGGTATTGTTATGTACGGTTTTTCTAAAATGCCGCCGGAAATATCGGTAAAGCGTAAAATCCTTAACAAACTTACAGGTAAAAAACCGTCGGAGCCTTCGTCTTTAAAACTTAAAAATGTTATAAGCTTTTACACCGAGGTTCTTGAAATTAAAAGAGTAGCACCCGGCGAGAGTGCGGGGTATGGCGGTATGTTTGACAGTAAAAGTGATACGCTGATAGCTGTAATGCCGTACGGCTTTGCGGATTTTTCACTTATAGGCAAGACGCAGGTATTTATAGGAGGGAAAAAGCGAAATATAGTGGTCAACTATATGGATGTCACCTCCGCTGTGGTTGACGGTACGGTAAATATAGGCGATAAGGTGGAAATATTCGGTGATAATATTACGCCGAGGGATGCCAGCCGTCAAGCGGGCGTTAATGTGTATAAGCTCATAACAAGCGTTACAAATCGTGTTCCGAGGGTGTATATTGAAAGCGGCAACCGCACGGAAGTAAAATACTGATAAACAGGGGATAGGTATGGAGGATTTTATAGCTCTGATAATAGGCAGTGATATTAACGCTTATTATCTTGCGAGATGTTATCACGAATTAACGGGGAAAAAAGCGGATATGTTGGCGCTTAAGCCTGTTGGCGAAAAACCGTTTGCATATACAAGATTTACTAAAATACACAATATTGAGTATGTAGATAATATATGGGAAGAATCGGTTTTTTTATCAGTGCTTGACCAATATTACGAAAACCATAAGGACAAAAAAATACTGCTTGTAAGCAGTAACGAAACCTATGGAGAATTTATCGCAAAAAATCAAGATGATTTAAGAAATAAATTTTATTTCAATTACCCTTCGGTTGAGCTTCAAAGGACGCTTGTAAACAAAGAGCTTTTTTACAAGACCTATGCCGACAGCGTGCTTTGTCTTCCTAAAACCGTATATTTTGATGTTAAGGCGGATACCGAAATACCTCAAGACCTCGTATATCCGATAATTGTAAAACCCGCCAATGTCGTGCTTTTTAAGCATATTACTTTTAATGGAAAGCGTAAAATTTACAGACTGAATACGAAAGAAGAGCTAAAAGAGGTTATCGGTTATTTTAAAAACAGCGATTATGATGATACACTGATTATTCAAGAGTATATTCCCGGCGATGATTCTCATTTGTTTGACGCGGTGGTTTATATGGGCAAGGATAAAAAAGCCAAACTTTGTTCTTTTGCTCAAATCGGTCTCCAGGAGCATAGTCCCCGTATGATTGGAAACGCCGCAGTGCTTATAAACGGCTACTCACAGTTTGAAGGTGTAGATGAGCAGATAGGCAAAATTGTAGAGTTTATGGAAGATATAGACTATCAGGGATTTGCCGAGTTTGATATGAAGTATGATTCACGCGATGGGAAATATAAAGTAATGGAAATAAATGCCCGTCAGGGCAGATGCTCTTATTATATAACGCCTTGCGGATATAATCTCATAGAGGTTTTGTATAGGGACTTAATAGCAAATGAAGATATGCCGTTTGAAAAGGTTGACAGCGTTCAGCTTGAAACATTTGTGCCGAAGCCGGTTGCAAAAAAATATATAGTAAATGAAGAGTTCAGGCAAAAGGCGTTGTCGCTGTGGAAACATAGAGTTGACCCTTTGCGCTATAATAAAGATAACGGAATATCGCGTAAGCTTATGCTTTTTAAAATAGGCTATAACTATAAAAAAGCTTACAAAAAATTCACTTGGAATTGGAATTGATACTATATGTGCGGATTTTGCGGATTTGCAGATAAACTTAACGAAAAAGAAAAGAAAGAAATTATAAAAGGTATGGCGGACAGAATTATCCACAGGGGACCTGACAGCGACGGATATTTTGTCGACAGTTGCGTTGCTATGGGCTTTCGCAGATTGTCCATTATTGACCTTACAGGCGGTGACCAGCCGATTTTCAACGAAGACAGAAGCGTTGTAGTTATGTTTAACGGTGAGATTTATAACTACCGCGAGCTGCGTAATGAGTTGAAAGCGCAGGGGCATATATTCGCTACAAACAGCGATACCGAGGTTATAGTTCACGGATATGAGCAGTATGGTACAGATGTATTTTCCCGCCTTCGCGGAATGTTCGGTATACTCATATATGATAAGAATAACAGTACTCTTATTTGCGCGCGTGATTTTTTCGGTATAAAGCCGGTTTATTATTATTTTGATAATGAAACCTTTATGGCGGGCAGTGAAATCAAGAGCTTTTTGTCACATCCCGGCTTTAAAAAAGAGCTTAATAAAAAGGTGCTTTCAATGTATTTGTGCTACGGTACAAACCATATGGAGGAAACCTTTTTTGAAAACACAAAAAAACTGCTTCCCGGTCATTTTTTACAGTATAAGGACGGTCAGCTCAAAGTGTGCCGGTATAGTAAGCTTGACTATGAAAAGCAGGAAAAGCCTTATGAGTACTATGAAAATCTTGTAAAGGAAACGCTTGAATCATCGGTAGAGTACCATAAAATAAGCGATGTCGAGGTAGGCTCATATCTTTCAGGCGGCGTCGATTCTTCATATGTAGTATCAGTTGCCAAGCCTAATAAGACATTTACCGTTGGCTTTGAGGGTAAGGGCTTCAGTGAAATTGAATACGCAAAGGGGCTTTCAGACCACTTTGGCGTAGAGCATTTCAGTAAAACGATTTCTGGCGATGAGTTTTTTGATATATTGCCAACCGTCCAATATCACCTTGACGAGCCGAGCGCTAATGTAAGCGCGGTGCCGCTTTATTTTTTAAGTCGCTTAGCGCGTACAAAGGTTAAGGTCGTATTGTCGGGCGAGGGCGCGGATGAAATGTTCGGCGGATACAATGAGTATAATGTGCAGGGCGCTGCAAAGCAATACCTAAGACTGCCTCTTTTTGTGCGTAAAGGTATAGCCGCCGCGGTGCGTCCGTTACCTTATTTTAAGGGTAAGCATTTTATTGAGAAGTATGGCAAAGAGTTGTCGCATCGCTATTATAATAAAACGGAAATGTTCCTGCCCGATGAAGTGAGCGATGTACTCAAAGACGAATATAAACCTACATTAAGCCCCTTTGACCTTTGTACTCCGTTTTACAATGAGGTAAAGGGGAAAGACGATGTACTGCGCAAAATGTATATCGATCTTAATTTCTGGCTTCCCCATGATATACTGTTGAAAGCTGATAAAATGTCTATGGCGAACAGCGTTGAGCTTCGTGTTCCTTTTTTAGATAAAGAGGTGTTCGCTCTTTCGAGAAGAATACCCACTAAGTATTTGATACACGATAATCAGACCAAATATATTTTCCGCCGCGTTGCCGAGAAGTGCATACCTCAAGAGTGGGCAAAGAGAAAGAAGCTCGGTTTCCCCGTGCCGTTTGGCAACTGGATAAAAGAGGACAAATACTATAATCAGGTAAAAGAGCTTTTCAGCAGTGAATTTGCCGCTTCGTTTTTCGATACGGATAAAATAATCCGTATGCTTGATAATCACCATAACTGCACGGCTAAGAACGGCAAAAAAATCTATGTCATATTTTCTTTCCTTGTTTGGTATAAAAGATTCTTTATTGATGAGGTATAAAAATGCTTAAAATAGAACATTTAACTAAAACATTTGGTGATAAAAAGGCGGTAGACGACCTATCGCTTGAAATCGGCGCGGGTGAAATATACGGTTTTATCGGTCATAACGGCGCCGGTAAGACCACAACTCTTAAATCGGTATGCGGTATACAGAGCTTTGACAGCGGAAGTGTAACACTTGACGGTTTGTCTGTCATATCGGACCCTATAGCCTTTAAAAAACAGATAGCATACATACCTGATAATCCCGATTTATATGATTTTATGTCCGGAATCAAGTATTTGAACTTTATCGCTGATATTTTCAAGGTCGATGAAAACACAAGAGCGGAGAGGATAGAAAAATACGCCGGTATTTTTTCTTTAACCGATGACCTCGCTCAGCCGATTTCGGCATATTCTCACGGTATGAAACAGAAATTGGCAATTATATCTGCTTGGCTTCATAATCCCCGTCTTATAATTATGGATGAGCCGTTTGTAGGACTTGACCCTAAAGCTTCGCACAGCCTTAAACAAATGATGAGGGAGATTTGTGAAAACGGTGGAGCAATATTCTTCTCGACCCATGTTTTAGAGGTTGCTGAAAAGCTTTGCGACAAGGTCGCAATTATTAAAGACGGTAGGCTCATAAAGAAAGGAACTATGGATGAGGTTAAGGGAGACGAAAGTCTTGAAGAAGTATTCCTGGAGCTGGAGGCGGAGAAATGATAAAAACTCTCCTTAAAAAACAGTTCTCCGAAATATTTAAGGCATATTTTTTTGACGCCAAGAAAAACAAGTCGCGCTCAAAGACTTCCACCGTTTTATACTTTTTGCTTTTCATATTTGTTATGGTGGGCGTTATGGGCGCTATGTTCGGTGCGCTTTCTTTTTCGCTCAGTCCCATAATAGCTCTGGGCTTCGGTTGGCTTTACTTTGCTGTTATGGTATTGCTGTCAATCCTGTTCGGAGTTTTCGGCAGTGTGTTTTCAACCTATTCTGGGCTCTATCTTGCAAAGGACAACGATTTGCTTTTATCGATGCCGATACCTGTTCGCGCTATTATGGTATCGCGCCTTTTGGGCGTTTACCTTATGGGACTTATGTATTCTTCGGTGGCGATAATTCCCGCAATAGTTGTATACTTCATATTCTCCAAGGCAAGCGTTATGAGTATAGTTGGCGCGTTGCTTTTGCCTGTTACCGTTTCGCTTTTTGTACTGGCGCTATCCTGTATATTCGGTTATTTTGTTGCAAAAATCAGTTTAAAGCTTAAAAATAAGAGCTTTGTTACGGTTCTTATTTCACTTGCGTTTTTTGCGCTTTATTACTTTGTATACTTTAAAGCAAGCGCATTTTTAGGCGAGTTTATAAAAAATGTTATGATATACGGTGAAAATATCAAAGAACGCGCCTATGTTGTGTATATAATAGGAAGGTCTGGCGAGGGTGCCGTTGTTCCGCTTGTTGCGGTAAACCTTGTAGTATCAGTCCTCCTTTTTGTAACTCTTTATGTGATTTCGAAGAGCTTTATAAAAATAGCGACAAGTACCGCCGCGGTCAAAAGGGTAAAATATTATAGAAAGCGTGAAAAAATGCATTCTTCACTTAGTGCGGTAATGCTTAAAGAATTAAAACGCTTTACAAGCAGTCCCAATTATATGCTTAATTGCGGACTCGGGATAGTGTTTATGATAGCCGCGGGTGTTTTTGTGCTTATAAAAGGCGGTGCTATAAGAGAAACCATACTGCCGCAGTTTTCGGGATATGAGGGATTGACCGTAGCTGCCGCTTGCGCCGTTGTTTGTATGCTTGTTTCAATGAATGATATCGCAGCGCCGTCAGTGTCGCTTGAAGGTAAAACTCTCTGGCAGATACGCTCGTTGCCGGTAGGTACAAATACGATACTTAAATCTAAATATCTGCTTCAGATTTGTATAAATATTATTCCGGCACTGTTTTGTGCTTTTGCCGCCCTTGTGGTTCTTCGTCCGGATATTTTAACCGCAATTCTTTTTGTGGCTTTATGTACCGCCTATGTAGTGTTCCATGCGCTGTACAGCCTTTATTGCGGACTTCATAAGGTCAATCTTGATTGGACAAATGAAGTGGTGCCGATAAAACAGGGACTGAGTGTCGTGTTTGCCATATTCGGCGGATGGGGTGTAGCTATAGCCATAGGCGCTCTTTTCCTGATTGCCGGCGCTGTTATGCCGGTTGGCGTTTATCTCTTTATAATACTTTCAATCATTTTGTTGCTCTCTGCGTTTATATATCGTTGGATAAACACCTCGGGCGTAAGAGTTTTCGAGGAGCTTTAGTGATATGAAAATAAGGAATAACCTCGTTATTATACTGGTTTTTATCCTGTCCTTAATTCTGGTGGCGCCTTTATACGGCTGTGTGTCAGACGATGCAAAAGAAAAGGGTAAAAACAATTCGGCTGTAAGTTTATATGAGCGGCTTTCGGGCGTTTGGGTAAACAAGCCCGCTGATACAGAAGAGGAATTTTTTCCCTCAATTACTCTTAAAAGCGATAAGACATTTAAACTCACCGTCAATCTTTTAGAGGGTATGGGCAACGCCGAAGGCGTGTACAGCGTAAAAAGCGGTAAAATACACTGTATAATAAAGGCAAAAGACTTTTCCGGTTTTGTAGGCGACGAACAGCCCGAATATATTTTTAAAATTGACGGTGATCGTCTTATATATGAAAGCGATATGATAGGTATAACCAATAAAGGTGATGTATTTAAGCATAAAGAATAATGAATATCAAAAACACAAAAACTCCCGGGCGGAAATTTTGCCGGGGAGTTTTTGTTGACTTTTTTTGTGCTTGGTGTTATACTAATTTGCGAAAGTTTCGCAAATTGAGGTGAGCATATGCCAAAATATGAAACAAGGCAGAGAAAGGAGCTTTTGGATTTTCTCTGTGATAATGCGGATAGACCGCTTACCGCCGGCGATATGGCGGTGTCCCTTAAAGAAAAGGGAATAAGCCTCAGCGCCATTTACCGCAACCTGTCTGATCTTCAGGACGAGGGAAAGGTGCAAAGGCTGACAATAGGCGGCAAAAAAAGGGTTTATTACCGATATACCGGCGCCAAGGAGTGTGAAAAACACCTGCATTTGTCCTGCTTTAAATGCGGTCATACCTTTCATATGGGAGCAACGACAACTGACGCGCTTGTTAAAGAGGTTATGAGCGAGTCTGATTTTAAGGTGGACAGTGCAAATACCGTGCTTTACGGTGTATGTAAGCAGTGCAGAAAATAATATTTTTGAATTTTTTAAGGAGGCGGTAAAATGTCAGGAATTATGCGTTTGACAGCGATTGTTTTGTCAGTTCTTATGCTTGCGCTCTGCTTTACCGCCGTCGTGGCTGTTTTTCATCTGCATTCAGGGGATTGCACCGGTGATGATTGTCCGGTATGCGCCGCCGTATCGTTTAATAAGGGCGTTTCCGGGATGCTGTCAATCCTTTTTGCGTGCATTCTTATGGCAAAATTGCTTTTTGAGGTTAAAGGCTTTGGTGCCGTAAACGGGGAACCTGTTCGGGTCACCCCCGTATTATTGAAGGTTAAGATGATTGATTAAATATATTTTCACGATGACAAATACTAAAATAATCGGAGGATATTTATGAAAAAAATAATCGCTTTGGCGTTTTGTATAGTTTTGATTTTTACTTTGTCCGCTTGCGGAGGCTCTGCGGATAATTCGGAAATAAAAATAGTAACCACCATTTTCCCGGTATATGACTGGGTCAGGGAAATTGCAGGGGACAATAAAAATATTGATATTACAATGCTGCTTGACAGCGGCGCGGATCTTCACAGCTTTCAGCCTACAGCGGAGGATATAATAAAAATATCCACCTGCGATATGTTTATTTATGTAGGCGGTGAATCAGATAAGTGGGTAAACGATGCCCTTGCTGAAAAGCAAAATAAGGATATGGTTGCAATAAATCTGCTTGATTTACTCGGTGAGGGAAAAAAGCAGGAAGAAATCAAAGAAGGTATGGAGGCAGAGGAAGAAGGCGGTGACTCAGGCGAAGAAAAGGAAGCTGAGTACGATGAGCATATATGGCTTTCGCTCAAAAACGCATCATTGCTTTGCCTTAAAATAAATGATGAGCTTTGCAAAATAGACAAATCCGGGGCCGAGGGCTATAAGACAAATGCAATAAACTATACTCAAAAGCTCGGCAATATTGATAAGCAATATGAATTGGCTGTAAGTAATTCCTCGTCTAAAACATTGGTTTTCGGAGATCGTTTCCCGTTCAGGTATCTTGCGGATGATTACGGGCTTGATTATTTTGCCGCTTTCGCAGGCTGTTCCGCTGAGAGTGAAGCAAGCTTTGAAACCGTTGTGTTTCTTGCAAATAAGATTGATGAACTGGGACTTAACAGTATTATAAAAATAGAAGGCTCGGACGGTAAGCTTGCAAATACAATTAAGGAAAATACCAAGTCGAAAAATGCTCAGATACTAACGCTTGATTCAATGCAATCCGTAACCTTAAAGCAAGTAGATAGCGGTGTTACATATACAGGCATTTGTGAAAAAAATCTCGATGTGCTTAAAATAGCGCTCGGTTAAAAAAAGAGGCAGGAAGTATGTCTTTAATAGAATGTAAAGATTTATCGCTCGGATATGACGGGCATGAAATAGTAAAAAACTTGAGTTTCAGTGTGAAATCCGGAGATTATTTATGCATAGTCGGGGAAAACGGCTCGGGGAAGACAACCCTTATGAAAACGGTTTTGGGACTTAATCCGCTGATTTCCGGTGAAATAAATTTCGGTGACGGTTTAAAGAAAAATGAAATAGGTTATCTTCCTCAGCAAACACCCGTTCAGCGTGATTTTCCGGCAAGCGTTTTTGAAATTGTGCTTTCCGGATTTTGCGGCGGTATGGGAATAAAACCCTTTTATAACAGGCAGCAGAAGGAAGAAGCAGTCTGCAATATGGAGAAAATGGGAATTTCCAATCTTAAAAACCGGTGTTACAGAGAGCTTTCCGGGGGACAGCAGCAACGCGTGCTTTTAGCCCGTGCGCTTTGTGCCACCAAAAAGCTTATCCTTTTGGATGAGCCTGTTTCCGGGCTTGACAGTAAGGCCGCAGCCGAGATGTATTCGATAGTAAAGAGGCTTAATTCTGAAGATGGTATTACAGTTATTATGATTTCTCACGATATATCTGCGGCAGTAAGCTATGCGTCGCATATTCTTCACATAGGCACTTCCTGTCTTTTCTGCACAAAAGAGGATTATATTAAAAATCAAACCACAGTTTTTCCGGAGGTGACCGGAAATGAGTGAGTCATTAAATCAACTTTATACCTATCTTCAGTTTCCGTTTGTGAGATATGCTCTTATAGTAGGCGTTCTTATAGCGCTTTGTTCTTCATTGCTCGGTGTTACGCTTGTGCTTAAAAGGTTTTCATTTATAGGGGACGGACTGTCCCATGTTGCTTTTGGCGCTATGGCGGTAGCGGCGGTAGCGGGACTTACAAACGATATGCCGCTTGTGCTATTAATTACCACCGTAAGCGCAATTCTTCTTTTGCGTACCGGCACTAATACTAAAATTAAAGGCGATGCGGCGGTCGCTATGATTTCCGTAGGGGCGTTAGCCGTAGGATATTTGCTTATGAATGTATTTTCAAAATCGGCAAATGTTTCGGGCGATGTCTGCACAACTCTTTTCGGGTCAACATCCATACTTACGCTGAATAAGGCAAAAGTCTGGTTATGTGTTGTGATTTCCGTGATAGTCGTCGCTGTGTTTACCGTGTTTTATAATAAGGTGTTTGCTCTTACGTTTGACGAGAATTTTGCAAGAGCTACCGGCACAAAGATAAGCGTATACAACCTGATTATCGCCGTAATTATTGCGGCGGTAATAGTGCTTGCAATGAATCTTGTAGGTTCACTGCTTATTTCCGCGCTGGTTATTTTCCCGGCGCTGTCTGCTATGCGGATTTTCAAAACATTCAGATC
Organism: Clostridia bacterium; assembly: GCA_017618135.1. Taxonomy (GTDB): domain Bacteria; phylum Bacillota; class Clostridia; order Oscillospirales; family Acutalibacteraceae; genus UBA737. Next base: position 33,385 of record JAFZUV010000010.1, read on the forward strand.
CGTAACGGTTTGCTCCGCTGTTGTATCTGTTATATGCGCACTTGCCGGAATACTGATTTCGATAGTTGTATCCACACCTGTGGGGTCTACTATAGTTTTGGTGGATATATTTGTGTTTTTTGGCTTCTGTATTGTGGGCAATTTAGTCAAGAGGTGCAAAAAATGAAAAAAATAATAAGTGTCTTATCAGCCGCGGTGATTATTTTTATGCTTTGCGCGTGTAACGATATTGATACCGGGCGAACAAAAAAGAATAACACAAAAACCGTAGACGATATACTTAACGAGGCTGCCGGGGATGATAAAGGAGCTTCTGTCGCATTGTCCGGCGGTATAGATTTTGTCGCGGATAAGCTTAATAAAGAAAACTGTGATATTGACCTTACGAGTATGAATTCCACTATGGTCTATTCCGAAGTAAACAATATGATGGTAAATCCTGATGACTATGTGGGTAAAACAATAAAAATGAGAGGTCAGTTCAGCGTTTTCGGCGGTGATAAGCGTAACTATTACGCCTGTATTATAGCCGACGCTACCGCTTGCTGCTCACAGGGCATAGAGTTTATATCAAAGAAGGAACGCAAATACCCTGAGGAATATCCGGAAATCGGAAATGAAATAACCGTTGTGGGTGAGTTTGAAACCTACTTTGAGGGAGACAGGAAGTACTGCCAGCTTAAAAATGCTCTTATAAGTTGACTTTTTGTGTTTTGGATGATATAATTTCAGTATAAAATTATCGGAGGTAATGTTATGTATTGTAAAAATTGTGGTGAGCAAATCGATGCTCAGGCGGCTGTATGCGTAAAGTGCGGATTTCAGAACGGTACAGGCAACAGTTATTGTCAGAATTGCGGTTCGCAGGTAGCGCCGGGTGCAAGTGTTTGTATGAGTTGCGGTTACGCATTAGAGCAGAAACCACAATATGATCCGGCACTTCAAAAGTCAAAGCTTGCGGCAGGCTTGCTCGGTATCCTTTTAGGCGCGTTCGGCGTACATAATTTTTATCTCGGATTTACCGGCAAGGCGGTTGCTCAGTTGCTTATAAGTGTTCTCACTTGCGGCGTAGGCGCGGCTGTTTCAGGCGTTTGGGGACTTGTTGAGGGCATTATGATACTTACCGGGTCCATCAATAAAGACGCAAAGGGTATTCCGCTTAAGGATTAGAAAGGTAAAGCGCCCCTGCCGGGGCGCTTTTTGTCTGATATGATAAATTTCATTAAAAACCACAAATTCGGTATATCTCTGCTGGCGGCGCTGCTTGCAGGCGTAATAATAGTATACTTTTCAGGGGGTTGCCCGATATATCGGATATTTGGCGTAGAGTGTTTAAGCTGCGGTATGACTCACGCGGTGCTTAACGCGTTAAAGCTTAACTTTAAATATGCTTTTCGTTATCATCCTATGTTTTGGAGCACTCCCATAATCGGCGCCTATATACTGTTTGAAGGAAAACCTTTTAAGAAAAAGTCTGTTAACATAGCGGTTCTAATCATAATTATATCAGGATTTATTGTGCAGTACATATTAAAATATGAAGGTATTATAAAATATCCGGGATTATAAAGCGCGGCTTTAAGCCGCGCTCTTTGTTTTATCCTTGTATGAAAGCTTTAATAGTATCGGCGTTATAAGCGCGGCAAGAATAATACACAATACGATTGCCGGCAATATATCGGGATTTATATTTCCCGATGTTATACCCTTCTGCGCTACCATAAGTGCAACCTCGCCTCTTGCAACCATACCAACGCCAACGCGAAGCGAGTCTTTTTTGCTCATTTTGAAGAGCCTCGCCCCGATTCCACAACCGATAACCTTCGTTACTACCGCCATAATAAACAGTATGACGGCGAAGAAGAGTATTTTGACCGTGATTCCCGAAAGATTTGTGCGAAGTCCTATGCCCGCGAAGAAAATCGGGGAAAAGAAGAGGTAGGAGGCGACGGTCATTTTCTTTGCAACATACTGTCTCATATTTGTAAGGTTGCAAAGGATTACACCCGCAAAATAAGCGCCTGTTATATCAGCCACGCCGAAAAACCTCTCCGCGCAGTAAGCCATAATAAGGCAAAATGCCAGCGCCCAAACGGCTATTCTTCGGTTGTGTGAGTGATGTATGGCAATTCTTTTGAATAAGTGATATACGATAAAGCCCACGACGGCGGTGAAGGTGAAAAACAAAAAAATCTTGAATGTTACGAGTAAGGGACTTACGCTTTTATCACTCACGCCTGTCAGCACGCTTAAAACAATAATTCCGATAATATCATCTATTATCGCGGCGGCAAGCAGTGTAGCGCCCACATTTGACTTTATTTTGCCCATTTCGTTAAGCGTTTCAACCGTTATGCTGACGCTTGTTGCGGCGAAAACAACGCCGACAAAAGCGGAGTTTAAAAAGGCTTGAAAATTAAAACCGGTTCCGAAAAACAAGTAATAAGCACCGCCGCAGCCGAGTATCGGCACAAAAACGCCGAGCGTGGCAATTAAAAGCGCCGCCGGTCCGGTCTTTTTAAGCTCTGATATGTCGGTATCAATTCCGGCGGTAAACATAAGCATTATAACGCCGATTTCGGATACCTTTGTCAAAAAATCAGACTCCTCTAAAAGCCCTAAACAGCTCGGTCCTAACAGTACTCCGGCAACAAGCGCGCCCACTACCTGAGGCATGTGTACCTTTGCAGAGGCAATCCCAAACAGTTTTGTGAATAAAAGTATTAAGGCTATAGCAAGTAAATAGCCGTACGCACCCAAATTAAATGCCCTCTTTCCGTGAAAAATGGGCGAAACTATTTCGCCCATAAATTAAATGTATTTGCTTTATGTGTGATAAAGTTTTTTGGTTTGATATTTCGGTTCACAGGTGATGTTAACACCAAGCTTTTTAAAGGTCTGTTCGTCAACTCTTGACAGAATAACAGTTGAGTGAGCTTCGCAGCCTTTAAGCATATTCAGCCCGTCAAGCGCTTTTTTAGCCGTGCCGTTTGTAGCGGCACAGATAGAAAGAGCTATTAAAACCTCGTCGGTATGAAGCCTCGGATTATGGTTGCCGAGCACACCTGTTTTCATCCTCTGAATAGGCTCGATTATTGTAGGCGACAGAAGCTCGATATCATCCGGTATGCCTACAAGTTCTTTAAGAGCGTTAAGCAAAACTCCTGAAGAGGCGCCGAGCAGGGAAGAGGTTTTGCCGGTTATTATCCTGCCGTCAGGCAGTTCTATCGCCGCCGCCGGAGCGCCTGTAAGCTCGGCTTTTTTAAGCGCCGCCGCTACTACCGGTCTGTCATCAATAGTGAGATGAAGCTGGTTCATAAGAAGCTCTATTTTCGCAACTTCCGATTGCTCGCCAAGCCCCTGCCTTACATTACACATAGCAGAGTAGTATCTGCGTATTATCTCAAGATTTGCCGCACTGCGTACCGCCTCATCGTCAGAAATGGCAAAGCCCGCCATATTAACCCCCATATCGGTAGGACTTTTATAAGGCGATGTCCCCATAATTTTCTCAAGCATGGCACTAAGTACCGGGAAAATTTCAATATCGCGGTTGTAGTTTATCGTGGTTTTCCCGTAAGCCTCAAGGTGGAAGGGGTCTATCATATTTACATCGTTAAGGTCGGCGGTCGCCGCCTCGTAAGCCACATTTACCGGGTGCTTTAAGGGGAGATTCCATATCGGGAAGGTCTCAAATTTGGCATATCCGGCCTTTACACCCCTTTTGGACTCATGATAAAGCTGGGAAAGGCAGGTAGCCATTTTACCGCTGCCCGGACCGGGAGCGGTTACAACAATAAGCTTCCGCTCGGTTTCTATATAATCGTTTTTGCCGAAGCCTTCGTCACTTACTATAAAGGGTATGTTGGAGGGGTAATCGGCTATCGGATAATGACGGTAGGATTTTATTCCAAGGCTTTTAAGGCGGTTTTCAAAAGCTATGGCAAGCGGTTGACCCGTAAATCGGGTAATAACAACACTTCCCACATACAGCCCTATTCCGCGGAATGCGTCAATCAGCCTTAATGTTTCAAGGTCGTATGTAATGCCGAGGTCGCCGCGGCGCTTGTTTTTCTCAATCGCGTCCGCGTTTATAACTATTACGATTTCCGCCTCGTCCTTCAGCTCTAAAAGCATCCTTACCTTTGAATCGGGCGCGAAGCCGGGCAGTACGCGCGAAGCGTGATAATCATCAAAAAGCTTGCCGCCGAACTCCATATAAAGCTTGTCCCCGAACATAGCTATCCGGTCACGAATGTTCTGTGATTGCAACCTTATGTATTTGCCGTTGTCAAAACCCGCCTTTATCATTACATATCCCCTCCAGTAATAACCTATACATTATAACGCAATATCCGCCGCCTTGCAAGTAGGCGGCGGATATTTTTTTAGAAAAATATATAAAATTTATATGCCTGACCGAACATCATACACGGTGTGATGTGGGGCTGCACCTTACGGATACCATAAATGCTGCGGCGCGCTTCGCCTCTTATAAAAAAATGCGCGAATCGGCGCTTGTCAACTTATGATTGCCCATAAGTTGACGAGCGTCGGTTTTATTGTGCCTTTTCTCTTTCTGTCTTTGCCGAGGCATATGCCGGATTGCAAATTTCAGACATCAGGTATATAAAAAGGAACGGCACATAGGCCGTTCCCTGTAGCATTAACAATTTTTATTCAAGCCCTTTACCGCAGCAGCGCTTATATTTTTTACCGCTGCCGCAGGGGCATAGGGCGTTTTTGCTTACAACGCCTTTGCCTCTTACCGTTGCCGGCTTTTCACCGGTGCCGGTTTCCTCGGCAACCTTTTCGCGCTTTACTTCCTCATCGCGGCGCACCTGAACGGTGAGTACAAGCTTTGCGGTTTGTTCTCTTATAGCGTCGGTCATAGCCGAGAACATATCGTAGCTTTCATTACGGTATTCAACAACCGGGTCATGCTGACCGTAGGCGCGAAGTCCTATACCCTGGCGGAGTCTGTCCATATTATCGATATGGTCCATCCAGTTGGTATCTACGCTGCGTAAAAGCATTACCCGCTCAATCTCGCGCATAAGCTCGCTTCCAAATTGCGCCTCGCGCGCATCATATATATTATGAGCCTTTTCTTTGAGCGTTTCGGCTACTTCCTCGCGGCTTATATTACCGAGCTCTTCGGGCGTATAGCGTAAATCGCCGCTGTCGGTTATCATACCGGCAAAGTGCTCGCGGAGTCCTTTAATATCCCAGTTATCGTGAATGTTATCGTCCGCAAGATAGATTTTTGTGTAAACATCAATGGTATCGTCAATCATCTTAAGTACGGTTTCCTTGATGTTTTCACCGTCTAAAACGCGGTTGCGCTGTTCATATATAAGCTCGCGCTGTTTGTTCATAACATCGTCATACTGAAGCACGCTCTTGCGCGCCGCAAAATTCATACCCTCTTTTTTGCGCTGTGCGCTTTCAATGGTACGGGATAAAAGACCGCTTTGAAGCGGCATATCCTCGCTTACCCGCATAGTATCCATAATACTCGATATACGCTCGCCGCCGTAGAGGCGCATAAGGTCGTCCTCAAGAGAAATATAGAACTTTGTATATCCGGGGTCGCCTTGACGGCCGGCACGGCCACGGAGCTGGTTGTCTATTCGCCTTGAATCGTGCCGCTCGGTACCTATAATGCATAGACCGCCGGCTTCGCGCACCTTTTCCGCCTCGGGTGCTATTTCCGATTTGTACTTATCATAAAACGCCTTAAACTTTTCACGCGCCGAAATAATATCCTTATCGTCAGTTTCGGCAAAGCCTGTAGCTTCGGCGATTATTTCCTCGCTCAGTCCTTCTTTTTTAAGCTCGGATTTAGCCAGATACTCCGCGTTACCGCCGAGCATTATATCGGTGCCTCGTCCCGCCATATTGGTAGCTATGGTAACCGCGCCGAATTTACCTGCCTGAGCAATAATCTCAGCCTCGCGCTCGTGGTGCTTGGCGTTTAAAACATTGTGCTTAACACCCTGCTTTTTAAGAAGTGCCGAGAGCAGCTCTGATTTTTCGATAGTAACCGTACCCACAAGGACCGGTTGACCTTTTTTATTAGCCTCAATTATTTTGTCGATTACCGCGCCGAATTTCGCGCGTTCGGTTTTATAAACCGCGTCGTCGTCATCAATACGGATAAGCGATTTGTTGGTGGGTATTTCTATAACATCAAGCTTATAAATCTCTTGAAATTCCGCTTCCTCTGTCATAGCGGTACCGGTCATACCCGAAAGCTTATTATAAAGGCGGAAGAAGTTTTGGAAGGTAATGGTTGCAAGGGTTTTTGACTCGCGTTCCACCTTCACGCCCTCTTTTGCCTCTATCGCCTGATGAAGTCCCTCGTTATACCGCCTGCCGAACATAAGGCGGCCGGTAAATTCGTCAACGATTATAACCTCGCCGTCTTTTACAACATAGTCAACATCACGCTTCATAATGCCGTGCGCGCGTATCGCCTGGTTTATGTGGTGGGCGATTTCTATGTTTTCGGTGTCGTTGAGGTTTCCAATGCCGAAGAATTTTTCCGCTTTTTCAACACCAGACGGTGTAAGCGTTGCGGTTTTTGCCTTTTCGTCGACTACATAATCGCCGTCAAACGCCTGCTGTTCATCGGTAGCCTTGTCGTCGGTTTCCTTTACTTTAACCATTTTAAGTGTCAGAGCAAACTTGTTTGCGGTTGTATAAAGGTCGGTCGATTTGCTTCCCTGACCGGAAATAATAAGCGGTGTGCGCGCTTCATCTATGAGAATTGAGTCAACCTCGTCCACAATAGCAAAATTGTGACCGCGCTGAACCTTGCCTTCTTTATAAGTCACCATATTATCGCGCAGATAGTCAAATCCAAGCTCGTTGTTGGTGCAATAGGTAATGTCCGCATTATAAGCTTCACGCTTACTGTCGTTATCCATACCGTGTATAATAAGACCTACCGTAAGCCCTAAAAATCTGTAAAGCTTGCCCATCCACTCGGAGTCGCGCTTTGCAAGATAATCGTTTACGGTTACAATGTGAACGCCTTTGCCTGACAGCGCGTTAAGGTATGCCGGCAGAGTTGCAACAAGCGTCTTGCCCTCACCGGTTTTCATTTCGCTTATTCGTCCCTGATGCAGAATAATTCCGCCTAAAATCTGAACGGGGAAGTGACGCATACCAAGCACTCTGTCTCCCGCCTCACGGCATACCGCAAAGGCTTCGGGCAGGATATCGTCAAGCGTTTCACCGGATTGCAGTCTGTTTTTAAACTCATCTGTTTTATTGCGAAGCTGTGTATCGCTTAATTTTCTGTACTCTTCTTCAAGAGCTAAAGCTCTATTAAGTAACGGTGTAACTCTTTTTATTTCTCTGGCACTGTAATTGCCGAACATTTTTCTTAAAATACTCATATTTTCCTCACAAATCAATTTTTAAACTCTATTATTCCGTTTTTATTTTCGAGTCCTTTTGTCAGTATTACTTTATAATTCTTATCAACAAAGACTGCTTCAAAACCCGCAGTTCCTTCTATCAATTTTTTTGCGTCCCTTAGTCCGTATATAACGCATATTGTTGAAAGTGCGTCACAGTCTGCCGAAGTGGCGCCTATAACCGAAGCGCTCAGTAGATCGGTTTTTACGGGGTAACCGGTTTTAGTATCCAGTATATGGTGGTATAACTCGCCGCCGCTTTTAAAATAACGCTCATATATACCTGAAGTGGAAACGCTTTTATTCTTAAGCTTAACGGTAGCCAGAGTATCGCTTTCACTGAATGGCTTTTTAATACCTATATTATAAAAGCGGTCACCAAAAACGGTCACATTGCCGCCCAGATTTATAATTCCTTTTTTTACGCCTTTCTGCTTAAAAAAATCGAGGAGTTTATCTGAAACAAAGCCTTTAGCGATACCGCCGAGGTCAATTTTTTTGCCGCCCGCGTCAACCGAATCGGTTATTACTTTTACACTTTCATAATCAACATTCTTAAGCGCCTCCGAGATTTCATCACGGCTTGGTACAACCTCGTCTTTGAAGCTCCAAAGACTTACGAGGTCGGCTACGGTTATATCGAATTTTCCCTTTGTCAGCGCAGAATAGTAAACACCCTTTTTTATAATCTCAAGCGTATCGGGACTTACTTTCTCATTACCGCCGTTAAGGCTTGATATTTCGCTGTTTTTATTGGTTCTGCTCAGGGTTTTATCGTAATTTTCACATAAAGAAAAAGCGGCGTTTAGTATTTCGTCGCTGCAATCCGCCGTAAGAGTTACGGCGGTATCAAAATGAATTTGGGTGGCTGTGTTTTCCGTATTCGCGCAAGAACACAGAAGCGACAGCATTAAAACAGTGGCAAGCGTTATGGGTTTTTTCATAATGTCATTATACAACTTCTTTTCTTTTTTGTAAAGCTATGTTATAATAATTATATGTCTTTGACTCCTCCGAGTAAAGGGAGTCAGCACGGCAAAGCCGTGACTGAGGGATTGTTATATCGTTAAAGGGGGCGAGCGGCGTGAAAAAGGGCGATATTATACTTTGCTCGGCAATTTGCGTTTTTTCAGCCTTGCTGGCACTTTTGTTTCTTACCTTTAAAAACAACGGGAAAACCTTGATAGTTAAAGTTGATAATAAACCTCTTTACGAATATTCGCTCGGTACCGACCGTGAAATTGAATTAGAGCATAATACCGCTGTCATCAAGGACGGCGAGGTCTATATGCTGGAGGCTGACTGCAAAAATCAGATTTGCGTCAGAACAGGCAAAATTTCAAAAAGGGGTGAGTGTATCGTATGCCTTCCGAACAGGGTAATTCTCGAGATAAAGTAAAGAGGCTTGCCGTGTGGGCTTTGCTCACTTCCGTCTGCCTTATAGTAGGGTACATAGAAAGTATTGTAAATCTCTTTTTTATCGCTCCGGGAGTGAAGCTGGGGCTTGCAAACAGTGTTGCCTGCGCACTGGTTTTAAAGGATGATGTTAAGGGAGCTGTCGCGGTAAATTTATCACGGATACTTATATCGGCGTTGCTTTTCGGCTCTCCGGTATCACTTATGTTTGCGCTTTCCGGCGGTACCGTTTCCGTTACTGCTATGATTCTTTTGAAAAAATGCCGTCATCTTTCCGTATTGGGAATAAGCGGAGCCGGTGGAGTACTGCACAATATTGCTCAATGCGCTGTGGGAATTGTTTTTATAGGTATAGGAATAATTTATTATTTACCAATATTGCTTTTGTCGGGTGTAGTATGCGGTGTAGCGGTGGGCTTTCTCGCAAAATTGATACTTAAAAGGATAGAAAAGAGTGGGAAATATGTATAATGCCTTTGCTAAATATTACGATATACTTATGCGAGATGTGGATTACCATGCTCGCGCTGATTATATATGCTCTTTATTCAGCAAATACGGTAAAAAACCGAAGCTTCTGCTTGACCTCGCTTGCGGAACAGGCAGCTTTTCAAATGAGTTCTCGCACAGGGGCTTTTCAGTTATAGGTGTTGATATTTCGGAGGAAATGCTTTGTATTGCACAGGAGAAGTCAATCAAGCAGGGAAACAATGTTTTATATATTTGCCAACCGGCGCAGGAATTAAAGCTTCATAGCACGGTTGACGGCGCTGTTTGTTTGCTTGACAGTTTAAATCATATCATAGATTACAGCGAACTTTGTGAAGTGTTTATTAAAGTTTCTGATGCTTTAGAAAAAGATGCCCTTTTTATTTTTGATATGAACACGGTTTATAAGCATAAGAATATTCTTGCCGATAACGCGTTTGTTATTGAGGAGGACGGTATTTTTTGCGTATGGCAGAATTTTTATAATAAAGATTTGCATACTACCGACATTATCCTCGACTTTTTTGAAAAACAAGGAAATAAATACGAAAGATACAGCGAGTGTTTCAGTGAGCGGGCATATACCAAGAGGGAAATATATACGGCAACTGAAAAGGCGGGATTAAGAATTGAGGCGTGTTTAGGCGATATGAGTGGGGATAAGCCGGATAGTCGAGAAAGCCGCATGTTTTTTGTGGCAAGGAAAGTTTAAAGGATAGTTTCAGCCCGATTGAAGTAACAAAATCTTCTTTTACAAATATACTGTAATTAAAAGAGAAAAAAACAAAAAAATACTTGACAACACTATGCGCTTATGATATTATATTGCTTGTCGCCGGTGAGTTGCAACGCAAAACCAGCGCTTTTTGTGGGAGCATAGCTCAGCTGGGAGAGCATCTGCCTTACAAGCAGAGGGTCATAGGTTCGAGCCCTATTGTTCCCACCATCCGGCCTGGTAGTTCAGCTGGTTAGAACGCTAGCCTGTCACGCTAGAGGTCGTGGGTTCGAGCCCCATCCAGGTCGCCATTCGCCTCTGTAGCTCAGTCGGTAGAGCA
>JAFZUV010000011.1 GCA_017618135.1 Clostridia bacterium
TGCATGGTATTCTCCATGTTCACGGTGTTAACGCTTACGGCGACCGTACCGGCGAGTGCGGAATCGGTTGAAACCGAGACGGCTATATTCATAGGCAGCACAAGCAAGCTCACAGCCGCGTTTATACCTATGGATATAACTCAGGATAATGACGGCTCTACCGCTATGACAGGTACCCATTATTATCAGATTTCGTTTAAGTGTAAAATCCTTAAAAACGGAACTTCGGGCAGGGCTGATGCAATGCCTTCTATCGGCATACTTCACCCGAATAGCAAAGCCCAACAGACCGAAACCGACCCGGCATGGGCAGGCGATTACAACAACAATACAGGCGCTACATATACAAGCGGTGTATATACTTCGAGATTTTCTATTAATTACAGTAATGCCAAACGCCGTGATGACGCAAGCGACGCCGGCTATAGGTCTTTCTATATCACAATAGGAAACGCCGCTCCCAGAAATGAGTCGCAAAACTCCTATGTGAACTACGGCGTTTCGTTTATATTCAGCGATATTACGCTTTATGAGTGCGATAGTGACGGCAACAATGTTCAGGAAGAAAACTTAATTCCCGCAATAAACGATGACAACATTGATTTTAAAGGTACATATTTTATGCGTAAAGACTGTGCCAACCAGTGGGATAGCCCGTTTGGTTCTAAAACAGGCAAGTGGCATGTTCTTTCTATGCCTAACGATGTAAAGGCTATAACCGTACCGAGCGACTATAACACTTCCTCAAGCTATGACGCCGCTAACTTTACTAAGCAGGGCGATACTGCTTATATCCGTGAGTATTATACAAATTCAAATTACTCCGATTTAACATTTGCAAAGCTTGCTGACAGCAACAACGCCGGCTTTGAAGTAATACCCGATGATGTAAACAAAAAGATGATAATTATTGACGCCAACCATGAAGACGAACCCGATTCCAATTCGGGTGACGGCGCCCAGTATTCGCCTACTAAGAACAAACCGGCGAACATCTTTATACCGATATCCTTTGGTCAGTATTCAATGACTCAGATTGGTGTGACAAGTAATATTGACTATCTTCTCAAGATAACAATGAAGGCTGTTCGCCTTGAGGGCGAAGGCCATCCGGTGCTTGGCAGAATAGTAGGCTGTAAAAATGACACCAGCGGTAACAACGGTAGAGCTTCGCAGGCAATGGCATATTCTTGCTATAACATTGATACCGGTGACTATTATGCCAACCCTGTTACAGGCAACGAAACCATCAATGACACCTCAGGCAACAGAATAGCCTATACATATAATGAGGCAACCGGTGATTTTGTAGGTTACATCCGTGTTCGTGCTTCTGATAACGACTATGCTTCAAGATGGGGCATAAACGAAATTATAACCATAGGCAACGCCGAGCGCGCACCCGGTGTGGCAAAATTCGATTCAACGGCATTTAATTCATCCTTCGCCATAAGCGATATTACGATGGATGTTTATGCATATTCGGGCAAAATGGGCGACCTTGTAGCGTCCGATATAGCTCCCCATTTCTATGCCGATACAGTAGACGATACCTCAAACTGGGCATATCAGTGCAAAGGCAGTAACGCATATTCAAATTATGCCAATGACCTTATCCGTTCAAGCCAGTACAAATGGTGTGTTGACGGATGCACAGGTATGGTACATGCCGAAAATCTTACAGCTTGTATGAACGGCGTGCATGCGCTTGAGCGCCATGCGGCAACAGCTGCAACCCGTGAATACTGGGGTTGCTCTAACTGCCGCAAGGTCTACGCCGACCCTTACGGCAAAGAAGAGATAACCGATACCTCTGCCACAAAGCAGATTTTAGTTCTCCCCGCAACGGGTGACGCCAGCGTAAGCGCGTTTATGCCTGTTAAAATCAGTACTATATCCGGATATCAATGGTTCAAATTCACCTGTAAGGTAAAATGTTTCGGTGAAGGTGAACCGGTCGTATCGACCATCCGCAATGTTTATAACGGAACAAATCAGGCGGCAGCCACCGCTTCAAATGATGACGACGGCGATATGAGTGTTGTTGAGTCTTCGTATGACGCTGCTACCGGAACACTTACCGGATACATCAAATGCTGGACTCCGTCAAACTATAACAAGGGCGACCGTTATCCGTATCTTCGTTACAACCCGCTTACCGGCGCAAATCTTTTGATAGTAGTAGGTAACGGCAGATATTCCGCAACCGACGGCAGTGCATATTTGGATACAACTTATACCACAACCTTTGCAATAAGCGAGCCTGAGCTTTATAAGCTTAATTGCACAACTTCCGGAAACGACGGTCTTTCAACAGCAAAAACCGCAAGCATATTAAGTGAAAACCTTGCTACACCGATAACGGATAAAACAGTTAACTTCACTGATGACTATGTAAAATCATTTACAGCGGCAAACAACCCGATGGCGGCGCCAATCGGCAAGTGGTACAGAACAGGTGTGGATAGAACAGATGTTAAAAACTATAACACACCCGACGGTTTCTTTGAAGGTACCACAAACAATAGAGTGCTGCGTGCTTCAGGTCCTACCAATAATTCCAATGTTATGATTGCATGTTATGAAACCTTTATCGATTCAAACACAACCTATCAGTTTGACCTTGATTACAGTGTTTTCGGCGGCGCTGAACCGCGTATTTTTGTACAAACGGCTAATAAGGACAGCGGTTACAGTACTCTTACCGAGGCGGTAGATACTGTAAACGGCAATCATATTACATATGAATTTACTACCGGAACTTTGCGTGGTTCCGGCGGCGGTAACTTCAAAATTCAGCTGGGCGTTAGCAGTGAGTCGCAGAATAATCAGACTACCGTTTACTTCAGCAACGCTTCGCTTTGCAAGAAAACCGGTTCTACGCTTGGACCAAACCACCTTATTAACGGTGATTTCTCCCTTACACCTGATTCTTTTAATGGCATTTATACAACCTCTATGACCGATTCCGAAATAGAGGCTACTGTTCCCTGTTGGTCGGATTTAAATAATTCCATAATAGGCGCTGTTAAAGGATCTAAGAGATATTACAATGTGACTCTGCTTCAGTCCTCCGGCTATATTTTCGGAAGTGAAGACGCAACCGGTAAATCGGATATTGCAATTAAACTTAACGGTCACGCCTCCTTCGGCACACAGCTTAAGTTCTATGCAGGTCTAAAACCGAGCACAAAATATCGCCTTGTGTTTAATTACAGAACAAATGGCGATGAGCCTGAGCTTTCCGCGGATTCCACTAAGTCCGGCGTTTCCGCTCCTACTGTTACAATGACAAACAGATTCCCGCGTGGTAATTTCAGCGCGCAATATGATATAACCACAAACAGCTCTTATACCAATTCGCCCAACAGCTACGGCAACGCTAATACGAAGTTCATATTCAAGCTTGGCGGTTACAGTCAGGGCAAAAGCCTTTACATAAGCGGTGTAACTCTCTATGAGCTCTCCGGCGACAGTCCCGTAGGCGGTAATATTGTAGGCGAATTAAACCCGGTTCTTCCGGATGGTGTTTACGACGCTGTTATTCCGAACGCAGGCAACGAATATCCGGTTTTATACAACGATAGCGGCGAGAAAAATATGAACAGATATGTAGCTGTCGGATGGTACGGTTTTAACGAGAAGAAAGATTACAGTACGGAAAACGGCTCTGTGGTTAAGGTTTCCTCTGATTTCTTCCAGAGAACGGCATACAGCACCCGTATTAAGAATCTTGCGAATGCTGTAGTCGGTAATCGTACAGCCGATGCTATGAACCCTGATTATAACCCGAACGGTGACAGCGTAGTTGCCGATGTAAGAGACCTTGTTCATATGAAGATTAAGAATCTGAACTATGAAAAGGTATTTAATGGCGGCGCTCAGGCGAAAGCCGAGTATATGATTAAAAACATCATAGATGTTAAGAATGATTCAAGCGGTGATGTAGAAGGTGGCAATTCTTGGTTTGTTTCCGAGTCCAAAGGTAATAACAATAATACCGGTATAGATGCAGACCATCCGCTTAAATGGATATCTACAGCAAACAGCAAGGCCAAAGCAGGCGATACTATTTACTTAAAGCGCGGTGATACCTGGCGTACAACCGAAATTACTGCTGATTCTGTAATAGAGCTTAAATCCGGCGTTCACTATGCGGCTTACGGTAACGGTGAAAAGCCTGTGATTTCAGGCTCGGCTGAAGACTATGCTGATAATAATTGGTATCAGCTCTCAGGTAACCCGAACATATGGTATACAACATATTATTCGGGTAATGCTACAACAAAAGCAAACGCCGGTATGATTTACTTTATTGATAATAAGGGTAAAATCACATTCGGCAAGAGCATAGCGAAGCCCAGCGGCGATGAGAGCTATTCGTATTCGTTCTCTGATCTTGACAGTGACCTTGAATTCTTCGCACCGATAAAGATAGGTAGTACTACAGAGATGGCGGGTAACTCCAGCCTGACATTTGGCCGCATTTATGTATATTCTACAAAGAATCCTACTAAAAGATTCTCGACCATTGAGATTGCTACAAACCATCCTCAAGTAGTATATGCAAACAGCGGAACAAACGGTACGGATAAGATTACAACCATGAATAACATTGCCGTTAAATACGGTGGCTATCACGGAGTTACGGGTGTTAACGGCGGAAGAAACGTTATACTTAATAAATGTGAAGTTGCTTACATAGGCGGCGGCAACCAGGGTTATAATCGCCTGGGTAACGGTGTTGAATTCGGTGACGGTTACACAAACGGTCGTGTTTACGATTCTTATATCCACGATTGCTTTGACGCCGGCCTTACCTTCCAGTCCTACAACGATAGTTCTTCCGGCTTTGAATTCAGCTATATCTGTTTCGAGCGCAATGTTATAGAGAATTGTGCTTACGGAATAGAGTTCTTTACAGAGAATCCCAATGACAGAATGTGGGATATTCGCTTTAATAACAATGTGATTCGTAACGCCGGCTATGGTCAGTGGAGCGAGCAGGAGCGAGCAGACGGCGGTTGGAGAATTTCTAACATCTGCGGCTCAAAGAACAATTATATGAACCTTATCAAAAATGACGGGCGTAATTGTCAAATCAAGAATAATATTTTTGATTGTACCCGCAATGTTCATGTTTCGTGGTATTGGAATTCAAGCGATAGCTCTAACGCAAGGCACGAAAATCTTGATGTTAGCGGCAACACCTATTTCCAGAAGAAAGGTGCACTTGACGATATCGATTCACCGCGTGTTATGAACTACGGCAAAAAATCAACGGGTGACGGTACAAAGACCGGTGGCAACCTGAAATATGCTTCTTCGCGTGACGCTTTCGTTGCGGCGGTAGCTACATTTGATGATGATCCGATGGGCGTTTATTGGCTTGATGACAACCATTAATTGAATCTTTTCCCGTGGGGCGGATATCCGCCCCGCGGGAAACCGGATATCAGATGACAGACATCAGATGTCAAACGGTATATGTGCCTGTGGCACATATTTAACATCTAATGTCTATTGTCTAATATCTAATAAACAGATTAGGAGAATTATGATGAACAGAAGCAAAACAAGACTATTGTCTTTAATATTGGCAGTAGGTTTAGTGCTTTCGTCTTTTAGTATTTGTGCTAATGCGGAAGGAGAAATTGTAAAGAGCGAAGAGGCTGAGTCTGCGGATTTGGTTGCAGATAATTCCGTTGCGGTGTCTTCAACATCATATTCTGCTTATCTTTCCGGATTTGAAAATGTGAATTATGCCACCGGCGCAGTTGAGGTTGAGGTAGGCGCTGTGGTATCGGATACACCGGTAAATATTCCGGTAAGTGTTACGGAGGACGCTTTTTATAGCTTAGGATTTTTGTATAAGGCGACAGATGAGCAGAATACCTCACTTGAATTTGGTGTAACCGTAGACGGGGAAGCTCCGTTTGACGAGGCAAAGAAACTTAATCTGTCAAGGATATATACGAATGCCGAAGGCGGTAACCGTGTTGACGGCCTCGGTAATGAGTTTACCGCTAAACAGGTACCGTATGACGGTTTTTATTTTGCCGAGGTTACGGATGTTACCTTATGGACAAACGATCCGTATTACATTCATCTTACTCCCGGCACACATACCATAACTGTTATAAAGTCACTTGGTGAGTTTGAAATCAAATCATTTACTCTCGGAACAAAAGCCGAAATCGGCAAGTATTCAGCGCCCGATAAATCAAAGCTTTATAAAGGTAAGCCTATAATTATTGAGGGTGAAGACGCACAAATTAAAACCAGCTATTGGCTTGGTGGTAAAAGTGATAATTCAAGCGATACCGTAACTCCTAACAGTACAACCAAGAGTGTGGTTAACTATATAGGCGGCGGCAACTGGAAAACCAATGGCGAAACACTCACTTGGGAGACGCCTGAGGTTGAAGCGGGCTATTACAGCCTCGCGTTTATGTATCGCCAAAGCGCGATACTCGGCGCTAAGGTATACAGAAGCCTTAAAATAGACGGTGTTTCTCCTTTCAAGGAGGCTGATGCAATCGGCTTTTCGTATTCGTATAAGTGGGAAGAATCGGTATTTTCAAATAAAAAGGGTATTCCGTATATGGTATACCTGTCTGAGGGCAAGCATACATTATCGCTCACCGTAGTTCCCGGCGAGATTTCTGAAGTGAGAGATTTGCTTAAGGACTCGGTTGCCGAGCTCAGCTCCTTATATATTGATATTACAATGATAACAGGCGAGACGGTTGATATTTACCGCGACTATGATTTGTTTAAGCAAATTACGGATATGAAAAAACGCCTCGCGTCTATACATAAAAAACTTTCAAAAGCAAGCAGAACACTGCAGATGATAACCGGTGAGCGCAGCGGTTCATATATATCCATAATCAATAATATGGACCAGGTACTTGAGCTGATGTTCAATAACCGCTATACGGCGCACAGATACAAGGATACATATTATTCAAGGTATACTTCATTGGCTTCCGTGCTTTATGAAATGAGCGAAATGCCGCTTGATATTGATAAGATTGCGCTTACAAAGCGCGGTGAGAGCGAACCGTTTGAAACGCCAAACGCATTCGAGAGTCTCGGGTTTACTCTTAAAAAATTCTTGGTTTCATTTACGCAGGATTATAACAACATATCCATTGCCGAGTCTGGAACCGATAGCGTTACTATATGGGTTAACTGGGGTCGTGACCAGGCTCAGGTATTAAATTCTCTTATTCAGACATCCTTTACACCAAATCATAATATTGCAGTAAATATTCAGCTTGTTAATGCTTCGGTTGTTCAGGCTATTCTTTCGGGTAAGGGACCGGATTGCCTCTTGCAGCACTCGCGTTCAGAGCCTGTAAACCTTGCGATGCGCGGTGTACTTTACGATATGAATAAGTTTGATGATGTAGATGAAGTTTTAAAGAACTTTGGTGAAGACGCGGCGTTACCGTATTACTATAAAGGCGGTCTTTACGGACTTCCGGATACTCAGTCGTTCTACCTGATGTATTATCGAAAAGATATCTTCAGTGAAATGGGACTTAAGGTACCCGAAACATGGGCTGATTTTGAAGAGGTGGTAAGACTTCTTGCTACAAACAATCTTACGGCTTGGATGCCTAATAATACGGCGACAAGTATGGCGCAGGCAAACGCCGGTATCGGCAGTATAAATCTTTTCCCGACATTACTTTTACAGAAGGGAATAGAGCTTTACACTCCGGACGGCAGAAGCACAAATCTCTCAAGCGCCGAGGCAACTCTTACCTTTAATGAGTGGACAGATTTTTATACAATGCTTAAAATGCCTCGCACACTTGATTTTTACAACCGTTTCCGCACAGGGTCATGCCCGATAGGTATTTCTACCCATACAATGTATACAACTCTTAAAGTTGCTGCCCCTGAGATTGACGGGTTGTGGAGCGTGGCGTTAGTCCCCGGTACAGTCAGGGAAGACGGTACGATTTCTCATATTACTTCCGGCGGTGGTACAGCGTGTTCAATACTTAAACTCACTAAAAACCCGCAGGCCGCATGGGAATTCCTTAAATGGTGGACTTCAACCGAAGCGCAGTTAGCTTTCTCAAACGAGATAGAGTCCATCCTTGGACCAACAGGGCGTGTGTCACTTTCAAATGTTGAGGCGTTTTCCTCACTCGATTGGGATGCCGATATGCGAGATACAATAGTTACGGCAATGAAGCAAATTGAAGAAGTACCGGAGTATCCGGGAAGTTATTATGTGTCGCGTTCGGTTTATCAGAGCTTCTGGAATGTGGTTGAGAACAACCGTAATCCTAAGCAGATGTTATTAAAGTACAGCGAAGAAGCAAATGAGGAAATTGAAAGAAAATGGCTTCAGTACGAAAACAGATAGTAGATGTAAGATTAAAAGAATTGTGGTGATTTAATGAGCGGAAAAAAGTTAGGCAAAAGGTCGGGTGTTTTTTCTACCAGTGAAAATGTAGCTTTTCATCTTATAATGCTCCCGTTTATGCTGTTTTTCCTGTTGTTTAATATACTTCCGGTATTGTCGTCTATAGTGCTCAGTTTCTTTGATTACGATATGGTTTCTAATCCGATTTTTATCGGACTCCAGAATTATTCAAGAATGTTTACCGGTGACGATACCTTTATGAAGGTGCTGGGCAACACTCTTCGCTTTTCAATAATTGCGGGACCGGGAAGCTTTATACTTGCTTTCCTGCTTGCCTGGATGATAAACGAATTTTCCAGAACAGTCAGAGTTATTCTTACATTTATTTTCTATGCTCCGGCGCTGGTTGGTAACGCGTATTTTATATGGCAGATATTTTTCTCGGGCGACAGCCTCGGCTACCTTAATAACTTTCTTATAAGTTTCGGCTTTATAACCGAGCCGATAAACTGGTTCCAGAATACGGATTATAATATGACGATACTGCTTATTATCCAGTTATGGATGAGTATGGGTGTTTCGTTCCTTGCAAATATAGCAGGTCTGCAAAATGTAAGCGCCGAGATGTATGAGGCCGGTGCTATAGATGGTATCAGAACCCGTTGGCATGAGCTTTGGTACATAACGCTTCCTTCAATGAAAACCATTTTGTTGTTCGGCGCGGTAATGCAGATACAAGCGGTGTTCTCGGTAAGCAGTCTTATGACAACACTGGTGGGCTATCCAAGCGTTAACAATTCAGTTGATACGCTGGTTTCATATATTTCAGACATCGGTACTGCCCGTTATGAGATGGGTTATGCATCGGCATTGTCCGTTATACTGTTCTTACTTGTTTTGGCTTTCAGATACGGAATAGGCGCATTACTCAATCTTATCGGTAAGAGCGACAGTTAAGGGGGATATTGTAAATGAGAACTAAAAAACCGCAATATCGTCGATATACACGCTCTACTTTCGGAAATGTTATGTATTTCTCCATACTTTTCCTTGCCGGTGCATTTACGATATTGCCACTTATCTACTGCGTTATAACATCGTTTAAGCCACTTGATGAGCTGCTTATTTTCCCGCCGCAGTTTTTTGTAAAAAGACCTACGCTTTCAAATTATCTTGAACTTCCGAATTTGCTTGGTAAAATGCAGGTGCCTGTTCTGCGTTATTTCTTCAACAGTATATTTATTGCAATAGTAGGTACCTCACTTCATATTATAGCGGCGTCTATGGCGGCATTCACTTTTTCAAAATCGAGAATAAAGGGCAGAAACGTTTATTTTACAATAGTTCAGGTAATGCTTCTTTATAACAGTGTTACACTCAGCGTGCCTCAGTATCTTATCTTCACAAAGCTTCATATGATAGATACTTACTGGGTTTACATTCTTCCGGCAATTCCTTCGGCGGTAGGATGCTTCCTTATGAAACAGTTTATGGACGCTTCAGTTCCGGATACGCTTATGGAAGCGGCTCGTATTGACGGTGCCGGAGTTGTAAGAATGTATGCGAAAATTATTATGCCTATTCTTAAGCCTGCATGGATGACGATTCTCCTTTTGTCATTCCAGTCGATGTGGACTATTATTCCAAACGGTACTATCTTCAGCGAGCAGTTAAAGGCGCTTCCTCAAGTTATGAGTACCATTGCTACCGGCGGTATAGCCAGGTCGGGCAGTGCCATGGCGGTTACAGTGCTTTTGATGATACCGCCTATCGTTGTTTTCCTGTTTACACAAGGAAATGTTATGGAAACTATGAGTACTTCGGGCATTAAGGAGTAAGCGGAATTTTGATTGAGTACTTATAATGCGAGTTAATTGCTTTGTGTTAGAGACTATAGATAATAACAGGACCTGATCCGAGTCGGGTCAGGTATGCCTGTGAAGGGTTGTGACTATAATTGAAGAGATTGGTGTCGGTAATAGCCGTAATAGCCATTGTGTTTGCTCTTTGTTTTTCTGTATCGGCAAGTGAGCCTACAAGTTCGTTTGTCCACGAGGAAACGGCAAACGGAACTGTAACGGCTCAGCTGTCTCGGGAAATGTATAGCGCTGTGCGCGTTATAACGGCAAATTCTTTGGGCCTTGAAAAATCACTTACGGGGCTTAGTGATTTGTGTTGTGATGAAGACGGTCTTACATATTTACTTTGTTCTGATCGTTCAATCATAGTTGTACTGAACAAGGATTATACTTTGAACAAGACTTTTTCTGTTGTAGACGAAGGCGGAAATGCGGTTTATTTTGAGGGAGCTCAGGGAATTTATGTTGACCAAGGAAAGTTGTATATATGCGATACCCGTCAAGCAAGGATACTTGTCTGTGATTTGGACGGTAAACTGCTTGAAACGCTGAATAAGCCCGAGTCAAGCTTAATTCCGGAAGAGTTCTATTATCAACCGTGCAAGATAACAAAGAATAACAGAGGCTACACATATATTCTCAGTCTTGGTTGTTATTATGGCGCGTTGGCGTATTCACCGGAGGGTGAATTCTTAGGATTTTACGGCGCTAACACTGTTAAAGCGTCTGCACTTGATACTATTTCATATCTTTGGGACAGACTTACACAGACGGACGCTAAAAAATCACTTACAGTAAAAAAGTTACCGTACTCGTTCGTTGATTTGTGTCTTGACAGCAAGGGTTATATGATAACCTGTACGGGTTCTGTTGATGACGATACCAACGGTACCGGTCAGCTCAGAAAGCTATCCCCGGGCGGAGACGATATACTTTACAAAACGAGCTTTGACGGTTCTTCAGTTTCAGCTTCGAGCTATAATTTTGTCGAAGAAAAAATTATTAAGAGGTTTGGTGTTAACAAACCGCAGAATGTTATAGCGGTTGATGTTGACGAGGACGGATTTATATACGCTCTTGATTCACGACATGCGCTTATTTATGTCTACGACGATGAATGCAATATGATTTGCGGATTTGGCGGTGGCGAGGATTATCTTCAAAGGCTTGGCGGATTTGATAGTGTTACTTCGCTTAAAGTTAACGGTACCGATGTCCTTGTAACCGATTATGATAATTTTGCACTTACAGTTTTTGAGCGTACGGATTACGGTAATCTTATAACTAAAGCACAGAGCCTTTACCTGAAGGGCGAATATGATGAAGCGGCGCCTTTATGGGAACAGGTTTTAGCTCTTAATTCAAACAGCCAGCTTGCCTATCGCGGTCTTGCGATGGCGAGTATAAACAATAAAGAGTATACAAAGGCTTTAAAGTATGCAAAAGCAGGACTTGATTATTCAGTTTATGACATGGCTTGGAAGGTTGTTCGTAACAAGTATATCTCTGACAATTTTGTTTGGTTGTTCGGACTTATTGTATTAGTTGTCGGCGGACTGATTGTATTGTCGGTTTATGCTAAACGCAAGGGTTTTGTATTGCTAAAAAGCGAAAAAGTAAAAATTGCTCTTTCAACTCCGGTTCATCCGTTTAACGCTTTTGATGATATACGGTATAAAAATAAAGGTTCTATACTTGTCGCTTGTGTTATAGTATTTTTATACTATCTCGGCAAGGTATTTGAGGCTACCGGATCCGGATTTCTTTTCACAAGAAGCGATCCAACCACATATAATACCGTTTATACAATAATAGGTACCATCGGATTAGTTGTTTTGTGGTCGGTATGCAACTGGCTTATATGCAGTTTGTTCTCCGGCAAAGGCAAGCTTTCGGATGTGTTTATAGTCACAGCTTATTCACTTATTCCGTTGACCGTTTATACTTATGTGAGAGTTATACTGTCGCATGTTTTGTCGATATCCGGTTTATCTATTATGGACGGTATATATACAGTTGTGTTGCTGTTCACATTCTTCATACTCAGTATTGCCATTATGACAGCTCATGAATATGACTTCTTTAAATTCCTATCCACATCCATTGTGACTGTACTGTTTATGATATTAGTTGTGTTTGTTATATTCCTCGTAGGGGTACTGCTTCAGCAGGTTGGCGAGTTTATATTATCTTTGTTACAGGAAATCTTCTACAGGTAGATATTAGTTTATTGAAGGGATGCTTTTTCAATGACTTTTAAAAGAATATTATGTTGTTTACTGGTTTTGGCTGTGATGTTCACATGCCTTTCCGGTTGCGGTGAGAGCAAAACTCAGTCTTATAATAAGAAGGCGCATATTGATTCGGTTGAAACCTCGGTAGTGGCTTCAAACGATAAATTGGTGCTTAAATGGGATGATAATGCTAAATGCATTTTGCTCGAAAATAAGATAACGGGCAAGGTTTGGTCTCCCATACCTTATGATAAGTACTTGACCGGCGAGGTAAGCTCAACGCTTAACATTTATGTTCAGGAGATGCAGTCTTATCAGCGCGAAATGTTTAGCAGTGATGACATAATAGGTAAAGATAAAATCAGCTGTAAGAAGGTTGATAACGGGGTTGAGGTCACATATTACTTTGATAAGGTAAAGATTTCGATACCACTCACTTATACACTGCGTGAGGATTCTATGCTTCTTACTATAGATGCATCAAAGGTTGTTGAGGGAGATAATAACTATCGACTGTATTATGCGGCCCCCGCAACCAAGTTGTGTTCTGTATTGCAGTCTGAGCAGGACGCATATATGTTTGTGCCTTTTGGCAGTGGCGGCATTGTCAATACTACCGCTCAACCTGACGGACAAAAGAAAGTTGATGCTTATAATAAAAATGTGGCGGCACTTTCTACAACTAATGCTATTGATCCTGCAGAGAGCGGCGGTATGCAGGTGTTTGGGATTAAAGATAAAGGCGATGCGATATTAGGCATAGCTGAGGACTGCGCCGGAGGAGTTGGTCTTAATATTTCCGCCGGAGATCTTCAGAGTGATTATTCAAACATATATCCGGTATTCTATTTTGTAGATTTTGACGATGTAAAGGGCAGAGCTGCGAATTCCGGCGATGTAAGGCAATTATCAGAGCGTACTCAGGCTAAGATGTCCGTGGGCTTTTACCCGCTGTCAGGCGAGGAAGCAAACTATAACGGTATGGCTCGCAGATACAGAAAATATCTTGAAGATAATGATTATATCAGAGAAAAATCGAATAATGATGAGTTTACTTCACCTTATTCTGTAACAATGGTTGGAGGAGTAAAAACAACTTCTTCTATCGTAGGAATACCGGTTTCCACACTGAAAACAACAACAACATTTAATGAGGCTGAAAGTATTGTTTCAGATTTGATCGATTACATTGGCGTTAAGCCTGTTATAAGGCTTCAGGGCTTTGGAAACAGCGGTATAAACTACGGTGAGATTGCCGGAGGTTATGAGTTCGCTTCAAAATTCGGCTCTGATAAAAAACGGATTTTACTTGAAGAGTATTGTAAGAAAAACAACATTTCGATATATACGCAGTTCGAAATGATTAAGTTTTCAAAATCCGGTTCGGGATTTTCTTATGCGTTTGATGCAGCTAAGACCGCGACTCTCCATGTAGCTCAGACGAGTGGCGTAAATGTTCCGTTGCGTGATGCAAACTCAAATAATACTTATCGTTTGCTTGCAAGAGCTAAACTTTCTAAAGCGGTTGATAAGTTGATATCTTTTGCCGAAAAGAAAGATATTTCAGGTATAAGCGTGTCGAGTCTTGGTGAGATTTCATACTCCGATTATAGTGACGGTTCAAAGTATTCAACAACCAATAGAATGCAGGAAGATACGAAAGAGTATATAGGCCGTCTTTTAAAGACAAAGCGCAGCGTTGCGGGCAGTGCTTCGACTTATTTCGCGGCGGGTCTTGTTGATACTGTGTTCGAGGCACCGCTTGAAACATCGGGTATGTATCAGGTTGAATACGATATACCTTTCTATCAGATGGTTTTCGCCGATGTTACTCCGCTTTATTCCGCTCCAATCAATACGGATTCAAACCCGCAGCGCAAAATTATGCTTGCCGCTGCAAGCGGAACAGGACTGGGATTTTCAGTTGTAAGCGAGTTTGAAAAGAGTTATATGGAAAACAATGTTTATGACTTATATGCTTGTGTTTACGAGAAAAATAAAGATTTTATAAGGGATACGGTAAAAGACTATAATAAAGTCTATAAGGCGGTTTCAGGTTCAAAGATCAGTAGTTTTGAATACATTGATAACTTTGTCAGCAAAACAACTTTTGAAAATGGAACGGTGGTATATGCCAACCATTCTTCTAAAGAAACCGAGTCACCTGTTGGAAAATTAAAAGGATATGGATTTATGATGGGGAGTGAAGGATAATGAGCAAGAAAAAAGTTAAAGGCATAGAGTCGCTTCGCCGTAGATATGGTTATACCTTCGTTGCCCACTGGATAATAGGTCTTATAACCTTCTTTGTTATTCCGCTTGTTTATTCTGTGCTTTATTCACTTAGCGATATTGTTATTAACGAAAGCGGTTTTGAGCTCAGTTTTGTAGGATTTAAAAATTACGCTTCAGCTTTGCTTGAAGATCCTGATTATCTTAATAATGTGAGAGATTCAGTAATTTCAATGTTTTATGCTCTCCCGATGATAATAGCGCTTAGTCTTATTCTTGCCGTGCTTCTCAACCAGAAATATAAGGGCAGAACCATAATGCGCATCATCTTTTTCCTTCCTGTTATTATTGAGTCGTCTGTTGTGGTAAGTCTATTGTCTGATTCTTCAATTAACTCGCCTATATTCAATTTCAGTACTGATGGGCAGGGAATTATGGATTATGATGTTATACTTGCCAATCTGAGTTTGCCGTCCCAGATAACGGATTTTCTTACCTTCTTCCTTAAAAACGCGGTAAGTCTTACATGGAGCTGCGGTGTACAGATTATTTTGTTCCTTGCAGGACTTCAAAGTATACCGGAATCTTTGTACGAGGTTTCAAAAATTGAAGGCGCAAATAAATGGGAAGAGTTTTGGCAGATAACAGTTCCTATGTTGAGACATGTTTTATCGCTAGTAATAATATACACAATGATTTCTAAGTTTACGGCTTCAGATAATATAATAGTATCCGGCTCGGTTGAACTTATGAAAAATATGAATTACAGTATGGCTTCGGCAATGCTTTGGTTCTATTTTATAATTGTCCTTGCGGTTATAGGTTTGGTTCTGTTCTTATACAACAGGTACTGCTTGCGTAAGTGGGATTAGACTTGCGTTTTCAAAGAAAGGAAAAAACTATGTTTTTTAGAAAAGCGATTGGCGGCATTTGTAAACATCTTAAACTGGTAACCTGTGCGGCATTAGCAATTTGCATTTTAGCGGCGACGCTTACCCTGTCGCCTCTCTCAACTGTTGCGGATACCGTAAATTCAGTGAGTACGCAAGATGCGATATTTGTCGGAAAAGTAAGTGCTAACAGGTATGCCGGAACATTTATACCGGTAGATATACCCGCTGCCACGGGTAGTGCAAATATGTATTCCGGTGATACATTCTTCAAGCTTACCTTTGATTGTAAAATGCTTTCCGGTAGCAAGCCGTATATCGGCGTTATGCGTGTTGCATCCGAAGGAGGTTATATGAATACATATACCGAGCCTTCCTGGTGCAATAATGCTGCAGATGTCAGTGTT
This sequence comes from Clostridia bacterium, assembly GCA_017618135.1. Taxonomy (GTDB): domain Bacteria; phylum Bacillota; class Clostridia; order Oscillospirales; family Acutalibacteraceae; genus UBA737. The sequence continues at coordinate 16,012 of JAFZUV010000011.1, forward strand.
TCAGACGGGGTATGTACAGCATACTTTAAGGTGGATTTCCAAGACCGTTTTAACTCTTATAATCGTGGCTGGCGTTCTTTCTATATAACCGTTGGTAATGCCGAGCATGACGGCGGAGGTGTTTCGGAGAAAGACTATGATGCTTCTTTCATTATGAGCAACACAAGTCTTGTTGTTTGTGACGAAGCTCATAATGTCCTTGACGGAACTAACAGGCTACCTGATTTTTCGGCGGAGAATATAGATTTCAGCGGCATATATTATACCCGCTCAAACGGTTGCGGCGAGTGGGACTGTCCTTCCGGCGCAACATCAATGAAATGGCATATTGATTCAAGTTCTTATCTGGTTAAGCATACAACAGTGCCGGAAAACTTCAGTGTTTCGTCAAATTATGACGCGGCGAACTTTGTGCTTACTCCGGCTACAGATAGTTTAAGGGAATATTATACAAACGATAAGTATGCCGGTTTGTATTTTGAAAAGCTTGCTAACAGCGAAGATAAAGGTTTTGGTATTATAAGCAGCGACCTTAATAAAAGGTTTGTATTTCTTGATGCAAACCGTCAGGATGAGCCGGATAATACCACTGTTGACGGATATGTACCCACTAAAAACAAAGCGGCAAATGTATTTATACCGTTGTCGCTCGGTCAGTACACATTGACTGACGGGAAACCGGCGGATAATAAAAAGGTTATTCTTAAGGTCACAATGAAAGCTACCCGCATTGAGGGTGACGGCGCCCCGGTATTGGGAAGAGTTGTCGGTAAGGTCGACAATACATCCGGCACCCCGTCTTGGGCTTGGGGACTGTCAACCATAAATGTACGCGGTTCGGCATACTATACAAACTATAACCGCAGTGATAACGGCGGCGGTGTAAGGCCGCAGTGTACTTATGATCCGAAAACCGGCGAATTTGTGGGTTGGGTAGGCGTTGAGACTGATAATGTTAATTATAATACCCTTTTTGGCGTAAGTGAAGTTCTGACTATCGGTAACGCCGAGCATGTTTATCAGACAGGTACTTTCGATTCGACGAGTTTTAATTCCTCGTTTTCAATAAGCGATATTAAGGTTGACCTTTATGATGTAAGTATAAGCGGAAACGAGCACACTCCTACCACCCTTATAGCCGAGGATATCGCGCCCGGACTTGTTGCGGATAATATTGATGCTGAAGGTGATTGGTATTTCGATTTTAAATCCGGTCCGAAAGCTTCTGACCATGTAGACGACCTTATCCGCGCAGGACAGGATAAGTGGCATATAGACGGTGAGAAATCCCTTATATCCTTTATAAATATGGAAGAGATTAACGGATATGCCACTAAGTATTCTCTCATTGAAAGTGGAGCTTCAGGTACTATAAGCAGATTTATGACGCTTAAAGCCGGAGCTACCTATCAGTATGTTTTTAGGAGTAAATACGAAAGTGCGGCCAAGGCTAAGCCGTTTGTTGAATTTATAACTACGGCAGGTGCCCTGAAGGCAGATACAAGCAATTATATATCCAATAGCGGAGGCTTTTACAATACCGTATACACCTTCAAAACTCCCACAAATCTTACGGATGTTAAAAATGTAAGGCTCGGGATTGATTTCCCGTCCGCCGATATAAGCGGAACTTTTGGTGGTTTTGAGCTTTATGAGATAGGCAGCGATGGTAATAGGACTGCTAAAAATCTTATGATGACGGTATTCTTGAGCGAGAACGAGACTGTATATCCTTATTCAGCCACCGCGGGGGATAATATATGGATGACGGAAGGTACGCTGGGCAGCGGCGGAACAACCTTCGTAGTTGATTACAAGGATGATAGCTTTTACCTATTGCCATCCGCATCTAAGATGCTGATGTTCTGTGGAACGACTACCACCAAAACTGAGGGTACCGGTGAGTCTAAAGTTGACTATCCCACAGAACCGGTTGATGGTAACAGTAAACTCTGGGTAAAATCAACAATTACTAAGAATAAAAAATACAGGTTTTCAGCTAATATCAAATATGCCGGAACAGGAGCGGGCGGCGAGGTTATCGGGTTTTCATTAGCTACTACACCGCTCACGGCCTTTAAGGATATTACCAACTATACAAAAACAGTTGATCCCGATAATTATTTTGAAGTTTACGAGTTTACTGCTCCCAGTACTCTTGCCAAGAAAAATAATTTCAGGGCTACATTTAATGTACCCAATGCACTTGTATCCGGTTATCTTGCAAATGTATCTTTAAGAGAAATAGATGATAGCGGAAATGTTATTGGCGAAGAGCTCATCGAAAACGGCGACTTTGCCACAGGTGACGCTACCGGTTGGACACGCGAGGGTGATTTTGCGTATTTCAGTTTCGTTGATATACCCGAAAACTTCTTCTCAAAAACGAATCCTAACAATTTGCATGCAATTCAGTACAGGGATACGGCTAACTTCTTGCTGCTACAGCAAATGTTGCAGATAAAAGCAAACACAAGTTATGAATTAGGATACACCTCTCTTATTACGGGATATAACAACACTGAGCCTTACGGTATCCTTTATCAGAAAATATTTAATAATGTTTCAAGTCTGGCCGAGGCTAAAGCGCTTGATGCAGATCCCAATCGCACGAAAGTACCGACAAGTTCATGGGTTGATATGAGCGATGATGATCGAAACCCCGATCTTGCCAATCCCGATGTAGTGACGACCAAGACGGTACTGAATAAAGAAACCTTCGGCGATGACTTTGACTCATCGGATCCTAAAAATCAGGCTATCCGTGTTACGAAGAAGTTTACCACTTCGGAGTTGCTCAGAATGAGTACTGATAACAACTTGTCTATCCGTTTCTACTTTATGTCGGATTCCTCAGGTTATATTTCTGATTTTACGCTGTATGAACTTGATGCAAACGGTAACAGAATAGGTAACAACTTGGTTCTGGACGGTGATTTCAGCAGCGGCGTAGAGGTTTTTGACTCTGATAGTCCCTGGAAATATGCAAATGAAGGTAATATAAGAAATATAGAGCTTGAAAAAGGATTTTTCGAGAATTATTCAGTGCCTTCAACGATGCTTCGCAGTGATGGTTCAGTTGCAAACGAAACATATGGAAATCAACTGTTTGTTGACCCGAAATCAAGATATTATTTCAGCGGTAATTATGTTAAGACTAACTTTGTGGGCCTTAATCCCGAGGTGCTTTATCGCTCTGTTGCGGCAAACGGTGAGTATGTATCTATTCCGTTTGAGTTGTATTTTGATTCAATTAGATACTATTTTGAAACTCAGGGAGGATTTTTAATACCCGACGACGCTCTTATCAATTCCGAAGGCAAAGCGGATATTATAGTAAGACTCAACAATCTTGATCACGGTAAGGGATATTTCTGTAATCTCACTCTCACTCAGGACAATTTCAGCAGAAACTTGTTTGATATCAGTAAGGTTAATCCAAATAGCTTTATTGAAATGAAGTATGATCCGGAAATATTCCAGCCTTTTGAGGGTGATGACGGTTTTGAAGATTTTGATTGGGACACTGATGTCGATGTTGCAAATCTGACAACCGGCGCAATTACCGGAACTGTATATAACAGTGATGGAGACGCGCTTTCCGGCGTCAAAATGAAGCTTATGCCAGGAAACATTACAACTGCTACGGATGAGGACGGCGTTTATAAATTTGATAACCTTGCTCCCGGAGATTATTCGCTTTACTTAATTGAAGAAAGCGGTAATGAGTTGTTCTGCTGTGAAGTCAATGTTGAAGCCGGTATGCTTACCGAAGTCCCCGATATAACCTACCTTACTGATGAGGATGAGGAAGATGAGTACGATGACGAAGATGATGAATATGATGAGGATGACGAAGGTACAGTTATATTAGACGGCGAAGCAACCAAGCAGAAATACGGACAGATAAAGGGCTATTGTTACGATAGCACAGGAAAGCTTGTTGCAGGTGTTGACATATATGCGAACAGCAAGTCTCATCATGTTAAGACCAACTCAAAGGGCATATTTGAGTTTGATAAAGTTCCGCCCGGGAAATACAAGATTTGTACTATTTTGGATAATGGATCGGTTTATGTGTTAAAAACGGTCAAAGTGGAAGCGGGTAAAGGCATAATCATTCGCGTTATGTTGCCTGATACCGATAGCGGATTGCCGATCTGGCTGATTATTCTTATTATTGTAGGTTCTATGCTGATTATATCATTGCTGACGCTTCTGATTGTTTTCTTGATTGTTAAGAAAAAGAAAAAAATGTGGGCGGTAACATTGCCGGATCTTCCTGAAGCGGTAGAAGAAATAGCGGAATAATCTTTTAATCCTAAAGGAGCTGTTAAGTTCCTTTAGGATTTTTTAATATAGTATTGACCAGGCACAAAATATATACTATAATGTCTATATGTAGTTATAAGTCCTTAATTGTGCTATATATTGGTATATAATTGTTTAGCGGGGGGGGGTAAGAAATGAAAAGATTAGTGGGTGTATCAACGGGCTCTCTTCAGATAAAATATGGTGATAGACGCACACTTGAAATTTTAAGTGAAATAGGTGCTGATTCGGCGGATTTTTCACTTGAATTTGATACTAATGATTATAGAAATACCGATTGCGTTTATGCAAAAGGCGATGAGGCGATAAGAGAGTATTATTCCGAGCTTAAAGAGTATGCAGACAGTCTGGGTATTATAATCGGTCAGACTCACGGTAAGCTTCCGGGATTTAGAAATATAAAATCCGAAGATGACGCGTTAGTGGAAAACACGAGGCTTGATTGTATAGCTACAGCGGCACTCGGCGCGCCGGTTTGCGTAATACATAACGCGACTTCTATATTTTTAGGCCCTGATCCGGACCCTGAGCTCATGCATAAGCTCAGTTTAGATATGTTTTCCCGTATACTTCCTTATGCCAAAGAAAACGGAATAAAAATTGCTACCGAAACATTCGGGGATGCGGTAAGATATTCAGCGTGTGACTTTTTCGGCAATATTGATGAATTCCAAAAGGCATACGCTAATATTAAGGCGATTGACGAGCTTAAAGATTTTATTACTGTATGTGTGGATACCGGACATTCAAATAAGGCTATGAGATATAACAATCCCAAGCCTGCTGATGTAATACGCCGTATGGGTAAAGAGGTTACGGTGTTGCATCTTAATGATAATGATACCTTTAAGGACCAGCATAAGATACCCATGACGGGAACTATTGATTGGAAAGATGTATTTGACGCACTCGATGAAATAGGTTATAGCGGCATTTATAATATGGAATTGGAGCTTTGCCATTTTGGAAAAGATTTCCAAATTGAAACCGCCGAATTCGCGGTTAAGTTAATGAAATACATTTTAAAGGAAAGGTACGGCAATTAAGGCTGTAAATAGTGGTGTAGTATGCCGGATAAAATTAAAAGCAGGGTTGATACCCTAATATCAAATATGTCGCTTCGCGCAAAAATCGGGCAGTTAAATCAACCCGAAACACCTACTGAGAATAATATTGAGGAGTTTAAAGAAGCAGTAAGACGCGGTGAAGTGGGTTCAATACTTATGTCAGTCGGCGCGACGGCAGGCAATGATGCACAAGGGGAAATTAATGTTGATTTCTACAATGAGCTTCAAAAAATTGCTGTGGAGGAAAGTCCTGACGGAATACCGATCCTTTTTGGTCGAGATGTTATTCACGGTCATAGGACGGTTTTTCCTATACCGCTTGCAATGGCGGCATCATTCAATCCCGAGCTTATAAAAAAGTGCTATCGTGACACTGCAATCGAAGCTACAAACGACGGTGTACATTGGACATTTACGCCTATGCTTGATTTGTGCCGTGACCCCCGTTGGGGTAGAATTATCGAGGGAACGGGGGAGGACCCGTATATAGGCGCCCGCATAGCCGAGGCGGTAGTAGCCGGACTTCAAGGCGATGATGTTTCAAATAAGGATAGTATGCTGGCTTGTGCCAAACACTTTATCGGATACGGAGCAAGCGAGGGCGGCAGAGATTATCATCGTACCGAAATATCGGATTATAGTCTTTACAATTATTATCTTCCGGCATTTCGTGCCGCAATAAAGTCCGGAGCTATGACAGTGATGTCATCGTTTAACGATATAAGCGGTCAGCCTATTACTTCAAGCCGTAAATATCTTACCGATATTCTAAGGAATAATCTCGGTTTTGACGGTTTTGTGGTTTCCGATTATGACGCCGTTATTCAGCTTATAAAGCAGGGCGTTGCAGAAAATTCGGAAGAATGTGCTTCTATGGCTTTAAATGCCGGCCTTGATATGGATATGCACGATGGATGTTATATGGATAATCTCGAAAAAGCCGTAAATAGCGGTGCTGTCAGTGTGGATGTAATTGATGAAGCGGTAAGGCGTATACTGACGGTAAAAATGAAGGCGGGATTATTCGAACATCCTTATACAAAAAAAATAAAACTCAATCGTACCGAACATTTAAAAGATGCTCGTGAAATGGCTGGAGAATCAATCGTCCTACTTAAAAATAATGATGTTTTACCTATAAATAAATCTGCAAAGGTGGGTCTTATAGGGCCTTTCTCGCACGAACGCAGAAGTCTGCTCGGTAGTTGGACTATTGACGGCAAGGCTGACGAAACGCCTACTTTAGCTGAGCGAATGCGGGAGGTGATAGGCGGCAACCTTAATTGCATAAGTTCAAGTACTCTCGGGTGGAACAGTGTTAATAAGAACATCGCGGCGGCGGATGTGGTTGTACTTGCTCTCGGTGAAAGCTGGAGTGCTACCGGTGAATCGCGAGCGGTTTCTGATATCACAATTTCAAGTGAGCAGAAAGAGCTTATTAAAAAAGCAAAAACCTATGGTAAAAAGACTGTGGGAGTGCTTTTCTGCGGCAGACCGATTGCTATCGAAGAAATCGCAGAAGACCTTGATGCAGTACTATATGCTTGGCATACCGGAAGCGAGGCGGCAGGGGCCGTAAGTGATATACTGTTTGGCGATGTGCAGCCCTGTGGCAGATTACCGGTAACTCTTCCGCGAAAGGCTACGCATATTCCGCTTTATTACAATGTTACCTCAAGTGGCAGACCGGTCAACTGTTATTATGGCGAAAATCCGGGCAACTGCTATATTGACAGTATGCCAACTCCCTATTATCCTTTCGGTTACGGTCTTACATATACAACTTTTAAGTATTCCGATATTAAAACTGATATCAGTAAGATTGCTGTTTCGGAACTTAAGGCGGGCAAAAAGCTGAGAGTTTCGGTTAATGTTACAAATAAAGGCACTGTATCCGGAAAAGAAACAGTACAGCTTTATATTCGGGATGTTTGCGCAAGTATTATGCGACCTATAAGAGAACTTAAAGCATTTAAGAAAATCAGAATAGCACCCGGCAAGGCGGAAAATGTCACATTTGATATCGGATATGAGGAATTGGGCTTTTTCGATGATAAGGGTAACTATATTGTGGAAAATGGTAAAGTTGAGTTATACATCGGTGAAAACTGTCTTACCGGGAAGAAAACATCAATAGAAATTGTTTAGCTTTGTGAGGATATACTATGATTGCTTTTAAAAACAGTATTTTTCATCTTTCAACAGATAATACGAGTTATTTAATAGGAATTTTTGGCGGGCAACTCATAAATCTTTATTACGGAAAACGATTAAATTCTGTTCCGGAAATAAGTGACATATTGCCTATTGATTATTCTCGTATTTTTTCTCCGAATGATATTAATATAGATGGAAAAAAATGTTCTACGGATAATCTTACCATGGAATATCCTACTTTCGGCAGTGCTGATTTGCGTACACCTGCTTTCTCAGCTACATATACTGACGGTACTGCCGTTACTCGCTTTGAGTATGAGGACTATGAAATACATAAAGGCAAATATGATATACCCGGTCTGCCTTCGGTTTATGCTGAGGACGGGGACAGGGTATCGTCCCTTTGTATAACTATGAGCGATAAGGTCAAGGGCGTTGAGGCAAAGCTTAACTATGCTGTTTTTGAAGAATATGATGCTATAACCAGAAGCGTGGAAATAATCAATTCCAGCAATAGCGTAATGGACATTGATAAGGCATTGAGCTTAAGCATTGATTTCCGCTGTGCTGATTTTGATATGATAACGCTCAATGGTGCCTGGGCGCGTGAGCGATTGCCTGAAAGGTCGCCGCTGTCGTACGGCACAAAACAGGTCGAGAGTATGCGCGGAATAACATCGCATCACGAAAACCCGTTTTTTGCATTGGTAGATAAAAATACCGATGAATTTGTCGGTGAGGCTTATGGATTCAATCTTATTTATTCGGGTAATTTTGTGGCAGGCGCGCAAAGAGATGCGTATAATGTGACTCGCGCATTTATGGGTATTAACCCTCAGAATTTTAAATGGCGACTTGAGGGCGGCGAGCATTTTAATACCCCCGAAGTGGTATTGGTATATTCGGATTGCGGTATAGGGAAGATGTCAAGAACATTTCATAAGCTGTACCGCGAGCGTTTATGCAGCGGTAAGTTCAGGGATATAAGGCGTCCGGTGCTCATAAACAACTGGGAAGCCACTTATTTTGATTTTAACGAAGAAAAGATATTGGAGATTGCTAGGACCGCCAAAAGCTTAGGCGTTGAGCTTATGGTGCTTGATGACGGGTGGTTCGGCACCCGTAATGGCGAGTCCGGCTCTCTTGGTGACTGGGTACCGAATACGCAAAAGCTTCCAAACGGAATTACTGGTTTGGCAAAAAAAGTTAGGGCGCTCGATATGAGCTTTGGACTTTGGGTCGAGCCTGAAATGGTATCACCTGACAGCGACCTCAACCGCGCACATCCTGATTGGTGTTTGCATATTGAGGGGCGAGAGCCTACGCTTGGCAGAAATCAATTGGTTTTAGATCTTACAAGAAACGAAGTCGTAGATTATATAAAGTCGGTATTTGACCGCTTGTTATCCGGTGGTGACATTTCGTATGTTAAGTGGGATATGAACCGCAGTATGACCGAGGTAGGTTCGGCGGTTGGCGGGCCTCAAGCACAGGGCAAGGTTTATCACAGATATATTTTGGGACTTTATGAGATTATGAATTATGTAACAGAAAAATACCCTGATGTTTTGTTTGAGGGATGCTCGGGCGGCGGCGCCAGATTTGACGGCGGAATTCTTCACTATTTTCCTCAGATTTGGACAAGTGATGATACTGACGCGCTTGAAAGACTGTATATACAGTACGGTACCAGCATTTGCTACCCTTATTCCGCTATGGGTGCGCATGTTTCGGCTGTGCCTAATCATCAGGTTTACAGAACTACACCGATGAAAATGCGTGGGGATGTGTCAATTTGCGGTCAACTTGGTTATGAGCTTGACCTTAATAAGTTGGATGACCAGGATAAAGAGTGCGTAAGAAAACAAATAGAAGATTATAAGGCTTTAAGCGATGTTTTTCACACGGGCGATTTGTATAGATTGATGGTGCCGGTAGGAAACAACGCTGCAATCAATGAGTTTATATCTGAGGACAAAAATACGGTTATTGTTTGCAGTTACATAATGAAGGGTATACCTAATGCTCCCCGTGACTATGTTAAACTTCGCGCACTTGATAAAAAAGCTAAGTATAAAGACCAAAACGGCAAAGTATATACCGGTGAACAGCTGATGAGCTTCGGAATAAAGGTTGATTATACTGCCGATTATCGCAGCAATATAACGGTGTATAATAAAGTTAACTGATTTGGAGGTTAATTCTATGATGAAGACATCGCCGGCAGTATTTGCAGTAGGCAGAGAGTATCAGATTATGGTTCCCGTAGAGGGCAACAGCCTTTTTTGGATAGAAGTAGGTACCGATAGCTTTTATGATGAACAAAACGGCATAATGCGTTCTATTTGTTCAACTCATAGGGTAAAGGTGCCGGCAAATGTATTAGATACAGCAGGTGAATATACTGTCTGTGAAAGGGAAATAATTGACCGGAAGCCGTATTTCCCCGAAACGAAGGACACTAAAAGGACGACATTTAAGTTTAAGCCGGTACCTCAAAGTAACGCTCGCGTTTATCATATTGCGGATACTCATAATCAAATCGTGGCACCGGTAAAGGCGGCTGAGCTTTTCGGGAAAATCGATTTGCTTATTATGAACGGTGATATACCGGACCACAGCGGAGATATATCTAATTATGATACTATCTATAAAATAGCAGATATACTTACGGGTGGCGAAATTCCAATAGTATTTGCTCGCGGAAATCATGATATGCGCGGTTATTTTGCTGAGTTGATTGCCGAGCACACACCCAATCTTAACGGCAATACATACTATACCTTCAGGCTTGGCAGTATTTGGGGTTTGGTGCTCGATTGCGGGGAAGACAAGGATGATTCAAACGCGGAATATGGTTATACAGTTAGTTGTCATAAATTCCGCGAAAGGCAGACTGAATTTATAAAGTCGGTTATTGATAATAAAAAAGATGAATACAGGGCAAAGGGTGTAGAGCACAGAATAATAGTTTGTCATAATCCGTTTACCTACATTCAGCAACCACCGTTTGATATTGAGAAAGAAACATACAGCGAATGGGCAAATCTGATTAAAGACAATATTAAACCCGAGCTTATGCTCTCAGGTCATGTACATAAGCTTTTTGTATCTAAGATAGGCGATAAGTGGGATAGCATAGGGCAACCGTGTACGGTGATCTCCGGTTCTGATAAAAAAGAAAACTATCATGCCGGCTGTGGAATAGTTTTTTCATCGCCGCCGAAGGCAAGCTTCTATGATAGTGACGGTAATGTTCAGAAATTAAATATTTAGTATCAAAAGAGCCGTTTTTTCGGCTCTTTTGTAATTAGTGAATTTGCGGTGTTGACAATTACATTTCTTTGTGTTAAAATGATTTGGTCACACGGAGAGGTATCGAAGCGGTCATAACGAGGCGGTCTTGAAAACCGTTTGGCAGCGATGCCACATGGGTTCGAATCCCATCCTCTCCGCCAATAGATTTTTACGATTTTATATAATATAAAAGCGTTCATCATTTTGGAGTAGTACTCAAGTTGGTGACGAGGCGCCCCTGCTAAGGGCGTAGGTCGGCTAATCCCCGGCGCGAGAGTTCGAGTCTCTCCTACTCCGCCAAATATTAAAAGCATCCTCTTTAAGGATGCTTTTAATATTTAGTATATTTATAGAGACTCGAACAGGACGGTTTGCCGGCAGGCAAATTGCGACCTTTCTGTAGCTTAGAATTGAATAATTGATTTGTCGGTGCGTTTATGATATGATACTTTGGGTGTTATAATTTGAAAATGAAATAAACACACGAGGCGTTCTGTATATTAAGCATTGATTTTGTTGTGTTTTTAACTTCATTTAAGGTACAGGATTTATAATTGAAGCTAAAGGAGGCGGAAATATGCGCATACTGCTTGCGGAGGATGAAAAGGCTCTTTCCAAGGCTATTATAAAGATATTTGAAAAAAACAACTATTCGGCAGACGCCGCGTATGATGGAGAAGAAGCACTGATGTATTTAGAATCTGGTTGCTATGATGCGGCAGTGCTTGATATTATGATGCCTAAAATGGACGGTATAGCCGTTCTTAAAAAGTTAAGAGCAACCGGCAATCAGATTCCGGTTTTAATGCTTACGGCAAAATCGGATATTGAGGACAGGGTTTTGGGACTTGACAGCGGCGCGAACGATTATCTGCCAAAGCCTTTTGATACCAGAGAACTTTTGGCGCGCATACGAAGTATAACCCGCATTAAAACAGAAGCGGATACAAAACTTACAATAGGCAATATTACTCTTGATCGTGCTACCTTCGAGTTGTCTTCTCCTGCCGGAAGCTTTCGCCTTGCAAATAAGGAATATCAAATAATGGAATACTTTATGCAAAATCCGCACAGAGTTATTTCAACCGATATGCTTATGGAAAAAATATGGGGATGGGATAATGAAGCTGAAATCAATGTAGTGTGGGTGTATATTTCGTATCTTCGCAAAAAACTTACCGCACTCGGCGCTGATATCAGTATCAAGTCATCACGAAACGCAGGGTATTTTTTGGAGGACGGCAATGATAAATAAACTAAAACGAAGATTTTTGATAATCGGCACTGTTTTTATGTTTATATTGATGTCTGTATTGGTGCTCATTATGAACACCGTGAACTTCCACGAAGTAACTGTTGACGCCGACTCTGTTTTAGATGTTCTTTCGCAACCGGATACACATTTTTTTGAGGACAGGCAGGAAAGGGAAAAACCGGACGGAATTGATGGTTTTGTTCCTCGCGGAATGTCGCCGGAAGTCCCTTACGAATCAAGATTTTTTATTGTTAGGATATCTGAGGATGGAGAAATACTACAGTCCGACCTTTCAAGAATAATCTCCGTGGATGATGAATCGGTAAAAAATTATATAGACGAAGCACTACAAAGTAATAAAACGCGCGGTTTTATAGATAACTTTCGCTATTTAAAAACAATGGATGAAAATGAAACGAAAATTTTGTTTCTTGATTGCGGAAGAAAAATTGATTCGTTTAAAAGTTTTATGACGATTAGTATAATAGTAGGTCTTGCGGGATGCATTATAATCTTTATTGCGTTTGTTTTTACCGCCGGTAAAATAGTGGCTCCTATCGCCGAAAGCTATGAAAAACAAAAGCGCTTCATTTCAGACGCCGGGCACGAGATAAAAACACCGCTTACAATTATAAATGCCAATGTTGATTTATTGGAATCCGACGGAGAAAAGGAAGAGCTTACCGATATTCGCCAGCAGACAAAGCGACTTACAGAACTTACGAACAATCTCGTTTTGCTTTCTAAAATGGAAGAGGCGGATCATAAGCTTACAAAAATAGACTTTCCGCTTTCGGACCTTGTCAGAGAAACCGCGGGAACATTTAGTGCTCTTATTGCTTCAAACAGCATTGATTTCAGCGTGATTGTTACACCGGATATTACTTTAAGCGGTTCACCTGATGCGGTTCGGCAGTTATTGTCGGTCTTACTTGAAAACGCCGTAAAATATTCGCCTACGGGTGGCTCAATCGCTCTTAAGCTTATAAAACATAGAAAATCAGCAATTCTTACGGTAAATAACACCACTAAGGAAATGATAAAAGATTATGATTTGAATAATATCTTCGACAGATTTTACCGCTCGGACTCTTCAAGAAATTCCGAAACCGGAGGTCATGGTATAGGACTTTCTATCGCAAAAGCTATCGTAGAGGCGCACGGCGGCACGATTTCAGCTTCAACTAAAACGGGTTTTGAATTTTTAATAACAGTTACATTACCAATATAGCTTTTAATGCGGGAAGAGGGTGCAAGGACACCCTCTTATTTTTTTGAAAATATCCAAATAAAAAATCAAAAGTTTTTTTGCACAGTTTAAAGTACATTTAAGAATAGTCTATTATAATTCGTATAGAAACTTGAGAAAGGAGTTACAGAGATGAAATATATAAGACTTTAGAATTGGGCTTATAAAGGGTAAGCATACAATAAATACTTTATAAAACATTTTTAAAAAGGAGATTTATGCTATGTTAGTTAACATCACAAAAAAAGTAGTCATTGTTTTTATTATAGGAGTGCTTATAGGTGCAATTATTGCAACAACAGGATTTTTGATTTTTGCAAAAACATCAAGGTCAACATCTAATGGTATGATGCCGCCTTCATTCAGTCAATCCGAAAATTCCGGTTTGCCGGGTGAAAACGGCGGAAACAGTCAAAACAATTTTGGTAACAATAATCAGCCGCCTCAGATGCCGGGAGCCGGCAACTCGGCAAACGGAGAAAACAGCCAAGCTTTTCAGCAGCCTGAAATGTCAAATGGAAATAATCAGGGTAGTGTGCCGCAGCTTCCCGGGAACAGCAATTCTTCAAACTAAAATAAAGGAGGCGGTCTTATGACAAAAAGAATGCCGATAATAAGTGTTGCGGTCATTCTTGTTTTATGTATAATTCTTGGAGGTCTTGTGCTTATCACCGTAAAGCAAATAAGCGCGGGCGACAATGAAACACAGTCAGAAAACGGTTTTAATTCGGAGGCAAGCGGCAATACAAGTTATTCCGCCGCAACCGAAATAAAAGAATCGACAGAATTTAGTGATAAAACCTACACTTCCGAAACAGCGGAAGAAAATGCCCTTTCAGTGAGCGGAGATGTGGTGGTTACGGCAACAGGTATAACAGTAAATAAAACCGGCGATTCGGACTCAGGAGATAACACAAGCTTTTACGGAACTAACTCTGCGGTAATAGCAAAGGATGGTGCAACGCTTAATATAAAAGGCGCAAAAATTACCACCGACGCGTCAGGTGCAAACGGTGTGTTCTCGTACGGCGGCACAGCAACAACACAGAATGCGTCCGGTGACGGAACAACCGTTAATATAAGCGATTCAACTATTATTACAAAACAGGATAATTCAGGCGGAATTATGACTACCGGCGGAGGAGTAATGAACGCTGAAAATTTAACGGTTGAAACCGCCGGTAGGTCGAGCGCCGCAATCAGAAGTGACAGAGGAGGCGGAACTGTTACAGTAAATAAGGGAACCTACAAAACAACAGGCATAGGTTCGCCGAGCATATACTCGACCGCTGATATTACCGTTAAAAATGCTGAACTGATTTCCACCACTTCTGAAGGTGCAATTGTGGAGGGCAAAAACAGTATTACCCTTGAAAACTGCACATTAGAGGACAATAATACAGAGCTTAACGGGCAATCTACCACATATAAAAATATTTTTCTTTATCAGTCAATGTCGGGTGACGCCGATACGGGAAATGCCGTATTTACCGCAAAGGATTGTATTATTACTACGAAAAACGGCGACACTATCTATGTTACCAATACTTCCGCCGTCATCACGCTCGAAAATAATACATTTACAAGCACGGATAATAACGGATACTTTTTGAGAATACAGAAAGACTCATGGGGAAATAACGGCTCTAACGGCGGAAATGTGACTCTTAATATGAAAAATCAAAAGGTCGCCGGAGATATTTATGTGGATAGTATATCTACTCTTACGATGACGCTTGATAATAACAGTTGTTTTGAGGGCGTTATAAATAAGGATAATATTACATCATCTGTAAAGCTTACAATTGATAAAACATCAAAAATAAAACTTACCGGAAATATTTATTTAAGCTCTTTTGAAAACGGGGATTCGACAAACTCAAACATCGATTTTAACGGTTATAAGATTTATGTTGACGGCAAGGAATTATCATAATATCCTATACAGAATTACACCAAAGTCTTCCGATCATTTCGGCAGATTTTGGTGTAATATAAATATCTGAATTTTTAAGTATATTTTAAGTTAAGGTAATATATTGTTATATCAAAAACCAAAGGTGGTAGATTTATATGTATGTCATCAAAAATGCTTTTCGGTGTATTTCGCGTGCAAAAGGGCGAAATGTTTTAATAGGCCTTGTTGTCCTTTTGCTTTCTGTTTCTTCCTGCATAGGGCTTTCAATTAAAGAAGCAAATAGAACGCTTAAAAAGCAGTATGCCGACGATATGGAGATAACAGCTACCGTTAATCCCAAAGATATGAGAAAAAACAGAAATATTTCTCTCGATAAATTAACGGAATTATCAAATAGTGAGTTCGTTAAGGAGTTTAATTATTCATCATCGGTATATTTTGCGGCAGGTGACGGAATAGAGCCGCTTGATGTAGCCGGTTCATTTAAACAGAACAAGGATTTTAAGGATAAATACGGCGATGTTAAAAATGGCGAGACCAGAACCACAACCGAAACCCAAACCGAAAGCAGTGAATCTTCAACCGGTAGTGAGAACTCGGAGTTTCCGGAAAAACCGGAGGGCGGATTTCCGACCGGTGGGGGACAATCAGGTAATAAAACATTTATCACTAATAACAACTTTTTCTTTAATATGGCGTCAATGAACGATTTTACGGTAACGGCATATAATTCCGATACCTCGCTACCGGAGTATATTTCGTCACTTGGCGTAATAACATCAAGTGACGAAAACCTAAACTGTGTAATTTCAAAAAGTCTTGCTGAAGAAAATGAATTGGAAATAGGCAGCACATTTACGCTTAAAAACCCCGATAATGAAGAAGAGGTTTATGCATTTACGGTTGCAGGCGTTTTTGATTCATCCGAAACAGATGAATCTCAGGACACTTCTTCCAACGCTTCTTTTACCGATAACTATATTTATATAAGCAGTGCTGCTATGGAAAAAATACTGTTGAGTTCCGCTGAAACCAACCCTGAAACAACAGAAGACAGCGAAGAAACTGCAAAGGCACTAACTGCAAATTATAAAGGCACATTTATATTTGCCAATCTGGATAATTATAATAAGTTCAGCGAATCTTTAGGCGATGATTACACACTTGTTTCAAGCGATGTATCAAACTATGAGCAAAGTATCTCGCAACTCGAAACGCTTGGGAAATATGCAACATATTTCTTAATAGTCATATTTATAATAGGCGCATTTGTGCTTATCATTATAAACCTGTTCAGTATTCGCAACAGGAAATATGAAATAGGAGTTCTTACGGCAATAGGAATGAAAAAATGGAAGGTTGCCACACAATTTGTTATAGAACTTTTTGTTGTTACATTTGCGGCATTAATTATCGGAAGCACAATAGGCAGTGTCGCCAGTGTTCCTGTGACAAACAGTTTACTTGTTACAATAAACTCTGAAGAAAAAACCGAATCGGAAACTTCAAAGCAACCCGGCGATTTTCCTGCGACAGACGGGAACATATCCGGTGATGTTTCGGGGAAGATGACCCCTCCCGGGGGCTTTGGCGGCGACTTCAAGCAAATGATTGGAGATTTCGAAGGAAATGTTAATAACTATATTATCAGTATTTCTTCTGCAACGGATATGACTGTAATACTTCAAATGATTTTGGTAGGTATGGGTTTAACACTTGTTTCTTCTGCGGCTGCAGTTACATTTGTTATGAGATATGAACCGCTTAAGATACTAAATAACAGAGATTAAGGAGGAATGCAAAATGTCTGAATATGTTTTAGAACTTAAAGACCTTTGTTACAGTTATGTTAAGGGTGGAAAGAATATTATAGACGGGCTTAATTTAACCTTTGAAAAAGGAAAAATATATGCGATAGTCGGAAAATCAGGGGCAGGGAAAACAACACTGTTGTCTCTTCTGTCCGGTCTTGCTAAACCGACTTCGGGTGAAATATTGTTTAATGGTAGTGATATTGCTAAAATTAACAAATACAATTACCGAAGCAAACTTGTCGGGGTTGTTTTTCAAAGCTTTAATCTTTTGCCGTATCTAAGCGCGACTGAAAATGTTATGCTTTCAATGGATATTTCGGGTAAAAAAATCAAAAATAAAAAAGAACTTGCTAAAAAACTTTTAGAAAAAGTCAATCTTGAAGAAGAGGATCTAAACAGAGGAATACTAAAATTATCAGGAGGACAGCAACAGCGGGTAGCAATAGCAAGGGCGTTATCATACGAGCCGGATATCATCTTCGCTGACGAACCAACAGGAAATCTTGATATTGACACACAGAATGATATTATGAAAATACTAAGAACTCTTGCAAATGAGGGTAAGTGTATTATAATTGTCACACATTCGCCTGATGTATCAAAGCTGTCTGATGTAATATACGAACTAAAAACAATCAAGTAAAAAAAGGCGTATGTATATTTCTATACACCCTGAAAAGACTAAAATCAGCTCACCTATCAAAAGGTAGAAGCTAAAAAATATTTATTCAAAACTATTCGCCTTTCATTTTTTTGTTCTTGGGTGCATATAATTTTTTGTAGCAAAAAATGAAAGGCGAGATAAAAATGAAAGAATTTTATCCTGAGGGTATGCTCTTAAAATCGCAGGAAAATGCAAAATGGCTTTTAAGCGCCGATTCTGTTTCTTCTGCTGCGGCGGACGGCGTGATATTAGAAGCTATGGCAGTTTTATGTGACCGATCACATGATATTACTGTTGATCTCGGTTGTATGAAAGGTATAATCGCCCGTGAGGAAGGTGCGATAGGTATTGCCGAAGGTAAAACGCGTGATATAGCTTTGATTTCCAGAGTGGGTAAACCGGTTTGCTTTAAGGTTATAGATGTTCAATATGACAGCTTTGGCATTCCTTTTGCCCGTCTTTCAAGGCGTGCCGCGCAGGAGGATTGTCTTGATTACATATTAAGTACGGCGGAATGTGGAGATATAATTGCGGCAAAGGTGACCCATCTTGAGACTTTCGGTGCGTTTTTGGATATAGGTTGCGGCAATATTGCGTTGCTTCCCATAGATTCAATTTCAGTTTCAAGAATTTCTCACCCGTCTGACCGACTTAGTGTGGGCGATAACTTAAAGGTTATAATAAAGGATATTGCGCCGGACGGCAGAATTACTCTGTCGCTTAAAGAGCTGCTCGGCACTTGGGAGGAAAACGCCCAAAGCTTTTTGCAGGGGCAGACAGTGTCGGGTATCGTAAGAAGTGTTGAAGAGTACGGTATTTTTGTAGAATTGGCTCCCAATCTTGCCGGACTTGCTGAACCCTCACCCGATATAAGAGTCGGTCAGGGCGTATGCGTATATATTAAAAGCGTGATACCCGAAAAAATGAAAATCAAACTTATTATAATAGATAAGCTTGATTGCAGACCGACTGAAAAAATCAAATACTATTATGAAGGAAATCATATTGACAAATTTTGTTATTCACCTGACGATTGCCGGAAACAAATATGTATAAGCTTTTAAAATCCGATTGATTTTAATGTTTAAATGAGATATAATAAACTAAAGGTGATAAAATGTCAAAAGAAAGTTGTAGTGGAAATTGTGCCTCGTGCGCAAGTAATTGTGAGGAGCGTAAGTCGGAAAGCCTGTTTGAACCTACGGGTGAATTTAATGATATTAAACATATTGTTGCCGTAGTAAGCGGGAAGGGCGGCGTCGGAAAATCGGCAGTAACTTCAACGCTTGCAGCAGAGCTTTGCCGAAGGGGTTACAAGGTAGGAATACTTGATGCTGATATTACAGGACCTTCAATACCTAAGGCATTTGGGATTACATCGCGGGCTATGCAGAACGATACAGGTATATTACCGGCGGAAACCAAGAACGGCATTAAAATCATTTCGGTAAATATGATGCTCAGCGATTTGGAACAGCCTGTGGTTTGGCGCGGTCCGGTGATAGCGGGTCTGGTGAAGCAGTTCTGGCAGGATGTGGTTTGGGGTGACCTTGATTATCTTCTTATAGATTGTCCTCCCGGTACGGGCGATGTTCCGCTTACAATATTCCAAACTATAAGGCTTGACGGTATAATTATGGTTACATCACCGCAGGACCTGGTATCTCTAATTGTTAAAAAGGCACTTAATATGGCGAAAATGATGAATATAAATATTATAGGTGTAATTGAGAATATGAGTTATATTGTGTGCCCCGATTGCGGTAAGAGAATAAATGCCTTCGGCGAGAGCGGTACAGTTTATGAGGACTTTAGCGTTAAGCTTCTTGGTAAGCTTCCGATAGACCCCGATTTGGCTGTTATGATGGATAACGGCGCGGTTGAGCACTACGAAAGCGAATTGCTTTCAGAAGCTGTAAGCGAGATGGAATCGTTATGAGGATGCGTCATAAGAAGCACTTGACTGAGCGACTTGACGCAGTATCGGACATACTGTTTGTAAGCGAGCACGAGGATAGAAATTTTAACACCGCTGTTTTAAAAAAAGAGTATATAGATATCAGCAAATGGTTCGGTAACAACAATCCGGTTTTTCTTGAGATCGGCTGTGGTAAAGGCGGGTTTGCCGTGGAATATGCGAGAGGTCATAGAGATATCAATGTTATCGCTGTGGAAAAGGATGCAAATGTAATTGTATCGGCCTGTGAGCTTTGCAAATCCGAAAACATACAAAACCTTAAATTTATCAAGTGTGCGGCTGAATATCTGGAAAAGTATATAAAACCTAATAGTATAAGCGGTATTTTTCTTAACTTTTCCTGTCCTTTTCCAAAAAACAAATATGCCTCTCACCGTCTTACTTCAAGCCGCTTTTTAGAGATTTACAAGCGGATTATGGCGCCGGGTGCTAAGATAGAACAAAAGACGGATAATATGCATTTTTTCGAGTTTTCAATCGAGCAACTGTCTTTTGCCGGATTTAATCTTCAAAACATAAGCCTGGATTTACACAACAGCGATTTTGAAAATAATATAGTTACCGAATATGAAAGCAGATTTGCGGCGCAAGGCTTGCCGATTTATCGCCTTGAGGCTTATATACCCACTTGAATTAAATATTACGCGGTCACCGTATGAAAAGATTTACGGTGACCGCGTTTTGCCCCTAAGCGAAGGCGAGGGCATTGTTTTTAGTTTAGTCCGAGTACTTCGAGAGGTGATACAGCTTTATCATTTTCATATACTTCGATGTGAATGTGGGGCTGATCGTTTGCTTCGCCCGGAACTGTGCCGGAAGTGCCTATAACCGTCCCGCATTTTACTTCGTCACCCTCTTTTACATTGAGGCTTTCGAGTCCGCAGTATTTTATTGTAAAATCATCACTGTATTGTACTGTAAGAACCCTGCCGAGAGTGGCGCTTTCCTCAGAAGATATTACTGTTCCGTCAGTAGCACTTTTGACATCTGTTCCGTTTTTGCACAGGATATCTATGCCTGTATGAATCCGCATATCGCCGTATGTCGCCGAGTACTGCAGAGCAGTGTCGCTGAACGCCTTTGAAATGTTACCGTCAACCGGCATCATAAAACCGGGCTTTTGCTCGGTTATTTGAATTTCCTGCGTGTCCTCATAAGGAATATCGCTTTCGGTTTTTCCTACGCTTGAGCTTGGCTCTGGGATATCAAAGTCCGGTTCGGATATATTGCTATTATATGAGCTGTCATTTGATGAGTATGTCTTATCTTTGCTTGAATTTTTTTCATCATCTTTAACTTTTGTGTTCATACCCGATATAGCAAGGTAGGAAATAGCGCCTATAGCTAAAAGGCATAAAACGATTATCATAACAAAACTCGTTTTGCTGATTTCACCTTTCCGTTTCTCTTCCTCATAATCCATATTTAACACCTTCCTTTAAAAATTTTCAGTATGACTGTTTTTCGGTCATACTGATTTTAGTTTTTGCGCAACCTTCACTCATATTCTTGGAAAAATGTTTTAAATATATTCATTTAAAATAAAAAAATATAAAAAGCAGAAACGAGGGTGGTTCGCTTTATAATGAAGGCGGTCTGTACGCGCTGCGGAACAGAATACGGCGAGGTTGATTTGCGCAATCACGACGGTGAAACCAAAATAATAAACGCCGTCGCGGCGACCTGTGTTGAGAATGGTTATTCGGGTGATATATATTGCCTTAGCTGCAACAGTTTAGTTTCGTCGGGCAGTGAAACCCCGCTTGCGGAGCACACTGTGGGCGACTGGCTTTCAGACGCTGACGGGCACTGGCATCACTGCTCTGTTTGTGATAGTGATGTTGACCGCGGGGAGCATAGGTTTATCTGGAGGGTAACAAAGAAAGCTACTTCCGCCGAGAACGGATTAAAAGAAGAGCTTTGTTCTGTGTGCGGCTACAAATCAGGCAAATCCGAGACAATAGAATATGCGGGATACGAGCCGGACGACATAAACAACGACGGTGTGGTCAATAATCAGGATATTGCGCGGCTTTTCCAGTATTTATCCGGTTGGGGTGTACCCGTAAACAACAGGGCTATTGATGTTAACAAAGACGGAAATGTTAATAATCAGGATCTTGTTTTCCTTTTTCAAGCACTGTCCGGATGGGAAGTTGACTTAGTTTAGAATAATGCGGTTCATACCAAACTTTTAAACAGTGTTATAAAGAAACCACCTCAGATTGTGAGGTGGTTTCGTCGTAGGTCAGTTTTTTAAATTATAGTTGAAGATTGTTTTATAAAATGGTATTATATTATAAAATCCGAACTTAAGGGGTGAAAAAATGTTTAACGCGCACAATGTAAAGGAAAACTGCGTACAGTGGATAAGAGATTTCTTTAAGGAAAACGGCGACGGATGTAACGCGATAGTCGGTATATCCGGCGGAAAGGACAGCTCCGTCGTTGCCGCGCTGTGCGTTGAGGCACTTGGAAAAGACAGGGTGATAGGCGTCCTTATGCCAAACGGTCATCAACACGATATTGATATGGCGGAACTGCTTGTAAAGCACTTGGGTATCCGTAGCTTTACTGTCAATATAAAGGAGGCTGTGGACGGAATTATAAAGAACATACCTTTTGATTTGAGCGAGCAGAGCAGAACAAACCTTCCTCCGAGAATTCGTATGTCAACGCTTTACGCGGTTGCTCAAAGCAATAACGGCAGGGTGGCGAATACCTGTAATTTATCAGAAGATTATGTCGGATATTCTACCAGATACGGTGATTCCGCGGGAGATTTCAGCCCGTGCGCTAATCTTACGGTCAGAGAGGTAAAGGCGATAGGCAGAATATTGGGACTGCCTGACGCTTTGGTTGACAAAGTACCTATTGACGGTCTTTGCGGTAAAACTGATGAGGGAAATTTAGGCTTTACATATGATGAGATTGACCGTTATATAAGAGAGGGTATAATAGATGACGCCAAGAAGAAAGAAAGAATAGACAGGCTTCATAAAACAAATCTTTTTAAGCTTCAGCTGATGCCTTCCTTTGACCCCAAAATATAAAACAAGACCGTCAGGCAAATCTGACGGTCTTTGCTGTATATTTCAAACAAGTATCATTAAAACAAGCGTTCTGATGATGCCAATCGGAATTTCACCTGAGATTGCGGCGCGTTTTATTTTATCAACAATACCCGGTTGTTTGCCATTTCCAAATAAACTGCGCAACACCCGGTCTACCGCAATATCAACATTTACTGTTTTGTCGTCGTTTATTACAGATTTTGAATTTGCGCCGTTGCTTGAAGTATTATCTGCAATGAATTTTTCTATATCAGTCACTTCGTAGTTGATTTCCGGGAAAACAACTTGACCGTTTAAGAAATAAATTAAATTAGATATGGTTGTTTCATCAAATTTATCAAGCAAATTATTAATTGATAACGCGGCGGGTTTTTCATTGGTGTAAACTATTATGTTAGTTTTAGCGCCGCATTTTGTGCAGTGCTGTGAGAGCATACCGTGTTTTTCCCCTTTAGCGGTTATATCTATGGTAAATTTGTCTTCAAGCTTATGAGCGGTTGCCTTAAATTCTTCAGGGTTTGAATGACCGCATTTTGTACAGTAGCTGACTTTTATACCGTCTTTTGTGCAGGTGGGTATCACAGGGGCCTCCCAACCCTCGTAAATATGTTCTCCGGAGCATGATTTTTTAAGCTTCAATGTTCCGCTTTTTGCTGTGTGTTTAACAGTTTTACAATCGGTATTTGAGATATATGTTTTACTAAGCGAAAGGGAACTCTTTTTAAGCTTTGCTTTTTTATTAACAGTAAACTCAAAGCAAACAAGACTGCCGTTTTCATTAATTACATAATCTCCAGTATATGCAATGGCAATTCTGCCGTTCTTTGAGTGGTCAAATGTGCTGAAATCCGGCAATATTCCACCGAGGGGTTTCTTATACTCCAGTTTTGTTTTATCAAAATTTAAATTGAAGGCAATATTTGAAAAACCGGAGTTGTTTTCAATTTTAACGGACACAAAAACAGTATCTCCGGGATTTGCGGAAACGTCGGAAATGCTGAGTATAACCGCCTTTTTTTCGGCAAAAGACGGGAATGTAACGATGCTCAGCATCATAAAGATCATTAAAACACAAGAAATTAAAGAAATAATCTTTTTCAAGATAATCACCCAAACTTATAAAATCACATAATAACTATAACATTTAACTCTTTATTTGTCAATTGTATAATGGCACAAAGAATATACAATTCAGCCTGAAAACACTAAAAAATCCAAAAATAACCGTGAAATGCTTTTTTTCTCTTGACAAACAACTCAAAGAAGTGTAATATAAGTCTATCAAAAAGGAGGTTACGGATATGTCTGTTGTAACAAGCTGTTTTTACTTTTATTACTTTAGTACGGACTGCCTGCCTTCTTCGAAGAGTTCAGCAGAATGATTTGCTGCATCTTTAGTTGGTTGGTCAGTCCGCATTTGGCATTGTAGCCGATGGCGGGCTTTTTGTTTTATTAACGGTTTTGAGGAGAAAGTTATGAATGAAAAAATGAGAGCGCTCGGAAAGAGTCCTTCAAAAATCAGAGAAATATTTGAGTATTCAAGGGGGAGAAAAGCTCTCCTCGGCGAGGAAAATGTTTTTGATTTCAGTCTCGGTAATCCGAGTATACCCGCGCCCGAAAGCGTAAATGAGTCCATCAAGGAACTCGTTTGTGAGAGTGACAGCGTGGCATTGCATGGGTACACTTCTGCACAGGGTGATTTAAGCGTCAGGCAGTCGATCGCAGATTCAATAACAAAGCGTTTCGGTGTTACCGCTACGGCAGATGATATTTATATGACTTGCGGAGCGGCGGCGTCGCTTACAATCACACTTAAGGCAATATGCAATCCCGGTGATGAGGTTATAGTATTATCACCGTTCTTTCCGGAATATAGTGTATTTATTGAGAACGCGGGAGCAAAGCGTGTCGAAGTTAAAGCATTGCCTCCGGATTTCACTCTTGATTTTAATGCTCTGGAAAACGCCATAACAGTGAATACCGTTGCGGTACTTATAAATTTCCCCAATAATCCTACCGGTGCGGTATTGAATGAAGATGAGGCAAAAAGATTATCTTCGGTTTTAGAAAAAAGATCACAAGAGTATTCCAAAGCAATATATTTAATTTCCGATGAGCCTTACAGAGAACTGAGCTATGAAGAAGAAGTACCTTTTATGCCCAATTATTACAAGAATACAATAGTTGATTATTCTTTCAGCAAATCACTATCTGTGCCCGGTGAGCGCATAGGGTATATATTTGTACCGTCTGTTGTTCATGAAAGCCGAGATGTATATGCTGCTGTCTGCGGAGCCGGCAGAAGTATGGGATATGTATGCGCGCCAAGTCTTATGCAGTACGCGATAAAGAACTGTGTTTATGATACTTCTGATATTGAGGAGTACAATCAAAACAGAATTCTGTTTTATAATTCTTTATCCGATTTAGGATATACCGTAACTAAACCCGGCGGTGCCTTCTATTTGTTTGTAAAATCTCCTTCCGGTGACAGTAACGAATTTTGCGAACGGGCAAAAAAATATGAGATACTTATGGTTCCCAGCGATAGCTTCGGCGTAAAAGGGTATGCAAGAATTGCTTATTGCGTTAAACGGGAAACTATAGAAAAATCCATTCCGGCGTTTAAAGCGCTTATTGAGGAGTATAAAGAATAATATGTCAAATCTTGATGAAGCGAGAAAATCAATAAATGAAATAGATAAACAAATGGCTCCGCTTTTTGAAGCCCGTATGGACGCGGTGGGCAGAATAGCGGATTATAAGCGTGAACACGGCCTGAGCGTTGAGGATTCAGCGAGAGAACAAAAACTGCGTGAAAGTAACTGTAAGCTTATCAGAAACGATGATTATAAATCATATTATGTGAGTTTTCAGAATGCGGTGATGGATATTTCAAAGTCATATCAGCACCGTTTGTTGGACGGTATGAGAATAGCGTTCAGCGGCGCAAAGGGGGCATTTGCCGATATTACTGCGGCAAAAATTTTTCCTGACGGTGAGCAAATAGGATTCAGAGATTTTAAAGCTGCGTACGATTCAGTTGCAAGAGGCGAGTGCGATAGCGTGGTTTTACCGCTTGAGAACAGCGTAGGCGGCGATGTCGGAACCGTAATGGATTTGTGTTTTTTCGGCACGCTTTTTGTTAACGGAATATATGAAACTGAGATAATTCAAAATTTGATTGCCATAAAGGGAACATCAATAGGCGATATTAAAACAGTAGTGAGTCACCCGCAGGCACTCAGCCAATGCTCGGAATATATACGGAAAAACGGTTTTGAAACGATGGAATCCGTAAACACGGCGGTTGCGGCGAAATATGTCAGTGAGTCAAAACGAGGTGACCTTGCGGCAATAGGCAGTGCTTTTGCGGCAAAAGAATTCGGATTATCCATTCTTGAAAGCCATATAAACGAGAGCGGCAGCAATACGACAAGATTTGCGGTATTATCTCGTGCCGCAAAGGCTCCGGATAAGAATGATGACCGCTTTATATTATTATTCACGGTCAAGAACATTGCCGGTGCACTTGGAAAAGCTGTTTCCATTATAGGTGAACACGGGTTTAATCTTCGTGCGCTTAAAAGCAGGCCTACAAAAGAGCTTGTATGGAATTATTATTTTTATGCCGAAGGAGAAGGAAATATCAACAGCGATAAGGGGAAAAAAATGCTTTCTTCGCTTAAAAATTACTGCTTGGATATTAAGGTGTTGGGTAGTTTTGAAAAAGAAATTCGTATTTAGGCTGAGCATATCGAAAGAGGTAATAGTATGACAATACCCGTAAAAACAGAGTTCGGCGTGTATGATGTGGTAATTGGGCACGGTCTTTTGTGTAACGCCAATAAACTTTTAAATCTTAACAGAAAAGTGCTTGTGGTTACTGATGACGGTGTTCCGGAGGTTTTCCCGCAATCAATCGCCAATCAATCGCTTGAATCACTCGTTTTGGTTATTCCTCAGGGTGAGAAATCAAAAAATATTGATAATTACAAAAGAATACTTGAAGCACTGCTCGGCGCTGATTTTACAAGAAGTGATTGTATTGTTGCCGTAGGTGGCGGAGTTGTAGGCGATATGGCAGGGTTCGCCGCCGCAACTTATATGCGCGGAATAGACTTTTACAATATTCCTACAACGGTATTATCTCAGGTTGATTCGTCTATCGGAGGAAAAACCGCGATAGATTTTGGCGGATTTAAAAATACAATAGGCGCCTTTTATCCGCCCAAAGCGGTAATGGTAGACTTTGATACACTTAAAACACTTGACAGCCGTCAGATTTCCAACGGTCTTGCCGAATCGCTTAAAATGGCGGCAACTTGTGACAGTGAGCTTTTCGGTGTTTTTGAGAGGGGACAAGCATTATCTGAACTTGAAAAGGTAATTACCGCTTCAATAGGCATTAAAAAAAGAATAGTTGAAGCGGATGAACGCGAGGCGGGACTTCGCAGTTTACTTAATTTCGGTCATACCTTGGGTCATGCTATTGAAAGTGTTCAAACCGGACTTTTACATGGAGAATGCATAGGTATAGGTATGCTTTATATGTGCTCCACACAGGTCAAAGAACGCATAGGACGAGCCCTTAAACTGCTTAATTTGCCCGTAGATACAAATATAGAGTTTGAGTGTATACGCAGTGCAATATTACATGATAAAAAGACGAGCGGTGATGAAATAAAAATGGTTTATGTGGAAAATATCGGTTCATACGAATTTATAAGCGAAAAAACAGACGCTTTCTTAGAAAAAACAGAAAGGATTTGGCAAAAGTGAAAAATACATTCGGCGACAGCATAAGTATAACGCTTTTCGGAGAAAGTCACGGAACTGCTATAGGTGCGGTGCTTGATGGTGTTGCACCCGGAATAAAGGTTGATGACGATTTTATAAAAAAACAGCTTTCTCTTCGCCGTCCTCAGGGGGTTATATCAACATCCCGCCGCGAGGAGGACAAATACACTATTGTAAGCGGTGTTCTTGACGGTTTTACCTGCGGTACGCCGATTTGTATAATGATAGAAAACAGTGATGTACAATCTGCTGATTACAACTGTTTAAAGGATTTGCCGAGACCTTCGCACGCTGATTTTACCGCGAGAGAAAAATATCACGGTTTTGAGAATGCTGCAGGCGGCGGTCATTTCAGCGGCAGAATTACTGCCGCGATAGTTGCGGCGGCGGCAATTATATTGCCGGCACTTAACAGAAAGGGCATATATATAGGCACGCATATAAAAAAAATCGCCAATTTGACTGATAGGGATTTTTGTGATTATAAAGAAGATATAATATCTCTCTCAGATAAATCTTTTGCGGTGCTTGATCCTGATTTGGAAGATGATATGAATAAAGTAATACTTTCTGCGGCAAAGGACGGCGACAGCGTAGGCGGAGTATTGGAAACCGCGGTATACGGTATGCCTTCAGGAATTGGTGAGCCTTGGTTTGATACTGCTGAAGGTAAACTTGCTCACGCGCTGTTTTCCATTCCTGCCGTAAAAGCGATTGAGTTTGGAACCGGTTTTGGCTTTGCGGATTTGCGCGGCAGTGAGGCTAATGATGTTTTTACTGTAAAAGACGGTAGAATAATTACCGAAACAAACAATAACGGCGGTATTCTCGGTGGTATTACAAGCGGTATGCCCATACTGTTAAGGTGCGCTGTAAAGCCTACGCCTACTATCGGAAAACCTCAGAAAACCGTGGATATGAAAACACTTAGCGAACAGCAAATCGTTGCCGCGGGCAGGCATGATCCCTGCATTGTACACAGAGCGAGGGTAGTTATAGACTCTATAACCGCCATTACCATATCGGATATGCTGGCTATGCGCTTTGGTACAGATTGGCTGGCATAATATGGAGTATGGTTTGATAGGCGAAAAGCTTTCACACAGCTTTTCAAAAGATATACATAATAAGCTTTATGATTATGATTATGAGCTTATAGAGCTAAGTCATTGTGATTTGCCTGATTTTTTAGAAAGACGAAATTTTAAGGGAATAAATGTAACAATACCCTATAAAACAGAAGTTATGAATTATCTTGACCGCATAGATGACGCGGCAAGGGAAATCGGTGCGGTCAACACCGTAGTCAATCGCGCGGGCAAGCTTTTCGGATATAATACAGACGCCTTTGGGTTAACCTCTTTAATAGAAAAGAATAATATTGATTTGCTCGGCAAAAAGGTGTTGATTTTAGGCAGCGGCGGCACCTCAAAAACTGCGTCGTTTGCGGCAAACAAGCTTAAAGCTTCAAGTGTATTGAGGGTATCCCGTACACAAAAGGAAGGGTTTATTACATATTCAACGGCGGAAAGTATGTATACCGATGCCGATATAATAATAAACACAACTCCGTGCGGTATGTTTCCCAACGCTAATGAAACACCGATTGATCTGTCAAAGTTTAAAAATCTTAAGGCGGTAATTGATGTTATATATAATCCGCTTAAAACCCGGCTTTTGCTTGAGGCAGAAAAGTTAGGCGTTGTTGCGGTTGGCGGACTTTATATGCTTATTATGCAGGCAGTTGGCGCGGCAGAGCTTTTCATAAGTAAAAAGCTTGATGCGGATATTGTTAATAATCTTTACAGAGCAATAAAAAGAAATAAACAGAATATAGTGCTTACCGGTATGCCCGCGTCGGGTAAAACAACCGTCGGTAAAAGGATTTCAGATATTTTATCAATGAGTTTTTTTGATAGTGATGAAGTTATAACAAAAAAAGCAGGAAAAACTCCCGCCGATATTATACGCGATACAGGAGAGGCAAATTTCAGAAAAATCGAACGCGATATTATTTCTGACATATCGTCAAATAATCACGCTGTTATTGCAACAGGCGGAGGTGTTCCCACAATTTACGATAATATACTGTCACTTAAATCAAACGGTAAAATCTATTTTATTGATCGTCCTCTTGAGTTTTTGGACATAACGGACGACAGACCGCTATCTGCCTCAAATAAGGCACTGCGGGCGCTTTATGAACAAAGGATAGATACTTACCGCGAGACGGCAGATGTTATTATAAAAAACGACGGCGATATTGAGTATGTAATTAACAAAATAAAGGAAGATTTTTGCAATGAAAATATTGGTAATTAACGGACCGAACCTTAATATGCTCGGCATTCGGGAGCCGGACATATACGGCAAAGGCACATATTGTGACCTTAAAGATTTGATAATCGGATATTCGGTCAAATCGGGAGTTGACGTCGAGGTATATCAGTCAAACTCCGAAGGCGCGATTGTTGAAAAAATACAAGACGCATACGGTGAGGTTGACGGTATAGTAATCAATCCCGCCGCATATACCCATACAAGTATAGCTATTCTGGATGCTCTTAAAGCTGTAGATATACCTACGGTTGAAGTGCATATTTCTGATGTAGAAAGCAGGGAAGAGTTCAGAAAAGTAAGCTATATCCGGCCGTTTTGTAAAAAAAGTGTAATTGGAAAAGGGTTTGCAGGTTATGTTGAGGCATTGGATTATTTAATTGATAATTACGGTGACAGAAAATGACAGTTTACATAAATCCGTCAAAAGCAAACGGCGTAATATCTGCTCCTCCATCAAAATCCATAGCTCATCGCGCATTGATTTGTGCGGCATTGTCAGGTGGTTCAAAGGTTTTCAATATAGAGTACAGTAACGATATAAAAGCGACCTTAAAAGCTCTTGAAAGAGCGGGTGCGAATGCGAGCATCAACGGCGATACGATTACTATCGGAGGTTTAAAACCGTGTGAATTATCTGATGTAAGCGTTGATTGCGCTGAGAGCGGCAGTACGCTTAGATTTTTAATTCCACTTTCTATGATTTCGGGTGCGCAAGTTATATTCAAAGGCTCAAAGCGGCTCTTTAAGCGAGATTTATCAGTTTATTCCGAAATTGCAAAATTAAACGGAATAAGTTTTATTCTGTCCGGCGACTCACTTACAGTATCTGGTAGGCTGAAAGCAGGAGTTTTTACCGTCAGAGGTGATATTTCGAGTCAGTTTATATCCGGTCTTATGTTTGCGTTGCCGCTGTTAGATGAAGATAGTTCAATTGAGTTTTCATCGCCACTGCAAAGCAAGCCGTATGTTGATATAACCATAGCTGTTTTAAGCTGTTTTGGGGTTGAAATTGAAAACACTGAAAATGGTTACTACATAAAAGGAAATCAGCAGTACAAATGTTTTGATTATATCGTTGAGGGTGATTATTCAAACGCCGCGGCGTTGGACGCTTTTAATTTGTTTGGGGGACAAGTAGCGATTGACGGTTTAAATCCCGATACACATCAGGGCGACAGAGTATACAAAAATATTTTTAAAACTATTTCGAGCGGTGGCAGTTATGATTTAAGCGATTGTCCCGATTTAGCTCCGTTGCTTTTTGGCGTTTCGGCTTTTCTTTCGGGTGCGCGTTTTATCGGTACCGCGCGGCTTAAAATAAAGGAAAGTGACAGGGCAAATGCAATGAAAGAAGAACTCGAAAAATTCGGAGCGAAGATTTTTGTGTATGATAACGAGGTAATAGTAGAAAAATCACCGTTGCACGCACCGATATTGCCACTTAACTCTCACAATGACCATAGGATTGTTATGGCACTTTGCCCGCTTTTATCGGTGTTTGGTGGTGAAATATACAGCGCCGAGGCAGTTAATAAAAGCTATCCTTCTTATTTTAATGATATTAAAAAGCTTGGTATAGGGGTTAAAATAAATGATAATTGACAAACAAAGCACAATATTAGTTGTGGGTCTTGGCCTGATTGGAGGAAGCTATGCAATGGCTCTTTCAAAAAGAGGTTATACCGTTTTTGCTGTAAGTAAAGAGCAGGACGATATAGATTATGCAAAAGAGAAGGGTATAATAAAGGACGGCAGCACCGAGGTTGACTCAAAATTTATATCAAATGCCGATATAATTATATTTGCGTTATATCCGCATATTTTTGTCGATTGGATGAAAAAATACGGGCAATATATATCACCCGGTACACTTATTACTGATGTTACCGGAGTTAAAGGTGCCGTAATAGACAGAATAAATGATTTTGTGCCGGAAGGCGCCGAATTTATCGCCGCTCATCCAATGGCGGGAAAAGAAGTGTACGGAGTTCAAAATGCGGATGACGGTATTTTTCACGATGCCAACTTTATCATCGTTCCTACACGCGATAACACACCGTCTGCAATTGAAAAATGCAGGTTGCTCGGTGAAATTTTAGGGTTTAAAACCATATCTTATCTCAACCCGAAACAGCATGATGAAATGGTCGCGTTTTTGTCACAACTTACGCATTGCATAGCGGTATCGCTTATGTGTGCAAACGGAGACCCGAATCTTGTGAACTATACCGGCGATTCGTTTAGAGATTTAACAAGAATTGCAAACATAAACGAGGAAATGTGGAGCGAGTTGTTTTTGCTTAATAAGCAGGCACTCTTATATGAAATGGATTGTTATCGTGTATGCTTTGACAAGCTTTACAACGCGATAAACGATGGCGATGAACAAACAATTAAGAGTATGATGCGATTGTCCACCGCCAGAAGAAAGATGTTTAATAAGGACGGCAAATAAAATGAATATGGATTTTTTAAGAAAACTGCCTATTCCAAAGGATGTAAAAGAGCAGTACCCGGTTACAGATAAGTTATCGGCAATAAAGGATGCAAGAGATAGGGAAATATCAGATATTTTTTCAGGAAACAGTGATAAGTTTTTACTGATAATAGGACCCTGTTCGGCGGATAACAGTAAAGCGGTGTTGGATTATATAGGCAGACTGAGAATTGCCGCAGATAAGGTTAAGGATAAAATAATCGTTATACCCCGTATATACACCAATAAACCGCGTACTACCGGCGAAGGATATAAGGATATGCTTCATCAGCCTGACCCTGAAAACAACCCTGATATGCTAAGGGGAATAGTAGCAATCAGACAGCTTCATATGAGCGCGCTCAGCGACTACGGCTTTACATGCGCCGATGAAATGTTATACCCTGAAAACCACCGTTATTTATCCGATTTGCTTGCTTATGTAGCTGTTGGCGCACGCTCGGTTGAAAACCAGCAACACCGCCTTACCGCCAGTGGAC
Source organism: Clostridia bacterium (assembly GCA_017618135.1). Taxonomy (GTDB): domain Bacteria; phylum Bacillota; class Clostridia; order Oscillospirales; family Acutalibacteraceae; genus UBA737. Next base: position 48,933 of record JAFZUV010000011.1, read on the forward strand.
TTGATATTCCTGTGGGAATGAAAAATCCAACCGGCGGAGATATGAATGTAATGCTTAATTCCATTATAGCGGCGCAGGGAAGTCATACTTTTATTTATCGCGGGTGGGAAGTACGCTCGCAAGGAAACCCGATGGCACACGCAATTCTTCGCGGTTATGTTGATTTTACCGGGAGGGCTGTTTCGAATTATCATTACGAGGACCTGTGCCTTTTGGGTGAATTATATTCCAAAAACGGGGTTAAAAATCCGGCGGCTATTGTAGATGCCAATCATGCTAATTCAGGCAAGCGTTATCTTGAACAGATAAGAATTGCCGAAGATATAGTTCATAGCCGTAACAATAATAACGATATTAAAAAGCTTGTAAAGGGCATTATGATAGAAAGCTATATTGAGGACGGTAATCAGCCCGTAGGCGGCCACATATACGGCAAATCAATTACCGACCCCTGCCTCGGCTGGGAAAAGACCGAAAAACTGATTTATAGAATAGCGGATATCATTAAATAGTCAACAGAAATATAAAACCGGCAACTATGCATAAATCTGAATTGCATAGCTGCCGGTTTTTTTATTATTGGTCTTTAAAATTAAAACTGCTTGTCAGAAGTGTGGTCACATTGTTTGAAACAGTAAGTATTCCTCCGCCTATTTTTGCCTGTCTTTCGGTATTATCGGAAAAGACTATACTGCCTTCGCATTCCTTTACGGCAGTTATAAACGGTACATGACCTGCAAGAATTGCAAGGTCGCCTTCACTGCCTCTGACGGTCAGCATCGCGGCGTCACCGTCGAAAACATTGCCTTCGGGAGTTGAAATAATCAGATGATAGTTTTTCATTTTTGCGCACCTTTGGCTTTAGCCACCGCTTCATCAATAGTACCAACATAAAGGAATGCGGATTCGGGTAAATCGTCGTGCTGACCTTCAATAATTTCCTTAAAGCCGCGTATAGTCTCTTTAAGGGGTACATAGGTGCCGGTAATGCCGGTGAATTTTTCGGAAACATGAAACGGCTGCGATAAAAACCTTTGTATTTTACGGGCGCGACCGACAAGGAGCTTATCCTCATCCGATAATTCATCCATACCCATAATTGCAATTATATCCATAAGCTCCTGATAACGCTGTAATACTTTCTGCACCTCACGTGCTACATAGTAGTGATCTTCTCCTAATACTTCCGCAGATAGAATACGGCTTGTGGATTCAAGCGGATCAACAGCCGGATAAATGCCCTGTGACGCTATGCTCCTTGAAAGAACCGTTGTAGCGTCAAGGTGGGCAAATGTAGTGGCAGGTGCCGGATCTGTAAGGTCATCAGCGGGAACGTAGACTGCCTGAACGGATGTAATAGAACCTTTTTTTGTTGATGTAATACGCTCCTGCAAAGCACCCATTTCCGTAGCAAGGGTGGGCTGATAGCCAACCGCGGATGGCATACGGCCGAGCAGTGCCGAAACTTCACTTCCCGCTTGAGTAAATCTGAAAATATTATCAATGAATAAAAGAACATCCTGGTTCTTTTCATCGCGGAAATACTCCGCCATAGTAAGACCGGACAGCGCTACGCGCATACGGGCACCCGGAGGCTCATTCATCTGACCGTATACAAGCGATGTATTCGAGAGAACGCCGGATTGTTTCATTTCGTTATATAAATCATTACCTTCACGAGTACGCTCACCAACACCGGTGAAAACCGAAAGTCCGCCATGCTCTTTTGCAATGTTATTGATGAGTTCCATAATAAGTACGGTTTTACCTACTCCCGCACCGCCGAAAAGACCTATTTTGCCGCCCTTTGAATACGGACATATCAGGTCGATTACTTTAATACCGGTTTCGAGTATTTCGGTAGAAGTCGATAATTCATCATAACTTGGCGCGGGACGATGAATATTCCATCGCTCTACACCTTCGGGTGACGGTATATTATCAACAGCCTCACCTAATACATTGAAAATTCTGCCAAGTGTTTCTTCGCCCACAGGTACGCTTATAGCCGCACCGGTGTCAACTACCGGTGTTCCTCGCCTTAACCCGTCCGTCGATGACATTGCGATACAGCGCGCAACATTATCGCCTATATGCTGAGCCACTTCAACCGTGAGCGTGCGCTCGCCGATAGGTACGGTAAGAGCGTTATATATTTCCGGTAGACATCCCTCGTCAAATCTTACATCAACAACAGGTCCCATTACTTGTGATACCTGTCCGGTAGCCTTGTTTTCCAAAAAAATCACTCCTAATTTGGCTGAAAGCTATTCGCCGCTTCCTGCCACTATTTCGGTTATTTCTTGAGTTATAGCGCCTTGACGGGCGCGGTTATACTTGATTTGCAGATCCGATATTATCTGCCGCGCATTCTTACCGGCGTTATCCATAGCTATACGCCTCGCTGCAACTTCACTTGCAAAGCTTTCGCGTACACAGTCCATAATAACTCCGGAAACATATTCCGGTACGGCAAACTTAAGTACCGTTATTTCATCCGGTTCAAAAACGGTAGATACTTTATTAACGCTTGATTTTTTTATGGGTAGTATCCATTTGACATCAGGCGTTTGTGTCATAATGGAAATATATTTTGTATAAACGATGCCCAACCTGTCAAACTCGCCGTCTGAAAACTGTTTGCACAGCCTTTGCGACAAGTCGTTAGCGTCGCTTAAAGAGAATTTTTCGCTTGAAAGGAAGCCGTCTCCAAATCGGTCACAAGCACGCTTTCCTATGGGCAATATTTTTGCATTCTCAAACTGCCTTAAAAAGCGAAATACATTTGCGTTGTATCCGCCGGCAAGTCCTCTGTCACCGGCAATCGCCAATAAAAGAGTTTTGTCGCCTGAAGGCTCCCTTAAAAAGGGACTTTTTGCACAATCCCTTGAGCCTGAAAGCAGGGAAACAACATTTTCAATGGAACCGCGATATTCGCCGGCGGCTGCCATATTTGCGTTCGCTTTTTTTATTTTTGACGAGGCAACAAGTCCCATTGCATCAGTAAGATGCAATGTGGAATCAACGCTTTTTATTCGGTTTTTGAGGACTTTAGTGTCAAACGACATATTGATTAATCTCTCATTTCTTCAAGAATTTCTTCAAGAGAATTGATTTCCTTTTCGTCAAAATTTCCGCTTTCAAGACTTAAAAGTAAATCCTCCGCCCTGTTTTCAAGAGTTTCATAAAGCCTTGTTTCATAGTCCTTAACCCTTTCAACGGGTACAGAGTTAAGATAACCGTTTGTAACGGCATAGATGATTGCGACCTGACAACCCACCCTTACAGGACTGTTTCGTTTTTGTTTTAACACTTCAACAATACGCTCGCCAAGCGCCAAACGCGCTTTTGTGTCTGCATCCAGGTCACTTCCGAATTGTGCGAAAGATTGAAGCTCACGGTACTGCGAATAAATGAGCTTCAGCTCGCCGGAGACCTTTTTCATCGGCTTAAGCTGGGCGGAGCCGCCAACACGCGATACTGAAATACCGGGGTTTATAGCCGGCATTACACCGGCGTGAAAAAGCTCTGTCTCAAGGAAAATCTGACCGTCAGTAATTGAAATTACATTTGTAGGTATATAAGCTGAAACATCGCCGGCCTGTGTTTCAATAATAGGTAGAGCGGTGATAGATCCTCCGCCGTATTGCTTTGATACACAAGCGGCGCGCTCAAGCAGTCGTGAATGCAAATAAAAAACATCACCCGGATATGCTTCACGACCGGGCGGTCTGCGAATAAGCAGTGACAATGCTCTGTATGCCACCGCATGTTTTGACAGGTCATCATATATTATTAAGACGTCCTTACCCTGCTTTCTGAAATACTCAGCCATAGCGCAGCCCGAATATGGCGCTATATATTGAAGCGGTGCGGTTTCAGATGCGGATGCGGATACTATTATTGTATAATCCATAGCACCTGCTTTTGAAAGTTCGTTTACAAGGCCAACAACCGAAGTGCTTTTTTGACCGATAGCAACATAAACACAAAGCACATCGGTATTTTTTTGGTTAATTATTGTATCTATTGCAATCTCTGTTTTACCTGTCTGCCGGTCGCCTATCAGCAGTTCCCGCTGACCTCTGCCTATCGGTATCATACTGTCGATAGCCTTGATACCGGTTTGAAGCGGCACGGATACGCCTTCGCGTTCTATAATGCCGGGAGCCTCCGCCTCTATGGGCATATATTCTGTAGCGTCAATGGGACCTTTGCCGTCGATAGGCTGTCCGAGAGCATTGACGACACGACCTAAAAACTTTTCGCCTGCCGGTACTGAAAGAACTTTACCGGTGCGCCTTACGAGTGTACCTTCCTTTATGTTGTTGTCATCAGACAATATAGCTACGGATACAGTATCCTCTTCAAGATTTTGCGCAAGACCGGCACTGCCGTCCTCAAACTCTAAAAGCTCGTTTGACATACATTCTCGTATGCCGTAAACACGGGCTATTCCGTCTCCAACAAGAATTACACGACCGGTTTCTTTCATTTCGATATGTGAATTATAATTCTTGATTTGTTCTTTTATGATATAACTAATGCTTTCGCGAGTGTTGCTCATCCGCCAATCACTTCCTTAATATCATTAAGTTGTTTTTTAATGCTGCCGTCGATAACCTTATCGTCAAACTCGACTTTTATGCCGCCAAGTATTGAACGGTCTACTACAGGTTTAATATACACTTGACAACCCAGTTTTTTTGAGAGATTGGCTTTTAGCTTTTCTGTTTGTTCGTTATCAAGCGGCTCGGCGCTTGTGACTTTCGCGGTAATTCGGTTTTCAGCCTGCTTTTTCAGTTCGCCGAATATTTTAATGCAGTCATCTAAAGCTCCGACCTTACCGTGCTCACAGAGTACCTTTAAAAAATTAAGAACATATATGTTTATTCTGTTACCGAAAGCCTTATCCAGTGCAGTTGTTCTTTCATTTTTAGGTATGCCGGGGGAGCTTAAAAGTAAAACATAATCCGGGTTTTCGTCAAAAACCGCCTTTATTATTGAAAGGTCACTTTGATATTCGCTTAATTTGTTTTCCTCCATTGCCAACATAAACAGGGAAGAGGCAAAGTCGTTACTTGTCGATATCATCTTGCTCACCTATTCTGTCAATAAAAGAATCAATTAGTTGTTTATGGTCGTTTTCGTTTATTTCACGCGAGAGTATTTTTTCGGCAAGGAGAGAGGATACATCGACAATTTCATTCTTAATATCCTTTTGTGCGCGTAATTTTTCAAGCTCCGCTTCCGTTTTTGCACGCGCCACTATGGCGTCCGCTTCCTCCCGGGCGTCTTCAACGATTTTTTCGGACCGCGATGAAGCGGTAACGGTTGCTTTTTTTATTATGTCTTCGGCTTTTAATTTTGCACCGTTCAATTTAGTCTCATACTCAATCTTAAGATTTTGTGCGCTTTCATTTGCCGAAGTTGCTTTATTATATTGCTCTTCGACCTCATCATGACGCTTTTTAAAAATCTTCTCAACAGGCTTAAACAAGAATCTTTTGAGCACTAAAAAAAGTATTGTGAGGTTTGCAAGAGCAATGATTATCTGCCATATATTTACAGATATTACATCAAGTTGTTGCATTTCAGTTTCCTTTTTATTTTATTGAGTTAAGCAAAATATCTACAAATCTGCCGGGCGCCACAAAAATAAGAAGTATTGCAATGACCAGCGCATAAAGACCTGTTGTTTCAGCAACGGCGCAACCCATAAGCATAGTGGTAGTTACATCACCTTTGCATTCGGGCTGGCGGCCAATAGCTTCGCATGCTTTTGCAACTGCATTACCTTCACCTATTCCCGGTCCGATACCGGCGATCATAGCGGCGCCTGCACCCAAGGCACAACCACCTAAAATAATACCAATAGCAAGTTCTAACATTTTTTATTCCTCCGTTTATTGTTAACTATTTTGTTTTGACTTTGCTTTTTTTGCAGCTCTTTTTGCTTTTTTTGCGGCGTAATCTTCAGCAGGAAATCCGCCTGCGACATAAAGCATTGTAAGCATCGCAAATATGAATGCCTGCAAAAGCCCGCTGAAAATATCAAAGTAAACTGAAAGCACGGCGGGAATACCTATTTGCAGGAAAGGAAAGCTTCCGAGTATTCCGGGTAGTTTTCCAAAGATAAGATTCGAAAGTCCTTTAAGCGCCACTGCTACAAGAACTGAAATAACCGACCCGGAAAGCACATTTCCGTAATGGCGGAAAGCCATCGAAACAGGAGTCGCAAATTCGCTTATTATGTTAAGCGGCGCTAAGAAAGGAACGGGATCTCCAAAGGATTTTAAGTAATGAACAGGCCCACACTTAAACTTATAATAAGTGATAAGGAAAAACACTAATATTGCCCAACCGGCAGTGGTGTTTATATCTGATGTGGGGGGATACAGACCAATAAGCGTCATCAAACTTGAAAAAGCTGACAGGCCCATAATTGCGGCAACAAATGGCGCAAACGGCGCAAAGTATTCGCCCATATTGCCTTTGACTAAATTTTTTGTTTTTTCAACAACCCATTCGGCAATAATCTGGCGTTTCATTTCACCACGCGCTGATATGCCGTGTGTTATGTATTTACAAAGCCATAGAACAGACCAGATAACAACCCAAGAGTTTACCTGAGTCTCACTTATGGGCAAATCAAAGAAGGGAAGCCTTAATGTAAAGAAAACAAGCGCTCCGGATATATTTATATCATCCGACTGCGGTGTGAAAAGCACTTTAAGCATGATGGCAAATATCGGTCCTGCAGCCAAAAGACACAGGTAAAAAATATCAATAGCCAAAAACGCTTTTTTGTTCCTCACACTAACACCTCCTTTGTACGATGATAGATTTTTTATTTTTTAAACTGCCTTGCGGCTATTGCAATTCTCGGGAAGAAAATAGGAATAATTACCGAAATTGAATTGAAACAATCAAGCAACACTCCTATCATAGCAAGTAAGAATATCGCAAAGAACCTTGCGGTTTGAGAAAAACGCAAAACCTTTTTGGCGTCGTCCGGGTCTTTTTCAACCGCTTTCTGAACGCCTAAGCCCATAAAAAAGAAATTGCCTACGCCTATTATAATACCTAATATGTTGCCGAGTAACACAGTATAATCAAAGCGGCAAAGAGCAATCAAAAATATCGCCTGCATAAGGAGGCTTAAAACACCGGCAAAAGATGCGATATATTTCGTTTCTTTTACAATTGTATCGCTAATTCTTGCCAAATCAAACCCTCCCTTAAAAATGATATACTACAATATTTTATCATACAACAACAATGCAGTCAACGGTTAAAGCGGTAAATTTACAAATATATAATGAATGCTTTAATCGTTGACTGCGAAATCACTTTGAAGTTATTGAGCCAGCCACGGGTTGTTGGGATCCGGATCTGTGGGATCCCATCCGCGGCGAGGATCATTTACATCGATTTTTATTGGCTCCGGTGGTGAAATGGGCTCCGGAGCGTCACTGCGGTACATAGTTATTGTAGTGCCTAAAGGGCAGTTGTCATAAATCCATTTTGCATCCGCCGTGCATAGTCTTATGCATCCTGCTGACGCGGCGGTTCCCAGCTTGTTGTATTTATTGTAATTCAAATCTGCGTTGTTTTGTGTGTTATACGGAACCGAGTGAAAGAGTATGTGACCTGTAATTCTGGTACAGTACTGACCGAAAACATCACCTTTAAGGTCTTTCCATCTGTACTTATTGAGAGAATTAAAAGTGCCTGTTGGAGTCTTATCTTCAAGCCCTGTTGAGCAATACATTGCCTTTACCGGAACGGTGTATTCGCCGTTTTCATTTTTCACATAAACCGTTATAATGTTTTTTGTAATATTAACTTTGAGATAATATGGTTTTTCTGTGTTGATGGCGGGAGCAGCAACTTGTTCCGTTACCGTAGCGGCAACCGGTATTTCGGTATCCGAGAGGTATTTCCCTGAGCAAAAGCCTTGAGTGTTGTTGTAGTCCACTCTATACCAGCCGGTTGAACTTTTTCCCGTGACCGCAACCGGAGCGCCCTTTTTGATGCTTCCCATAATTTTCCCCTCTTTGCCGGGATAGGTCCTCACATTCAGGTTTATGGTTGCATACATAGTAGCGGACAAATCTGTTACGGTGAACTGAGGAAGCTTGACGGGCTCGGAGTTTTCCTCTAAAGAAGCAACCTCGGATTCAACTGTATTTTCAGCGGTATTGTCTGAATATACAGTTTGAGATACTATTCGGGATGTAACATCCTTACCGGATTTATTGTTCTTATTTACCTTATTAGCGTTAAGCACGGCATAAACCGACACTAATGTAATCATTATAAGGGCGGCGACAGTTATAATATACGCTGTCGGTATATTACGCTTTCTTTCGCTGTCATTCACATCTTCCGTAATGTGCGTCCCTTCCATTAGCACACCTCCGCAAGCAGATTATATGTCCAATGCGCAAATATCAAAAAGAGTCTCTCTTTTTACCGATATCCGATTATCGCCACCTTTAAGCATTACTATAGGCGGTCTCGGAATTCGGTTATAATTTGACGCCATGGAGTAGTTGTAAGCACCTGTTGTAAGGCAGGCAATAATATCTCCTCGCTGTATTGATTCCGGTACCGGGACATTCTTTTGAATAATATCTCCGCTTTCACAGCAACGACCTACAATATTAGCTTTCATATTGCAGGGTTCGTTCATTTTGTTAGCTGTGAGTAAAGTATACTCAGCCTTATACATAGCATATCTTACATTATCGGTCATACCGCCGTCAACCGAAACAAAATTAATAAAATTCGGAATTCTCTTAACTGTGCCGACAGTATATACCGTCATACCCGCATCAGCCACAATGGCGCGGCCCGGCTCGAAAATAATTTTAGGCAATCTGATATTTTCCGATTTGCATAAACGCTTTATAACATCAACTGTTGACAAAATAATACTTTTAATATCAACTGTTGGCTGCTCGAAAAGATATTTTACACCAAAGCCGCCGCCTAAATCAAGTATTTCCGCTTCATAACCGAGAGATTTTTTAATTTCCGCGATAAATTTTATCATTATTGCCGAAGTTCTTGTGAAAACATCAGCATCAAATAACTGCGAACCTACATGGCAGTGATAACCGGATAGCTTTATATTCTTTTGACTTAATGCCGTTTCGGTTATTCTCTTAGCCTGACCGGTCTCTATTGCCGAACCGAATTTTGAATTAACCTTGCCGGTTGATACGGCGGCAAAGGTGTGAGAGTCGATTCCCGGAGTTATACGGAGTAATACTTTCTGAACCGTTTTTCGGTTCAGGGCTTCTTTTTGTATTGCAAAAAGCTCTTCTTCGTTGTCAACAACAAAATATCCCACATTGTTGTCCATAGCAAAACTAATGTCGTCATCGGTTTTATTGTTTGAGTGAAAAAGAGCGTTTTCTAAAGGAAATCCGGTTTGAGCGGCAGTATATATTTCACCGCAGGACACAACATCAACATACATATTCTCGCTTTTCATAATCCTGTATATTTCTTTGAATGAAGATGCTTTTGACGCGTATGCGATAGCCGCGTTTTCTCCAAGACAGTCAAGTATTGCGCTGTTAAAAGTACGGCAACGCTCCCTTATCCTGTCTTCGTCGAGAAGATAGAGCGGCGTACCGTATTTTTCGGCAAGTTTTACAACATCCTGACCGGCAAAACACAAATGTCCTTCGTTATTCGATGTGATATTTTCGCAAATAAATCTTTCTTCCATTACAGTAAGTTCTTTCTCAAGTTTTCTGCGGTGTCCGCCGAGAGATCTGCCGGTGCTACATCAAAAAGGGTTATACAACCGGTCTCACCACGATTTTTCTTTTTGTATACAGCTCTTGCCGCGGCAATAAGCACTCCGGCTGTAAATTCGGGATTTGAATCAAGCGTCAAGCTGTATTCGATTGTATGATTGTGGGCATTATTCTCACCGCTTTTACCACTTCTTATAACAAATCCACCGTGGGGTAACCGGGAATGCTGTTTTTTCATTTCTTCAGCTGATATAAAATGCACAACCGTATCATAATCGGCAAAATAGTCCGGCATAGTTTTGATTTGATTTTCTATTTTTGTAAGATCAGCACCGTCCTGTGCTACAACGAAGCATTCTCTTAAATGCTTTTCTCGTGTTGTAAGCTGTGGGTTTTTTCCGGAACGAACAGCAGCTAAAGCACTGTCTTTAGGAATAGTATATTGCCGCGCGTCAATAACGCCGTCTATACGCCTTACTGCGTCCGAATGACCTTGGCTTACGCCTTTGCCCCAAAATGTGTATGTGTTTCCGCAAGGTAGTATTGACTCGGCATATATTCTGTTAAGCGAGAACATACCCGGATCCCAGCCTGCTGAAATAAGCGCTAATGTGCCGCCTTTTTTTGCCGCTGTATCGACTGCGGTAAAATGCTCGGGTATTTTAGGATGAGTATCAAAGCTGTCTACAACCGAGAAATTTTCTGCGAGCATAGGGGTAAGTTTCGGCAAATCGGTAGCGGAACCGCCGCATATTATCATGACATCTATTTCATCACTGTAATTTACAGCGTCGTCAGCGGGGAAAACTTTTGAGGAAAGAACAGTTTTGACACTCGCCGGATCGCGTCTTGTAAAAACGCCGAAAACTTCCACATCATTATTCTGGTTTGCGCAGTATTCAACACCGCGCCCTAAATTGCCGTAACCGTAAATTCCGATTTTCATAGATTTTCCTCCTTAAATTTAACGCCGTATTTTTTCATTTGAGTGAACAGATTTTCCTTATGTATGCTTTCGATTTGGGTGAGGGGTAGCCTCAGAGTATTACTTCCATATCCCATAGCTGCGACAGCCGCTTTTACCGGGATAGGATTGACTTCGCTGAACAGCGCCGATATAAGCGGCAAATATTCAAGCTGCATTTTAGCAGCGGTTTTATAATCGCCTTTTAAGCACAGTTTGCACATGCGTGATGTTTCTTTCGGCAATAGATTTGACAAAACAGAAATAACGCCGCTGCCGCCTAACGACATAACGGGAACAATCTGATCGTCATTACCGGAATATATGCTGAAATCATCATCCGTAAGACTTGCTGTTTCGGCAATTTGAGATATGTTGCCCGAGGCTTCCTTTATACCCACAATGTTTGGGTGCTCCGCAAGCTCCGCAACGGTTTTTGGTAAAATGTTGCAGCCTGTTCTTGACGGTACATTATATAGAATGCAGGGCTTGTTTGATACATCGGCTATATCGGAAAAAGATTTTATAAGACCGGCTTGCGTTGCTTTATTGTAATATGGAGTTACGAGCAACACAGCGTCTGCCCCCATTTCACATGCGGCAACAGTGAGTTCTTTGGCGTAATCTGTATCGTTAGAACCCGTTCCGGCAATTACCGGGACTCTGTGAGCGGTGTGCTCAACACAAAATTTAATTACGGCTTGATGCTCTTCATCGGTGAGTGTTGAGCCCTCACCTGTTGTGCCGGCGGCAACTATTGCATCAATTCCCGATTCAATTTGACAGTCAATGAGTCTGCCAAAACCTTCAAAATCAATTTCTCCGTTTTCAAAAAATGGCGTGATTATAGCGGTAGCGGCGCCCTCAAACACCTTTTTCTTCATTAAAATCACCTCAAAAACCTTGTGTTAAACCGTCCTTTAAAATAAAAAAGACGGCTACCGATAAAGCAACCATCAAAGTATGATAGCACTCCGCATTTCTGCGACAGTAGCCGAAATATTGTTTCCGGCTCCCAGAGCACAGCTTGCCATACCGCCTCTTCGGCGTACATCCCTTTCGCAGCGCGGTCCTTGGCAGACCGTTACAAGCACCGTTACTATTGATAATACGCGCCTCTATCGTTTAGAGTATTTTAACACCTGTTATTTGCATTGTCAAGCGGTTTAATAAAATATTTTTATTGTGTGTTTCGATTCTTCCGACTTTACAAAACCATACAACGATTGTATAATATGTTTGTATATTCTACGGGGGGTTGTTTATGTCATATAAAACCGATATTGAAATAGCTCAGGAGTGCAAAATGCGGCCGATAACCGAAATAGCTCGCCGCGCCCATCTTGAAGAAAAATACATAGAACAGTACGGCAGGTATAAGGCTAAGGTTGACCTGTCGATTTTAGGCGATACCCTCAGAAAAGAAGGTAAGCTGATACTTGTAACCGCCATTACCCCTACGCCGGCAGGAGAGGGCAAAACCACAACCACAATAGGACTGGCGGATGCACTTGCACATATAGGTAAGGATGTTACGGTCGCTCTGCGTGAGCCGTCATTAGGTCCTGTTTTCGGTATAAAAGGCGGTGCCGCCGGAGGCGGATATGCTCAGGTGGTTCCTATGGAGGATATAAATTTGCATTTTACAGGCGATTTTCACGCGATAGGCGCGGCAAATAATCTGCTTGCCGCTATGCTCGATAACCATATTCAGCATGGTAATTCGCTTGGGATTGACACCCGTAAAATAACTTGGAAACGCTGTGTTGATATGAATGACAGGCAGCTGCGATTTGTAATTGACGGTCTCGGCGGCAGAATAAACGGTACTCCGCGTGAGGATGGGTTTGATATAACAGCTGCGAGTGAGATTATGGCAGTGCTTTGCCTGTCAACCTCCATAACAGATTTAAAAAGGAGGCTTTCCAATATAATTGTAGGCTACACCTTTGATGACAAGCCCGTAACTTGCGGAGATTTAAAGGCGGCGGGAGCTATGACCGCGCTTTTAAAGGATGCGTTAAAGCCCAACCTTGTTCAAACCCTTGAAGGCACGCCTGCTTTTGTTCACGGTGGTCCGTTTGCAAATATAGCGCACGGATGCAATTCGGCAATAGCTACTAAAATGGCTCTGAAAATGGGTGATTATACTGTAACAGAAGCAGGTTTTGGCGCGGATCTCGGCGCCGAAAAGTTTTTCGATATAAAGTGCAGAAAGGCAAAGATTACACCTGATGCGGTTGTAATAGTAGCGACAGTTCGTGCACTTAAAATGCACGGAGGCTTAAATAAAACAGAACTGCTGGAAGAAAATTTGAATGCACTTGAAAGGGGCGTTCCGAATTTACTTCGTCATGTATCGAACATTAGAAATGTATATAAGCTTCCTTGCGTGGTGGCAATAAACCGTTTCCCGACCGATACCGATAATGAAATTGATTTCATTATGCATAAATGCAAAGAACTTGGGGTTAACACAGTGCTTTCTACAGTTTGGGCGGACGGAGGAAAGGGCGGCGAGGCTCTTGCGCGGGAGGTTATAAGGCTTTGTGAAGAAGAACAGGGCGATTTTACCTATTCTTATGACGACGACCTTTCAATCACTCAAAAGATAGAGGCGGTTGTTAAGAAGGTGTACGGAGGCGACAGCGTAGATATTGCACCGAACGCCAGAAAACAGATTGAAAAGCTTGAAAAGCTGGGTTTTTCACATTTTCCGGTATGTATAGCAAAAACGCAGTACAGCTTTTCTGATAATCCGGTTCTGCTCGGCGCACCGGAGGGCTTTAGCATATCCGTTAAGAATGTAAAGGTATCCGCAGGCGCGGAATTTATAGTTGTGCTCACAGGTGATATTATGACTATGCCGGGACTTCCAAAATCCCCTGCTGCCGAACTCATAGATGTTGATGAAAACGGCAAGATAACGGGGTTGTTTTGATATGAACAGAGTTTTATCCGGGCTGAAACCCGGAAGAGTATTTGAAATTTTCGAGGATATATGCGCCATACCTCATGGTTCGGGAAACACTGAAGCCATAAGCAATTACTGCGTAGAATTTGCAGTGAAGCGCGGGCTTGATGTGTATCGCGACGACTTCAATAATGTTATTATAAAAAAACCTGCTTCCGGGGGTTATGAAAACTCTGCTCCCGTTGTGCTGCAAGGTCACCTTGATATGGTTTGTGAGAAAGAACCCGGCTTTGATTTTGATTTTAAGAAGGACGGGCTTTGCCTTAAAACGGAAGGTGATTTTGTAAGTGCTCACAATACAACTCTCGGAGGTGACGATGGTATAGCAATAGCTATCATTCTTAGTATACTTGATGATGACAGTCTGTCTTGTCCTCCTGTTGAAGCTGTGTTTACTACCGATGAAGAAACCGGTATGTACGGCGCGGCAGGGCTTGATGTGTCAATTATAACCGCCAAGAGGTTTATTAACATTGATTCTGAGAATGAGGGTGTTTTTACTGTTGGTTGCGCCGGCGGAGCGCGGGTGGATATGAGTGTTCCTTTAAAAACCGAAGTCCTGCCAAAGTCGGCATACCGAATTAAAATTTCAGGGCTTTCGGGCGGTCATTCGGGTACGGAAATAAACAAGGGCAGGTTAAATGCGAATAAATTGCTCGGCAAATTTTTAGCCGAACTCGAAAAAGTGTTTATAGGCGAGATATACGGCGGCAGTAAGGATAACGCGATACCGGTGTTTGCAACATGTGTTATGGCAAGTGACGAAGATGTTATTGTTCGCGCGGCGGAATTCGAAAAGCAGAACCGGGTTTCGGCGGATGACGGTTTAAGGGTTACCGTTGAACGCTGTCGGTGTGACCGCTTTTTTGACCTTGAATCTTCGAACAAAATAATAGGTTTAATAAATGCTCTGCCCTTTGGCGTTATTGCGTTAAGCCGGGATATTAAAGGGTTGGTGGAAACTTCACTTAATGTAGGTATCATTAAATCTTGTAATGATAATTTTTCCGTATCCTTATCGGTAAGAAGCTCAAAATCCGCAGAAAAAGAGGCGATTATAAACAATCTTAAAATTATAGGCGGGGACTTCGGTGCGCGTGTGACTGTGCGAGGAGATTATCCGGCTTGGGAGTATCGTCAAACCTCTCCTTTACGCGAAACAATGACTTCGGTTTACAAAAGAATGTACGGCAAGGAGCCGTGTATAGAGGTGATTCACGCCGGTCTGGAGTGTGGGCTTTTCAGTCAAAAAATAGACGATATTGACGCCGTTTCGGTTGGGCCCGACCTTTTTGATGTTCATACACCACGGGAAAGATTGTCAATATCTTCGGTAAAAAGGACTTATAAATTTATATGTGGTGTTCTGGAGGAGCTTAAATGATTGAAAAAAGAATAGAAAACATAAGAAAAGCATTAGCTGATAACTCGGCGGGGCTTATAACAAACGAGTCTGACTGCTTTTATTTCTCAGGCTTTAATAGAAGCGAGGGTATGGTGCTTGTAACTCCCGATACCGCAACTCTATTTGTCGATTTCCGCTATATTGAAGCGGCGAAAAAGGCAAGCAAAATAGATGTAAGGCTGACAGATAACTTTTTTCGTGATATTTATTCACTTTTAAAAAACGAAAGCATAACGACGGTTTTTGTCCAAAGCGAAAGTGTGACTCTGAGTAAAAAAAAGTTGCTGGATGAAGCTTTTGACGGAATTCATGTTTCAACAGATATAAATCTTGATAAAATTATCAGAGAGATGAGAGCCGTCAAATCAGCAGAGGAAATAGCTCTTATTAAATCAGCTCAGGATATAACCGACAGAGCGTTTTCATATATCCTTACTAAAATCAACGCCGGCAAAACTGAAAGGGAAATAGCTCTTGAGTTAGAGCTTTTTATGAAAAAAGAGGGCAGTGAAGGGGTCGCTTTTGATACTATTTGCGTGTCGGGGGAAAATTCTTCAAAGCCGCACGGGATACCGGGCAATAAAATAATAGAAGACGGTGATTTTTTAACCCTCGATTTCGGCGCCATAGTCGGCGGTTACCGTTCAGATATGACAAGAACAGTATGTGTCGGCAAACCGACAGATAAAATGACATATGTCTATAATACTGTGCTAAAAGCGCAGACGGAGGCAATCGCCTCTGTTAAATCCGGCGTGGCTTGTAAGTGTGTAGATAAAGTGGCACGCGATATAATAGAAACAGCCGGATTTAAAGGTTGCTTCGGTCACGGACTCGGTCACAGTGTGGGTATTGATATACACGAAAGTCCGTATTTTAATACAAGATGTGAAGCTCTTACAAAGCCCGGTATGGTGATAACCGTAGAGCCGGGAATATATCTCCAAAACGAATTCGGCGTTCGTATCGAGGATATGATAGTCGTAACCGAAAACGGTTGCGAGGATATAACCAAGAGCAATAAATCGCTCGTTATCATATAATAATCACAAAACAACTGCCTCCCGCGTATAATGTAAAGCAAGAGAAGTAATCTCGAGTTTACTATATGCAGGAGGCAATTTTATGGCAACTTTTACCAATCAGGCAACGCTGACCTATAACGGCGTTACGGTAAGTTCAAATATAACAACGGGCGAAATGCTCGAGGTTTTGGAAATAAGCAAAACAGCGGCGCACAGCACATATGTCCCGGGAGATGAGTTGACCTATACGGTATCTCTTATCAATACCGGTGCTACTACGCTTAACGGTATAACGCTCACAGATGATTTGGGCGGTTATAACTTTGGTCAGATAGGCACTCTTTATCCGCTCAGCTTTATAGACGATTCACTGCTCTATTATGTGAACGGGGTGTTACAGGCAACTCCCACGGTAACATCCGGACCGCCGATGAGCGTTACAGGTCTTAATATTCCTGCCGGCGGCAATGCGATTTTGGTCTACAGGGCGAGCATAACCGGATTTGCTCCGCTTCAGTCAGGTGCCCGGATTGTAAACACTGTAACAGCCGGCACAGCTCCCGACACGCTTGTAGCAGCTTCTGATACGGTGACAGCAGCGGGCGTTGCCAATCTTGATATTACCAAGAGTATGTCGCCTACGGTAGTGAGTGAAAATGATACGATAACCTATGCCTTTGAAATTACCAATACAGGTAATACGGCGGCGGATACCACAGTGGTTTTAAGCGACACATTTAATCCGGTACTGGCAAATATTACTGTATCGCTTGACGGCGTCGAAATGGCTCGCAGCACTCAGTACACCTATGATGAGCAAACCGGAGAATTCAATACCGTTCCGGGAGCTGTAACAGTACCGGCGGCAACCTATACTCAGGATTCGTCAACCGGACTAATAACGGTTACTCCTGGCGTTACAACGCTAACCGTGAGCGGAACAATTTAATAATTGCAAAGCTTAAACTAAGGAGCCGCCCGTCGCGGCTCCGTTATCTTTTTCTTGTATTTATGCAAATTATGTTATATAATAACTGTATACTTAATTTGGAGTGGTATGTTTGCTTTTAAGTCTTATAAGAGGCGGCGCTGATGTATGGACTATCGTCGGTGCGATAATGTCGGTAATAATAGTTGTTTTTTTAACACTTCCGGTGCATGAATTTGCTCATGGGTTTGTGGCGTATAAGTTGGGCGATCCGACTCCACGGTATCAGGGCAGATTAACGCTTAATCCTATAGCCCATCTTGACCCGATAGGTTCTCTTGGTATTTTGCTTTTCGGCATTGGTTGGGCAAAGCCGGTAAGTGTAAACGCAAGGTATTTCAAAAATCCTAAGTGGGGAATGGCGCTTACCGCTTTGGCAGGACCTGTTTCAAATGTCATTATGGCGTTTATAGCCCTCGTCTTGATGAATACATTTGCTCTTATCAGTAATAACTTTGGTATCTCGGGCGGCATTTATCTGCTGTTTATATACTTTTTCACTTATATTGCGAAGATAAATGTGTACCTCGCGGTATTTAATTTTATCCCGATACCTCCGTTTGACGGCTCCCGTATTCTTTTTGCGTTTTTACCCTCAAAATATTATTTCGGTATAATGCGGTATGAGAGGTTTATTTTTATCGGCCTGCTTGTGATTTTATATTTAGGTGTTTTGAGCTATCCTATATCGTATGTTTCAAATCTTATTTTAGGCGGTTTGGCTTTTATCGCAGGATTGCCGTTTGGTTTTTAGGAGAAAAAATGGAAACTAAGTTGATGTATAGGCTTGATGATTTTGAAGGACCTCTTGATTTGCTGCTTCAACTCATCTCAAAGAATAAACTCAATATTTATGATATTAAGCTTTCTGTGCTTATAGATCAGTATCTTGAACAGATTGAGTGTTTTCGCCGGCAGGAACTGGAGATAGCCAGCGAGTTCTTGGAAATGTCATCAAGGCTAATATATATGAAGACCGTAAGTTTGCTTCCTCGCCACGAGGAAATCGAGAGGCTTAAAGAGGAACTTACCGGCGAATTGCTTGAATACAGTATTTGCAGGGAAATGGCGGGTAAGCTATCAGAAATGACGGATGGCTTCGATAAGTTTGTAAAGCCTCCTACCGCTTATGATTTTGACAGCGCATACGAGCTTACGCATGAAAGCGAAACCCTTGTTAACGCTTACCTTTCCGCCGTTAACCGCGCAAAAAGATTTGCTCCTGTAAGCGTTGCTCCGTTTACCAGAATTGTGGCTAAAAAAATAGTTTCGGTATCTACTAAAATAGTGTATGTCATAAGAAAGCTTGCTTTCTCGGGGAAAACCCGTTTAAGCTCGCTTTATAAGGAAGCTAAAAGCCGTTCCGAGCTGGTTGCTACCTTTTTAGCGGTGTTGGAGCTTTGCAAAGCAAACCGTGTAAAAATCGGAGCTTCCGATATGGCAGACGCGGAAATAAAACTTGTTAAGGGACATAAGAGAAATGAACAATAAAGAGATTATTTCGGCACTTGAAGCGGTTCTCTACGCCTCAGGCGATCCTATAAGTATTGACCGTTTATCGCAGATTTTTGAGATTAAACCGGAAACGGTAGAAAAAGCCGCTGATAAGCTTAAAGGGCGCCTTGATAACGATAAGTGCGGAATTGAACTTTTAAGACTTGATAATGCATATCAACTTGCCACGAGAAAAGAATTTGCCGATTATATTAAGAAAGCGTTTGATTTAAAGCGCAGAACTCCATTATCCGGCGCGGCATTTGAGGTGTTATCGGTTATAGCCTATAATCAGCCGGTCACCCGGGCTTTCATAGAGCAGGTCAGAGGCGTTGATTGTTCAGGCGTTATAGCGACTCTTTTAGAAAAAGAACTGATTGAAGAGCATGGAAGATTAGAGTTACCCGGCAGACCTTTGCTTTATGTTACTACTAAAAACTTCCTCCGTTGTTTCGGTCTTATGGATTTATCTGATCTGCCACCGTTGCCGAAGGACCAAAACGCGGTAAATGATGTGGGTGAGCAGTTACCTATTTCGGAAGAATTGAACGGTAAAGCGGCAGAGTCGGAGGAAACCGCGTCGTGACGGCTATTTACATTGTTGGCGGTATTCTTATTTTTTTCTTTATACTGCTGCTGATTCCGGTCGGGGTTCACTTCAACTATCGTGATAAATTGTTTTTTGCCGTGAAATATGCCGGAATTAAACTTTTTGACAATTCAAAGGTTAAAAAACGGAAAACTTCAAAGGTTGAAAAAGAAGAAGTAAAAGAGGATACGCCCGCTTCAGAGAAAAAAAACTATATAACCCGTATTTTCAGTGATAAGGGTAAGATAGAGGGTATAAAGTTTATTGCAAAACTTATAAAATCTGCGCTTTCACGAATAATATGGGTGATTAAAAAGATAAAATTCAGAGAGTTTTGCCTAAGCATAGGCGTATCAAGTGACGATGCCGCTAAAACCGCAATATCATACGGCGCTGTGTGCGGTGTTGTGTATCCTGTGATAAATCTTATAGAACATAACACTGATTTTTCAGTTAAAAAGGTAAATGTTTATACGGATTTTGATAAAATGAGCCCCGAAATTTCAGTTTCGGTTTCCGCAAAGACGCGATTAATTTATGCGGTTATTGCCGCTGTTTCATTGTTCTTTGAGTTTTTAAGATTAAAAAAGGAAAGTGATAAGAATGGGAGAGAATAATTTAAGCAACCTTATGGAAATTGCAACTGAAAAGCTGCGTGCGATGGTTGACGCCGATACGATAATTGGAACGCCGTTGACGGTTGGAAAAATAACTCTGATACCCGTATCTAAGATTTCTTTTGGACTTGCTACGGGCGGCAGTGATTTTCCCACAAAGAATGCCGGCACAGTATTCGGAGGAGGCGGCGGAGCCGGTATGACAGTTAGCCCTGTCGCGTTTATCGCAGTGAACGGTGAAAGTGTTCATATGTTGCCGGTTTACAACGAAATGGGTACGATGGACAAGGCTATAAATATGGCTCCCGAGCTTATTGATAAGGTCAAAAGCTTGTTTTCAAAGAAAAAAGATACAGGTATGGATACTCTTGAATAATTTTGTCCGCCCACTCATAAGATTTATGGGTGTTGCGGATGAAAAAATTACTTTGCTTGATACTTTTAGTTGTAGTTTTAACTATAAATTCTTACCCTGTGAGCGGAATTTCAGCGGGCGCCGCGGTTGTTATAAACGGTGACAACGGCGATATATTATATTCGCATAATTCGGATGTTCGCTTGCCTATGGCAAGCACAACAAAGATTATGACGGCGCTTGTAATGCTTGAAAACTGTAAAAACCTTGATAGTGAAATAGTTACCACCAAAGAAATGGTAACTGTTGAAGGCTCATCTATGGGACTTATTGAAGGAGACAGAGTATCATACCGGGCTTTGCTCTACGGTATGCTTTTATCTTCCGGTAATGATGCGGCAAATACCGCGGCGATAGCAATATCCGGAAGTATAGAGGGCTTTGTTGAACTTATGAATAAAAGGGCACGGGATTTAGAACTTTCAAACACTAATTTTGTAACGCCCTCCGGTCTTGATGCCGAAGGGCATTATACAACAGCATATGAGTTGGCGCTTGTTGCACGCGAGGCACTTAAAAATCCCGAATTTGCCAAGGCCGCGTCGGCTAAGAGTGCAACTCTGTGCTTTGGAAATCCGCCCTACAACAGAAATATAAGCAACCATAACCGCTTGCTTAGTATGTATGACGATATTGTAGGCGTTAAAACCGGATTTACAAAGAAATCCGGCAGATGCCTTGTATCTGCCGCTAAGAAGGACGGAAAGTATGTTGTTGCGGTAACACTTAACGACGGAAATGATTGGGCGGATCATCGTTTTTTACTCGATGCCGGACTTGGCGCAATAGAGGTTTATGAGTATAAGCCGAAATCCGAGAGCCTAAGCGTCCCTATTGTTTCGGGAGAAAAAGGCTTTGTAAAGGCGAGCGTTTCCGCCGCGGAATTTTCCAAGCCCAAAGGTCAAAGCGTAACTTCAATTACATACCTTCCTCATTTTTTATACGCACCGGTCAATTCCGGCGAAATAATAGGAAATATCGAGTATTACTGTTTTGACAGGCTCGTTTACAAAAGTAACATTATTTCAAAAGGCGTAAAAAAGACTCAGGATGATATGTTCAATCTTATATATGAAAATGTAAGGCTGATTCTTTCGTTTGTTTAGGAGTTAATATGAAGGACAATAAAGTGAGACTTCAAAAGTTTTTATCTGAGTGTGAAGTTGCTTCCAGGCGTAAGGCTGAGGAGTTGATTTTGCTCGGAAAAGTCAAGGTTAACGGCCATCTCGCAAGCATTGGAGATAAGGTTGACCCAAAGTATGATAAGGTGATGGTCAGAGGAAAGCGTGTTACAGCACAGAGTAAAAAGGTTTACATAATGCTTAATAAGCCGCGAGGATATGTTACAACGCTTAAGGATGAGTACGACCGCAAAACAGTAAATGATCTTGTACGGGATGTTGGTGTTAAGGTTTATCCTGTAGGCAGGCTTGACCGCGACTCAGAAGGGCTTTTATTTCTCACAAACGATGGGGAGTTTGCAAACGGAATAACCCATCCTTCTAAAAATGTGAATAAAACTTATTTGGTTACGGTTAAGGGTGATGTGTCTGATGCACAGACAAACGAAATGTCATCAGGCGTTCTTATAGACGGCAAGAGAACAGCACCCTGCGAGGTATTTGTGACTGAGCGTAAACCTGATAGAACTATTGTAAAGTTTATCATAAACGAAGGGCGTAATCGTCAGATAAGGAAAATGTGTGACTGTGTAGGACTGCAGGTAATTCGCCTAAAAAGGCTTGAAATTGCCGGTGTTAAGCTTGGAGGACTTAAACTTGGAGCGTGGAGAGATCTTAACGAGCGAGAAATGACCAGACTTACAAATATATCCGGTAAAAGGGAAAAGATATGATTACAATTTCACCGATAGGCAATAAAATGCAAATTGATTATTATTTTCAAAACGCAGGACTAAAGGCTGATTATAATTCCGGTTGTGTTGAGGCGCGGTTATCGGACAAAGTGATAGGTTATTGCCTTTACAATTTGTATGATAAGGGAATAACCATATTCAGAATAATCCCTGAAAATGATGTTTTGTTGGCTGACGGTATATTAAGGTCAACTCTTTATGTCGCAGCGCAAAGGTGCGCTATGGACGCAAGGTATGAAGGCGCTGATGTTGAAATCCTGCTTGAAAAACTCGACTTTATTCTTGATAAAAGCAACAGGACTATTGATATTGATAAGCTATTCAGAGGTTGTTCGTGTAATGTTTAAAAAAGTTCTTGCAAATTTGGGAAAAGTGTGATATCATATCCTTTACTGAAATGTTGCGATTTCGCGCTTTATATACGGAGGTTATTAAAATGAGTGTTTGGGAAATAATTTTGGGTATAGCCGTTGTTTTGGTTTCATTGTTCATTATTGTTGTTATCCTGCTTCAGCAGGGTCACAGAGCCGGTATTACGGGTGCAATATCCGGCGGTGCCGATACATTCCTTTCGAAAAACAAAGCACGAACCTTTGATGCTACTCTCGCGCGTTTTACAAAGTACATTGCGATATTGTTCTTTATACTTGCGCTTGTGGCAAACTTTATTGCGCTTAAAAAGTAAAAACAAAAAAGTGATTACTTCCCGGATTTTTCGGGAAGTATTTTTTTGCCTTCAATTAAGTAGTGCAATAAAGCAAATTTCATATATATTTTTTGTGCAGGCATACAAAAATGCGCAAAGGCACTTTACAACTTTAGCGTAATAAAGTATAATTTTATCATTAAAAGGAGCGTTTGCTCAAAAGGAGATTGAAATGAAAAAAATTATTGCGATTATGTTGGCACTCGTTATGATGCTTTCTTTTGCCGCATGCGGCAAGGATAGCTCTAAAAAGACCTTTACAATGGGAATTGATCCCGAATATCCGCCCTTCAGCAGCATCGGGGATGACGGTGAGTATACCGGGTTTGATGTTGAGGTATGTAAAGCTGTTTGTGATAAGCTCGGTTGGGAATTTGAGGTGTTTGGCGTTAACTGGGATCAAAAACTTGTTCAGCTTGATGCCAAAGAATGCGATTGTGTATGGTCCGGTATGACTATTCTTGATAGCATGAAAAAATCAGGCTATGTAATATCCGAGCCTTATTATTACAATACCCAAGTGCTCGTTGTAGGAGCTGATAGTGACATCAAATCTTCTAAAGACCTTAAAAACAAGGTGGTTGCGGTTCAGCTCGGCACTTCCGGTGAGTCTTTGCTCAATGAGGATTTAAGCGGTTTAAAAGATACATTTAAAGAGCTTGTCACTTGCGACAGCTTCCTTAAATGCTTTACTGAGCTCGAGGGCGGCGCTGTTGACGCGGTATTTGTTGATTACCCGGTTGCCAAATCTTATGTTGAGGATAAGACGGACAAGCTTTCGATAATAAATGAAGAATTGGGTGCTGAGGAATACGGAATTGCTTTCAGAAAGGGCGACGAAGAGACTTGCAAGGCTGTAGATGATGCGGTTCAGGAGCTTGTTAAAGACGGGACCTATGCAAAGATTGCTGAAAAGTATCCCGATATTATTGACAATTTGATTTTCCTGAATACCGATAAATAGTGTAGAAAATAAAGGATTAAAGCCTCCCGTGAAAGGAGGCTTTAACTTGCGCTTATAGAAATGAGGTTTAGCATTGTCTTTGCAAATGATTTTTATAAAAATGGGCGAGGGCTTCGGGAAGACTTGCGCTATTTTCTTTTTGACCTTGCTTTTTTCATTGCCGCTCGGTATGATCATATCCTTTATGCGTATGAGCAAAAATACGGTAGTTTCAAAAATTACGCAATTTGTTGTTTCGGTGCTTCGAGGAACACCGCTTATGCTTCAGTTGCTTGCTGTTACATACGGTCCTTATTACCTTTTTAATATCAGCGTTTCAAGAAATAAGCTTATACCCGTTGTCATAGCATTTTCAGTAAATTATGCCGCGTATTTTTCCGAGATATATCGGGGCGGTATTGAATCTATATCCGTAGGTCAGTATGAAGCCGCCGCAATATTAGGCTATAGCAAAGTGCAAACATTTATAAGGATTATCTTACCACAGGTTATAAGAAGGATTTTGCCAAGTGTTACAAATGAAATAGTGACGCTTGTTAAGGATACTTCCATAGCGTTTACCGTTTCATATCAGGAAATGTTTACAATAGGTAAGCAGATAGCAAATTCCCAAACAAGTTTTACTCCTTTTTTAGTGGCAGGAGTGTTCTATTATGTGTTCAACGCAATAGTGGGATTAGTTATGGGTAAAATTGAAAAATCAATGAGCTATTATAAGCAGTAGGAGCGGCAAAATGAATGTTTTGGAAATGACAAATATAAAAAAATCATTCGGCGATAATAATGTGTTAAAAGGTATATCCTTTCATGTCGACAGTGGCGAAGTAGTGTCGATTATAGGTACATCAGGGGGCGGTAAATCAACATTGCTCAGATGTGCCACATTACTTGAAACTGTTGATGACGGAATAATATCCTATATGGGCGAGAATGTAACATATAAAGATGGTAACGGGAAGCTTTGTTACGCTAAAGATCTCAATCGTTTTAAAAAGGTTTTCGGTCTCGTTTTTCAAAGCTTTAATCTGTTTCCTCATTTTTCAGTACTCAAAAATGTAATGGACGCGCCTGTAACCGTGTTGAATCGTAATAAGGCAGAAGTAAAAGAAGAGTGCTTGGAGCTGCTTGAGAAAATGGGGCTTTCAGATAAAGTGGACGCGTATCCGTGCGAGTTGTCCGGCGGTCAGCAACAGAGAGTATCAATAGTAAGAGCACTTGCAATGAAACCGGATATACTGTTCTTTGATGAGCCTACAAGTGCGCTTGACCCCGAGCTTACAGGTGAAGTTTTAAAGGTTATCAAACAACTTGCAGAAGAGAAAATGACCATGGTAATAGTGACTCACGAAATGGCGTTTGCGCGTGCTGTATCCGACAGGGTGGTTTTCATTGACAAGGGAATGATTGCCGAGCAGGGAACTCCTGAGGAGGTTTTCGGCAACACAAGAAACGAAAGGACAAAGCAGTTCTTACAGAACTATGGCAAATAATGGAAGTTAAGTATTATTTAGCGGATCCTGCCGGTAATATAACCGCGCTTGTTATTTACTGTTCAAATATGGACATTAAATTGGTTACAAAAAAGATAATGCAGGAAAATAAAAGTGTTGAACAGGTTGGCTTTGTGCATTTTTCGGATAGCAATATAAAGCTTCGTATGTCCGGTGATGAGTTTTGCGGTAACGCCACGATGTCCGCCGCCGCGCTCTGTTATTTGTTGTCAGGCAAGCGAGGAGTGTATGAAACAAGCGTAAGTGTATTCGGAACAAAAAAACCGATTGATGTTTCTGTAGAGGCCAAAGACGGCTGTTTTAAATGCAAATGTGAGATTAAAAAGCCTTATGAGGAAAAAACGATTAAGTTCTGCGCAAACGGTTATGAGTATCAGTACCCCCTTGTTGTTTTTGAGGGGATTATGCATATTGTTGCTGATGAAATGTTAAATGAGCCCATAGCTGAAAGCGTAATTAGGAATTTGGCGTACAAACTTGATACAAAGGCGCTTGGAATTATGCTTTTAAGCAAAGATAAAACACATTTAAACCCCCTTGTCTATGTTAAAGATACCGATACTTTGTTTTTCGAAAAGTCCTGTGCAAGCGGGAGCTGCGCTGTGGGAACGCTTATATGTAAGCCCGGAGAGGAAATAAATTTATATCAGCCCGGCGGAGTTATAAATGTATTGAACGGGGACGACCTAAAGCTTTCAGTGGATATCAGAATCGGCAACTGTCACTTTATGGAGGTTTAGAATGCAAAAGAAATCAGTCTCAAAAAAAGATATTGAAAACCTTTTTGAAGTAATTGTTAAAATAAATTCCGTAAAGGACTGCAAAACTCTTTTTGAGGATCTGTGTACGGATAAAGAAATTGAACAGATGGCGCAGCGTATCAAGGCGGCAAAATTGCTTATAGACGGTAATACTTATAATCAAGTAATTGAGCAGACTGATATATCCTCAGCTACACTATGCAGAGTCTCACGCTGCGTTCAGTACGGTAAAGGCTATAAGAATTTTGTAAAATAGGCGCAAAAACTGTCAAATCGCATAAAAATACTTGACAATATGGTAAAACTAATGTATCATTGGTATAAATGTACATTAAGTTTAGAATTTGGTAACCGGATGGAAGATGTAAAATTTGAAAACTGCTCGGATGAGCAGTTAGCGGCTCATATAAAGTCTGGAGATTATGCGCACTTTTTTGTGTTGCGTAACAGATATATGCCCTACATAATTAAGTCTGCTTCAAAATACAAGTCTCTTGTTGATGAGGAGGATTTAATAAGTGAGGGCGTATTGGCGCTTTTTGTGGCTGCTAAGTCGTACAAGCAGGAAAAATCATCTTTTAAAGCTTTTGCGTTTTTGTGTATTGAAAGGGCGATTGTTAATCAGTATCGGCGTTCAAAAGCGTTAAAACGCATACCTGCTGAGCTGATATCTTCAATAGATGGTTTGGATATTGCCGACAGCAATAATCCCGAGAGTTTATTTATTGAAAAAGAAAGTACAGATAGTATTATTTGCACGGTGAAAGATAGGCTTTCGGATTATGAGTACAAAGTTTTTTGCGAATTCATATGCGGCAAGAGCTATAAAGAAATCGCGCAAGAGTTTAATAAGTCAAACAAGTCTGTAGATAATGCGTTAAAGCGCGTTAGGGCAAAAATTGCAGGTTTTATGGTTGATAATAAATAAGCGGCAGTATTGTCGTATATATGCCCAAGTAGCTTAAGTAAGCAAAGCGTTGTATTCAGAGATGTCGGTGCAATTCCGTCCGGGGCTATTAAAACAAGAGAGGTACAAAAGGATGTTTGAGGACAAAACTTTAGTCTGCAAGGACTGCGGAGAGGAGTTTGTTTTCACAGCCCGTGAACAGGAATTTTATGAATCCAAAGGCTTTGAAAATGAACCGTTGCGTTGCAAACCGTGCCGCGATAAGCGCAAGAATGCTGCAAGGGGTCCGCGCGAGATGCATGAGGCGACCTGCGCCGCTTGCGGTGGTGTTGCGCGTATTCCGTTTGCTCCGCGTGAGGATCGACCGGTATATTGCAGCGAATGCTTCGCGAAAATGAAGGAAAATGAAGCTACGGCGGCTGTTGCCACCGAAGAATCGGCTGAAGCTCCTGATACTGAAGTGGTTACTGAGGAACCCGCAGTAGAAGAGTCGGCTGAATAATTTTTCGCATTTATGGCGCTCTCATTGTTGGGGGCGTCTTTTTTAATTTAATAATTTAAGAACTGATTATTCATATTTTTGTAATAATATTATTGTAGAATTGTGTCGTAAAAACATTAGGAGTGGATTATGGAAAACCAGAAAATACTTATAGTAGACGATGATTCGAATATATGTGAGCTTTTGCGTATGTATCTCCAAAAGGATGGCTTTGATACTGCAATCGCTTCAGATGGAGAACAGGCAGTAGAGCTTGCCGCGCGTTATAATCCTGATTTGATACTGCTTGATATTATGATGCCGCGACTTGACGGTTGGCAGGTATGCAGAGCGGTCAGAAAAACAAGCGAAGTGCCCATTATTATGATTACGGCAAAAGGCGAAGTGTTTGATAAAATATTGGGACTTGAACTGGGAGCTGATGATTACATAAGCAAACCCTTTGATAGCAAGGAGGTAATTGCGCGTATAAAAGCCGTGCTAAGGCGGAGCAGTGAAAAATTGAAGAACAACGCTATAAAAGAGGTCCGCTTTGATAAACTTGTTATAAATCTTACTAATTATGAGCTTGCGGTGGATGGTAAGCGTATAGATACGCCTCCTAAGGAACTTGAGCTGATATTTCATCTCGCAAGTAATCCCAACCGTGTATATACACGTGATCAGTTGCTGGATGAGGTTTGGGGATTTGATTATTATGGCGATTCCCGCACGGTTGATGTCCATGTTAAACGGCTTCGTGAAAAGCTTGAAAATGTATCTGATAAATGGTCGCTGAAAACCGTTTGGGGCGTAGGATATAAGTTTGAGGTCAGATGATGAGAAGCCGCATATTTAAAAAGTATTTTTTCGGTTTCGCTTTCATAGTGATTATAAGCTTTTCCGTTATGTTGCTTTTGTTGTTTATTACATATAACAACCGGTTATCAGAGGAGAAACATACCGAGCTTAAAAGCGCATGCAATTCCGTTTCCGATATTCTGACAGATTTGAAAGAAGGCAATATAGCCGAAAGCGCCAGAGCCGCTCATTTCTTTATGGCAAATATATCGGAGGTGATGAATTGTGATGTATATGTAACCGACAAAAGCGGAAAAATTATTATATGTATGTGCAA
The DNA here is from genome assembly GCA_017618135.1 of Clostridia bacterium. Taxonomy (GTDB): domain Bacteria; phylum Bacillota; class Clostridia; order Oscillospirales; family Acutalibacteraceae; genus UBA737. The sequence continues at coordinate 77,524 of JAFZUV010000011.1, forward strand.
CGAGTATGAGGAAAACGGTAGTTGTGAGCATACGGGGAATAAAATCAAAGCCGAACAATTAAAGCGCATAGCTGCAGATAAAGAAAGCTTTGGCACGGTGGGGATATATTCTACACCCCGTTATATTGCGGCGGAAGTTATAGAATTTGATGAAGAGATTAAAGGGTATGTTTTTGCTTCATCTTCATCCGAATCGGTAAAAGGTTTGCTTATAAAATCGCTAAAAATCTATGTGCTGTGTGCAACACCTCCACTTGTTATAATGTTTTTGGCGCTTTATGTTTTAACATATAGGATGAATAAGCCGTTAAAGCTTATGTCGCAAGCCGCGCACGCTATGTCAAAAGGCGATTTTTCAATTAGGATACCCGTTACAGGAGATGATGAAATCGGAGAGCTTGCCGCGTCGTTTAATAAAATGACTAACTCGCTTTCCCGCCTCGAGGAAACACGGAAGAGCTTTATTGCCAATGTATCGCATGAGATGAGAACTCCTATGACTACCATCGGCGGATTTATTGACGGAATTGTTGACGGTACGATTGAACCGGAAAAACAAAGCTATTATTTGAATATTGTATCCGGTGAGATAAAGAGATTGTCCCGGATGATACAGTCTATGCTTGACCTTTCCAGGCTTGAATCAAGTGAATTCGTGCTGAAAAGAGATGTTTTCGATTTAAGGGAACAAATACTTAATATTGTAATAAGCCAAGAACAGCGTATTGAAGAAAAGAAAATAGAGATTAAAGGGCTTGACTCCTTGCCGTCCGTAACCGTTAACGCTGATAAGGATCTTATTTACCAAGCGGTATATAATCTTCTTGATAACGCAATTAAATTTACCAATGAGGGTGGATATATACAGTTTGAGCTTAGTGTTGATACTGCAGGTGTAAACTTTAATATAACCAACAGCGGAAAAGGCATACCACAAGCAGATTTACCGTATATTTTTGACAGGTTTTATAAGCTTGACAAGTCGCGTGCGGCAAATAAGAGCAGTATGGGGTTGGGACTCTATATAGTAAAAACAATTATTAAAAATCACGGCGGAACAGTCAGCGTAACAAGTATAGAAAATAAGTTTACGCGTTTCAGCTTTGTTTTAAAGATTTGAAGGTGGGTATAAAAATGGAAGACTACAATGAAAATGTTAATGTTGAGCCGAATAAAGAAACCACGCCCTACGTCAACCAAAGCACTACGGAAAAAGAACAAATAATCGATAGTGTTAAAGAATCACCGGTGGTTGATGATGAATTGGGCAGTGATGCCGAGAATTTAAATGAGCAGACCCATACTGATAGTGTACACATTGAAAAAATACCGGATGTTAGCGCCAATAATGGCTTTGAGAGCTTTAATAAAATAACCTATACTGATAAAAAACCGATTAGCAATTATACGCCATTTAGTAAAGGGTTAAAGTTATTCTGCGCCGCGTTGGCTTTGGTGATACTTCTTGTTGGTGCTTGTTGGGGCGGATATGCCGTGGGCAGAAACGGTAATCATAAAAGCTTTTACAATAGTGATGTTAAACTTGATCTTTCTGCTAAGCCTAAGGGCGACGGTATGACGGCCGCTGAGGTATATAAAGAGCTTAACCCTTCAATAGTCGGTATCAGAGTTTATAATTCGAGTAATGCCTTTGATGCTTCAGGAGTGGTGTATACTAAGGACGGTTATATTATAACAAACGACCACATATATTCAGAGGTAGGCGCTCCTAAGTTTAAGATTTACACCTTTGACGGTAAGGAGTATGACGCTGAATATGTCGCCGGTGATACAGTGAGTGATTTAGCGGTTTTAAAGATAAAGGGCTCGGTAAGCTTTAAGGTGCCGCAGTTCGGTGATTCAAATGAACTTGTGTGTGGCGAAGATGTTTTTGCCATAGGCAGACCGAGTGACGCGTCGGATGATACTTCAATTACCGCAGGCACTGTATCTCTTACATCACGCAGGGTAAAATCAAAAACTAACTATTCATCGCGTTTTATACAGACTGACAGTGCCATAAATCCCGGTTCTTCGGGTGGTGCGCTCAGTAATATGTACGGTCAGGTAGTCGGTATTACATCCTCAAAGCTTGCGGGTGATGAATACGACAGGATAGGATTTGCTATCCCTACTGTTACAGTAAAGCGTGTTGTCGATCAGCTGATTTCAAACGGTAAAGTGACCGATAGGGCAAAGCTCGGCATAACTTATACTGAGATCAATTCTGTTGTAAAACAGCGTGAAAACCGTGCGGCAACGGGTCTGCTAGTTGCATCTGTCAGCTCTGACAGCGACCTTTCAGGTAAAGTTTCAAAAGATGATATAATAACCCATGTAAACGGAATTGAGATAACAAAGGATGATGTGGTTCTTGATGTTATTGAATCAAGCAAACCGGGTGACACTATTAAGCTGACTGTTATAACTTCTTCGGGGGACGAAAAAGAAATTAACGCTAAGCTCGGAGCCAACATTGGTGAATCATGCTTTAATGCTGATGAGTCGCAAGCGGCAAGTTCATCAGAAGATGGTAGCTCCGAAGAACAACCCGGCGGAACTTTTGATTTCCCATTCGGCGAATAATAAACAACACATTGATTTTCGGCAGTTTATAACTGCCGGATTTTTTTGCCTTATTTTTTCAATGTGGTTTTTTGTAAATTTGGGCAAGTTATATATAGAGGTGTTTTTATGCGATATGTAAATCTTGCTTTCAAATTTATATTTTTTTCGGCTTTGCTGGTTTGTATAACAATATTTACCGCTGTTTTTATTCTGAACAAAACAGTAAGCCGCGAATATAAAATAAACAGAGGCGATGTGTTCCGCATAGATTCCGCTATACCTGTAACGGCTGATTTTCCGGGTGTAAAAGCCCAAAATACTGATTTCAAAAATGTTGGCGATTGCTTTGATGTTGATCTCAAAATTTTTGGTATTATACCGTTTAGTACAGCGAGCGTTACAGTTGTTGATGAAACTTATGTGTCGGTGCTTGGTAAACCTTTCGGGATGAAGGTTTATACAAACGGCGTACTTGTGATTTCTGCGGGAGATGTTGAAACGATAGACGGTGCGGTCAATCCCGCAAAGGAAGCGGGGATAAAGGTTGGAGATTATATAGTCAGCGTAAACGATGAAAAGATAAGCTGTAATGAAGATTTATCACAAATTGTCGCCGAAAGCGCCGGCGAACCTTTGTCTGTAAGTATAACAAGAAACGGCAAGCACAAAGAACTTACAGTTAAACCTGTGCGCTCTAAAGAGGAGGGCCTTTACAGAATAGGTATTTGGGTGCGTGACAGCTCGGCGGGCGTAGGTACGCTTACATTTTACAGTGCGGCGAGTGATATAATTTGCGGTCTCGGGCACGGTATATGCGACAGCGATACAGGTGAACTCTTACAGCCTGAGCACGGTGAGCTTGTAAGTGCCGAAATTATTTCGGTAAAAAAAGGCGCTTCTGGTGATCCCGGAGAGCTTAAGGGCAGATTTGCTTTGGAAAAAATATCAAACATACTCCTCAATGCCGAAAATGGTGTTTACGGCAGACCGTATACGCCGCTTGAAACATCTGATTTAACTAAAGTGGCTCTTAAACAGGAAGTAAAAAACGGCAAAGCACAAATTCTTTGTGCTGTTTCGGGAAATACACCCGAGCTTTATTCCTGTACTGTACAAAAGCGTGCCAGCTTTTTAAATTCCCAGACGCAAAATATGGTGGTAACGGTAACCGATGAGCGACTCATAAATCTGACAGGGGGTATCATACAGGGAATGTCAGGCAGCCCTATTTTGCAGGACGGAAAACTGATAGGAGCCGTAACACATGTTTTTGTAGATGACCCCCAAAAGGGATATGCGGTCTATGCTGAAAATATGCTTGAAACAGCACAAAAGGTTGCTGATGTTGAGAATGATTCAAACGGGCTTAAAAAGGCGTCCTGATTGTGAATTGCTTTTTTGTGCGGCCGCTTGGGTGGCCGCACTGTTGATATATTAGTCAATAATCATAATTATTACATCGTATTTAAAAAATTTACATATTATACTTTATAAATCTGAAAATTTATGGTAACATTAAAATATAAAGTTTAGGAGGTGGCTTATGGCTGTAAGACTAAACCCGGACAGTAATGTTGTAAAAGTAATAAAAGAAGGACTCGAGAGGACCGGCGGTTATTGTCCGTGCAGAACTGTGCGAACAGAGGAATACAAGTGTATGTGTAAGGAATTTCGCGAGCAAATAGCCGACCCTGATTTTGAGGGCTTTTGCCACTGTATGCTTTATTACAAATCAAAATAAAGGAGTGTTTAATTTGACAGACTTTGAAATCAAAATTACAGATGAAAACTTTAGCGGTATAGTAGAAAAATCCGATAAACCGGTGTTGGTCGACTTTTATGCCGATTGGTGCGGACCGTGCCAGATGTTGTCACCGATCATTTCACGGATTGCACAAGATCGTGATGATATAATAGTAGGTAAGGTGAATGTTGACGATAACCCTCTGCTTACAGCCAAGTTCGGCATAATGAGTATTCCGATGGTTGCGGTTTTCAAAAACGGAGAAATCAAAGCTCAGAAAGTCGGTTATTGTGATAGAGAAGAAATAGAGGATATGCTCGTATGAAAGTTGCATTTTTTGATACAAAATCTTACGACCGTCGTGCATTCGAATCGGTTGGAGAAAGTGAAGATATAGAGTTTAAGTTTTTTGAAAGCAAACTAAATCTTGATACCGCTTCACTTGCTTTCGGTTGTGAAGGCGTTTGTATTTTTGTGAATGATACGGCGGACTCTCAGGTAATTGATAAGCTTTATGAATTGGGTGTTAAGTTAATAGCGCTTCGTTGTGCGGGGTATAATAATGTTGATGTCAGACATGCTTTCGGAAAGATTCATGTGTTTCATGTTCCGGCGTATTCGCCGCACGCCGTTGCTGAGCACGCTATGGCTTTACTGCTTACAAGTATCAGGCGTATTCATAAGGCATATATCAGAACCAGGGATTTCAACTTTAGTCTTGACGGACTTACCGGGTTTGACCTTTACGGAAAAACTGTAGGTATTGTCGGTACAGGTCGTATAGGGAAGGCGTTTGCAGATATATGCAAAGGTTTTGGTATGAACGTTTTGGCTTATGATAAATATCCTGACAGCGAGTTAAGCGTCAGGTATGTAACTCTTGACGAGTTGTTGGGATGCAGTGAAATAATATCGCTTCATTGTCCGCTAAATAAAGAAACTTATCATATGATAGATTCAAATGCCATTGAAAAGATGAAAAAGGGCGCCGTAATAATTAACACCTCGCGCGGCGCTCTTATAGACGCAGATGAGCTTTTAGAGGGTATAAAATCACGCAAAATAGGTGCTGCCTGTCTCGATGTTTATGAGGAAGAAGCGGATATTTTCTTTGAGGATTTTTCAGGTCACATTGTTGACGATGATACTATCGCTCGTCTTATTTCAATGCCGAATGTTATAGTTACATCACATCAGGCTTTTTTAACAAACGAGGCTTTAGAGAACATTGCAGAGACTACCGTAGAAAACATTAAGGCGTTTTACAAAAACGGCACCTGTAAGAACGAGCTTTGCTACAGATGCGGGAAAGCCTCTCATTGCGGCGATGGTTCCAGACCTGAAAAATGCTTTTAGTCTTTTATAAATTAAATAGAAACAGGCGGCTGCATTTGCAGTCGCCTGTTTTTGTAAATACAAAAAATATTTATTCTGTTCTGAGTGCGATTACCGGATCACGCTTCGCCGCCATACGAGAAGGTAACAATCCGGCAATAAATGTCAGAAGCATACTGATAATTACAAGAGCGATACCGCCGGCAGTCGGTAAAACGGCAAGACCGCCAATGTTGGTTATTGCCTCTATAATTGCATTTATGGGAATTAGCAACAGCAGCGTTACTCCGATGCCTATACCACCGGCAAAAAGACCGATAATTATCGTTTCCGCATTGAATACATTTGATATATCACGCTTTGATGCACCCATTGCTCTGAGAATTCCTATTTCTTTGGTGCGTTCAAGAACCGAAATATAGGTTATAATGCCTATCATAATTGATGAAACGACAAGTGAAATGCTGACAAATGCTATCAGTATATAGCTTATTGCATTTATTATAGTTGTTACTGAAGATAGCATAAGACCGATGTAATCGGTATAGGTTATACGGTCTTTTTCTTTCACACCCCTGTTATATTTGTTTATTATATTCGCGATGTCTTCTTTTGAATTAAAATCTTTAGGGTATATGCTTATACCGCTTGGCTCTTCTAAATCAGATATTCCAAGCTTTTTGCAGTTGTCTTCGTAAGTTGCACTGCTTTGTCCGGCTTTTAAATAGTTTTCAAATTTTAATACTATTTGCTTGTCATCAAGACCTTCAGCCCGCATTGACGAAATGTATCCTTTAAATTGGAGTTGTGCCTGCTGTGGAAGAGTACTTACATATGCGTTAAGATCTTCCATTGTATATTCCTTATCTGTTGCAAACGGAAGACCGGTAAACACATCAATATCCGTTTTCTCTTTCTGTTTTTCAACAATTTCGGTTTTGTTTATCTCGTTAATCAGCTCGGTCATTAATGAGCTTAAATATCCTACGCTTCCGCTGGATGATGTGTTAGCCGCCGAGTTGCTTTGGGCTTTAAGTATCCCTGCGACTCTTATTTCTCGAGCACTTCCGAGAGCGTTTTGTAAATAAAGCTCATCTTCGCTCATATCATCGTATGTTCCCATATCATTAATCTTATAATAGTCAGTGTTCAGCAGCACCTTAAATCGCAAATTCAATATTTCATCAAAAGTGTAACTGGTTTCGGTAGGCTTTTTAAGTTTTTCACCGTTTTGTGCCTTTTTAATCATTTCTTTAAGCTCGTCTGCGTCTTTAAGGCCCAGGCAGTACAGCGTATAATCGCTGATTTGGTTGTTTTTGTCAACAATCACAACGACCTCATTCGGACTTTGCGGCATGCCTCCTGCCAGTATTTCATACTGTTTTTCCAGCAACTCTTTATTATCGATAAGCTCCTGCCAAACATCACTGTTACTCATTGTCATACTTGAAGAGTAGGGGGTACTGCCTCTTGTAAAGCCTAAATCCTCAAATATACTGCTGGGGTTCACCTTATAGCCCTCAGGCGTATAGACATTCAGCGCTGTCTTGTATGAGTATTTAATATCAGAACTGTAGTTTTTAATTTTAGATTTTTTGTTTTCTATATATTCTTTGAAAAGCTTAAGATTGTTTTCGTTTGAACCGTTTATCATAGATGTCATCATATCGGTCATAATGTTATTTGAATAGATTTTATTCTCATCTCGTCCTTCTTTAGGTTTGTTAGAGTCCATAAGTTCAGAGATAATATCACCGATGTTTGTTCCACTTTGTTCAATCACAATAGGATAGCTTGAAAGTGTATCTTCTTCAACACGGTTGATATAGGCGTTTACGCCGTTTGAAAGTGAGAGAATAAGCGCAATACCAATTATACCGATTGACCCTGCAAATGCAGTAAGTATGGTTCGGGCTTTTTTGGTCATAAGATTATTAAGCGAGAGTGAAAAAGCCGTAAACCACGACATTGAAGGTTTTTTGACCTTTTTTGCCGCTTCCTGCTCATATGATGGTGAATATGGGTTTGTATCACCTGTAATTCTGCCGTCCAAAAGATTAACAATTCTCGTAGAATAATTATGGGCGAGTTCGGGATTGTGAGTTACCATAATTACCAGCCGATCCTCTGCAATCTCTTTTAAAAGTTCCATAATTTGAACGCTGGTTTCACTATCCAATGCTCCGGTTGGCTCGTCGGCAAGCAGTATTTTCGGGTTGTTAACAAGAGCGCGTGCAATAGCCACCCGCTGCATTTGACCGCCCGACATCTGGTTGGGCTTCTTATTGATTTGGTCGCCCAGACCTACGCGGTTTAGAACTTCGATTGCGCGTTTTCTGCGTTCGGCACGCGACACACCTGATAATGTCAATGAAAGCTCAACATTTTTAAGCACGCTTTGATGAGGAATAAGATTATAGCTTTGAAAAACAAAACCTATTGTGTGGTTTCGGTAGGTGTCCCAATCACGATCACGATATTTTTCTGTTGAAATCCCGGATATTTCCATAACACCGCTTTCGTAGCGATCAAGACCTCCTATTATATTAAGTAATGTGGTTTTGCCACAACCGGAAGGTCCGAGTATCGAGACAAATTCGCTATCTCTGAATGCAATACTTACACCGTTAAGCGCGGTAACCCAAGTATCACCCGTTTTATATATTTTGGTTATATTTTTGAGCTCCAGCATATGATCTCTCCGTTTCATTAGTCCTGTTAATATTATATCAATAGTTTATAACAAAAATATGAACTGAATAAAAATAATTGCCAAATTTAAAAAATGGTGATATAATATTTGAGTAGGTTTTATAATTCTGGGGGGGTGAAGTGCTTTGGAAAAACCTTTTAAATGGCTGTGCTTGTTTATGACGGTTGTAATACTCGTTTCCTCGGTACTTCTTGCTTCATCGGTAAAAGATTTTTTGAATACGATTGATAGTATTGTCGGCGGTAAGGAAGTAGTGACCGACATTAAGAACTATGAGCTTAACATGACTTCAGTGGTTTATTTTCAAAATGATATGGGCGCTTGGGAAGAGTATCAACGGCTTCATGGTGACGAAAACCGTATTTGGGTAGACATAGAGAATATTCCTCAGCGGCTTATTGATGCATTTATTGCCATTGAGGATCAGCGTTTTTACAAGCATGGCGGCGTTGACTGGAAACGCACATTATCAGCGTTTATAAACTATCTGCCTTTCGTTAATATTTATAATTCAAATCAGGGTGGCTCTACTATTACACAGCAGCTTATAAAAAATATAACTAACGATAGAGACAAGAGCGTTAACCGTAAATTCAGGGAAATATTGCGTGCCCAGTATATTGAGAAAGAGTTGAGCAAAAAGGAAATACTCGAGGCGTATCTCAACACAATATCTCTCGGAAGCGGTATTTGCGGTGTTCAGGTTGCCGCTAACTATTACTTCAATAAGGATGTTGCTCAGTTATCCATAGCCGAATGTGCTTCGCTTGCGGCAATAACCAAAAACCCTTCTAAATACAATCCCGATACTAAACCTGCTGATAATCAGAAGCGCCGTAAATCCGTTTTGGATAAAATGTTTGATTTAGGTATGATAAGCTCCAAAGAATACCAAACCGCGGTCGAAAGCGAAGTTATTGTCAATAAGGCGCAACAAAGCAATTTTGAATTACCAATAAACAGTTATTACATTGACACGCTTATCAGCGATATTTCAGCCGATTTGGCGCAATTAAAAGGTATTACAGAAGAGTCTGCGTCAAAGCTTTTATATAACGGCGGTTTCAGAATTTATTCCACAATTAATCCATCAATACAAGAGAAAATGGAAGAGGTCTACAAAGACGTGGATAAATATTTCCCAATAAAATCGCGCAAGGATAAAGAAAAAAGTGTTCAATCCGCAATGACGATTTTGGATTATGAGGGTAATATAAAAGGTATTATCGGCGGCGTTGGTGAAAAAAAGGTGAATAGGGGTCTTAATCGTGCGTGGGAGTCTCCGCGTCAGCCCGGATCTACTATGAAACCGCTCGGCGCGTATTCTCTCGCGATTGACAGAGGCATTATTTCTTATTCCAGTGTAGTTGATGATAAACCCGTACCTAATTATTACGGAAACGGCAAAGCGGGTCCGCGCGAATGGTACGGTGGTTACGAGGGCAGAATAAAGGTTCGTCGTGCGATTGCACATTCCGCTAATACCATACCCATACAGCTTATAAGCAAAATAGGGCTTGAAGATGCATACTCATTTTTAAAATATGATTTGAACTTTACCTATTTATCTGAGGTTGACATAAATCCCGCCTCTCTTGCAATAGGTGGTTGTGAGTACGGAATTACAACTACACAGTCAGCAGCCGCATATTCGATTTTTGGTAATCACGGTATATACAATAAGCCGAAAACCTATTATAAGGTAACGGATGCAAACGGAAGTATCGTATTATCCAGAGAAGAGGGAAGACAGGTTTTGAAACCTGAGGCGGCTGATATTATGAACAAGCTGCTTCAGGGAGTTATATATGACGAGGGCGGAACCGGCAGAAAAGCCGCAGGTTATAGCAGTATGCGCGCGTACGGTAAAACAGGTACCTCTTCAGAGGCTAATGACTCCTGGTTTGTAGGCGGCAGTCCTTATTATTTTGCGAGCGTATGGTGCGGTTTTGACCAACCTGAGAATATGAAGGTCACAACTCTGGCGTCCACCGTTTGGCGGACGGTTATGTCAGAAATTCATAAAAAACTTCCAAAAAAAGATTTTGAGATGAGCAACAGTATTATCAAGGCAAGCTTTTGTACTAATACGGGACTGAAAGCCGGACCTAATTGCAATACAGAGACCGGATACTGCGTTCCGGGTGTATATTATAAGCAATGTGATGGTGTTCATATTTACGAGGACGAGAAAACACCCGATTTTGTCGGTGAGTTAACATCTTCGCAGGATACAACCACACAGTCCTCTTCGCAGGCGGCAACGCCTGATATGCAGAATAATGAGTCGTCTTCAGGTACGGCTTCTTCTGGTAGTGAGACTTCATCATTGACATCATCCTCATCATCCGGGGCAGGTTCGTCAACTGCCTCAGATAGTTCGCAACAAGGTACAGGTTCTACAAATTCATCTAATTAATTGTTTAGCGATAAGTCATTTTATTATGTTACAAAAGGCGGAAGCAAAAGTAGCTTACTTGTACGATGCTTCTGCTTTTTTGTAATAAAAACATACTTGACAAACACTTGTGTTGTGGTATAATAGTCATTGCGTTACGGTGGATGTAGCTTAGTTGGTTAAAGCGCTGGTTTGTGGCACCAGAGATCGTGGGTTCGAGTCCCATCTTCCACCCCAAAAGTACCGCATAAGCGGCTTATGAAGAATGAATAATGAGTAACGAGTAGGGGAATTGACCTGTGCGGCATTTCTGAAATATTCAATATTCATTATTCATCTTTCATATTATTGGCTAATTTATACACAGCGCATAGTATCCTTCCAATTGTGGCAGGATTGAGGAATACAAATTTAATATTGGGGTGTCGTCAAGCGGTAAGACACAGCACTTTGACTGCTGCATTCGTAGGTTCGAATCCTGCCACCCCAGCCAAAGGCAGGGTCTGACCCAATCCGGGTTAGGCTCTGTTCTTACCTAAAACCTCTACCTCAATGCCGATAACTTGCATATGAGAGTTTAGGAAGTATCTATTGACAATAATGGTGAGTATGAAGTAAAATATTCTGCGTGAAATGAATATCGTACAAACGCTATGATATCGGTTAATGCCGCTGACGGTTAAAGCAGTTATTCGGAAAAGCGGTTGGTCTTTCAGTTTGTGTTCCCGTAACAGCGAGGATAAGTTTTTCGGAGGTAAAAAAATGAAATATGTAAGTACGAGAGATAATAATAAAAGCGTCAGCTCTTCGTTTGCAATAGCGCATGGAATATCAGAGGAGGGCGGTTTGTTTTTGCCAGAAACAATACCTGCTCTAAATGCGGATGAATTCAGCAAGCTTTGCAATATGAAATATACCGAGCGTGCGGAATATATACTGGGAAAATTTCTGACGGATTTTACAGAAGACGAAATAGACTATTGTGTAGCAGGGGCATATTCCGGTAGCTTTGAAAAAAACAATCCCGCCCCGTTGGTACCCTTGGGGGACAATGTGGAAATGCTTGAGCTTTGGCACGGGCCAACCTGTGCATTTAAGGATTTAGCACTTCAGCTTCTTCCGTATCTTATGGTAACAGCTGCTAAAAAACAGTCGGACGGTAAAAATATAGTAATACTTGTGGCAACCTCCGGCGACACAGGTAAGGCTGCTCTCGAAGGGTTCAGAGATGTAGAAAACACTGAAATTATCGTTTTTTATCCGTGTGACGGCGTAAGCCCCATGCAAAAGTTGCAAATGACAACCCAAGCGGGCAAAAATGTTCATGTCTACGGAATTAAAGGTAATTTTGACGATGCACAGTCCGGCGTAAAAACGCTGTTTACGGATGAAAATGTAAAGGCGGTTCTGAGTAAACACGGTTTTGAGTTTTCTTCTGCAAATTCCATAAATTGGGGACGGCTTGCGCCCCAAATAGTTTACTACATTTCAGCTTACTGTGATATGATAAATCAAGGTAGGGATTTATCAGGTGGCTTCAATGTAGTGGTACCGACCGGCAACTTTGGCAACATACTGGCAGCATACTACGCAAAAGCAATGGGTACTCCGATTAAAAAATTGATTTGTGCCTCAAACAAAAATAATGTACTTACAGATTTTATTAATACCGGTATTTACGATAAAAACAGAGAGTTTTATACCACAATTTCACCGTCTATGGATATTCTTATATCAAGTAATCTTGAGCGAATGCTTTATATTCTTTCCGGTGGGAATGCGAAGTATGTAACAGCCCTCGAGAATTTACTGAAAGAAACCGGTAAATTTGAAATCAGTGAGGATATGAAGGAAAAATCTGCTTCGGTATTCTATGGCGGCTATTGTGATGATGAGCAAACATTAAAGACAATCAGTGACACATTCAGGGAATACGGATATTTACTTGATACCCATACTGCCGTTGCGCTTCGTGTCTATGAAAACTATGTAGATGAAACCGGCGACAAGACTACTACTGTAATTGCCTCCACCGCGTCGCCGTACAAGTTTCCAAAGAGCGTTCTGTCAGCCATACAAAAAGATGTGCCGGCAGAAGATTTTGAGGCGGCATACAAACTAAGTGAAATCACGAATGTTACCATACCGCAACAAATACTTGAACTTAAAAACGCCAACTTGCGTTTCAATGATGTTATTTGTAAAAACGATTTAAAGGACGCTGTTTTCAGCTCGCTTGGTATATAGCGCATTTAACTAAAAAGCAGAAAATCATCTGACGGTGATTTTCTGCTTTTGAAGCATAACCTGAATTATAGTATTATTTCGGTGTGGTGATAGCTCGGAATTGTTTAGGAGTCATACCTTTTTCAGCACTGAAACACTTAATAAAGTGACTGAGATTAGCAAATCCACATTCAAGCGCAATGTCGTTAAGACTTAAATTCGTTTCCTGCATTAGTTTTAGTGAGTTGCTGATACGCTTTTTTATTACATAATTGGAGAAAGATATTTTAAAAATTGATTTAAATGTACGACTAAAATAGCTGTAGGAAAGCGAACAATAATCTGCGGCTTCTTCAAGCGATATCGTCGCAGTGTTCTCATCAATATATTTAAGCACATTCAAAAACACACTGGGTATATTTTTTTGAGAGCTTTTTGATTCAACGGTAATAGAATTGCTGAACACATAAGACATTAAAAGCATTATATTAGCCCTGAATATAAGCCTTTTAAAATAATCGGTATGCGAATAATTGACAGATGAGCTGACAAAGAGATTTGATATGTAATTCCTGTCCTTATCCGGCACCCTAAAAACTTTATAATCATCTAAATTTAAAATATAGTGACTCGCAGGCGGTATTTTTCTGCTCGCCGGAACACTTATGATTTCCGGCAAAAATTTTATGCAAATATGCTCATTTGTATCGCTAATGCTGCTTGTTGCGTGGGGTGTGTTCGGAGCCAAATAAATAAAATCTCCGGCGTTAAGGATTATTCTTTCTGATGGCAGAGTTACGACTATTTCGCCCTCAATGCAGAACAATAACTCTATATTATCGTGATAATGGTATGCGGAAATCGGTGCTTTTTTTTTCATTTTATAACGCAGGCATTCCATGTAGACGCCTACTTGTTCATCAGTGAGATGAAAGGTTCTTTTTTCATTGATGGCATCTAAATTCATCGTATCACCTCTTTGATAAAAGAATAGCATTTTTTATATAAAAAATCAACAATATTTTTTTGGCACTTTTGTTCTTTGTTTACTAAAAAGGAAAAAATATGATATAAATTAGCAAATTTTTGATATACAAATTTTTTGAAGTGGTGTAAAATATGGCTGTGCTCTAATGCTTTTGCTAAGGCTATTAACGGTTTTTTATTGGATAGGAGGTACATTATGGACAGAAAGTTCGGTATAGAGCTTGAATGCTTAAGGCATAGCGGTTTGGATGACGGTGAAGTGCTCAAAAAAATAAAGGCCGCCGGCTTTGACACGGTTTTCAGTGACAAATATGATATTCATGAGGTGGAATATATTAGTAACGAGGCAACAAAAGTTGGACTTGAAGTTGAATTCCTGCACGCGCCTTTTAGGGGAGTTAACGATTTTTGGTGTGCCGGGCTTGACTATCTTCCGCTTAAAAAGGGTGTATACCAGACCATAGACAGTGCGTCTCATTTCAATATACCGATTATAATTATGCATGTTGATTCCGGTTGGAATCCCCCTAAAATATGTGATATAGGTCTTAATCGTTTTGATGATATGGTCGAATATGCTGATAAGAAGGGTGTAAAAGTCGCGTTTGAGAATATACGCAACTTTGGCACGCTTGCGGCCATGATGCAGAGATATCGCTCGGTAGAAAATGTAGGGTACTGTTATGATTGCGGTCATGAGCATTGTTATACCGAAACAGTACATTTTACTGACCTTTTCGGTTCAAAAATACTTTGTACCCATATACATGATAATTTTGGTAAGGACAGTAACGATCCTGATTATCATCTTATGATGTTTGACGGTAATATTGATTATGCTGATATGATGGGAAGACTTCGATGCGTAGGCTATGAAGGTAGCCTTATGGCTGAACTCGTAAAGAATGATAGATATGCCCATATGACTGACGATGAATATATTAAGACTGCTTATGAAAGGTTAGTCAAAATTTCTAAGCTATAGTGCTTGTTCCTGCCAAACCCGTTGTGATTTGGCAGGAATTTTGTTTTTGCAAATATAACACTTGATTTTTTAAGTTAGTTAATCTATAATAGTTAGGTCGTACGGAGATGTCGCCTAGTCCGGTCGAGGGCGCACGATTGGAAATCGTGTAACTGCTACAAACAGTTCGAGGGTTCGAATCCCTCCATCTCCGCCAGAAAAAGTCCGACGCGTGAGCGCCGGACTTTTTCAACTAAATCCGTCCTGCGGACGGGTGAAACCCATCTTCAATGGGTGAAATCGCTTCGCGGTGAAACTCGACTTTGTCGGGTTAAGAGGACGGATTTAATTTCACCGAACACAAAGTGTTCGATTTCACCTGAGGGCAAAGCCCGAAGATTTCACCGTGCCAAAAGGCACGATTTCACTTTTGTACTACTTCATTTTTTATCCATTGCGAGGCGGCTGTATATTATATCGCACAGCCCGTGGGCGGTAGCCGAGGCAACGCTGAGCGGCGATAACGAACTCGCCCGCCAATGTGATATAAAAATAAACGCCTGCCTTAAAAAGTATAAAGAAATATCCGATGTAACCGGTATACCTATGGACTATAAACGCCTTGCAAGCGTGCAGGTGAAAACAGCGGCAAAATCAGCATTAAAAAATACACACAAAGCGCTTACATTCAATCCAGAAGCAGATTTTTCTGTTAAACTAAATTCTTTAAGCGCAATTGCCAATGATGGGATATCAAAAGCGGCGAGAAAAGTGGCGGAGTTGGGTGGTACTACTAAAACAGAACACTTAAGCGTTGTAAATCTTAGCACAGGGAAAGAGGAATATTATGAAATAGGGGATTACGGAAGCGTGGGTGGCGACAAGTTTTGGAAATTTATATCAGATAATTCAGATAAGGAACTTGCCTTTATTCACAACCATAATACAGATGGTTTTTTGTCCGAGACTGATATGTGGACTCTTTTATCAAATAAATGCATTAAAGTAATGGGTGCTGTTAGAATAGATGGCGTAAAATACTTTGCTGAAAAAACGAAAGAATTGCCGGGCGTTTATTATTATGACAAACTGTTTGAAAATGAATTAAAAGGCTTGAACAACGAGGTAAAAAACGGTATAATAACAATGGCTGAAAGAACACATAAGAGAGAAGAAATCATTGTAGATTTATTGTTGAAAAGGTATACGAAAGGACTTGTTGAAATTGACGGAAGGAAATGATTGGGCAAGAGAAACGCTTAAAGAAGTGCCGTTTTGGCGTGATGATATGTCTCCAGAGGAATATGAAAAAGAGCGTGAATATTGGCTGACTCATTATGACGATTATCGTAATGGAGACTACATTCCTTTGTGGAAACAAGAAAGAGTCCATAGCCGCCTCTAATGATTGAAGTATCTTGTATATGCAGGTAAAGTTATCAGTCATTTGGCCATCCTCTTCCTTTTTTGATATTGAACAGATAAGTGCCGAAAAGCTTAAAATAAGTGAAACACGCCTTTCAAAGTATATCGAAATGTTAAACGATAGCGGATACATAAAGGGTGCGTAAATAAGGTACAAATAAAGGAAAAGCCCGCAAATGCGGGCTTTTCATAGTTGGCGCGCTGAAAGGGACTCGCTACGCCGCAACTGTTGTGGCTACACGCCCACGCGCTTTGCAACCGTTCACTGAAAGGTTGCAATTTGCCTTTGGCAAACCGCGCTTTTCGAGTCCCTCTCATACAACTTAAAAAGAAACCCGATGCAAAAGCATCGGATCTCTTTTTGGCGCGCTGAAAGGGACTCGAACCCCCGACCCTCTGCTTAGAAGGCAGATGCTCTATCCAGCTGAGCTATCAGCGCAGGTCATATAAGCGACCTATGTATAATATCACAGATTTGCGCAAAAATCAAGGTAAAATATTAAAGTTCAAAAGAGATTTTTTTGCCGGTGAATCTATGAATACGGTATTTTACACCTGCGCTGTCAAACATACGCTTAGATGCCTTGACGCCGTCAGTATCAGCATATTTATCACTCATATACACAACCTCTTTTATACCTGATTGTATAATGGCCTTTGCGCACTCGTTACAAGGAAAAAGAGTGCTGTATACAGTACAACCCTTAACCGTTCCGTAATGGCAGTTTAAAATAGCGTTTAGCTCTGCGTGGCATACATAAAGATATTTTGAGTCAAGACCGTCGCCTCTGTCCCATGGATAGACATCATCGCTGCAGGAGTGGGGCATACCGTTATATCCAACCGATACGATTTTATTATCATTGTCAACTATGCAGGCTCCGACCTGAGTAGATGGGTCCTTACTTCGCATTGAGGAAAGAACAGCAAGACCCATAAAGTATTCATCCCAATTAAGATAATCGCTTTTTTTCATAAAAACACCTCAAGGCTATTTTAGTTGAATTCATCAACTATTGCAAGTATTTCTTGCGGCTTTTTTATAATTGATCTGGCACCGCCCGAAATCAGCTCGTCCTCACTTCTAAAGCCCCATAGCACGCCAACCGGATATGCGCCGCTGTTTACACCGGTCATAACATCCATTTTGCTATCGCCCACAAAAATACACTCTTCAGGTTTTACATTCAAGGCATCCATAGTAATAAAAGCGGCAGTTGGATCAGGCTTAGCCGGTAAGTTTTCTCTTTTACCAAATATAAAATCGAAAGTTTTACCGTACAGTTTATTGATAACCTTGTCAGCCATTTCCTGGTTTTTGTTGGTGACAACGGCAATCTTTACGCCTTTAAGCTTCAATTTATTTATAACTTCCGGCATACCGCAATATGCGGAAGTATTATCGCAGTAGTGTTTTCCGTAATATTCCAAAAAAGTTGGCATAATTTGTGATACTGTTTTTGCGTCTTTATGATTTTCCGGCAGGGCACGCTCAATCATTTTAGGCATACCGTCGCCGGCAAAATACTTAAACTCTTCTGTTTCTCGTGAAGGAAAGCCGAAAACTCCCATAGCATAATTTGTAGCGGCGGCAAGATCGGCAAGTGAGTTTGCCAGTGTGCCGTCTAAATCAAACAAAACCGCTTTTATCATAGATTAACACTCCAAAAAAAACCGCGGTGTTTAACCGCGGAAATCTTGAAAAACAATTATATAGCTCTTGTAACCTTGCCTGAGCGTAAGCAACGGGTGCAAACATTTACACGACGCGGTGTTCCGTTTACAATTGCCTTAACCTTTTTAACATTGGGCTTCCATGTTCTGTTGGAACGCCTGTGTGAGTGAGAAACCTTAATACCAAAAGCAATTTCCTTATTGCAGATATCACATTTTGCCATGGTACGCACCTCCTTGAAATCTTAGAATAACCTATAATATAGGACAGCAACACATATAATAACAGATAATGCCGCATTTTGCAAGAGTTTTTTTGTATTTTTATGTTTTTTTGCATAAAACATTTATTTTTTAGTGCTTTCCCTTATGTAGTAAAAAATATACTGTTGAGCTATGCCTGCCGCACCTTTGGCGCATTCCGGGATTTCCCCCCCGAAATAAGCAGTGAGAGCTCTGTTTATCCACACATCTTTTGGGAACGCCTCAATATGACCGCAACCGTAAAGCAATGCGCAGTCGGCAACCTTCGGTCCGACTCCTTTGATTTTAAGAAGTGCTGTGCGCGCTTCATCATAGCTGAGGTTTTTAAGTGAGTTAAGGTCAATTTCACCCCCGGCGACGCGTCTTGCGGCGTCGATTATGTATTTTGCTCGAAAACCGCTTCTTATTGGTGCTAAATCCTCAATAGAAAGTGCGGCAAGCCGTTCTGCCGTTGGAAAAGTGTAGCTGTTTATTATTGGCTCGCCAAAGCTTGTACATAGTCGGTTTATTATACCTTTTATTCGGGGTATATTATTGTTTTGAGATATTATGAATGAGCAAAGCGCCTCAAACGGTTCTTGTCTTAATATTCGGATACCACCGGAGATCAAAGCGGCCTTTTTCAGCACTTCATTTGATGAAAAATCCTTGATTACAGCACCATAATCTCGTGAAAGATCAAAGTAATCCGACCAGAAATTTATAAAATCATCTTTATTTGATCCGTCTATAACTATATCGCCGTTATCTTCGTACAATTCAATATACTTTCCACCCGCGACGCCGGACCATACGCCTTTATCATTCACGCTCCAACGAAATGTTTGTCCGCAGTCAAGTGTCTGTGAGAGGTTAAAGTTCTTAACATTTATTATTCGTATACAGTTTTGATTGAAAACAATGTCGTTCATTATGTCACCTCTGATTACTCTATTATAAACCGAGCTTTTATTCTTTACAAGATATATTTTGTTTAAATCACATGTCAATTGACATATTTTGACTTTAAGCTTCAAATTTTAAGTTCACATAAAGCGGTAAATTGTAACCATTGTGAGGTCTTAAATTGCTGAGTTATCAGTGTTTTTAAACATTTCCACCGAGTTATCCACTTTTTTATGTTAACTGAGTTTGGATGAATAAAGCAAATTAAAACTGCCAAAAATATCATATATTTAGATTGAAAGGCGGTATTAGGTTGGTAAAAGGTGTAAATAAAACAGTAATTGAAGTTAACAATACGGGAAGTAAAATATTTGACAGAATAGTTTTTTATGTTACGGCACAATACGGGAATTTATCTGCAAAAGAACTTATGAAAGCAACTGAAAGCTTTACTTTTCAGTTTGACAAGAGATCCGGAAGGGGATACAAACGATTGCGCCGAAGAATGCTGCGCAAAAGAGTTATGAAATTTCTTCTTCTGATACTTTCCTCCGCCGTTTTAGTTTCTATCGCTGTATTTTTGTTAAAGTCGGTTTTATAGTTGCATTAAGCCGAGGTTTATTGTATAATAGCCTCGGTGATTTTATGAGTGATATCTTGAAAAATTCGTTCAAACTATTTCTTTCGGTTTTATTTGCAACTTTTGCATCTTTTATGATAACAATATCTTTCGCAGCAATTTTTGCCAAGTCAAGTTTATGCCTTTTTTATGTTTTAACACAATTTTTTAATATAATTGTACTTATAACTCTTGTTTGGCAGAATACATATCATATCGGGTTTAAGGACAGTAATATGGTCAGAACCGGACATAAAACAGAAGATTTGTACACAGGGTTTAAAATTGGAATAATTGCACAGATACCCTGGCTTATTTTTCTTATAGTTTCTTTTATATTTAACATACGATTTGGTGTTTACAGAATAATAAACAGCACCTATTGGTCATTTTTGACACTTATTTCCGGCAGTATAAGGACCGAAAAGATTACCGTATTGAAAATGTGCGATTTAGGTGCTTTAAAGAGTATTGAATTTGGGGCACTTCTGCTTATTGTGCCGATTATTTCAGGTTTTGTCTATATTCTCGGCTATAAAGGTATCGATATTTTTTCAAATGTCGTTTATAAGAGAAAAAAAGGGGAATAGTTTATGGCGGGTTTTTTCGGCTTTTTTAATTATGAAAAAGAGGGACCGGGCATTGCGAAAGACGCACCGAAGAAAAAAACATTTATAATCTTCTTTGAAATGCTCAAAATTAATTTCTGGAAATTTGTACCTATAAGTTTTGTATATATCATACTGAGTCTACCCATAGTTACTAACGGTATTGCAAACGCGGGTATTACAAATGTTGCGAGAAATACGGCAAGAGATAAGCATTCCTTTGGTATGAGTGATTTTTTTGAAACAATTAAAAAGAACTGGAAACAATCGTTAATCGCGGGTATAGTGAATGCTGTTATAACGGTGCTGGCATTCTTCGCGGCTCGGTTTTATTACCGGTCATACGCGCAAGCCGAGTCTTTTCTCTGGCTTGCAGGGTTGGGTGTTACATTATCGCTTCTTTTGCTTTTTACATTTGCGAAGTATTATATATGGACTATGATAATAACATTCGATTTACCGCTTTTTACCATTTATAAAAACGGTTTTAAACTTGCTATTGCAAATCTTTGGCGTAATTTCGTTGTTGGTACACTGCTGATGCTTACTTATGCTCTGTATTTTTGTGTAGTATACTTCCTACCGTACGCGATAGCATGGGTAATGGCGGCATTTTTTGCGATTTGCACATTGCCCGCATACCGATTTCTTATGATTCAGTTTGCGGCGTTTCCGGCGATAAAAAAGTATATGATTGATCCTTACTATAAAGAGCATCCTGACCTTGATATTGAAAAGCGTAAAAACTTAGGTTTGATAGATTAGCTTTGATATTTAACACCCTTTCGTCATAGTATTTAGGCGGGAGGGTGTATTAATGATTTGCAGAATTGATGAAATGAAAAACAAACAGGTAGTATGCGTGAGGGATGGTTGTGTTCTGGGATATATTTCCGATATTGAGCTTGATACCGAAAAGGGAACGCTGACATCAATTATTATTTATGGTAAATTGCGTTTTTTTGGACTTTTTGGCAGGGAAAATGATATTATTATTCCGTATGATGATATTAAGGTAATTGGTGCGGAAACAGTTCTCGTTTCGACCTCGGTTAACCTAAGTTTAAACGATTCAAGAGGCAAAAAACGGTTTACTAATCTATGATTTGGCTAAAATGCACAAAACATAATGCAAATTATCTAATTGTATTTTAAAAAATAGACAAAATACGGTTGAAAATAGTCGATAACAGTGGTATAATACTAAAGATACAAAGTACTTATGGAAGGACTCTCAAAATGTGCGAATATTTTAAAAATTTTGACAGTTCGGTCAAAAATGATGTTTATGAGCATTTAGGCTCTTTTTTGTCGGGCGACAGTGCCGTGTTTCGGGTTTGGGCGCCTAATGCCGATAGCGTTAGCGTTGTTGGCGATTTTAACGGTTGGAATGCAGGAACTAACCCGATGAATAAAACTTATTGCGGTATATGGGAAACTTGTATTAGCGGTATAAAAAATTTTGATGCTTATAAATACGCGGTGAAAAGCTTTGATGGAAAAATCACTCTGAAAAGCGATCCTTACGCTCGCCATTTTGAAACATCGCCGGCTAATGCTTCAAAGGTATACATTTCCGGCGGATTTAACTGGAGTGACGAAGATTGGAGCAACAGGTTTTCAGATAAAAGTGTTTATGAAATGCCGGTAAATATTTATGAAGTTCATTTAGGCTCCTGGCAGAGATTCAGTGACGGTAACACCTATGACTATGTTACTGCGGCTAAAAAGCTCGCTGCTTATGTAAAAAAAATGGGATATACACATGTTGAGCTCATGCCTATAACAGAGCATCCTTTTGAGGGATCTTGGGGTTATCAGGTGACGGGATATTTTGCGCCAACCTCGCGTTACGGTACGCCGGATGATTTTAAAGAATTTGTAAATATAATGCATAATAACGGCATAGGGGTAATTTTTGACTGGGTTCCGGCACATATGCCGAAGGATGAGTTTGGGTTATATCGGTTTGACGGCACCCCTTGTTATGAGTATGCCAATCCAAGAATGGGTGAGCATAAGGAGTGGGGAACCGCGGTTTTTGATTACGGCAAACCGCAGGTAATGAGCTTTCTTATCTCAAGCGCATGCTTTTGGCTTAAGGAATTTCACATTGACGGGCTTCGCGTTGATGCCGTGGCTTCAATGCTTTATCTTGATTACGGCAGGAAGGACGGCGAATGGATACCGAATTCTTATGGCGGCAGAGAAAATCTTGACGCGGTAGAACTGCTCAGACAAATAAACCGTGCGGCGTTTGGCGTAAATCCGAATGTTTTGATGATAGCGGAGGAATCAACTGCTTGGCCGCTTGTAACCAAACCGGCGGAGAGCGGCGGGTTAGGTTTTAATTTCAAGTGGAATATGGGTTGGATGAATGATATGCTTCGTTATATGTCGCTTGATCCACTTTTCAGGAAAGATAATCACGACTGTCTTACATTTTCATTTTTTTATGCTTTTTCGGAAAATTTCATTCTCCCCATATCGCATGATGAAGTTGTGCACGGCAAGTGCTCTATGATTAACAAAATGCCGGGTGATTATGATGATAAGTTTTCAAATTTAAAAGCATTTTATGCATATATGATGGGTCATCCCGGCAAAAAGTTGCTTTTTATGGGTCAGGAATTCGCGCAGTTTATTGAGTGGCGGTATGATGAACCGCTTGAATGGTTTATGCTTAACTATCCGGCGCACAAGAATATGCAGAATTTTGTTAAAGACCTTAACAAATTCTATGCAAAAAACAGTCCTCTTTGGCAGATAGATTGTTCTTGGGAGGGCTTTAGGTGGATATCAAATGACGATAATTCTCAAAGCATTATTTCATTCTTGCGCAGAGATAAATCAGGCAAGGAAATATTATGCGTGTGCAATTTTGTGCCGGTTGACCGCCAAAACTATAGGATAGGGGCACCGGTCAGCGGAAGATACAAACCGGTATTTTGCAGTGATGATATAAAATACGGGGGTAAAACCGAAAAGTCTGAAGTTATCGTCAGCGAACAAATACCAATGCATGGCTTTGATAATTCAATATTGCTTAATATACCTGCTATGTCGGTAACATTTTATAAAATTTCGGGCAGAAGTAAAAATACGGAAGTTTGATATATGCAGGTTTTCCGATTAAATCTTAAATATAATTATGATTTTTCGGGTGATAACGGGCGAAACCTTTATGCGGATAATGATTTTTCAAAAGAGCTTTTGAAAACAAGCGACTGGATAATTAAAGTCAAAAAATGGCTGAACTTAATTTTTGATATAGGTATAGACGGACTTTGATTTTAAATACTTAATATAGGAGATGTTTTTGTGATAAAAAAGAAGTGCGTTGCAATGCTGCTTGCAGGGGGGCAGGGCAGCAGACTTGGTGTGTTAACCGAAAAAATTGCCAAGCCTGCCGTTCCTTACGGGGGAAAATACAGAATAATTGATTTTCCGCTTTCAAACTGCATTAATTCAGGCATTGATACAGTAGGCATACTTACACAGTATAAACCGCTTGAGCTAAATGATTACATCGGTTCGGGTAAGGCATGGGATCTTGACAGACTTTCCGGAGGCGTGCATATATTGCCCCCGTATCAGGGGCAAAAGGGCGGAGACTGGTATAAGGGCACCGCAAACGCCATATACCAGAATATGATGTTTATAGAGCGGTATGATCCGGAATATGTACTCATACTGTCGGGAGATCATATTTATAAGATGGACTACTCCAAGATGATAAATCAGCACATCAGAACCAATGCGGCATGCACAATAGCAGTTATTGAGGTTCCGCTTGATGAGGCCTGTCGTTTCGGCATTATGAATACTGATTCTGACGGAAGCATTTACGAATTTGAAGAAAAGCCTGAAAACCCAAAGAGCAATCTCGCCTCTATGGGCGTTTATGTATTTTCGTGGGATAAGCTTAAAAAGTATCTTGTTGATGATGAAGAAACCCCTGATTCATCAAATGATTTTGGTAAAAACATTATTCCCGCAATGCTTAAGAGTAAAGAGAAGCTTCAGGTTTATAAATTCGGGGATTATTGGAAAGATGTCGGTACTGTTGATTCGCTCTGGGAAGCAAATCTTGATCTTTTAAATCCTAAAATCAATCTTAATCTTTCAGATCCTAATTGGCGCATTTATTCTCGTGCGGGCGCATTCCCGCCGCACTATATTTCGGATTCTGCAACTGTGGAGAATTCGCTTGTGACCGACGGATGTGAGGTTTACGGCAATCTTGATTATTCCATACTTTTTGAAAATGTTATGGTCGAAGAGGGTGCTTCGGTTGAATACTCTTTGGTTATGCCGGGTGCGATAATAAAAAGAGGCGCAAAGGTGCGATATTCTATTATTGCCGAAAACGCGGTTATCGGGGAAAATGCGGAGGTCGGAGCATTGCCTGAATCTGTATCACCGGATGAATTCGGTATTTCAGTTGTCGGTGATAATATAGAGGTCGGCAGAAACGCACAAATCGGACCGAAGACAATGATAACCGATAATGTCAGAGAGGGGGCAAAAATATGAGAGCTTCTGCTGTGTCGGGTATAGTATTTGCAAATGCAAGAGATGAAGCTGTCGGAAGAATGACCAATTACAGATCAATGGCGTCAGTTCCATTTGGCGGAAGATACCGTCTTATTGATTTTTGCCTTTCTAATCTTGTAAATGCGGGTATTACAAATATCGGCGTGATAACAAAAGCAAATTATCGTTCCCTTATGGACCATATAGGAAGCGGTGCTTTCTGGGATCTTGATCGCAAGCAAGGCGGTGTACATCTCTTACCACCATTTAACATAAGCGGGGCTCGCCGTTATCACGGATATATTGAGGCGCTTTACGGCGCTATGGATTTTTTGAACCGTTGCAATTCAGAGTATATAGTTTTGTGTGACGGATGTGTCGCGGCAAATGTCGATATATCGGCGGCAGTTGATTTTCATATAAGAAAGGATGCTGATATCACAGTTGTTTACCGTACCGGCGCGGCATTGGAAAAAGTCAACAATATGATGACAATGACCGTCGATAGTGACGATCGGCTTGTTTCGGTCGATTTCCCCGACAGCATCTCAAAGAATGAACTCAGCAGTCTGGGCGTTTTGGTTTTCGGGCGTGAATTGCTTATTGAACTTGTTAACAACGCATATGAGAACGGCGGTAGAAATATTGATGTTGATATAATAGCTGACCGCATAAACGCACTTAAAATTTGCGGATTCAGGCATAATGGGTTTTCTGCAATTATGACAGATATTGAAACATATACCGCCGCTAATATGAGCCTTTTAAGCAAAGAGGTCAGAGATGATTTGTTTAATCCGGAGCGCCGGATTATGACAAAAAATCGTGATGATATGCCTACAAGATACGGAACTAAGGCGGAAGTTAAAGACTCATTTGTGGCAGACGGATGTGTTATTGACGGAGAGGTTTTCCGAAGTGTTCTTTCCCGCGGGGTTATCGTTAAAAGGGGAGCCACGGTCAAAAATTCAATAATAATGCAGGATTGTGTTATTGGCGAGAACGCAATAGTGTGTGACGCTATATTTGATAAATCGGTTACACTTAACAATAATACAGTGATAAGAGGTACTACCGAGCGTACTATCTATGTTGAAAAGAATCAGATAATTTAGGAGAATTATTTTATGAAGGTTTTATTTGCGGCGAGCGAGGCGCTTCCTTTTGCTATGTCGGGCGGTCTTGCCGATGTTGCGGGCGCTTTGCCGAAAGCACTCAGACGCCGTCTTATTGGTTGTCGTGTAATTATGCCGCTTTACAGCAGTATTAGTGAAGAACTGAAAGAAAAAATGAAGTTTATATGCCATATAACCGTACCGGTTTCATGGAGAAGGCAGTATTGTGGTATCTTTGAGGCGCATATTGACGGTATGATTTATTACCTGATTGATAACCAGTATTATTTTAAGCGTGACGGTCTTTATGGTTATTATGATGACGCCGAGCGATATGCCTTCTTTTCGCGTGCAGTGCTTGAAGTGATACCTCATATAGGTTTTATACCTGATATAATTCACTGTAACGATTGGCAAACCGCTATGATACCGGTTTATCTTAATGAGATGTACAAGTCCGATAAGCGTTACAGCAATATCAAGACAGTGTTTACTATACATAATATCCAGTATCAGGGTAAGTACGGTATGGAGCTTTACGGTGACGTCTTAGGTCTGCCTGAGGGCAGAGAAAGTATAGTGGAGTATGATTCTTGCGTTAATCTTATGAAAGGCGCGATACAGTGTGCGGATAAAGTGACAACGGTTTCTCCTACCTATGCTAAAGAAATATTAAATCCATATTATTCTCATGGTCTTGATGAAATATTAAAGCAGTTTACCTATAAGCTTACAGGCATTGTTAACGGAATAGATACTGATGTTTATAATCCTGAGACCGATAGTATGATTTATAAAAACTATACGGTTGATACAATAAATGACAAGGCGATTAATAAAAAACAGCTTCAAAAGCAGATGAATTTGCCGCAAAAAAACGCTCCGCTCATAGGAATTGTGAGCCGGCTTGTTAAGCATAAGGGCTTTGACCTTGTCAAATGCGTATTTGAGGAATTACTCAAGGCAGACCTGCAGTTTGTAATTTTAGGCTCCGGCGAGTGGGAGTTTGAAACTTTCTTTTATGATATGGCAGGAAAGTATAAGAATAAAGTTGCGCTTAAACTTGGGTTTGATGCATCACTTGCGCATCGTATATATGCAGGTGCGGATATATTTCTTATGCCCAGCCTTAGTGAGCCTTGCGGTCTGGCGCAAATGGTAGCTTTGCGTTACGGTACCGTGCCGATAGTCCGTAAAACAGGCGGTCTTAATGATACTATCAGCGACAGCGGTGACGGTAAAGGTAACGGTTTTACTTTTTCCGATTTTAATGCTCACGATATGCAGAACGCGGTTTGGCGCGCAGTTGGAGGTTATGCGGATACTGACGGGTGGAATGTTCTTCGCACGAGATGTATGAAATGCGATAACAGTTGGGGTTCATCAGCGCGAGCATATATCGGGTTGTACAAGGAACTTTTAGACAAATAATTACTTATTGCGGCGGCGTGACTATCATCACGCCGCCGCATATTTTCACATAGACTGTATTAAAGAATTTTGTTGTGTTTAGAAATTCTAAAAACGGGCAACAATAAATTCAGAACAGTTCGGAGTGTGAAAGTAAAATGAATGTAAAACGCGGGGAAATATATTATGCCGACTTAAGCCCGGTAATAGGCTCAGAGCAAGGTGGTATTCGTCCGGTGTTAATTGTTCAAAATGATGTTGGCAATAAATACAGTCCAACGGTTATTGCTGCCGCGATTACAAGTCAGCAAGACAAAAGTAATCTGCCTACACACATAAATCTTAGTGCGTCAGGCAGCGGTTTGGCAAAGGATTCTATAGTTTTGCTTGAGCAGGTTCGTACAATCGATAAAGCACGCCTGAAAGAAAAAATGGGAACGCTTGATAACCGGTCTATGAATATGGTGGACAAGGCAATTTCCGTCAGTTTTGGACTCAATTAAAATAGCTTGACATTTTAATTGAATTAAGGTAAAATATGTTGGTCATAGACCAATAATGCGGGCGTGGCGGAATTGGCAGACGCGCCAGACTTAGGATCTGGTGTCGAAAGACTTGCAGGTTCGATTCCTGTCGCCCGCACCATGCTGAGTGTTCATAACGCAAGTGAGTTATGGACACTCAGTTTTTCTATATATTCAACTTATCTGATATTCGTATGTAGGTGAGCAGGCTCTGTGAGTCTGCTCGTTTTTTTGTCAGGCGGTCACGGTATTGGGGATATATTCGACCGCAACGCCCCGACGGGTATCGAGCTTGTGGAACTTCTGCAACGGTGTTGCAGGAATTTCCAATGCCCCGATAAAACGATAATGGATCTTGATTCGCTGGGTTCTGTTTTTGCCGGTGCCTTCGATGTTGTACACCTCAATCTTTTCGATTAGTTCTCGCAGAAGTACAGGCGTGAGCGTCTGCATCTTCATAAAGGTTCTTATGGCGGATACAAAATGGTCTTTCTCGTGCCTGATGTCTTCTAAATTCAGAAGCCGCATCCGAAATTGCTTTGTTTTGTCCTGCAATTCGCCGCGCTCGAGCTCGTACTTCTGCGACATGTGCATATACCACTGTTCCGTGACCTTGCCGTTTACCATATTCTCATACAGTCCTTCATACAGCCGGTCCACATCTTTGCTGCGGACGATGGCTTTTTGAAGCGCTTCCTGCGTGGCTTTCTGTTGTGCGGCAATGTCGCTGTTCGTCTTGGATTCCAGCAGGTCGGCAAAGGAATCTTCGTCGTCTCTCAAAAAGTCGGTCAGACGTTTCAGTTCCATCAGCACAACGGTTTCAAGCGAATCGGCACGGATATAGTGCGTTCCCTCACAGGTGCCTCTGTTGCTCTTGTAGTTGGAGCATTTGAAGTGGGTAATGCTTGTGTTCGGATGACAAACGTTGAACCACATCTTATGACCGCAATCGGCGCAGAAAAGAATATCGCAGAACATATTCTTCTCAGCCAGTTTCTTGTTCGGCGCGCGGCGCTTTGTCTTGGCAATATGCGCCTGCACCTGCTCAAAGGTGTCGCGATTGATGATCGGCTCGTGAACATCCTTGAAAATCTTCCATTTTGACGGATCGTTCGGGATGCGCGTCTTGTTCTTGAAAGATTTCGAGTAGGATTTGAAGTTAATTACATCACCGCAGTATTCCTGCTGAGCAAGAATCCTGGCAACCGTCGATTTGCACCACTTGTACGGGTTTTCCTGCGTTTTCTTTCCTCCGCGCGGTAACCCTTTGCTCTGCCAGTACGCCATCGGGACGAGCACCTGTCGTTCCTGTAAAAGCCGCGCGATGGTCTCGTTGCCCTTGCCCTCGATGCACATACGGAAGATATCCCGCACGATACCGGCGGCTTCCGGGTCGATAACCCACTTCTTTTTATTCAGCGGGTCCTTCATATATCCGTAAGGAGGTGGAGATAACGGCTCGCCCATATTGCCTCTAAGACGGTGTGATGTTTTAATCTTTTGTGAAATATCCCTCGCATACATCTCGTTCATAACGTTTTTGAACGGCGCGATCTCGTTTTCTCCCTCCGCGCTGTCCACCATATCGTTTACGGCGATAAAGCGGACGCCGTGTTCAGGAAAGTAACTGTCGAGAAAGGTGCCGACCGCAACATAGTCACGGCCAAGACGGGACAGGTCTTTGACCATAACGGTACTGACGAAGCCCATATCAATGTCGTCAAGCATCGACTGAAAGCCCGGACGGTTGATATTAGTCCCCGTATAACCGTCGTCAAGGTAATACTTGGTATTGGTAAGCCCGTATTCCTTGGCTTTCTGTGCCAGATACTTTTTCTGATTGGCAATGGAATTGCTCTCGCATTCAGTGCCGTCGTCACGGGAAAGACGGCAGTAAAGAGCGGTGATTCCCGCGTTTTGCTTTTTCTTGTTCGACTGCATTAGTCCTCCTTTCCGGCAGTCGATACACATTCTGTGCTCATTATACCACCGTTTTCTTCATTTGTCCATTGTGCGAGGTCGTTTTGAATATATTTTCCGATGACCTCCGCAAGCGTATCTTTGAAATTATTCAAGTCAACTTTTTTAAACTGGGAGTTTACGATATATTTCACGCCGTTGACGGTGTATTCATGCTCTCCCTGTCCGATACCTACAATAAATCTGTCCTTACTCATCTTTCAATATCCTCCTTCTTTTTTCTTGTTCTTTTAGGTTGTAATTCGGGTTGTTCTTTTGGCTTGTCCTTTGGTTTCAGCAGGTTTGTAAAGAATTCCTTGACCTTTTCGGGAAACCGTTTCATCGCTTCCAGATACGGGCGGCAGAAGTTTTCAAGTCTTTCAAGCTGGCTCTGCAACCGTTTGATTTGGCTTTCAAGACTCCAGACACGATTCCGTAACCGACCGTTCTCGTCTTTCAGATCCCGTATTTTGCCTCTGCTCGAAATACCTTCCTTTGCCAGTGCGGTGAGGGCTTCATAATCTTCCTTCGCCACTGTGTACTTGCCGGTGATACCTTTCTTGCCCATGCCGTCAATTTCCATAAAGGTCTTGTGTTCGGGGCTTACGACATCGTATTGAACGGTTTCCTCTTTGACCTTTTTCTGAATCTCGTTCAGCCGCTCTGTGTCTTTCTTGATTTGGTAATCAAGAGAAGAAAGGTGTTCTGTGGTACTGCCCTTCTCGCCCCGAATAAAATCTTTGAATCCGGCACTGCTCATATGCTCGAAAAACCTGTCCTGCAAAAGACTGTACGACGGTATAAGCGCAGGTTTGCCGTTTGGCAATATGACAGGCGAACCCCGTTCGTCCAACTGCGGCAAAGACTTCCACTTTTTCGAGTGGCTTATTTGTTGGATGGTTTCCTTTACCGTGCCGACAAGATTTTTGTCCTTGCATCGCTTCGTCCAGAGTATCTTTTTCTCCACAACAGGTATCGCCACAATGTGCATATGATAGTGATACACCGGATAACCGTAATGCCCGGTCATTGCCTTATTCAGCTCGTCGGCGTGCATAACGGCGGATATGATGTTTTCTTCACCGAATTCTTTTACGGCGAAACGGTATGCTTCTTCATAGAACCGGACAGCATAATCGTAGCCGCCGTGCTCTTCGAAATACTGCGTGTTGATATCCACCACCATTTCGTCAAAGACTTTCGCATTTTCTTTCAGCCCTCGCGTTGATACCTTACCTTCTTCAAGCATCTTTTTCAGCGTTTCGTTGTAGGTCATATTGCCGGTATCTTTGAAATGCACGTTCATAGGCGATCTTTCCGGGACGACGTTCAGATTCGCATAGTTCTTGTTTTTGCGTTCGTTGTGGCGTTCGATTTTTCCTACGCCCTCCGTCGTGTACGCCTTTACGCGGGCGACGCTGTAGTTCTTTTTTGCGATAGTTCATCGCTCCTTTCCTTATTTTTTCTTACAATGGTTCGCTTCGCGGTTACGCAACTTTAAAAAGTGCGTAACCCACTATGACACTTTCAGCAAAGCTGTAAAGATGTCAGTGGGCTCTGCGAGGCGGGTTGCGATATCTGCGGATACCGCCTTTGCCTGCGGAGAATATGACGCGCCATTACCGTCGGCGCGTCATATTTCCTTCGGTGGAGACACAATGAATTTCGGAAGCGGTTTCCGAAATTATTAAACGTCCCAACTTTTTTCTTTTCTGACACGCCGTAAATATGCCGCAATTTCTTTTACGGTATTACCGTTGTGATAGAATCTTGCCGCAAGTGTAGCGGCGTAAATGATGGTGTCTTCGCCGTAGCCGTCCTGCACGTGCATACGTCCGAGCTGCTCGATGATTTCACATTTTTCAATGCAGGAGTTTCCATCGATTCGAAAGATTCCTTCAAGGTGGGGAATGTCATTGTGATCCTCTAAAATGCCGAACACAGCACTGCGGTAATAATGGGCGACAATTGTTCTTCGAGTTTTTTTCCTATACGCACCTGTAATAAGGCGGTCGAAATCTTCCATATGATCGCGCTCAAATACAGTCGGTCTGCCACGGCGCCGCTTATTTTCGGAAACCGCTTCCGAAATTGCGTCACTCGCCGAATTGCTTTCTTTTTCCATTTTCTAACCCCCTTTCGTAATAAAATTTGCAAGGAATGAAAAAAGCCGTTACACAGAAACACCAATAAGCGAGACAACTACCTCGCTTAAAAAAGTGTGTCTATGTAACGGCTCTTGTTAGGATTCCGGGATCACTTTCTTGCGTTCCAGCCTGTGATCCGAAGGCAGCGGAACGTGCGCGGTGATTTCGTTAGCCCACCGCGAGCATTGTCGGGCGTAATGCTCGCTAAATATGTTGACACTAATATTCAGTTTTCGTGACTATCCCGCAAAAAAAGCGACAAAATCACAAATATCATTATAGCGAACGAATGTTCGATTGTCAAGAGAAAATACGAACGATTTTTCGCATTATTTGACTGTTGGTATTTGGCGACAATAAGAGCATAAAGCAGAATATAGATGCAAGCTCTCCTTGCATAAGCACAAAAACAGCGGTCGCATCGACGCGACCGCTGAAACCTGATATTTTTATGTTTACTTTTTCACAATCTTAAGGTATAATAGGATATATAATGTCCTATTTGCTATTTCTTCTTCAAATCCGTAATTCCATCGATTATAGATTTAAGGCCTTCGAGCTGTTCGGGTGTCATCCTCCGTATCTTCTCGGAAAGCTCATTAGCAAGGGTTGGATTTGTATTATTTTCCGTGAAGAATTCACCTGGAGTAATCTTGAGATATTCACAGATATAATAAAGTCCTTGTATAGACGGCATTGATTTCTGATTCTCAATACGGTTTATATAACTCGGGTTTTGTCCTATATCCAGTGACATTTCACGGGCAGTTACGCCCTTTAACTCGCGTAATTTTGCGAGACGTTTAGCAATTAAATCTTCATACATACGGCATTCCACCACCTATAATTCGTTCCATAAGATATTATATGGCATAGCCGCGCCCAATATAGGATAGTGGGTGTTTAATTTTGACCATAGTAGGATATATAAAATCTTAAACCGCAAGGAGTAAGGCATATAATGCTAAATTATAGCCCTCTATTAGAAATATATACGGTGTCGTTCTTTGGGCACAGATATGTTGATCAATTCACAACAATTGAGAATAGACTTGAAGAATTGATTATAAAACTACTCGAAGAACATGAATATGTCGATTTCCTCGTAGGTAGGAACGGCGACTTTGATCAAATTGTTTCAAGCACGATTAAAAGGGTGAAAAGAGATTATCGTGATGATAATTGTACGCACATTTTAGTTTTACCATATAATTCGGCTGAATTTCAAAATAACGAAGACAGTTTTTCTGAGTATTACGATGAAATAGAGATTTGCCCGGAAGCACATGCGGCACATTTCAAAGCAGCAATACAAATTCGTAACCGAAATATGATTGACCGTTCTGATTTGTGTATCTTTTATGTTGAACATAATTCCGGCGGTGCTTTTCAAAGCTTACAGTACGCCATAAAACAAAACCGACAAATTACTAATATAGCTCGTTCGCCTGATTCGGATTGACTATTATGTATGTTTATAGTATAATTACGGTGTAAATTTTTAAAGAAAAACGCGTAAAAAACAACTGAAAAGAACTTATTCTATTTTTCATCAAATACATTTTTAAGGAGATTTAAGCAAATGAAAACATCTTCAAAAAGGATCGTTTCGATTATTCTCGCTATAGCTTTGCTCATGGGCCTTATGCCTGTTGGAACGGTTACGGTTTTTGCCGAAACTGCAACATCCGGATATTGTGGCAGTAATCTTCTTTGGGAATACGACACATCAACATATACGCTTACCATAAGCAATCAAGGAACATCCAGCTCAAGTATGGGTAATTATTCCTACGGGAGTTCTCCATGGTTTTCTTTCAAAGATTCTATTAAAACTGTAATTGCAGACAATAAGGTGTCATCTGTAGGCAAGTTTGCTTTTATGGATTGCTCATCACTTGAAACTGTTAATATGCCCGGTGTTACTGATGTCGGCGATTATGCATTTGACAGCTGCGCATCATTGAAAAGCGTGATATTATCATCAAACGCCAGTTGGAGCAATGCAAAAATCGGTGAAAGTGCGTTTGCCTTCTGTTCTTCATTAACGAAAATTGTGATACCATTTCAAAGGGCAACGATCGGGAAAAATGCGTTCGAATGGTGTGAAAATCTTACGACAATAGGCATTGACAACTATGCAAACATAGGAGACTATGCATTTGCACACTGTCCGATATCTTCAATATATATGATAAGAAATGAGAACCCGTTTGCGGGCACTGTGTCTAAAAATGCTTTTTCCGGTGTAAATGCTGATGTTTATTATTTTTATGGTTACGCACCATATCAGAATAATGGTTTTGGTGGACAATTGACCTATAAAAAGGTTACATCAGGATTGATAGGATACAATGCTTTTTGGAATTATGATCAAACAAATGAGTTGCTCACCATCAGTGGCGAAGGTGAACTCTTCAAATATACGGGCGGCTCGGATTTGCCGTGGATGTACCTAAACAACGGTTCATATCAAAGCAGTATAAAAACAATTGTTGTTGAAGACGGAATTACTGTAATACCTCAATATGCCTTTGAGTATATGGGCAATGTAGAATCTGTGACATTGCCTAATACATTGCTAAAACTCTACCCAAACGCTTTCAACGATTGTAAATCATTAACTGAACTTGTTATTCCGTCTTCGGTAGAATATGTCGACGGACAGTGGTATTGGTATAGATGCCCGAATCTCAATGATGTATATTATGTTGGAACCGAACAGGAGTGGAACAATGTTTACACTTGTAAAGAACCAAATTCCTACTGTATCACCCCTTATTTTCTTACATATCATGCTGCAACACAGTCTTGCACTACTGTAGGTTATCCGGCGCATTACGAATTTGATGGAACAACAAATCATACATTTTATGATTTAAACAAGATCGCAATTGCAACGCCTGAGCCGAGCAAGTTGGATCACAGCTTTAACGATGTTTGGAACACGAATGCAACCAGGCATTGGCACACTTGCACGCTTTGCGGTACTGCAGTTTCAGACGACGCCAATCATTCCTACGATAACCCTTGTGATGAAACGTGCAATGTTTGTGGGTATACAAGGATAGTTAACCATGAATTCAATAGTAAGTGGTCACAAGACTCTACCAATCATTGGCACGAATGCACAATTTGTGGGAATGCCGTTAAGGATGTGGGCAATCATATTTATTCGAACGCGTGCGATACAACCTGTAATACCTGCGGATACGAAAGATCAGTAACGCATTCTTTTGCCACCACTTGGACATCAGATAGCATGAACCACTGGCACAAATGTACTGTTTGCGGCAAAGCAGATGTTCAACTGTATCATGTTTATGACAACTCCTGTGATGCAACATGTAATGTGTGCGGATATGTTAGGCAAATCGAGCATAATTACTCTGTATATTATTATGCTGATGACGATTCGCATTGGAGATTATGTTCTGTTTGCGGTGAAAAATCCGACTATGAACCTCATGCTTGGGATGATGGAATTGTTACAAAGTCTCCTTCCTGTATTAAAACAGGTGTAAGAACCTACACTTGTTCGGTTTGCGGGAAAAAGAGTACAGAAACCATAGAAACAACGGGACATACTATTGTTCGCGATGAAGCTGTTCCGGTATCATGCACGATAGACGGGATGACTGCTGGTTCGCATTGTTCTGTGTGCGGTGAAATCTTTGAACCACAAGAACCTATCCCTTCATCTGGCCATAATTTTAGCCGTTGGGGTTATAATTCCCTATGTCACTGGCTCGAGTGCTCTATTTGCGGAGAAAAAGACGACTATCTATATCCTCATATTTATGATCATAATTATGATGAAGATTGTAATACATGCGGGTATGTTCGAACTGTCAATCCGGTGAACTCTCCAATAAAGAGCATCCAAGCAGGAAAGATAACTCTGATAGAAAACATTAGCGGATATAGGGATGATATGAATAACTGTTTTGTTTATACCATTCCTGAAACGCTGGACATTACCGTGACACTAAATAATGGAACAGTTTTGACGGCAGAAGAAAATCACGGTTTTATAATTGATTCCGAGTATTATTTCCCACGTTACAATCCCGATACATCTGGATGGGTTGCAGGGAACACATATACTGTGAATGCGGAACTCTGTGGAAAAATCTTTTCTTTTGATGTAGAAATAATTGCGAACGATTATACTGGCTTGAATATTGAGCAAACAGATGATTTTTATCTTATATTCGAAAAAAGAGATGGAACAGAAGAAAGACACCGAGTGATTTCTTTTGATCCTCGCCTTGGCGATCAAGGATTGATAGGAGGTATTTTAAAAACCGATAAATACGAATTCCCGTTGGTTAAATTTCATTACTCTGCACCAGACAATGGTTATTCGGAATACGAGAAAAATGTATTTCTTGAGATTGGCAACATGACCAGCAATACAGTTAATAATTTCTATTGGTTAAAAGCACAATCGTTAAAGTCTGATTATATCATGGCAACTACGACGTATCGTTGGTACAGTAAGTATTCTAACAACCAGATTTTCAGAGGATATAACAAGAATGATTATGATCTGGATGTAGTTATCACGATTGCTGCAAACGCATTGCTTAAGTGGAGCGCACAGAGGTATGAGGTTGTAGACGATGTAAACTATGGTTATGTGAGTATAGATGACATAATGTATGCCTTACGGTATATGTTTGGTTTGACCAAAGTAGATTTAACAGAATACAGTTTATATGATTACAATAATCCGAATCAGTTCAAGTTTGTATGTATTGATGGAGGATATGGTCCGAATATTGAAACTTTGACTTTTGAAAATGGACAATGGGATTTGACCTTCAAGGAATTAGAAGTAAATTACCCATACGATTACATTCACTTCGTTTTAGATGATACGTTCACAGTGCAATCCATAGAATTTGTTAATGATACCGATTGCGCGGCAGATACTGAGATTTTAGTTGAAAATCAGAAATCTCTTGTTGGAAATGAGATTACGGTATCTGTGGATATAAGCAACAATGTCGGCATTGCGTATCTGAAACTAAATCTTGAGTATGATATGAATGCTCTTGAATTGATTTCTACATCCAATACAAATCTGTTGCACGGAAGTTATACCGAATCACAAAATATAAATGAAGTACCGTATGTTTTGCAATGGATGGGCGCTGATGACTCCAATGGCAATGGTACAATAGTTGATTTGACATTTAGAGTCAAAGACAATGCTTTGCCAGGCAATTATCCGGTTTCGTCGCGTGTGGCTGAAGCATATAATTCAAACTTTGAGTATGTTGATATCTTTATCAAAAGCGGAACTATTGCGGTATATGATTATTTGGTTGGAGACTTTAATGGAGATGGTGTAATAAACGGAAAAGACGGAATCCTTTGCTCTCAGGCGCTGGCAGGATGGAATATCGAATATTCTTTGGCAGCCGCTGATGTGAACGGAGACGGTGAATTCAACGGCAAGGATGGCATACTCCTTTCGCAATATCTTGCCGGTTGGAATGTTACCCTCGGATAAGGAGCAAGGATATGAATAAGTTGAATGTAAAAATAATTGCCATTATTACTGCAATTTGTTGCTTACTAATTTCTCTGCCTGTTTATGCAATTTCAGACGGCACGGATATTCCGGAAATTACAATATCTTCAAGTAGCGCTTATCCCGGTGATGAGGTAAGTGTAAATATTTCTATTTCAAATAACCCCGGAATTGCATATCTAAAGCTGAATGTAGGATATGATTCGACTCTTACATTAAAAAGCGCCGAGAACAAAAGTGTCTTGTCGGGAACTTTTACAACAAGCGAGGCAACAACTGTAAAACCGTATGTTTTACAGTGGATGAATGCTTCTAATTCAAGTAAAAACGGAATCGTTGCAACTATTTCTTTTGAGATTTCAAACCAAGCACCCGCAGGAGCAAAAAACTTAACAATATCGGTGGTCGAATGCTATAATGCATCGCTTGAAGATATTATTTTTACGTCGAGTAATGGCACTGTTACCGTTTTTGAAAGAGTATGCGCCCACACAAACACCACACTTACAGGTGCGAAAACTGCTACTTGTTGTGAGAACGGTTACACGGGAGATACTTATTGTGCTGACTGTGGTGTGAAGATTGCTGATGGAACAGTTATCCCCGCAACCAATAATCATGTTGATGCCGACGGCAAATGGGAAAGAGACGAAATTCAGCACTGGCACACTTGTTATTATGGTATGCAGTTTGATATTTCAGAACATTGTTATGACGATGATCAAGACGAAACATGTAATGATTGCGGATATGTTAGAACAATTGATATTCCATCATCATTTACTGCTAAAAGCATTTCTACCGATAACCTGAGCAATTTCCAATACTGGCTATATACTCCCGTCAATCCTACAGATGATATGCCGTTACTCGTTTATCTTCACGGAGGTAGTGGAAAAGGTGATGATCTAAACCTCATCACAGCCGTCGATGGATTTCCTAAATATTTGCAGGATGGCGATCTTGGAAACATTCCCGCCTATATAATCATACCGCAATTACCATCAAGCAAAAAAGGGTGGACAGATGTTGGGGCTGACTTAATGTCGCTAATTCGCTCAGTTCGTAATACTTATGGTATTTCCGCAGACCGAGTATCGCTTACAGGTCACAGCATGGGCGGAACCGGTACATGGGGAATTGCGGCGGCGTATCCTGCAACCTTTTCGAGAATTGCGCCCTGTTCGGGAAGTATCAACAACACAACGATTAATGTCAATAAGATTAAAAATATTCCTGTTCGCGCTTTTGTTGGGTCGGCGGATACGATTGTATCGCCCGATTCTTCAATCAGTTTTGTCGATTCGCTGAAAGCGGTGGGCGGAGATGCTGATATTACTGTTTTTGACGGCGCAGGGCACTTTGATGTTCCAGCGCTGGTATACTTGAACAGCAATATTGATATTATTAACTGGCTTATATCAGTCCCATGTTTTCATACTAATATAACATCAATACCCGAAAAATTATCGACCTGTTCAGAACAGGGTTGGTATGAATATTCACAATGTAATGATTGCGGTCAATTATTTGATGAAAGCGGGAATAAAATATATGAGATTCCTTATCGTCCGCTGCTTTCGCACACTGCTACTGAACCTGTAAGAGAAAACGAAGTGGCCGCTACCTGTTCTGTTGCCGGAAGCTATGACGAAGTAGTATACTGTTCTGTCTGCCATGAAGAAGTTAGCAGAGAGAAAAAAACGATTCCGATTGACGAGGACGCACATGACTGGGGCGAGTGGGTACAAACCAAAGCACCCACCGAAACGGAACCCGGCGAAGAGACCCGCACCTGTAAAAACGATCCTAACCATACCGAGACGAGAGAAATACCCGCTCTCGGTCCGTCGCAGGTTGAACTTTCATTCCTTGATGACGAGGTCATAATAGTCGTTCCTAACGGCGCAGCACCGGACGGATCCGAATTTGACGTGCAAAAGATCGTTCCTCCACCCGAAGAGGTGGTTGAAAAAGTAAAAGATCAGATGGGCACTTCTTCCGAAGTCCTTGCATATTATGAAATCCGACTTTTTGAAACAGACGGAACATTAATCATCCACCTTGACGGAGAGATCACAATCAAGACAAAAATGCCCGAGCAATACGTCAGGAGCAAATGTGTACGTATCTTGCAGGAAGATGAAACCGGAAAACTAATCATAATGGAATCCTGGTGGGAAGGCGAATACCTTTGCTACAAAACGGATTGGCTTGAAATTTATAACTGACAAATAAGTGAGCGCGGCGAAACATTTCTGCTCCGCCGCGCTGTTCTATGAAACTACGCGTATATTAGTTTATTCAATACAATCTCTTCGGCGCGGCCCCTGATGGAGTTCATACGTCGCACCCATTCCATCTGGTCGGTGGCTTTGAGTTCTTCGCTAATACCTTCGGCTTGTTTCATCTGGTCCACAAGTTGAGAAAAGATTTCCTCCGCCTGACGGTCAATATCCTCGATATGTTCTTTCAGTTTCCCCGAAAGCATAAGCCCCGAATATGTAACTCTCTTATTGTTACGCAGATAATCGTGATACAACATCCCGAATCTGCCGACCTTTGGTGCCTCCGGTGCTTCAAGGCAGGGATAATAGTAGTCGCCCACCAATTCATATTTCAGCCCGGTCTTTTCGTCAATAATATACTTTTCTAATTCTTTCATAATCTGAAACCTCCAAAATTTCTTTGTTTTTGTTGTTTCAGACAAGTTGAATGCTTTTTCAGTCGGTTTCAGAATGTGTATCTCTGCCGGATTTCATAATAAAAATTCACTTGCGTTATGAACACTCCGACCAGAAAAATCCATGCTTCGGCGTGGATTTTTCAATTGAATCCGTACTTCGGACGGGTGAAATCGCTTCGCGGTGAAATCCGACTTCATCGGGTTTAGGGGCGGATTTGATTTCACCGAACACGGAGTGTTCGATTTCACCAGAGGACGCAGTCCGAAGATTTCACCGTGCCGAAAGGCACAATTTCACTTTTAGGCTATTTCGTCTGTTAATCACAGTCGAGAGCCTCGACGCGCAACTTACACGGTTGCGGCTTTCATCTTTTTCAGTTTGTACCCGCGTGTCTTTAACTTGCGTTATAAACACTCCGACCAATAAATATAACATATAATTTTTTCTTGACTTTATCGGCGCTGTATAATATAATGATTGGGTCGCAGTTTGCTGCTATGGCTCAGTAGGCAGAGCACTTCCTTGGTAAGGAAGAGGTCACCGGTTCGAATCCGGTTAGCAGCTCCAGTCAGGACCTCCGGCTTAGCCGGAGGTCCTGACTATTGTATAATGAAGAAAAAATCCTACATTTGTGATAGAATTGCAATGACCTGCCGGGCAAAGCAAAGCTTTATAGTGAAATAAACGAGGTTGAGCATAATAAATTTAATGCATTTGCATATTATATTGCCAATGTAAAATACGATGAAGATTTTTATAAAATTCTTGTAAATGTGGGCAAAGCAAAAAACGACTCTACCTATCATTTATATGATATCACACAAAAGTTAAGAGATAAAGCCCACCGAATTAACGATGTGGAACGGCTCTCGAAGAGTATCGGTCTGGAAACTGTATCTCCTGCTGACACTATACCCACTTCGAAAGAAAAAAGCAACAGTATTCCACCTATTTATAAAGATGCTATCCAAAAAAAAAGAAGGAATTGCTGAATTTCTCGCTGATCTAAAAGAGATCCACGAGGAGTACGCCCAAAGCGTTGTTAGCAATCCTTCCGGTAATAGTATACTCGAAACCTCTCTTTCTGCCTTAGAAGAAATCGCACACAAGGATAAAAACCTTTTTCACCGTATTATTGAAGCCGTGAAGCGGTTTATAAGCAACATAAAGGGGAATAAAACCACAAGAAAGCTTGAAGCCGACCTTGAAAGACTTGAGGCTAAGCTTCAGAAAGTATATGAAAACGCAGAAATTCCTGTTGACATCATAAATAAAAATGTAGTAAAATATTCCTTGCAAAACGAATATCGTACAAACGCTATGATATGGGCAAATGCCGCCGATAGAAAAGCCGGAGATTGCAAGCTTCTAAATCGTAATGGGAAAGATTTTGCTTTAATTGAAGCGGACGGTGAGGGCGGTTACACAGAATTTATAACCGGAAAATACAGCGAGGTGAAATCGGAATATGATGAGTACATTTCAGAGCAGACGGATAAGCTTGATGAAGTTGTTGAAGATTTTAGGTCTGGACAAAGACAGTATTATGGGAATAGCCGCAATGATGAAAACGGAAGAAGAAATGCTGGAAATATTAGACCGATTAGAGGAAAAACAATTCAAAACAACGCCGCAGGAAACAATGAATATTTGCGGTCAAGTGATAAAGGCTCATATACAGAATTAAATTATCAAACTGAAGCATCCGAAGAGGGTGCTTTTTCTATGCAAAAAAACATTACCGAATCAGAGTCCTTTGAAAAATGGTTTGGTGACAGCAAGGCAGTAAATAAAGACGGTACACCTAAAAAGCTTTACCACAGAACCAATGCCGACTTTACTGTATTTGATACCGAAAGAAGC
This sequence comes from Clostridia bacterium, assembly GCA_017618135.1. Classification (GTDB taxonomy): domain Bacteria; phylum Bacillota; class Clostridia; order Oscillospirales; family Acutalibacteraceae; genus UBA737. Next base: position 119,717 of record JAFZUV010000011.1, read on the forward strand.
GGAAGCAACCAGGGCAAGACTAAAGGTGACGGAATATATCTTTCAAGCAGTAAAGATGAGTTCTCTTATGCCGGCAATAAGGTTATGGAGCTTTATGTAAGTGTTAAAAGCCCGTTTGAAATGGAATTATCGGAAGAAGAAGCGAACCAAATTTATGATAAATATTTCAAACCTTATCACGAGGATAAATATAATACATACCGACCGCATGTAATATCCTCGCTTACAAACCCGGTTAAGGTGTTTGATTATTTATCAGAAGCGGCGGAAAAGAACAATACAAAAACAAGCACTATTTTGTCCGAGCTTGGTTATGACGGTGTACATAGCGGCAGTGAATGGGTAGCATTTAACCCGGAACAGGTCAAATCTGCCGACCCGGTTACTTATGACGATAACGGTAATGTTATACCGCTGTCAGAGAGGTTTAATGCGGAGAATGAGGATATAAGATACTCTCTCAAAGGCGACAGGTTAGAGGAGCTACGGTACCGACCGGAGATGTTTGCAAAACGGCTTATAAAGAAGTTTAGTCTTATAGGCGTTGATGTAGATGAGCTGGCAGGGAAGCTCCGCGAGTTGGTTGTTAAGCACAATAAGGGTGGAAAGGACTTTGAAATTATGAAAATGCCGACAAAGATAATAGATAAGTAAGGCTACCTCGCCGTTATAGGTGGGGTAGCTGATTTTTTATTCGTTTGACTTTCGTGTGACTTTGAAAATGAAAAACGGTGCTTTTTGATGAATTTTTTTACATTTTCAAAACAATAAAAATGCCTTTAAACCGGCATAAATAAAAGGAAATCCTTATTTTAAAGGATTTCCTAAAGTGGTGCACCTAAATCGGTAATATCCGAACCGAGACCTGATGATTCGAGGTCTTTAAAGGTTATTTCCCTTGTCCCGTCTTTGTAGTTAAAGGTAATAACCATTTTGTCATCGTAAAGGAAAACTGCGTTTATAAAACTGTCAATTAACTTCCTACGATGTTCAAGTTTGTTTGTGTTTAACTCTCGCAATTTTTGTAGCCAAAATACTATCTGCTCTTTTGTTAAAAGCGGTTTTACGCTTTCTTCCTTTGCGATTTGTGAGTACAACTCGTTTTTCTGAAATTCTAACTCTTCGAGCCGTTTCTTTGTTGACTCGGTAATAATACCTTGTTCAATGGCAGTAAGCATATTTTTGATTGCCTTTTCAGTCTCAGCATATTGCTTTTGCAAAATCGGCAAAACTGTATTTTGTCTTGCTTGTACTTTTAACGCTTCGTCTGCAATCCTTTCAACAAGTTCGTCATCAAAGTAGATCTTCTTGATTTGCTCTATTACAAGATTTTCAATCCAGTCTTTCTTGACTGATTTTTTATGACATCCTCTGTGGTGCTTTACGCTTACGCACTTATAGTATCGGTGAACCTTATTTCTCCCTGTTCCGCTTTCTCCTACCATAAAGCAACCGCATTCACCGCAATACAGTTTTGTTGTCAGCAGGTATTCGTCTTCGGCTTTGTGTTTAGCCGGAGATTTTTTATTTTGCACCATACGGTCTTGGACTTTATCGAATAAGTCTTTCGGCACGATTGCCGGAATACCGTCTGGGATAACAACATCCTTAAACCTGTATTCACCGATATATTTTCTGTTGTGTAGCATACTTGTTATATTATCAACATCAAGTTTGCCGTTGTGCCTTTGAGTTCGCACACCTCTGATGTTAAGTTCATTTGCAATTTCTTGCATAGACTTACCGCCGGCATACATTTTGAATGCATCAAGCACAGCAGGTGCCGTAATGGGATCAATCTGAAAATGTTGCTCACTGTCAATTACAAAACCGATAGGAAGTGTTCCACCGTTATACTTGCATTTAAGAGCGTTTTCTTTCATTCCTCGATTTACTTTTTCAGCAAGTTCAACCGAATAATACTCTGCCATTCCTTCAAGCAAGGTTTCAAGCAGTACGCCCTCAGAACCGGCTGAAATCTTTTCAGTCGCAGAAATCACCGAAACATTATTCTTTTTGAGAATTCGTTTATAGTGGGTTGAATCATATCTGTCCCTTGCAAAACGGTCAAGTTTCCAAACAATGACCGTTTCAAATGATTTAGAGGCACTATCTTTAATCATCCGTTGAAATTCAGGGCGGTTATCTGTTCTTGCGGACAATGCTCGGTCAATATATGTATCAACGATTTGAATATCGTTTTTACTTGCGAATTCTTTGCACTCGCGGATTTGTCCTTCTATCGACTCTTCACGCTGATTATCGGAAGAATATCTTGCATAGATAACACCGGTCATCGAAAACTCTCCTTTCTGCAACTATGATTTTACATTATTGTAAGTCCTTTCCTCAGGACAGTAAAAAATATTTTCTTTCGGGGTTTTAGGGGGTGTCCCTTAACAAGCGGCGGCGAAGCAGGCGACGTGTTTGCACAAGCAAACGCGATGCTTGCTGAGATATGAGCAAGACGGATTATGGAGACATAATCCAATGCTTGCCAAGGTAATACTGCTTCTATTTTTTAAAAACAAATAAGTATTCGTGAGCTATCAATAAGAAGTTATATTTAATGCTATTTGTTTTCCAATAACCCGTTGCTTTGCAGTTATGTTGTTCTTTTATTATGATTTCTTTAAGCTTAAATCCGGCATTTTCAAAGATTTTCATGACTTCAAAGGACATTGGAATCATACAACCCTTTTGCCTTGTATCACCCATAAGAATTGCGCAGAATTTATCTTTTTTTAAAACCCGGTGGCTTTCAGCCGCAACCTTTTTCATTTCTTCAAGAAAATCTTTTACTTTTAGTAACGATAGATCTTCTTTAATATTCTCGCTATATTTAATGATATCGGCATAAGGGGGATGCGTGCAAATCAAATCGATACTACTGTCAGGTATAAAATTTAAATCTCGAGCATCACCTTTGTTAATATAGACTTTACCGTTTGCATTTTCATATTCAAAGTTTGTTTTTTCTTTGCAGCGATCAATAGCGGCATCGTTTACATCAACACCGATTATATCACGGTTAAGCAATTTTGCTTCTACCAGCGTTGTTCCGCCGCCGGCAAACTGATCTAAAACCAAATCATTCTCTTTTGAATATCGAAGTATTATATTACGAGGAATGTAAGGCGACCAATTTCCACGGTATTTTGCATCGTGGGTAGCCCAATCGCCTCGATTTGGAAAAGACCAATGTGTCGTCATTTGAAGCTCAAAATCATCCGGCTCCCACTTTTTAACCTTTGCTGACATTACTTGAAAACCCTTCCTATTATGTTATTCTCCATATCTGAAATATTATAAATGTGTTCCATAACATCAAATGTTTCCTCAAGATTATGTCTTGCACTCGTCCAGCCCTTACCATCGGTGAACCAAACAAATGTAAAACCATCAATCGAATTTGTTTCTAAAGCAAGCGTTTTATAACTTCTTGCCGTCTCATTTAGTTTGCTTCCTCCGCCACTATAGAAATTAGTCTCAATACCATATATCATTTCAGGAGTTTTAACAACAAAATCAAACCGCTTTTCCATTTTCCCTTGATTAGAAATTGCTGATAAATCTATATCCCATTTATCAGTTATTTGATGAATATACATCTCTTTAAAATATGTTTTTTCTTTTTCAAATCCAGCCTCTTGTATAAAACTTTCAACCAAATCTTCCATTAGGTGTCCACCACGATTTTTTCTGCCATTAGAATCAAGCCCGGTTTCAACACCAGTTGCGTAATCAACAAGATTGTTGATGATGTGATTTTCTAATAAATCAAACAAACCGGTTTCACGCATGAAATATTTATAATGTGTTACCGGCAATGTTTGATTCCTGAAATCGTAGTAAAAAGAACCGTTTTTATCAATGGCATAAATTTCACTTGCTCTTACAGCCAATAAAATCGGTATGCATTTAAGTACTTCGGGATATTTTTCAAGGATATTTTCAAAATCCGCCTCAATGCTCTTGGAGCCGATAAGAGAGTTAAGAATATTGAGTTCAACCTTTATAGTATCCACATTTCTATGTACCTTTTTAAAATCTATATAGTATCCGTAATCGGCAATGCTTTCACGAAAACCTGAAAGCCACTCGTTAAAATCTCTCATCACTCATTCACCTTTAAAGTTATTTCTACTTTATTTTCAAATATTTTCCAAATTGATTTTTTGGGTACATATGTTCCGTCAGGACGTATAAGGCCCAGATTTCTATACAATTCAGTTACGCCAGACAAAAAGCAAGTTGTTTTGTCGATTCTTAACTTTTTCATTTCACTTCCATCAATGGAAACATTTACCGTTTGTTGTTCTGATTTAAGAATATCTATTAAAGCTTTTGGCATTCTCAATATTCTTGCTCGGATATCATTAGCTGTGATTTGCTTGTCAACAATGGCTATTGGTGCTGAATTATTACTCAAATCATCAATCTCAGTTAAATCATCTTCTGCGTTTTTTAATTCGTCCATTGCATCTTTACTAAAAACTGGTTTATACACAAATCCAATTTCGTTGTCAATACAACTTTCAATCAAAGATCTACCATCAATTAGAATAATTGGACGTGATAAATCATCCTTAATAAAATCTCTGGTCTTTGCAGAAAAGGTAGCGGTTGTTATGAATAATCCTTTATCACCGGATTTCATTACTCCCCTTAACGCCCTTACTTTTTCAATTGGTATCGTCGTTCCTGGTTTATTTCTTTTCGCTTGAACAAAATATGCAACAGAATCATCGCCATCTAATCCACCGACCCCATATCGTATAGCTTCAAGATCGATGCCTCCGTCAGACGAACGCTGAGTAACTCTAACCTCATCTAAACCTATTTTTTCAAGATATGCTTTTAAAAATTCTTCAAAATCATATCCGTTTTCAAAATAAGAATAAAAATCATTTAGTGTTTTGTCAAATTCTTCCGAAGTCAATTCAGTCGTTTTACGCATATGATACCTCCTTAAAAATTGCTAATAAGCAATTCTTTTATTTTCCCTCTTGCTTCACTATTGCAATTTATCATCCTATTTGCTTCGACACGCTTGATTTTTTGACTGGAATAAATGTTGTCAAAAAAGTCATCATCTGTGTTTGAATTTTTGGGATCAGAGTTGCTTACGACAACTTTTGCTCCTCTTTTATTAAGCATGGCAACATATTTTGAAAGCTCGATTTGCTCATCATCGGTAAACAGATTTTCAGTATATGCCGTAAAACTCGCCGTGTCGGTTATGGGACGATATGGAGGATCAAAATACACAAAAGTATGCGAATCAATAAAATCTTTTGATTCTCTGTAATCACCACAAACGATTGTAACATTGCTTAATTTCTTTGATACGGCATTCAGATTATTTTTATCACATATCAATGGGTTTTTATACGAGCCCATAGGAACATTAAACAGTCCTTTTCTGTTTACACGGAATAATCCGTTAAAACAAGTTTTATTCAAAAAAATCATCAGTGTCGCTTTCTCTACATTAACAGATTTGTTTCCATTAACTTTGAGATGATTAAATCTATCGCGTTTTGAGTTATAATATACTTTCCTATCATTTGTAGATAGGGGGATAAACTGTTGTTGCAACAATTCAAGATGTTCAACAATGTCATCAACATGATCTCTTATCATGCAATATGTATTTATTAATTCTGCGTTAATATCGCTAATATAAATCTCACTTAAATTGAACTTGCTGAGAATATCAAAAAGAACAGCACCGCCTCCAACAAAAGGCTCGGCATATTTAGTGACGTTTTTATCAAAGGGATAGTATTTTTCTATTTCGTAAAGTAATTGCCCCTTCCCTCCGGCCCATTTTAAAAATGGCTTAACAGCTTTATTGTCTTTTTCAATATATCTCAAAGCCCGCGCATCAAGTGGCTTTTCGGCAGTTGTTGGAATAATCCACATATTGCCTATCATAGTCGCATCCTCAATTCTTTGCTCAGAACAAAGCACAGCAACTCTTCTTTGAGAAATACCCCACTTATCAGCAGCTTCTCTGGCAGACATATATTCCATAATATACCTCCACAACTCATTTTGTTATATTATATTCTAAATCGCGAATAATTGCAATACCAATTTTAAGAATTGAAAAAATTGTCGTTTCGTGGTATATTATGTTTGCATTAAAATGATATTTAAAAGATAATGTAGCATTACCCTGGCAAGCACTGGATTTGAGTGCTCAAATCCGGGATGACTTGCTACGGTATTACCTTAGCAAGCATCGCCGTTGTGTCCACACAAAGACACTTGTTAGGGCAAATCCCTAAAACCCTTGAAAGGAAAACCGGATGAAAAAATCAATTTTAAAAGAATACACAAAAATCGGTCTGCAAGAATACCTGGCTGAAAGAGATAAAGATTTTATTGAATCTTTTGCTGACAAAGAGTGTTCGGCTGATTTTGCAAGAGAAATTGCCAAACGACTCAGACCGCTCTGGAAAGATATTTACGATTACGAATATGGCGGTTTTTGGAAGCGGCTTCGGATAAGAATAAAGGCATTACTAAAAAATCGCAGAGGCGAGTGTAATGTTCCAAAAGATGTAATCGAATCCCTAGCTGAAACTTTTTTACCAGAAATCCGTGCTTTCTTTGAATCGGAAGAGGGTAAAAAAGAATTTCAAGAATGGAAAAATAAACAATAACGATATGAAATATACTGCTTATTGGAGTGATAAAAATGAAAATTCCTGAAGATTTTACAAGTTTGACAGGTGCCGTTAAAACCGACAATGGAAGTGTTCTATTTTCTTCAAACAAGTATAAATTTACCTATTTATTCGATAATATTTTTAAAAAAGAAGAGTCAAAAATAACAATTCTTCCGGAACAACAGTTTATCTTTGGTCAGACACACAATGGCTTTGATATAGCCGTTTATTTAGGAAAGCAGCCTTTTGAAATCAAAGGCAACAGGGCGTTAAATACAGCGGGATTTATTCTTTCTTCTGGCAATTGTTATAAAAACAGCCTTAAAGTTTTTGACGCAATTCAGTTTTCTGGCGGAACATTAAATAAGTTGTTCCCCAGAGATTCTCTGAGGATAGATTTCATTAACTCTAAGAACATTGATTTCAATGATGACAGTGTGGAGTTTAGTTTTAATATTAACAACGAAACGATAAAAGTTAAGATTTATTCTACCGTCTCGGCGAATTCTGGAATTAACGGTAGCAACATAAATACAAGTGATGTTTTACTTAGATTAGAATTTGAAAAAAAGAAAAAAATTGAAAGCCTTTTTGAATATTATAACAAACTAAAAGATGTTATTTCGTTTTTAACAAATAGACGAAATGTGTCTTTTGAAAAAATAAGTATTCAAACAAAACAAATAATTAATGAGGATCATTATTACAATGATTCTGGTTATGTTTATGTTAAAGAAGAAAAGCCTCCAACCAACAAAAATTTTTATAGTAATATATGGTTTACTGACATACAGTCTGCATTACCTAATTTATTCTATAACATTTTTAATTGTACTGAAAAAAGACATATATATTCATTTGGGTTTGTTTCTGAGACTGACGAAGATAGTTCATTAATTAGTAACAGAAAAGTACAAGATATTTGTACATCATTAGAAAGTGAATTGCAGAACAAAAAAGAAAAATTGCCCCCAGAATATACAGAACTCATTTCCTTAGTGAAAAAAGATATTAAAATAATAGAGGAGAAATACCAGTTAGACAACGAACATTTTTCGCAGATTAAAGGCAGCATGTCAAATTGGGGTGATAGTTTATCGGATAGGGTCATTAAGTTATATTCTGAACATATAACTGAAATTTTGAAACTTCCTATGCCTGGTTTCAATATAGATGAAACCGCAATAAATCAATTTGTCAAATACAGAAATGATATTACCCATGGAAAGCATAGGGTGATGACCCAAGATATTGCCAATACGGCATATGCTATGGGAGCATTGTCTTATTGTGCTTTTTTGTCAAGAATAGGGCTTGATTCCGATAAAATAGCATATTTATGCGAAAGAAAAATCATGTCATGAACTTTCTTTATTGAACAGGCGAGGAGTTTTGCTCCTCGCCCGTTTTCTTTACTGATACACAAACTCATTCAGCACGAATTCTTCCACTCGGTTGCGAATGTTATTCATCCTGCAGAGCCATTCCATTTGGTCAGTAGATTTAAGTTGTTCGGTAACATTTTCGACTTCTGCGGTTTGCTTTACAAGCCGGTCAAACGTTTCCTCGACATCTCTGTCAAAATATATTAGATACGCTTGCAGAGTGCCTTTCATCCGCATTGCGTTTATGACGGTTCTCTTATTGTTATAGAGATAGTCATAATGCAATCGTCCCCATTTACCGATGTTTTTGATTTCGTCTGTCTTTTTCACTGTTCTTTACCTCCGAATTTTTAATTTTTGTGTTAAAGTTCGGATAAGTAAAAAATAAAACAAATCCGAACGATTCACCAATTGGTAAAAGGTTCGGATTTTTAGAGTTTGGTGCCGGAAGCGGGACTTGAACCCGCACCCTGTTGCCAGGACCAGATTTTGAGTCTGGCACGTCTGCCAATTCCATCATTCCGGCAAAGTCACCGTCGGACATTATACAACAAATTTTCTACAAAATCAAGAGTTATTTGCAAGCTTGTTGTTTTGTAAATTTTTTGTTGTATTTTTTCTTCTGAAATGGTATACTGTTTCACAGATAATGGGTTTGGAGGGACTATCTTGGCAGAGAAAATAATTATTACAAGTGACAGTACAACCGATTTAAGTCCGGAACTGATAGAGCGTTACGGTATAGTCACCCTACCTATGGGTATAACGCTTGGTGATAAGACTTACCGTGACGGCGTTGATATCACGCCGGACGATATATATGATCATCAGAGAAAATACGGTGAATTGCCTAAAACCGCGGCTACCAATGTGGGCGAGTGCGGAGACTTTTTCAGACCGCTTGTTGAAAAGGGATATTCAATTGTGCATTTTACCATCAGTGCTGAAATGTCATCCACATTTAATAACGCTTGCATTGCAGCTGATGAGTTTGATAATGTTTATGTTGTAGATACGAGAAATCTGTCAACCGGCGGAGGTCTTTTACTGCTGGCTGCGTGCGATATGATAAAGGCCGGCAAATCCGCTCAGGAAATTGCCTGTGAGTGCCGCGAGCTTGCAAGCAGGGTAGACGCTTCATTTGTTATTGACAGTCTTGAGTATCTATATAAGGGCGGCAGATGCTCTGCGCTTTCCATGATGGGAGCAAACCTATTAAAGCTTAAACCGTGTATTGAGGTAAAAGGCGGTGCTATGGGCGTCGGCAAAAAGTATCGTGGCAGGTACGGCGAGGTTTTAAAACAGTACGCCGAGGATCGATTGGCAAACAGAGATGACCTGGTGCCAACGCGTGTATTTGTAACACACGCCGGATGTGAGCCGGAAGTTGTTGACAGTATTGTGGAACTTGTAAAATCAAAGGGAATATTTGATGAGGTTTTTGTAACCCGAGCGGGTTGTACGGTATCGTCGCACTGCGGCGCAAATACGCTGGGAGTTTTATTTATCAGAAAATCGAAAGTTGTGTAACCCTGATTGTCTTTTTACATAGTATAAAGCAGGGGCGTTTGCAGGATCCTGCTTTTTCGGCGGTAGTAGGTTGCTATCTCTAAGTTACCGGATGTTGCCCCATAAATATAAAGGCTCTCTCCGTTTGGAGAGAGCTGATTTTTTATAATTCATTCTTTTCCTATTATATCATTCATATCATATAAACCGGGCTTTGCACCGTATAAAAATCTTGCCGCCGCGATAGCACCGGAAGCGAATACGCCTTTTGACTGTGCACTGTGGGAAAGTGTAATTACTTCCTCATGACCGGCAAAGATGATTTCGTGTTCGCCAACAATTGTACCGCCTCGTACAGAGTGTATACCTATCTCGTTTTTTGGTCTCATACGGCGTTTTGAGTGCCGGTCATATTCATAGCTGTAAGTGTCCTCAAAAACCGAATTAACGGCATTTGCAAGCATAATTGCAGTCCCTGAAGGTGCGTCAAGCTTACGGTTATGGTGTCTTTCAACTATTTCAATATCAAAGTCACTGCCTAAGATAGTTGCGGCGCGTTTTGCAAGACTACATAACACATTTACACCGAGCGACATATTTGCCGTAAAAAAAACCGGCACAGTATTTGAAGCTGATTTAATCTTGGATATCTGTTCGTCGTTAAAACCCGTGGTGGCAATTAAAGCAGGTACTCTTTTTGCAACTGCAAACTCAAGTAATTTTTCAAGCGCCTCTACATTTGAAAAATCAATGATAACATCAGGTGCCATTGTTACTTCGGTAAAGCTTTTGAAAACAGGAAAACTAAGCGGGCGCTCAATAGCGTCTACACCGGCGATAATTTCAATATCATCGCATTCTTCGACGAGATTGATTATGGCGTTTCCCATTTTGCCGCAGCAACCGGAAAGCAGTACTTTTATCATCTTTTCACATCCTAAAACTATTTTATACTAAACCCGCATTCTATAAGTTTATCTTTGAGTATTTCCTTAGCATCTCTGTTCATTGAATAAAGCGGCAACCTGCAAGGGCCAATATCAAGCCCTAACATATTCATTGCTTCTTTTACCGGTACCGGATTTACATCGCTGAAAAGCGCATTCATAAGTCCGTTATACTTAATCTGTTCCTGCGCGGCTTTCTCAAAATTACCGTTTATACAATCGGTACAGATATTATGCATAACTCCGGGTGCAATGTTAGAAAGTACGGATATTACGCCGATTCCTCCAAGTGACATAATAGGTACGGTCTGATCGTCGTTACCGGAATAAATATCCAAATTATCGCCGCATAAATACCTGGTCTCAGCAACCGAGGAGAGGTCGCCGTTTGCCTCTTTTGTTGCAATTATATTCGGATGTTTCGACAATTCTTTATATGTTTCGGGCTTTATTGCAACACCTGTTCTTGACGGAACATTATAAAGAATAATAGGTCTGTCAACGCGATCAGCTATGTAGTTATAGTGCGCTACGAGCCCCGCCTGAGAAGTTTTGTTATAATATGGGGTTACCATTAGGAATGCGTCAGCTCCCACATCACGAGCGTCATTACAAAGCTCAACCGAATAAACGGTATCGTTACTTCCGGTGCCGGCAATTACAGGAACTCTTCCGCAAGCCGCGTTTGCCGCGACCTCAATAACGCGCAAATGCTCATCATAGCGAAGTGTCGATTTTTCACCGGTGGTGCCGCATATAATAAGCGCGTCGACACCGCCGCTTATTTGTTCCTCAACAAGCTTCCTCAGACGATTGAAATCTATGCTTGAATCATCATTCATGGGAGTAACAAGTGCCGTACCGACGCCGGTAAAAACGCGCTTTTTCATAAAAACACCTCAAAAATATATTATTTAATCAAAATAACCTTTGGCGCACAGAAGCTCAGCAAGCAACACTCCGCCGCCTGCGGCGCCGCGAAGGGTATTATGGGAAAGGCAAACAAACTTATAGTCATATTGGCTATCTTCGCGCAACCTGCCGATGCTTATTGCCATACCGCCTTCAAGATTGCGGTTAAGCTTGGTTTGGGGCATATTATCCTCTTCAAAATAATTAAGGAATTGCTTGGGCGCGTGAGGAAGATTTAGTTTTTGTGGTACGCCTGAAAAGCTTTTCCAGATATCCAAAATCTGTTTCTTTGGCGGCTTATTCTTAAATGATACAAAGACAGCCGCCATATGACCGTCTGATACAGGAACCCTGAGGCACTGCGCTGTAAATTTAGGCTCATTAGCCGGAACTATACGGTCACCGTCGATTTTACCCCAAATTTTTAATGGCTCACGCTCACTTTTCTCCTCTTCGCCTCCTATGAAGGGAATAACATTGTCAAGTATTTCAGGCCAGCGCTCAAAGGTTTTTCCGGCACCTGAAATTGCCTGATAGGTACAAACAAGACATTTATCCACACCGTATTTTTTATCCAATGGGAAAAGTGCGGGAACATAGCTTTGAAGTGAGCAGTTGGATTTCACGGCTATAAAGCCGCGTTTTGTGCCCAGCCTTTTACGCTGCGCAGGTATTATATCTGTATGCTCGGGGTTAAGCTCCGGTATAATCATAGGAACATCAGGTGTAAAGCGGTTTGCGCTGTTATTAGAAACCACAGGGCATTCATGTTTTGCGTAATTCTCTTCAAGAGCTAATATATCGGGCTTTTTCATATCTACAGCACAAAATACGAAATCAACACGCGCGCAGATTGTATCAATATCAGCCGTCGCGTCCATAACGGTAATGCTTTCAAGATTTTTCGGTATGGGATCACTCATAGCCCAGCGGGATTCGACCGCTTCTTTATAGGTTTTACCGGCGCTTCTCGCGCTTGCAGCGAGAGCGGTCACATTAAACCAAGGGTGTTTGGATAGTAGCAGGGCAAACCGTTGACCCACCATACCGGTAGCCCCTATTATTCCTACATTGTAAGTTTTCATAAACTGCCTCCAGGAAAGAAAAATAAATGTTGCTATATATCGTTGTTTGCAATATAATATCCTTATAAATAATATCATTGTATATTTGTTTTGTCAAACTATTTTATGCCGGCAAAACAGCATATATAACATTTTTTAAGGAATAGTAAGTGCAGTAATGAAAAAAAGCGATTTTTATTATGATTTGCCCGAGGAGTTGATAGCTCAAACTCCTCTTTATCCTCGTGATAGTTCAAGGCTTTTGGTGTTGTCAAAAGCCACCGGTGAAGTTGAGCACAGGCATTTTTACGATATTACCGATTATTTAAATGCGGGTGATTGTTTGGTGCTCAATGATACGCGCGTCTTACCGGCGCGTATTTACGGAACGGCTAAGGATACGGGTGCGGTGGTTGAGTTCGTGCTTCTTAAGCAGAGGAGTATGCTTACTTGGGAAGCGCTTGCGGGTCCCGGCAAGAAAGCTAAAATCGGAAGGGAGTTTATTTTTTCAGATAGGCTTTCAGCGATAGTGGTCGATGTTTTGGATGACGGTAACCGTATAATATCTTTTGATTGCAAGGGCGAGTTTTTTTCAGTGCTTGATGAAGTAGGGCAGATGCCTTTGCCGCCTTATATAAAAGAGAAGCTGACTGACAAAGAACGGTATCAAACAGTTTATTCGCGCGAATTAGGTTCTGCGGCGGCTCCCACGGCGGGGCTTCATTTCACCCCTGAAATAATTGAAAAGATTAAAAATATGGGTGTTAAGATTGCATATGTAACATTACATGTGGGACTTGGTACATTCAGACCTGTTAAGGTTGAGGAGATAACCGAGCATAAAATGCATACTGAGCATTATTCTGTGAGCAAAGAGGCGGCAGGGATTATAAATGATACTAAAACAAACGGCGGCAGGGTAATATGTGTGGGTACTACAAGCTGCCGCACGGTTGAAAGCGTGATGCATAAACACGGTAGAATTTGCGAATGCTCCGATGATACCGGCATTTTTATATACCCGGGATATCAGTTCAAATGTACGGATGCGCTGATTACCAATTTTCATTTGCCGGAAAGCACTTTGATAATGCTGGTTTCAGCCTTTGCCGGGTATGAAAATACAATGAACGCATATAAAATTGCCGTAGAACAAAAATATAGGTTTTTCAGCTTCGGAGACGCGATGTTTATATATGGAGAATAAATAGTATGTTTAAATTGATTAAAACAGAAAATAATGCGCGCAGGGGTGAATTCTATACTAACAGAGGTCTTGTGCAAACTCCGGCATTTATGAATGTAGCCACGGCAGGAGCTATTAAGGGCGGAGTATCGGCAAAAGATCTTAAAGATGTTGGATGTCAAATAATGCTTTCAAATACATATCATCTGCATATTCGTCCGGGAGATGAAAAGGTTAAAGAATGTGGCGGACTTCATAAGTTTACTACTTGGGATGGTCCTATTCTCACCGATAGCGGAGGTTTTCAGGTGTTTTCACTGGCTTCGCTTCGTAACATCACAGAAGAAGGCGTAATATTTGCAAGTCACATTGACGGTAAGCGTATATTTATGGGTCCTGAGGAGAGTATGACGATACAGTCTAATTTAGGTTCCACTATTGCTATGGCTTTTGATGAGTGCGTGGAAAATCCGGCGGAGTATTCGTATGCAAGGGAGTCTTGTATGAGAACTACAAGGTGGCTTGAACGCTGTAAAGCTAAGATGACTGAACTTAATTTGCTTGAAACAACCGTAAATAGGGAGCAAATGCTTTTCGGCATAAATCAAGGCTGTACATATAACGATTTGAGAATTGAGCATATGAAACAGATAGCTGATTTAGACCTTGACGGATATGCCATAGGAGGCCTTGCCGTCGGTGAGCCTACAGAAGTTATGTATGATGTTATTGAGCATGTTGAACCGTTTATGCCAAATGATAAAATCAGATATCTTATGGGTGTGGGCACTCCGGTCAATATACTTAATGCTGTCGATCGCGGTGTGGATTTGTTTGATTGCGTAATGCCAAGCCGTAACGCGCGCCACGGGCATTTGTTCACCTCCCGAGGCATTATGAATATAAACAATAACAAGTATGATACGGATATGGCGCCGATTGATGACCGGTGTGGCTGTCCTGCGTGTCAAAGATACTCCCGCGCATATATAAGACATTTGCTTAAAGCAGGGGAAATGTTAGGAGCCAGGCTTTTGGTGCTTCACAATCTTTGGTTTTACAATAATCTAATGGCGGCTATAAGAAAAGCACTTGATGAAGATTGCTTTTATCAGTTTAAAAGGGATCAGGAACAAATACTCGGAAAAAGAATATAATTTTTCTTGCATTTGTTTATGCAGTATTGTATAATCACCTTATAGTATTTTGGAGGTAAAAAGATGAATATCAGTTTTTTAACACTTACAGCTAAAACGAGCCAGTCACAGACCGGCGGCGGTTCTATTATCGTTATGGTCGGTTGGATAGCCGTTATGCTTGTTGCTATGTATTTTCTTATGATTCGTCCTCAACGCAAAAAGCAGAAGGAAGAAAAGCAGATGCGCGAAAATTTACAGGTGGGCGATGAAGTGGTAACCATAGGCGGCATATACGGCAGGGTTATTTCACTTAAAGAGGACAGTATGGTTATTGAGTCTAAAAGCGACCATAGCAAGCTAACGGTTGCCCGTTGGGCGCTTCAGCAGAATCTTACCGTTCATGATGATGTACCCAAAAAATAACATATTAATAAGTAATATTTTCCCCTCCGGTAGCGTAATTTCTATCGGAGGGGTTTTTATGTTCAATAATGCTTCAAAGTTGAACTCATCGAAAGTTGTTTTGTTTTTGATTGGTGCTTTAATAGGTGTAGCGGTAACACTCTTTTTTATGTGTATATTTGCGGCAATTATTCTGCTTGTCGGGTTAGACCGCGGATACAGTATTCCTTTTTCAACCGTCAGTCTGTCTCTCGGTAGCTTTGCCGCGGCATATTTTATATCCCGCAGATGTGAAAAAAACGGTTATCTCATAGGAACGTTAGTTGGCATAATATCCTTTGCGGCGGTAACGGTCATTTCGCTTATTGTTACAAAAAACGGTCTTAGTATAAATACGCTTTTCCACTTTATAATAATTGTTTTAGCGTCTGCAATAGGTGGTATTCTCGGTTTAAATCGCAGTAAAAGCAGTAAATATATATAAGCAATTTTAATGAATTAAAACTGCTTTTTTGGCATAAAATAGCCGAAGGAGGGTTATTATGATAGTTAGATTTAATCTTAAACGGCTGATTATTAGTTTGCTTATACCGCTTGCGGTAGGTGGGCTTTCTGCGTTTATCACCAGAGGGGATATGAATGTTTATAAAACTTTAGAGCGCCCGCCTTTTTCGCCTCCGGGCGTTGTATTTCCCATAGTCTGGACTGTACTCTATATTCTTATGGGAATTTCGCTATACCTTATTTGGAATAATCAGGACCGATATGTCAATAAAACAATGGCATATACACTTTTTGGCTTTCAGTTGTTTCTGAACTTTATATGGTCACCGGTATTCTTTTCGTCAAGACAGTTTTTACTGGCGTTTATTATCTTGATGATTCTTTGGATTGCCGTGTTATTAATGATCATCATGTTTTATAAAATTAACAAACCGGCGGCGCTACTTCAAATACCATATCTCATATGGATTACGATTGCCGGGTATCTGAATATAGGAATATATTTGCTGAATAAATAGATTTTTGCATTAAAAAGCCGCTCAAAAGAGCGGCTCAATTTTTTATTCTTCTGTTTCTGTATCTTCGATTTCAGAAGTGCAGTGAGGACAACGCGTAGCGTCTATTGCAATTTCGCTCTTACAGTAAGGGCAGGTCTTGGTGGTTGCAGCTTCTTCCTCTTCTTCAGTTTTTTTACCGATGCTCACAAGCTTATTCACAGCCTTAATCATAACAAAAAGCACAAGTGCAATTATAAGGAAGTTGATTACAGCTGTTATAAAATCGCCGTATGTAATTGAAAGTTTTGCCACCGCTTCAGCATCAAGCCCCGAATAGTCAACCCAAGGAAGTTTTATTGCACCGCCGATTTTTGCGCCTCCGATGCTATTGATAAGCGGATTTATAAAGCTTGTTGTTAGCGCAGTAACGATTGCGCCGAACGCACTGCCGATGATAACGCCTATCGCCATATCCATTACATTACCTTTAAGAGCAAATTTTTTAAACTCTTCAAAAAACTTTTTCATTTTTTTGCCTCCCAATTCGTTTTTCTTTATTATACTACATATTTTCGCTATTTCAAACATTTTATTTTACAGCTTTACGGTTTAAGCATTTAAAATTATAACCAAAATTTAAAATATTTGTCAATAAATGTAATTTATTTTGCGATTCTGGCGAAAAAATATCCAAAAAATATAGATTTTACTATTGAAATTTGGTGAACGGTATGGTAATATATGGATACAAAAAATATTTGGAGGTAAAAAAATGGAAAAGAAATTAAAAGTAATTGTTGCAGATGATTCTGCGGATTTAGGTCAAAGCTGCGAGAGAACGCTTAAAAGTTATGGTATTGATGTAACTCTCTGCAAAAAGGATGGTCTTAAGGTGATTGAAGCGATAAAGCTCAATAAGCCGGATGTTATTTTGGCGGATGTGTTTATGCCCAACACCGATATTTTAGGCGTGCTTTCGGAAATCAATAAAATGGATGTAAAGGACAGACCGCTTGTAATGGCAATGTCCAGCTTTGATAACGGCAGGCTTGAAAAAGAAATGCTGGACGGCGGAGCTTCATACTACTTTCTCAAGCCATTTGATGTTAACACTATGGCACAGCGTATAATCAAGCTTTCCGGCTGGAAAAACGAAATATCGCCGGTGGTGGTCAAGGATAATGTACTTACCGATTCCGGACTTGAGCTCATGGTGACCGAGATAATCCACCAAATTGGTGTTCCCGCGCATATAAAGGGATATCATTATCTGCGTGAGGCAATAATAATGTCGGTAAAAAATAATGACATAATAAATTCTGTCACTAAGCTTTTGTATCCCGCAATTGCTAAGAAGTACAACACCACATCATCGCGCGTAGAACGCGCCATTCGCCATGCGATTGAGGTCGCTTGGGACAGGGGAGATTTAGATGTTCTTAACTCATATTTCGGATATACAGTTCAGAACGACCGCGGCAAGCCGACAAACAGTGAATTTATTGCAATGATAAGTGACAGACTCAGACTCCGTCTTAAAAGTGCTTCTTGAACACTTTGCTAAAATTCTTTAATTCAGCGGGCGAATACCTTTCGCCCGCATGATCATATGCGTTGAATTGCTACGGTTTATCCCATTCGGTGAAATTAAATCCGTCCTCAATCCGAGCAAAGCGAGGATTTCACCATGAAACGATTTTACCCACTGAAGGTGGATTTCACCCGTCCGCAAGGACGGATTCAGTTGAAAAAAATAAGTAATTTGTCAGAGGACAAATTACTTATTTTTTTGGTGGGGACGGTTGGGTTCGAACCAATGACCTCATGCATGTCAAGCATGCGCTCTAACCGGCTGAGCTACGCCCCCGTATATAATCATTTTAACATATCCAAAATACGCCGCAGGCGTATATCATCGCACGAAGTGCGATATCATACCTAAGGTGTATCACCCGTTCCGCCGGGAACGGATATCACTGTAAAAAGCACTGCTCACGCAGTGCTTTTTGCTGGTGGAGACGAAGAGGATCGAACTCTCGACCTTACGGATGCGAACCGTACGCTCTCCCAGCTGAGCTACGCCCCCGAACATATACAATATTCTAACCCTTAATATTCTTTTTGTCAAGAGTAATAAATGTTTTTCTGAAAAAATAGTTATATTTTGAAAACCCTTGGGGCAACCAAAAGCGACAAACACTTTTAGACAGCCCAAGGGTTCAATTCTGCTTTAAGCTATGCGGGTGCTATTTTGCACATCTTAATCGGTTAAAGCAACATGCTCGTGATCCGGTCTGAAGAGCAGCGATACGCACCAGATACCGGCGAGAGCAATTACAGTATATACTATTCTGCTGAGTATTTCGCCGCTGCCGCCGAAAAGCCATGCTACGAGGTCAAAGCTGAAAAGACCAACGAGACCCCAGTTAAGACATCCTATGATTGCAAGTACCAAACAAATCTTATCAAACATACTTTCACCTCCAAATTAAAGGAAAGCGCCGAAAATCACTATGTTTTTCGGCGCTTTAGTAGGATTAGATCAACTAATCTTATTTCATACTGTTTTCGTAAGACTCGATCATCTTTTTAACCATCTGACCGCCGATAGAACCAGCCTGCTTAGAGGTAAGATCGCCGTTGTAGCCCTGCTTAAGGTTTACGCCAACTTCATTGGCAGCCTCCATCTTAAAACGATTAAGAGCATCCTTCGCTGCTGCATTTTTAGCCATTTCTTTTCACTCCTTACTATATTAGCATTATCGGCGTTTGCAAATTTAGTCTATGAAAATTCGTTGAAAATATTATAGGTAAATTTTGAATGAAGAATCAAATTGATTGACAGGAGATATGATAAAATATATAAAACAATTCTATTTAAAAGGGAAGTTGCGGAGTTGTTTGATAAAAAAATAACAAAGTGTTTGTTATAACGGCATTGGCGATTTAAAACATTGTTATATATTTAACGATAGTGTTGACATTTGATTATCCTGTGAATATAATACTAAAGTATGAAATTTTGGAGGTAATATTTATGTCAAGAGTTTATAATTTCAGTGCGGGTCCTTCTATGTTGCCTGAGGAAGTTTTGAAAACTGCGGCGGATGAAATGCTTGAATACGGTACAACCGGTCAATCGGTTATGGAAATGTCACATCGTTCGAAAGAGTATGATGCGATTATAAAACAGGCTGAGGCTGATTTGAGAGATATAATGAAAATCCCAGATAATTATGAGGTTCTGTTTTTGCAGGGCGGTGCTTCAACACAGTTTGCTATGATTCCACTTAATCTTATGAATAAAAATCACAAGGCGGATTATATAATAACCGGTCAGTGGGCTAATAAAGCCTATAAAGAGGCTTCCCGCTATGGTGACGCTCGCGCTGTTGCTTCAAGCGCGGATAAGACATTCTCATATATACCTAAGACCACTGCGTCTGATTTTGATGAGGACGCTGATTATGTTCACATTTGTTTGAATAATACGATTTACGGTACGAAGTATCATGAGCTGCCTGATGTCGGCGGTATTCCGTTAGTTGCGGATATTTCAAGTTGTATTCTTTCCGAGCCCATTGATGTTAACAAGTTTGCGGTTCTTTACGGCGGTGCTCAGAAAAATGTTGCGCCGGCAGGTGTGACCATAGTTATAATTCGTAAGGATCTCATAGGAAACGCTATGGACTTTACGCCAACAATGCTTAATTATAAAACTCATTCGGAAAACGCCTCTATGTTTAATACACCGCCTTGCTATTCGATTTATATCGCCGGTCTTGTGTTTAAATGGATAAAGAAGATGGGCGGGCTTGAGGAAATGAAGAAATATAACGAGAAAAAGGCTAAAGTTCTTTATGATTTCTTAGATTCCAGTAAGTTGTTTAAGGGTACGGTTGTGCCGGAGGACCGTTCACTGATGAATGTTCCGTTTGTAACCGGAAATGATGAGCTTGACACTAGATTTGTAGCTGAAGCTAAGGCAAACGGTTTCGTTAACATAAAAGGTCACAGAAGCGTCGGCGGTATGCGTGCTTCAATTTATAACGCGATGCCAATCGAGGGCGTTGAAAAGTTGGTAGAATTTATGAAAAAATTTGAAGAGGAAAATGCGTAATGTACAAGATTAAAACATACAATAAGATTTCTAAGACAGGTCTTTCAATATTTGATGATAAATACACAATCGGTGATGAAGTTGAAAATGCAGACGGTGCTATTGTTCGCTCCGCGGCGCTTCATGATGTAGTGTTTCCTAACACTTTAAAGGCAATAGCGCGTGCGGGTGCGGGAACCAACAATATACCGATTGACCGTTGCAGTGAGCAAGGAATAGTAGTGTTTAATACTCCCGGCGCTAATGCAAACGCCGTTAAGGAACTTGTTATTGCAGGTATGCTTATTTCCTCCCGTCGGGTTATTCCTGCCATTGAGTGGGCAAAAACGCTTAAAGGCAAGGGAGACGAGGTTGGCAAGCTGGTTGAAAAAGGCAAGAGTGCTTTTGCAGGTCCTGAGCTGAAAGGAAAGACATTAGGTGTTATCGGTCTTGGTGCTATCGGCGTTTTAGTTGCAAATGCGGCTAATCACCTTGGGATGAAGGTTTTCGGATACGATCCTTATTTGTCGGTAAATTCGGCTTGGAATCTTACTCACAACGCAGTTCACATATACGATATAAACGAAATATACAAAATGTGCGACTATATTACCATTCATGTACCGCTTGTTGACTCCACAAAGAACATGATAAACAGAGATTCTTTGAGTATTATGAAGGACGGAGTACGAATTCTCAATTTCGCGCGTGCTGGTCTTGTGAATTCCGATGATATTAAAGCGGCTCTTGAAGACGGTAAGGTGGCGGCCTATGTGACCGATTTTCCAACCGATGATGTCTTAGGAGTTGACGGAGTAATAGCAATACCGCACCTCGGAGCATCTACGCCGGAATCCGAGGATAACTGTGCGGCAATGGCGGCAAAAGAACTGATTGATTATATAGAAAACGGTAATATAACAAATTCCGTAAATCTTCCTGAAATCAGTATGCCGAGAAGCAGTGAAAAGCGGATTTGCGTTATTCATAAAAATATTCCTAATATGCTTACTGCAATTACAAGTATAGTTGCTCGGAACAATGTGAACATTGAAAATATGCTCAATAAATCGCGCGGCGACTATGCATATACCATTCTTGATGTTAGTCACATAGATGAGTATGCAATTCTTACGAAAATTGAAGAAATCGATGGCGTTATACGCATTCGCATAGTCTAAATACAGTTTAAAAGGGGTGTCATTTTGGAAGTAACAGCTTTTATTTTTTATTTTGTAGTGGTTTTGGCTATTGGAGTGTTCTTCTATATTAAGGGTAGAAAAAACAACAATGAAGAAGAATACTTTTTAGGCGGCAGAAGTATGGGACCGTGGGTAACTGCGCTCAGTGCTCAGGCTTCTGATATGAGCGCGTGGCTTTTAATGGGCTTGCCCGGCAGTATATTAGCTTTCGGACTTGGTCAGGCTTGGATAGGAATAGGTCTCGCACTCGGTACCGCGGCTAACTGGATATTTATTGCAAAACGGCTAAGGCGTTTCTCTGCGGCAGCTGATGATTCGATTACGCTGCCTCAGTATCTTGCTAACCGTTTTGTGACCGGCGGCAAAGTTTTGCAGATAATCAGCGCAGCAATATTTCTTGTATGCTTTACAGTTTATGTTGCATCAAGTTTTGTCGCTGGTACATCGGTATTCACATCAGTTTTCCCGAAACTCAGTGACTCAACAGCGCTTTTGATTTTTGCCGCAATAATTGTTCTTTATACATTTTTAGGCGGCTTTAAAGCTGTTTGTTGGACTGATTTTTTTCAGGGCTTGTTAATGCTTGTTGCACTGTTGGCGGTGCCCATAGTTCTTTTAATTACAAAGAATATTGATTTTTCAAAGCTTGGTATTGCCTATTCTTATGTTGAAAACGGCAAAACGGTTGATTGCGTTTTCGGTGAAAACCTTTTTGGCGCTTCTTGGCAGGATATAGTTTCCGGTCTCACATGGGGGCTCGGTTACTTTGGTATGCCGCATATCCTTGTAAGATTTATGTCAATAAAGAAATCTACTATGATTAAAAAGAGTGCAACGGTCGCGATTGTCTGGGTAACTATTGCGTTGTTTGCGGCAATTATTAT
Organism: Clostridia bacterium; assembly: GCA_017618135.1. Classification (GTDB taxonomy): domain Bacteria; phylum Bacillota; class Clostridia; order Oscillospirales; family Acutalibacteraceae; genus UBA737. The sequence goes on from JAFZUV010000011.1 coordinate 142,127, forward strand.
TGCGGTTCTCGGCAGAGTATATATCGGTGAGGAATTACTCACTGTCGGCGCTCAGAAGATGGTGTTTATTGAGCTTGCAAGAAAACTGTTTCCCGGGTTTATTGCAGGCCTATTGCTTGCCGCTATCATAGCCGCTTCAATGAGTACGGCGGATAGTCAACTGTTGGTTGCATCGTCTTCTTTTACAAGTGATATTTATAAACCGATTTTCCGAAAGAAAGCTTCCGATAATGAGATTGTTTGGATAGGTCGTCTTACAATTATCGTTGTTGCGGTTGTCGCTTACTTCATTGCGAGCGCAAAGGGTAAGGGCGCGCAGGCAATTATGGATATGGTAGGTAATGCGTGGGGCGGTTTTGGTGCGTCTTTCGGACCGGCGGTTATTCTGTCGCTTTTCTGGAAACGCCTGACATACAAGGGTGCTGTTGCGGGTATTGCGATAGGCGCTGTTGTTGATGTGTGCTGGCTTATTTGGCTAACAGGTTCTACCGGAGTTTATGAACTGCTTCCCGGCTTCGCAGCGGGCCTCACAGCTTGCATAATTGTATCGCTGATCGATAAAAAACCCTCGAATGAGGTTTTGGAGCTTTTTAATAACGCAACCGCTAAGATAACAGAAGAGTAATTATCAGAACTTGACTTTTTTGGGGAAAAGCAGTATATTACCTATGGGTGATCCCCGAATATTAATGATAGGAGTTCGTTGTTATGAAAAAGATTATAACTGTTTTATTGGTTTTGGTTATTGCCTGCCTTGCTTTTGCGGCTTGTGGCAAATCCGGTGAAAAAGCTGATGCAGATCCTGCAAAAGCCGTAATCGGTACTTGGGAGCAGGGTAGTTATGTTTATGTTTTTGAGGATGGCGGAAAAGGTAGTTATAATGGTGCAAAATTCACCTATGAGATCAAGGACAATAAAATTTCCATTCTATATGACGGAAACACGGCACCGTTTGAAACCGAGTTTGCTATCAATGGTGATGAACTTAACATTAAAGACAGTTTCGGTAACGATACAATTTATAAGAAAAAATAACTTGTCTTAATAAGATTTTTCAGCCTGCGCCGCGGAAAACGGTGCAGGCTGATTTGCTAATGACTTATGAATAATTCTCTTGAAAAAAACTGCACATTGTGTTATATTCTTTAAGGAAAAACATAGGAGGTCGATTTTATGAATAAATACAAGGGTACAAAAACTGAAAAGAATTTAGAAGCAGCGTTTGCCGGTGAATCACAGGCGAGGAATAAATATACATATTTCGCTTCTAAGGCAAAAAAAGAGGGCTTTGAGCAGATAGCGGCTCTTTTCCTTTTAACAGCCGACAATGAAAAAGAACACGCTAAAATGTGGTTTAAAGAGTTAAACGGTATTGGCGACACGGCAGAAAATCTTGCCGCCGCGGCGAACGGGGAAAACTATGAGTGGACCGATATGTATGAGGAATTTGCAAAAACCGCTGAAGACGAAGGCTTTAGTGAGCTTGCTGAAAAATTTCGTGCCGTAGGTCAGATAGAAAAGCACCACGAGGAACGCTACCGCGCACTTCTTAAAAATGTACAAGCGCAAGAGGTTTTCAAAAAAAGCGAGGTTAAAGTTTGGGAGTGCCGTAACTGCGGTCATATAATAGTAGGTACCGAGGCGCCTGAGGTTTGTCCGGTATGCGACCATCCGAGAGCCTATTTTGAGATTCGAAAAGAGAATTATTGATTAAATATACAAATAAGAGGTCAGTCTTTCATACTTTCTTTTCAAATTCTATGAAATGAGGAATTGTTTTGCAAAAAATTTTGTTTCAAGGTGATTCTATTACCGATGCCGGCAGAAACCGCGAAAATGACAATTTTTCAGGATGCGGTTATCCAACGCTTGTAAAATCACAACTTGGCTTTGATAATCCCGGCGAGTATGTTTTCTTTAATCGCGGTGTAAGCGGTGACAGAGTTTTGGATATGTACGCGAGGATAGTAAGAGATGTTTTGAATTTAGAACCGGATTATATGAGCGTTTTAATTGGTGTAAATGATATATGGCACGGCATGGATTGGAATAACGGCACAGGGTTGTCTCGCTATGAGAAAGTATATAATACTTTTATTGACGAAATAATGTCTGAATTACCGGGCATTAAAATAATGATTATGGAACCATTTATTTTAAGAGGCTCAGATACTGATAACAGGGAAGATCAACCTTATCGTTTTAATGAATTCAGCAGCGGAGTCTCAGAGACGGCAAAAGCCGCCCGTCGGGTTGCAAAAAAGCACAATCTTCCGTTTGTGGAACTGCAAGAAAGATTTAATGAAGCTTGCAAACTGAATGATGCAAGTTATTGGCTTGTAGACGGTGTGCATCCTACAGCTATGGGGCACGAACTAATTAAAAGAGAATGGCTTAAGGCTTTTAATATGATAAAATAATTTTGTGCAGACAGTACAAAAAGCCTCTATGGCAGGTTATATTTAATTTTAAGCAGCGAGCTGACATTGCTTTTCAAGCGGTGTCAGTTTTGTTTTTATGGTTTTTACTTCAGCTGACATTTCTTTGATTTGCGGTAGCAATTCTAATATGTGGTGATATATTCGCGGAATAAAAATATCCTCATAGTGAAAAAAGCAATAAAACCGCATAAAATAAAGGAAAACCCTATTTAAAGGTTTTCCTTTATTGGTGGAGGCGGGGAGAGTCGAACTCCCGTCCAAAAACCAATCCACGCAGGCATCTCCGAGCGCAGATATTTGTTCGAATTCCCGGAAGAGTTGCTCAAATATCAAAGCGAAATCTCCGGTAGCCTTTAATTTATGACGGCATACAAGGCGCTTTGCCGTTCACATTTACCGCTGTTCGACACCCGAATTGGACCGCGGTATTTCCTATTCGGACGGCGGCTTAATTAAGCCGCAAGAGCAACTTTATTAGTGTTACTTAATTTTTAATTGCAGATTTTAAAGCGGTTCTGCACCTCTGCTCGCTTCCGGCGGTTCAAAGTCCCTGTCGAAACCTTTACGCCCCCCAATTTATCTTTGTTGCTCTTTCACAGCTCTCATAATTGCGCGGTCAGCATCCTTTTTGGCGGCAACTGCGCGTTTATCGTGAAGATGTTTGCCGCGACAAAGTCCAACCTGCACCTTTACAAGTGAGCCTTTAAAATATATTGACAAGGGTATAAGGGTTAGCCCTTGTTGTTTAATTGTACCTAAAAGTCGCATTATCTCCTGCTTGTGCATAAGCAGTTTGCGGTCACGCGTAGGCAATTTATTGAAAATATTGCCGTGCTCATATGGACTTATATGCATTTGCTTAATAATAAGCTCGCCTTTTTCAATATTGCACCAAGCGTCTTTGAGGTTAACACCTCCTTCGCGCAGAGATTTAACCTCAGTGCCTGAGAGAGATATACCGGCCTCATAACTATCAAGGACAAAATACTCATGAAACGCTTTTTTATTTTTTGCAATCATTTTAATGTTTTCCATAAGCACTCCTCTTTTTAAAGCTTCAAATATCTGCTATAACGAAAAATCATCTCCATAATATTTATCAGAAATTATTTTCTTATCAGGTGTTCGCTTTAGTGGATCATACTTATACTTCCGACAATAATAGTCCTTAGTGGTTATGCCACGCTTTTTGCAAAAAATATCATTGGTATATTCAGATTTTTTGCCATATAAACACCAAGCGCAGGATTTTATAATATCGTCGTTTAAAAGCTTAAAGGACACACAATCACCTCATCCATAGTATTATAACATATCTTCTAAGATTTTTCCACTATGTTTTTTCGAGACTATGCTTGTAAGCATTACTACCGCCATAAAAAGCAGTGAAAGTCTTAATGTTAAATTTGTATACATCGGCTTTACAAGAGTCTCTATGTTATTACTTAAAGCAGATATGTTTATATTTGTGACCTTTGTAATAACTATTGTAATTGCGGCGCTTATAAAACCGTGAATTATTCTTACTATGATAAGCCACGGCAGACTTGGTTTTATTTCACGGCTCAGCGAAAGTATTTGCATCCAGATGGATATGCCGGCAAAGCCCAACAGAAAAGAAATAATATAAATATTTTCAGTTCTTCTTACTGCCGAAGTAACTTCGGTTATATATGTCAGGAATGACAACAAACCAATCCGACTTGAAAAATACAAAATGTATTCGTTAACAACAGAAAAGAAAATCACAAAAGAAGATATTGAAATACACGCCTCCGCCACATTATGAATACTTGAAACAAAATTTTCAGTTACAGATAAACAATTATCAAATGTATTATTGACGGTCTTTTTAAAAATGTAATGCGGGATAAAGACAAGTGAAGCAATAATTGACCCGGCTATATGTGAGAAAAGTAATATATATCCCAACACAATACTATTAAGCATTATTTTTCCTACAGCTAACACAATAAAACTCGGACCGGCATTTATAAAGAAAGGAATAATTTTTTTAGCAGAAGATTTATCAATTTCATTATTGGAATAAAGCTGATAAATAAGCTTTCCGCCAATCGGATAACCACCTACCGTGGAAAGCACGAACACTGCAAAATATTTCATATTGATACTTTTAAATACTTTCGTATTCAAAAAGAACAAAACAGGAACCGCAAAAGGAAAAAGAGCGGGAATAAGTGTGCCTGCGCAGATTATAAGACCTCTTTTGGCACCCGAAACGCATACATCAGGCACTGTTATTAACAATACTGAGAAGAATATTGCCAAAAACACCGTGGTATATTCTTTACAACCGTTGTTTAACTTCATAAGAACACCTCGTAAAAATAATATGAAATCAGAATTATTATGATGTTAATAACATAATCTTAAATATAACTCATACCGGGACGGTGGACTTGTGGCAAAATTCAAATTTAAGACAAACAGTCAGAAGAAAAAGTTGAATATTTTTCGTTTTAACGGCGTAACAGATACCGGGCGTAATCTTTCGGCGCCTCGAATTGAAATTATATCAAACAGGGAGTTTTCTTTGGATGGTTGTCTTGGAATTATTGAGTACAATGATGTTTATGTACGAGTTAAGGTGCCGCGCGGTGAAATAACTGTTATGGGAGTTTCATTGGATATACCGATATTTGACGGTCCGATTATAACCGTCAAGGGGAAAATACATTCTGTTGAATTAAATATGCGGTGATGATATGATTTTGATACTTTTGCGTTACATAAAAGGATGTTTGTCAGTTCGATTTGACGGAGTATATTCTGAAAAAGTTTTAAATTTGCTTGCAAGTGAAAACATTTCGGTATGGCGACTCAGATATGCAAATGGAAGCATAAGTGCAAGAATGTTTGCAAAGGATTTTAAAAAACTCAGAAAGTTGCGAAAAAATACTGATGTTAAGGTTAGAATAATACAAAAATACGGATTTCCTTTTTTTTGGAAAAAATACAGTTGCCGTACTGGTTTTTTATCCGGTGTCATAATATTTTTTGTTTTACTAAAGTTTCTTTCAACATTCATTTGGGTAATAAATGTTGAAGGAAATCATACCGTAAAAACATCTGAAATAGTCAAAACTCTTAACAGCATAGGCATTAGTGAAAATATTAAATCTTCAAAAATTGACGCAAAGCGAAGCGCACAACGCTTGCTTATTAAACGAAATGATTTAGCTTGGGCATCTTTGAATATCGAGGGTTGTGTTTTAAATGTAAATGTTACAGAGATAGAGAAAAAACCCGAAACAGACCATAGCGTACCCACTAATCTTATTGCCGGTTGCGACGGAATAATCAAAAAAATAGAAGCGGTTTCAGGTGATGTTAAAGTAAAAGTCGGGCAAAATGTACATAGAGGCGATTTATTGGTGTCCGGAATAATTGAAAATATGTTGACTGTCTCGTTTGTGGAGAGTAATGCCGTTGTTGTCGCTCAGGTTGAGAAAAGTTACCATAAAAAAGAACTGTTCGCGCAGAGCATCAAACAAAAAACAGGTAAAAGTTCGAATAACGATGTTTTAGAAATCCTGGGAGCAAAAATACCGCTGTTTTTACCGAAAAACGAAAAAAATGCAATTGCCGATTATGATATTTACTGCTTGTCATTTTTAGGGAAAAAAATACCGGTTACATTGTATAAAAAGAGACTCTCATATTTTTATAAAATAAATACCTTTACGAGCGAGGAAACAATCAAAAACCAGCTTTCTTCAAAACTTAAGGCATTTTTGGAAAGCAAGGATATACAGGGATATATTCCGATTGGTACCGAGTATTATACCGATGACGAAGGCGTAACTATTTCGCATCGGTATCTGTGTGATATAGATATTGCCGATGAGTGTGAAATATTATTAAGTCAATAAATTGACAAAGGGGCTTAAGTAAAGTATAATTGTTTAAAAACGGGAGTTGTTTAGTTGGAGCATTTGATAGATGTAGGTCGTGTTGAACGACTGGTAAATTTGTTCGGGAATTTTGATGAAAACATAAAAGTTATAGAAAAGGAATACGGTGTAAATATTACATCGCATTCCAACAATGTGCGAATATGCGGCGACGCAGCGGCGGTTGATAAAGCCGAAAGCGTTATAAACTGTCTTATTAAAATGGCTGAAAAGGGTGAAAGTATTACCCCTATTCGGGTTGATTTTGTAATTAACGCCGTTGAGGACGGCGAAGATGATAAAGTATTTTCGGTATTGGACTCTGATTGCATATGCGTTACGCTGAAGGGTAAACCGATCAAGCCGAAAACAATTGGTCAAAAAGAATATGTTGACTCAATTGAAAATAATATTATTACACTCGGTATCGGTCCGGCGGGAACAGGTAAGACTTATCTTGCTGTGGCGCAGGCGGTCAAAGCGTTTAAGGCAAAGCAGGTTAACAGAATAATTCTTACGCGGCCTGCAGTAGAAGCCGGTGAGCGATTAGGCTTTTTGCCCGGCGATCTTCAGCAGAAAATAGACCCTTATTTAAGACCTCTATATGACGCTTTGTTTGATATGCTTGGTGCCGAGAGCTTTCAGAGGTGTCAGGAGCGCGGTGATATTGAAGTTGCGCCGCTTGCTTATATGCGCGGCAGAACGCTTGATGACAGCTTTATTATTCTCGACGAGGCACAGAATACTACAAATGAGCAAATGAAGATGTTTTTAACCAGATTGGGTTTCAATTCCAAAGCGGTTGTCACTGGAGATATTACTCAAATAGACTTGATTGACGGTAAACGCTCGGGACTTAAAACCGCAATGAAAATCCTGAAGGGAATTGATGATATAGCGGTTATTACGCTTTCGGAAAAGGATGTTGTGCGTCATAGACTTGTACAGGAAATAATTAAGGCATATGAAAAGCACGGAGGGGAAAATGTCCGTAAAGGTAAAAATATACGATAAACAGAATAAAATCAGTATTTCACCAGAAAATCGTCGATTGATAAGGCGTGCCTGTTCCGCTGCGCTTAAAAGTGAAAAATTTACCGAGCCTGCTGAGGTTGATGTGTCAATAGTTGACGATGAACAAATAAAACAGATCAATGCTGATTGTCGCGGTATTGATGCGTCTACTGATGTTTTATCGTTTCCGCTTGGTGAAAACGGAATTTACGACAAGAACATAGATACAGGCGCTTATATGTTGGGTGATATTGTTATATCCATTGAACACGCGACAGCGCAAGCCAATGAGTATGGTCACAGTACGGATCGAGAAATTGCATATCTTACGGTTCATTCAATACTGCATTTGTTGGGATATGATCATGTTAATTCGGAAAAAGAAAAAAAGGTTATGCGCGAACATGAAGAATGTGTGATGTCGGCTTTAAAACTGGAAAGGTAATTGATATGTCAAAAAAATCTGCGTTTATTGCTCTGCTCGGCAGAGCAAATGTCGGAAAATCATCACTGCTTAATAGTATTATTGGTACAAAGGTAGCAATTGTATCAGACAAGCCTCAAACTACCCGTACTCGAATTATGGGAGTGCTCAATGAAGGTGAGAATCAATATGTATTTATTGATACACCCGGTTTTCATAAGCCGAAGAATTTACTTGACGATAGAATGAACAAGGCGGTATATAGCGGTATTGCAGATGTTGACGCGGTGGTTTTAGTCGTTGACGCGGTACCGGAATTCAAATTTGATTTTGAAAGTCTGCCAAAAGCAGAAGAGGAGTTGCTTAAAAATATTTTTTCAAGAAAAATTCCGTGCGTATTGGTTATAAACAAGATTGATCTGCTTAAAGAGAAAAAACAGTTACTCCATATTATAGAAGCTTACACAAATAAATACTCTTTCAATGCAGTTGTACCGCTTTCTGCAAAGACGGGTGACGGAGTGGGTATATTAAAAACGGAAATTGCACAGTTTTTGAAAATTTCACCCCATTATTTTTCGGATGATGATTACACCGATCAGCCTGATAAGGCTTTTGTATGCGAGATAATAAGAGAAAAACTGCTTATGCTCTTGAGCAAAGAAGTGCCTCACGGGATTGCCGTTGATGTGGAGAGGTTTTTCGAAAGCGATAATAAAATCGGCGATCCTGTTGTAAATATTGAAGCAGTAATTTATTGTGAGCGCGATTCTCATAAGGGTATAATCATCGGCAAGGGTGGTACGATGTTAAAGCGCGCGGGTATGCTTGCGCGGTATGACCTGGAAAAATTTTTCGGCACAAAGATTTCACTTAAGCTTTGGGTAAAAGTTAAGGAAGATTGGCGTAATCGCGCGGCAATTATCAAATCGTTAGGACTTGATAACCTGTCTTAAATTTCCTGATATATCACACCTCTTTTTTGCAAACAATTATTCTTAGGGAAGAGGTGTTTTTATGGAAAAGGAAAAATACTGGCTTAAATTTGTACTTTCCGGCAAACCGGAAGATTATATAAAATACTCAAGCTTAAAAACACAGGAAGAAAATGGGGTGAAAAATTATTCGTTTTACGACGGACGCGTTGGTGATAGGCCAGAGCAGCATAGGGGATAATGACCGCCTGCTAACATTGTTTACTAAGGATTTCGGAATAATAAGGGCTTTTGCCGTAGGTGCAAAAAGTGTAAAGAGTAAGCGCGGCGGGGCGACATCACTTCTTTCTTATTCAAATTTTATTATTGATAAAAAGAGAGATACATATAAAATCATTGAGGCCGCCGCAAACAAGATCTTTTTCGGTGCGGGAAGCGATGTCGTTGTTCTTTCCGTAGCGCAGTATTTTTGTGAGTTATGTACATATTTAGGTCCTCAGGATGATACTGCCGATGAGTTTTTGAGAGTAATACTTAATTCGCTGTATTTTATGATTGATAAGAGGAAAAATCCGGTTTTAATTAAGGCGATAACCGAACTTCGTATTTGCGCAATTTCCGGTTATGCTCCGTCGATTAATGAGTGTGCGGTTTGTGGCAGCAATGATACTGAAAATATGTATTTTATGCCGGATAACGGTATAATTTTATGTAGAAATTGCAAAAAGGGTAAAGAAATATTTTTGAATAAAACCATACTTGATGCAATGCGTCATATTGTGTATTCCGATATTAAAAACTTATATTTCTTTGATATTCCCGAAAAAGATATATTGGCTCTTGAGAAAATAACTGAGAAGTATATTGTTATTCAAACTGAACACAGATTTTCGACATTGGATTTTTATCATTCGGTAAAGTAGGATAAATATGATTTGTTTGTTTGAACATTCAATTAAAACTCTTGAACTTGATAAAGTGCTGTCCGTCGTAGCGGCTGAGGCTGTAACTGAGGACGGTAAGTCTTTAGTTATGTCATTAAGCCCTGAAAATGCATACGAAAATGTAAAAAGGCTTTTAGATGAAACCGATATGGCATACAAGCTTTTGGCGCGATTTTCAGCACCTTCGTTTTCGGGCGCTAAGAATGTTTCCGAACCTCTTAAAAAATCAATGCGAGGCGCGTCGCTTTCTTGTTCTGAGCTTTTGGATATTGCAGAATTATTGCGAAATATAAGAACTCTTAAAACCTGGTGTAGTGATAACGCGGTCACTCAAGATATTCTTAATTGTTATTTTAACTCGTTAAATCCCAACAAGTTTCTTGAGGACAAGATTTTTTCCGCAATCAGCGGTCCTAACGAGGTTTCTGATAATGCATCGGATACGCTTTACGATATCAGAAGAAAAATTGTATCAAAGTCATCAAAAATTCGTGAATCCCTTGAAAAAATTGTGCGGTCAGGTACTGCCAAGTATCTGCAAGAGGCGGTTATTACACAGCGGGACGGCAGATTTGTAGTACCTGTAAAGCAAGAATATAAGGGCGAAATTAAAGGAATAGTTCATGGCACATCAGCTTCGGGATCTACTCTCTTTATTGAACCGATGAGCGTGCTTGAAACAAATAATGAAATTAGAGTGTTGGAGGCAAAAGAGGCTGATGAAATATCAAGAATACTGTCGGAGCTTTCGGTATTGTGCGGCGAGTTTGCCGATAGTATCAACACATCATACGATGCGCTCGTGCACCTTGACTTGATATTTGCTAAGGCAAAATACGCATATAAAACTGAGTCGATACTGCCTCAGATAAATGACAAAGGATATATCTATTTAAAAAGAGCGCGCCATCCCTTGATTTCCAAAAACAGAGTTGTACCGGTTACTGTTTCATTAGGTAAGAAATATAAATCGCTGATAATTACCGGTCCTAACACAGGCGGCAAGACAGTTACGATTAAAACCATAGGTCTGTTTACTCTTATGACGATGTGCGGACTTATGATTCCGGCTGATGACGGCAGTTGTATTTCTGTTTTTAAAAAAGTGTTTTCCGATATTGGGGATGAGCAGAGCATAGCTCAGTCGCTGTCAACTTTCTCGTCACATATGGTCAACATAGTATCAATTCTCGAAAATGCTGATGATAACACACTTGTTTTACTAGACGAGCTTTGCGCCGGTACCGATCCCATTGAGGGCGCGGCGCTTGCAAAAGCTATTATTATTAAACTGTTATCTGTTGGCGCTAAAGCAGCTGTAACAACTCATTTTCCTGAGCTTAAGGCATATGCGATTGATACCGAAGGCGTGGAAAACGCTTCCTGTGAATTTGATGTAAACACATTAAAGCCGACATATCGTCTGATTGTCGGTGTTCCCGGAAGGTCAAATGCGTTTGCAATTTCTTCAAGACTTGGAATACCCGATGAAATCATAAATACCGCAAAATCGCAACTTAGTGAAAATGATATGCGGTTTGAAAGGGTAGTAAAAAGTTTGCAAAAGGCGAGGTTTGATGCTGAGCGTGATGCGGAAGAAATTTCCGCCGTCAAAGCAAAAATATTAGGTGAGAAGAAGCTGCTTTCGGAAAAGGAAAAAGAATTCGAGCAAAAAAAGAAAAAAATAATTGATGCTGCCCGCGAGCAGGCGGGTGTGATACTTGAAAGTACCCGCGCAAAATCAAACGAATTATTAAATGAACTTGAGGATTTAAAAAGGAAAATCAACGCTCAGAATGTTGCAAGCAATATTGATAAGGCGCGAAGTGCGTTTAATAGCAAAATCAAGGCAATGGAGGAGCAATCTGATCCGGTAGTATCCGCTGATTTCGGCGAAAAGCTTAATTCCGCGCCAAAAGCGGGCGATGAGGTGCTTGTGAACTCAATAGGTAAGAGCGCAACGGTTTTAAAGGTTGATAACAGCGCTTTACGGGCGTATGTTTCTTCCGGCGCTCTGCGACTTTGGGTAGGTTTTGACGACCTGCGAAAACATATTCTCTCAAAAAAGGACAAGCCTGAAAAGACTCGCATGGTTACCGGAGTTACTTCGCGTGCAGACCGTAGCGTGCCCGGTGAGATAGATATAAGGGGTATGGCGTCAGACGAGGCGCTGATTGAACTTGATAAATATATAGATAATGCCGTTTTGGCGGGTATTACCGATATTCGCATTATTCACGGTAAGGGCACGGGAGTTTTGCGAAAATCCGTACAGGATCATCTCAGACGGCACAAGAGTATCGAGAGCTTTCGTTCAGGGGTGTACGGTGAGGGTGAAAACGGTGTGACAATAGCAAAGGTAAAATCATAGTGGTAAATTTTGCACAACATTTGCTTTGCTTTACAATATTCGGTAGTTATGGTATTCTGTTTTTATAATGAGGGGGGTCGTTCTATGAAAAAGTTGTTGTCATTTTTGCTTGTATTATCCATAATTATTACGCTTGTTCCGTTTTCGGTGTTTGCGCAGGGTGTGGTGACTTCAATATCCTACAAAACGGAATATACCGCATTTTATGAGTGTGCCTACGGCGAGTGGGATGATCATAATGATCAAGATGTATATTTCAGGTATAATTGCAATTTCCATCAGGGCGATGAGCTCACAGTATATTATAGCGACAGTCAGCCCAAGGTGTTCGTAGCTCAGTTTATTGAGAATGAACTGTATTTTGTTGCGGAGAATGAAGCGCCTATTAAACAGTGTGAGGATATTTATATTTACAACAATCAGCGCGAGGAGCATTGGTATATCGGCGGCACGGGATACAAGTTTACCGTGAATTATATGGGATGTTCCGCAGATGTTCCCGTAACCATAGAGACAAATCCTATCAGTTCTGTTTCATACATCCCGGTCAGCGGTCAAAAGACAATATATGAAAATACGCACGGTGAGTGGTGCGTAGATGAACACGGCAACTCTTTTTATAAATATCGATCTCTCGGCTTTGATTTTGGTGATGTTCTTGAAATTACATATACAGAAACCGGTGAGACCGAAAAATATACATTCCGGAAGATTGAAGAAGAGTATTCCAGCACTATAGCGTATTTTGACGAAAACGGGAATGAGTTGCCTGATGCTGATTTTTATACAACGATAGAAGGCGATTGGTATGTCGATTCGGTAAGTAGCGTTATGCGCGTATGCTATGCAGGGAATGTGTCTGCACCGGTGCCGGTCAGAATAATAAAGAATCCCATTAGAGAAATAAGATTTGAACGCGGAAATCCTGTCGTAATTATCGAAAACTCCGATATGTACCATGATGATTGGGATAATAGGGATTATTATGCTATACCTCGACATCGTGAGGGTGATAGACTGATTATTATTGATGATGAAGGCGTCGAAACCGCCTATAATTACCGTAATGAGAGTGACGCGTATGTAAGTGACGGTAAGGATGACATAAGTGCCGATGAGATTGTTTTTGACAGCGATCAGCGTAACAACCCGTGGACTGTAGGAAATAATGAATATTATGTTGAGTATATGGGTAAAACCTTTCCTCTTACCGCAACGATTATTGAAAACCCCATTGAGTCGATAGAGTTTATTCCGGTAGAAATAACAACCTATCTCGAAGGAACTAATATGCATTACGATGAATGGCGTGGCATATATGTATACGATATGCCTCACATAAACGACGGAGATAAGCTTATAGTTAATTATAAAGACCCGGAAAGAGGCATAGTGGAATATATCGCGGAGTTCAATTTTGTCAGCGGCAGGATGAACTATGTGTCGGCTGACGGTGACATAATAATTGATGATGAAAGATTTTCTTATTATGACAATCAGGAAACCGAGCCGTGGGGAGTCGGTGAAAACCATTATACAATATCATATTGTGGGAGACAGGCACAAGTTCCTGTGTTAATTAAGGAAAATAATATCGAAAGCATAACATATACCTCGGTAAAAACTCCGCAGGTCTGGAATACTGATTATGTTATGGATTTTGATGAAGAAACGCAACGGGAGTATAAGCATTACAATATTCCCGATTTACAGGATGGCGATATTCTTACAATTACTGATAAATATGGTATACCGGTAAATTATACTCTTGTTTTTGACGATAGTGACGGAGAGCGTTATTTTGTGAACGGGGATGAGAAGTATGATGTTCATACTATAATGATTTCCGATAATCAAAACGAGCAAGAATGGTCGCTTGGTGCGGGTAATTTTTATACTATAGATTTTTACGGATTCAGGGCAAACATCGAGGTTGAAGTTATTGAAACCGATGTCAAAAGCATTGAGTTTAATCCCGTAAACGATATAGTATTATTGGAAAAGAATGACGGCGAATTCAACATGGATGAATTCGGAAACAGTTTTTATTTTTACAATAGTATTCGCCTTATAAATGCAGGAGATTCACTTACCGTCACATATAATGATGATAGCGTTATAATATATAAGCTGTATGATAACGGTGACGAAAGCGGTTGGGTATTGCGCTCTGATGATGGAGAAGAAATTGATCCGAATGATGTCCGTTTTGACGATCACCAATGGGAGCATCACTGGGAAGTTGGCGAAAATTTCTTTGATATTCAGTTTCACGGTGTAAGAACAACGGTTCCGGTTGTTATCAAGCGCGTACCGGGTGATATAAACGGTGACGGCGCCGTTAATAATCAGGATATTGCACGGTTGTTTAAGCATCTTTCCGGTTGGGATGTCGAGGTGAATAAAGCGGCGCTTGATGTTAATGGTGACGGCGCTGAAAATAATGGTGATCTCATAGCTTTATTTCAATATCTATCAGACTTTAATGTAGCAATTCATTGACAACAGTCTAATTTCCGGCTAAGCCCGGGGCTTGAGTCGCAATGTAAGGCACATTGCAGACGAAACCCCAAAAGGGTACGGAACGGTATTTTATTGTTGAAAGCTTGGTAAGAATATGATAAAATGAATTCAAAATAAAGATTTTGGAGGGTTAGCTTATGCCTTTAAAGGAGTCCGGCGAAATGTACCTTGAGACTGTTTATATTCTTTCCAATAAATCGTCAAATGTTCGTTCTATTGATATTGCCGCTTATATGGGCTTTTCGAAACCTTCTGTCAGCAGGGCAATGGGTGTGCTAAGGGATAAGCAACTTATCGAATTTGATTCATCCGGCAATATTACGCTCACGAACGAGGGTTTAAAAATAGCAAAAACAATTTATGAGCGCCATAAAACTCTCACTGCGGTTTTGGTCAGCTTAGGTGTTGATGAAATCACTGCGGCGGACGATGCATGCAGAATAGAACACTACATCAGTGACGAAACATTTAAAGCAATTAAAAAGTATATTAAAAATCTTGAGCAATAAAAACAGAACCTTCGTGCGAAACGAAGGTTCTGTTTTTATATTACATATTTTTTATAGTCACGCAGGTTGAATAGACCTGTGTTAATTTTATATAAAAAGCGTTTTTTTGAAAAAAAACACTAAAAATCAATTTTTTCAATAAAAATTATTAAACTTTTGTTGATTTTTATGTTTAAATAGTATAAAATGAAGTAAATAATAAATGGGGGTGGATATTATGTTTGCAAGAAAAATCATTTCCGTAATGTTGGCGTTAATTATGGTATTTACACTTTTTGTCACGCTGAACTTTATTGCGGAAACACATGTAACGGCGGCAGTGTCAACCGAGGATGCCATATTTCTTGGTTCGGCCGGCGGACAGCAGCGTATTGCTGCCGTAGTTATGCCTCTGGCATTTACAGAGGCTAACGGTAGTACATTACCGGACACATCGTATTTTAAGCTAACATTTAAGTGCAAGATGCTTTCGGGTACAAAGCCGATGATTGGTATGTTGCGAACTGATACAGCCACTTCCGGTGCCCACTGTGTTATCAGTTCTGTTGACAATGTTGCCACATCGGGAATTAAAAAGACAGTGTATGACTCGTCAACGGGTATGTTTACTGCATATTTTAGCCATTCTTATTGTGGTAATCAGTATTATCGCAACGGTCGTTGGGGATATCTTACAATAGGTAATGCTGAGCATAATAACAGTTGGCACGATACTGATTCATACAACTATAATGATTCTTTTATAATGAGTGATCCTCAGCTTTATATATGTGATTCCAGTTATAATCCGTCAGGAGACAATCTTATTCCGGATTTTTCGGGTGATAATTGCAGTTTCAACGGAACATATTTTCTTAGGGAAAACGGTAATACAAACTGGGACAATTTTTATAGAGCCTCGGCAGGAAAGTGGAGTATTGATTCTTCTCCAGCTCTAATTAAAAGAGTAAAGGTTCCGGTTGATTATAATACATCGGCTAATTACAATGTGAGCAATTTTGTCAGAACAGCTGATACCGCCACAACACGCGAATACTATACAAATACAAATTATCCGGACACATTATTTTCAATACTTAAGGGTAGTAACAACGCAGGATTTGAAATCATCACTGACATAAACAAGAAGATGATAATTATAGATGCAAATCATGAAAATGAAGCCGATAATAATAATGGTTCCGGTAACGAATACGCGCCGGCAAGAAATAAACCCGCTAATATATTTCTTCCCATATCCTATGGTCAGTACAGTATGAATGTGGGAAATA
Source organism: Clostridia bacterium (assembly GCA_017618135.1). Taxonomy (GTDB): domain Bacteria; phylum Bacillota; class Clostridia; order Oscillospirales; family Acutalibacteraceae; genus UBA737. Next base: position 158,473 of record JAFZUV010000011.1, read on the forward strand.
CGACCAATATTAACTATATTGTTAAAGTTTCTATGCGGGCGGTGCGGCTTGAGGGTGACGGTTATCCGGTCCTTGGAAGAATTGTCGGTAAAAAGGAGAATGACGGTTATGGTTCACAGGCGCTTCCAACGATGTGCCACAATATTAACATAGGGGACTATTATTCAAATCATCAGAGCTCCCACGAAAAGTATTATGATTCGGGCAACAACCTGCTTGAATATTCGTATAATGAAAATACGGGTGATTTTGTAGGGTATATGAGGGTTCGTGCCTCGGACAACACTTATGCAACATACTGGGGATGCAACGAGGTTATAACCATAGGAAACTCCGAACATGTGTGGGCAGACGGCGGTAAATTTGATACAACTGAGTTTAATACATCCTTTGCGATAAGCAATATTAAGGTGGATGTATATTCTTGCAGCGGCGCTGCACCTTACACAATGGGCAGTCTTGTAGCGGAGGATGTGGCACCCGGTCTTTATGCAGAGAACATAGATGATACCTCTAACTGGGCGTATCAATTTGTAGGCACAAGATCAAATCATTCTCGCGATTGCATACGCGCAAGTCAGTATTTATGGCAGGTTGACGGGTGTACCGGTATGGTACATTCCGAAAATCTTACGCTTTGTATGAATAATAATCACAGTATTACGCATTGGACGGCAACTGATGAAACCTGCGAATACTGGGGATGCTCTGGTTGCCACAAGTGTTATAGCGATCCTTATTGTAAAAATGAGATAACATCTGATCTGTACTCAAAAAGGCAGATGATAGTTGTCGATTCATTAGGTAACAGAACGGCGGCGGCTTTTTTGCCAATAAAGCTTACGGGATTTACAGGTACAAAGTATTTTAAATTTTCTTGTAAAGTAAAGTGCTTTGGTGATGAGACGCCTGTGGTTTCAACCTTTTATGCCGACTACAACGGTACAAATGTTACTGAATGTACCGCGCCCGGTTTTAATGATGGCGATATGGCTATTATGGAGTATTCATATGATGCTTCAACGCAAACTCTTTCAGGTCTTCTTCGCGGGTGGATTGCTACAAATTATAACAGGAGCACCAGGTATCCTTATCGTCGCTATAATCCGGTTTCGGGCGCCAATGCCGCCATAGTGATAGGCAATTGTAAGTTTACTGATAATGGTTATGAAAATGTTAAGAAATACACAGGTTTTGCCTTTACAGAACCTGAGTTATATGCGCTTAACGGAAATACTCTTAATTCGGAAACCATAGGTGACAATCTTATTACTCCCATTACGGATAAAACCGTGGATTTTGGAAGTGTATGGAGTACTGATTTTTCAAGCGATAACAACCCAATGTCTGCGCCGTGCAACAGGTGGTACAGAGTCGGCAATTCAGACTCTTATTTGTCCGTAAGTGATGTACCGGAAGGATATTTTGATGGCACTGCGGCGCCTAAAGTCCTTAGATTAGCAGGTGCGAAAAACGCCAGTGTGGTAGCTATAAGTCGAGAAACATTCTTAGAGTCAAATACAATGTATCAGTTTGATATGGATTATAGAATTTTCGGAGGCACTGAACAAAGATTCAACATAGCTGATGCTACATCAAACGGATATTCTCTGGTCCAGCGGCAGGATGTCACGGATGATGGAAGTCATCTTTCATTTAGATTTACTACGCGTAATGGTTTAAGGACAAGCGGTAACGGCAATTTTAGAATACAGTTAGGCGTTGATTATGATACTAAAAGGATTACAACCTCAGCGTACTTTACAAATATTTCCGTTCGCAAGGTCAACGGTTCAACATTAGGTCCAAATCATTATATAAACGGTGATTTTTCTATGGGCGAGGCCTGCAAACTTAATGATGTTCCTTCAGATACAATTCAAGAGTATTTGCCTCATTGGGATAATGTTGCCAATACCATTACATATTCAAGTGCGATATTGTTCCCGTATCCCGAAAACGAGTTGTTTAACGAAAGCGAAGCTAAGGGCGCGAGTGATGTGGCAGTTAAGTTCTTAGGCGGCAATCATTCTAATCTTGAATTTAAGGTTGAACTTGAACCTGATACTTACTATCAACTTCAATACGATTATCGTTGTGTAGGTGATATGCCTATTGTCAGTGCATCCACTAATACTGAAGGAACGGTTCAAATAACTAAGCAGTATGATTGCCTTGAGACAAGATATAGGGCGTCATATCAGCTTTATTCCGACAGTTTGAACACTCATACTCAGAATATTTACGGTAACCCAAATACACGAATAAGATTTGCTCTCGGTGGGGCGAGTCAGGGGAATGAGTTTTATATTAATGGGGTAACTCTCTATAAGCTTTCTGGTGCGGAAGGTAATCCCGTAAGTTCTAATATTATAGGTGAGCTCAATCCGTTGTTTGATGATACTGCTTACAGCGCGATTATACCGAATGTTGCTCCGGAATCTGATAGCAGCTATCCGATTATAATGGACCAAAGCGGAGAAAACAGTATATCAAGGTGCTATGCGCCCGGGTGGTTTGGATATAATGCTTCCGGAGATTATTCAACAGTTAATGCGTATATTATCAGGGTGCCTTCAAATTTCTTTGATAGGAAGTCGTTTAGTACGCGAATTTCCGATTTAGAGAATATAATTCTTGGAACCTTGCAGCATGACGGGATAAATCCTGATTATGATCCGGACGGTGACGGTGTGTTCGGCACGGTTAATGATTTAAACCATATGACTCTTAAAAAGTTGTATTCTGAGGGAGAAATTGACGGAGGGGCGGCTCTAATCGCACAGGACCGTCTGGATACTGTTATAATGACTAATAGAACGAGTTCGTGGTCAGGCGGCGGAACATCATACTATGTTTCCAATGCAGGTAATGATTATAATAGCGGTAAATCGGATTCTGCTGCGTTTGCAACAATTACCAAAGCTAATAATAAAGCTGTTGCCGGAGATACGGTTTATCTTCGTAGAGGTGATAAATGGCGCAACAACTCGCAAGATCAGGATCAATGCTTTACTTTAAAAGCGGGCGTCCATTATGTGGCTTATGGCTCCGGACCCAAGCCTGAGCTTATAGGTTCGAGGAAAAATTACGCCTCATCTTCGCTGTGGACGCAGTACTCAACTAATATTTGGAAATGTACTTATGCAACGGGTACTTTGCATACCTCGGATTATGCCGGTATGATATACTTTATAGATTCTTCGGGAAATGTCATACCGGGAATAAATGTTGCAACTCCTAACAGTAACACCTCATATACCTGGAGTATGAATGATGTAAATTCCGATTTGAAATTCTATGCGCCATATAAGAACGAAACCGGAAAGGGGAGCATATTCGTTTATTCAACTACCAACCCCGGCAGCAGATTTTCCCAAATTGAAATAGGGCTTGCAAGACCTGTGGTAAATGCTAAAAGTGGTACTTCGTCAAGCTTCAGATATAATACCAGAATGGCAAATATAGCTGTTAAATACGGCGGCGGACACGGTATTAAGGCTAACGGCGCGTCAAATATAAGAGTTGAGGAGTGTGAAGTGGCATATATCGGCGGTATTAAGCAAGTAATAAATGGTAACGCAAATCGTATGGGTAACGGCATTGAGTTTGGTATGGGTGCTGCAAATATTCATGTTCAGGATTGTTATGTTCACGATTGTTTTGACGCTGGCGTCACTTATCAGTCTTATGGTTCTGAATCTGCTGTAACATTTGATAATGTATATTTTGAGGGTAATGTTATTGAACGGTGCAATATGAACATAGAAATCTTTATGAGAAATGCCATAGATACTATGCAGAATATATACATTCGTAACAACATACTCAGAAATGCCGGTTATGGCTGGGGAAGTCTTAATCGTGCAAATGATTCGGTATTAAGAGGCGCTAACTTAAAGGTCTCAAAAAACACCTATTATTCTAATACATCAAACCTTAATATTACGAACAACATATTTGACTGTACGAAGTATACACATGTTTTGTGGACATGGGACAGTGATGGACCGTTGCATCATGTCGGCGTCAATGCTTCCGGCAATACATTTATACAAAAAGCCGGTGCTGAAGATTACAGAATTATGGCCTACGGACCGATAGGCGGTAGTTATCAGTATGCAGGAGGGCGTCAGGCACTTATAGAGGCTGTTGAAAAATTTGATACAAGCCCGGCTGATGTATTCTGGCTTGATAATAATAAGTGATATTACATTCATAAAGCAAAAAAACAGAACCTTCGTTTCGCACGAAGGTTCGTTTTTATCACATATTCTTTATATCATCTTCAGATAGCATCTTAATATTATTATCAGCCAGTATTTTTTCGGCTTTTTCATTGTGTCTTGCTCTGAGCACCAAATAAGCACTGTTTGAATTTCCTGGTGTGACAAATGCGTACATATACTCAACATTAACGCCGCCCTCGGTTAGAAGACTTAAAACCTTCGAAAGAGACCCCGGTTTATCAGCGAGTTCTACACCAATCACATTATTTGCTCTGACAATCACATTGTTTTTTTTGAGGGTTTCAAGCGCTACATCAATATCGTTTACAATAATTCTTAAAATTCCAAAATCCTGTGTGTCGGCAATGGATACCGCGCGCATATTAACACCTGTTTCCGAGAGTAATGATATAATTTGTGAAAGCGCACCCTGCTTATTTTCAACAAATGCTGATAGTTGTTTTATAAACATAAAGCTCTCCTCCTTTAATTAGTTTCTTCGGTCAATTACACGCTTTGCTTTTCCTTCTGAACGGGCGATGCTGCCTGCAGCGACAAATGTAGCTTTTGCTGCAATTCCAAGTGTGGATTTTAATCTGCCGGCAAGCTCGTTTTCAAGCCTTGAAATATCGGAAATCGTATCAGAAAATGTACCATCGGTAATTTCAACTTGAACTTCAAGAGTGTCAAGAACACCTTTTCGGTCAACTATTATTTGATAGTTCGGCGACAAATTCATTTGCAACAGTACCGTTTCTATTTGTGACGGAAATACATTAACACCGCGAATTATCAGCATGTCATCAATTCTGCCCATTGGCTTTGACATACGCACAAAAGTCCTGCCGCAACGGCACTTTTCGTGTGTAACAGTACCAATATCCTTAGTGCGGAAACGGATAAGAGGAAACGCCTCTTTTGTAAGGCAAGTAAAGACGATTTCTCCCTTTTCACCATCTTTTACGGGGAGGTGAGTGTCAGGGTCAAGAATTTCGATAATAAAATGATCCTCATTAACATGCATACCTTTTTGTTCGCTGCATTCATAGGCAACGCCGGGGCCCATAATTTCTGTAAGACCGTAAATATCATAGGCTTTTATATTGAGTGACTTTTCAATTTGTTTTCGCATCTCCTCTGTCCAAGGCTCGGCCCCGAATATTCCTGCTCGAAGAGGAAGTTTGCTCGTGTCAACACCCGATTTCTCTGCCGATTCGGCCAAATACATGGCGTAAGACGGCGTGCAAGCAATGGCATCCGACTCAAAATCTTGCATAATTGTAAGCTGACGCGCTGTATTGCCCGAGGAGACAGGTATGGATGTACAGCCAAGTCGCCTTGCACCCTCTGCAATTCCCAATCCGCCGGTAAACAGTCCGTAACCGTAGGCAACATGTACCTTATCGCTTTTATTTATTCCCGCCGCTACCAGCTGACGCGCGACAATATCACCCCAGTTATCAAGGTCATTTTTTGTATATCCTACGACTATTTGTTTACCGGTAGTACCCGAAGAGGCGTGCAAACGGATAACATCTTCCATAGGCACAGCAAACATTCCGTAAGGATATGTATCTCTTAAGTCCTGCTTTGATGTGAAAGGGAGTTTACCTAAATCTTCAATTCCCTTAATATCTCCCGGTTTTATACCTAATTTATCCATGCGTGCGCGGTATAACGGCACACGCTCATACACGCGTTTTACCGCAGAAATAAGTCTTTCACTTTGCAGATTGTTGATTTCATCCCTGCTTGCGGTTTCAATTTCAGGCTGATAGTATTTGCTCATAATTACTCCTTCAGTTTTCTCTTCCCAGTAAAAAAGCTTTTTTGTTCATTTCAATAAATTTAGCTGCAACAGTTTCTTCTATTGCTTTAAGCCATAAACTCTTTTCAAATGGAAAGTAATTTGAGAGCCTGCCCATAAGTACAATATTTACAGCTTTAACGCTACCCGCTTTTCTTGCAAGAGATAAAGCGTCAATAGCATCAATTTTAATGTTTTTAGCTTTTAATTCATCAAGTATGTCAGCAGGATATTCAGTCGCGCCGTTAATTACAGGCATAGGATCGATTTGCTGAGTATTCACGATGATTTGCCCGCCGATTTTCAACATCGACGCATGGCGAGCCGCTTCAAGTTTTTCAAACGATATGATATAGTCTGCCTCACCTTCTGATACGAGAGGGGAGAATACCTTGTCGCCGTATCTTACATAGGTCACAACCGAGCCTCCGCGCTGACTCATACCGTGAACCTCGGATACCTTTACATCAAAACCTTCGCTAACTAAAAGATGACCAAGTAATTTGCTTGCGAGTAAACTGCCTTGACCGCCTACGCCGACTATCATTATATTTACGGTTTTCATATCATTCACCCTCGTTTATAGCATCAAATCTGCACAGTTGTTCACAAACGCCGCAACCAACGCACTGAGTAGCGTCAATAATGGCTTTGCCGTCTTTAAAGGAAATAGCAGGACAACCGAGCCGCATACAACTTTTGCACGACTTACATTTTTTACTGTTTACGGTAAGAGCCGGTTTAGCTTTTACATATTTAAGCAGCATACAGGGTCTACGCGAAATAATAACTGAAGGTTCTTTTGTATCGAGTTCCTCTTTAACCGCCCTTTCACATTCTGCGAGGTCATACGGGTCGACAACGCGTACCCGGTTTATACCTAAGGCATTGCAAAGTTTTTCAAGATTTACTTTTGCGGCCGGGTCACCCTTGATATTATATCCGGTGGTGGGGTTTTGCTGATGACCTGTCATACCGGTAATTGAATTATCAAGTATTATTACAACTGAATTTGAAGCATTATATGCAATATTCACAAGGCCAGTCATGCCTGAATGCATAAAGGTTGAATCGCCGATAACGCATACGGTTTTATTCTCACTTAAATCGCCGCGCGCCTTGTTGAAACCGTGAATACCCGAAACCGAAGCGCCCATACAGAGCGTTGAATCAAGTGCGTTGAGCGGCGGAGTGGCGCCCAAAGTATAGCAACCTATATCTCCAAGTACTGTAAGCTTCATCTTTGCAAGTACATAATATATGCCTCTATGCGGACAACCGGGGCACATAACCGGAGGTCTGCCCGGAATTGGAGTATCAGCACAAACTGTATTTTCGATTTTATTCTGAAGAATTCTTTTAATATCGCTTTGTGAAAACTCACCAATATTAGAAAATAAAGATTTTCCTTCGGGATTTAAGCCGAGATTTCTGAGATGTGTTTCAATAATCGGGTCAAGTTCCTCAACAACAATAAGTCTTTTAAACTTTCCGGCAAACTCTATGAGCGATTTTACCGGCAGTGGATTTATCAAACCAACTTTGAATACTGATACACTATCGCCAAACACCTCTTTAACATACTGATAGCAGGTTCCCGAAGTAACAATACCGATTTCCGTATTGTCAGCAAAAAACACATTATTAAATGCGCAGTTTTCAGCAAATTCAGTAAGCAATTTTGTTCTTTTTTCAACAATAGGATGCTTTTTCTTTGCATATCCCGGCATCATTATATATTTTTCCGGTTGCTTTTCGTAAGTTGTTATTTCTTTTTCAATGCGTTTGCCTGTTTCAACGATACTCTGGCAATGTGCAATCCTTGTACAGGTTCTTATCATTACAGGAGTATCAAATCTTTCTGAAATATCAAAGGCCGCTTTTGCAAACGCATATGCCTCTGCTGAATCAGCCGGTTCAAGCATAGGAACCTTCGCAGCAATTGCATAATGCCGCGAGTCCTGCTCATTTTGCGAAGAGTGCATAGCCGGGTCATCTGCAACACACATAACCATACCTGCGCGCACACCGGTATAAGACATTGTAAAAAGCGGATCTGCGGCAACATTAAGACCTACATGCTTCATAGCGCAAGCAGAGCGCGCACCACCCAAAGACGCACCAAAAGCAACCTCAGTCGCCACCTTTTCATTGGGTGCCCACTCGCAGTACACCTCATCATATTTTGCGGCAAATTCCGTGATTTCAGTTGAAGGTGTGCCGGGATAGCTCGACACAACCTTAACGCCTGCTTCATACAGACCGCGGGCGATAGCCGCGTTACCGATAAGTAATTCCTTCATAACAGTTTCCTTTCAGGTATTATGCCTTGTTTTGCGCGTCAACAAGGTTTGACGCGCCGTAAATCATTCTGAGCTTTGGTTTTTCAATTTTACCGGTGGCATTACGCGGTACATCGGCAAGTATATACTTTTTAGGCCGCTTGTAGCGTGGGAGCTGATGGCAGAACGCCTCAAGATCGGACTCAGTACAAGAGTGACCGTCTTTAATCTCCACAATGGCGGCGGCGATTTCACCAAGTCTACTATCCGGCAATCCGATAACTGCAACATCCTTAACATCGGGATGTGACGAAATAAAATCTTCAATCTGAACAGGGTAAATGTTTTCACCGCCCGAGATTATAACATCCTTTTTGCGGTCTACAAGGTATATAAAACCATCATTGTCCTCCATTGCCATATCGCCTGTGTAAAGCCAACCGTTCTTTAAAGTTTGTTTTGTGGCTTTAGGGTCGTTATAGTATTCAACCATAACACCGTCACCCTTAACGCACAACTCACCGACATCGCCACGCTTGACTAAGTTGTCGGATTCATCGACAATTTTAACTTCCCAGCCATAACCGGCAATACCTATGGCACCGACTTTGTGTGTGTTTTCAACTCCTAAATGGACGCAACCGGGACCTATTGATTCTGAAAGTCCATAGTTTGTATCGTACTGCATTTTTGGAAAATATTTAAGCCATCTTTTAACAAGACTTTGCGGTACCGGTTGTGCGCCTATATGCATAAGCCGCAGTTGGTCAAGTTTATAATCACTAAGCTTAATGTCACCATTATCAAGAGCAAGCAGAATATCTTGCGCCCATGGCACTAAGAGCCAAAGTATAGTGCACTGTTCTTTAGAGGCTGTTTCAAGTATGTATTGCGGCTTTGTCCCTTTTAGCAGTACCGCCTTGCTACCCGAAAGCAGGGAACCGAACCAGTGCATTTTTGCGCCGGTGTGATATAATGGCGGAATACACAGGAAAACATCATTTTTAGTTTGTCCGTGATGATTTTGCTCAACACGGCAGGAATGCATAAGCGCCCTATGGCGGTGCAAAATTGCTTTAGGAAAACCGGTTGTGCCTGATGAGAAGTAAATAGCAGCAAAATCATCGTCTGTAATTTTGATGTCAGGGCAGTGGGAGGGCATATCCGCCGTCATATCTTTATAATCTTCAGAGAAAGGCGGAACCTCACCGTCACCAACATAAATCATATGACATTTTTCCCCAACAGACTCATAAATATCTTCAAGGCGACCTATAAACTCCGGGCCAAACACTAAAACATTTACTTCAGAAAGTCTTGCGCAGTATTCAATTTCACTTGCGGTAAATCTGAAATTAAACGGTACGGCAAGTGCTCCTGTTTTCAGAATGCCGAAATAAATCGGTAGCCACTCAATGCAATTCATCAGTAATATACCGACTTTGTCGCCCTTTTTTATACCGCGTTTTATGAGCAGATTGGCAAATCTGTTTGCCTTTTCATTAAAAACTTCCCAGGTGATTTCGCGGCGAAAATACGGTGAATTGGTGGGTTGTATTAAATCATACTCTTTATATGATAACTTTCTGGTTTCCTTCATTTCCGGATTAATTTCAATCAAACATACCATATCAGGCGTGTTTTCCGCGTTTTTTTCCAGCAGTTCGGTAATCGGCATATCAATATCTCCTAAAATTAGTTATTGTCTTCAAGCTTTAATACATCGGTGGCTTTAACAGTGACGGTTCTGTTATAGCACGAAAAGATTTCTTCTATCCGCTCATCAGATTGTTTCTTAGTAAATAAGCTGATGAGCGGCACAAGTATAAGACTCAACACCATAGCAAATGCACCGGAATGAATTGATGTTTTGAAGAATAAATCATCAAAAAACGATATACCGAAGCTAAAGCCGGCGAGACTCTTAATTAGTTGAAGCAGACTTATACATACGCCCATAGCAAAGCTGACATAAACAGCCGCACGAGTGGTCTTTTTAAAATACAGACCCCAAAGGAATGGTCCGATAAAGGCACCCGCGAGAGCACCCCACGATACACCCATAAGATTTGCAATAAATGTTACAGAGGAGCCGCTTTGAGCGTTTACTTGATAGATAGCGATGAGAGCGGAAATCGCAACAAAAAAGACGATTAAAAAACGCATTAAAAGCATCTTGCCTTTTTCACTTACCTGCTTTTTGCGTAACGGTGCTATAAGGTCAAGCGTTACTGTTGAACCTGAGGTGAGGACTAATGATGATAGTGTTGACATAGAAGCGGAAAGTACCAAAACAAGCACAATTCCAATTATAACAGGACCTAAGTTCTCAAGCATGCCCGGTACTAACCTGTCGTACGATACTACTTCGCCGTTCATCATAGGAAGCTTACCGCTTGCCGGATCCACATCTGCGAAAAGACGGGAGAAGCCACCGAGAAAATAGCAACCGCCGGCAACAACAACAGCAAATATTGAAGAAATAACCGTTCCGGTTTTAATTGACTCCTCATCTTTTATTGCGTAAAATTTACCGACCATTTGCGGTAATCCCCATGTGCCCAACGATGTTAACACTACGACAAACGATAAGAACAGAAAATCAGGTCCAAAGAATGATGAGTATTCCCATCCGGAATTTACAGCCAGTTTTTCAACTGATTTTGAGAAGCCGCCGTTCTGATTAAGCACGGCAATTATAACAGCGACAATGCCACCGAGCATAAATATACCTTGAATAAAATCATTCATTGCAGTCGCCATATATCCGCCGAGTAAAACATATACGCATGTGAGCACAGACATAATGACAATGCAAACAGTGTAGTTAACACCCGGAAACGCCATACTGAAGAGGCGGGATAATCCGTTATAAAGCGAGGCGGTATATGGTATAAGAAATACAAATACTATAACAGCTGACAACAATTTTAACCCTTTTGAATCATAACGGGCTTCAAAGTACTCGGGCATAGTTTTACTGTTTAAGTGATTGGTCATTATTCTTGTTCGTCTGCCGAGAATAAGCCAAGGCAAAAGCGAGCCGATAAAAGCGTTGCCAAGACCAATCCAAGTTGATGAAATACCGAAATTCCATCCGAATTGACCTGCATAACCGACAAATATAACCGCTGAAAAGTATGAAGTGCCGAAAGCAAAAGCGGTAAGCCAGGGACCTGCACCTCGAGAGCCTAAAACAAAACCTTCTACGCTGGCAGCCTTTTTTCTATAATAAAAACCGACAGCTACCATTGAAACAAAAAATAAAATCAAAAACAGAATTTCAATAAACATCTTGTGTTTTTCCTTTCAAAAATATATAATAATCATAAAATATGGTAGGTGACAGTATAATGATAATAGATGCACACACGCACATATTTCCTGATAAAATTGCAGATAGAAGCATCAAAACTCTTGAAACTATAGGCAAGCAAGCAGCCGTTATCGGGGGCAGGGAAGATGACCTGTTGGGGGCAATGAAAAATTCCGGAATTGATAAGTCAATAGTTATGCCGGTGCTTACAAAACCAGAACAATTTGAAAGCATAAATCGTTTTGCCGCAAATATCAATAAATCGACAAAACTAATTTCGTTTGCCGGAATACACCCGCATTGTGAAAATATTAACAAACTATTAAACACTATAGTTGAAATGGGATTTAAGGGAGTTAAGCTGCATCCTGACTATCAGCAAACCGATATAACCGACAGAGGTTATGCAGAAATAATAGACGGTTGCAGAAGGCGCGGACTTAAAGTGATGATTCATGCAGGTATAGACCCTGCATATCCACAGCATATTCATTGTCCGCCGGAGTTATCGTCACGCGTAGTTCGAGAACTAACACCAAAGGGTTCAGAGCCGTTTATAATATTAGCGCACATGGGCGGAGCTGAAAGTATTGAAAAAGTAGAACGCCTTCTCGTTGGATTACCGGTTTTCTTTGATACATCCTTTGTGCTTGAAAAAATTGATCGAACGATACTGCATGAAATAATAAGAGCTCACGGGTATAAAAGAATACTCTTTGCAACAGACAGTCCGTGGCGTAACGCAAAGGAATATTTAAGAATAATTAACTCTTTAAATTTAAATGAAAACGAAAAGAAATGCATTCTCGGAGCTAACTGCGCGGAATTGCTATGCTTATAGCTTGAATATAAATATAATATATATTTTTATCACCTATATTTACAAAAGTCAATAGAAAAAGCCTAAATTTCGATAATTTTTTCATAACACTCACCCGAATTATACAAAATATTCATTTTGTATAATTCGCTATCAGTATTTTAAGGCGCTACCCTGCGCCCACCGTCCGCAATTATGAATGATAATCTTCAAGTTAATAAAGATTTTTTCAAAATAAAACCCGTCCAAATTCAGCGGACGGGTTTTATTTTGCTAACGGATGAAATTTTGTGTAAGATTGCAGATATTTACTTTTAACGATTTGTGTATATACCTGCGTTGAAGAAATATCGGTGTGTCCGAGCATGTCCTTTATATCAACAAGCTCTGCCCCGTTTTCTAACAGATGGGCGGCAAAAGAGTGCCTGACTGTTTGAGGAGTAATGTCCTTATCGATACCGGCTTTCTTTGAATAGTATTTAATGATTTTCCAAAAGCCTTGGCGAGACATCGGCTTGCCGTTATAGTTACTGAAAAGTTTTTTTTCATTAGCGTCGCTTATAAGAACCGGTCTTGCAATATTGATATACTCGCTTATATGCTTAACCGCGGTTTGGTATATTGGTACAATTCTTTCATGATGTTCTGATTTAATATGTAAAATTCCTATTTGCAAATTAATGTCATTGAGATTTAGCTCAATAAGCTCGGTAACTTTTATGCCGGTTGCATATAAAAGCTCTAACATTGCTTTATCTCTCATACCTTTAAAATCAGTTGTACTAGGCTGAGCAAGCAGGCTTAAAACCTCGTTTGAAGTCAATACCTCAGGGATTGAACGCACACTTCTGGGATTTTTAATGGATTGCGCACAGTTTTCGCTGATAAAACCGTTGTTGTAAAGATATTTAAAATAACAGCGCAGTGATGCAGTTATACGGGTTTTTGTGGATGCAGATTTTCCTATTGAAACGATATAATCAAGATATTCGGATATATCTTTGCTCTTGAATTCGTTAGGATCTTCTATTCCCTTTTCGGCACAATATTTCAAAAAATGCTCTACATCGCTTATATAAGCATCAAATGTGTTATCAGAGCATTTTTTTATCTCTTTTAAATAGGTTTGAAAATCTTTGATGTTTGATTTCAAATATTGCACCTCCTATACAATCAGAATGAAAAATACCTTAAAAATGATACGGAAACTGCTGCATCAATGATTGCGGCAAGTATGCACAACAGTAAAACTATTATAAACTTTCCGCTGTAAATCTTAAATTCCCCCGATATATTTGCCGGTCTGCTTTTAGGTAATGTTATCCGTATAATAACATTTGAAAAGCAAAATGCTTCTTTTGCGGCAACAAAGGCGAAAACAAACACAAACACAACCACCGGCACCAATATTATTGCGTTAAAAGCAATGCCTTTTAATGCATACTTATTATAAGCGAAAGCCGCAATTCCGCTGAAGTATATACCAAGGACACAACATAACAGCGGAGAGAGAATCACACCTACAATGGATGTACCGATTATAAAGAAAAAAATGCCGGCTTGGGTATAATAAAAAAACGATGAAATAAACACCTTAAAAAAACCGACATCCTGTCTGGTGTTTATGTAGTAATTGAACAAATATGAAAACAGGCTCTTTGCACTGCCGTTCCCTGCCAGAGAAAGGCTTCCGGTAATAACTCCTGCAACCATTGACAAACACATCAGTAAATACAGTTTGTTCTTGAAAATAAAGCTGAAAGAATTTATCCTTTTAAGACTGACTACACCGCCTGGTTTCATAGCACCTACTCCCTTCAAATCATACTATGAAACGGTAGGACAAGATATGACACCATATTTAGAAAATCTTGGCGGGTGCGACACAATATATTGACTAAATAAATTTTATGTTAACTAAGCATTTAAGCAGAAAAAACGCAGGCGTACACTTAGAACGCCACAAAATACTTATACTACAATTTCTAAGAATTGTCAATGAAAATATTTGAAATGTTTGGGTTTATGTTAACGATTTATGTTAACCATACAATATGTTGACAACAGTTCCTTTTGAAACTCAACAGATTGTAATTTTATGTTTGATTTTTTTGCTTAAATATGTTATAATTCATTGAAAATAATTTAAGAGGTTTTTAAAACTATGAGTAAAACAGTTGTTATTACGGGAGCGTCAAAGGGTATCGGTGCAGCAACCGCTATACTATTTGCACGAAAGGGTTACAATGTTGTCTTAAACTACTGTGACTCCTTACAGTCGGTAAAGCTGCTCTCCTCTTCCCTAACCGGTCAAGGTCTCAGTGTTTTTACCGTAAAAGCGGATGTTGCAAACAAACTTGAAACTGATTTCTTAATTAATGAATCGATCAATAAGTTTGGAGCGGTCGATATTCTTATTAACAATGCCGGAATTAGTATATCCGGCTTGATAAATGACATGGATTTACATGACTCTGACCGGATCTTTGATGTAAATCTTAAAGGTGTATATAACTGTTGCAAGTCAGTAGTTCCGGCAATGATTTCACAAAAATCAGGAAAAATTATAAATATTTCATCAATGTGGGGCCAGGTTGGCGCGTCGTGTGAAGTTGCATATTCCGCGGCAAAAGCCGGTGTCATCGGGCTTACTAAGGCGCTTGCAAAGGAGCTTGCTCCAAGCGGTGTTACGGTTAATGCTATTGCTCCCGGTCTCATAGATACAACTATGAATTCGGAATACAGTATTGAAGAAATTGAAGATTTTGTTAGTAAAATACCGATTTCCCGTATGGGTACGCCGGATGAAATTGCTCTTGCTACTTATTTTTTAGCAAGTGATGATGCTGATTATATTACGGGTCAGGTTTTAGGTGTTAACGGCGGATATGTGATGTAAGTTTATTGACAGAACAGTTTGACAATATAGTAAATCACACCATATATTACACTTGAAAAAACACCATATGCTATTACAGGTCCGGCAATCTTAAACAGGTTTGCGCCCACTCCGAGAATATAGCCTTCATTTTTAAACTCTATTGCCGGCGCTGAAACCGCATTTGCAAATCCTGTGATTGGTACTAATGTGCCGGCGCCCGCGCGCTTGGCTAATTTATCAAAAATACCTATTCCGGTAAGTAGTGATGCGGCAAAAATCAGTGTGCATGGCACCAGGATTTTTGTGTTTTTGTCGGATAGACCGATGTTGCTGTATAATTCGATAAGCAATTCTCCGATAATGCAGATCATGCCCCCAATTGAAAACGCTGATATAAAGTCTATTAACTTTGGCGATTTTGGCGATAAAGCTTTAACATAATTGTTATATACTTTGTTTTCGGGTAACAAAAAAACACTTCCTTTCAGGGAAGTATTTTTTCACGAAAATCGTTGAATATACGATTTAAATATCAAATTGTTTTATATATTCACGATTTTGTATGGCTTTCAACTCGTTACTGAGAATTTTCCGTTCTCTGAATATAATAATAATCAGCCAGGTAGCCATCACAATAGTTATAAATATTGGCACACCATGGCGTAAAAAAAACATTTTTTTAAGGCCTAAAAATCCGGGATCATATTCCGATATAACAGATCCGGGCGACGATATGCTTTCGTCAACTGCAGAAATATTCATAAAATATATCATCAGTGTTGGCAGTGTAAACAGATTTATAAACAATGCTGTTAGTTTTAATCCACTGCCGAAAAATATGGGTGTGGAAAGCGTTACAATGTACGCTGTTAATATTGTGATATATGTGCCGGTCCAAATGTTTTTGTTATCCGATGTGGAAAAATAGCTTCCCAAAATGTACAACAATACCATAATAAGCGAAAAAATCCATGTTAAAAAACCAATAGCAAATATCCATTTGTAGAGTTTGCCGCTTGTGCGGGCGTAGTTTATTCCTCTGCGTTTTTCATACTGATATATGCTTTGTAATTGTTTATCGCTGAGCTTCATATAATCACCGCTGTTATTATAGCCTTAATTCCGATAGTTTTCAAGAAAAAAATACTCTAATTGTACGGAGATGTAGATTTTGTCAAAGATAAATATTGTTATGGTAGAACCGGAAATACCGCAAAATACCGGTAATGTTGCAAGAACATGCGCCGCGACCGGGGCACGGCTTCACTTAGTAGGTCCTATGGGTTTTGAAATTGATGACCGAAAACTGAAGCGTGCCGGTCTTGATTATTGGCACTATCTTGATATAACTTACTACAATAATTTGAACGAATTTTTTCAAAAAAACAACGGAAAGTACTATTACTTCACAACGAAGGGCAGACAAACGCATTCTGAAATTAAATATCCGGACAATATATATCTGCTTTTCGGAAAAGAAACTAAAGGCTTACCTGAAGAATTACTTATTAAAAATCCCGATAGCTGCGTTAGAATTCCTATGGCAAATGACATAAGGAGTCTTAACTTGTCAAACTCGGTGGCAATAGCTGTTTATGAGGTTTTAAGACAGTGGAATTATCCACAGCTTCAAAACTTTGGTCAATTGCACAACTGCAAATGGGAAGATATTGAATAATTTATAACTAATTTATATTGAAAACCGTGAAAAGTATGGTAAAATAGTTATAATATATTTTGAAAGGGTGTAACATCTATGAACGCACTTAATAAAAAGACCGTTGACGATATAAATGTCAAAGGTCAAAGAGTTTTGGTTCGCTGTGATTTCAATGTTCCGCTCAAGGATGGCGTGATTACAGATGAAAATCGTATTGTTGCGGCACTTCCCACAATCAAAAAGCTTATTGCTGACGGCGGAAGGGTCATTCTCTGCTCACATCTCGGTAAACCTAAGGGTGAGCCCAAGCCTGAGCTTTCGTTAGCGCCTGTTGCAAAAAGACTTTCAGAGCTTCTCAGCAAGGATGTTGTTTTTGCGGCTGACGATAATGTTGTTGGCGGGAATGCAAAGCGTGCGGTTGACGCTATGAATGACGGTGATGTGGTTCTTTTACAGAATACTCGTTACCGTGCTGAGGAAACAAAGAACGGCGAAGAGTTTTCAAAAGAGCTTGGTTCGCTTGCCGACTTATTTGTAAATGATGCTTTCGGTACCGCACACAGGGCGCACTGCTCAACAGTTGGAGTTGTATCATATGTTAAAGAGGCGGTTGCGGGTTACTTAATCGGCAAAGAGCTTAAATATTTAGGGAACGCGGTAGACAATCCCGTTCGTCCGTTTGTTACCATTTTAGGCGGCGCAAAGGTTGCGGATAAGCTTTCTGTTATAGAAAATCTTTTAAATAAAGCTGATACCCTCATCATAGGCGGTGGTATGGCTTACACATTTTTAGCGGCTAAGGGCTACGGCGTTGGAAACTCACTTCTTGACAAAGAAAAAATTGACTACTGCCGCGATATGCTTAAAAAAGCCGAAGAAAAAGGCGTTAAAATCCTTTTACCGATTGACTGTGTAATTATCAAAGATTTCCCCTCCCCCATTGACGCACCGATTGAAACTTCGGTTGTGGACGCGGATAAGATCCCTGACGGCTTTGAGGGCGCCGATATCGGTCCTAAGACCGCAGAGCTTTATGCGAACGAGGTTAAAAGTGCAAAAACCGTTGTTTGGAACGGACCTATGGGTATATTTGAAAATCCGACTCTTGCCAAAGGAACTATCGCAGTTGCCAAGAGTCTTGCTGAAACTGATGCGGTAACCGTTATCGGCGGCGGCGATTCTGCTGCGGCTGTTAACAATCTCGGCTTTGGCGACAAGATGACCCATATTTCAACCGGCGGCGGCGCCTCTCTTGAATTTCTTGAGGGAAAAGAGCTTCCCGGCATAGCCGCACTTAATGATAAGTAATTGAACTATCGGCGACTCGGAATTTCGAGTCGCCTGCAAAATGTAAAAAGGAGTATCAGAATGAAAAAAAATGTAAGAGCGGCTATTATTGCCGGTAACTGGAAAATGAATAAAACCCCGAGCGAGACAACAGCTCTCATAAACGAAATGGAGCCTCTCGTTGCAGACGCCGACTGTAAGGTTGTCTTGTGTGTTCCGTTTGTTGATATTGACGCGGCTCTTAAAGCCTCAAACGACTCAAATATTGAAATCGGCGCCGAAAACTGTCATTTTGAAAAAAGCGGTGCTTTTACAGGCGAGGTCTCCCCTGTCATGCTCAAGGAAATGGGCGTAAAATATGTAATAATCGGTCATAGTGAGCGCAGGCAATATTTTGGTGAGACTGATATAACCGTTAACAAGAGGCTTACAAGCGCACTTGAGGAGGGTTTAAAGGTTATTCTCTGTGTCGGCGAAACGCTTGAGCAACGAGAGCAGGGGATTACCGCCGAGCTTGTCGCAATGCAGACAAAGATTGCACTTCTGGGCGTATCAAAAAAAGATGCAAAAAATGTTATTATTGCTTACGAACCTGTTTGGGCAATCGGAACCGGCAAAACAGCCACAAGCGACCAGGCTGAGGAGGTTTGCGCTATTATCAGGAATGTAATAGCTGATATTTATGATAGTGATGCCGCAGAGGGTATGACAATTCAGTATGGCGGTTCTATGAACGCTAAGAATGCCGATGAATTGCTTTCAAAGGTAAATGTTGACGGTGGTCTTATAGGCGGAGCTTCCCTTAAAGCTGAAGATTTTTCAATCATTGTTAAAGCCGCAAGTAAATAATCAGGTGATATATATGAAAAAACCCGTAGTTTTGACAATTATGGACGGATTTGGCATAAATCTGCAGACAAAAGGTAATGCCATAAAAGCCGCAAATACTCCCCGTCTTGATGATATTTTTGCAAATTGTCCTACAACTCAGATAGGTGCTTCCGGTCTTGATGTAGGTCTGCCTGACGGTCAGATGGGCAACAGTGAGGTGGGTCATACAAACATCGGTGCCGGCAGAATTGTGTACCAGGAGCTCACAAGAATTACAAAATCAATAAAAGACGGCGACTTTTTTGCAAACGAAGCTTTCCTTGCCGCTGTCCGAAACTGCAAAAAAAACGCCTCTTCCCTGCACCTTATGGGCTTGTTGTCTGACGGTGGCGTTCACAGCCATATTGAACATCTTTACGGTCTTGTAGAGCTTGCTAAAAAGAACGGTCTTGAAAAGGTGTATATTCACGCTCTTTTAGACGGTCGTGATGTGCCGCCCGCAAGTGCCGCCGATTACATAGATGAGCTAAGCGGTAAGCTCGCTCAATTCGGTTGCGGTAAGCTTGCTACAGTTATGGGCAGATTTTACGGAATGGACAGAGACAACCGCTGGGAGCGTGTAGGCAAAGCCTATGCCGCGCTTGTTTACGGCGAGGGTATTCATACTGCCGATGCCGCGGCGGCGGTCAGAAAGTCATATACCGTGAAGGATGAAGAGGGCAAATTTATCACGGATGAGTTTGTTTTGCCGACAGTTGTTGACGGCACCGAGCGTATAAAGTCCGGTGACAGTGTTATTTTCTTTAATTTCCGACCTGACAGAGCGCGTGAGATAACACGCACATTTGTTGATGATGATTTTACCGGGTTTGAGCGTATCGGTGGCAGACAACAGGTGTTTTATGTGTGTATGACGCAGTATGACGCCGCTATGCCTAATGTAACCGTTGCTTTCAAGCCTCAAACGCTTGAAAATACACTTGGTGAGGTTTTATCAAAACTTAATATGACCCAGCTACGCATTGCCGAAACGGAAAAATACGCTCATGTTACATTCTTCTTTAACGGCGGCAGAGAGGTTATGTTTGAGAGAGAGGACAGAATACTTGTCGCATCCCCAAAGGTACCTACTTACGATTTACAGCCCGAAATGAGCGCCATAGAGGTTTGTGATAAGGTGTGTGACGCCATCGAAAGCGGAAAATATGATGTTGTAATTCTAAACTTTGCAAACTGCGATATGGTAGGTCATACAGGAATTTTTGAAGCGGCGGTTAAGGCGGTCGAAACGGTTGATACCTGCGTAGGCAGAGTGGCGGACAGCACCCTTAAGATGGGCGGCGTTATGCTTCTCACCGCAGACCATGGTAATGCTGATTGTATGTTAGATACCGATGGTTCGCCTTTCACGGCGCACACTACAAACCCTGTTCCCTTCTCGGTTATAGGCAAGGCTTGCAAATTGCGTTCAGGCGGCAGACTTTGCGATATATCGCCAACAATTCTTAAACTGCTTAATGTGCAACAGCCAAAGGAAATGACGGGCATTTCAATAATTGAATAAAGCATTATAAACGCTTATAAGGACTGCTTCGGCAGTCTTCATAAGCGTTTATTGTTGACTATTATAGATTTTAATGTTAAAATAACTATGCCAGACTAACTGAATATTGCATACAGGTGTATTTACTTTTTTAAATATGTTTGTTATTTTTTTGCATACTTATAGTAGCGAATTTGATAAAAACGCAAATTCTTACTACTATAAGTGTGTATGCACCTATATGCGTAAAGTTAGTTTGGCGACTATAGCGTGGTTTTCGCTGTACAACAAAAGCGACTGCTCAGACAGTCGCTTTTTTATAATTGCCCTCTTTGCCTAAAGGAGGGCAATTATAAAACAAATAATTTTTTTAGCTGAGGATGCTTATGACTATTCTATTATATTTGATGTAATATAATCAACTCCGTAATCTATAAGCCGTTCGGCGTCGGCAGGCTCGTTTACCGTAAAACAGTTCACCTTTATTCCGTTATCGTGACAAAGTTCTACGATATCCTGATTGAGAATTGTAAAGCGAATATCCAAATCAAAACTATTGCTTGTAAGCATATCAAAAATATCGGAATTAAAATTATCGGCGAGAAATTGGACCGGTTGTTTTGGAATTATTTTTCTTATGTTTACTAAATTCTCCCCACAAAACGAAATAAAAATCGTTTCGTTGATGTAATCAAGTTCAGTGATAATATCAATTATGCTTTTAATATTATCACAACTCATTTTATTTTTAATTTCCAACACTGCAACCTTATTATAACGCTTACAGCAGTTTATATATTCCGCCAGATTTGGCATCCTGTGAAATTTTATCGGCAATAGCCGCAGCCTGGCATATTCCGTTTTTTCAATTTCAAGATTGATTTTACAAAGTCTGCGTGTAGTGTCGTCATGAAAAATCACAAACTTGCCGTCGCGCGTTACATGAACATCAGATTCAATACCGTAATAACCGGCTCTTCCGGCGGCATTGAATGCGCTGATTGTGTTTTCAAGTCGTAATCCGCTGAGCCCTCGGTGTGCTATCATTTTGGTGTTACCGTAATTTTTAAGTTTAATTGTTTCCATTTTTCCTCCAGATTACCAAATTGTTTTATATATTGTTTTTGACGTTTCGGGTTTTTTATTACTTAATTCAATAGCCCTGACATATCTGTCCTTTACTTCTTCAATAATGGATTTATTGTTTGTATGCAGGCAACACAGCCTATCGCCTTTGTTAACAAAATCGCCTGTCTTTTTATCTAAAATCAAACCGGCGGCGAAATCAATACTGTCCTCATATCTGCTTCTGCCGGCGCCCGAGAGCGATGCACAAAAGCCGATTTGTTCAGTATTCATACTGTTTACATAACCTGTATCGTTTGAATAAACTTCAACGATATATTTCGCTTTCTCAAATTTATCTGTATTATCAATATATGAAATATCACCGCCTTGCGTCGAAATCCATTCCTTAAACTTATCAAGAGCCGCACCGTTTCTTATTGAATCCATAACAATAGCCTCCGCCTCGGAGACAGGTATTTTTTTAGCAAGCGACACCATTGTTGCGCTAAGCGCAACACACTCCTCATATAAATCGGATATCATTTCGCCCTTTAAAACCTCAATTGCCTCAATAACCTCAAGATTATTGCCAATCGCAAAGCCGAGTGGTTTATCCATATTTGTCAGCACTGCCGCCATATTTCTGTTTGCGCTTTTTCCTATATTCACCATTTTTTGCGCGAGTAATTCCGCCTTAAGTATATCCTTCATAAAAGCGCCCGAACCGTATTTGACATCTAAAACTATTGATTTTGAGCCTGTGGCAAGCTTTTTGCTCATAATGCTTGAAGCAATAAGCGGTATGCTCTCGACGGTAGCTGTTGTATCCCTGAGCGCATAGATTTTTTTATCAGCCGGAGTCAGATTATCCGATTGCGATACTACTGAAATTCCGATTCTTTTCACGGTTGACAAAAACTCTTTACCACACATATCAACCCTATAACCGGGTATTGCTGACAGTTTATCGACTGTACCGCCTGTAAAACCAAGCCCTCTGCCCGACATTTTAGCAACTACACAACCGAGACTTGCAACAACCGGCGCCACAACAAGCGTTGTCTTGTCACCCACGCCTCCGGTACTGTGCTTATCAACGGTAATGTCATATAACTCACCAAGTGATATTTTTTCACCTGAATCAGCCATTACTTTTGTAAGAGACGATATCTCCCGGTCGTCCATACCGTTAAAATATATTGCCATAAGCAATGCTGACATTTGATAATCACATATACCGCCGTTCAGATATTCTTCAATAAAGTATGTAATCTCCGAATCGGTAAGTGATGCGCCGTCTCTCTTTTTCTTTATTATCTCATAAGTTGTCACACACTTCACCACACTATATTTAGTATTTTATCACAGTTTTTTCAAAAAATAAAGCAATATTTTAGCCTTATTGTGTTTGACATATCGCCTATTTAATGGTAATATATATATTGATTATTGTAGGCTAAGGAGTGTTTTAATGGACAAAAAACATAGCGGATATATTTCTGCTCTATCAGGCAGATATGCCGGTAAAGAAATGCAGTATATTTTTTCTGAAGATTTTAAGTTTTCGACTTGGAGAAAGCTATGGGTTGCTTTGGCAAAGGCTGAAAAAGAATTAGGACTTGATATAACTGATGAGCAGATAAGTGAAATGGAGTCTCATATTTACGATATTAACTATGAGGTTGCTTCAGAGCGTGAGCGCGAGGTTCGTCACGATGTTATGAGCCATGTGTATGCGTTCGGTGTTCAGTGTCCTAAAGCGGAACCAATTATTCATTTAGGCGCTACGAGCTGTTATGTCGGTGATAATACCGATGTTATTATTTTGAGAGAGGCTTCGTCCGTTATACTTAAAAAAGCGGCTCAGGTTGTCAAAAATCTCTCGGGTTTTGCAGAAAAGTATAAAGCTCTCCCCTGCCTCGCGTACACCCATTTGCAACCTGCTCAGCTTACGACCGTAGGCAAGCGTGCAACGCTTTGGATAAATGATTTTATAAATGATATAAATAATCTGGAATATCAAATTTCAAATCTTAAGCTTTTAGGCTCAAAAGGCACAACGGGAACACAAGCGAGTTTTATGGAGCTTTTTGCCGGTGATGAAGAAAAGGTTAAAAAAACCGAAAAGCTTATAGCTGAATATATGGGCTTTAATTCCTGCATTCCCGTGTCGGGACAAACCTATTCAAGAAAAACCGATTATTTTATATTGTCAGCCCTTTCCGGTTTTGCTCAAAGCGCATATAAGTTTGCCGATGATTTAAGACTCCTTCAATCCTTTGAAGAAATTGAAGAACCGTTTTCAAGTTCTCAAATCGGTTCTTCAGCTATGCCGTATAAGCGCAATCCTATGCGAAGCGAAAGAATATGTTCCCTTTCAAGATATATTATAAACAATGCGCTTAATCCTGCTGCAACCGCAGCAACACAGTGGTTTGAACGCTCACTTGATGATAGCGCTAACCGTCGTATTTCAATATCGGAAAGCTTTTTGGCGCTTGACGGTGTTTTGGATATATGCATAAATGTAAGCGCAGGACTTGTCGTATACGATAAGGTAATAGAAAAGCGAGTAAACGAAAAACTGCCTTTTATGGCTACTGAAAATATTTTGATGGAATCAGTCAAACGGGGTGCGGACAGACAAAAAATACATGAGATTATTCGTGTTCATTCTCACGCAGCAGCAGCCGCCGTTAAGCTCGAAGGTAAACAAAATGACCTTATCAGCCGTCTTGGTAATGATGAAAGAATACCGCTGACAGCTGAAGAAATAAACAGTAGTCTCAATTCTGAAAACTATACCGGTAGGTGTGTTTCACAAGTGGATGAATTTTTAGAGGACTTTGCGAAGCCGGTTATAGACAAACACTGTAAAGGTAATATAGAATTTGAACCAAGTATATAGGGGGAATTATAATGAATTTTTTTGATGAGCTTAAAAACTACGATGCCGAAATTGCCGCAGCATGCGAGGAAGAGCTTAAAAGACAGCGTTCTAATATTGAACTTATAGCTTCAGAAAATATTGTCTCAAAAGCTGTTTTGTTGGCTGCAGGCGGTATTTTAACCAACAAATATGCCGAGGGTTATCCCGGAAAACGCTATTATGGCGGGTGTGAAAAGGTAGACATTGTTGAAGAAATAGCAAGAAGCAGAGCTTGTAAGTTATTTGGTGCTGAGCACGCAAACGTTCAGCCGCACAGCGGTGCTAATGCCAATCTTGCGGTATTCTTTGCCCTGTTAAACCCGGGTGATACCGTTATGGGCATGAACCTCGCGCAAGGAGGTCATTTATCTCACGGCTCACCGGTAAACATTTCGGGAAAATACTTTAATGTTGTTCCCTACGGTGTTAGTGCCGAAACTGAGATGATTGATTATGATGAAGTTCAAAAAACCGCTTATGAGTGCAAACCGAAAATGATAATTGCCGGTGCCAGCAATTATTCACGCATAATTGATTTCAAAAAATTCCGAGAAATTGCCGATAGTGTGGGCGCTTATTTAATGGTGGATATGGCGCATATTGCCGGACTGATCGCCGCAGGTTTGCATCCCTCACCCGTTCCGTACGCTGATGTCGTTACCACTACCACACATAAAACTCTGCGCGGTACGCGCGGCGGTCTTATTCTCTGCAAAAATGAACTGGCTCAGAAAATTGACAAAGCAATTTTCCCGGGCACACAGGGCGGTCCGCTTATGCATATTATTGCCGCCAAAGCTGTTGCGTTCGGCGAGGCGCTTACCGATGAGTTTAAAAACTATCAAAAGCAGATTGTTTGTAATGCAAAGGTATTGTCTGAGGAGCTTATTAAGCGAGGCGTTAATCTGGTGTCGGGCGGTACTGACAATCATCTTATGACATTAAAATTATTAGGTACGGGTATTACCGGGAAAGAACTTGAGCATAATCTTGATGAAGTTCACATTACCGCAAATAAAAACACTATTCCCAACGACCCGGAAAGTCCCTTTGTAACAAGTGGTCTCAGAATCGGTACTCCCGCCGTAACCTCAAGGGGATTTAAAGAACCGGAAATGGCTAAAATTGCCGAATGGTTGTATTTGGCAATAAATGACTTTAATTCTAACAAAAGCACTATTGTCGATGGTGTAAGTGAGCTTTGTGATCGTTTCCCAATATACTAATATACAAGGTGTGATTCTGTGATTTGGCATAGTTCGGATATTGATTCTGTATTAGATGAGTTATCGGTTGATAAGCAAAACGGCTTACCTAACGGGGTAGCATATGAGCGGCTCGAAAAAAACGGAAAAAATCGTATATCAGAAATTAAACCAATAAGTTTTTTTCGCAGATTTTTGTCACAACTAAACCGTAAAACGGTTTATGCCTTAGTTGCAGTAGCAATCATTTGCTTCGTTGTAACTCTTATTTATAATCAAGGTTTCTTTTATTCCTCTTTTTTAATAATTGCAATCATTCTTTTAAATGCCGTTCTTACAGCTTATAATCAGACAGTTTGTGACCGCGCGGTTAATCAGAAGAGAGCTTCAGCAATCCCGTTTTGTACAGTTATAAGAGAAGGCATTGAAAGAAGTATACCTTCAGATGAACTGGTAGTTGGCGACATTATATTATTAAACGAGGGCGACTATATTTGTGCGGACGCAAGACTTGTTCAGTCTAACGGATTTCGTTGTAATGAGTTGGCGCTTACAGGAGATATTATACCTGTTGAAAAGGATGCCGATGTAATTCTTGAAGATATGATACCCGTTACAGGCAGAAAGAATATGGTATATTCAGGGTGCAATGTGATACATGGCAATGCCAGAGCTGTCGTCGTGGAAACAGGAATAAATACGGAAATCGCGAAAATTACTTCCTTTGAGCCGCAAACAAGCGGTATGATTTCTGAAATTGAGGGCAAACTTTATTCCCTTTCGCATTATATAAATATTTTTGTGCTTGTTGCCTGTGTAATTGCTTTCGTAGTAGGCATCATTATCGGATTCTACTCGGGCGAACCGTTTGCTGCAATGACAGTTAATACTTTACTTAATGTATTGGCTCTTGGTGTGTGCGCTATCCCAGAGAGTTTACCATATATAACAGTGGTTGTTACGGCGTTAGGGACCGGCAGATTGATTCGTGACGGTATAATTATTAAAAATACCGCCGCGCTTGAGGCGCTCGCCAAGACTACGGTTTTGTGCGCAGACAAGACAGGTGTGTTTACCTGCAATGAAATGTCGGTAAAGTGTATATATAACGGTGAAAAACTTGAATACGCCGACAGTAAAGAGTTAGACAAAAAGAGTACGATTGTTTTGAAACTTGCCACATCCTGTTCAATGCTCGAGGACGATGTTACCGAAGCGGCCATTGAGGAGGCGTGTTATAAATACAGTCAGGTTGATAAGCAAGATATTGATGTCGCCTATCCACGACTTGCCACGATACCGTTTGACGGTGATCGCAAGATGATGACAAGTATCAATATGATTGACGGTAAACCCTTCGCGATTGTAAAGGGTGCACCTGAAGCAGTTATTGATAAATGTGTTGGCATTGATGCCAAGGCAGTCAGTGATATTTGTTCAGACCTCGCTAATAAGTCGTTCAGGCTAATATGTGTCGCCATAAAATCTCTTGAAGAAATACCGGCAAATCCAAGCGCAAATGATATTGAATTCAACTTAAAATTTGCAGGTATTATATGCCTTGAGGATCCGCTGAGGGGCGAAGCTGTTAAAAGCATAGACTATTGCAAAAATGCCGGCATTAAAGTCGTTATGATAACCGGCGATAATTTATCTACCGCTTCTTCTATCGCAAAGCGTTTGGGTATACTTGTTGACGACGGTCAAGCGTTAAACGGTGTGGATCTTGACGCTATGAGTGACGAAAAATTGCGAGAAAAAATCGGTTTATATACTGTGTTTGCGCGGATATCCCCTGCTCAAAAGCTTAGAATAGTTGAGGCACTGAAAGATAGTGGCGAGATAGTTACTGTAACCGGTAACGGACTTGACGACGCCGATGTTTTATCGGTTTCTGATGTTGGCTTTGCGATTGGTGCAAACGGAAACGATGTTGCCAGAGGAAATGCAGACGCAATTATTAAAAACAGCGATTTTTCATCTATTGTAAATGTGTTTAAAGAGTGCTACGGTCTTATAAGCAACATTAGAAACACTGTTCATTATTTGATAGGTTGCAATCTTTCCGAAATTCTATTTTTTATTATAGGTTTTTTGATTTTCAAAGTTCCTCCGCTTTTAGCTGTTCAACTTTTATGGATAAATTTGCTTACCGATGCCGCGCCGGCTATTTCCGTCACAATTCAACACTCGGGCGATAGAAATGTAATAATTCCCGATAAGTTTACAAAAGGCAGAATTTTCGATTTTCAGTCAATCGGTAATATTGCTGTATGCGCCATCGTGCTTACCGTTTGTGCACTTGTTGCCTTTGTGATTGGCAATAGTTACGGCATAAGTACGGCTTATGCAATGGCTTTTGCAACCATCACACTCTCTCAGATTTTTCATGCGCTCAATTTTTCTTCCGATAAGTCAGTTATCAATTTACGGTACAAAAAAAATGAATTTATGATTATTTCCACAATAGCTTCATTACTGATTACCGGAATTCTATGTCTCACTCCTGCTTGTTTTGTTTTCGGTCTTAAAACACTCAGCCTTAAGCAGTTCATTGTTTCTTTGGTATTATCAACGATAATAATACCTGTCAGTGAGATAATAAAGATAATTACACATAAGAATACTGTCAAAAAAGCAGGTGCTTTTTAATGCCGGATGAGAAAAAGCACGAAAGCGAAACGCTGAGCCAACAGCGCAAGGCTCGTGAAGGTTTTATAGAACTTAAAAAAATGCAAAGCGGGGAAATTAAAGAACTCCCTACCCCGGAATTAAAACCGGAAACTATCGAAGAAAAAGCCGATAATTTTTGGTATTACTATCGTTGGTGGGTATTTGCCGCAATTTTTATTGTTATAGTAGTTGCAATTACAGTTAAGCAATGTGTTTCGAGAGTGAATTACGACCTCAGCGTGACGGTGTATACCGCAAGTCCTGTTGGTGATAAGGATTGCAAAAGAATATCAAAGTATTTTGAAAAATTCAGCGATGATGTTAACGGAGATAAAGAGATACATGTGAGGGTCTTTAATTGTTCGTATACTGAAGGCGGAAACAGGCAAGTTTTACTTGCCAACAACACAAAAATTCAATCAATTCTTGCTGCGGAATATGATGCCTTTTTGTTTATAACAGATGACAAAACCTACGAGTATTTAAACAACATTTCCGACAATGTTTCGCTTTTTGAGGGTGAAGGAATTATGCTTGGAAGTGATTTTTACGGTGAATGTGAGGATGATGATTTGTTTAAACTCCCGCAAAAGCTCAGGTTATCGAGGCGAGTTCTCTCTAAAACCGGTATGACTGATAATAAAAAAGCAACGGCTTGCTATAAGGCCGCCGGTGAATTACTCAACCGTCTGCGCAAAGTTGATTAATATTTATTCTTGACATATCTTTTGCACACATATATAATAAATCTAATTGGTTCCCCTATTACTTGTAAAGGTGGTTTTTTGTTTGGCTAAGGCTATTAAAATGACTGAGGAAGGTCTCAAGAAATTACAAGAAGAACTCGAAACTCTTAAAACTAAGGGAAGAGCTGAAATTGCTGAAAAGATTAAAATGGCGCGTGGCTATGGGGATCTTTCGGAAAACAGCGAATATGATGAAGCAAAAAACGAACAGGCGAAAATCGAGGCCCGTATAGTTGAAATTGAGGCAATGCTTAAGAATGTTGAAATCATAAGCGACATTAAAGGCGCACCTAAAATTGTAAAAGTAGGCGCGAGGGTTAAAGTTCTCGATGTTCAGCTTAACGAAGAATTTGAGTACTATATTGTTGGTTCAACTGAAGCTGATCCTATCAATAATAAGATTTCGGATGAATCACCTGTTGGAAAAGCCCTGATTGGTAAAAAGACAGGTAATGAAGCAGTTGTCGAAGCACCCTCAGGTGAAATTTTGTACAAAATTTTGAAAATCTCAAAGTAATAATGTGGGCAGTGTTTACTGCCCTTTTTCTAAATGGAAGGACTTGTTTTTATGGCACAGATTGATAATCAAGCTGCTCAGCAGAGTTTAAGTGAAGTTTTACAGATACGCCGGGATAAGCTTGCGGCTTTAAGGGAAAATGGTAATGACCCTTTTATAAAAACTAAGTATGATATTGATACCACCTCGTTTGAAATAAAGTCTGATTTTGATAATTTTGAAAATAAAACTGTTTCGCTCGCCGGCAGAATAATGAGTCGCAGAATAATGGGAAAAGCAAGCTTTGCCGGTATTCGTGACGGTGAGGGTGACATTCAGCTCTATGTATCGCGTGATGATGCGGGCGATGAGGATTATGCTGCTTTTAAAAAATGGGATATTGGTGATATTATCGGCATAAAAGGTTTTGTTTTTAAAACGCGCACCGGAGAAATTACCGTTCATGTAAAACATATTGAGTTGCTGGCAAAATCTCTTCTTCCACTTCCTGAAAAATTTCATGGACTGAAGGATACGGATATGCGCTACCGTCAGCGTTATGTCGATTTGATTGTCAATCCCGAAGTGCGTGATACCTTTATTAAACGCTCACAAATTCTTCGTGAAATACGCGCATATCTTGACTCAAAGGGATTTTTAGAGGTTGATACACCAATATTAGTGCCTCTCGAAATTGGTGCTGCGGCGCGCCCGTTTAAGACTCATCATAATACTCTTGATATGGATATGTACCTTCGTATTGAAACCGAATTATATTTAAAGAGACTGGTTGTCGGCGGTCTTAATAAGGTTTACGAGGTGGGCAGAATATTTCGTAACGAAGGTATGGATACAAAGCACAACCCCGAATTTACTACAATTGAATTATATCAGGCTTTCACAGATTATCATGGTATGATGGATCTTGTAGAAGAGCTTAATACAATGCTGGCGGAAAAGATATGCGGCAGTAAAAAGATTACCTATCAAGGCACCGAAATTGATATGGGACATTGGGAACGACTCACTATGGTTGACGCCGTAAAGAAATATTCCGGTTGTGACTATTACAGCTGGGATAGCGACGAAACTGCACGCGCCGTGGCAAAAGAAAAAGGTGTTGATGTTCCTGCAGATGCGACAAAAGGAACAGTTTTGGCGGAGTTATTTGACGCGTTTGTCGAAGACAAACTCGTACAGCCCACATTCATTTATGATTATCCGGTTGAAAATAGTCCGCTTGCAAAGCGTAAGGCTGACGATCCGAATTTTACAGAGCGTTTTGAATATTTTATAAATGCTACCGAATTCGGTAATGCGTTTAGTGAGCTTAATGATCCGGTAGATCAAAAAGTGCGATTTGAATCTCAGGTTGCGGCAAAATGCGCGGCAGAACCTGAGTGCAACAGCGAAGTGGATTATGATTATATAACCGCGCTTGAATACGGACTTCCGCCTACCGGTGGTCTCGGTTTCGGCGTTGACAGGCTTGTTATGTTGCTTACAGATTCACCGTCAATTCGTGACGTATTGCTCTTCCCGACAATGAAACCCTTAGACTAACGGGATACCTGAAAAACCCTTATTTTATGCGGGTTTCCGGAAATATAAGCTCTTGAAAATTTAAGCCGATAAGCCAGCCTTAAGCCAATGCATGAAACGATGCAAAATTTTATAGGTTAAAGCGGTTTTCGGCAGGGCAATGTTCTTAAATATCATAAGCCATTATCGCTTAACTACAAGTGATAATGGCTTAAATTTTAGGAGCTGTTGTCATGAAAATCAGTAAGTATATTTGTTTTATTTTGCTTTCGGCGGCTAATATCGCTGTCAGTGTTAAATGTTGGGGCTTTTTGCAAATTAGTTATGTTCCGAGATTATTGATTGCACTATCGCTTTGTTGCGGATTTTTAATATTGACAGATATTAAATCAAAAAGCTTATTTGTAACTATACATATTATTTTGTCAGTTGCTATGTTTGTCGGGTTTATTTATGCTATTTATTGGCGTAGACCACTTGGCTTTTGGATTGTGATTTCGGCAGCTACCGTGATGGCAAAATATTTTCTTTCAGAACCAAAATCACGAAAAGACGGTATTGTGATGAAAATGATGGCAGTTACAGTTTCGGTCACCATTTTCATTCTCACCGTATTTTTAGGGGCATTCGCTGTCGCATCAGATAAACAACCGCTTATAAATGGTCCGGAAACGATGTGGGATAGTGATAGTCAAGCAGTCTTTGATGAAATATGCATTGAAGCCTCAACTGATAAAGAAATAGTTATTGCGGCATATAATTGGATTATAAATCATATTTCATACGATTATGATTATTATCCCGATTATCAGTATTTTAATGTGAAACGGACGCTTTCTTTGCAAAGTGGAATATGCTATGACTTTGCAAACTTGTTTGCCTCTATATGCCGGAGTCAAGGTGTCCCCTGTTATTGCATCAACGGATATCGCAGAGATAACAAAAACTATTATCATACATGGAACCGCGTCTTCTTTGACGGCGTTTGGTGGAATTTGGATGTCACATACGATACAGCGTGGCACAATAAATCAAGCAATTTGAAACTATATGGTTTCCACGCTTGCGAAAACCAATATTCACCTGACGATGATTATATCATCATGAAAATGTATTAGCTAAAGCTATGAAAGATAAGTTGAAGAAATTGAGGATTTGAAATAAGATCCTTCTTCACCTCGTGGGAAATAACCGCGAAAAACTCGAGGAAACGCTCACCACCGAACAAGCCGAACTGTTCGAGAAATTCTACACCGCAGTAAACGAAATGCACTCCACAGCGGAGGTCGCGGCGTTCTCTTACGGGTTTCGGCTCGGCGCACATCTTATGAACGAATCCGGCAAATAAAGACTCATAGCATCAAAAAATCGCGGCGGAGCAGAAATGCTTCGCCGCGATTTGCGTTATATATGATTTGTCTTATCTGTCAAATACTCTTTTCTTCTTGCCGATGAAAAGAGCTACCGCAAGACCGCACAGGGCGAGGATCATAATCGCGATCCAAAGTCCCATGTGGCTGTTGTCGCCGGTTTTCGGAGCCAAAGCTTTCTCGGCATCGGTAAGTTTCTTTAATGTATCAGAAGAAATCATTGCTTTCTGGTCGTCTGTAAGTGCATCATAAGCCTTTCTTGCTTCTTCAATGGCATTCTTATCAGACTTGGTTACTTTGTTACTTTCAGGAAGCGCATTAATCTTTTCTGTTACTTCTGCTACTGCACGTTCATCTTCCGCCCGTGGGTTCTCCCACTGCGCATAGAGCGTGGTATTCTCGCTGAGAGTAACGGTGTCACCGTCCTTGTAGGAAGTGCCGCCGTTCTTCTCGGTTCTCCAGCCGCTGAAGATGTATCCATCGCGGGTGAAGGTGTTGGCTCTAAGCGTCACTGGCTTGCCGTTGAGAAATACCTGCGTCATGGTCGCGCCTATGCCGCCGTTGGCGTCATAGGTTATTGTGAGCATCCCCTCTGTAAGCTCTCCCGGGTTGAATCCTCCCAGATTGGCAATCAGCGAAACACCGCTGTTAAGATCGGACAATTTCACGTCCTTCACATCGCCGTAAGTGGTCTCGCTGCCGACAGTCACATACGCACGGGCATGATAGACCGTATCGGCGTTGTCCGGTGTGATCTGAAGCATCCAGCAGTTGTTATCATCCAGAACGCTTTTAGGCATCGTGGTGGTAGAATTGGTGATCTTCTCAGCCGCTACATTCGTAACACCTGTGCCGCCGATTTTCAGATCGTTGCCGGTGGCAGTGGTGCTATACACGATGCCTGCTGTATCATCGCTGGCAATCGCCTGGAATGAAATTCTCTCGCCGTCGTCTGTCCGTGTGATGGATGTGAAGCCCGCGACAGGCTTCGCCGTAGACGTGGCGTTGGCGTACACAGCGTAAAGCGTGGTGTGGGCGTTCATGGTCAGCTCCAGAGGGTTATTATAGCTGACGATAGAGCCGTCTGCCTCCCAATGAGAGAAGGACTTTCCGCTTACCTCCGGGGTGGTCAGGAGCACATAATCTCCGAAAGCGTAGGTGTCGGATCGTGTGCTATCCCACGAACCGTCCACATAGACCGTAAGCTGGGTTTCCGGGATAAAGACAAGGCTCATATCATTGCTTGAATCCGGACTGCCCGCGTAGGCCGTAACAGTCAGCATAGCAAGCAGGGCAACCAATGCGGTTAGGAACGCAAAACGTTTTTTGATTCTTTTCATGGTTTATCTCCTTTGTTCCAGTCTGTGTGTTAATTGCCGGTTTGCTTGACGGGGGTACTGCTGCCAACGCCATCCAAGGTCGTGGCGAGGGCCGGCGTGTAGATTGTCTTAATATTCCCCGCTTTGTCTTTATAACGCAGCCAGGCGATACCGTAAATATAGTGGTTCCAGTTGTTCTTTTGAACGAAATTGAGCGGAATCAGCGCGTTCAGCGAGCCGCTTTGACCCTTTGTATCAGGCCTGTAGTCCCAATAGAGCGGTTCATATTTTTCCATATTGACCGGAATACCCTTGTATATATGGTCACTCAGGGTCTTTGCGGTCATGATATCGAGCACGCTGTTTTCGCGTTTTTCGTAATAGTATTCGGGACCATTCATGGCCTCCATTGTCTGGTCCACCAGGAAGTCGCCAAGACCGGCACCGGGGAGGAAGCTCAACCCCAGTTTCACTCCTGCCAAAGCCGCCTTTTGTCCCGCCGTCTTTTTAATCTCCTTCATTTCATAATAAGCAATCCCTATATTATCGCTCGCTTTCACACCGGAATCCACATAGTAATAACCATCCGGCAGTTGATAATCCATCTGTAACAGAATGCTGTTAAGCTCAAAGCCCTCAACCATGACGGGGTATGTGGTCGCGCTCATGCTGATCTGCGGCTTTGTGACCGTGTTGGTGTAAAGCGCCCGCAGCTGCATATCGGCGCGAATGACGAATCCCACCATTGTATACGACGCGAGGTCCTTCCATGTACTGCCGTCGGTGCTGTATTGCCATTTCGAGAACTTCATATCAGGGCCGAGATTACCCGGCGCATACACAGAAACTTCCTGGCCCTTCACGACTTTCCTGTCGGCTTCTGCCATTCTCGGCGTATAAGTCATTCCGTCCCACTTCCCATAGGAGATCTTCAATGTGACAGTCTCCGGAAGCTTCCGATAGCCGCAGGAGCACTTGCCGCTGCTGTCAAAGCTGTGCGCCTCAAACGCGAGATCGTCGCAGTCGCAGATCTTGATATGAAGTATGGACTCGTAGCTTAGATAATCTTCCAGCAGATCACCAAAATAGCTGATTTTATAGTAAGTATAGGAATGTATATGCTTCCACCGTGCCGTCAGCTCCAAATCGGCCGTGATCGGCGTACTGGTATCAAAGGCAGAGCCTCTGCCAAAATATACGCCATTTTCCGTAACAGCTTTGTTGACTGTCCAACCGCCGAAATCATATCCGTTCTTCGTTGGATTTTCTGAGAGTGTCAGAGCTTGGCCGTACTCCACGGAAACGGTATTGCCAACGCCTGTTCCGCCGTTCAGATCCAGTGCGACAGTCAGGGTTACGGGATTCCATACGGCATGGAAAGTGGTGTTTTCACGGACGCGTATCTCGTCCCCGGCAGCATATATTTTATCACTCGCTTTTGAATTCAGGTTTTCAAAATAGAGCCCTCTCCAACCGGCAAACTCTTTGCCTGAGGGAACAGCATCCCCTGTCGGCGCCGCCAGAGCAGTAAGGGTGCCGGCTGAATTCACATTTCCGTCAGCATCTGTGGCGCATACTGTGATCACATGAACAATGCCCGTGCTGCTATTTGGTGCATCGAATGTTACGGTTTCACTGTCATAAACCGCCATGCTGCTTGGATCCGTGACAAAAGCCGCCACAATAGTTTTCACATCCCCGCTGATCACGACGAATTTTCCGCCATTGTTCCAGATATCTGTCCAGTCTGATTCATTTTGAATCGACTGCTTTGCTGTAAAACCATCTGTCATGGGAGCATTTTCAAGCGAATCGCTCGTTGCGGCAAAGGCGATCTCCTTCGGAGCAAACGCTGCCATCACTTTCGCTGACCAGACAACCTGATCCCCCATAACCGCATCTTTCTTCATCTCTAACGCGAAAGGATTCTCGGTTCCGGCGGTTTGTTTTGTAAACTTGCACCACACCGCGTCAACATTGCCTGTGGGCCGGTACAGAATCGTAAAGGGTTTTACCTTTTCGAAGGTGACATTTACATCCAGCTTATCTCCGTCCACGCCAGGCATCGTGACCCAGTACATATCCGTCTGGAAAGACAGGGAAATATTATTCTTTTGAGCATAAGCAACATATTTCGCATAGTCGTCCCTGCTGAATTCTTCTACATAGCTGCTTACTTCGCGGCTCGGATCGAACCCGATTTTATAATCATATTCGTCATCCGGGCTGACGCAGAGGATAAATGTGTCTCCTTCTCTGACCTTGTCACTCGAAGTCAACGGCTTATAAGTGCTTTTCAGCAACCAAGCCGTTCCTCCATGCTCGCCGCAGATGAGCTTAACGCCAGCGATTGTTTTCTCACCAAACGTCGCGTACACGGTGACGTTTGCCGCGGGCATGGTGAACTTTTTGTCCGTCACAGTTACATTATTGCTTTTGTTGTCCTTGACCGTGAGGGTTTTGAGAATATGATTATCATCAGATGGTGTGACGGTCAGCATGACTTTCTCGCCGAACTTCGCACTGTTCTTATTCGCCGTAACAGTGCCGTATTCAAGACCTGTCGGTAGGGAAATGGTGTAATCGGGGTTGGTGATTGTAAACTCCACCGAGGCAGTGACATTACCGGTGGCATTCTCACCTGTTTTTACGCCTGTCAGCATGATACTGGCGGTGTAAGTTCCGAGCTCTTTGACGTTCGCTGCGTCAACCGTTTTGCCGCCCTTTGTATAGACGATGCTTGGCGTATCAACGCCGGGAATAGTTCCGGTGACCGTCGCCGATTTTGCAGTGCCGTCAATCGCAAGGTCAGTGGGTGCGGCGATGGTCAGCGTGGCAGGGGTTGTATCATAGCTTTTCGGGCAATCCTCCGTACACGTCGCCGTAATGGTCGCGCCGCTGGCGGCGTAGGTAAAGGCGTGGGTGTGGGCACTCTTCCAAGTGAAGGTTTTGTTATCTCCATCAAAGGAATAACTCTTATAAATCTTAGTCAATGCATCCCCGGCTTTAATTTCATTTGACAAGTTGTCATATAGCTTTGTGCTGCCCGTGCCGTAGCCTACAGTTGCGCCTGTCTTGCTGTTGAAGAAAGCACCCATGCCAATCACTAAATTAGTATCTGCTGTTCCGGGTGTGAAGGTCACGCTTTCAAGATTGGAACAACTGCCAAAGGCATACGTGCCTATGCTTGTAACGTTGCCCGGAATGTTTACACTTGTAAGATTTGTTACGACAAACGCATATTTACCTATGCTTGTAACGCTGTTCGGAATTGTCACGCTTGTAAGGCTTGTAAAGCCATTAAACGCATAATTTCCGATACTTGTCACACCCTCTTCAATAATGACAGTTTGAATATTGCCGCAATAATTATTCCACGGGCGGTCAGTCAAATTACTATAATCCGCCATAGCCCCCGAACCACTTATGGTGAGTGTGTTGCCGTCAAGGTGCCATGTGTTGGCGCCAGTGTTGCCACTCGTATCCGCATACGCCGTCAGGCTCATGCCCGGCACGAGCGATAGCAGCATCGCCAAACAGAGCAGTAAGCTCAGGGCTTTTGTTCTACCGTTGTTTTTCATATATTTCCTCCTTGTCTTTCGACATATTTTGTTGTAATCTTGGCTGCGATCAGCCGTGGTTCCGCATCTGGTTTACGGGCGGTGCTGGACCTGCCCGCGCTTCACCCAAAAGAGCACAAAAAAGGCGCGATGAGCCCGCGTTAAACGGGCGCACCGCACCTGATAAAAAATCTGAAAAAATTACAAAAAGGGTATTGACAAATGAGCCAAGCGAAACTAAGCGTCGACTGGCTGACAAGGATTGTCGCATTCTTCATCATATCTGTCAAGCCCCTTTCCGTAAATATTTAGATCAAGCTGTAACCTATTAACATTATTCTTATCTATTTTATCATATTTAATGTATGTTTCAAGGGGAGGTGGCAGAATGCCACCTCCCTCTTTCGTGCCGACTTTACAACCGCTTCTTGCTTTTTTCGCACTTATACATTAAAATTATACTTGAATTATTGTATTATTGGAGTGCAAGCGCATGAGTACGTTGTTTGCGGATACACTGAAAAAACTGAGATCGGAAAAAGGACTCTCCCAACGGGAACTTTCAGAGCAGATCTATGTTACCCGTACCGCTATCACCAAGTGGGAAAGCGGTAATCGCCTGCCGGACGTTGCGATGATCAATCGGCTCTCCGAGGTCCTGGATGTGGATATGAGCACCCTGCTCTCTGCGGCAGCCGAAAGTGACGAATGCCCTACCGTCATTATGGTGGATGATAACGCGGTCGTCCTGAACGGAAGTCTGCCGATCATAGAGGAGGTAATACCGAACGCTTCAGTCACGGGTTTTACAAAGCCGTCGGAGGCGATAGAATACGCCAAGGCAAAACGCGTCGCGCTGGCTTTTCTTGACATTGAAATGGGAACGGTCAGCGGTTTGGACGTATGCCGAGAACTGCTTAAAATCAATCCGCATACCAACGTTGTGTATCTGACCGCATACCGCGAGTATTCTTTTGACGCATGGGATACGGGAGCGTGCGGATTTATGCTCAAGCCGATCAAACCGGAAGATGTAAAAAAACAACTCAAAAAGCTGAGATATCACTTCTTTGTGGGAGGCGAGGAACAATGACCGACTGGATGTATCATGCGGAATTCCTCATAGCAGGCGCCTTGCTTACGATGATGGCGACCGGGATCGCGTTCTCGGTTTTTATGCCGGCGCTCGATAAGTGGAACAAGCGATTTTTTATCGTCTTGTTTTCTCTTCTGTTTTTATGCGCCGTGACTTGCTTTCTGGCACTGATCTTCTACAACAATCCCGCAAAGGCAACGACCGAAAGAGTCATTTATTTCTTTGAATCGCTGTTCATGGCGGTGCCGATTTTTATGCCGACGATCTTTCTTTTGCGTTGCTTGCACGAAAAGGTCAAACGCAACGCCCTCTTCTCTGCGATGATAGCGCTGTTGGGCGTGTACTTCGCATTCCTTATCATCGCGCAGTTTACCGACGTTTTCTACTACGTTACGCCGGACAACCGCTTTTTCTACGGACCGCTGTATGGGCTGTCGCTGGTTCCGTTTGTCTTGATCCTGCTTCTAAACATCGCGGGCGTCATCATAAGGCGTAAAAAGTTATCCAAAAAGCATTTTACCGCGCTCCTTATCTATCTTCTCCCGATGACAGCTGCGATCATCCTCCATATGTTCATTTCGGTTGAATTATTTGTTATATTCGGTATGGCGCTCTTTGCGATGATCATGTTCGGCCTGATCCTTTTGGATAACATGGAACAGTACGCAAAACAGCAACAGGAGATCGCCCATCAACGTGCCAGAGTGATGGTGCTCCAGATGCGTCCGCAT
Source organism: Clostridia bacterium (assembly GCA_017618135.1). Lineage (GTDB taxonomy): Bacteria > Bacillota > Clostridia > Oscillospirales > Acutalibacteraceae > UBA737. The sequence goes on from JAFZUV010000011.1 coordinate 197,864, forward strand.
TTTATTTACAACACGATGACGACCATCTACTACCTGTGCAAGCAGGATGCGGATAAGGCGCAGCAGGTCACGCTGGACTTCACCGACTATCTGCGGCAGAACTTTACCGCCATTGCCAGCGAGGATACCGTTCCTTTTGCCGACGAGCTTAGGCATACGCAGTCATATCTCGCCGTCGAGAAGGCACAACACGAGGATATGCTCGTCGTAGAGTATGATACGCCGTTTACGCACTTTCGCCTGCCGCCGCTGACTCTTCAGCCTCTTGTGGAAAACGCGGTCAAGCATGCTATGGATCCTAACGCGGCACCCCTGCACATTACCATTCGGACGAAAAAAACAGACGCGGGCGTCCTGATCACCGTTGAGGACAACGGCAGGGGCTTTGACCCGAACGACAAACTTAAGCCCCATCCCGCTCTCGACAACATCGAAAACCGCCTGAAACAACAATGCGGGGGAACTCTCAAAATTGATTCCGCGCCCGGCTGCACGACCGTTACGATAATTATTCCGAATAGATAATAATTACATAAGAATCAAGCCCCGATGAGCAGCACGATTTGCTAACCCATCGGGGCTTTTTGATCTTTTTTTCTCTTGAAAATTGAACGAATGGTATATAGTATTATATTTTCGCCTTGTTCAAAATATCACAAAAACTGAATACCGGTGTCAATACACATATTCGAGGGCGTTCGCCTGCCAATGCCGCGGTAAGCTGATCAATTGCCGTTCACATCCTTATTGCCTTTGGAACACGGGCGGGATGCAAGACATGTGTTCCCGTCTCTTAACAAGAGCCGTTACATAGACACACTTTTTTAAGCGAGGTAGAAGGCTTCGCTTATTGGTGTTTCTGTGTAGCGGCTTTTTTCGTTCCTTGCAAATTTTATTACGGAAAGGAGGTTTAGAAAATGGAAAAAGAAATCAATTCGGCGGGCAATGCAATTTCGGAAGCGGTTTCCGAAAATAAGCGGCGCCGATAACCGTATTCTTCCCGATATGCACGCCCGGAACAATTATCGCACCCGCGCCTATCCATACATTTTCGCCTATATAAACATCCTTATTGTATTGAAGTCCCCGTGCTCGAAGTTCGGGGTCAATCGGGTGATTTGCCGTGGCAATCGTTACATTAGGTCCTATCATAACTTTATCGCCTATGTATATATGCCCGTCGTCAACGAGCGTGAGATTGGAATTCGCATAAATGCCAGAGCCAAAGTGTACATTATGACCGCCCCAGTTAGCATGGAACGGCAACTCAATATAACAGTTCTCGCCACACGCGGCAAAAACCTCTTTCATATACTGTTCTTTTTGCTCTGCATCGGACGGCTTCAATTGATTAAATTCCCAAAGTTTATCTAAAAAGGGAAGTTGTTCGTCCAATATCTCTTTATCCATAGGGTCATAAATTAAGCCCTGTATCTTTTTTTCACAATTTGTCATTATTTTTCTCCGAGTTTTTTATTGTGCTTTTTATCAACCATTTCATAACTTAAATGTATAAGATCTTTTATTTCTCCGTCAGGAGCGCTACCGTCAAGCAAAATGCTTATCCAATGCACTTTGCTCATATGATAGGCCGACAAATATCCCGGAGCCCCCAGAAGCGAGCCGATAAGCAAAGGGTCACATTTCACATTTATAATGTCAACATTGCCTTCACCGTCAAGTCCCAATTTGGATTTATCAACATCCATAATAATTGCAAACCACTTTCCGTTTTGCCGGTTTCGAAAAACATTATAAAGTGGCGCGTCCATCCAAAGCGTCTCACCTGTAACGCCGAACTCGCTTTTTATATAGTCTGTAACGATTTGTCTGTTCATATTATTCCCCACAAGTTGCCTTTGCCATTTCTTATTTAACGTAAACCTTTTCTCAATCTATTCTATGCTAACTATTATACTTGAAAAAAATATGAAATTCAAACGCATAATATTAGTGGTGGGGCATAAAGCCTCGCCACTATAACTATACGAGTTTTTCGATCACTTCACCGATATCCCCGTCGATGCAGATCGAACGGTTGGAGATCGCTTCGAGCGTGACCGCCTCGCCTTGATTGACGCAGGCGTAGGTCGCTTCGGGATTCTGCGCCGTCATATTCCAGAATGGAATCTTGATGATGACGGGCGTGTTATAGCCGACGCCGAGTTCGAGGAACAGCACCTTACCTTTACGGGTGCGAAGGAAGTTTTCATACCTTTCCGCCGCCTCGTGCCAGCCGTCGTCCTCAACGAAGGTATCGTCCGAACGCAGGTTCATCGTTACTTTGCCTCCGTAAACTGGGCAGCGCGGGATCAACTCGGTCGGGATCGTCATCTTGATATTTATGTCTTCCGGCACAGTAAAAAAGCCGTTTTCATCGCGTACAAAGCCCTGCGCCACCATCGCTTTGGTAACCCATTCCTCGTTATCAAAGGTCTTTTTGATCTTCGGATCAACGCTTTGGAACAGTCCGTAATCTCCCTGCGTATAGTATAGCCGCTTTTTGTCAAAACCCGCGCGCTGGAATCTATGATCGACGTTTGTCGTCAGGACGAAATAGTCCTTGTCCTTAACGAGTGAGAGCAGGTTTTCATACACGGGTTTCGGCGAATCAATATAGCGGTTGAAATAGATATGCCGCGCCCACCACGCCCAGAGCGTTTCTTCATTCGGGAACGGATAGAATCCGCCCGAATACATATCGGTGATGCCGTATTTCTCTTTGAAATCAAAGAAATACTTTTCAAACCGTTCGCCGCTGTAGGTCAGTCCCGCCGACGTGGAAAGTCCCGCGCCCGCGCCGATGACGACCGCGTCGCAAACGCCCAGCGCCTTTTTGAGTTTCTGAATATTATCCGAGTAACTCCCGGTAGATGTCGTAATCTTCGTCCCTCCAAACATTGAATATCACCTCGATATTGCTGTGGGTATTTGCTTTGTAATCGCTTACCGTCTGAACGGCGATCTCTGCCGCGCGTTTCTGCGGAAAACCGAACACGCCGGTTGAAATGCAACAGAACGCGATACTGTCGAGTCCGTTTTCGTCGGCAAGCGAAAGGCAGGAGCGATAGCTCGATGCGAGCAACTCTTCGTGCTTTGCCGTCAGCCGTCCGCTTACGATCGGTCCGACGGTGTGAATGACGTATTTGCACGGCAGATCGTACGCCGGCGTGATCTTTGCCTTTCCGGTTGGTTCCTCGTATCCTTGCTTTTGCATGATCTCAGCGCATTTGTTGCGAAGCCGCAAACCCGCGTAGGTATGGATACAGTTGTCGATGCAATTGTGAAGCGGCTGAAAGCAGCCGAGAAGGCGCGAGTTCGCCGCGTTGACGATCGCGTCGCATTCGAGCGTCGTTATGTCACCTTGCCAAAGATATATCCCGTCTTCAATCGGCATGAGATCGGCAAAGCGTGTAATTCCTTTTGCCGCCGTTTCTTCTTTCAGATATTCGCTTTCGATTTCGATATACTCATCCGAAATCGGCGCAGGCATACGAACGTTCATCAGCGAACGGAGCAAATCCTTTTGTCCCTGAGTATCAGTCGGTATTTCGATATTCCGGTATCGCGGCTGCTCGGCGAGGAGAGTATTTATCAAATATATTCTTTTATCTTCGTGCGTCATGGTTTCATCTTCTTTCCGCTTAACCGTCAGAAGCACCTTTGCTTTCTGTCGCTTTTACAGCGTTCTATGTTTCCGCAGCGGTAGCAAAGCTCATTGTCGCATACACCGTCGTTTTTGTAATACGAAAGAATGTTGTTCACCGTCGTTTCCGCGATGTTATTAAGCGCATCTTCCGTCAGAAAAGCCTGATGTGACGTGACGATCACGTTCGGCATGGAGATCAAACGCGAGAGCAGCTCGTCGTCCATAATGTGCCCGGAGCGGTCTTCAAAAAAGATATCCGCTTCTTCCTCGTAAACGTCGAGACAGGCCGCGCCGATCTTCCGGCTCTTGATCCCGTCAAGAAGCGCCTCGGCGTCGATCAGAGCGCCGCGCGAGGTGTTGATGAGCACAACGCCTTTTTTCATTTTTTCGATCGCCGCGCCGTTTATCATGTGCTTCGTATCATCGGTCAGAGGACAGTGAAGCGAGATGACGTCGCTTTCGGCAAACAGAGTATCGAGCGGTACGTAGTCGATGCCGTCAGCCGGGTAAAGATCGTATGCAATGACCTTCATCCCGAAACCACGGCAGATGTCGATGAAGATTCGCCCGATCTTTCCAGTTCCGATAACTCCGACGGTTTTCCCGTGAAGATCGAAGCCGGTCAGCCCGGCA
>JAFZUV010000012.1 GCA_017618135.1 Clostridia bacterium
ACTATATCGACAGGGGAGATAAAACAACCCGCACTTATCTAATGAACCTTAAACAGTTTGCAGCGTGGTTAAAGTTGGCACAGGTCAGCAATCCCACACGGCAAGATATTATTTCTTATCGGCATTATCTAACCACCGAGCACGAGGCAATAACCCTTGACAATTCTGCGCCCTGCGGCTATCGCATCAGAACCGACAAAAGCGGCAATCCCATAAAGATAAACTGCAAGCCCAACACCGTTAAACAGTATTTGCGCAATGTGTGCCAATTATTCAAGTGGACCGCAAGCACCGGCATATATCCCAATATTGCCGAGAATATACACGCACCCAAGATTAAAGCAGACACCCACCGCAAAGAGAGTTTAGCCCCTGCCGATGTAATGACCATTGAAAGCAAGATAGACAGAACCACAACCCAAGGCAAGCGGCTTTATGCAATGTTTCTTTTAGCGGTCAACGCAGGCCTGCGGACCATTGAAATAAACAGAGCCAATATAAAGGATATAGAAACCAAGAACGGCAGCAGTTATTTATACATTTGGGGCAAGGGCCACACGGAACCCGACACCCGCAAGCCACTTGCACCCGAGGTTAAAGCCGCCATTGACGATTATTTACAGAGCAGGACCGACAGCAAGACCGGCAACAGCCCTTTATTTACTGCGACAGGTAACAGGAGCGGAGGCAAGCGCATTGCCGTAACAACAATAAGCACGATGCTTAAAAGAGCAATGCAGGCGGCAGGGTATGACAGCGAACGCCTCACCGCACACAGCCTGCGACATACTGCCGGGACTAACACAATGGAGATAACCAACGACATTTATTTAACTCAAAAATACATGAGGCACGCCAACCCTGCAACGACCGAGATTTATTTACACAACGAAACCGAAAAGCAAGAAACCGACATAGCGCAGCGGCTTTACAATCGCTATCACGGCATCACGGAAACGACCAACAGCAGGCAGCAGTTAGAAAGCATCTTTACCACTTTAACGGCAGAGCAGGCGGCACAGCTTGCCAACATTGCGGCGGCAATGGCACAGAGCAAAGCGGCGTTCTAATATAGCGACACGGGGCAGACAGACAAGCAAACAACAAGACCAAAACACAACAAAACAGGAGGTTAGACCAATGAAAGAAAAAGAATTTTTAACCCTTTATGAGCAGGCAGACGAGGAAACAAAAAAGCAGGTCCGGGAGCTTTTAGGCATCGAACCCGACCCGATAGATTATGACATTGATTTTGATTTTTTGTTAATCGGCTATCAAAACATTGTGCCGGTTATAGATCACAGGGAAATATTACAAAGAATAATGGACACCCGCAGAAGTACTAACTGCATAGATGCTTTTTTATACGGCATTATGACAGGCAAGAGAGCAGAGAGAGCAAAGAAAAGAAGATCCTGCTGCCGTTAAAGACAACCGCATCGAAACCGCCGAATTTATAAATACTGCTGCCCCGATCAGCTACGAATTAAACCCAAATTAACTCCGAGTTAACACCGAGATAAAATCTATTTTTGCCAATTTTAACCCAAGGAAAACCCAAGAGGATTTTATAATTTTTGCAATCTTTTGTAAGTATATATCAATTCAAGAAAGGGGGTTTTAGGGGGCAACCCCATAACAAGCGCATTTGATGAAACCGCAAAAAGTGGGGGCATAAATGCAATGCTTGCTATTTGTTTTTTCGGTCCTTTAACCGGGACAACAAGGCAGGCAGATTTTACAAAATCGAATAGAAACGGAGGGAGCAGGACAGATGCAAATTGTAACGGTCGCAATCCAAAAAGGCGGCACCGGGAAAACAACCACAGCCGCAACCCTTGCGCAAGCAGCAGCCTATAAAAATAAAAAGGTCCTTGCAATCGACCTTGACCCACAAGGCAATTTATCTTTTTGTTTGGGAGCGACAGGGCAGGCAAGATTTACAAGCTACGACCTTATCACAGCAAGCGCAGCACCCCGCATTTTAAAGACACCTTGCGGAGCTGATTTAATACCGAGTGCGTGGGAATTATCCAACCTTAAAAGCGAAAAGGGCAGCGCAAGACGCTTGCAGACAGCTATTAAAAATTATTTCTCTAAAGGATATGATTTTATTATAATCGACACGCCACCGACCGCAGGGGAATTGCAATATAACGCCCTGCAGGCAAGCACCGATTTAATAATACCACTTGCAGCAGATATTTATAATTTGCAATCCCTTTATCAGATCACGGCAGCCGCCCGGCAGATACAACAGAGCAACAAGAGCTTGCGCATTGCGGGCATAGTGATAACCAAAGCAGACACCCGCAGCACCATTGCAAGGCAGATGCGAGAGCAGATAATAGAAACCGCCGCTAATGATAATATCCCTTGTTTGGGTATTATAAGAACCGGCATAGCAATACAAGAGGCAGCAGCCCTGCAGAAAAGCATTTATGAGTATGCACCCAACAGCAACCCGGCACAAGATTATTTATCCTTATTGGACCAAATAACACGATAGAGAGGAGATCAAAAGACAATGGCAAAGAAAGATTTTAGCAAGGTAAACACAACCCCGGTATATGCAGCAATAGAGGAGGCAACAACAGAAATAGGACCGATGCCCGAAACGGTCAGATATAAAGCCCGCAGGATATGCACACCCGAGGAGGCATTAAACGCAATGGAGAACCTACACACAACAGGGTTAAAAGGCGTTAAGCTGCCCCGCATCAACCTTGCATTTACTCCGAGCAATTACGAGTTTGTGCAAACAATGTCAAGGGTCCGAGGCGAAACAATGACCGAATTTGTTAATTTTATAATGAGCAAGGCGAGAGAGGAACACGCCGCCACATTCCAACAGGCATTAGCATTTAGAAACGCAATGGACAGCAAACACGAGGAGTAATAAACCGATGAAAAACAAACAAGCAGCCGTTTATATCAAACAGCAAATAGACCCGAGCGCAATTTTGAAATATCCAAAAGTGCACACGAAAGACCACCCCGACGATTTTAAAATACCGATAGCAGACCTATTAAACCCCGAGTGTCCTATATCGGCAGGGGTAAACGAGGAATTGAGGGCAGAGCTTTTAAAGCTGAAAGCCAAGAGGATAAAATATTATTATGTTGCGGACCCCGTTGTTACGTTGGACACGAGCAACCCGGCAAGCAAAGCACTTGTTGATGATGTTTTACGGGGCAACCTGCTAAAGCTGCAGGCAGACGATAAGACCCAAAAAAAGGACACAGAAACAATTTGTTTTGTTGATACCGTATTAGACCGCAAGAACCCTATATCAAATATTTTAATAGACGATGATGTGCGCCGCCTTGTGATGATTATTAAGGCGATCAGCGAGGGCACAAGGGCATATTTAAGCCCCGAGGAAAGCGATGATGTATTATCCTTTTTCTTTAGCAACACAGAGGCGGTTATAAATAACCTTTATAAACTTGCCGTTGAAAAGGGAATAGACGAGCACAGTTTACCAATAGCAGAGATTTTTAACAGCGAGTTATTTATAACGGCATTAAAGCAGGCGGGTTATAAATCAGAACCGGCAGCAGACCTGCCACAAGTGCCGATAGCACACCCCGATAAAGTATATTTGCCGGTCGATGTAGTTAATAATCAAATATGGAGCGGTTTAGAAAAGCTATCAAAACCCACTAAAAGAGGGCAGATTAAAGGACAGTTAGCGTTCTTTGATGTTGCGGACCATTTAAAACACTTTGAGTTTAATTACATCAACGCAGCCAAGAACACAAGCAACCCCGCTTTTATCATATTGGGGACAGACTTTGAGAAAGTAGAAAACACCGCACTTGCAAAGACATTAACCGAGTATGATAAACTTGTTTACCAAGCTATTGGGTCCTTGTGGAGATACTGCACCGACACCCTTAATATACCGCCGGACAAAGTTGTTATAACAACAGGGCTTATTTATTGGGCAATGGGTTATAACGAGCCACCGGGAGTAGAGGCAACAAAAAAACTTATTGCAACATTATCAAAGCTACGCCGGGCAGAGTTTTATTTAAATAACATTTACGAGGTTAAAGAGCACAAGAACCGGACACAGTTCAATTATAAAGGCGTGTTTTTGCCGTCAGAGGAAATACAGGCAATAGTTAACGGCGTTGTAGTTGACAGCGCAATACACCTTTTCAGAGAGCCACCGTTAATTACATTTGCAAGGGAGCGGGGACAGATCACGACCATTGACCGCAATTTGCTTGCAGAAATGCCACTCGATAAATCAGAACGCAGCATCGGTTTATTTCACTATCTGATAACCCAAATATCACTTGTAAAGAACCCGAAAAACAAAATGGCAAATACAAAGCTATTATATGCGACAATCTTTGAGCAGTTGGACATTGACGGACCGACCGAGAAAGATAAAAAAGCCCGGACAAGGACCAAGAAAAACACGCAGAAACTATTATACTTTTTCACGGAAAAGGGCATCATAGACGGTTTTGTAGAAAAGAACCTGCAAGGCGGGCAGGGCATAGAGCTTTTAATAAATATCCCCAAACTCACAGCAAAAAAGGACCACAACGCCGATAAATAAAGGGCTTATGTGATATAATGTAATTATCCTTTTTTTATAGAGGCGAACACACGGGGTTAAACTTTTTTACACCATTAGAGAAAGGGGCACACTATGACACGAAAACCGCCACAGCAGCAACGCAAACCACAGCCGCCGGGAGTTGATGCAGAATTAGTGCAACACGGCTTAAACGCTTTTATATTGCCTGCAATAGATACCACAGACGCAAGAGCCGTTGAGGAAAGAATAACAGAGTTTTTGCACCAATGTATTGACGATGACCATTTACCGACCGTTGCCGGCGTAGCTTGTGCGTTAGGCGTGAGCGTGCGAGAGCTGCAATATTGGAAAAGCGGACAGAGAGGCAGCAGGGAGCACCAACGCATTATAAATAAATTCTATGCAATATTAGAGGACATTTATATACAAGACCTGCAGGCGAACCGCTACGACCCGAAAGCAGGAATATTTATAGGCAAGACCTATTACGGATTAAGGGACACATAAAACACAATATATTTAATATTTATCTATCAATTTTCTTGTGTAAATCAATATATTTACATATAAACCGATAGAAAAATATATCTTTTAACGGTCGATGAACGGCGAGGGAATAGGGGAACGCCGGAACGGCAGACCCCTTGCCCCTTTTTGTATTTTATCCCGTCAAGGGGTTAAACCTAACCACAAGGCACCCCGTCAATTTCCCCCGGGGGTATGCCCTGCAGATCAGAGGGGACAGGATCACCGGCAAGAGTTTTGCGGACCCAATAAAAAAGAAAGTGAGGGCTTTTCTATATGGGGAATATTAACGGCTATCAGTTAATGGCAGATGCCTATAAAAAAGAATTGAACAACACGCCCGAGGAATACCGGGCAGAGATACAAGCCAAGATAACCGCCAATGAGTTTTTAGCAGGGGCAGACGATGCGACAACATACGCACTATTTGACAGCGCAGCATTTAATTACGTTGTGCGTGGATATGTCAAGAAAGCATTAGAGAACACAGGAGCAGAGCACGAACAAATAACAGAGGTATTGCAAGAATTAAACCGCTTATTTAGTGAAGTGACAGCAGAGCAGGCAGAGAGCTTTTACACAAACAGTTAAGGACCTGCCGAAAACATCAACCCAATTTCAAATAAATTTACCGGGAGCGTTGGCGGGAGATAATAACCGCCGATGCAATCCCAAATCATTAAACAACGAAAACAAGCGCACCGCAGATGCGATTTATATATAATCTAACTTTTCAAAATAATTAGATCAAAAATAATCTAACTTTTCAGAGCAAAAGAAAACACCCTGCCGACAATCCTAATTAAACTATTATTGAATAGCTTAATTAGAAATATATACTACTTAATGCACAAGAGATTTAATATATATAATTGTTATGTCTGATAAAGGATAAATATATTTAATACCGCACACGTTTTTATATAACATACACGATATAGATTAAACTATCCCGGCACATAATAACAGCATCGGACTTGCAGGCATAACAAGATATACCGGCGGCGTTCTATGGGTTTAAAATAACCCTACGGAACTTTGTCCCCTGCATTATTCCAAGCCGCTAAAATAAAGGGTTTTAGGCAGCAGGACCAACAGAGAAATACAAAAAGCAACAGACCGTTAGTAAGAATGTCCCCTAAAAGAAAAACCGCATAAATAAAGGGCTTGCAGGTAATGCAGACGGCAAAATTAAATTATATTGTCAGAGCGTTAGTAATTTTGTCCCCGACCGTTAGTAATTTTGTCCCCGACCTTTAGTAAGAATGTCCCCTGCCACTTTTGAGCAAACACGCACCGTTGACAGCAAAACAGGCATTTTTGAAAATGCGTAAGATACTATAAGTATCTATAACGGTAGAGGCGGCTCTATTGACAGCCGCCGCCCCTGCTGATAAAACCAAAGAAAACGAGGGCACCGGCAGCAGATATTTTTTATTTATCGGCAACAGATTAAACGGCATCACAGGGGACACGATCAGAGAGGCAGGCGGGGCAATCCTGCTGCCCGGTATAGCTTGTTATACATAAACAGCTACGCCCCTACGGTCCCAAAAGACAGCCGGGGTATTGGGGACCGTTTGCGGAGGTCCTGCGTATATCCCATTATATCTCACACGGTTTTTTTGGAAAGGGGCAAGCACTCCCCTACAGCAGACAGGAAAACACCCCACGCAAGGACCGTTGCGGGCATCATTTACGGAACCGACAGCCACGCACGCAACCCCGTGTAGTATATGACAGACAGCAGGCAGAAAAACGCACGAGAACGCCCCACAATGCCGTTAAAAATAAAGCCCCTATATTTTATAGGGGTAAGATAACAAAACCGATTTAAGGACCATTTTTGACGATTTAAGGCGATTTAAGACGATATAACCCAAAATGTTTATTTATGGCAGCAGATGCCTATAAATAAAAAAGTCGGCAGCACCGACCAAAGCACCGCCGACAAACAAACAAGCAAACGACCAACCACGACCAAGAGGTTAGACGCTTGCCCTTATCTTATCACAAATAAAATTTAAAAGAAAGGGGTTAATTTGATGGACAGACAGACAGCAATTAACGAGGTCCGGGAAAGTTGGAAACGGCTTTATCCTGCAGACAAAAAGAAACGGGGTATAATATGCCCGTTATGCGGGAGCGGGGGAGGAAAGAACGGCACCGGCATAACCGGCAACAGATCACACGGGAAACCCAACAGCCTTAAATGTTGGAGTTGTGATTTTAGCGGCGATGTTATAGACCTTATTATGCAGGACCAAGGTTTATCATTTAACGATGCTTTACAATATGCAGCAGGGCAGTTAGGGTTTACGATTGACAGACCCACCGCCCCGGCAAGATCAGATCCCAAGAGCACACCGAAACCGACCAACGAACCGAGAGCGAACCAAGAGAAAGCACCCGAAAAGACCACACCCAAACAGGAGCAGGAAACCGGCAAGCCTGCTGCCGAGGTTGCAAACTATGCCGAGTATTATTTAGAGAGCAACGACAGATTAACGGACCCTGCAGCAGAGAAATATTTATCTTTTAGAGGCATAAGCAAAACCACAGCAGATTATTTTTGTTTAGGTTTTGACCCGCATTGGATAAGCCCGACCGTTAAGAAGATGCAGCAGGAAAAGGGCAGCAGTTGGACACCCGACCCCACGCCCCGCCTTATTATCCCGGTAAGTAATAATCACTACATAGCACGCAGGACCGACGGGGGCACCGAGTATGCCAAAATGAACGAAACCGGCGGGGGAGAGGCAGGCATATTTAACGAGCAAGTGTTAAAAGATGCCGAGGCGGTTTTTATATGCGAGGGGGTATTTGATGCACTTGCAATTATTGAAGTCGGCGGCAATGCCCTTGCATTGAACAGCACGAGCAACGCCGAAAAACTTTTAGAGCATTTGGCGCACACTCCGACCAAAGCAACCCTGATATTAAGCCTTGACAATGACACCGCAGGACAGCGCAGCCAAACACAGCTTGCGGAGGGTTTAAAACGCTTAAATATAAGCTATATAACCGCCAACATAGCAGGCAAATACAAAGACGCTAACGAGGCATTGACAAGCAACAGAGCGGCATTTAAAGAGAGCGTAGAGAGGGCAATATATAATACTGCTGCCCGCCCGGACAACACAGCCGGTTATATTGATTGCTTTATGGAAAAAGAAATATTAGAGCTAATGGAGCGGTCAAACATCAAAACGGGTTTTGCGGAGTTGGACAGACAGAGCGGCGGGCTTTATCCCGGCTTATATGTAGTTGCAGCAACAAGCAGTTTAGGCAAGACAACATTTTTACATCAGATTGCAGATCAGTTAGCGACCGCAGGGCAAGAGGTTATATTCTTTTCATTGGAGCAAAGCAGGTTAGAGCTTGTGAGCAAGAGCCTTGCCCGGTTATTAAAGCAGATGCAGCAGGGCACAATAAAGGGAACGGAACGCCCCGAGGGCATCACCCCGGTAACAAGCCTTGAAATCAGAAAAGGGACCGGCGGGGCACTAATCAATATTGCAGCCAACGAATACAAGGACAGAGTAAAGGACCGTTTAAGCATCGTAGAGGGTAATTTTAACTGCAATATATCTTTTATCGGACAATACATAAGGCAATACATAAACCGCACCGGCAGCAGACCTATTGTTATTATTGATTATTTGCAGATATTACAGCCTGCAGCAGAGGACAGGAGAGGCACGACAAAAGAAACAATAGATTTAGCCGTCACAGAATTAAAGCGGATAAGCAGAGAGCTTAATATAACCTTGTTTGTTGTAAGCAGCGTTAACCGCACCAATTATTTAAGCCCGATAGACTTTGAAAGCCTCAAAGAAAGCGGGGGCATAGAATACACCGCAGACGTTATTTGGGGTTTACAGTTTAACTGCATCAACGAACCGTTATTTGCTAAAGAGGGCAACATAAAAGAAAAGCGGGACAAGATCAGACAGGCGAAAGCATCAAAAACCCGTGATATTGAGTTAGTATGTTTAAAGAACCGTTACGGCATCGCAAGTTTTAGTTGCTTGTTTGATTATATGCCCGAGTATGATTTATTTACACAGCGCACCGGCAAGCAGGCATTAGCAGAGGAAAACCCTTTTACATTCAGAGTTGAATAAATGCACAACACAAGCGGTTAATACACGAGATATTGACCGCTTTTTGTGTGCCTTATGTATTATATTTTTCTTGTAATTATTATGATTATATGCTATAATATGCACAAGGGAATTTATATAAACATTGTATAACCCCTTGCAGATCAGATGCAAAGAAACTGCCGACACCGGCAGAGCAAAACCCTTTATCATTAACGGCAAACAAGCAGGAGGAAAACGACCAATGAGCAAAAGCACAAGAACAGTTAGCGACCTTATGACAGACGAGGCAAAAAAGATGCGCCGGGAGTATGCCCGGGAATGGAGAAAGAAAAACCCCGACAAAGTGAGGGCAACCCTTGCGAGGTATTGGGAGAGGAAAGCCAAGGCAGCAGCTACCAAGGACCCGCAGACAGACACCGAATAACAGCAAGCAGACCACAGACCACGACCGCAGGAGGAAAACAAGCAATGATACACGAGGTATTAAAGACCGGCAAGGGCAATGCGATCACCGCCGACAAGATAGCAAAAATTATAGGCTGCCCCGCTAAAGAAATAAGCGAGAAAGTTAAACTTGAACGCAGAGCAGGGCACGCAATATGCAGTTGTCAGAACGGCTATTATTTAGCGGCAAATGATGATGAGATAAGGGACATTTGCGGCAGGTTAAGACATAGAGCCGGGGAAATTTTCGCAACCCGCAAGGCATTATTAAAGCACCTGCCGACAGCGGAAAACCCCAAGCAGGAACCAAACAAATAAAAATAAGCCGATGCAACACACGGTTTATATAACAGGGCAAGCCCGAGGCGGGGGCAAGCCCTTTTTATTATGCTCTAAAACGCATCAAAACGCCCGTTAAAGCCCCTTTATATTAAACCCCTATAAAATAACCCGTGACATATTGCAGACCGTTTAAAAGGCATCTACGCCCCATAAAAAAGTATATGCAACCCTGCTGCCGTTTGTGCCTGCCGTAAATGTAAATTATCAGATGCACAATGCACAAGAGAATTAAGATATTTAACAAAAAACATATTGACATTTTTATTTTTATAATTATAATAATAAACATAAACAACAGACAAGCAGACCACAAGAACAACAAGAGGAGGTTAAGACAATGGACCTTATCACGACCAACACAACAAGCCCGGCGGCATTATCTTTTAATTTATCCTGCATCGATGCTTTTATAAACTATATCGACAGGGGAGATAAAACAACCCGCACTTATCTAATGAACCTTAAACAGTTTGCAGCGTGGTTAAAGTTGGCACAGGTCAGCAATCCCACACGGCAAGATATTATTTCTTATCGGCATTATCTAACCACCGAGC
>JAFZUV010000013.1 GCA_017618135.1 Clostridia bacterium
AGCTCATTCTTACTTTATGCTGACGCATTCTCTTAATTCCAGATTTCTCAAAGAATCTCTTAGGGTCCTTATCTTTCTGTCGTTGTTTAATTTTCAAGGTCCGCTTCTCTGCCCGGCTTTATCCGTTCATAAGGGAGCTTCGATTGCGAGCAGTTTTGCTTTGCCGCCATAATCTTTTCCTCTCATATGTCCGCAATCCGGACTGACGGGGAAAGCCCTGTATATAGCTGTTTTTTACCGCTTTTCCTTGCCTCTCCCCTGCGCTCCCGCTTTTCAGGGCGCCCGATTATATTACCACATCCTATCCCCCTTGTCAACACTTTTTTTCTACTTTTTTTAAAGTTTTTTCGTTGGTTTGTGTAATATGGTTTATTATTCCTCAATATGTAGTATTGATACAAAAAAACCCTGCAAAAGCAGGGTGAGCATATTACATTCAGTCCATATTAATCTTTTGCTCAATTATATATTTAGGTCGGCGTTTTGTTTCGAGATAAATCTTCCCGATATACTCTCCTATAACACCGATACTGAGTATTTGTACGCCTCCTAAGAAGCAAATGATTGAAACGGTAGACGCCCACCCGCTTACCGCATTGCCTGCCAGGCGTGATATCACCGACCATATTATACCTATAAAGCTTATAATCGCAAATATAAAACCTACAGCGGATATAATGCGAATCGGCTTTACGCTGAAGCTCGTAATCCCGTTTAAAGCAAGAGATATCATTTTCCCAAGAGGGTATTTACTCTTGCCCGCCATACGAGGGAAGCGGTCATAATAAACACTTGTTGACTTAAACCCGACAAGCGGTATCATTCCGCGCAGATATAAATTGACCTCTTTATACTCGCTAAGCGCCTCGAGTACCCGTTTTGAAAGCAAACGATAATCCGCATGATTGCTTACTGTGTTTGCTCCCATAGCATTAAGCAGCTTATAGAATAAACGCGCGCTGCTTCTCTTAAAGACAGAATCGCTTTTTCTGTCCTTTCTTACACCGTATACTATATCATAACCTTCAAGGAAACACTTTACCATATGGTCAACAGCGTTTATATCATCCTGACCGTCACAATCTATAGATATAGCAATATCGCATCTGTCTTTTGCCTCCATAAGACCGGCAAAGAGCGCGTTTTGGTGGCCTCGGTTACTGCTGAGTTTTAAAGCGCAAACATACTTGTACGACCGGGCACACTCGGAAATGATACTATAAGTATTATCACTGCTGCCGTCATCAACGAAGAGAATCTTGCTGTCACGCGATATAACATCTGCTAATATCAATTCCTTAAGTTTACCTAAAAACAGCGGAAGGCTTACGGGCAAAACTTCCTGCTCGTTAAAGCATGGCACCACCAAAAAAAGAACAGGTTTCAAAATCTCACCTCAAATCAATACAATTCCAGATAACAGTATATACTTCACAACAGGAACTTGTCAAGCTACAGAGTTTATAATCTTGCGAAGCTTCAGCAGTATTTTCTTTTCCTGCCTTGAAATGCTGACCTGACTTACATTAAGCTTCCTTGCCGTTTCATTTTGAGTAAATTGTTTGAAAAAGCGCAGCTTGACTATTGTTTGTTCGTCATAGGATAACTTTGCAATTGCTTCATCAAGCATAATTCGGTTTTCAATCTCATTTTCTTCGGATACTACCGGTATATCGGTTTGCTTATCACCGTCGTCGCTTAAAGCAGTAAGCGATACTGTAGGTCGTGCGGCATCAAGTGCTTCTACTACATTTTGGGTATCCGTACCAAGTGACTGTGCTATTTGCGATACGGTGGGCTCCACACCGAGTTTGTTTTCAAGGATTACTTTTTCTTTTGCGATTTTAAGTGATAATTCTTTAATACTGCGAGATACCTTAACACTGCCGCCGTCACGGAACAGGCGCTTTATCTCGCCCAAAATCACCGGCACCGCATAGGTTGAAAACCTGAACCCCAGTTCTTCATTAAACGCTGTTGCCGCCTTTACAAGCCCCAGAGAACCCGCCTGATATAAATCATCGTACTCAATACCGCGCCCTGAAAATCTTTTGCACAAGTGATTTACAAGACGGAGATTTTCTTCTACAAGTTTCTCGCGTCTTTTTTTATCATCCATTTACGGTTATTCTGGGCAAAATTTTCTTTGTCATAGTGACAGTTGTACCTTTGCCGAGCTTTGAGCTGACTTTAACGCTATCCATAAAGCTTTGCATAACCGCAAAACCAAGACCCGCCCGTTCGCCTCCGAGGGTAGTAAAAAGCGGCGTCAGGGCTTGCTCTATATTCTCAATACCGCAACCCGTATCCCTTATTTTGATTTTCAAAACACCGCCTTCTGCTATTTCCGAAATTATGTAAATTTTTCCGAGTTTCTCTTTGTAAGCATGGACAATACAGTTTGTAACCGCCTCCGAAACCGCGGTTTTTATATCGTTTAACTCCTCAATAGTAGGGTCAAGTTGAGAGGCAAAAGCCGAAATGCAAGACCGCGCAAAGCCTTCGTTGGCGGAACGCGCATAGAAATTCATATTAAACTTATTGATTATTTTCATCTTTATTCTCCCTTTTAATTTATTGACGCAAGACGGTTCATTCCCGCAAGCTTCATAACCTTTTCAATTTGCGGAGAGGCTCCCGTTATATGCATTTTTGCACCGTGCTTTTGAAGGCATCTGTAGCGCCCCATAATAAGCCCTATCCCCGAGCTGTCCATAAAGCTGACACCTCCGAAATCAAGCACTAAAAGCGACGGCATATTCGAGTCTATGGCTCCATCGATTTTTTCTCTTATTCCGGCGGCATTATGGTGATCCAACTCACCGGTAAGATACGCCGTTACTACCTCACCCTTTATTGTGATTTCTACCGACATCTTTTCACCTCCATAAAAAAAGTGCATATAAATTATATATGCACTAAAATAAAAAAACTGTCGAGGACGGTCGCCGAAGTGTTATTTTTTTATTATTTCCATTATTTTACACACATTCCGACGGGAATGTGATAAATAATACATACAGGTCAATTAAAGCGTGTTGTTGATTTTTGTGTTTTTGTTCACCGCTTATTGACCGTTTGATATAGCGAGAATACGAAGGCTTGATTTTAATAATTACAGTGGTATCTCGCAAAAAATAAACCGGCAGATAATCCTGCCGGTTTATTTTAAAATCATTTTTTCAAGCGTTCAATGCTGTCGCCTATAAGTTTAATTTTCTGAAGCGCTTTTTCAAGGCCCTCTTTTTGCTTATTGATAACTGCTTCGGGCGCTTTACTGATAAAGCCCTCATTATTAAGCTTACATTCGAAAAATTCCTTATCTTTATTCGCCTTTTCAAGCTCCTTATTAAGCCTTTTAAGCTCTGCGTTTATATCCACAAGCTCACTCATCGGCATATACGCGGTAGCCGAATCGGTGACAATGCTGACGGCGGTATCGTCGTTATATGAGTTGACAACCGAGCTACTTGACGCGTAGGCCAGACGGCAGATATACGCGGCGCCGCCTTTAAAGGTCTCGGGATAATCCGTCTTAATGAACACCTGTGCTTTCTTTGAAGGCGGAACATTCATTTCGGCTCTGCGATTCCTGATAGCGCGAATTATTTGCATAATCCGCTCAAACTCAGTTTCCTCAGATGTAAAATTAAGCTTTTGGTCAAACTTGGGAAATTCACTTGTCATTAAAACCCGTTCGTCTTTGTGCCCGGGCATACTCTGCCATATTTCCTCGGTAATAAACGGCATAAACGGGTGCAAAAGTTTAAGCGTACCGCCAAACACAAACAACAGTACCGCTCTTGCGGTATCCGCCGCTTCTTTTGCTTCACCGTTAAGACGGGGTTTGCAAATTTCTATATACCAATCGCAGAAAATATCCCAGATAAAATCGTAAAGCTTCCCGACAGCGATACCGAGTTCAAATCTGTCAAGATTAACGGTTACATCCTTAACAAGAGTATTATACTTTGAAATTATCCACTTATCCTCAAGCGCAATATCGCTTAAATTAAGCTCTACCGGTTCATCACTTTCAAGATTCATAAATATAAATCTTGCCGCGTTCCAAATTTTATTAGCAAAATTCCGGCTTGCTTCAACACGCTCGGGTATATATCGCATATCGTTTCCGGGACTATTTCCGGTAGCAAGCGAAAAGCGAAGTGCATCCGCACCGTAATTATCAATAACCTCAAGAGGATCTACGCCGTTACCAAGCGACTTTGACATCTTTCTGCCCTGAGGATCCCTTACAAGACCGTGAATAAGTACGGTATTAAACGGCACCTCTCCTGTATGTTCAATACCGGAGAACATCATACGCATTACCCAAAACGGTATTATGTCATAGCCCGTAACAAGCGTATTTGTTGGATAGAAATGCTCAAAGTCGGCGGTCCTTTCCGGCCAGCCGAGCGTTGAAAACGGCCAGAGAGCGGACGAAAACCAAGTATCAAGCGTATCCGGGTCCTGATGAATATGCTCACTGCCGCAATGCTCACAACATTTTGCCTCCTCCTTACTTACCGTGATTTTACCGCAATCATCACAATACCACGCGGGTATTCTGTGCCCCCACCAGAGCTGACGGGAAATACACCAGTCCTTAATATTTTCAAGCCAATGGAAATATACTTTTTCAAAACGGGAGGGAACAAACTTTGTCTCTCCGTTTTTAACCGCGTCAATCGCAGGTGTTGCGAGCGGTTTCATCTTTACAAACCACTGTTTTGAAACTCTCGGTTCAACCGTTGTGCCGCAACGGTAGCAGGTGCCCACATTATGATTGTAATCCTCCGTCCTTACAAGTGCGCCTTCGGCTTCAAGATCCGCAATAATCGCTTTGCGCGCCTCGTACCTGTCCATACCGGCATACTTAGGATAATCGTCGGTGATTTTAGCGTCAGCCGTTAAAACATTTATAACTGGCAGATTATGACGCAAACCTACCTCAAAATCGTTGGGGTCATGTGCCGGTGTGATTTTAACAACGCCGGTACCAAAATCGATTTCAACATAATCATCTGCAACAATCGGTATTTCCCGATGAACTATCGGAAGAATAAGAGTTTTACCTACAATATCTCTATATCGCTCATCATTGGGATTTACCGCGACCGCTGTATCTCCAAGCATAGTTTCAGGTCTGGTAGTGGCAATTTCCAAGTAACCGCTTTTATCGCTAAACGGATAGCGAAGATACCAGAAATGCCCTGACTGGTCTTCATATTCGACTTCAGCGTCTGAAATAGATGTAAGACAATGCGGACACCAATTGATTATACGCTCTCCTCTGTAAATAAGCCCCTTGTTATAAAGATTAACAAAAACCTCACGTACCGCGGCGGAGCAGCCCTCGTCCAATGTAAAGCGTTCCCTTTCCCAGTCACACGAGGAACCCATTTTTTTGAGCTGTTCAATTATTCTTCCGCCATATTCCTTTTTCCAATCCCACGCGCGGGACAAAAAGCCTTCACGGCCTATATCATCCTTGGTTATCCCCTCTTTGCGCATTGCCTCGACGATTTTTGCCTCAGTTGCAATCGAGGCGTGATCAGTCCCGGGGAGCCACAAAGTATCATAACCCTGCATACGCTTAAACCGGATGAGAATATCCTGTAAAGTATTATCAAGCGCATGTCCCATATGCAGCTGACCGGTTATATTTGGAGGCGGTATAACTATAGTATAAGTTTCTTTGCCTTCAATACGGTCGGCGTGGAAATATCTGCCTTCAAGCCACATTTTATATATGCGATCTTCAACTTCTTTAGGGTCATACTGTTTTGCAAGTTCACATTTCAATTTTATCAACTCCGTGAGAAAATGTATAAAACGCTTAAAAAAGCAAAAACTTAATTTGTCAGCCCAAAACGGCGTTTGCAATTCGGGCGGACACCGCCCGAATTGCGTTTAACGCTTTTTGAGCGGTTTTTATTTTATAAATTTAATTTTGCCTGCGCGGCATTGTCCTTGTGAGGCATTGAACCTGCGGCGGGCAAATTTTTTGTACGGTAGCGATGCTCGTTTTCAAGCCTGCCGGTCTTATAAACCTTAGCCGTATATATGCGCTGACCTTTTTTCTGAGTCATAACGGCTATACCCCCGTTTTCTTTCGAGGCTTTAAGAGGAATTGAAGCGGTATTAACAATAAGCATCCTGCCGCCGGTCGACTTGAGTATTATATCACAATCTTCTGTAAAATGGAATACCGTATGAAGCTTATATTTACCACAATATGCTTTTATAAGCTTTTTACGGTTGGTTTTAGTTTCATAAGAAGATAGAGGAACCCTTGAAATTCTGCCGTTATCAAAGACAAAAAGCATAAAGCCCGAATAATCTTTCGTTGCAACCATATAAACCGAGTTTTCGCCCTCGTCATAATCAAGCTTACTCGCGACATATTCTCCGAGCACACTCGCCTTGCCGTCGGAAAAGTCAATAACTCTGCTCTTATATACCTGCTCGGCACTTGTGAAGAAAAGCAAATCATAGTCATTTGCCGACTCTATGGTCTGCACTATTTTATCTCCGTCTTTCAGCTTCTGTTCACCGCTCATACGGAGAGATTGCGGAGTTATTTTCTTAAAATATCCGTCGCGGGTAAAGAAAAGGGTTACGGGAGAATTGTCAATCGGCACTTCGTCGGCACTCGCGTCATCAATCTGAGCTGATACAAGAGCGGTTTTGCGCTCTTTTCCGTATTTTTTAATAACTTCCTCAAGCTCATCTGTTATTATTCGTTTGATTTTACTGCGAGAATCAAGTATAGATTGCATTTCTTTAATGGTCTTTTCAAGCTCCTCTATGTCCTCAAGGCGCTTTAATATATATTCACGATTCAGGTGGCGAAGCTTAATTTCAGCCACATATTCAGCCTGAACCTCATCAATTCCGAAGCCTATCATAAGATTTGGCACTACTTCTTTTTCCTCGCCGGTCTCACGGACTATCTTTATTGCTTTATCAATATCGAGAAGAATTCTCTGCATTCCCTTTAAGAGATGCAGTCTGTCCTTTGCTTTTGAAAGCTTAAAATAAACCCGACGACGCACACATTCGCTTCTGAAAGCCACCCACTCGCTGATAATTTCTTTAACGCCCATAACACGCGGAGTGCTTGCTATGAGTATATTGAAATTACACGCGAAGCTATCCTGAAGTGGAGTCATTTTATAAAGCTTTGCCATAAGCTTCTCATGGTCTGTGCCGCGCTTTAAGTCGATTGTTATCTGAAGTCCCGAAAGGTCGGTTTCATCCCTTATATCGTTTATTTCGGTTATCTTTTTAGATTTTACCAGCTCAACGACCTTTTCTATTATAGCCTCGGTAGTCGTAGTAGGCGGAATTGAGTTGATGTCAATACAGTTGTTATCCCTGTCGTAGGTATAAGTTCCGCGCACTTTAAAGCTGCCGCGACCGGTTTCATATATTTTTTCGATCTGCTCACGGTCGTAAAGCAACTCTCCGCCTATGGAAAAATCGGGCGCTAAAAGTGTATCGGCAACATTTATATCGTTATCCTTTATATAAGCTATTGTGGTTTCACAAACCTCTTTAAGATTAAAGGAACAAATCGAGCTCGCCATACCTGCAGCAATCCCCATATTCGCGTTTACAAGAACTGTTGGAAAGGTGACGGGAAACAATACCGGTTCTTTCATTGTTGCGTCATAGTTATCTACAAAGTCAACAGTATCTTTATCAATATCGGCAAAAAGCTCTGCTGATATGGGCGCCAGCTTTGCTTCGGTGTATCTTGCAGCCGCGCACTGCATATCACGCGAATACGCCTTACCGAACGAACCCTTTGAAGCGACAAACGGATGTAAAAGTGCGCCGTTACCTTCGCTGAGACGAACCATAGTATCGTAAATAGCCGCGTCACCGTGAGGGTTTAACTGCATAGTTCTGCCCACAATGTTCGCGGATTTTATTGTAGAGCCGTTTAAAAGCCCCATATTATACATTGTATAAAGCAGTTTTCTGTGAGACGGTTTAAATCCGTCTATCTCAGGGATCGCGCGGGACACAATAACGCTCATAGCGTAAGGCATAAAGTTTGATTTTAACGTTTCGGTAACGCTTTCATCAACTATAGTGCCGGCGCCGGCAATATATGCGTCCGCCACCGGGCGTTTTTTTTCGGAAACTGCTTCTTTTTTTCTTCTTTGAGCCATTATTTTTCTCCTAACTCAAATCAATATCGTCCATATAAAGATATCCGTTATCGGCAATATAATCTTTCCTGCCGGCAAGGTTATCACCAAGTAGCAAATCAAACATTTCACTTGTGAATTCAGCATCCTCGGGCATTATCTTTATAAGGCGACGCGTATCGGGATTCATCGTGGTTAAGTTCATCATATCAGGCTGATTCTCACCGAGTCCCTTACTCCGTTGAAGAGTGTATTTTTCACTCTCGATTTTTTCAAGTATCTCGCGCTTTTCGTTTTCATCATAGGCAAAATAGGTTTTAGC
The DNA here is from genome assembly GCA_017618135.1 of Clostridia bacterium. Classification (GTDB taxonomy): domain Bacteria; phylum Bacillota; class Clostridia; order Oscillospirales; family Acutalibacteraceae; genus UBA737. The sequence goes on from JAFZUV010000013.1 coordinate 8,488, forward strand.
CTTTGTATTTATTTCGTAGAGCGGAGTTTCCGCTATAAACACTCTGCCCTCGGAAATCAGAGTGGGCATAAGGCGGTAAATCATAGTGAGAATAAGCGTTCTTATATGAAATCCGTCAACATCCGCATCGGTACAGATAATGATTTTATTCCAGCGAAGATTGTTCATATCAAAATTAGAAAGACTCTTATTGGACTTTGACTTGACCTCAACACCGCAACCGAGCACCTTTAAAAGGTCTGTTATTATCTCACTTTTAAATATTTTATCATACTCGGCTTTAAGGCAGTTAAGTATCTTGCCTCTTACCGGCATAATTGCCTGAAATGACGCGTCACGCGCGAGCTTACAGGAGCCAAGCGCCGAATCGCCCTCAACTATATAAAGTTCGCGTTCGGTAACATCTCGGCTTCGGCAATCAACAAATTTCTGCACCCTGTCAACCATAGAGTTTCCGCTCGAAAGAGTTTTCTTTATATTGATACGCTCTTTTTCACTTCGCTCACGGCTCCGCTTATTAACAAGCACCTGGTCAACTATTCTATCCGCTTCCGCCTTATTCTCTATAAAATATATTTCAAGCTGATGTCTTAAAAACTCGGTCATTGCCTCGGCGATAAATTTATTGGTTATCGATTTTTTTGTTTGATTCTCATAAGAAGTAACAGTAGAAAATGAAGAAATAACCAAAACAAGGCACTCCTCAATATCAGAGAAAGTAATCTTACTTTCTCCCGACTTATATTTACCAGACTGCTTAATATATGAATCTATCTGGTACACAAAAGCGTTTCGCACCGCCTTTTCAGGAGCGCCTCCGTATTCAAGCCAACTTGAGTTATGGTAATACTCCTTAAGCTGATGCGTATTTGAAAATGTAAGAGCAACATTAATTTTTACCTTGTATTCGGGCTTGTCCTCCCTGTCGCGGCCTTTCCGCTCGGTGTGCCAGAGTTGAACCGAAGTCAGCTTATTCTCGCCAACCGTTTCATTTATATAATCCTCTATGCCGTTCTTATAAACAATATCCCGTGATATAAAACGGGAACCCTGCTGTTCGCGGAATTCAAATTTCAGTCCGTTATTGACTATCGCCTGGCGGCGGAGAGTATCCAAAAAATACTCGCCCGGTATATTTATATCCGTAAATACCTCAATATCGGGTTTCCAGCGCGTTTTTGTACCTGTATCCCTTCCGGAGTACGGTTCCTTTTTTAAGCCTCCTATGTTATATCCCTTTTCAAAATGCAGACTGTATTTATAACCGTCGCGTTTAACCTCAACATCCATATATTCTGCAGAGTACTGTGTTGAGCAAAGTCCCAATCCGTTTAGTCCTACAGAGTATTCATAATTTGCGCCGTCATTGGTATTATACTTGCCGCCCGCGTATAGCTCACAGTAGACAAGTTCCCAGTTAAAACAGTTCTCCTTATTATTAAAGTCAACCGGACAACCTCTGCCGAAATCCTCTACTTCTATCGAACCGTCAGTATACTTAGTTACAACTATTTTTTTGCCGTGACCCTCGCGCGCCTCGTCAATAGAATTGGAAATAACTTCAAATACGGAGTGCTCGCAGCCGTCAAGCCCGTCAGAGCCGAAAATAACGCCGGGGCGTTTACGCACTCTGTCAGGTCCCTCGAGTTTTTGTATGCTTTCGTTGCCGTATTCCGCTTTAATCTGCGCCAAAACTCTTTCCTCCCGATATTGTGTTATACATTCTAATTATTATATACCACATATTGTGGTTTAGTCAAGTGATAAAGGCAAAAAAACACTCCCGGAACAATTCCGGGAGTAAAATTACTGTTTTTACTATTTAAGACCAATATATGGCTGCGGATTTACTCTGTTATCCCCTACATAAACTTCAAAATGGAGATGATTTCCGGTTGAATTGCCGGTTGAGCCCACAAGTGCAATTACCTCGCCTGCCGTAACCGTATCTCCTTCCTTTACACAAAGCCTGCTCGCATGAGCGTAAAGCGTGGAAATACCGTTGCCGTGATCTACTATGACACAGTTACCGTAATCCCTGTAAACTCCGGCAAGTGTAACCGTCCCCGACGCCACAGCCATAACGGTAGTACCCTGAGGCGCTCTCAAATCAACACCGCCGTGACCGCCTTTTCCGTAAGGACACGAAACTTCCCACACACCCGAAGGCAACGGAAACAAAAAGCCTTTACTCACTACCTTTCCTTTTTCCGGTCTGGTTGTTCCAACGGTAATTATTTCATCTACAGGCTCTTTTGTTACCTCGCTACTCAAAGTAACCCTGCCGTTTTCCACACCGTTTATATACACTATACCGGAAGTTACAACGCTTATACCGTATTCACCGGCTTGCTCGGTACCGACATAACCTGCCGGCTTATCATCGGTTTTATTTGTGACGGTTTTATATGGTATATACTGCTCGCAGGTTTCCTTTACCGTAGTTTTTACATTAAGCGCCGCGATTGACTCTGACAATTCGGATATATCGCCAAGCTCGCTTTTAAGAAAAAAACCTTCTTCAATTATTACATCGTCGCAAAATTCACTTTCACAGTCGAAACCGACAATATTATAACAGTTTTTCCTGTTTTCCAAAGAGGTATTAAGATCTTCGGTATTTGCGCAACCGAGAGAATTTCCGCCCACTATAAGACGCGAAGCTGAAACGATCTCGTCAGTGTTATCAATTATCGCATCTGCAACTATATCGCAACTGTCAACCGTATCGTTTATTGTTACAACGGTATTGATTTCAGCTTCCGGCAAATGTGAAACAACATCTTCACCTTCAACTATATCGGCAACTATATCCACCGCGGCGTAATAAACCTCTTTATTGCTTACAGTAGAAATGACTTTTTTGTCAAACTTGACATTATAAGCAAGCTTTACACCGCCAAACATCATACAAATAACGACAGCGAATGCTGAAACTACCGCAAACGAAGCTGATATTATACTTTTTTTACTTATTTTCTTCTTTAAACCAACCGCCTTTGAAGCTACAAAGGCAATACATCTGTTAAATATAGAGCATTCTCCTTTTCATACCGTGAGCGGTTACAAACTTGTAACCAATACAATACTATTATACACAAAAGTTACAAAATTGCAACCTTTTTTAATTCATTTTAACTTTTTTGCTTTCAGACAGATTAAAAAAACAGCCGCAAAGCCATTGATTAAAGGCTTTGCGGCTGTTTGATTTTTTTTAAAAAAGTGACATCTGATTTGTGTCGGGCAATCCCGAAAGCGCACCAAGCTCGCCGAGTTTTTCAATTATTGTTTTTGAAACACCGGCTGAAGCGGCAAAATCCTCTTTCGATATGTAGTCACCCTTTTGAGCCGCCTCATATATCGAGTACGCCGCTTTTTCTCCCACGCCCGAAATGGCGCCGAAGGGCAAACGCATTTTTCCGTCCTCCGGCAAAAATTTCATAGCGTGGGATCGCTTTAAATCGACCGGAAGTACGCCGATGCCACGCGACATCATCTCGTTGAATATGAGCAGGTTATTGTAAACATCAAGCTCTTTTTTTGACGCCTCCTTGCCCTTTGCCGCGGTATCGGCTATCAAAGCCTTGACCGCGGAATGGCCTTTTAGAAGCGTATCCACATCAACATCCTCAGGTCTTGCGGTAAAGTAAGCGCAATAGTATTCAAGCGGCTTATAAACCTTATACCATCCTATTTTAAGCGCCGATATTACATACGCCGCGGCGTGAGCCTTCGGGAACATATATTCTATCTTTTTACAGCTTTGTATATACCATTCGGGAACACCCAACGCGCGCATATCATCCGCCATTGAGTTCCACTCTTCCTCGGATATTTTATTTTTGGCATAAAGACCTTTTCGCACCGTTTCGGTTATCTTGAACGCTCTGCTTTCATCCATTCCCTTTTGGATAAGATAAACCATTATATTATCTCTTGTTCCGATAACCTCGCTTATTGTACAAGTACCGTCGTCAATAAGTGTTTTTGCGTTACCGTGCCATACATTGGTACCGTGTGAAAGACCGGAAATCTGCAAAAGATCGGCAAAGGTTTTTGGCTTACAGTCAATCAACATATCCCGCGTAAGCTTGGTTCCGAATTCGGGAAGTCCCAATGTACCCGTCTTTGAATTTATATCCTCCGGGCTTACTCCAAGCTCGTCGGTTGATATAAACAAGTTCATAACACGTTTATCGCTCATTGAGACATCATTTACCGGAATACCCGAGTATTCTTCAAGATATTTATATGTAGTGGGAACAACATGCCCGAGTTCATCGAGCTTTAATATGGTATCGTGAATGGAGTGGAAATCAAAATGCGTGGTAATAATATCCGAATTCACATCGTCCGCCGGATGCTGCACAGGGCAAAAATCATAAATTGTCATACCGCCCGGCACAATTATCATTCCTGCCGGATGTTGACCTGTCGTCATTTTAACCTTTGAATTTTCAACCGCTTTTGCAAGCCTGTTCAGTTCCGGATTGCTTATAGTTATACCCGTTTTCTCGGCATAAGCTTTTACAAAGCCGAAGGCAGTTTTTTCGGCTATTGTTGTTATCGTACCGGCTTTAAATACATTTTCCGCGCCGAAAAGCGTTTTTGTGTATTCCTGAACATCATTTTGCACTTCATCCGAAAAATTAAGGTCAATATCCGGTACTTTATCCCCCTTAAATCCCAAAAATGTTTCAAAGGGTATATTGTGACCGTCACGACCAAGCGGCATACCGCACTCGGGGCAATTCTTTTCGGGCAAATCAAAGCCTGAGCCGTATTGATCGCTTCCGAAAAACTCGCTGTGATGACAATTCGGGCAGACATAGTGCGCCGGCAGAGGATTGACCTCCGATATTCCCGCCATCGTTGCTACAAAGGAGGAGCCTACCGAACCACGCGAGCCTACCAGATAACCTTTTTCCTCACTGTATGCGACCAACTTCTGAGCTGAAATATACATAATTGAAAAGCCGTTGCTTATTATGGAATTAAGCTCCTTGTCAAGCCTTTTTTCAACTATCTCAGGCAGTCTTTCCCCGTAAATGCGGTGCGCGTTGTCCCAACAAATACTTTTGAGTAAATCATCCGAGCCTTCAATCGTAGGCGGATAGTTTCCTTCGGGTACCGGTATAACATCGCCCGACACCATATCGGCAATTTTATTCGGGTTATCGATGACAAACTCCTTGGCACGCTCTCCGAAATAAGAAAAATCCGAGAGCATTTCATCGGTTGTTTTAAAATAAAGCGGAGCCTGATACTCAATATCGTCAAACCCCTGACCCGCCAAAACAATCTGTCGGAGCACACCGTCCTCCTCGCGGAGAAAATGCACATCCCCGGTAGCAACGACAGGCAGGGACAATTCGTCTGCTATTTCCACAATTTTACGGTTAAAATCTTTAATTACTTCTATGCTTGTAACATTTTTAAATCTGTTTTTAACGGTATTGCCCTTTTTGTCCACCTTATCGGGAAGCGAGCTTTCACGAACCATAAACTCGTTATTTCCGATTGGCTGGATTTCAAGATAATCATAATATTTTGCAATTTCAATAAGCTCATCGTGACTTTTACCGTCAACAACGGCACGATAAAGCTCACCCTGCTCGCAGGCGGAGCCTATAATCAACCCCTCGCGGTATTTATCAAGCTCGCTTCTGAGGGTAATAGGTCTTGAGTGAAAGCAGTTAAGATGAGCGCCGGACACCAGTCTGTAAAGATTTTTAAGACCATTCTTATTCTTCACAAGTATTATCTGATGATTTCGTATCCTCGAAATCTCTTTTGAAGAAAGAGAAGTAATATCGTGCCTTATATCATCTATAAAATAGCTTTCTACGCCGTAGATTACCTTAAAATCATTTCCGCCTTTTCTTATTTTTTTTACAGCCGCGGCAGCCGCGGGGTACGCTTGTACAACGCCGTGGTCGGTTATGGCAATCGCCTTGTGCCCCCATAAGTACGCGGTATTTATAAGGTCCCCCGCACTCGATACGGCGTCCTTTGCGGACATATTGGTATGGCAATGAAGCTCAACGCGCTTAAGCCCGCTGTGCTCATCGGTCTTTTGATATTTTTTGACCTCCGCTAACGCCTTAACTTCAACCACAAAACCGTTAGACCAATTATCAAATCCGTAATCACCGTTTACTATGAGTGCCGCCGAGTCTTTAAGTTTCTCTAAGGATTTTTTAAAACGCAATATTTCATTATCCGCATTATCAACATACTTAGGGTCGAAAAACTTTTTAAGATTTGCACAAAAAGTGTTAGTGCCGTCACTGAAGTTGAATTTATATGTAACCATTCTGCCGCCGCGACGGGTATTCACATCACGAACCTCTAAATTGGAGACCTCGCCCCAAGCAGAAATATCAACGCGCTCATCCGGATTTGCAGGCGGCATTATGTTTTTAAGCGGAGTGACAGCGGTGTTTATTTTTCTGCCGAAAAACCGCTTTGCGCTTTCAAGGTAGACCGGCAATCCGTCTTTTGGCTTGTAGTTGTATGCTTCTTCCGGCTCTTGACTTTTGTTATCTTTTACCGCAGTCTTGGTCGCTTCCGGTTTCTTTTGCTTTGCAGGCTCGGACTTCATTTTGATTTCTACATCGTCAAGCTGACCTGAAAAAGCTATTTCAGGCGTAAAGCCAAAGGCTTCTGCGACCTGCTTAATGAAGCTCTTTTCAAATCCGCAATCATGGATTTTTTTATACCCGCCGTATTTAAGGCGCATATCGATATTATCTCCGTTTATCGAATAAACAGCACCGTTAAAATAGCCGTTGAGTGATACATTTCTCTTTCTTAGCCGATTTACAATATCCTCTATCGCCTTAATGCAAAAAGCAGACTTATCAAAACTGATATTAACATCCGCACTATTCAATTTCAGGCTTTTCTCAACCTCGCTTTTAAATAGGCTTTTTTGCTCTTCACTGATATAATTACCGCTTTCAAGGGAAATCGAAAGTATGCGACCGGACATATCCAAATCGCATCCTTTAACGGTTACGGTGCTGAAAGCCTCATCCGTACCGTCTGATATGTAATTACCAAAAAGCCCCTTGAAATCCATTTTGAACCCCTAAATTTTTTCTATTTCACAAACAAGCTCATCCAGAAGCCTGTCCTCAGGTATGCCTGAGGCAATGATATTTCCTTTTTTGAAAAGCACTCCGCTTTTTTTACCTCCGGCAATACCTATATCCGCAGCAGCCGCCTCACCCGGTCCGTTTACTACACAACCCATAATTGCTACGGTTATATTCTTTTTTACGCCGGACAACCTCTTTTCAGCCTCCTTGGCTATCCCTATAAGGTCAATCTGCGTCCTTCCGCAGGTTGGACATGATATAAATCTGATGCCCTCTTTTCTGAGACCTAATGCCGAAAGCAATCTTTTTGCCGCTGTTACCTCTTTTATAGGATCATCCGTTAAAGATATACGAATAGTATCTCCGATATTTCTTAACAGCAAACCGCCTATACCCGCCGAAGATTTTATAACACCCATACTTTCGGTTCCCGCCTCTGTAACTCCTAAATGAAGCGGATACATTATTCTTTCCGACGCAAGAACATAAGCGTCATACATAGTCTTTACATCAGAGGATTTAAGTGATAAAACAATGTTGTCAAAATCATATTTTTCAAGCAGTCTTATATGGTAAAGTCCGCTTTCTACCAAAGCCTCGGGTGTTGCTTTACCATACCGCGCCAATATACTCTTTTCGAGTGAACCGGAGTTCACTCCTATCCTAATGGGGATATCCTTTTCCTTGCAGGCTCTCACAACCTCGGCAACTCCGGACTCATCCCCGATATTACCCGGATTTATTCTGATTTTATCTGCTCCCGCTTCAGCCGAAAGCACCGCTAATCGCCAATCAAAATGAATATCGGCTACAATCGGTATGCCCACATTTTCTTTTAAGCTTATGAGCGTTTTTATTGCGTCTTTATCGGGAATTGATACACGCAGAATTTCACATCCGGCGCTTTGCAGTTCTTTCGCGGCAGATACATTACTCTGCATATCATGCGCCGGTACCGCCAGCATAGACTGGATACTTACGGGCGCTCCTGAGCCCACCTGCACGCCGCCTATGTTTATTCTTTTTGTGGTTTTATTTGTATACACAAAATCACCTACTTATATATGAGCGACCAAATATCCTTTAATGTTATAAGCAACATAAATGCAATCAGTATTATAAACCCTGCCGTATGCACCAATGATTCATACTTCGGGGGGACCTTTTTCCGGGTTATCATTTCTATTGTTATGAAAAGCAATCTTCCCCCATCAAGCGCCGGAAGCGGCAATAAATTGAAAAGTCCCAAGTTAATGGTTATAAGTGCAGCTATTGGAAGAATGCTCCGAAGATTTTGTTTTGCCACATTACCTATTGCAGCCGTCACACCCACAGGACCTGATACGGCGCTTATACCATACTTACCGGAAATCAGGTCTATAAGCGAACGCCATATCACCGCACAATATGATATTCCGGTTTTAAATGTCTCGGATATAAAGCTGATTAAGGTTTTTTTCTTTCCGTAAACCCTAAAATCAACCTTTATATATGAAATACCGTTTTCATTCTCGGTGTCGAATTTTACCGCTTTAAGTCTGACCTTTTGACCGTCACGCAAAACGGTCATATCCACAATACCGTTTTTAACATTTGTAAAAGCATAGCTCAAATCATATGTGGTGTAAATCTTTCTGCCGTCGACCGAAAGAATTTTATCATTTTCTTTAAGTCCCGATTGCATACTCGACGCATTTTCGGAGAATTCGGCGACAGTAGTCGTAGTAAACCTTTTTTCCGGCGCTAATACCGCGGCAACTAAAACAAAGCCCAAAATGAGATTAAATGTGGCGCCCATAATAACAATTATAAACCTGCGCCAAGCCGCCTTATTGCAGAAAGCTTTTGGATCGCTGCTGGTGGAATCCTCGCCCTCCATAGCGCAATAGCCGCCCAAAGGTATCAAGTTTGCCTTATAAACCGTTTCACCGACTTTCTTTGAAAAAAGCTTGGGCCCGAAGCCTACTGCAAACTCGTTTACCCTGACGCCTAATATTTTAGCGGCTATAAAATGACCGAATTCATGAATTATTATGAGTGCTATAAATATAAGCACCGCCACAAGATACGGCCACACATTATTCCATACACTCGCCAAGACTAACACACCTTACTTAATACATACTGACGCGCCATACGGTCAGCCTCAAATATATCTTCTAATGTAAAATCATTCTTATTATTTATATTTTGCATTGCCGCTTCGTTAAGCTCTGCAATCTGCAAGAACTTTATTTTCCCCTCTAAAAACAGCGCTACGGACTGTTCATTTGCGCCGTTTATCGCCGCCGGATAAAGACCGCCTTTTTTTATAGCCTCGATACACAGCGGCAAACAACGGAAAGTGTCGGTGTCAGGCTTTGAAAATGTAAGCGTTCCAAAATCCGAAAGACTTAAACTGTCAATCTTTATTCCCCTGTCAGGATAGGTAAAGGCATATTGAATAGGTATTTTCATATCCGGCGTACCCATTTGACCTATAACAGCGCCGTCAGAAAGCTCTACCGCAGAATGAAGAACGCTCTGGCGATGAATAAGCACCTCTATATTCTCAGGCTCAATATTGAAAAGATGTACCGCCTCTATTACTTCAAGACCTTTATTCATAAGAGTAGCACTGTCTATCGTTATTTTTCTGCCCATTGACCAGTTAGGATGCTTAAGTGCATCTGCCGCGCGTACATCTTTAAGCTCATCACGGGTTTTCCCGAAAAACGGACCGCCGGAGGCCGTTAAAATTATCTTTTTAAGGCTGCCCTCCGGCGCACCTTGCAAGGACTGGAATATTGCCGAATGCTCACTGTCTACAGGCAAAAGCTTTACTCCATGTTTACAACACAGACGGTTAATAAGATTACCCGCCGTAACCATCGTTTCCTTATTGGCAAGCGCAATATCAGAACCCGCCTTAATCGCAGCAACCGTAGGCGCAAGTCCCGCAATTCCCACAATAGCTGTAAGCACAATGTCAGCCCCGATACTCGCCGCCTCAATAACACCGTCTTTACCGGACAATACTTTTATATCAGTATCACAAAGAGCCGCTTTAAGCTTTTCTGCCGCGACGGTATCATAAACCGCAACAATACGGGGAAGAAACTTTCTTGCCTGCTTTTCGAGCAAATCAATATTTTTTCCTGCCGCTAAAGCGCTGACTTTAAGAGAAGGATTACTCTCTATCACCTCAAGCGCTTGCTTGCCTATTGAACCGGTTGAGCCTAAAATGCTGATACTTTTCATTTTACAATACCTAAAAGCATAAGCGATAATAGCGCCGGAGAAATAAACAGCATACTGTCAAATCTATCAAGTATTCCGCCGTGACCGGGTATTAAATTGCTGTAATCTTTTACCCCGACACTTCGCTTGATTATGGAGGCAAAAAGGTCGCCCAACATTCCTACGATACACATAAACACGGTAACTAAAAGCATCAATAAAATATTCGTAGGCGCTTTGAATGCCAAAACTAAAACAACGGTGCTTATAAGACTTGCAATAATACCTCCTATGGCTCCCTCGACAGTTTTTTTCGGACTTACATGCTCACATAATTTATGCCTGCCGAAGAATACGCCGGTAAAATACGCGCCGGTATCGCAAATACTTGAAAAATTAATCACCAGCAATAAATAGTATATTCCCCCGGGCCTTGTAATAATACAATCAAGACTTGCAAAAGCCGCGCTGTATAAAAGCGGCACGCCTAATAACGCGAAAATTTCCTTGATACTGAAATCTTTATCTTGAAATATTACGGCTAAAGTAAATACAACGATATAAATGATTGTTATAAACAGCAATAAGGTAATCGAGACAATCATTTTTTTTGCATCAAGCGGTAGATTTTTTATAATAAAGTCGTATGCGCAGTGAAGTATATCTGCGACAAAAAAGAATGCCAAAGCCGCATAAACACACGAAAACGCCTTTCGGAACAGGGTACCGTCTCTTACAATATTACACATAATCTCATAGGTCGCCGCAATTGCTAAAAGCGCTATAAACGAAGTAATAATCATAGTGTTAAATTTATAGCCCAATGTCAGCAAACCTATTACAATCGCAATCATAATTGCGGCAGAAACTATCCTTGTTTTCATAGCTAAACTCCTATACTCCGCCGAATCTTCTGTTTCTGCGGCTGAAATCATCTATGGCTCTATCAAGATCGCGCGGCGAAAAATCCGGCCATAAAACATCAGAAAACCAATACTCGGCATAAGCCGACTGCCAAATAAGATAATTTGACAGACGATACTCGCCGCTCGGTCTTATAATAAAATCAGGGTCCGGCTGACCGGCTGTATAAAGATGATCGCTTATAGTACGCTCGGTTATATCGTCAACGCCGATACCGTTCCTTATAATACTTTTTACGGCATGGACAATTTCATCCCTGCCGCCATAGTTAAGCGCAATATTAAGATGCAGCCCGGTAGCGTCAGCCGAGTCAGCCTCAGCTTTAAGCATCAGTTCTTTTATGTCTTCCGCGAGAGGTCCACGGTCACCGATGAATTGAAGCTTGATATTTTCCTCTTTAAAATTATCGGTATCCTTAAGATAGTCGCGCAGTATATTCATTATGTTATCGACTTCTGATTTAGGACGCTTCCAATTCTCGGTTGAAAAGGCGTAAACGGTGAGATATCTGATGCCTATTTTATTACAGTACCGCGCAATGGTCTTAAATGTTTTAGAGCCTGCCGCATGACCGGCAGAGCGCGGCAGGGAGCGCTTTTTCGCCCACCTGCCGTTACCATCCATAATTATAGCAATATGAGTAGGCAAGACGCGCTCCTCATATTTTTCTTTTTTTCTAAAGAACAAATCATTGCCCTCCGCGATTTATATTTCCATTATTTCCTTTTCTTTTGCCGCGGCTATGGAATCTATCTCTTTACAGAACTTATCCGTAAGCTCCTGGATTTTCTTTTCGCCGTCAGACTCATCGTCCTCGGTTATATTGTTGCTTTTCTTAAGTGCTTTAAGCTCATCAAGTGCATTTCTGCGCTGATTTCTTATAGCTATTTTCGATTCTTCACCCTTCTTGTTGACTTCCTTGACTATTTCTTTTCTGCGTTCCTCTGTAAGCGGCGGAAAATTAAGCCGGATAAGCTTACCGTCATTCTGAGGATTGATACCTATATCAGAAGTCAATATGGCCTTTTCTATTTCTTTGAGCATAGTAGCATCCCATGGTTGAATGATGAGCGTGCGCGCTTCCGGAATTGAAATTGCCGCCATCTGATGAATGGGAGTAGCCACACCGTAGTAATCCACCATTACTCGCTCTAAAACCGCTGCAGTAGCTCTGCCGGCTCTTATGGATTTGTACTCTCGTTCCAATGAATCGATGGTTTTGTTCATTTTTTCCTCTGTCACCTTAAAAAGATGTTCCATAATATAAGCCTCCTTTTATTATTCTACCAATGTTCCGATATTTTCCCCGGTCATCGCCGAAACGATATTATCAGGATTGTTAAGATTAAACACCAAAATTTTAATACCGTTATCCATACAAAGTGACGCCGCCGTACTGTCCATAACATGAAGCTCGCGCGCTAATACCTCATGGTGTGTAAGTTTGTCGAACTTCTCAGCTTCGGAATTAAGCTTCGGATCGCTGTCGTAAACACCGTCAACATTAGTTGCTTTAAATATTACATCAGCACCTATTTCCGCAGCTCTCAGCGCCGCGGCTGTATCGGTTGAGAAAAAAGGATTGCCGGTACCGCAACCGAAAATTACCACTCTTCCCTTTTCAAGGTGCCTAATAGCCTTGTTTCTTATATATGGCTCGGCAATCTGCCGCATCTCGATAGCCGTTTGCACTCTTGAAGTAACACCGAGCTGTTCAAGCGCGTCACAAAGCGCCAATGAATTGATAGTGGTTGCGAGCATTCCCATATGATCGGCTCTTGTCCTGTCCATATCGCCGCTTGATCTGCCTCGCCAGAAATTACCGCCTCCTACAACGATTGCAACCTGCACGCCCATATCCACGCAAGTCTTAACCCTGCGGCAAACATCTATGACCTTATCAAAATCAATGCCGTTTCCCTTTTCTCCCGCCAAAACCTCGCCGCTTAGTTTGAGTAAAACTCTTTTATAAACAGGTTTCATAAGCGCCACCTCGTATAATATAATTAATTTATATTATTTTACAATAAGGCACCACTAAAGTCAACAAAAAATGCGAGACAGAATTACTGCCTCGCATTTTTTTACTTGACGGGAATAAGTAACATTTGACCGCCCGTCAAAGTATCGTCACTTAACTCGTTTAACCGCCTTACCTCGTCAATATCGGCGAGGTATTTTCTCGCAACGCCCCAAATATTTTCGCCGCTTTCGGCAAAATAAATAGTAAGCGCACCGCGATTTCGTTTTTCAATTGGTCGGGATTCGTTCACCTGAATATCGCTCACAACCGGAACTCTGTTTTGCTTGTAAACCGCCGCGCTTAAAGACATCTGAAGGCGGATTTCCATTTTTATATCGCCTGATATCGTATAGCCGACAGACAGAACGCTCACCTGAGGATCAGCCGTAAAGTTTTCGCCCTCAACGGACAGTTTATAACGATACTCAAACTCCACCGGTTTTTCGTAATATGCCACAGCTCCCGTTTCATCTGCTGCGAGTATATCGCACACCGCCGTACCGGACACTATAAGACAATCTCCCTTAAAATTCGTACTGTCGACCTTTGCCTCGCTTTTTATATCACATACTTTCGTTATAGAGCCTGCGGGAAATTCAATTTCCTTTCTGCAGTTAAAAGTGTCGTTAATGGTGCAAACCAACCTGTTTAAATAAACATCTTCGCCGGACACATCCGCTTCGTATAACCTCGAATAAGCGTCGGTTACGACTTCAACATCACCTTGACAATACGCTTCCGCCTGAAGCAGAACTTTTCCGCCAAGCGAAAAGCTACGGGAATCGGACGAAGAATTGAACTTGGGTTTTATTTCAAGAAATGCAATATCGGCACTTATTTGGCATTCACATTCCTCGGTTACGCCCTCAATTTCAAGCAGTTGACTGAACGGAACACTCTCTTCAAGCTGTTGTATTTCTCCGTCGTCATCACGGTATGCAAGGCTCACTATCAATTCGCCTTTTACTATCGCCTTATCCGCAAGCAACTTACATTCTCCGGTTTTAATCGCCGCGTCGTATCTTATTAAGCATTTAATATCCGGCATAGACGAGCCTATCTCTATTTCGTCCTCTATTATCACATACTTTGAGGCATATCCTATCGGCGTTGTAGCCGGTGTAAGTGTGCGCAATACCTCAATGTTTATGTCATCAATATCGCTTATAATATCGCGGCTTTTTTTCATCGAGGCGGTAACGCTGAGTCCCAACGCACCGTGAATATCAACCTTGCGCTCTGTCACGGCACGGCAGTTTATGTATTCGCATCTTACACGCGCCTTTATAAACGCTCCCGATATATCGGTTGTTGACTCAAATGATTTCGAAAACGGATACTGATATTCATATGAATTTATCCGGTTTTCATCATCAGCGTAAATCAGCGTTACGGTGACAACTCCGTCAGATGAAATCCTTTGTTCGTCCGCACTTGCAGACGATACCCTCGCTTTAGCGCGGCATTTTAGTATTCTCGATATTTCCGGACAGTAATCCGGCAGGTTGAAGTCGATGTCTATCGGCACCTCGGCAGAGTCCTTAAACACGGTATCAAAAGTAAAAATCGGGGTCTTAACGCATTTTTCTTCCATATAGCCACACTCCATAAAAGCTTTTTATAAAGTATATTCGCGCGACCGATTTTTTATTACAAAAATACCGCCGAAGTCACAAGCTGCGGCGGTTAAATATCTTTTTCTATCTCACTGATAACAACGCTCATTTTGACGCTCAAGGCATTGCAAATCTTGTAAAATGTTTCGAGCGTGGGTTTTCGCTCTCCGCGCTCTATGGCGCTTAAATGACTTCTGCCTATTCCCGCAAGTCCGCTTAATACTTCCTGAGATATATTTTTCCTTTTTCTGAAATCTGCTATCACTTTTCCAACCTTGACCGGATCCAGCATCGGAGAATACATATGACTCACCTCAACTATATTGTATGCTGTAATCCGCTTCTAATTGAATACATATGTTGACAAATGAATACTTATGTGTTAAAATCTTAAAAAACCGGTTGGAGGAAAGAATATGGAAACTGAAAATGTTACACAGAATGCAACAGGGCAGACAGAAAAAACAAAATTTTGCAAACATTGCGGCACTAAAATCCCCGAGGATGCGGTAATCTGCACAGCGTGCGGCAGACAGGTTGAAGAGATCAAAGGCAATCCGCAGCAGCCGAATATAGTTATCAATAACGCAAACACTAATGTTAATAAAAATACAAACGCTTTCGGCGGCAGAGCGAAAAACAAGTGGGTTGCCTTGCTTCTTTGCGTATTTCTGGGATTTTTAGGCGCTCATAAATTCTATGAGAATAAAGCCGGTTTAGGAATTTTATATATATTTACCGGCGGACTTTTCGGTATAGGCGTTATTATTGATTTTATAACACTGCTGTTTAAGCCCAACCCCTATTATGTGTAAAAACATACGGGCTTAAAAACGCTCGGGAGAAATTCTCCCGAGCGTTTTTCAATATTTACTCCAGTTCAAATGCTCCCATATAGAGCTGATAGTAAGTGCCCTTATCGGCTATAAGCTTTTCGTGGTTGCCTCGCTCTATTATCCTGCCGTGGTCAAGAACCATTATGACATCGGAGTTTTTAACGGTTGAAAGGCGGTGAGCAATTACAAACACGGTACGCGACTCCATAAGCTTATCCATACCGCGCTGAACTATTGCTTCGGTTCGGGTATCTATTGAGGAAGTAGCCTCGTCAAGTATCATAACGGGCGGGTCGGCAACGGCGGCGCGGGCTATCGCTATGAGTTGGCGCTGCCCCTGCGAAAGATTAGAACCGTTGTTGGCAAGCTCGGTTTCGTAACCGTTCGGCAATCTTGTTATAAAATCATCCGCTCCCACAAGCTTCGCCGCGGCTATACACTCATCGTCGGTAGCGTCAAGTCTGCCATACCTTATATTATCAAGCACACTTCCGGTAAAAAGATTGGTTTCCTGCAAAACTATACCGAGTGAGCGGCGAAGGTCTGATTTCTTTATTTTATTTATATTTATACCGTCATACCTGATTTTACCGTCCGCAATATCGTAAAAGCGGTTTATGAGGTTTGTAATGGTCGTTTTCCCGGCGCCGGTGGCTCCCACAAAAGCGACCTTTTCTCCGGGATGAGCGTATACGGACACATCATAAAGCACAGGCTTATCCTCAACATAGGAAAAATCGACATGGTCTATTGTGACATCGCCCTTAAGCTCGGTATATGTCACGGTACCGTCCCCGTGAGGATGGCGCCAAGCCCATTTGCCTGTATGCTTATCGGTCTCCTTTATGTTACCGTTCCTATCGGTTTCCATATTTACAAGCGTAACATATCCGTTGTCAACCTCGGGAGCTTCGTCCATAATATCAAATATCCGCTTAGCCCCGGCAAGTCCCATTGCGATAACATTTATCTGCTGTGAAAGCTGATTTATATTGCCGGTAAACTGTTTTGACATATTAAGAAACGGAACTATTATATCAATGGTAAGAACGCCTATAATACCGCCCTTAATAAGAGTTGATATACCGAAATTAGGCACCTTACTTAACAGCAAAACACCGCCTACGGTAGCTATTACGACATATAAAACATTACCGATATTCTGTATTATCGGACCTAAAGAATTAGCGTAAGCGTTGGCGCGGAAGCTGTTTTTATAAAGCTCCTCGTTTACACTATCAAAGCTCTGCTTGCACCTGTCTTCATGGTTAAACACCTTAATAACGCGTTGACCGCTCATCATTTCCTGTACAAAGCCCTCGGTTTTTGCAACTGACTTTTGCTGTCGTATAAAATACTTTGCCGAGCCTCCGCCTATTATTTTGGTAACAATGAACATCACCGCTACGCCCAAAATTACGACCGCGGTCATAAGCATACTGTAATAAATCATTATAAAGAAAACGGAAACAACTACCACTGACGCCTGCAATAGCGTGGGAAGCGCACGGGAAACAAGCTCACGCAGAGTATCTATATCGTTTGTATAATAGCTCATAATATCGCCGTGCTTATGCGTATCAAAATACTTGACCGGCAAATTCTGCATACCGTCGAACATCTTAACTCTCATCTTATGCAGAAAGCCTTGAGTGATATATGCCATAAGCTGAGTATAGAGGGTAATTGAAATCATTGAAAGAGCATAAAAGGTTATAAGAATTGCAACCTTTGGAACTATTACCTTTGCCGCCGATGACCAGTCACCCGAAAGATAAAATCGCTGAATATCGGCAATTACCTGTTGTTGGAATATTGCGGGCGCCGCCGCGGTAATTGATGAAAAAATAATACAACCTATAGTTATCGGCAAAAGTACCGGAAAGCTGCTAAAGAGCAGCTTCATAACGCGCTTTAACATTCCGGGGTCTATTCTGGCGCCCGGCGCACCGCCGCGCGGACCTTTAGGAGAGTGATTCATTTTAGGCATTTTTTTCACCTCCGGAAATTTGCTGTTCATATACCTCACGGTAAATGTTGCTTGATTGCATCAGTTCGATATGAGTGCCTACCGCGGACACTTTGCCGCCGTCAAGCACAATAATCATATCTGCGTCCTTAACCGAAGATACCCTCTGAGCAATTATTATTTTGGTGGTTTCAGGTATATAGTTTTTAAAGCCCTCACGAATCTTAGCGTCGGTTTTGGTATCAACCGCGCTGGTAGAATCATCAAGTATTAAGATTTTAGGCTTTTTTATAAGCGCGCGGGCAATACACAAGCGTTGCTTTTGACCGCCCGAAACATTTGTGCCTCCCTGCTCAATATATGTGTCATACCCGTCCGGAAATGAGGTTATAAAATCATCGGCCCGAGCAAGTTTGCAGGCTTCTACAATCTCATCATCAGTGGCATTTTCATCGCCCCAACGGATGTTTTCCTTTATGGTGCCCGAGAACAGTTGATTTTTTTGGAGAACCATAGCGACGCTGTCACGAAGTGTTTTTATATCATAATCTTTAACATTCACTCCGCCTACTTTGACTACACCTTCACTTACATCATAAAGCCGGGGTATAAGCTGTACGAGCGAAGATTTTCCGGTTCCCGTACCGCCTATAATTCCTACCGTCTGCCCTGATTTTATATGAATATTAATGTCTTTAACAGCGAAACGCTTGGCGTCTTTTGAGTATTTAAAACTAACGCTCTCAAAATCAATATTGCCGTTTTCAACCTTAGTTACCGGATTTTCGGGGTTTGTAATCTCAGGTGAAGTTGATAAAACCTCGCAAATGCGCTTTGCAGATTCGGCAGACATGGTAAGCATAACATAAATCATTGAAAGCATCATAAGGCTGATAAGAATCTGCATACCATAGGTAAGCATTGCCGAGATCTGACCAACATCTATTACCGCACCTTTATTCTCTATTGTAAGTTTAGCACCAACAATCAGGATAAACACCATATTAAAGTACAGACATATCTGCATAAGAGGATTATTAAGCGCGACTATTCTCTCAGCTCTAACAAAATCCTTGCGGATATTTTCCGCCGCGGAGTAAAACTTTTTCTTTTCGTATTCTTCGCGTGAGAATCCTTTAACAACACGCATACCGCGCACATTTTCCTCAATCGACTCGTTTAACTTATCGTATTTTCTGAAAACGCTTCTGAACGCCGGCATAGCAAATTTAGCAATCATAATAAGACCGAAAATCAATATGGGTACCACAATCACGAAGGTAAATGCCAGGCTCCCGCCCATTCTGTATGCCATAATTATAGCGAATATGAACATCAGCGGACTTCTTATTGCTATTCTTATAAGCATCATATAAGACATCTGTATATTTGTGATATCAGTAGTAAGGCGTGTTACAAGCGACGATGACGAAAACTTATCTATATTTGAAAAGGTATATGTCTGTATACGCGAAAAAACATCGTGCCGCAAATTTTTAGCAAACCCGGCGGACGCTTTAGAACAGGTATAACCCGCAACGCCTCCGCAGGTGAGAGAAAGTATTGCCAATATAAAAAGCAACAGTCCTGTTTTAAGCAGCTCACCTATTTGGACACCGCCTTTTATGTTATTGACGAGCTGAGCTGTAATAAAAGGTATGAAGCACTCAATTACAACCTCGCCCACTATAAATACGAGAGTGAGAAGCGACGGCGACTTATATTCTCTTACGCTCGCCGCAAGTTTTTTTATCATAAATTTCCTCCGAAAAACCAGTAATCTTAAAAAGCGAAGGGCATTGCCCTTCACTTTAATTATATTTTAGTTTAGTTGTGCCATAATACTGCCGAAATAATCTAACGCTTCCTTTACTATGGCGTCAATCTTTTCTTTTTTGACATCTAATTCCGATTGTTCCGATACAACAGATAAAATTTCCGCCTTTGCAACCTCAGTTTTACCGAGAAGCAAATTTATAAGCTCGCGGTTGTTTTGGTTGCCGTCCGCCGTAAGTTCACTGCCGCGCGTTGCCGACTCAAGAACAATTTTACCTATTGCCTCAGAACCGTACTCAATATCGCCGCTCAGCTTTGAATTACTTATAACCTTTTCTTCTAATTTCTTAAGCGGTAGTGTTACATCAATATCATTTTTTGCCTGCTCACTAAGCTCTTCAATTTTCTTTTGAAGGTCTGCTATCTTTTCATCTTTCTTTACCGCTTCACCGCGCAAAGATTCCAATTGCTCAAAAAGCGACAAATTCTGCTCAACAAGTGCCTTTTTACGCATTTTAATCCTCCTTGGATTGTTCACCCGCCTCAAGAGATTCCCGGCTATAATCATCACTTAGTGTCGATTTGTTCTTCTTTTGCAAACGGTAGTTGACAAAAAGAGCAAAGGCATAATAAATTACCGCAAACGCCGGAACACCAATAAGCATACCCAGGATACCGAAAAGTCCTCCGCCGACAACAATTGCAAACATAACCCAGAAATTCGACAGACCGGTTTTATCACCTAAAATCTTTGGGCCTATGAAGTTGCCGTCAAGAATCTGCAAGAGGATTACGAATATTATAAAGTACAAACCCTTTATGGGACTTTCGATAGTAACCAATATTGCAGAAGGTATACCTCCTATATAAGGACCGAATACCGGTATAATATTGGTAATCCCGACAATTACCGAAACAAGCAATGCGTACGGAACACCTAAAATAGTTGTTCCCGCAAAGCAAAGAGCGCCTATTATAAGCGAATCCAAAAGCTTTCCATTAATAAATCCGCTGAAAACCTTATGACTTTTTGAAAGCCAGGAAAGTATCCTGCCTACCGTTTTATCGCTGAACAGCGCATACATGGTTTTTTTTGACTGATTGAGCAATTTATCCTTACTCAGAAGCAAATAAATTGCAAATATAAGACCTAAACCGAAGTTTTTGAAGAAATCGACTATGCTCCACACACCGGAGGCCAGATTACTCGCAAGCTTATTTACAAAGCCTGAAAGGTCGGTTTTAAGCCAGTTTTTTTCATACTCAAGAATTTTAGTAAATATGTCCTGAAGTTTTTCATTCTCCCTCAACAGTTTTCTGCCCCAGCCGGATATGGCATCAAGTCTTGCCGGAAAAGTATTGATAAACCCGGAAATACTTGTAATCAGCTGAGGAATAACAAGCAAGAACAGACCTACTATGATAGCTGAAAAAATAAGTATAGCCACTATACTGCTTATAATGTCCGATACGCGTGCCGCCTTCTCAGGTTTTTTTGCTTTTTTCATAATAATCTTCGAAATATATTTGTCAAAAAACCTGACCATGGGATTTACAAGATACGCTATGACAAGCCCGTAAATAACAGGTTTTAAAACAGTAATTATTTTACCCAGATATCCCCATATCACATCTATTTTAAACACAAAAAATGCAAAAATAACACATGCGGCAATCACTAAAAATGCGGTAATACCCTTAAAGAGATACTCGCGTTTGAAGTTTCTGTTATCCAATCTTGTCACCTCTCGTTTTACGGATGATAAGAAATGCTATTAAAACCGCCAGCAAAACGCCTGCCGAATCTATACACACATCAGTAAAACGGCAAGCTCGACCGGCAACCGAGGACTGATGTAACTCATCACTAAGTGCATAAATCACGCTGAAACAAAGCGGCAATAGAATTTTTGACTTTCCCGAAAGCTTTTTAAATGTTAGAAAAAACACAAAAGCTATCCCTGCAAGCACAAAAAATTCGAAAAAATGAGCCGCTTTTCTTATCGGCATATAGAATTTATCAAGCACTTCTTTTTTCTGCGGCTCTTCAAGCTTTTCATAATCAGGGTAAACAACCTCGGCAACTTTTACAACAACGCCTTCGCTGACCTTAGCCGAATCCTTTTCATCCTGTGCCGAAAAGCAGAATATAACGCCCATCCAAGCAATAAGCAGTGCGAGGGAAATATACCGTACAAGCTTTACTGACATACAAAAGCTTCCCCTTAGAACAAGCTTCTCGGGTTAATCCATGAACCGTTGCGCTGAACGCCTAAATGCAGATGATATCCGGTAGAATTACCGGTAGTACCCACATATCCGAGCACCTGACCCTGCTTTACCTGCTGACCTGCCGACACAACAATACTTGTTGCGTGAGCATAAAATGCTACATATCTTGATTCAACGCCACCAACCGTCATTCTGCCGTGGTCGACAGAACAGTAATTTCCGTAGCTTGCATATCCGCTTTTGCCACCCGACCAGGAATTTACCGCTGTGCTTACAACACCGTCGGCAATGGCAAGTATCGGTCTGCCCTGAATTCCGGCGCCGGCTATATCCATACCGTTATGATAACCACTTCCGCGGGGACCAAACGGACTTGAAATAGTGTAGTATCCCGCAACAGGCCACATAAAACCGGTATTCGGATTTATGAAGCTCTCGCCCAAATTCGCTTTTCTGGCAACGCTGTTTTCTATTTCTTTTTTTGCCTTTTCAAGCTCCGCTATCTCCGCATTGTTTTCTGAAACCTCATTCTTTGTCTGAGTAAGGTCCTTTGAAATCTCATTATATACAGCCGCCGCCTCGTTTTCCTGCGACTTCAACTCATCCTGCTGTTTCTTTACAGCACTTTTAAGCTCAACCTGCTTTTCGAGCAATACACGGTTTTCTTCGTTTATAGCGTTAAGCTCTTCAATTTCCGCGCTTAATGACTCCATAAACTTTTTATCCTTTGCGCTTATAGCTTCTGTAAGCTTTTGAAGCTGTAAAAACTCGGCAAAGCTGTTTGCGTCAAGCAAAACCTTAAGCTGGCTATCCCACTCGCTCATATAAATAGCTCTTATTCTCTTTTTATAATCGAGCTTATCCTGTTCAATATCGGCTTCCATTGAAGAGATTTTTGATTTATTATCGGTAATAATTCCGTTAATGCGATTGATCTCGGCATTATATGTGTTGATAATGGCTTGAATATTACCGATTTTCTTTTGCAAAGCACCAAGAACAGCACTTTGTTGATTTTGTTCTTTCTTAAGCTCTGCTATTTCACCGGCAAGTTTCTTGTTCTCCGCCTGATACTGAGCAATCTTTTGTTCTATTTGACTTTTGTTAAGTGATTGATATTTATTCTTCTTCGCCGCTAAAGCTCCGGACAAAGGCATAAGAGCCATAACCGCACATAAAATCACAGACAATATAATTCTTGAAGTTTTTTTCATATTAACCTCCAAATCAAATAGCCGAAAACTCGCTGCCCTCACGGCGCAGATATTTGCCTATCATAATAAAGCTTCCTATAGCACCTGCGAAAATACCGATTACAAGGAACACCCCAAGTAGATAAAACACCATTTCACCGTATCTTACTATATCGGTAGTTCCGAGCGTTTGAGAAATGGTCTCGGTAGCAACACGATAGCAAAAATACAAAAGTCCCTCAGCTATACCGGCTGAAATAATGCCTATCAAAACTCCTTCAACCACAAAAGGTATTCGTACAAACGCGTCCGTAGCACCTACGGCCTTCATTATACTTATTTCCAGCTTACGGCTGTACATTGTAATCCTTATGGTGTTTGAAACTACCACGAGAGAGATAATCATAAGTATTGAAATGATCCATATTCCTGCTATAAGAACGCCTTTTTTGAGCGAGGTTATTCGCTCAGCAAGGTCATTTTGAGCTTTTATACTATCAACCCCGTCAATACCCTTTATCTGCTCAACGGTCTTTTCAAAACCGCTCATATCCCTCATTACAACCTTTGCGGCGGCAGGTAACGGGTTACCGTATTGTTCATCAAGAAATGAAAAATACTGTTCCTGACCCTCTATCATATTCTTTTTAACACTTTCAAGGCCCGCTTCGCCTGAAATATATTCAACCGACTCAACATTATCAAGTTCGGCAATCTTATCACAGAGGGCTTTAGCCTCTTCTTCATTATGGATAACATAAGATTCGGGCAAAATGCCGTTCTCATCGCCGCCTTCCGGCACTTTTTCCACAGCATCACCGTAAAGCGCCCAGCTATAATCTTTCATATAAACCATTACAACATTTTGCTGTTCAAGCTTGCCGAGAGCTCTTGAAATATTTTGAGATATTAATAGTGCCAAGCCGATTATTACCATACAGGCTACAAGCACACCTACTGACGCTAAAGACATAAGTCTGTTTGCCCAAGCACCTTTAAAGCCTTCGCCTATTAAATATCTGAAACTTCTTGCCTTCACTGCTCAGCACCCCCTATGTTATCCGCAACTATTCTGCCGGAATCAAGCATAATAACACGGTGCTTGAAATCACGGACAAGATTATGATCATGCGTTACCATCAAAACGGTGGTGCCTCTTTTGTTAATTTCAGTAAGAAGCGATACTATCTCGTACGACATATTGGGGTCTACATTGCCGGTAGGCTCGTCCGCGATAATAAGATCGGGTGAATTAACGAGAGCACGGGCAAGACCTACGCGCTGCTGCTCACCGCCTGAAAGCTCTGTTGGCATTGAACGGGCTTTCTCACCGAGTCCTACCTTTGAAAGGGCTTTGGCGACTTCTTTTCTTATTTCTTTTTTGTTCGCACCCACAACATGCATTGCAAAAGCAACATTATCAAAAACATTCATTTTTGGGATAAGCCTGAAATCCTGAAAAACAATGCCCATAGTTCGCCTAAGCTTGGGTATACTCTTTCTTCGCATTTTGGTAAGGTTAAATCCGTTTACCATAATGGTTCCGGTATTTGCCTTTTCCTCACGCATAATAAGCTTCATGAATGTACTTTTTCCGGCGCCGGAAGAGCCGACAACAAAAGCAAATTCACCCTTATTGATTCTTATATTTACATCGGCAAGCGCATGAGTGCCCGAAGGATAGGTTTTTGACACGCCTTTAAACTCAATAACGGGTTTTTCTTCCGCCACCGCACTAAGACTAATATCCTTTTGATTTTCCTCCATCGGAAATTCACACCTTTTTTAGTATTTTACCGGATTACTCCGCAAGTATTTATCAACCATAAGCGCTATCTTGAAAACTATGGCATGGTCAAACTGCCTTAAATCAAGCCCTGTTATCTTCTTTATTTTCTCAAGCCTGTAAACCAGAGTGTTCCTATGAACAAAAAGCTTTCTTGATGTTTCGGAAACATTGAGGTTGTTTTCAAAAAATCTCTGAATCGTAAAAAGTGTTTCCTGATCAAGATTATCAATCGAGCCGCGCTTGAAAACTTCGTGAAGGAATGTTTCACAAAGAGTGGTAGGCAGCTGATAAATCAGGCGGGCAATACCCAGATTGTCATACGAAACGATGGTTTTTTCGGTATCGAATACCTTGCCGACTTCAAGAGCGGTTTGTGCCTCTTTAAACGAACGCGCAAGATCCTTTATGTTTGACACCGTAGTACCGATACCGATAACCGAATGTACATAGAACTCACCCGAAAGCGTATCGGCAATCGACAAAGCAAGATTATCGATATCACGCGGTCCGATATCCCTTCCTGTCTCTTTGACCAGCACTACATCGGTTTCATTCATACTGATAACAAAGTCCTTGTTCTTGTCCGGAAAAAGATTTTGAAGAACATCATAAACCGAAAGATCATTATTATCAAGATTGCGAACGATTATAACGGTACGCGAAACATCACTGTTAAAATACAACTCGCGCGCCTTAAGATAAATATCGCCCGGAAGAATATTATCAAGAATGATATTCTTTATAAGACTGCTCTTATCGTACTTTTCATCATAATAGCTCTTGATATTTGAAAAGGATATTGCAAGTATTGCCGCAAATTTACCGGATAACGCGTCAACCCCTTCCACAAAAACAGCATAGCTCTCGCCCTGAGCCGCAGATATAAGCTTAAGAGTATATCCGCCATCGGTTACCGTATCGGCGGAAACAACCGCCTCAATCCCCAATGATTCTCCTATTCTTCCAAGCTCACTGCAAGCAACTACAGTACCGGTGGAATCAATAACACCAAACGGTTTATTAACAACATCCTTCATTTGATGAATAAAACTCTGAAACAGACGACTTGACATTAAACCACACCTCTCAAACGATTGTCAGAGTAAATATATATATAATATACTTCTTTACAATAATACACAAAAAGTTACAAGATTGCAACAACTTTTAAAAAAATTTACAAATTATTTTGCGAAAAGCGGAAGTCGCGCTTTCGCTCCGACTTCCGCCAATACATTAGCCTTATTTTGTTTTTGCATTTTTATAAACAAAATCTTTGACAGCTTTCTCCACCTTTTCAACTTCGTCCAAAACCTCTTGTCCGGTTGTTTCATCACTGTCCAAGTCATACTCGGCTTTAAGATTTTCTTTTTGAAGTATTGCATATGCCACAAACGAGTCATTCATCTGTGTTTCAGCCTCACTTGACATCTGCTTTTTAAAATCGTCAACTGTCATATTATTGCTTTTTAGTACATCCTTAAAATTTTTGCCGTAATTTTTCTTATAATAGCTGTCGTAATAATCATACAATGCGTCGATGTAAATATTTATGTCCTTCTGAGGATAGTCCTCAACTTCACTCGTCTTTACAACATTATCAAACAAAAGGTCTTTTACCGTGCGCTTTTTAAGATCTGCTTCATAGTCCTTTACGCTTTTAAAGCCGAGCTCTGAATAAATGCTTTCAATATCGGGAGAATCGGCAGATTTAACATAATTGACTTTCACTGTAAACACAACCGCGGCGCCGGCAAGCTCTTCTGACTGATAGTTTTCAGGGAAAGTGAGATCCAAATCAACAGTATTGCCGATATCCACGCCTATAAGTCCGTCCTCAAAACCGTCAATAAACGAATGGGAACCTATTGTAAGGTCATATCCGTTCGCAGTGCCGCCATCGAAGGCAACACCGTCTTTTTTGCCGACATAATCTATATTTGCAATGTCCCCTTCCGCTACTTTACCCTCGTATTTTTTAGTGTAAAGGTCTTTGCTCTTTACATCGCTTTTTATATTCTCTTCGTATGTTGTTTTATACTCTTGCGAAGCTGTGTCCACGGAAAGTGATTTATACTTTCCGAGTTTTACATATTTTGATAAATCGGTATCTCCGAAAATCAGCGTTTTTCCGCCTGATTCTTTTTTGCCGCACGATGAAAGCGCAAAAACCATCAATAGCACCAGTAACAAAGCTGAAATTTTTATTGTTTTTTTCATTTTTTATCATCCTTTGTGTTGTATTTTAAATATGCGTTTATAAATCCGTCAATCTCGCCGTCCATAACGGCGTTTATATTGCCGGTTTCAAACTCGGTTCTGTGGTCTTTCACCATTGTATAAGGCATAAAAACATAAGACCTTATCTGCGAGCCCCAGGCGTTTTCCATCTGCACACCCTTAATATCCTCTATCTTTTCGAGATGCTCGCGCTCTTTTATTTCAAGCAGCTTGGATTTAAGCATTTTCATAGCCTGTTCTTTGTTTTGAAACTGGCTTCGCTCATTTTGACACGCAACAACAATACCGGTGGGAATATGTGTAAGCCGCACAGCCGAAGATGTTTTGTTTATATGCTGACCGCCCGCGCCGGAAGCACGAAAAACATCCATTTTAACATCATCATCGCGTATTTCAATCTGGATATCGTCACTTATCTCAGGCATAACCTCTATAGCCGCAAAGGATGTATGCCTCCTTCCCGAAGCGTCAAACGGTGACACTCTGACAAGCCTGTGTACCCCGGACTCGCTTTTTAAATAACCGTACGCGTTTTCACCCTCAATAAGCAAAGTAGCACTTTTAAGGCCCGCTTCGTCACCATCTAAAAAATCAGGCATACTGACACTGAATCCGTGCTTTTCCGCCCAGTGTGTATACATACGCACGAGCATTGCTACCCAATCCATGGCTTCGGTTCCGCCGGCTCCGGAATGAAATGTCAATATCGCATTGTTTTTATCGTATTCGCCGGTCAGAAGGGTGGAAAGCGTTTGTGCCGACAGGTCATTTTCAAGTTGATCTATTGATTGGCTTATCTCTTCTATCAGCGATAAATCGCCCTCTTCGTCGCCCATATCAATAAGCACCTCAAGATCATCGAATGATGATCTCAATGTGTCATACCCCTCAATCTTGTTTTTAAGCCTTCCTGTTTTCTGCAAAACCGACTGCGAAGCATCGGGATCGTCCCAGAAGCCCGGAGCGGCCGACTTAAGCTCAAGTTCTTCTATTTCCCTTTTAATCCCATCATAACCGATGGCGTCTTTCAGCTCGATAATTTCCTGTTTATGAGATAAAAGCCGCAGCTTCAGTTGTTCAAATTCAAGCATATATCTACTCCTTTATGCTTTTTTAAGCATATATGCGTGCCACTCCTCACGAGTGAACGCTTTTATTATTCTAAAGCCATGCTCTTCAGCAGACCTTTCAACTTCTTGTGCTCTGATATCAATTATACCCGACACGATAAGCAAACCGTCATCGGTCATAAAATCCCCGACACTGTCAAAAAGCCGAATGATAATATCGGCTACAATATTAGCGCATACAATATCATATTTACCGCTTAACTTTTCTGCAAGGTCGCCCACCAAAAACTCTGTTTTTCCGTCTACATTATTGCGTTTCGCATTTTGCCTTGCTGTGTTTACGGCAAGCTCGTCGATATCTATGCCAACTGCACTGCGAGCGCCTAAAAGGCAGGAGGCTATCGCTAAAATACCGCTTCCTGTGCCTATGTCAAGCAACCTCGTATTCTCGTTTACCGAATTTTCAAGAATATTAAGGCACAAGTAGGTTGTAGCGTGTGCACCTGTACCGAAAGCGGCTCCCGGGTCAAGAGATATTATCCTTCGGTCATTGCCTCCGTCATAGGTCTCCCAACTCGGACAAACGGCAAGCCTTTCTCCAACCTCAAAAGCCTTGAAATACTTTTTCCAGTTTTCGTTCCAGTTTTCATCGTCAACCGTCGTTTTGGTTATTTCATATTGTATACCCGCCGCCGACAAACGCTCTTTTAAATAGCTTAAAGCCTCAACAGCGTTATCATCGCTTGAAATGTATATGTGAATTGTTGCGCTGTTTCGGTCTTTATTTACAAGGTTTTCATCGATCAAATCAATATGAGCTATGGTTAAAGCGTCATTTTCGAGATTGGTATAATCCTCAATATAGATACCGTACGGCACCGCCATATTAGCAATTGCCGCGGCTGTATCCACACACTCCGCCGGCACTTTTACGGATATTTCATTCCAATCCATTATCTACACCTCAAAATACTGCTTTATTTCCTCAACTTCGGCAATTATACTTCCTTGGCGAATTTTATCCCGGCCACCGCCCCTTACGGCAAAAGCATCTTTGAGCTTTTTAAATTCCGTCTCTAATTCACCGGTGTCTCCGCACATCACGAAGGCGCAGCCGTTTTCGTTTTCACATAGCGCGGTTTTTACCCCTCCGTACGCTTTATGTAAACCGTCTGCCGCCATCTGCAACTGCTTTATATCCGCGCCGTTTAAATAAATGGCATGTTTAGTTTTATCAAACAATTTGATTTTGTAGTTTATAAGTTCACTTCTTAAAGCTTTTGCCGCCGCTTTTTCGCTTTCAAGCCTTTTGCTTTGTGCGACAACCGCGTCTTTTAGATTTTCGGTTTTAGCGGACAACATCCCACAAATTGCCTTTATATCGGAATTCTTGCGCCTGTAATCATCAAGCGCGAAGGTACCGCATTTCATAAAAATGCGGGTTCCGCCGTGTTGTTTTTCGGTATTCAAAAACTTAATAATCCCTATTTCTCCGGTGCTGTTTACATGAGGAGCGCAACAGGCGCAAATATCCGTATCTTCTATCTTTACAAGTCTGATTTTGCCGTTTATACCTGATTTTGCACGGTAACTCGTCGTAACCGACTCATCGCTTGAAGGATAAAACGCAGTAACACTTAAGTTACGCCATACTCTCTTATTCGCCTCATATTCAAGTTTTTTTAACTGCTCTTCGGTAAAAAAGCCGTTAAAATCAAATGTAACTTCACTTTCGTTCAAGTGAAACCCTATATTGTTATACCCGTATTCCTTGAAAACCAAGCCGGATACTATATGCTCAGCGGTATGATTTTGCATAAAGCTATAGCGCCTGTCAAAATCCAAATTGCACGACGCCGTAACCCCCGTTTCAAGGGGTTTTTCGGTATAATGAAAAATCTCATCATTCTCAATCTGAACATCAAAAACATTAACGCCCGAAATTGTACCTGTATCAGCAGGCTGACCGCCGCCTTCAGGGAAAAACGCCGTTTTATCGAGCTTTATTCTATACCCGTTTTCCGCCTTATCGCAGGATAAAACCGCAGCGTTAAATTTACTGATATACGCGTCTTTTTCATACAATTTTTTGGTTATCATTTGAGCTTCTCCAGTATCATGGGAGCCACCTTGAAAATATCGCCGGCACCCATAGTGATAACTATATCTCCGGCACTCGCCGACGCAGCCATTTCAGATGATAACTGTCCGTAATCGGATATTACCTTGCCGCCGGGCACACAATTTGCTATTTCCTCTGAGCTTACTCCGTAAATATTTTCTTCGCGCGAAGCCACAATTGGAGTCAAAAACACCTTGTCTGCTATCGACAACGCTTTAATCATACCGTCCTTAAGCAGAGCTACGCGAGAATAAGTAAAGGGTTGAAATACAACAATAACATTTTTAAATCCTATCGACCTTGCCGCCGAAAGCGTGGCGGCTATTTCGGTGGGATGATGAGCATAATCGTCTATAACGGTAACACCAGCCTCTTCACCAATAAACTGAAATCGTCTGCCGGCACCCGTAAATTCTTTCAAAGCCTCATTTATTCCGCCGGCAGAGGCACCCATATCAAAGCAAACCGCAAAGCTCACAATGCCGTTATAAATGTTATGCTCTCCCGGTACATTCATATCGAGATGACCGACAGTTTTATTATTCCTTACAACATCAAAAGAAAAACCAAACCTGCCCGGCTTTATATTGGCGGGATGGTAAAAATTGTCCTCGCCCATACCGTAGCTGATTTTTACAGCGTCTATACCGCTTACAGCCTCTTCGCAAAGCTCGTCGTCACCGTTATAATAACAAGTCTTTGATTTATTGCAGAATTTGGAAAATGACGCGACAAGGTTATCCATTGTCTTAAAGTAATCGAGATGGTCATTATCAATATTAAGCAGTACCGAAATATCGGGCGAAAACTCTAAAAAGCTATCTACAAACTCGCAAGACTCACAAACCAGCGTATCCGACGAACCGGACACACATGCGCTGCCTGCAAGCGGAAGCTTTCCTCCTATAACTGCGGAAGGGTCCCTCTTGTTAAGCAAAAGGATTTGTGTTATCATGGAAGAGACGGTTGTTTTACCGTGAGTCCCGGAAACTCCTATTGTATTATCATAAAACCGGGTTATGGCGCCTAAAAGCTTAGAGCGTTCAAAGGTTGGAATGCCGCTTTCCCTCGCGGCTTTAAGCTCGGGATTATCAGTGTGTACCGCGGCGGAATAGCCTACAATGTCAGCACCCTGTATATTTCCGGCGCTCTGCCCTATAAATATTTTTGCGCCAAGCGATTTAAGCCGCTTAGTATTATCACTTTCTGTTTTGTCAGACCCGGATACGCTATAACCTTTAGATAAAAGCAACTCCGCTATAGGGCACATACCGCTTCCGCCTATCCCTACAAGATGTATACGCCGAGCGTTCTTTATTAAATTATCGTCTCCCGACAGATGTTTCATAACCATTCACCTGAAATAAAACTGTATTCTTAAGTATTATACTTCTTTCAGGTGAAAAAATAAACCTTTTTTTGAGAGAGGTGGAAAAAAATGCAAATGTCTTTACCGGAAAACATAACAAATACACTATCAACCATTGAAAATAACGGATTTTGCGCGTATGTTGTAGGAGGTTGTGTGCGAGATTGTCTTTTAGGAAATCCTCCCATTGATTTTGACATTTGTACAAACGCTTTACCTAGCGATATTATTCGTATTTTCGATAAAACCGCACCAACCGGCATAAAGCACGGTACCGTTACGGTAATTACTGAAAATTTTCCGATAGAGGTTACCACTTTCCGCACGGACGGTTCATACGGGGACTTTCGTCACCCTGAAAATGTAGAGTTTGTAAACGATCTGAAAACCGATCTGTCCCGCCGCGATTTTACCGTAAATGCAATGTGCTACAGCAAAAAAGATGGATTGATTGATTATTTTGGCGGAATTGAAGATTTGAAAAACAAAACACTGCGCGCGGTTAGGGACCCGGACAAAAGATTCAAAGAGGATGCGCTTCGTATTTTAAGGCTTTTTCGGTTTTCCTCAACCCTCGGATTTAATATAGAAAACAAAACATATAATGCGGCGCTTAAAAATGCATCGCTTCTTAAAAATATAAGTGCCGAGCGCATAAGAGCGGAGCTTGAAAAACTTTCGTGCGGAATTTGCCCGGAAGCAATATTACCACTGTTACAATCTGAAAATCTCAGTCCCCTTAAAGCGGATAAAAGAGTATCAAAAATACATTTGTTGCCGGAAAGTCCCTGTCTTAGATTTTTTTCCTTCTTGCGACTTACAAGTGATGACCTGAGTACCGCCCTTAACTTTCTTAAATGTTCCAATTCCTTTAAAGATTACGCGCGAAAACTGGATACCGCGCTTGGATTACCGTATAAAACAAAGCCGGATATGAAAAGACTGCTTTCTTTGCTTGAGGACAACATTTTTGATATGTTTGATTATAAGTCTTGTGTTTGCGGATGCAATACTGACAGTGCAAAAGCAAAAACCGAAGAAATAATTAAACATCAAGAGCCTTACAAAATAAGTCAGCTTGATATATCAGGCGAAGACATAATCAAAAAAGGCTATTGCGGCAAAAATGTGGGGAAAAAGCTTGAAATGCTGCTTAGCGTGGTAATTGAACACCCGGATATAAACGATAGAGATAAACTTTTAAAGCTGATTTGAGTAACTAAATATGATAAGATGCCATACTATGTATTGAATTACATTTCGGCATCTTATTTTTTTGCAGGTGAGTGTATGAAAATCTTTATTGCAGGCGGAGACCGCCGTATGATTTTTGCTTTACGCGAATTTAAAAGGCGTGGTATTGAGGCTGAAACAATAGGTCTTATTGATGGCGACAGCACCAAGCTGACCGCAACTGACGCAGTACTGTTACCAATACCGGCAACAAGAGATTCAGTTAACATAAACTGCCCGATTACCAAAAGAATTATTCCGCTTGATATGTTTAAAGCATTGCCAAAATCCGTAAAAGTTTTCGGCGGCGGAAAGACAAATATAAATAACTATACCGACTTGCTCTCATTGGATGAATTTGCCCTTAAAAATTGCGTTTTAACGGCTGAAGGCGCTATCGCTTATGCTATTGAAAATACCGAATTTTCTTTGTGGAAAAGCCGCGTCTTAATAATCGGATACGGCAGACTGGGTAAAATCTTAACAGATAGACTTAAATGCTTTAATCCGGCTCTTACCGTCAGCGCACGCAGTAAAAAGGATTTTTCGATGCTTGATTCTCTCGGTATTAATCACATAAAAACAAACGAGATAAGCAATGCTTCAGGGCAATTTGATATAGTATTCAATACGGTTGACATAAGATTTGACAGCGGTGTTGCTCAATCGCTTTCGGAAGCATATTTTTTCGACCTTTCAAGTCGTGGCGGTTTTGTTTCCGAAACTGCGGAAAATTATGGTATAAAATATATCGCATTGCCATCTATCCCTGCGAAAACCGCGCCTGATACGGCAGGCAAAATAATAGCCGAAACGGTAATCGAACTATTATACTGATAAGTTCAGTATATAAAACAAAGGGAGAAAAGTATGCGTGATATAACCCTGGGGTACGCTTTTTGCGGCTCCTTTTGCACAATTAGTCAGTCACTGAAAGAACTGGAAAAACTATCCAAACTTGATATTAAAATCAAGCCTATAATGTCCGAAATAGTGTATAATACCGATACGCGTTTCGGCAAAGCCCGTGATCTGGTAAAGCGTGTCGAGGAACTCTGCAACGAAAAGGTAATACACGATATACCCGCCGCGGAGCCCATCGGTCCTAAAGGTTTGCTGGATATACTGGTTGTTTCCCCCTGTACCGGCAATACTACGGCAAAAATCGCACTTGGCATTACCGATACACCCGTAACCATGGCGGTAAAGGCACACCTTAGAAACAACAGACCTGTGATTATAGGTCTGGCGACAAATGACGCTCTCGGAGCCTCGGCTAAAAATATAGGGCTTCTGCAAAACACTAAAAATATATACTTTATACCGTTTTGCCAGGATGACCCTGTAAATAAATCAACATCTTTAGTCTGCGATTTTTCAAAAACTGCAGACACAATCGAAAATGCGCTCATCGACAAACAGATTCAGCCAATAATATGCTGATGCGCTTTACCGTTTGGTGCATGTGAAAGCTCTCTCATTCAAAAAGAAAATGAGAGAGCTTTTGACTGACGCCCTTTTCGAATCCCTTCAAAATAATGCGAAATGTGAGCGCCTCACCAAACGGTGTGGCACTCACTTTTGGCGCAGAGTTAGGGATTCGAACCCTAGGTCGGCTCGTCACCGACACAGCATTTCGAGTGCTGCACCTTCGACCACTCGGACAACTCTGCATAGATATTATTTGCCTATGTATTATATAAAAACCACCCGCAAATGTCAAGATATAATTGCCTGCCTGAATATGTTTTCAGGCAGGCGGCTTTTTTTACAGACTTTCCGTGAGTATTTGTTTGATTTCTTCAATATTCAGCACTTTATACCCGCCGTCTAAAATCTCGGTTGCATGAGCTATTCCGTCTATCATATCGGGTGTTGCGCCAAGCTCGCCGATATTAAGCGAAAGCCCGAGTTTTTTCATCCACTCTTCCATAGCGGCAAGACCGGCCTCAGCCACCTGCTCATCGGACTTTCCCTGCGGGCAAACTCCCCAGACTTCTTCAGCAAATCTTACAAACCTCGAAAGACCGTAAGGCATAATATAACGATAATAGGGAAGCGACACTGCCGCGAGAGTCATACCGTGCGTAGCGTCGGTATACGCGCTCACCGCATGACCTAACATATGGACCATCCAGTCGGTAGTCTTACCGCGTGAAATCAGTGTATTCAGCGCCCATGTAGCAGCCCACATAATATTTGAGCGCGCCTCATAATCTTGCGTATCATCAACAGCAACAAGTGAATTTCTGATTACAGACTTCATAAGTGCCTCGGCAATATAGTCGCTCACATTGTTGTCTTCTCCTGAAAAATACTGCTCGCAGATATGATTGAATATATCATATATACCGGCTACCATTTGCCGCTTGGGTAAGGACATTGTAAATCGCGGATTAAGAATAGAAAATTTAGGCATTACCTCTTCACCGAAAACATGGCCTATTTTAAGCTTTTCTTTATGATTTGTGATAACCGAGCCTCCGTTCATCTCGGAACCTGTACCCGCCATGGTAAGAATACAGCCTACGGGTACAATTTTGCAATCGGGCTCCTCAAAGCGAATATAGTATTTATCCCATGGATCTTCGTCACAGTTTACCGAAACGGATACCGCCTTAGCATAATCACAGCAAGAGCCGCCGCCTACTGCGAGAAGCAGGTCAACCTTATTTTCTCTTGCTATCTTCACGCCCTCATAAAGCTTTTCTACGGTAGGATTAGGCATAACGCCGCCATCCTCCACCACTGTTTTCCCGTTTGCGCAAAGGATTTCCTTTACCGCGTCGTAAACCCCGTTTTTCTTTATGGAGCCGCCGCCGTAGATCAGTTGTACCGTATTACCGTATTTTGGGAGTTCATCGTTTAAAAACTTAAGAGAATCATCGCCGAAATACAGCTTAGTAGCGTTTTTGTAACTGAAATTGCCTAACACTGTTACCACCTTAATCCTTTTGGCTTATCATTGTTCAATCCGGCGCACATAGCCGAATACGCCGTTACATCCGCATAATTATTATGTCATTTTATCTCCGTTATGTCAATATTTTTATACTTGTCCAAAATATTCTTGACATTACTTATACCATTATAGTATAATAACTTGTGTATCTATACATACATTCAATTTTTGCGGAGGGAGGGAATCTTAATGAGTCAGGTAAAAGTGAAAGAAAATGAATCTCTTGACAATGCTTTGCGCCGTTTTAAAAGGCAGACCGCCAAAGACGGTGTTATTCAGGAAGTTCGCAAAAGAGAGCACTATGAAAAACCCTCTGTAAAACGCAAAAAGAAATCGGAGGCTGCTCGCAAGAGAAAGTTCCGTTAATTACAGAAGGGCAGGCGGCCGCTCAGCGACCGCCTTATTTTTTTAACACTCGGTGATATTCATGCTATTAAAGCCACATTTAAAACTAAATCAAATCACGGATATAAACGAAAAACACCTTAAAAGGCTGGGTGTTGATACTCTCCTTTTAGATGTTGATAATACTCTTTCAACCGACCACGGCACCGAGCTTGCCGAAGGTCTTGATAATTGGATAGAAAAAATGAAAGAAAACAGCATAAAGCTGATTATTGTATCAAACGCGAAAAGCGACCGTGTAAAACCATTCGCCGATAAGTTAGAGCTTGATTTTATAGGGCTGGGTCTTAAACCGCTGCCGTTTGGATACTTCCGCGGCTGTAAGGTCGCCGGCTCAAAGCGCCGAAACACCGCTATCGTAGGTGATCAGATTTTTACCGATATTTTAGGCGGCAAGCTTTCAGGCGTTAAGACTATTCTGCTTACTCCCATCGAGCTTGAACAAAAACCCAGCTTTAAAATAAGAAGAAGGCTTGAAAGGCTCATTTTTAAAATTCACAAGATAAAAGATTTTAAGGAGTGATACGGTTGGGAATAAAATTCGGACCGGCAGGAAACTCAAAGAGTTTTTTTGAAAAAGGATATAAGCACGCTATGGATGTGCCGCAATATCTGACCGAAATGGGACTTGATGCGTTTGAATACCAATGCGGCAGAGGAGTCAATATAGGCGATGACAAGGCAAAGCAATTCGGTATAGAGGCAAAAAAACGCAACATTACGCTGTCTCTCCACGCACCGTATTATATTTCAATGTCATCAGTCGACGAACAAAAGCGTTTAAATTCAATAAACTATATTCTCTCAAGCGCGCGAGCGGCAAACGCCATGGGCGCCGACCGTATAATTGTACATACAGGCTCCTGCGGCAAGATAAGCA
Source organism: Clostridia bacterium (assembly GCA_017618135.1). Classification (GTDB taxonomy): domain Bacteria; phylum Bacillota; class Clostridia; order Oscillospirales; family Acutalibacteraceae; genus UBA737. The sequence goes on from JAFZUV010000013.1 coordinate 45,450, forward strand.
GAGAAGAAGCTTTATTACTTGCAAAAGACACGATGAAATTATCGCTTGAAGCATTGGATAGCGAGGGATTTTCGCACATTCACATATGTCCTGAAACTATGGGCAAAGTCAATCAGCTCGGAACATTAGATGAGGTTTTATCGCTTTGCGAGCTTGACGAAAGGCTTATTCCCTGCATAGATTTTGGTCACCTAAACGCACGCGATTTGGGCTTTTTTAAAACCCTTGCAGATTATGAAAGCGTATTCAAAGCAATCGGTGACAGATTGGGTGAAGCCCGCCTTAAAAGCTTTCATTCGCACTTTTCAAAAATCGAATACACGGCGGGCGGTGAAAAAAAACACCTGACCTTTGCCGATACAGTCTACGGTCCCGACTACGAACCGGTTATTGAGCTTGCATATAAATACTGCCAAAGCACAAGATTTATTTGCGAGTCGGACGGTACGCAGGCGGAGGACGCAGTGAGTATGAAAGAATACTATGAAAAAATCAAATGAATAGTTCAGATAAAACTATGCGCCCGGTCAGCTTTATGCTGACCGGGCGCTGTATTGATTAAAAATGCAAAGCCTGTATCAGAATACTTTAACATTCCAGCCGCTCAGGTACTGGAACAATCTTGCAATGTCCTGATTGTTTTCGTTTCCGTCACCGTTTACATCAAGCGCTTCCCCGTTCACGGTTACATTCCAGCCCGAAAGATACTGGAACAGCCTTGTCAAATCTTTGTTGTTAACTTTTCCGTCGCCGTTTATATCTCCGGGGATATGCGGCTGATATTCAATTGCCTCACTCGCGCCGGACTTGTGACCGCACATTGTGCAAATTTCCTCTTTAAGCCCCGGTTCGTTCTGTGTCGCTTCTTTTGTGATCACCCATTCGTAAATATGACCGAGAGCCGGTATGCTGTGACCTGTTTCTACAACATCGCCGCAAACGGAACATACCGTATCGCCCGTATAACCAACAGCGTCACAGGTTGCCGCTTTTGTGCCTTTAACCTCGGTCTTTTTGTGCTCACAAACAAACTTTTCAGCAACATAAGTGTAGTATACTATATAATTTCTTCCCTGGTTTGCCCTGCCGAGAAAAGCGTTTTGGTCGTTCGTTATATCCTTACCGTTAATGCTGACAACAACTTTGTTGCCAAAAGTACTCACAACCAACTTATCTTGCATATTTTGAGCAAGCTTTATATCAAGCTGATATTCCTTACCCTCAACGAATGTATCATTTTCATCCATTATTTCGCCCGTTTCGACATCATACCAGTAAAAGCCGCATTTGTTAACGCCGTAATTCGGATCAAAGCTGTAAAGCGCGGGGTTGCCGAGGGTTGCCGTGTAATCGGGTTTTCTGCCGGAAGCCGGAGCCGTGATGCCTAAAATCTTTACATTGTCTACGTTTACGGGTTCCCAGTAAAAAGTGTAGAAAAAGGTCAAGAAGCTTGTTCCTCCGACTATATGGTGATTTTCATTCGGCACGGAATTACCGTTTATATGAAGCACGGAAAGATTTGTACCGCTTATATCAAAGGAATATCCCGAATCGGGAGTCAGTTGAAACTCTACTGCGTAATTATGACCGGCTATGAATTTATCGGTAGGATAAACGGTGGTTCCGCCGTCTGTTCTATCAACCCATCTGAAAGGTGTAGAGGCATAAGTAACGCCCTCGGGATATGTGAGCCCGTAACCGCCGTTACCGAAGGAAAAGCTATAATCCGGATATTCGCCGGGGACAGGCGCTGTAATATCATTTATATAAATCTGCTTAATTACCGACTCACTGCACTCGCCGAAGTTATATTTGACCAGGACGACTTCACGCGGGTCCTGTTCATACGCTTTCGTTATATTTGCGTTATAACTGTTTACCGTGGCACTGACAAGCGGTTTCCAGCTTGAATTTACAGCAAATTCATAGCCGAGTTTCGCCTTTACGCCGATAATTACACTGTATTTGTGACCGGCGACAAATTTATCTGTGCTTTTCACTGTATTCTCGTCTGTCTCGTCATACCAATCAAACGAGTGAAAAGACAGCCCGTCGGCGCCATCACCTTCAAATCTGACGCCGCTCGCGTATGTAGGAGTTTTGCCTTCTTTAGGTGCAGTTACACCGGTAAGTTTTATTTTGCTTATCTCAATATAAGACGGGTCTATAACTTTACCCTCTCTTATAAGTTCGCCGCAAATAAGACAATACAAATCCCCCGAATAGCCCTCGCGGTCGCTTGTGGCGATTTTCACATTTTTAAGCTTAGCGGTTCCCTCTTTCAATGTGCCGTGTTTTTTGGGCGTTTTTTTGCCCTTGATGTGCATACCGCATTCGGAGCATAAATAGTCGCCCTCGTAGCCTTTATGCTGGCAATCGCCTACAACGGCGGTGCCTTCAACATAAGTAAGCGTGCCGGTATGCGATGTGCCGCCGGGTATCGGTTCTCCATAGGTCGTCACGCTGCCGCAGTCACAGCAGACGGTATCGCCCGTATAGCCGTCCTTAACGCAAACCGGTGATCTCTGACCTTCTATCGTCTTTGCACCGGTGTGCTTACACTCGGTATTGCTTATTATCGGTTCAAATATTATTATTCCGCCGCCGTGCCGCTGATAAAGAAACGGTACGGAGCAGTTCCAACGGTTAATGCCTGAAGCCTTGTTTATTGTTACATAGTCGGTAATATCATTTTCGCCCAGCGACGGATTATCTAAGTATTTATAATAAACTTTCCAGCCCGTACAAAGCGGTGACTGCTTTTCGATCGAATTGCTCTTATCATAGCCGGAGGGGCTGAAAACCAAAACGATCGGAATATCATTGCTTTGCTTAGGCAGTATATCAAGACTTGCCGTGCCGTACAGGACGGAAACGAGGTCGGTATCCTGAGTCCAATCCGCTTTCGCAATCTTCGGATCGGAATTTTTATCATAAGTGTAATACTGCTTTTCGTAGGTATATCCGCATACTCTGCACTCTTTATAAGCCGCGCCCTTGTTACTTCCTCCGTACGGTGAAGCCACTATCTGCCACGGACTCCACGAATGTGTTTCAAGCATTGTGGCGCCGCAGTCGTCAAAAAGACATTTAAGGCGATGTTGTGCTTTGTTTTTATAAGTTAAATCCACAGTACATTCGCCCGAATCATCGTAATAATAGTGGTCGTGCTGTTTTGTATACTTATTGAATCCGCATTCTCTGCAAGTGCGTTTTGCAAATGAAATACCCGTCTTTGAATCGGTAATGTAACTTACGGGGCCGTAGATATGAACCGCCGCTGTTTTGCTCTTTTGATGTTCGCATTCTTCTCCTACGCAGTAATATTTATGTCCGGGCGAGGTTTGATACTTTACGGTTTTTCCGTTCACTGTAAGTGACCCGTGATCTTCAACAGACACGGCAACAGCCTTATTGTACGCGTGTTTACCGCGAAGAGCGACAATATTTGTTTCAGTACTGTTTCCCTTAGCGTCGGTAACGACACATTTGTATGTGTAATTCACCGTACATGCATCAGCCGGAACACTGATTTGGAGAGTTCCGGTTTTAGCACCTTTTACATCAATATAATCCGGATATCCGTACCACGATTCTTTATTATCTTTAAGAGGTTTCCAAGTGCCTTCGTTCACTCTTTGATACCATTGATACGACAGCTTGCCCGAGCCCTTTGCCGCAGTGGTAAATACCGCGTAATTTTGTGCCGGGCTTAATTCGTCCTCATAACCGCTGTCGTGAACATCGGTAACAGGATATGATTTACTTTTAGGCTGTTTTACTATTACAACGGCATTTTTGCTGTTGTATCTGCAAACTGTGCAAACACCGTAAACATTAAATGTATGAGCAGATTTACCGGTAATATGGCTCTGCGAATCACAAAGTCGGCAATCATGCCAGTGATAATTAGCGTCGACCGACCATGCGGAATAAGGTTTTGCTGAATGTGGTCCGCCGACAGAGCCGGAATGGGCGGCGGCAATATGTGCTTCAAAATCATCATCGCTTATACAACGATCACCGCAATAACAACCTTCCGCTTGGACAAGCTCTCTGCAGCAGTCCTCACACCTTAAATTGCCGCTTTCCATACAAGTATCGCACACATCAACATCATGGAAACACTGACCGCAATCGGCGCAAAAATGTTCCTCATAGTCGGGGTCTTCCACACACATACCCTCGCTGCAATCGGAATTTGACTGGCAGCATTCAAGGCAAAGTCCGCATATTTCGCACTGGTCTACCTGACAAAAAGGCGTAGCGCACTCCTCGCAGATATGCTCCATCCAATCGCCGCTTTCAATGCAGTATTCACCGCAGTCACAGCCCTCATTTTCAGCATTTGCGAGACAACAGTCTGTGCAAAGTTCGCAAAACTCGCAAATTTCAAGGCCATCGTCAAAAAGACATCCGTCACATTGCGGACATATTACGCAGCAGTCAACGCAGTGGTCGCCGCCGTCTTGACAAGGTTCGCAAAATGTATAACAGTTGCCGCACTCTGCGCAGTGCATATTCTCACTCTCTATACAATCTTCGCACCAACCGCAATCGGGGCAAACAAAAGCACAATCCGGGCATCTCCAACAGTTTCCGCAGAGTTCTTCATTGTTTTCACACCAGCAGGTGTATTCGCACTCAGGGCAATGAAAGCCATTGCTCAAGTAGCAATCCTCGCACAGGTGGCACTCATCACACCAAACAACATCTTGCAAACATGCGCCGCAGTATCTGCAATGAGTATCATAGTGGCAGGAGGCATTGGAACAGTCATCGCTGCACGCGCCGCACATACCGCACATATAATCGTCATAGTGCCAATGCCCGCAAAGCCAACACTCCTGTCCGTCCTGCCAGTCGGCAAATGCCGTTATCGAAAATACCGATAAGAGCAGTACGGCACACAGTAAAACACTGATGAGACTTCGCCATTTTCTATTTGCTTTCATCAAAAAACCTCCTCGTAATTCCGCTTCCTATATTACTTATTAATTATAGATTATTTATATTTTTTTGTCACTGTCGTTTCCGACAGTAATATAACAAAAAATCGTCCGGCTTCTCGCCGGACGATGAGCGTATTTCTTTTAAGAATCGAGTAAAGTTGTAACTATCAATTTATTTTGAAGAATCGCGGACAGCATTTCGTGACGGTTTTTAAATCCGCCCTTTAGCAGAAGCTCGTTCATATACCAACGCACACCCCGCTCTGTAATACCCAGCTTTTCGGCAATTTCGTCATATGTATATCCCATAACAAAATAACGGAGCAATTGCATCTGCCTCGGAGTTATATCGCCTGAAAACATATCTCCGAGCGCAATGCTTGGCGCGTTATCCGGGAAAATATGCTCACCCGACATAGTGCGCCGTATTACATCCATAAGATCCGCGCCGCCGTGGTCTTTGTACCAAAGGCTATCCGCGGCGCCCTGCTTTGCCCGAGCCAGAATTTCACCGTCTACAAGCGAAGTTACTATGACAACCTTTGTTCCGGTACTGCTTTGACGAATTCTTCTTCCGGCGGCAATACCTGAATGGTTACCTTCGGTCATTACATCCAAAACAGCCAAATCAATACCGCCCTCAAGGCATTTTTCCTCCGCTTTGAATGCGTCGCCGTATACTCCGGCAATATGAAATTCCTTGTCCGCACCGATTAAATTAGTCAAAAAGCTTTGTGCGATAAAGCTGTCTTCGGCAACAACGGTTTCAATCATTTGTATTTTTCCTTTCATATAGTTTCAGCAGCAGCGCGAATTCAGGCAGAGTCTTTATTTCCATTTTTCCTCCCGCCGCTTCGACCTTTTTACGCAGTGTGGACAGTCCCGTTCCTTCATTTATTTGAGACTTGGGCAAATCTCCGCTGTTTGTTATGACCGCTTCATATTTATCGCCGCTCTGTGACAATGCGACATTAACCGAATCGCCGCCGGCGTGACGAACGCAGTTAGTTATACACTCTCTTATTGCGGCAACTGTTAAACCTTTAATTTCCTCATTTTCCGGGTATTCGCCCTCAATCTTTAGCTCAACTCCCATTTTTTTCGCAAAAGCCACTATTTCTTCATCAATCGCACAAGAATCAAGCTTTGCACCGCTTAAATAGGACAGCGCCTCTTCAAGCGCACATATTTGAGCTTGTGCGTCAGCCTTGATTTCACCGTTTGCAAGCCGTGATAATGTAATAAGACTTGCTCCTATTTCATTGTGAACCCGCATTTTAAGATTGAGCGTTTCCTGCTCTCTGGCAAGATCGGACATTCGGTTTATCATATCGCCCATTTTCAAAATTGCCGCGCGTATTTCAATGTTTTCTTTCTCAAGCTTTCGATTAACATTGTGAAGCTCCGTAACATTCTGCGCGTTTATCTGCGTAAAACCATTAAGTCCGCTTTCTTGTATGGGTATTACTGAAAGCCTCCAAAACTGACCTGACGGCAGTTTATACACCTTAACATTCTTGCCGGAGCCTAAATCCGAAATCTCTTCAGCATTCTTTCGAAAAGCGAAAAGGATGCTCTCAACCTTCCTTGGATACTGTTTAAGCAACCCGAAAATCAGTTGATTCATTGTGCGGTTTATAAGTACAATCCCGCCCGACTCATCCGCGAAACATATGCCGGAGTCAAGTCCGTTCATCGTCTGCCTCACCGAATCAGATGATAACCGTAAAGCATTCTCTTTGTATTCCAATATGAATGATGTTATTCCGTCAAACGCCACAACAAAGGATAGCAAAGGGAAAAATGCCCACGGGATATTTATGGCATATATCGGTTGACCGCCCGTTATCCTTGTGCTTACCGAAAACGATATAAGAATGATAAGCAAAATAAATACGATAAATTCCTTAACGCATTTTTTGATAATTCCGGTACAAATATATCGATAAAGGCAAACGGCAAATTGAGAGAGTGCCGATAAAAATAAAACGCCCGACAAAACAAGCTGAGTTTGAACGCTGAGTAAAGAATAGGTTGTCATTTGTCCGCACCCCCCTTTACAGTAAGGAGAAACTGCGCGCTGTCCGCCTCGTCAAAAGAAATTCTTGAACCCGGATATTTTTCATACAACAAATCGCGCTTCGACTTGTCCGGAAAAAAATCAGTAACAATCGAAACCCTTAATAAATCAGATAAAGAAGCTACCACAACGCTTATAAATTTTACATCTTTTATGACACTTTCAAGACAATCCTCAAAAAAATCATATATTAAAGTCATCACATCGGCGCTTAACTCATTATCATTTGTATGTACGGCATAGCCACCTGCGATTTTAAGTAGGCGCAGTGAGCGAAACGACTCATCCAAAGCGCTTTTAAGCTTGTCGGTGCTGAGCTTTGCCGCGCTCTGCATTGACAGCAAAAAATCTCGCCTGCGCTTTATATAGCTGCCTAAAACGACTATTTCGGATATTATTCTGCTCTTTTTTGCCTCGCCTTTCGATTTAATATACTCATTGGAAAGCCACATCACTTTATCAAGTTGACTTTGCGTAACGCTCTGTATCAAATCATAAAGCCGATTTTGTTCCTCTATCTCCTTTTTCCTTTTTATGTCCTCATATTCAAGCCTTATGATTTCATTTCTGTCGCGAAGTTCGGCTTTCGCATTTTTTAATTCCTCAGTATAATGTAGAATCTCGGAAACATCCTGTACCCATATAGCGTGACCGCCGCTGATCGGCATATTATGAAGCATTTTACCATTCGGTATAATAATGGGAGCCGACTGAGCACTTATCAGAATGTCTTTATCGAATTTTTCGGAATCGGCAGACAAATATCTCACTGTATAGCTGCGGTCTACAATCTGAAGTGACAGCTCTTTTGTCGCTTTGAATAAATCAAAGTATCGGGTATTTGAAGAAATCATACGCAGTCTTATACATATTTCAAAAAAACTTATAAAAACAATTCCAAAGAATACGGCAATATCACCCTGTTCAGCTATTATCGGAACCCTGGAAGCGTATAAGATCACATACAATATGACAAGCACAACAGGAGCAAGCGGCAACCAGAAAAGACCCTTTAGTCTCACCGGCTTTGATTTGTATATCATAATAACCATTGCGGTAAGCGAACACAGGATCCCCCACGCCACAGCGGCATAGAAAACAATCCCGTAACTATAACTGCCGTGTTCACTCAAAACAACGGCGGTTGGTGAAAATCTGAATGCCAAGCCATGAAAATCATTGGTCAAAAACAGAAATATCAGAAAAACGGTTGGCACATAGAGCAGTTTATATCTTTCCGGAAGCCGATACGCCTCATTTTTACCAAGCAAAACCGAGACAAAAAGAGCCAAAAGCGGAGTAAGCAACAACGGAATATAATACGAATACCACAAATATCGTTCCACATTCGTATCCAAAACAAATCGGAATTTATACTCCCTTAAGATTATCCACAAAACCATTAAAGCGGAAACGCAAACAAGATATTTTCGCACCTGTCCTTGAACCACCCTGCGATGCGCCGTAACGCCCCAAAACGAAAACAGTCCTATGTAAATACTTGTCCTTATAAAATTCAAAAAACGACTTAGCGCAACAAAATCTGTCCTGCGCGCAATACTATGACAGGCAAAGGCGACAATAATAAACAGCGCCGCCGTGATAAAGCCGCGAAAAAATACAACTTTCTTATGCACAGCGCCGCCGCCTTTCATAAATCAGTAAGTTTGTTATTTTTTAACAATATAGGAAAAATCCAAATACCCGCCCGTTGCGTTCATATAAACGCCTCTTATATCATCCGAATAGCCGACAGTCGTCTCCTCAAAGGCTATGGGAACAAGACTATAACCGTTATAATAATCTTCACCGAACTTGTATGTATATTCTTCCAAGGTGCTGTCCGCTTTAACGGGAAAAACAGATAGTGGCAGAGAATGCTCTTTAAGCTCGCCCGTAAGTGTCTTATCGGTTGATTTTATATTTATAAAAGTGCTTAAATTCTTCTGCCAATCCCCTACTATCCTGGTTATTACCGGGCGCATAGGCTCGCTTTCCGCGTATACGAGTGTAGTCTGAGGAAACTTTTTGTTCTTGAACTGCTTTACTTCCTCGGAAATTATCGCCCTCGCCTCCTCCGGATTGTATCGTACAAGCGATATATCAGCCGTATCTTGCCCGAGGCAATCGGGGAAAAGGGATTGCGCTACGGAAAAACCCGGCGGCATATCTTTACCGTAAATATCGGTAGAAATGCAGCCGCAGAGAGCACGACGAATATTAACTCCTAACTCGCCTCCCAAAGACAGCACCCAACAAATATTTCCGACCGAAGTTGTTTTGACAGTTTTATTTTCGATAATATCCGGCAAATATTTTGAGGAGATAAGTGCAATATCCGAATCTCCGCTTATAAGCTTTTCCGTTACTGTTTTTTCCTTGTCGCGTGATATGAAAACGCCGCTGTTTTTAGCTTTAAACTCACCTGTATATTCATCGTTGACATAAAGGCGAATGCCGAATTCCGCCCTGTTCCAGCGATAAAGATAATATGAGCCGCTGCAAACGATATTTTCCTTTTCAAGTCCGTATTTCCCCGTACTTTCATTAAAGAATTTTTCTCTGCAAGGCATTGAAACCGGCATTGACAGAGCCTTTAAAAACCCCTCGTCGTTATAAGACAGCGTGATTTTTACCGTTTTATCATCGGGCGCGGATATACCGAGAGTATCTATGCCTAACGCTCCGGAATGTACCTCGGGCGCACCGGTTACAGCGTACAAAAGCCGTGCAAACGGCGCCCGGGTTTCCGGCAACAAAGCCCGCTTAATGCCGAAAACAAAGTCATCGGCGATGACCGGTTCACCGTCAGACCATTTTAAATTGTCTCTGAGCGTAAATATGTATGTAAGCCCATCAAAGGAATAGTTTTCCGCGGCGGCGGGAACGATTTCACCCTTATTGTTTTGCCTTGTAAGTCCCTCATAAATATTTCGGCAAATCATCAGCTCGCTATCGCTTGACGCCACCTGCGGATCAAGGGTATCCGGCATACTTTCAACGGATAAATATATGCGCGCGAAATTGCCCCTCTCGCAAGCGCAGAGGGTTACGGCAATGCATATAAGCAAAAAAACCGATACAATTCTATTTCGCAGATTCATAAAATACCCCATACAATTCTGTTACATTCATTATACATTAGCGGCAGTTAATTTGCAATAAGATTTACGATACAAATTGCCGCACAAAAAATACGCGGCGGTGAAATTCACCGCCGCTGACATTTTAAGTTTATATCAATTAAGACCAACTCTCGGCTTGCCTACAAAGAACAGTGCTACCGTTCCGGGACCCGCGTGTGAGGCTATGATAGTTCCTATGTTTGAAAGCATAACATCTTTAAGCTTCGGAAAGGTTTGCTTAATAAGCTTAACGGTTTCCTCCGCCTCCTCAATGCAATTCGAGTGACACAATACGCATTTGCCGTTATACTCTGTTCCCTCTTCAACATCGGCAAGCATCGTATCAACCGTGGTTTTTATTGCCTTTCTCTTGCCCCTGACTTTATCATAAGCTATTATATGACCCGTCGAGTTAAGATGCATTATCGGGCAGATACCGAGTATGGTGGCAACTGTTGCGGTAGTGCCCGAAACGCGACCGCTCCGCCTGAAATATTTAAGGTCGGTCGAGAAAAACTGGTGATGAATACGGCTCTTGTTATCCTCGAGCCAATTTACAGTATCCTCAAAGGACTTGCCCTCATCACGCAAATCGGCGGCAAGGTCAACAAGTATACCATATCCTCCGCAGGAGCAAAGCGAGTCTATCACCTTAATTGTCCTGTCCGGATATTTTTCTTTGAGCGCCGCCGCGGCGTCAACTGCATTGTTTACAGACGGCGACATACCAGAGCCCATAGCAATATGGAGTATATCGCCGCTGTAAAGCCTCAAGAGAGATTCAAAGTAATCGGTATATTTATAAATGTTTATCTGGGAAGTTGCAGGAAACTTGCCGTCTTTCATAAAACCGTAAAAGCGGTCAAGCGCCGCAGGGTCGCGCCCCATATCGTCGTCATACTCTACACCGTCAACCGAATAGGTATAAAAAAGCACCTCTATATTTCTGCCGGATACATAGGAAAACGGCAAATCAACAGTTGACTCACAGGAAAGTAAAAAGTTGTTTTTCATAAAACACCTCATAAAAACTTAGTACTATCGGGCTATCAGCCTAATAAATAATATCATTTAAAGCGCATATCGTCACCCTACCCATAAAAAAACGGCTCTACCGGTAAGTTTTTACCGAATAGAGCCGTTTTTATTCACTCTACCAAGAGTAGAAAAGGCGTCTAGAAAATAAATCTTCTTTGAAAATAATAACTTCCAAAAAACAATATTGTATCAACAACCATTTTAACAATAACATCAGGAACAAATGATATAATCTTTACTCCCACGGTAACAAAAAATGCACTGAGGCACATTTGAACCGCAACAAGAATGAAATACTTGAAAATAGCCCATGTTATTTTGTTTTTGCTTCTAAATACAAACCTATAGTTTACTAAGCAGTTGTATGTCGAAGAAATTAATCTGGCAAAGACCGTTGCTAAGGTGACATAAAGAAAAGGATAACTTGGCTTAAGTGTTTTTGAAAATAAAGTAAATAAAAACAAATCCAATAAGAAGGATGAGACCGACGATACAATATACTTTAAAAAGATGCCTGCAAATATTTTGTATATTCTTATTGAATCTTTTATAGGATTAAAATGTGTCTTGTGATTTTTTGGGGAATCATATATGGTATCTATTTTGACTTCGAAAATTTGATATCTTTCTTTCGTTTGTATAAGCATATATGTTTCAAATTCAAAACGCTCACCTTTCACATACAGAAGTTCAGCCATAAATTTAATCGGTATTCCTCTGAGTCCGGTCTGAGTATCAGATACTTTAACGCCACACAAAAAAGAACAAATTTTTTTGGTTAATTCATTACCGAATTTACTTTTTGCAGGCACATTATCACCTGAAAAATCCCTACAACCGAGAATGAGCGAATTTGGATTATTAGTAAGAGCATTCATACAATTCATAATGTCTTTTTGTGAATGCTGTCCATCCGAATCAGCCGTAATACATCCTATTGAATCAGGCATTTCTTTTAGTATGTATTCAAAAGCAGTTTTTAACGCCCTGCCTTTGCCTCTGTTTTCGGTATGAGTCAATACTACAACATCTAATCCTTCAACTGCATTAAAATATCTATCATATTCCGTGTTGCTGCCATCGTTAACAACAATTATATTTTTTATACCGGAAAGTATTAATGTCTCACAAGTGGACACAAGACAGTCATCAGGTTCATAAGACGGTATTACTACTGGTATTTTACTATTTATCATCTGTCGACCCTCCTTAGTTTAAGAGTCTTTCTGTCGAACATAAATAATGAATTATTCTCTATTTCTTGAGTGTCTTCAAACAACGAGGCGTAAATACTGTTAAAACTTTCATTTGTAACAAAAACCGCTACATAATCATAGTTTTCTTTTACCAACTTGTTCTTTAACTCGTCTGCGGTAATGATACTCGTCCAAATATCGCCGTCATAATACGGCTCGTTACCAATACTCCAATAGCCCGCATTGTTAATTATGAGTGGTCTTACTGAATATCTTACCACATGATAATTAATGCCTTGATCCGCTTGCGATATAAAGAATATTTTTGAATTCTTTTTACAATTTAGATTAATTTTATCCACAATATCGGTGTATGAACTTCTAAATGCTATTGAATCCCTCACATTGTTTTTGTTAAAAAATCTTTCTACCTGACTAAAAGGTGTCGTAATTATTAAAAATGCAATAAATATAACGAAGTCAGATTTCTTGAATTCGAATTTATAGAAATAATTTAACAAAACCGCCGTAATAACTATGAAAACTGACAAAAACACTGTATTCATATATCTTGTGTAAGAAGCTAATCTGACGGCCTCATACTCAGAAAAATTAGAAACATATGTTGCTCCTAAAGAATATATATACAAAATCACCTGCATCATAATTACAAAGCATATTAACTTAAAAACCCGCTGCTGTCTTTTAGAAACAACGACTCTTTTTATATGAAAGTATATTAAAACAAATGCAACTGCGATCATTACAGTCAAATTAAAATAGGAAATTGATATGGATAAATCTCCAAAACTAAAATGATTTTCAAAAAAAGCATTTTTGAAGTTTTCAACAACCGTTTTCTTATAAGAATCATTGTTTCTTGTGAAAAATATTTTAGTATACTCAACCAGATCAATTTTCCCACCAAAAACAACTTCGGCTTTAGATGTGATTATTTCCCATTTCCAAAACAATTTTGCCGAGATCGTTGTAATCAGAGGAATAATACAAGTCAATCCTGATTTTAGATATCCAATTTTTGTCATATTAGAAAAACTTATATTTGACAAGTAGCGAATCGCATAGCAAACGAAAACAAAAATAGCAAAATAAAGGCCTACATCTTTTGCCAAAACTAGTGTAAAACATGTAAGAGCAATATAAATATGATAAATTTTGCCTGAACGATAATTTATAAACACTGAAGATAATGCACATCCTGAAAGAATTGCAACAAACGGATCTATATAAACCTCACACAAAAACTGTTTAAAGAAAAAAAGCGGTGTGCAAAAAAGCACAAATACAGATATAAAGTATTTACAAATTTTTTTGCTACTGAAATCTTTGATAAGCGGAAAGAAAAAAGACAGTGAAAAAATCTGATATGCAACATAAACCTTTTCTTCCAAAAAATTAGAATCATTATGAATAAATGAATTAAGTTTAGTAAAAAAGTATTGAAAAAGCGTCATTATAGGGGGATAAGATTTGAATATTGAAAAAGAATTTTTGTTAGTTACAAAATCATTAATCAGGTACATTGCCTTTATAGAATCTACCCAGTGAGAGAATTCATCCCAACTCGACGCCAATTTGCCTTTGTTGAAAAATGAAACCAATAACATTAAAATAGCAAATATAAAAAACGCGGGTGTAAAAAGGTTTTTAAGGAAATCAATAAATTTTCGGTAAACAAAGACATTTAGAATTGATATTATTAACAAAAGTACCACAGAAATTAAAATAATATAAAAGCCGATTGCCAATTTGCCTAAAAGTGAAAAAAGAAATAAAATCGTTGTGATACTCATGCAGGTTATTGGCAACATTTCCTCAAATCTCTTGTTAAAAAAAGATGTTGAAAAAACACTTCCTGATATAAGAATTAAAAATATTACAGCAGTAAACATTTATTCCCTCCTCTGTTTGTTGCTGATTAAAAAGCATAATTCTCAATCGTTTTCAAACATTTTGGCACATATTACTATAATTGTAGAGATATATTAAACATCTTGAATTTTTATACGGCAAGATAAAGCAAATCAGCACAATATAGGCATATATTTAGTCAATATATTTTACAGGGCAATTATATCATCATAGCAAAATCTTGTCAATATTAATACTGGATAAAAGAATTTGATAAAAACCCCAACTAGAAATTATATTGTTTATTTTTCCGTTGATACAGTTATTTCCTTTTCTGTTATATCGAAGGTAATATTGCCGGAGGTGTCCGTCCTCCAAAACTGAACTCCTGCCTCTTTAAGTCTTAGAAGAACCACATCATGAGGATGAGAATACCTGTTTCCTCTGCCGCAGGAAATCATTGCAAAGCTTGGAGATGAAGCCTTTAAAAACTCCTCACTTGTGCCGTACATACTACCGTGATGACCAAGCTTTAAAACATCGCACCGGACATCGGCACCGTCACCGATAAGTCGCCTTTCTGCCGGATCCTGCGCATCTCCCATGAACAGGAATTTCCACTTGCCTATTTTTGCTTTTGTTATTATACTGCGGTCGTTTTCATCTTTTTCGTCATAATAACAACCAATTACATCTATATCAAAATCACCTATTTTAAAACTCATACCGCGCTCTGCTACTGTACTTTGACCGCCGCCGCGTTTGACATTCGCCATTGCCGTTTGCATTTTGTCCGTACGCTCATCGGTTTTACTCAAGTCAGGTACTATAATTTTTTTTACCTTAATTCTTTCGGTGAGAGGAACTATACCGCCCATATGATCGTTATGGTTATGAGTAATAAGGAGCAAATCAAGCGACTTGATTCCCTTGTCTTTAAGCTCGCGGATTATATCATCGGCATATGTTTTTATACCGGTATCAATGAGCGCCGCCTTTTTTCCGCTATAGATTAAAATGCTGTCACCCTGCCCGACATCAAACATTTCAACATATGAATTTTTATTTGTGATTTGTCCCGGAAAAAGTGCTTCTTTTAAATCACTTATTGCATCGGTTATATAACCTATTACGCTTAAAATCAATATGGCAGCCGCTACTGTTGCGACCACCATATTTTTATATTTACGAACCTGACTTCTCATTCACTTCTTGCTTCCTGTTCCATAAGCTGTTCTTTGGTTATCAGAACCTTACGCGGTTTTGAGCCTTCATACGGGCCTACTACGCCGCGTTCCTCCATTTGGTCAATTATTCTTGCCGCGCGCGAATAACCAAGCTTAAGCCGTCGTTGCAACAGAGAGGTAGACGCCTGCCCCGCTTCAACTACTACTCTTATAGCGTCGTCAAGCATCGCGTCAGCATCAGACTCTTCCTCGCCCTGCATACCCTGCGGCTGTGCACCCTTTTGCTTACCAAGCACCGCCTGACGCTCAATTTCATCCATAACATCATCGTCATAATCGGCTTTGGCGCTCTTTTTAACAAACTGAACTACACGCTCGACCTCTTCGTCCGATACGAAACAGCCTTGAAGCCTACGCGGTTTGCTGGCGCCTACCGGGTTAAACAGCATATCACCGCGACCGAGCAATTTTTCCGCACCGGCACTATCTAAAATAGTGCGGCTGTCTATCTGTGAAGATACCGAAAACGCTATACGCGTGGGAATATTAGCCTTAATAACGCCGGTTACAACATCAACAGAAGGGCGCTGAGTTGCTATCAACAAATGCATTCCCGCCGCTCGTGCTTTGGCGGCGATACGGTTTATAGAATCCTCAACCTCTTTAGGCGCCGTCATCATAAGGTCGGCAAGCTCGTCTACAATTATTACTATCTGAGGAAGCTTACTGACTTCCGGTTCATCCTTTAATGTTTCAACAAGTTTATTATAGCCGGCAATATCACGAACACCTCTATCCGCAAACATACGATAGCGTTTTTCCATTTCGCTTACCGCCCAGCCGAGTGCGCCTGCGGCTTTACGAGGGTCTGTGACTACCGGAACCAACAAATGCGGTATGCCGTTATACACATTAAGCTCAACTACCTTAGGATCTATCATCAAAAGCTTAACATCATCAGGTGAAGCCTTATAAAGAACGCTTATAATGAATGAGTTTATGCAAACCGATTTACCGGAACCCGTAGCGCCCGCTATAAGTCCGTGAGGCATCTTTGCAATATCCGTTACAACCACATTGCCGCCTATATCCCTGCCGAGTGATACCGTAAGACTGCTTTTTGAAGCCGAAAACGCGGTTGACTCTATAATCTCACGCACACCGACAACTGCGGATTGCCTGTTCGGCACTTCAATACCCACAGCCGCCTTATTAGGTATAGGCGCTTCAATTCTTACACCCGCCGTTGCAAGATTAAGAGCTATATCATCCGCAAGGCTTGTTATCTTACTTATTTTGACGCCCGCCTTAGGTTGAAGCTCATATCTTGTTACGGTAGGTCCGTGGTTTACATCGACAACCCTCGTTTCCACGCCAAACGAACGCAAGGTTTCAACAAGACGCTCTGAAACGCTTGTCTGTTCGGCGGCTGTCGCGCGTACATCACCGCTGCTATACTCATTAAGCAATGTGAGCGGAGGTGGAATATAGCCTACATTTTTTATGTAATTCTCGCTTATTTTATCGGTCATTTCCTCAGTTTCTTTATCAAAATCAACCTTTATGCGCTCCGGCTTATCGGCAGTGTTTGCATCAGCGATTTCATCCTTTGCACTGTCAAGAGCCTCCTGTACATTCGCACTGGTTTTATCCTCCGGCAATTCTTCGCCGTTATAGGAAGCAACCAGCTTCTTTTGTTTGTCCTCAAGACTATCCTTTTTAGATTTTTTACCTCTTTTTTCCGACTCATCAACCGGAATATCAACATTAAAACCCTTTATTACCTTCAGTTCGTTTTGCTTTTCCGCTCGGTCCGCAAAGGTATTCTGAGTATGGTCGCTGACCACTTTTGCAGATGAGCCGAGAGCTTTAAACAACATAATAAGCGTAGTACCGGTCATAATCATAAGCAAGACAAAAATCACGATTATCAGGGTTATTGCCGCTCCGGTTTTACCAAAAGCCGCGCAAACAGGATGACCTATAAGCGTGCCCAAAACGCCGCCGCCCTTTATTGCCAAAGATATGCTTTTCCCCGCCGCCCAGATTGCGGATATGTGTTCGGCAAAAGTCATCCCGTCAGTAAAATTGGCAAAAACATCTATTGCCGCACCTATAAATGCAAGGATTACGGCGGTTTCTGTCGTTCGTATTTTTACCGCCCGGGTCATTTTACCAAGAGCAACCATAACCGCCGCAAAACCCAGCAATAACGGAAAAACATAAGCCGTAATACCTAAAAGCGAAAACATAAACCCATGCAGCCATGTCCATATATTCTTACCGGGTATAAGCACTATGCACGCCCACAGCACTGATACCGCAAGCCATATTATCGCCGTAACCTGACTTGACGCAGCTGATTTCGCCGCGCTTCGTGATGACCTTTTGTTTTTCGTATTAGCCATAATTCAACTCCATAATTGCGGCAATAAAGCCGCTGAAAATCAATTTTCTTCTATCATATTATAAAGACAGTCGATTACATCCGAAAGCGAACCCAAACTGTCAATAAGTCCCGTTTCCACCGCCGAAGCGCCGCTCAGTACCGAGCCGACATCGGTAACAAGCTCTCCGGTATTCATAAGCAGTTCGCTGAATTTTTCTTTATGAATTTTAGAATTTTTAACTACAAAATCGGTAATTCTCTCCTGCATACGGGTAAAATGATTCATCATCTGCGGAACACCTATTACAAGCCCGTTAGTCCTCACAGGATGAATTGTCATGGTAGCGGAAGGTGCAATAAAAGAATGCTTTGCGGACACCGCAAGCGGCACGCCTATCGAGTGACCGCCGCCGAGAACATAACTGACGCTCGGCTTTTTCATTCCGGAAATAAGCTCCGCAATGGCAAGACCCGCCTCAACATCTCCGCCTATAGTGTTAAGAATTATGAGTAAACCCTCTATCTCATTACTTTCCTCAACCGCAACAAGCTGAGGTAAAATATGCTCGTACTTGGTGGTTTTGCTCTGCTCCGGCAAAATACTGTGCCCCTCTATCTCGCCTATGATAGTAAGACAAAAAATCCTGTGCTTGCCGCCGAAGGTTTCAACGGCGCCCATTTCCTTAATACTGTCTTCCCGCTTTTTATCTTCGGTTTTTTCTTTTTCACACATAATATCTCCTCCCGTTATATTATCGGAAGAAAATACTATTAAATACGCGCTATTTTTTAATCGAGCGCAAATAGTCTTCTAAAATCACCGTTGCCGCAACCGCGTCAACCCTCTCCTTGCGCTTTCTGCCCCTTACATTATTCATACTAAGATAGGTATGCGCCGTAACGGTGGTACAGCGTTCATCATAAAGTACGGTTTCAATACCGGAAATCTCAGATATACTCTTGGCTATTCGCTCACAAGCAAGAGCGCGTTCTCCTGATGTTCCGTCCATATTGCGAGGCAAACCTACAACTATCCGCCCGGCGCCGTACTCCCGCGCCGCGGCAGATACCTTGCTAATCAGTTTATTCTCATCCTTTTCGGTTATGACCTCTTTCGGAAAGGCAAACCCCCCGCCTTCATCCGACACGGCAATTCCGGTTCTGACAAGTCCCAAATCAACCGCCATTATTATCAATCTTTACTGACCTCCGCTATTCTGCTGCGCTTTGGCAACAATTCTTCAGGAATGTGGGAATGATCGTTCATATATACAAGCTGTGCATTCAAATCATCATCAAATCTTATAAGAGATACCGCCGTGTTTTCACACCACTCTACATCCTTAAGGCGATCGATTGAACCGTACATCAGCCTACACATAAGACATCTTGTGACGCCACCGTGAGTAGCTATCGCCACCGTTTTACCCTTGTTTTCATTTGTTATATTTATTACCGCCCGGCATATTCGCTCGTACGCATGCCGCATAGCTTCTCCGCCTTCAGGTTCAAAATCCTGCGGGTTATCATTCCATATACGACCCAATTCCGGCGTACGCTTAAACATTTCCAAAAACGGTTTGCCTTCTAAAACTCCTCCGTGAACCTCGGTAAGACCTTCAACCGGTATTATCTCTATGTCACGCTCTCCCCTTATGGCTTCAGCGGTTTTCTTAGCCCGTATAAGCGGACTTGTATATATTCTATCAAGGCGCACACTTTTAAATCTTTCTCTTAAAAACTCCAGTTGACGCTCACCCAGTTCGGTAATATCACAATCAGTTGAGCCCTGAAAAAGCCGCTTATGATTTCCTTTGGCCTCACAGTGCCTTACAATATATATTTCAGTCATATAAGATGACGGGAGTCCAACTCGTTACGGTTTGGCTCGCCGCCTTTTCCCACCTTTCTTGCGATTATTTTTGTAAGGCTATTGCCCGGTAAGGACGACAAGTGACAGTATGCCGAAAACACGCCATTTAAGGTGGGTTCAACTCTCGCCGGATTATATACACCCGATAGTATTTTAACACAATATGTATGTTATTGCAAGAATAACATACAATATTTATGCCTTTTTTGCTTGACTTGAACACATTTTGTGATATAATTCATAGTGTTATCAAGCACTTTAAGGGGGATATGTCACAAATGATTAAAAAGTATCTCAACCGTCTTTTTATCGACGGGCTCTCGGGTATGGCATACGGTCTGTTTTCCACACTTATTATCGGAACAATTATTTGCCAGATCGGATCTCTTACGGGTCAGATACCCGGCGGTTTCTGGAATGGTTTTTCCTCATATTTAAATATAATGGGCAACACCGCCAAAACGATAACCGGCGCCGGTATCGGCGTTGGTGTTGCGGTTAAGCTTAAGGCTTCGCCGCTCACGACGGTTTCCGCCGCGGTAGCCGGTATGGTAGGCGCTTTCCCTAAAGCACTCGAAAGCTTTGCCGTAGGCGCTCCCGGCGAACCGCTCGGCGCTTTTATCGCCGCATATGTAGCAATAGAGATAGGTTCTCTTATTTCAGGCAAAACCAAGCTTGAAATCATACTTACGCCGCTTTGTTGTATAATCGCCGGCTGTGCGGCGGGATTGCTTGTAGGACCATATATTTCAGCCGCTATGAAGTTTATCGGGGGTCTGGTTAATATCAACGTTGAAAAAAGTCCGATTTTAGGCGGTATGGCGGTATCGGTTATTATGGGTATACTGTTAACTCTCCCGATTTCTTCCGCCGCCATAGGTATTTCAATGGGGCTTGCGGGTCTCGCGTCCGGCGCCGCCACTATAGGTTGTTGCTGTAATATGGTGGGGTTTGCGGTTATCAGTTACAGAGAAAACAAGCTCGGAGGACTTATAGCTCAGGGCGTTGGCACATCTATGCTTCAAATGCCCAATATTGTAAAAAAACCTATTATCTGGATACCGTCAATACTATCGAGCGCAATTTTAGGCCCAGTATCCTCCGCCGCTCTTAAAATGGTAAGCAATCCGATAGGCTCGGGTATGGGCTCTGCGGGATTTGTAGGTCAGTTTATGAGCTATTCCGCTATGACCGAAGCCGGCTGCGCGCCTGTTGTGGCAATAATAGAAATAATTGTTATGCACTTTATATTGCCCGCGGCAGTGGCTCTCGGAATATCCGAAGCTATGCGCAAGCTTGGTCTTATCAAAAAGGGAGATATGAAGCTTGAGGATATTTCTCATGCGTAAGCGCGAAATTACGCTTGCCGCGGTAAAGGCGCTCGAGGAGCTGTATCCCGAGGCTGTATGCTCGCTTACATACACCGACGCGTTTCAGTTGCTTATCGCCACGCGGCTTTCGGCACAATGTACCGACGCGCGGGTGAATATGGTAACTCCCGCGCTTTTTGAGCGTTTTCCCGATGCTAAAAGCATGTCTGACGCTGATATAGTTGAGGTTGAAAATCTTATAAAAAGCTGCGGTCTGTATAAAACAAAAGCACGCGATCTTATAAATATAGCAAAAAGAATTACCTCCGATTTCGGAGGTAAGGTGCCCGATAATATTGATGATCTTACAACCCTCGCGGGCGTTGGCAGAAAAACCGCAAATCTCGTTTGCGGCGACATCTACGGAAAACCGGCGGTAGTTTGCGACACGCATTTTATCCGCCTTGTAAACAGACTCGGTCTTGTAAACACAAAAGACCCTATAAAGGTTGAAAGAGAAATGATAAAACTACTGCCGCCGGATAAATCGAGCGATTTCTGTCACAGAACGGTACTTTTCGGCAGGAATATTTGCACAGCACGAAAGACAAATTGCGAAAAATGCCCTATGAAAAAATTTTGTCTGTACGGTAATCAGACGACAGATAACGGATAACAGACAGCAGACGATAGATATCAGACGCCCGGCAAGGATAACCTTGCCGGGTTCAACTATCGCCGAAAACGGCGTGTTTTCGGCACACTGTCACTTGTCGTCCTTACCGGGCGTCAGGCAAATAGGTGCGGCTACGCCGCGTCTGATATCTAAAGTCTAATGTCTAACATAGCAAAAACTCCCGCCGGTTGGCGGGAGTTTTAAGCTTAATGAGCTTTATTATTTATTGTATCTCTTTTTGCGATAGGTAACACCTGCAAAAACGCTTGAACCCATTATAGCAAGAAGAGCAACTATAAGGAATGCTATATCGGAATCTGACATCTGAGGAGATGTTACGCTGGCGTCGTTAGCCGCAGCGGCATCCGCTGAAGCGTTGCCTGTTGTACCAGTGCCGGCATTGTTAGCAGGAGCTACAGCGGCTTCGGGAACCTTAACATTAAATGTAGATTCAACACCTTCACCTGTCAGCTTAAACTCATAAGTGCCGGGCTTAATGTCGAGTGCGGCAAGAGCAGCTGCGTCAACTACAACCGTAGCGTCGCCGGTAGCAGGATCGGTTGTTATTGTATAAGCACTCTCGGGAACCGCAATCTCTTTACCGTCAACTATTACTACAGCCTTCTTAAAGCCGGAAAGCTTGCTGCCCGCGCCTGCGATAGTAGCGGAAGTCTTGCTGTCAGACGACTCAACGCCTGTAGCCTCAGCCTTTTCAAGCTTCGGAAGAGTCTTGGTTTCCTTATAACCGCAAACGGTGCAAGCTCTCTCTGCCTCGCCCTCAGCGTCTTCCGTGGCAGCCTTAGTTTCTGTATAAGCGCCAAAGCTATGCTCCTCAGAGCCGGCTTCGCCATTAGAGCCTATAGCTAATAAGCATTTCTTACAGGTCTTCCAGTGAGCGCCGGAATCATATTCCCATTCAACACCTTCTACATCGTGGCCAAGAGCCGCAACATCTCTGGTTTCCTCAACTTTGCAAGCAGAGCATACGCGTTTCTCGGAACCGGCTTTTGTGCAATCCGCCGGGGATACTTCAGTCCAATCGCCCCAGCTGTGACCTGTAGCGTCAACATAAGTATCTGTTGTTTCATAACCGCAAGCTGTGCAGGTGTGAACAGTATAACCCTTCTCTGTGCAGGTAGGCGGAACTACATTATCACTGTAGCTGTGAGTATCGCATTTAATGTTAACTGTTGCAGAAGCAGCCGCACAATCAATAGCTGTGCTACCGTTTTTAAAAGCAGGTGTTACAGAGATAGTTGTAGGACCAACCGGAGCGTCGCTCTTAACATTTAGCTTAAGTGTAAAGATTGTACCGTTTATATCGGTCGCACTCATATAAGCAATAGCCGCTGTGTTTTTTGTGTTATCAAAATCGGCAAGCATAGCGCCGGTTAACACCCAACTACCGTCAGCCTTTGCAGGATCAGCGAAAACGGCCGAATCATAAGCAAAAGTCAAACCGCCCGATTTAGCAACATCCGCACCGGCAAGAGACAATGTAAGAGTAACATTGCCGCCCTTAGCAACATCAGTGCTTGAAGGCGTAACAGTAAGCGTAGCACCGTCAGCAAAAGCAACACAAGTAAGCGAAAATGCTAAAACAAGTGCCAAAAGTAAACCAATAACCTTTTTCATTTTTTATACCTCCAATTTATTAAAGCGGATAAAGATCCGGCATTAGGGTGTAATAAAGCAAATAAATTGCATCGTCACTTGTAACCTCACTATCGGCATTAAAATCAACAGATTGATTAACCGGATAAAGGTCGGGCATTAAAGTGTAATAGAGCAAATAAATCGCATCATCACTTGTAACCTCACCGTCGCCGTTAACATCGCCCTTTAAAACATCTGTTACGGTGACTTTACCGTTTTCAATGGCAAAGGTAACTAACTCGGGCTTAGTAAGCTGACCCGCGCCGTCATCGGTGAGCTTGAAAACATCTTCGTACGCACCGTTACCGTCCTCATCGACAAAGCTTACGGATACAGGTTTTTCACCAAGCTCTACGCCCTCTTTTACCTTAAATTTTAAGGTAGCAAACTTGAAGTCGCCTTCAATATTATTAAAGGGGCTTACCCAGTTGAGTCTCAACGAGGTCGCTGTAAGAGAAGCGGTACCGGCCTTCGGCTGGAGAGCAAAGCCGCCCTTTTCTTTTACATCATACTTAACCCACTGGTCAAGTTCCTCAGCATCAACATTACCCTTACCGTCAATATAATTACCGTCATAGGACTCTTTGCCGAAGGAAACCAACTCAAGATCGCCGGAAAAAGCTACATCTAACTTAAGAGAAGCAATGCCGGGATTATCTTTCAGGCTGATTGTTACTTCCGCGGTGCTTCCGGCGGTTGCCGAAGCAGATGAAACAACAATGGTCGGCGTTCCATCAGCAGAAACCAACATCGACACGCCAAAAGAAAGCGTTACGACGAGAACTACCGACAAAATTACCGATAAAATCTTTTTCATTTTCTCGTCCTCCAAAAAAAATTAGTAATACGGGCAAAAGCCCTTATATACATTTTGTATTATAGCAAACAAGATGTGCAGTGTCAATCTTTTTTTTAACAAAAGAGTGAGGAAATTTTATGAAAAAACGACAAAAAAGCACTAACTCGCATTTATATCCAATCCGAGTATTATTTTGCGGAGACAAGCACAATCGTCCGAGTCAACAATTTTACTGTCATCAACATCGGCATAATCGCTTATTTCGATAGTGTTATCCCTTATATATCCCGCTAATCTTACATAATCCTTAATGTTCACCAAACCGTCGGTATTTGCGTCGCCCATACAAAAAACCGTTTCACCATCGGCTAATTTTTCACCGCAGTCCACACAATAGACATCGCCGGTATATCCGGGCTCTGTAAGACTTGGCGTTTTTGCGTTTCTCAACTCGGTATTATCATGCGCGCAGGGCATGGTCACACAAACAATCCCGGGTTCCGCAGAAAAATCGACGCTGTTCTCATCAATGTCGCAAACATCATCAGGGTCAAAATTTATTTCAACATACTTTTCACCGGAAGAAGCGCCCTCGGCAACCGTAAAGCGCAGGGTTGCAAAAAGCTTGTCGCCGCTTACCGCTGTTACCGACATCCAATTAAGTATAACCGGAGAAGAAAGGCTTGCCGGTTCCTGAGTAATACCGCCGAGCTCACCATTGTATGTGACCGACTCAAGTATAAGGTCTCCGTCATAATACACATACAGCTTTGCAGAGCAAATACCGGGACTGTTTTTTATGCTTAAATCCATATCCACCGTTTCGCTGACGGAAGCATTATGAGATTGCAAATAAAAAACAGGCCCGCCTTCGGCAATCGCAGAAAAAGGAGCACAAAACAGTAAAAATACAATCGCTGCCGATACAGCGAAAGAAACCGTTTTTCTCATAGCACACCCCCCTATCAGACATTATATATGTAACATATATGCACCTGTTTTGTCAAGGCAGACTAAATACCAAGAGGCAAAAAAAGCATAAAAGCAAATAGCTTCAGTCAAAACACCGTAATCACTTAAATACCTATAACTAATCCCGCTTAATCTGCTTTTCGCCGCTTTTAAGCAACAGATCGCTTAAACGCTTACTGTAAAAAAAGTCATGCGTAAGCTTATCATATTCTATCCAAAGCGGAAGAGTTTCGCACACAGACGCTCTCGGGCAAGGGGCGGCGCCGTCCGCAAGGCAGGCAACCGAAGAGAGGGTGCCCTCCATAAGTTCTATTATTTCGCCCACAGTATATTCTTCCGGCTTACGGATAAGACTGTACCCTCCGCCTTTTCCGCTTGCTCCGGTAATCAGTCCGCCGGCAACCATATCTTTGACGATAATTTCAAGGTATTTTTTTGAAAGCTGCTGTCTCTGTGCAATATCTTTAAGCGGTACGCATCCGTCCTTGCCGTTTTCCGCAAGGTCAATCATAACCCGTATGGCATATCTGCCTTTTGTTGAAATCATTTGCATAAGGTGACGGGAGTCAAACTCGTTACGGTTTGGCTCGCCGCCCTTTCCCACCTTTCTTGCGTTTATTTTTGTAAGGCGGACGCCTTACTGCAAATTGCACGCCGCGCCCTTTTGAAAAAGGTGGCGGCACAAACTTTAAAAACTTAAAACGAGCAAAATTTTTGTTGCGTCAAAGTCGAAGAGCGCCGATATACCGGCGTATTCGGAGCGATGAGACAAAGCCGGACGAAAATTTTGTCGTTTTTAGCGTGACGGGGTTCGACTCCCGTCACCTTAAGCATAGCGCAATAATCCGAACCCGATTTTAGCGGGCGAATTTCGCGCCCTCCTTTGTTAAAATACTCGGAAATCATAAGCTGATTTCAAAAGTTGATACTATTATACAGTAGGTTGATAGGTAAATCAAGTATTTTTGTGCATTTGCCTATTGACATAGTAGGCAAATAGGAGTATAATATATAAACAATCCATATAAGGAGCTGAATTTATGATCTATGCGGACAATGCCGCGACAACAAAAATGAGCGAAGCGGCCTTTAATACAATGACATCCGTGATGAACGAAATATGGGGAAATCCGTCAAGCTTATATGCGCACGGGCAAAAGGCAAAAGATGTACTTGAAAACTCAAGAGAAGAAATTGCCCGCCTTATAGGCGCAGACCCGCGCGAGATAGTTTTCACTTCCGGCGGAAGCGAGGCGGATAACCAGGCTATACTCTCTGCCGCAGAAACCGGCAGAAAAAAAGGGAAAACACATATTGTATCATCCGCTTTTGAGCACCACGCCGTACTTCACACACTACAAAGGCTTGAAAAAGAAGGCTTCAGTGTTACGCTGCTTGATGTCCACGAAAACGGCATTGTGCTCCCTGAAGAGGTTGAAGCCGCAGTAAGAGAAGATACCTGCCTTGTAACTATAATGTATGCAAACAACGAAATCGGCACAATACAGCCGATAAAAGAAATAGGTGAAATCTGCCGTAAGAAAAGCGTTATTTTCCATACGGACGCAGTACAGGCGATAGGTCATATTCCGGTTAATGTTAAGGATGACAATATAGATATGCTCTCCGCTTCAGCGCATAAATTTCACGGGCCTAAGGGCGTAGGCTTTTTATATGTAAGAAAAGGTATTTCGCTGACAAATCTGATTGAGGGCGGCGCCCAGGAACGAGGGTACCGTGCCGGAACGGAAAATGTGCCAGGCATAGCGGCTATGGCGACGGCGCTTAAAGAATCAATATCAAAAACGGACGAAAACAGATGCCGCCTTGCCGCCGCGCGGGACAGGCTTATTGAGGGCTTAAGGCAAATTCCCCATTCCGCGCTCAACGGCGACGCTGAAAACCGGTTGCCGGGTAATGTGAATTTTTGTTTTGAGGGAATAGAGGGTGAATCACTGCTTTTACTGCTTGATGATAAAGGTATATGCGCTTCATCCGGCAGCGCCTGTACATCCGGCTCTCTTGATCCGAGTCATGTCCTTCTGGCGATAGGCAGAGTCCACGATGTGGCGCACGGCTCGATGCGGCTGAGCCTCGGCGAAGATATTACAGAGGAACAAGTCGACTATATCATTAAATCCGTAAAAGAGGTTGTAGATCATCTGCGCGGCTTCTCCCCTATCTGGCGCGATTTAATTTCCGGGAAAAGAAAATTTATACTGTAAGGAGGAAAGTACAATGGCACTGTATAGTGAAAAAGTAATGGAGCACTTCCGTAATCCCCGCAATGTGGGCGTGATAGACGACGCTAACGGAATAGGCGAAGTCGGGAACGCCAAATGCGGCGACATAATGAAAATGTATCTTAAAATTGAAGACGGTATCGTAAAAGATGTTAAATTCGAAACATTCGGCTGCGGAAGCGCGATAGCCTCCAGTTCAATGGCTACGGAGCTGATAAAGGGGAAACCGGTAAAAGAAGTAAAGGAAATCACGAACAAATCCGTAGCGGAAGCTCTTGACGGACTGCCCGCCCACAAGATGCACTGCAGCGTTCTTGCGGAAGAAGCAATCGCCGCCGCTTTAGAGGATTACGAGAAAAGAACCGGAAATAAGACATAAACAAAAAGCAAGAGGTTTTATATGAATATAACGCAGCTTAAATATGTTCTCCGGATAGCCGCTTCATCATCTATGCGCGAAGCGTCCACCAAGCTATACATTTCACAACCCGCCTTGTCTTCAAGCATACGCGAGCTTGAGGATGAACTCGGCATTCTTATTTTTGAGAGAACGAACAAAGGAATATCTCTGACAGACGACGGACGCGAGTTTTTGACTTACGCGAAAAAAGCAGTCGGACAATATGATATACTCGAGGACCGATACTTATCACACAACGGCGGCAAAGAAAAGTTTTCGGTGTCTACTCAACACTACAATTTCGCTATAAAGGCCTTTACATCTGTAATAAAGAAAATGAAACCGGAAAAATATGTTTTTTCGGTTCACGAAACAAAAACCAAAGATGTGCTTGACGATGTGGGAACACTTAAAAGCGAAGTGGGTATAATATCCTTTTCCGGTTCAAACGAATCCCTTATAAAAAAGCTTTTCCGCGATTATCAGCTGAATTTTACGCCTCTAATGAAGAGAGACACCTATGTATATGTGTGGAAAAATCATAAATTCGCCAAAAGAAAAGAAATATCCATAGATGAAATGCGCGAGTATCCGTGTGTTTCTTTCGACCAAAGCAATAACGACAGCTTTTATCTCACTGAAGAAGCGATGGCTGACTATTCATTCGATAAAATGATAAAGTCGGACGACAGAGCGACCACAATGGAAATAATAGCCGAGCTTGGCGGGTATTCGGTAGGCTCGGGAATGCTGTCGCAAAAAGATTCTATTCTTCAAGGTCTTGTTGCGATTAAAATGAAAGAGGAAGACCCGCTTACAATCGGCTGTATAACCAGAAACGGAAGTTCTCTTTCAAGCTACGGAAAAGAATACATAAAAGAACTGCTTAAATATAAAGAGCTGTAAAATAGTATTTTCAGCGATAAGCAGTGGTTATCACCGATAATAAATTCAAACGAATTTACAAATATTTCCGCTTGCAGTATAATGTGAGTAGAAAAATTAAGGAGGCGCAAGCAATGTCAAAACGAAAAATGAGAAAACAGTATTGCAAAATGTGTTGTCGAATGCTTAAGGCGACGGAGTTCGACTCCCGTCACCTTAACTACCGGGCATGTTGTATGGCGGAGGCGTTCTACTGCTTTTGTATGCGCCTTGAAAGTTGTTGACATATTTAAAATGTCAATTCCGCCCTTGCCCGGGAGCCAAGAAAAGGTCCCCGGTTTTTTACTGAACCGAAACAAATTATAAGTAACAGCTAACTTAAACAGAAAAGGAGAAATAATCATGAGTGAATATAAATTTGAAACTTTACAATTACATGTAGGTCAAGAACACGCAGACCGCGAATCGGATTCACGCGCGGTACCGATTTATCAAACGGCAAGTTATGTATTTCACGATTCGGCCCATGCGGCGGCGCGTTTCGGGCTTGCAGACGCCGGAAACATCTACGGCAGGCTCACAAACACGACGCAAGGTGTTTTGGAACAAAGGGTTGCGGCGCTTGAGGGCGGTACGGCGGCGCTCGCCGTTGCCTCGGGTGCGGCGGCTATTGCCTACACAATAGAGGCGCTCGCGCAAAAGGGCGATAATATTGTTTCAGCACGGGATATTTACGGCGGCAGCTACAATCTGCTTTCCCATACCCTGCCTCTTTACGGTGTTGATACCACATTTGTAGACATCAGTAATATTGATGAAGTCCGTGCGGCAATCACACCGGGTACCAAGGCGATTTTTGCCGAAGTTCTTTCGAACCCCGGCAGTGAAGTCGCAGACATTGAGGCTTTAGCTGAAATTGCCCACGAAAACGGTATACCGCTTGTAATTGACAACACATTCGGAACGCCGTATTTGATTCGTCCTATTGAATACGGCGCAGATATAGTTGTACATTCCGCCACCAAATTCATAGGCGGTCACGGAACTACGCTCGGAGGTATAATTGTTGAATCGGGTAAATTCAACTGGAAAGCAAGCAAAAAGTATCCGAACATAGCAGAGCCCAATCCAAGCTATCACGGTGTTTCATTTTATGACGCGGTAGGTCCGGCGGCGTTTGTGACCTACATAAGAGCAATTCTCTTGCGCGATACCGGCGCGGCGATTTCTCCGTTTAACGCTTTTCTGCTTTTGCAGGGAGTTGAAACATTGTCGCTCA
Organism: Clostridia bacterium; assembly: GCA_017618135.1. Lineage (GTDB taxonomy): Bacteria > Bacillota > Clostridia > Oscillospirales > Acutalibacteraceae > UBA737. Next base: position 75,382 of record JAFZUV010000013.1, read on the forward strand.
GACTTGAAAGGCACGCCGAAAACACCAAAAAGGTTGTTGAGTATCTCGCAAATCATCCTCTGGTGGAAAAGGTAAACCACCCCGCGTTATCCTCCCATCCACAACACGCGCTTTACAATAAGTATTTCCCAAACGGCGGAGGCTCTATATTCACATTTGATATCAAAGGAGGCAAAGATGAGGCGTGGAAGTTTACCGACGCCCTTGAAATCTTCTCATTGCTTGCAAATGTCGCCGATGTCAAAAGTCTCATTATCCACCCGGCAACAACCACGCATTCTCAGTTGTCCAAAGAAGAACTGGAAGCTCAGGACATCCACGATAACACTTTGCGGCTCTCAATAGGCACAGAGCATATTGACGATATTATTGCCGACCTCGAAAGAGGATTTGAAGCAATTAAGTAAAGTATTATTTCCGGTTTTTCGATGTAAGCACTTAACTATATAAAAATCAAAACACATTGTAAAGGAGAATTGTTATGTCAATTTATACATCAGCCGATCAACTTATAGGAAAAACTCCACTTCTTGAACTCACACACAGTGAGAAAAAATATAAGCTCAAAGCAAAAATCATCGCCAAGCTTGAATATTTTAATCCGGCAGGTTCGGTTAAAGACAGAATAGCCAAGTCGATGATAGACGAGGCAGAAGCTTCAGGGAAGCTTAAAGAGGGTTCTGTCATTATTGAACCGACCTCCGGCAACACCGGTATCGGTCTCGCTTCGGTTGCCGCGGCAAGAGGCTACCGCCTGATACTTACGATGCCGGAAACCATGTCGGTCGAGCGCCGCCAGCTTATCAAGGCATACGGTGCTGAAATTGTACTGACAGACGGCACAAAGGGTATGAAAGGCGCTATAGCAAAAGCAAATGAGCTTGCCGCTGAAACGCCGAACAGCTTTATACCGGGTCAGTTTGTAAATCCTGCCAATCCTACGGCACACCGCGAGCATACCGGACCTGAAATATGGGAAGATACCGACGGAGAAGTTGATATTTTCGTAGCCGGAGTAGGCACCGGCGGAACCGTTACGGGCGTAGGCGAATATCTTAAATCAAAAAATCCCGATGTTAAGATTGTAGCTGTTGAACCTGAGACGAGCGCCGTACTTTCGACAGGTGTTGCGGGTTCGCATAAAATTCAGGGAATTGGCGCCGGTTTTGTCCCCGATGTTCTTAACACCAAGATTTATGACGAAATTATCCCCGTTTCAAACGAAGACGCATTCGCCACCGGCAAAGCTATAGGAAACAGCGAGGGTGTTCTCGTTGGAATATCGTCGGGGGCGGCGGTATTTGCGGCAATAAAACTTGCAAAGCGCCCCGAAAATGAAGGGAAAACCATTGTAGTTCTTCTTCCCGATACAGGAGACAGATATCTCTCAACACCACTTTTTGCCGACTAAAAAATCAATGTACCGGCGTCCGTAACTCGGATGCCGGATTTTTATAAAAAAGGAATGTTTATGAAAAGCAGTAATTATATCTTTAAAATAAATTTGACTGCCGTCATGGTAGCACTCACTTGCATACTTACGATGGCAGTGAGAATCCCGTCTCCAACAAAAGGATATTTAAATCTCGGAGATTGTGCCGTACTCTTCGGAGGTTGGCTATTAGGACCGGTCTGGGGCGCAATTGCAGGCGGCGTCGGTTCTTCCCTTGCCGATTTTTTGTCGGGATATCCGGTTTACATACCTGCAACGATGATTATCAAGGCGCTCATGGCACTTATTATTTCACTTGTCCCATATTTCTTCAATCCCCGCAAAAAAAGCCATTCGCGCGTTGGCTTCTTAGTATGCTCCATAATTGCGGAAATCCTGATGGTAGCCGGCTACTACCTTTTTGAAGCAGTTTTTATCGGAGAGGGATTTGTACCTGCGCTTGCAGGCGTTTCCGGTAATACCGTTCAGGGAACCGCAGGAATAATCGCTTCATATTTCCTGGTTGAAATTTTCAGCCGAACTGGTATTATTAAGAAGGTACAACAAACGGATTTTGAAAGGAAATGAAGAAATGAGCAACAAAACAATTTATGAGCAAACATATAGTGCAGTAAATGAACTTCTGGATAAGGCAAATCTCCGGTCGGGCGATCTTCTTGTTGTGGGATGCTCTTCAAGTGAAGTTACCGGTTCAAAAATCGGAACGAATTCAACGCCGGAAACCGCAAAAGAAATTTTTTCTGCAATTTATGACGCAATTAAGGAAAAAGGGATTTTTCTCGCTGCACAATGCTGTGAACATCTTAACCGTGCTCTTGTTATCGAAAAATCAGTTGCCAAAGAGCACAACCTTGAAATTGTAAACGCCATACCGCAACCGAAAGCCGGCGGTTCCTTTGCAACCGCCGCTTACAATAATTTTGAACATCCCGTTCTTGTCGAAAGGGTTATGGCGGACGCGGGATTGGATATAGGCGGAACTCTTATCGGAATGCACTTAAAAAGAGTTGCAATTCCGGTAAGGCTTTCAGTAGATCACATAGGAAACGCAATATTAATTGCCGCAAGAACAAGACCTATCTATATCGGAGGGCAAAGGGCGGTGTATGACGAACATCTTGCGTAATAATACTCGGCGGTCTAAATTTCATAATACAAACAAAACTCCCGGCTCGGTGCTAATGCACCAAGCCGGGAGTTGGTCCGAGTGACAAGACTTGAACTTGCGGCCTCTTGACCCCCAGTCAAGCGCGCTACCAGCTGCGCCACACCCGGATATTTATCCCCCGATAAAACACGAGGCGATAATTCTTTGTTGATTATTCAACAAACCCTGACTCTACCAACGCAACCAGACCGTCAAGCGCCTGCTCAGCGTCTATACCGTCCGCAATAATCTTTATTGTGGTACCGCCTACTATGCCAAGCGACAAAACGCCCAAAAGGCTTTTTGCGTTCACCTTACGCTCATCCTTTTCAACCCATATAGAAGACTTATACTCATTTGCCTTCTGTATAAAAAAGGTCGCGGGGCGGGCATGAAGACCTACCTGATTATGTATAACAACATCTCTGACACACATACAGCACACTCCCTTTTAAGCTCAAGAATGCCAAAACAATACTCTACTTTTCGAGTTCATTATACTATATTAAATGTGTTTGTCAATGAATTGTTAAAAAGTTCTAAATTTAATCCAATTTTTTAAGCAAAAACACTGTCGCTTTTGGTAAAAATGATAGGGTAAAATTTACCACTCTTCTACTTTTCAAGATCATCCAACAGCTTTTCATCCTGTTTTGACAACTCAAAACGCTCAAACATATCCTTCCGGCGCTGCCTTGTGATAATCAGCGATTGCTTTCTCCGCCATTTTTCTATTTCGGCGTGATTACCTGAAAGCAAAACTTCCGGCACCCCTTTACCGTGCCACTCGGAAGGTCTTGTATATTGGGGATATTCAAGGAGTCCTGCAAAATGACTTTCATCCTGAAAGCAGCTGTCATCGGAAAGAACTCCCGGAAGCATACGACATACAGCGTCTGTCAAGGCAAGTGCCGGCAATTCTCCTCCGGTAAGCACATAATCGCCTATTGATATTTCCTCATCGACTATTTCATCAATAACCCTTTGGTCCACTCCCTCATAGTGACCGCAAAGAATCACAAACCTGTCAAGCTTTGAAAGCTCTGCAACCTTTGACTGATTAAGCGTACCACCCTTTGGCGACATATAAATAAGATGCGGCTTTGGCTCGTCCTTCGCATACAAGCTCTTATAGCAATCGTATACAGGCGAAGCCGACATTACCATACCCATTCCACCGCCATACGGCATATCATCTACCTTGTTATGCTTGTTACCTGCAAAATCCCTTATATCAGTAACAACAATTTCAACCTTGCCGGACTTTTGCGCTCTGCCAATTATACTCTCGCCAAGCACTCTCCCGCACATTTCCGGGAAGAGGGTCATTATATCAATTCTCATCATCAAATATCCCCTTTATCGGGCAGATTTCGATTATCTCACCATCTGTATCAACTCTTTTGACCACATCTTTTATCGCGGGCAAAAGATATTCTTTTTCTCCGTTTTTTATATGCCATACATCGTTGGCACCGGTGGCTGAAACATCCGTCACCAAACCATATTCCCTGCCGGTATCAAAATCCAAAACCCTACAGCCTATAAGTTCATCTATAAAATAACGATTTTCGGGTATGTCGACATCGCTTCTTTTTATAAAAATCATACGGTTTCTGAGTGTTTCCGCTTTTTCTATTGAATCAATACCGTCTATTTCAGCTATTACAATATTCCCGTGAGGTTTAATCTTATTAACCATAATGAGCGCCTTATCATCACCGAGATAAAACATATTAAAACCGCACAGAAAACTGACGCTGTCCGCCCAGGGTTGTATACGAACCATACCGCGAACTCCGTGCGTACCCACTATTTTACCCGCTTCAATAAACTCTTTTTTCATAAAGGCACCTCAAAAAAGCAAATACCCCCTCTAAAGCGAGGGGGATATTCAGTATTATTCGTCAATGTCAACTGCGATTTTTTGATCATTACGGTTAGCAGCGGCGCGCATAACTGTACGAATAGCCTTAGCTATTCTGCCCTGCTTACCTATAACTCTTCCCATATCATCGGGAGCCACACGCAGATGATAAACAATTATGCCCTCTTCATTGGGCTCGTCAACCGTAACATTTACTGCCTCAGGATTTTCAACAAGACCTGAAGCGATTGCAATAAGAAGTTCATTCATAATCAATTCTCTCCAATTTAAAAAATTTGTTATTAAAGAACGCCGTTCTTCTTAAGGAGCGCTTTTACCGTATCGGTAGGTTGAGCGCCGTTTTTAATCCACTTTTGCGCCTTTTCAGCATCTATTTGAACACTTGCCGGCTCCTTAGTGGGATCGTAATAACCGATTTCTTCGATAAAGCGACCGTCTCGCGGATATCTTGAATCGGCGACCACAACGCGATAAAAAGGAGCTTTTTTAGCACCCATTCTGCGTAGTCTGATTTTAACCGCCATTTTTTACACCTCCAATAGTAAAAATATATATGTTCAAAGGTTTTTACCTTAAAAACCGAAACTGCTCGGGTCAAATCCACGCATCATACGCCTCTTTGAACCTTTTTTATTCATTTGCCTGAACATCTTTTTCATCTGCTCATACTGGCGCATAAGTCGGTTTACATCCTCGACGGTCTGCCCACACCCGGACGCTATTCTCCGACGGCGCGAAGCGTTTATTATATCGGGATGCTCACGCTCTTTTTTAGTCATAGACTTAATGACAGCCTCTACTCTGTACATCTGGCGGTCATCAATATCCGCGTCACGCAGTTGCCTGTCCATACCCGGAAGCATTGAAAGTATATTTTTAAGACTGCCCATTTTCTTAATTTGCGAGAACTGTTCAAGCAAGTCATTTAAATCAAATTTATTTGCCTGCAGTTTTCTTGCCGCTTCCTCGGCTTTCTTCTCATCAACCTCATTTTCTACCTTTTCAATAAGCGAGAGCATATCGCCCATACCAAGTATACGCGACGCCATACGGTCAGGATGAAATTCCTCAAGCCCGTCAAGCTTTTCACCTACACCGGCAAACATAATAGGTTTGCCCGTGACCGCGCGGACAGACAACGCCGCACCGCCTCTTGTATCACCGTCAAGCTTAGTGAGAATTACACCGTCTATCTCAAGCAAATCGTTAAATTCTTTTGCTATATTTACGGCGTCCTGACCGATCATCGCGTCCACCACAAGCAATATATCGGTGACTTCTACCGCCTTAGTTATCCGTACAAGCTCTTCCATAAGCTCGGTATCTATATGAAGCCTTCCCGCGGTATCTAAAATTACATAATCATAGCCGTAATCTCTGGCGTAAGCTATAGCCTCTTTGGCGGTTTTCTCCGGAGCCTGCGTGCCCTTTTCGAAAACAAAGGCGTCCGCCGCGGCACCTACGACCTTTAACTGCTCGATAGCCGCCGGCCGGTATATATCGCAGGCTACAAGCATGGGTCTGTTTCCTTTGGATTTTAAATATTTGGCAAGCTTGGCACTATGAGTAGTCTTACCGGAACCCTGGAGACCGCACATCATAACTACGGTAGGTATCCTCGGCGCCACTTTCAGTCTGGCGTTTTCACCGCCCATTAGACTGGTCAATTCATCGCGCACTATCTTAATAACGCTTTGCGCAGCTGTAAGGCTTTCAAACACATTTTCGCCAGTGCATTTTTCGGTAACAGCATTTGTAAAATTCTTTGCTACCTTATAGTTTACATCGGCTTCAAGAAGGCTAAGTCTGACCTCGCGCATAGCTTCCTTAACATCGCTCTCGGTAAGCCTGCCCTTATTTCTGAGCTTCTTAAAAACATTTCCCAGCTTATCTGACAAATTTGAAAACGCCATTTGAGGTCACCTCCGGTACAAACATTTTTTCATTCTGTTAGAAATCATCTATGACAGCCGAAATCCTCTTTATTTTTTGATCATCAGATATTTCCGATTTGCAAATCGATTTAAGGTCGGATATTTTGGCTTTATATCCGCATTCAAGCTCATATCTCTTAATCTGAGCTTCGCCGCGACGAATTATATCACTTACCGCCTGTCGCGTTGTGCCCTCGTTTTCGGCAATTTCCGCAAGGGAGAGATCCTCATTATAATAATGTATCATCATTTCCCTTTGCTTGCCGCTTAAAAATGCACCGTAAACATCAAGAAGAGCGCTGACAGATAAATCCTTCGCCATAAACGCCCCACCGCCTGTCAATGTTTTTTCTTTACAAACGACATTATAACACCCTCAGCCGTATATGTCAAGAAAAAAACTTGACATATACGGTTTTGCTGTTCACCGGGTATAATAAAAAACCCTCAATTTACGGTTTGGTTTGACCGACAGGTCTCTGCTGTTCTATCACAAACGCAGGATTTCTTCTTCGTTTAACCTTCTTTGAGCCACGCGATAGTCGCGTGGCTCTTGTTATACGAAAATATGCACCCCAAAAATCATCTGCCTTTTGGGGTGCATATTATTAAAATTTGAAAATCACAACACAATCGTGCTGTTATGTTTTCTGTTATTCAACTACCGAATTGATAAAATCCAAAAGCGTTGTAATATCAAACACAGGAAGATTGGTAGCTCTTTGAATAGCAGCGGCATGCGGAGGCATATCCGTACATTCCAAAACAATTGCAGCAACATCCGGATTTTCCTTTTGCAAGCGAAGAGCGGTTGCAACAATTTCCTCTCCGGCTGTTTCAACGCTGTAGTGACCTTGACACTTTCGAATATCCGAAAACGAAGGCTCATTGCACATTCCCTTGATTACGCAACGATTTACATCACTGTCAGAAAGACCGCAGGACTCTAAAATAGGGCGAACAAGAAGGGAATCATCATAGCATAGAACGATGATTTTCTTATCCTCCGAAAGTCCGGATAAAACCCAAGGGATTTGACAGATAGAAGAAATATATACCGGAGCATCCAATTCATCCGCCACAGCCTTTTGAAATCTGCCGAAATATCCGCACGACGAGGTAATGCACTTACAGCCGGACGCCTGCAATTCCTTTGCCGCGTCGACAATCGTAGGCAACAATGTCATATCGCCGCCCAATATTCTCTGGAAGTTGGAACCTTCTACCAAATACGGCAAAATCGGATAATTATAAGTGTTTAATTGGGAAACATGGCCAAGCGGCTTTGGAACCCAAGACCGCATAATCAATACGCCGATGCTGTAGCCATCATAGGCGTTACCGTTTTTGTTCTGCCCGAACTTAACGGAAACAGGAGCTTTTAATTCTTTCATAGCAACTTAAAAGTATAATCGCCTTGCGTTATACTCATTTCCTTTCTGCAAATTTGTTCGTAATCAAATAAACCCTGTGCGCGGATGCTGGCAAACAGCACGGGAAACATATCCCATAAGCTTGTGAATGTCCCACACATTCAAGTCAAGATAGCTCTTTACACTTGTGGGAAGCGCACTGAAAAGCTCTGTATCAAGCAAAACCGCTTTAACCGAATTCTGCTCAATAACATCATCTTTCAGATACTTAAGAACTTCTTGCGGATCCATAACGGCAGGATCTGTCTGCACAAAAACACAGTCATTATAAACCTCTTTATCAATACCGCAAATCTCAAACACCTCAATTGCCTTCTCTTGCGGGAGATCAGACAAAATCAAAACATTTTCAGAGCTTTTCAGACCGATTTTTATCCATCTAAGCTGCTGTAGCGCGGTCAAGTAAACCGGCAGATCTACCGCCGCTGACGCAACCTTTTGATACTTTCCGAACGCTCCGCCTGAAGAAGTAATGAAGCGACACCCTTCAAGCTCAAGTTGCTCAGCTTTTTCGGTAATTTCCTTTACAATTTCATTTTCCGCGGCATTTGGGTTTCCTATTGATTTCACAACTGCATATCGAACCGGAAAAGGAAATGAGCGTGCGTTTGCTATATTGCCGATTCTCTTCTCGGTTTTATCATCGGGCACGAGAATACCCGCTATAAAACCGGCAAAGCACTGTCCTTCGGTAATATGAAGATCTCCGTATTTATCTGTGGGTCCTACATATCCCCAATTTCGTACAATATTTTTCTTCATTTAATAACCTCCAACTCTAAGAAACGGCTCTATGCTCCTCTCCTTAAATCACCCGACAAATTATTCGAGAGATAAAGTCTGTCCAAGTCCCTGCTCAACGGCGCGCTCATACAACTTGGTACCGAGCGAAATATCCTGAAGCGCTATACCCATATTGGCGGCGATAATGATTTCATCATCGCTCTCGCGGCCGGTCTTATTACCTAAGAGCACTTCGCCTATTTGCGCGTGAGGCTCGAATTTTGCAAAGCCCTGTCTGCCGAAATAACCGGTATTTGGATTAAACATATCGCTGGAATACTGATTCCAGTCATCAACAATAAACTTGTTGTTGGCAAACAACTCATAATCCCATCCCTTGGAGTGAACAGGAAGAATCAGCGCACCCGGCTTTACCCACTCTTTTTTATACACAGGCTCGGGGAAAACGGTAATAGGAGCGGCGGCAACAAAAATATCACTGTCACGCAAAGCGGCTTCAAAGCTATCAACCACATGAGCGTTAACTCCCAGGTCTGCACTCAGTTCATCACAAAGCTTCTGCGCGTACTCCGGATAACGGTCAAAAATCTTTATCTCTTCGATTCCGGGAATAAGGTATTTAATCAAACGCATATTGTATTCGCCCTGTTCGCCGGCGCCAACCAAACCTACAACCTTAGAGCCCTTGCGAGCTAAATACTTTGCGGAAACACCTGAAGATGTAGCTGTACGGATAGCGGTAATAATACCGGCCTCCATAACAGCCAGCGGGTAACCTGTTTCAACATCATTTAAAATCATCAGGGAGGACAAAGCCTTTATACCGTACTTAGGTCTGTTATGACCGAAAACGCCAACCCATTTAAGCCCACAGATATTAGATTCCTTCAAATATCCGGGCATAGCGTGCAAGAAAGCGCCGGGACAGGTATCAGGATGAACACCCGGTTTAGGAGGCATCTCATACATACCCTTGCTATGCTCCTTATATGTTGCCTCTGCAACATCCATAGCCAGATCCCAGTCACGCAGACCGCACTTTTCCAAATCAGACAGACTAAGATAGATAAATTTTCCATACTCCATTTTAAAATGGCACCTCTTTTAAAAATAATTTGGCTCTGTTGAAGCCTCTTCGGTAATTATATCACTCTGCAAGATTATCGTCAACTGTTTTATGCTAAATTTTTCCTGTTTTTGGGGTATTTTTAGTGTTGCGCTGTTGACTTCAATTAGCTTTTGTGATAATATAACTTTTATATTAACGAACGAGGGGTGTTTTCTTTGGAGAAAAAAGAAACGGAATTGAAACGGCAGTTAAACCCGATGAGCGTTTGGGCAATTGCCTTTGGATGCATTATCGGCTGGGGTTCTTTTATCAATCCCGGCAAGAAGTTTTTGCCTAATTCGGGAGTTGCCGGAACCGCTATATCAATGGTGCTTGGCGCTGTAGTAATGATAATCATAGCGTTTTCTTACGCTTATATGGTGCCTAAGTTCCCGAAAGCCGGCGGTGAATTTAATTTTACCAAGAACTGCTTCGGTAAGACCGCGGCGTTTTTCTGCGGTTGGTTTTTAGTTGCGGCATACCTTACAAATGTTCCCATGAATTCTACCGCAATCGGTCTTATTGTTGACGGACTTGACGGTGACGCTAACATACTCAGGTTCAACTATCTTTACGAAATAGCCGGATTTAAGGTGTATTTGGGCGAAATGTTGTTTGCCGGCTTTATCCTCATACTTTTCGGTATATTCAATATCATCGGGGTTCAGAAGGCCGGATTTATACAGACCATTCTTGCGGCTTTACTTGCAATTTCAGCATTTACCCTCTTTGCCGCGGGATTGATTTCTTCTAAAGCAAAGGGTATAAATATGGAGCCGGTTTGGGGCTTTGATTTGGCGGCTGCTAAGGCAAACAACGCAGTTACCGAAAACATAGGCCAGTTTGCACACAGCGGTAAGGCGGGTATTATGTCGGCAATTCTTGCTACATTCGCCATAACACCCTGGGCATATGTGGGCTTCGGGACTATACCTCAAGCGGCAGAAGAATTTAAATTCTCATATAAAAAAGTAATGTTTATTATGACTGTTGCTATCCTTTTCGGCGGCTTTGTTTACATATCCAACAATACCGTTGCCGCTGCAGCTTTAGCAAACTGGCCCGATAGGGTTATTGCCGGTGATTGGGTTGTGCTCATAGCAGCTGAGGAATTGCTGGGCACATTTGGAAAAGTACTGATAGGCACCGGTGTTTCCTGCGCCGTGCTTTCGGGTATTATGGGCTTCTATCTTGCTTCAAGCCGTCTTATATACTCAATGAGCAGAGACGGTTATCTGCCAAAATGGTTTGGGAAAATTGATAAAAGATTTGCAACACCTAAAAACGCTATGCTTTTCTGCGTTTTGATATCACTTTCAGGACCTGTCCTCGGCAGAGAGGCTCTCGGTTGGTTTGTTGATATGAGCTCTATAGGCGCGAGTATCGGCTATTTCTTCACCTGCGCTTCTACTCTTAAAACACTCCGCAAGACCGGCGAGCATAAACCCGGCGTCAGAATTATTGCCACATTGGGAATGATATTCGCCGCAATCTTTATGCTCTTACAGTTGGTTCCCATTCCCGGACTTAACGGCGTTCATTTCTGCAAAGAAAGCTACATAATGCTCATAGTCTGGATTGCTATCGGATTTGCGTTTTATTTGTTCCAGCGCAGAAAGTTCAACGCGGAGTAAAAAGCGCAGGTATAAAATATATCCGGTAAAATCTCCGCAAATTCGGGCCACAGATTATGTGATGAATTTTGTTAAGGTCAGTAAGAAGAATGTTAAAAACCTCCTGTATTTTAGTAATTCGGTTGCCAAACCTTTACTATTATACAAGAGGTTATTCTTTTATTGCAGCCTTTCGGGCTTAAGGTCAGGGGAAGTGTTCCCTGTAAAATTCCAAAATATGACAAAACCTAAATATCCGCTATTGCTACTCCTTAAAACAGAATGCAAATTGTATGTGGCTTTTCATGCTTTTTCTGCTGTTTTCAACTGCGAGTACCCGGATAGTACCCGGTTTTTAAATTGAATTTTTGGCAAGGGAAGTCCTGCCGAAAAGACGGAACACAGAGTTTCTTGGAACATAATAAAATACCGCAAATCCTTTTTATCACGGAAATTGCGGTTGATTTTTTACAAGGGAAATGCTCCTGAAAAGAAAAATTCCGGGGACAAAAATCCCCGGAAAAATGGTGCGAGTGACGGGACTTGAACCCGTACGTCTATGACACACGCCCCTCAAACGTGCCTGTCTGCCAGTTCCAGCACACTCGCATTACGGGCGCCCGATTATTATATCATTTGAGTAGTGCGTTGTCAATAAAAAAATTCGCTTTTTATTTACTTTTTTATTTACTTTTCTGCCCGACACTTGCCAATCGGCAGAAAATGGTATATAATTGTTTTTTATACAGGAGGGATATTATGCAGATAGATGTAGGAACTGTTGTAAAAATGAAAAAAAAACACCCCTGCGGCTGTGACACATTTAAGATATCCCGTATAGGTATGGATTTTAAGCTTGTTTGTACGGGCTGCGGCAGAGAAGTTATGATGCCGAGAAAGTCTGCCGAAAAATCTATCAAAAAAATAATAACTGACAGTGGAGAGGCAAATGTTTGAACAATTGGCGGCGGTCGAAAACCGTTTTGAACAAATATCGGTGGAGCTAACGCGCCCTGAAGTCATATCGGACAATGAACAGTTTACAAAGCTGATTAAAGAGCATAGCGAGTTAAACCCAATTGTAGAAAAATACCGTGAATATACTTCCGCCGAAAAGGCGCTTGCGGAGGCGGAGGAAATAATTTCGTCCGCCGGAGCGGACAAGGATTTGAAAGAGCTTGCAGAGGAGGAGATTAAAGGGGCAAAAGAAACTATTGCCTCTGTTTCCGAAGAACTTAAGCTTTTACTTCTGCCTAAAGACCCGAATGACGATAAAAATGTTATCGTGGAAATACGCGGCGGTGCCGGAGGCGAAGAAGCGGCGCTGTTTGCCGGAAGTCTTTTCAGGATGTACACTATGTATGCTGAAAGCCACCATTATAACATAGAAATAACCAACGCCAACGAAACCGAGCTTGGCGGTTACAAAGAAATAAGCTTTATGATAGAAGGCGCCGGTGCGTATTCGCGCTTTAAATACGAAAGCGGCGTACATCGCGTTCAGCGCGTACCCGATACCGAAACACAGGGCCGTGTTCACACCTCAACCGTCACGGTGGCGGTGCTTCCGGAGGCGGACGAAGTTGAATTCGAGCTTAACCCTGCCGATCTTAAAATTGACACATTTCGCGCATCAGGCGCCGGAGGTCAGCACATAAACAAAACCTCTTCGGCTATAAGGGTGACGCATATACCGACCGGAACGGTTGTAGAATGTCAGGATGAACGGAGTCAGTTTAAAAACAGAGACAAGGCGCTTAAGGTTTTACGCGCAAGGCTTTACGACGCAGAAAAGGCGAAAGCGGACGCGGCTGTTGCCAGTGACCGCAAGGCTCAGGTGGGAACGGGCGACCGCAGCGAGAGAATCAGAACATACAACTTTCCTCAGGGCAGAGTCACTGATCACCGCATAGGACTTACTCTTTACAAGCTTGACAGTATACTGGACGGTAACATCGACGAAATAGTTGACGCGCTGTGCGCATATTACCGCGCCGAGGCGCTTAAATCTCAGGAGAATATGTAAATGAACACCGAAAGAATAGATATCGTTTCGGGCGACAGGGAAAAAGGTATACGCCGCGCCGGCGAGATATTAAAACAAGGCGGTATTGTGGCGATACCTACCGAAACGGTTTACGGTCTTGCCGCGAGTGCATTTGACGACGAGGCGATTAAAAAGGTATTTATTGCTAAAGGCAGACCGCAAAACAACCCTCTTATAGTTCACATAAGCGATATGGACATGATAATAAGCGTGGCGGAGGATATACCTGAGCTTGCAATTAAGCTTGCAGAAGAGTTTTGGCCCGGTCCGTTTACTATGGTCTTAAAGAAAAAAAACACTATTGCAGACAGAATATCGGCAGGGCTTGACACTGTGGCTGTCCGTATGCCCTCCTCAAATGCGGCGAGAGATATTATAAGGTCGAGCGGGCTTCCGCTTGCGGCGCCGAGCGCAAATATTTCCGGTGCTCCAAGCCCTACAACCGCGCTTCATGCCCTATCCGACCTTGACGGCAAGGTTGACGCGGTAGTTTTGGGTGAGGACTGCACAGTTGGCGTTGAATCGACTGTTTTGGCGCTGTTTACAGATCCCCCGAGATTACTCCGCCCGGGTGCCGTAACGGCTGAGGAGCTTTATAGATTTATTCCCGATTTGGTTATTGACAGGGCGATCTTATTTGAGCCGGAAATCGGAAAGACGGTAGCCTCGCCCGGTATGCTGTATCGACATTACGCTCCTAAAACCCAAACCTTTTTAGTGAACTGCACCGACGAACAGTTTGTAAAACTGGTAAACTCAAAAGAGAACTGCGCGGCAATATGCTTTAGCGACGAGGCGGCAGATATCAGCGGCAAAAAAATAGTATACGGCGATAAAGACGATAAAGAGTCACTCGCGCACAATCTTTTTTCGGCGCTTCGTGATGTTGACTCGCTCCGGGCAGAATGTGTATATGTTCACGCGCCGAACAAAGCCGGTATTGGTTTGGCAATTTACAACCGACTGCTTCGTGCGGCAGCTTTTAAGGTGATAAATTTATGAGTTATATTATAGGACTTACAGGACCCACCGGCGCCGGAAAAAGTATTTTTGCAAGTTGCGCGAAAGAGCTTGGCTTTACGGTTGTTGATTGTGATTTATGCGCCCGTGAAGCGGTAGGTAAAGGTATGCCGGCGCTATCGGCGCTCACGGCGGTTTTCGGAAACGAAATACTCTCATCTGACGGTGAGCTGAACAGAAAAAAGCTTTCCGAAAAAGCCTTTTCAAGTCGTGAAAACACAGAGCTTTTAAACAAAGCGGTATTCCCGTTTATAAGAGAGATAGTAATTAACAAAATAAAGGGTGAGTATGTACTGTTAGACGCGCCCACATTATTCGAAAGCGGCATTAACGAAATCTGCAATACCACCGCCGCGGTACTTGCTCCGGCCAAGACGAGGCTTGCGCGCATTAAACAGCGCGACTGTTTAAACGATACCGCCGCAAAAATGCGTATGCGTGCCGGAAAACCTGATAAATTTTACAGGGAAAAAGCTCACAGAATATTTATAAACAGCGGCAATATTGACACTTTTAAAAAAACGGTTACAATATATCTTAAGAGTATAATCGGAGGTGCTCGTGATGAGTGATTATAAAAAGATTAAAGAAAAGCTTTTTTACGACAGGAAAAACGGTTTTCTAAGGCTTAGCGACGAAACCATAAAGGAGGCTTTTGATTTTTGCGAGGGTTACAAACAGTTTTTAAACATCGCAAAGACGGAAAGAGAGGCCGCCGCCGCTGCCATGGTGCTTGCAGACCAAAAAGGCTTCGAACCGTTTTCGAGGGATAAGAAATATAAACACGGTGACAAGGTTTACTTTAATAACCGTGGCAAATCTGTTGCCTTTGTTGTATTTGGAAAGGAAAAGGCGGAGTGCGGCGTAAATATTACAGCGGCGCATATTGATTCGCCCCGTCTTGATTTGAAGCCCAACCCGCTTTATGAGGACATTGAATTCGCACTTTTCAAGACGCACTATTACGGTGGCATCAGAAAATATCAGTGGCCTACGGTGCCGTTGGCGCTTCACGGCGTATTTGCTAAAAAGGATGGAAGCGTGCAAACAGTATCAATAGGCGAAAGACCGGATGAACCGCAGTTTGTCGTGAACGATCTTCTTCCCCACCTTGCAGACGAACAGAGCAAGCGCAAACTCTCTGACGGTATCCGCGGCGAAGAGCTCAACATTCTAATCGGCAGCCGTCCGTTTAAAGACGATGAGGGCAGTGAGCTTGTAAAGCTGAACATCTTAAAGCTTTTAAATGAAAAATACGGCATAACCGAAGAGGACTTCTTATCCGCCGAGCTTGAAATGGTACCTGCGGCAAAGGCCTCGGATATTGGCTTTGACAGGTCTATGGTAGGCTCCTACGGCCAGGATGACCGCGTTTGCGCTTACAGCGAGCTTGCCGCAATTTTAGAAGTTGAATCTCCCAAAAAGACCGCTGTTGCAATTCTTGCCGACAAGGAGGAAATTGGTTCCGACGGAAATACCGGTCTTAATTCAAAATTCCTGTCCTATGTAATTCACGATATATGCCTTAATGACGGTTCGGATGAAACTGTTGCACTCAGAAATTCAAGCTGTCTCTCCGCTGATGTGAACGCAGGTATGGACCCAACCTTCCAGGATGTTATGGAGAAGCGCAACGCAAGCTTTTTAAATCACGGCGTTGTTGTAACGAAATACACCGGCTCACGCGGCAAATACGGCACAAGCGACGCTTCAGCCGAGTATGTTGCGAGAATTCGCGCTATGCTCGATAAAGCGGGAATTATCTGGCAAACAGGAGAACTCGGCAAGGTTGACGGAGGCGGAGGCGGCACGGTCGCCATGTATATTGCCAACTTAGGCGTTGATGTAGTTGACTTAGGCGTTCCTGTTCTTTCAATGCACGCTCCCTTTGAGGTTACAGCTAAGCTTGATGTATATATGTGCAACAAAGCTATGTACGAATTTATGAAATAATATCTAATTATGTATTGACAATTATATAGTTTGATATGTAAAATGATAAGTGCGGCGAAAAACCGCACTTATTGTATTTTTAGGGGATAGAAAAATGGTTTTTTCAAGCTTATTTTTCCTTTATTTTTTTCTGCCGCTTAATCTGATTGTTTACAGGCTTGTTCCGAGTATTAAAGCGAAGAATATCACTATGCTTGTATTTTCGCTTGTTTTCTACGCTTGGGGTGAGCCGGTTTATGTTTTACTGCTTGTCTTAATGACGGTGGCAGACTACTTTTTATCCCTTTGCATAGACAAATGCGAACCGCGCTCAAAGCGAGCCAAGCTGTTTTTAGCACTTACGCTAACAGTAAATCTCGGTATGCTCGCAGTATTCAAGTACGGCTCATTTTTTCTGTCGAACTTAAAGCTTTTAACGGGCTTTCCAACGAGTGTACCGTCTGTTGCCCTACCGATAGGCATATCATTTTACACTTTTCAGCTGATATCCTATGTTGCAGATGTTTACCGCAGGCGGGTACCTGCGCAAAAAAGCTTTTATATGCTGCTTTTATATGTCAGTATGTTTCACCAGTGTATTGCGGGGCCGATAGTAAGATACAAGGATGTGTATCCTCAGCTTGTCGAGCGCAGAGCAACCTTTGGCGATATATCGGACGGCGTTTGGAGGTTTTCCTTCGGCCTCGCCAAAAAAGCAATTCTCGCCAATACCTGCGGCAGTGTTGTGGATAATTTATTAAATCAAAAAACGCTTGCCACCGCACCGGCACTATCCATCTGGGTTGGTGTTTTTGCCTTTTCGCTTCAGGTTTATCTTGATTTCTCCGCATACTCGGATATGGCTATAGGTATGGGAAGGATGATAGGAATACACTATAACGAGAATTTCGATTACCCGTATATATCCAAGTCGGTTACGGAATTCTGGAGGCGCTGGCACATATCTCTCGGCAGTTTCTTCAGAGATTATGTATACATACCGCTCGGCGGCAACCGAAAAGGCAAACCTCGCACCTTTTTAAATCTGTTCATTGTTTGGACTCTTACCGGTCTTTGGCACGGTGCATCGTGGAATTTTGTGCTATGGGGTCTTTACTTCTTTTTGTTCATTTGCCTTGAAAAGCTGTTTTTTTCTAAGATTTTCGGCAAAAACAAATATGCGCCGCATATATATCTTTGCGTGGTTGTATTCTTCGGATGGATACTCTTTAAATTCACTTCGGTATCAGATGTATTAACGGTTCTTAAAGGTATGATAGGACTTAATTCAAACAAGTTCATAAACTTTGAAAGCGGCGCAGTTATTGAATCCAACATATTTATTCTCCTTTTCAGCGCCGTAGCCTCAACTCCGATAATCAAAAAGGCAGGAGAGCTTATAACATTTACATTTATTGATAGATGGTGGGCTAAAACCGCTTATGCGGTCGGCAAAATTGCTTTACCTTTATTACTGCTTTTATTGTCAACAGCCGCATTGATAGGGGAAAGCTACAATCCGTTTTTGTATTTTAAATTCTGAAAAAAGCTTAATCACCATATTAAAGGAAGGCAGGTGAAACGGATGAAAAATGAGGTCATAAGCGATAATATAGAATTGGAAAGCAGCGGAGAAGCTGAACCGTCGCCCGAAGAACAGATTTTGTTTAAAGGACTGCACTTTCAAAGATGGATAAATATAAATATGGTTCGTATATTCTTTGTCCTTTGGATTTCCGTTTCGCTTGTCGCATTGGTTCCGCTTTTACGCCCCGCGGTTTCCGTTACCGAAAAGAGAGAGCTTCACAAATTCCCGTCGTTTTCATTTTCTGCGCTGTTTTCAGGAAATTATTTCAGCGATATAGGGCTTTGGTACTCCGATACCTTTCCGCTTCGTGACACATTGACAGAACTAAACGGTAGAATGAAATACATACTGGGTGCGGGCGGAGAGGAAATCCACGGAGAGGTTATTTCGGCAGAAAGCGGCGCTGAACAGTTGCCCGACACACAAATTCGCGCGGAGCAAGGGCCTGAAATTCAATCAGAACCCGAACCGGAAGTCGTTGTGGAACAACTCGGAGCGATAGCTATAATAGATAACGCCGGATATGAGTACTATAATTTCAATAAAGAAGCCGCTGATATTTACATATCAGCCGTAAACCGGGCGGCAGATTTGCTGGTAGGTAAAGCCCGTGTTTTCAATACGGTTATCCCAACAAGTATTGCGGTAACACTCGATCAAAGAACAGCGTCAAGGCTAAACTCATCCGATCAAAAAGCGGCAATGGATTACATAAACTCAAATCTTTCACAAAATGCCGTTTCTGTTGATAGTTACGGTATATTATCTCAGCACAAAGATGAATATATATATTTTCGTACCGACCATCACTGGACCGCGCTCGGCGCCTATTACAGCTACACAAAGCTTATGAATGCGGCAGGCCTTGTGCCGGCAGACCTCTCCCTGTTTAAAGAGTATATTTTCGGGGGATTTTTAGGCACTTTTTATGCCACATCAAAGATGAGCCCGAAACTCGGTAATACTCCCGATACGGTTTACGCCTATGAACCGCCGGGGCTCAAATATATACACACCTACGAAAGCGGATATGAAAAAGATTACCGTATAGTATCAAACGGCGATGATCTGACATCAAGTGAAAAGTATCTTACCTTTGTATGCGGAGATCATCCGTTGGGCGTAGTGGTGAACGAGCAAATTGCAGACAATTCATCCTGCCTTATAATCAAGGAATCCTTCGGTAATCCCATGATTTCATATTTTACCCAGAATTATCACACGACTTTTGTCATTGATTATCGGAAAATACGAAGCGTTTACGGTGGTAACCTTATCACATTTGTTGAAGAACACGCTGTGAATGATGTTTATTTCATCAATAATATTTCGGCAACAAGAAGTCCTAAGCTCACAGGTAAAATTTCGGATTTTGTCCCGCAGATTCAATAAAGATAAAGCAGTAAAAGCAAACCGCGG
>JAFZUV010000014.1 GCA_017618135.1 Clostridia bacterium
CCGTAGCGTTCCAGCTGATAAATCAGATAGTCGAGCTTTTCCATCTGCGTTTCAGACAGATCGAGATGGTTTTTGCAGTTTTCCCCGCCCCAGATAACGCGAGAATCCATGTGATGAAGCCGAACGGCGTTGATTCCAAACCGGGCTAACGTCTGCGCCAAACGCTCTGCGTCTTCGTGACTTTCAGGGAACTCGGCGGTAAAGCACAGGTTCGTTCCGACAAACCGAACGGGGCCTTTGTCCGAAACGAAATGGTCGCCCTCAATTCGCAAAAAGCCATCCGCCCCGGCAGGAGTGGGCGTTGACCACGTCCGGACGTTGGTAATGTTGTCCGGCGCCCCTTTGGTTATGGAAAAGGGAAACATCGGGGCGAACCCCTCGCTGTTAAAGACGACCTTTTCTCCGGCAAAAACTGACGACGCGGTCAGAAGAACGGTTAGTAGAGCTAATTGGATGCGTTTCATGATAGTTTGGGGTTAAAAGGCAGTAGGCAGTAGGCAGTAGGCAGTAGTGAGGCGCTTCGCGCCAATTACGCATTACGCATTACGAATTACGCATTAAAAAACTCCTCGCTCCTCACTCCTAATTCCTAACTAATATCAACTCTGTGTTCACTATACCCTATGCACCTCAAGCGCCTGTCGGTATTCCGGCGTCAGGGGCATGGGGTGTTTGGTTTGATGGTCAATGAAAACCAGGACGGTTCGGCAGCACGCGGTTTTGACGCCCCTCTGCCAGCATTCCTGATAAATCGTAAACGAGGTGTTTCCGATTCGTTCGATGGTCGAACGGATTTCGACTTCGTACGACAGGCTCGTCTCGCCGAAGTAGTCGGTTTCCGTATGCGCCAGAATCAAATTCCACTTGCCGGCGGAGCAGTCCGGGTTAAAAATTTTGTAAAAATGCATTCGTCCGCGTTCGAACCAACGAATGATCGCCGCGTAATGAATGTGCTGCCACATGTCCGTGTCGCCAAATTGTGGCTCAATTTTAATAATATCCATTGATTTTAAAATCTTTCTTGGTATAATAACCTCTAAAGGCAGGGAACTGTCAGCAGCGAGATGAACCCTCTCAACCTGAACAAACTGCTTCCAGCTATCCTATATTATTACATATTTCAATAAAAAATCAAGCAAGCGCCGCAAGTTTTTTTTGACGGGGAAAAATCCCCCTCAACTTCCCGGCGTCCACTTTGTTCAACTACAGGAAGACCTTAGTTATGCCACAGCCTTTTATTTTGGCAAGTCGTTCCCCGCGGCGAAAAAAAATGCTTACCGCCGCCGGGTATAAATTTGAAGTCGTTCATCCGGACGAAAAAGTCGAAACGCCTCGACGCAAAAACGAGACGGCGCTTCAGTACGTCATGCGAATGGCTCAGGCGAAAGTTCTCAACGTTTACGCCGCCAAACGGGCTGAAGACCCGCAGTGCACGCCCACAATCGTTGGGTGCGACACAGTCGCGGTCGTCCCGCTTCGGTTTAAGGACGAAGTCTACGGCGGAGAGATTATCCGCGACGAAGTTTTCGGCAAGCCGAAAGACGCCGAAGACGCCAAGCGGATGCTGCAAACCCTTCGAGGAAAAGAACATACTGTTATCAGCTGTCTGTGCATCCTGCAAGCCGGGATTCTTAAAACGCGAATCTCCAAAACCCAGCTTAAAATGGACAACATTTCCGACGAGGAGATTGACGAGTACATCGCCACCAAAAAATGGAAAGGCAAAGCGGGCGCGTTCGGCTATCAGGACGGAAACGATTGGCTCCATATTATCGAAGGGTCAGAAAGCAACGTCGTCGGCATGCCGATGGAACAGCTGGCGGCTACATTGCAGTGAGGAATTAGGAGTGAGGAGTGAGGAGTTTTTTAATGCGTAATTCGTAATGCGTAATGCGTAATTGGCGCGAAGCGCCTCCCTACTCCCTACTCCCTACTCCCTACTGCCTACTGCCTTCCCAAAACACGCACTAACAATCAATGCTCCTGAACATCCTCTACCTGCTGGCTCTGCTTCTGGCGTCGCCGTGGCTGATATTTCGCGCTCTGACAACCGGACGCTATCGGGAAGGCTGGGGAGAGAAAACGCTCGGTCGCGTTCCGATTCTGCCGGACAATCCCGACGCGCCGACGCTGTGGCTGCACGCTGTCAGCGTTGGGGAAGTCAACCTGCTGCCGATGCTGGTTTCCCGGCTGGAACAGGCGATTCCCGGGGTTCGGTGCGTCATTTCCACAACAACCAAAACCGGAATGGAAGTCGCCAGAAAGCGGTTTCCCGACCATACGGTTTTCTATTATCCTCTCGACTTTACCTGGGCGGTGAAAACCGCGCTGAAACGAATCCGCCCAACCGCTTTGATTCTGGCGGAGCTGGAAGTCTGGCCCAACATGACGCGTCTGGCGAAAAAGAACGGCGTGAAAGTCGTCGTCTTTAACGGCAGAATCAGCGACAAGAGCTATCCGTCGTATCGGCGCTTTTCCTGCTTTTTGCGACCGGCGTTCCAGCGCGTTGACAAGGTCGTTTCTCAAAGCGACGTCTATTCCCAGCGGTTTATTGAACTGGGCGTTCCCGCCGACCGCGTTGTAACAGTCGGATCGATTAAATTTGACGGCGCGAAAACCGAGCGCGCCATTCCAGCCGTCGACCGGGTTCGCTCTCTGACCGGAACGAGCAAAACCGGCGCGTTCTGGGAAGGCGTAACAGACGCCGACGTCGTCTTTCTGGCAGGCAGCACGCAAGACCCGGAAGAGGAAATAGCGCTCAACGTCTTTGACCGCTTTAGCGAGCAGTTCGAGAACCTCAAGCTGATTCTCGTCCCGCGACATCCCGAACGCTTTGACGCCGTCGCCAAAATGCTGGAAAGCCGCAGCGCCGAGTTTATTCGTCGAACCGAGCTGACAGAACAGGGCGGGGAAAACGCAGACGACTCGAAACGCTGCAGAATCCTGCTGGTCGACACCGTTGGCGAACTGGGCGCGTGGTGGGGAACGACGCAAATCGCGTTCGTCGGCGGAAGCATGGGCAGCCGCGGCGGACAGAACATGATCGAGCCGGCAGGATACGGCGCTGCGGTCTCTTTCGGACCCAATACAACCAACTTCCGAGACGTCGTCGCGCTGCTGCTGGGCGCCAACGCCGCCGTCGTCGTTAAAGACGAACAGGAAATGTTACACTTCGTCGAGAAATGCCTGACCGACCCCGCCTGGCGAGAAGAACAGGGCGACCGCGCCAGAGAACTCGTACTATCTCAAACCGGCGCCGCCGACAAAACCATGGGGATTATTAAAGAGGCAGTAGGCAGTAGGCAGTAGTGAGGGCGCTTGCGTGGGGAGTGCGGCGGCTTGACGCCGCCTTGTCCAAAGACCCGCTAAAAATCTGTGACGCAACCGAAAACGCTTCCGGGTCGCGGACGCAGTCCGCCGAAGAAAATTTTAGCCGCAAAGAACGCAAAGTACGCAAAGAAACAATCGGTCAAACAACGCTTTAATGAATGTTCTTCTGTTAATTGATTTAGTGCTGGATAAGATAATATTTTAAGACATCTCTGACCTTAGAATTAATATCAGGATAATTATCCAGATTAAAATTATTTGATTTAATAATCTTTTCTGCTATTTCTCGTTGACTATCAGATAATTTTAAAAACTTTCTCCACCACTCATGAACTAAATCATTATTATTGCCGGACGTATTGCTATATTTATTATTTAGGCGATTACGTAACTCTTGATTAAATTGACGACGATAAATAATAAACGTTTCCGGCATCAATAGTATTTTGTGAAATTCTTCGATATCTTTTCCAAATGCTTCTTCAAAGAAAGACATACTTCTCCCAATCTTACCTTTAGTTGAATTTAACACGGATTGGATAGCTCGGATGTATTTTCTATTCCAATGTTCTCCTATGAAATCCCTATTCATATAAAAGTTAGGGTCTGTAATAGGATGATATTTCATGGGAAACGAATAAATTGAAACATTTAATCGTTCGCATAATTCAACGTTTAATTGTAACCGATAATATAAATCATCTGGCTTATCCTTAAAATTGTATAAAAGATAATTAGATAAATTTCGGATTCCTGAATTAGCCGCGATTGTTACCGCTTTTTCGTAAATATCTCGTAATTCCCAATGATCAAATGCTATTCGTAAAGGTCGAATGTTGATTTCAGACAATTTTTTCATTTTTTTTTCGGTAACCAAACGGGAATCTATTCCTTGATTAAAATCAACATAGCGAGTTACGCGAGATGGTTTATGAAATCTTTCATATATCGGGCGAATATAGGAATCAAGATCAAGTATATCTTGCTTTTGAGCTGTATATGAATAAAGACAATGTGCGTTTTCAATTTTACTCATAAATTCGATTTTTTCATCATCAGTTTTCAGATGGTTAAATAAATCTTGATAGATTCTAATTATCTTGTTAATAAATGCACGATCATTATATGAGGCTATTAAGTTTTTTATAGCAATATCGTATTCATTTGGTTTTTCATAAGTTGCGCCTTTAGCAAATCCACAATCTTTGATTTCATCAATAATATTGTCAAATTTAGGAGATGCCAATACATTATTATCCAATAATAATAGATGTCTCTGTTCACCAAATAATTCTTTTGTTTTGGCGAGTTGATCTTTTAAATTAATGTAACCTTTGTATTCCGGTTCTAGTTTAGGGACAGCGCAAAATGGACATTTATTAATACATCCTCTTGTCATGTATGCAAAATATGCATTAGTAGCTGGATATGTGTAATCAATTTCGTCAAGGATTGAATAATCTAAAGGCAATTCATCAATATTTACACTTTTTCTAGCTCTTGGGTCAATAACTTTTGAATCTGTTAGTAAACCAATATGTGGTTTAATTTGTGTGGCAGAAAAGACCTCGTCAGGCAGTAAAGTGGACATAACGCCACCAATTATTACGCCTTTTGGCGATTTACATAATTGTTTAACAAAGTTGATAGTATCAATTGTTATTTTCCAATAAAATGTAAATAACGTAGTTATCGCCACAATATCGAATCGAGGATTCGTAAAATAGTCCTTTTTTTTATATTTGATTCTATACAAAGATAAGGCATCTAATATATCACTATCATTAAAAATATCCTTTTGTGGAAGAACCGTATTATCTCCTGTGTATATATAATTATGAAGTTGTGGATAATAATCTTTCCAATAAACATCAGGAAAAACACTGGTCAAATATGCAAGTAAATCTTCACAAATAAGCTCAGCTGCAAATAAATGGAGATCTCCTTTAAAGAAACGAATATTAGCTCCTCGACTGCGAAAATATGTCGATATTTTCATCAATCCCATAGGAGGATATTTGTTCTTATAATTTGGTTCAACCAATAGGACATTTTTAGGTTTCGTCATAATATTGATTAACCAAACTCCTTTTTAATTCTTTCAATTATTGCATTTGAAATATCTTTTGGAGCAGTATCAACAATAATTGACATGACTTTCTGCAATATTTTTCGTTCTTTGCGGTCGAGCTTTGAAAATTTATCAGGTAAATATTTACTTTTCTTTTTTTGATTTTCTTGTTCGTCCGTTTTCTGTGGAAGTTCACTTGTTGAGGAGAATTTTTTTCGATAATTATTATTAATTTCTATAATTGCAGGAGTATCTCTTGATTTATCCTCGATATGTTGTAACTTTTTACTTTCCTTTTCAGCTTTTTCTTTTGCCGCTTGAAGATTCTGTAGAGCATTATCTTTCTCTTGTTGATCAATGAACTCCTGATTTTGATTTTTTAAATCAAAATCATTTTGTAAATTTGAATAATCTTCTTGAGCTTTATAGGCATTCTTTATTACATTTGCTTTTCTATATATATCATACAAAGTCTCATGAAAATAGATCCTAACACTATTTTCAAATTTTAATCTCGCTTCATTCTCGTTAAAATAATCTCTTTGGGAGTTAGGAATCAATTGAGGATCAACAGCAAATAATTCACCAATAAAATAGGTATTTCCTCTGGTTTCCCTAAAAAAATCACGTAAGGTTGAATTGTCGCCAATTTGAATATTAGCAGAACGAAGCCGAATACCTCGCATAAGATTCCTTTCTGGAATATTTTTTTCAAATCTTGATATTCCATACCATAACCAAGCAATAAGTTTTCCAGAATCATCAAAAAAATCCTTAAACCTTACATTAGTGATTTCATCGTATGAATCTTGTCCCGAATTATCGTATAAATACCTTTGATATCCTTTAAATAATTCATTATCGTTAATATATATTTTATATTCATCAATAGGCATATTAATCAATTTAGCGTGTTCATAGATTTGTTTTGAGAAGAAAAACATATTTTTATAAGGTACAGGTGCAACAAAACTTAAATAGTTAGATATGTCGTCATAATCTAGTAGACGATTGTCTTCTTTAATGACGTCAATTAACTCAACTTTGAAATAATGTTTTTCAATATCTTCTGGTTTAGAATCAAATTTAACAATGTTTTCCCAAATTTCTTGGACTGAGTACTTCTTTTTATCTCCAAGCAACTGACGCATTTTTTGAGCATCGCATTCCATTATTGACGCCACATTTTCCCCGTGCGTACTTGTGGTAAATTTTAATGTTTTACAATATGCTAAACCGCATAAACGTCCAATACCTCGGAAACCTCTTTGCTGTCCACGAACCTTATTGCTATCAGCAATATTATAAATATTCTCTTTGAAATCCTTTTTCTTAACGCCAGTAGCGTTGTCTTCAATTATTATGTTTCTGTTTGTACTATCAATTGTAATGGAAATTTCCCCAGGATTATCTTCTGATAGTAATCCTTCTCTCTTAGCAATATCAATTTGATCGCAAGCGTTTTGGATATATTCACGATAAATAACACGTGAATCTGAATACATACCTGTTGTCAGATTATCCAAAATGTTTTTTCCAATAACAACCGTATTATCGTTAGTCATTTTTACTCCTCAATGTAGTTATTTGAATTGTTTATATATTGGCAATGGGAATTTAATATGTAAAAGAGACCGAAAGATCGGATTTTGAATTATATATTCACCTTGTTTTAAGCGCGTAATCATTGTTTTATAAACATTGGGAATATGTTTATAATCATTTTTAGATATTTCAATTGAATTTGTACGACCGTAGGCTTGGGTAGAACAGTTTCCTGTAACGCGGTCATGAATTGAACTACGGAATTGTTCTGCGCCAAAAAGTACAATACCCAAAGAACGTCCTCGTTCTGCGACGTCTAAGACTTGTTTTAAAATAGGGGATGATTTTAATGTATCTTTTGAAGCATATTTGTTAAGTTCATCAATAAAGAATATTATTTTTGATGGCGGATTTACACCCTCTTGACCTGCATATTCACCTAACTGTAGATCATAAATAACACGAACTGCAGAACCAAAAACAAATGCTTGTTGATCTTCAGAAAGCTTAGCAATATCTATTACAATAACATCGTTCTTTTTAATCTTCTTCAAGCTGTCTTCAATTCGAGTTTCATGCTCACTCTTTCTAATTCTGTCAGCAAATAACTTATTGTCTTTAATACTTTTATTAACAATCCGTAAAAATTTTCTCCAACTAACTACAGGTATCTCTTTACCTGTTTGTTTTTGCGATTGCGCCATTTTACGAATTTCATCAAGCAGAGAACCCCAAGTTCCAACTTTCTCAAAATCACCTTGACCAGACATGATATAATTTATGATTGATTCCATTGTTTGTGTTGTATCATCAATATTTGCAAACATTAAATCAAGGTTGTTCTTGTCTTCAGTATAAATATACCTATATTTACTAGCTTTGTTTAATTTGATATAATCTTCAAGTTCTTTAGGGGACATATAGGTATTACTTTGGTTCTTATCTGAATATGGAAATAAGTAACGAACGTTTTTAAATGGTTCCGGTTTCAATCCCAAAGATTTGTATAATTCGAATGTTTTATCTTTGTTTGAAGGATTGTCATTGAAATCATTTTCTTGATCAATTGCTAACAGGTCTTTTCCTTTTACATTGAACAAAACAAAAGCTACGCTATCATCGTCATTATTATCACTATTCAATTGACTATCCTGAATTGCTTTCAGAAGAAACATCGCATAAGATGTTTTAGACGCTAAACCTGAAATACCTGAAATATTTAAATGAGCCCCTTCAGGACCGATAATAAATTTTGAATTTAAATGAACTGGCAAAAGAACTTTTTCATTATCATTTGTTCCATTATACATTTCCAAATATCCACAACACAAAGGATTAAGAATGTTGTCTAATCCAAGTGCGTAGTTAATCTCGTCTCTAGTAGCTAATTTAACAGGTTGATTACTTTGTAATGGTATGTAAATATTTTTATCATTACATAGTACTTTAGCCGTGATATAATTCATTCCAACGCGCAGAGTGTTATCGCTAGCTGTTACATCTCCAAAGTCACTAGAAATATAACTGGCAAGAAAACTAGCGGTATCTGTTATATGTGCAATATCTTCGATAACTCCATACGATGACGAACCATTAACGTGTTCAACTTTGACTACGTCAAATGGATTAAGAATTAATTGGGGATCAGTCCAAAATGTGAAACTGTCAATTGTCGTAGGGCTTTTCTCCGTTGCAATTACTCGACCAATAATTCTATTGTTAGTTGACATGATTATTTTGATCCTTTCTTGATTTAAAACAAACTTAAAAACAGCTCCTCGCTTAAATATTTACTTTTAATAAATGATTCTGTTAAATAAATGGGATATAAATGGTTTGCCCATCGACGGTCAGAGCCATAACATGTTGGATTGCGTTCATTAATTAAATCAGCTGAGATTAAATCAACCAGTTCAGAGTTAATTCCAACATCTAATTCGTTTTTCATCATGATTTTTTCTACCTTAATAACTCCATCGAATGGCGTTAATGTACGAGCTTTATCTCTAATACGTATATACCATACGCCAAAACACACATCATGACCTGTTATATCGTTAGAGTACTTTGCAACTGGAGTTCTATGATATAATGGAAGATCAGCTATATAATTTGAATTGGGTTTGCCCGTATGATCTAAACAGCATTCAGGATTAAATGATTTTGATACGCCTATAACATATTCATAATTGGATTTAATTCTATTAAGGTTTCTATAGTTGATATCACCTGTGGTCATAGGCTTGTACTCTAGCGAACCATCTTTAATTAAATAATGATATTGATCTAAATCATTATTTTTAACACACTTTGCAACCATTTTTTTCTCGCATTCAATCATATAATCTTGAATTGTAGCTGTTGCAAAATTTTCTAACTTCTCTCTTTCTTCAATTGATGTACTATATGTAAGTATTTTAGAAAATTGAATTTTAAGGTCCTCTAAAAAACTATTTTTGTTGACTTTTTTCAAAAGCAAATTGCAATATGTTTCTTTATCCCAAGGTTCTGAAAAACAAATATCTGGAAGCGAAATCACATATTGTTTATCAAAATAATGATGTTTAATTTTTTTATTTTCGCGCTTGCAGCATGCTATACCTACTTGTCCAGCAACTACAGGATATACTTTTGAATCGTATGATATATCATCTACTTTATAAACATGCCTAGAGCCATCAAGAAAAAAAGAAAAAAGAGAATTGTTTTTATTTAATAATCGTGTATCTGCGAATTCTTTTAATGGAATAGAATATTTATGTCTTAGTGTTTCACCAGATTCTTTCCATTTCATTACACGATTAAGAGCATCGTCATAATCAATAGACGACATCCCAACTGAATCATAGCTATATTTCATTGCATGGTAACTTTTGCCATCCGTTTCATTAGCAATCGTATCCATTATCTTGTTCATGATTTATTAAAAATACAGTATGAAAAATTAAAATGAATAAATAATTTATTAGAGAGGGAATAATGTGTTACTTTTCCAATTCACATTTATTATATAACGTTATTGCATTAATAAAAGGGGGAGAGATCATTTTTTGAATAAATATTTTCTATTGTTAATATCTAATACCTTTTGATTGTATAGAAATGTGTCAAAAAAGTTATTATTAAATTTCAATAGATAAGAAATATTAGAACAGAAAAACTCACACCAAGTTCGTGAAGAACGCAAAGTTTTAAAGATTACTTTGCGTTCTTTGCGGCTAAATATCTTTAGCGGACTTACGTCCGCGATCCAGAATGGTTATCGGTTAGGACGGAGGGGTTGAGCGGGGCAGCTAGGCGGCAGGGGACTGCCGAGCGCCGGTTCATCCGTGTGTGCGCAGTTCAAAGCGTAACTACGTTCGCTAAAGCGAACTCCGTTACCGCCTTTCAACGGTTGGTAAACTCTAACAGTATCATAATTCCGGCGTTTCGGTTCGCCTTCGGCGAACTGCGTAATTCCGCTCGCTGCGCTCGCTTCATTACCGCCTCCCATTTTTCCGCGCCTCCGCATCTCCGCGTGAGGTTTCTTCGGCGGCTGATACAGCCGCGATCCAGCGGAATCTCCAGGTTTACCTCGTTGCTGGTTATGGCGTGACGACCAACGACAGCGCAGCGGTCAATCGGCTCCGCAAAAAGGGACGATGAAAACGCGCATAACAAAAGGACAAATGAAATCTTTTTCATTTCTTATTAGCCATAGCAGGGAATAAAAGCGACTGCAAAGCGTCCGGACGCATCAATCCGCCAAGCCGCGCCACTGTGTTACAAACTGTTTGGCGACAGCGCCGTCGTGATGGTCGAAGAAAAGACTCTTGTCGGAGTCGAGCGCTTCGATGGCGGCGATTTCGTCCGCAGCAAGCGAGAAGCCGAGGATGTCGAGGTTTTCGCGCATCCGGTCAGTGTGCGTTGTTTTGGGAATGACGATGACGCCCTTCTCAAGGAGAAATCTCAGCGCGATCTGCGCGATGGACTTGTCGTGAGCTTTGCCGATCTCCGCGAGAACCGGGTTCGTGAAGAAGCCGTTCTTTCCCTCGGCAAGCGGTCCCCACGCCATCAAGCGGCAGTTCAGTTCGTCCAGGAACGGACGGAGAGTCTTTCGCTGCTGGAATACGTGCGTCTCCATCTGGTTTACCATCGGGGCGATTTCGTTGTTGACAGCAAGATCCACGATGTGGTCGGCGAAGAAGTTGCTCACGCCGATAGCGCGGCATTTGCCGGCTTTATAGGCTTTTTCAAGGGCGCGCCAGGCGCCGTAGCGGTCGCAGAAGGGCTGGTGCAGGAGCATCAGATCTACGTAGTCCGTATTAATGCGGCGAAGCGACTCGTCGAGAGCTTCGGTCGTCCGGACGTCGCCGTAGTTGGAAATCCAGATCTTGGAGACGAGGAAGACCTCCTCACGCTTCAGACCGCTTTTGGCGATGCCAGAGCCAACGCCTTCCTCGTTCTTGTAGACCTGTGCGGTATCGATCATTCGGTAGCCAGCGCGGAGAGCTTCTATAACGCGCTGTTCCGTCTCAATGGGTGAAATCTGATATACGCCGTAGCCGATTTGCGGCATTTCGACGCCGTTCGCGAGTGTGACGGTTGGAATTGTAGTATTCATGATTAGTTTAAGATTCTTTGTTGAATTGGTTTTGTTATAAAATCAGTAAGGACGCGGCAGCGCAGACTGGGAGCGGCGTCTTGCTAACTTGAAAAAACTTTCGGTCGCCAGCAAGCTGGCTCCCTTTTAGGGAAGTTTTTTCAAGCCTTGTATTAGGAAAGAGCAAGCGACCAACGGGAGCGATTATAATACGTCTCGCGCGGCAGCGCGGATTGGGAGCGGCGCCTCGCCGCCCTTTTTTGAAAAAAAGGTTCTTCCCCTC
>JAFZUV010000015.1 GCA_017618135.1 Clostridia bacterium
TGCAGTAGGAACTTTTATTTCAAAAAAATACGGCCGTTTTTAATCAGCAAGGCCGCTCTAATCTATTCGTAGTATAATTACCCTATAAAAATAAAGGCCGTAAAAAACGGCCTTTAAATCGCTCTCAGAGCTATCGGATTTCTCTTAGCTGAGTTCCATAATAAAGATCAATTTCTATCCAATCATCTATACCGTTAGCAGCTTTGATTGTTTCGTGGTTTGCCTCGATCATAAAATCATAATATACTTTTGGAAGATAAGTTTTCTCGGCCGCTGAACAAAAATGCTCTGCCGGCTGCCCGTTCACGATAACAATATAGCTTGTTTCAAGAGATACAAGATCTCTTGTTGCGATAATTGTAATTATTGCAAGCTCCATACAAATTCTCACTTTCTGCCGGTGCTCCGGCGCCCTGGTTTATAGCTCACTTATATTATACATTATACTTGACAATTTGTCAAGTATATGTTATGATAAGATGTAAAGGGGGTGCTTTATGGTTTACTGTGCGAACAATAACACGCTATACGAACAAGCAAAAGACGCTTGCAACGATCTTGGGCTGGATCCTGCGAGCGTGAGCCGGTGCCTTGCGGGACAACGCAAGAGCGTTGGATCTTATGTGTTTGCTCGTGTAACCAGGACGGACGCCAAAAGTGTCAAAGCGGTGCGGGCTTGGCTGCTCTATTCTGCGTACAAGATAGTTTTAGACTGTCTCGACGAGCCGCTTATTTACAAAAGAGGTGATGATTTATGATTGTAAAGAAAAGCGTATCACTTTGGGATCACGTTCCGAGCCTCGACGAGCTCCGGGAGAGGATCCGGCCTTGCTCCGATCAGACTGTTGAGGAATTTAACAACGAAAATAACCTCGAGATCTATCTCAAATATACGGGGCTGCGGCTGTATACAAACGGCCGGGATCTGCACGAAAACGAGTGCAATATAAGATCCGAAATGAAATACGTATTAAAACCGGACGGAATATATTATCCGGACTATGTTATCCCGGATAAAGAACGCTTTATACTTGTTTAAGGGGGGCAATATATGGCTAAACTGTTTGTTATTGAAGAAAATAAAGTCTTTAAGAGCGTCGCCGAGGCTTCTCGAGCTCTCGGCGTTGACGCTTCAAACATCAATAAGGTGCTTAAAGGTAAACGAGCAAGCGCCGGCGGTTATCACTTTGTCGGATTTGAACAGAATGCCGATATTGAGAGAGCTCGCGCACGATATGAGGAAGCGATCCGAGAAAAGACAAAACAAAAGATACTCACCAAAGCGGAGCGTAAAGGCCGGCAAACACTGATTGACGCTGTACACGATCGCCTTGTTGATATCAATAAGCGTTTCCGAAACGCTAAAAAAGCGGATTTATATAAGCAAGATCCTATATTGCAGCGAATGATGTCTCATACTGACTACTTTGGAGCGAATAAGCTCGGCGGGTATGATACCAGTAAATCAAACCTTAGAACGTATACAACGGAAGAGCTCAACAACTTAATGAATATGCTTTCTCAGGAACAAGGCGAGTATTCTAAAAGCTTATATGATAATATGTCACGTCATAGAAATATAGCTACATATGCATTGCAGTTTGGTATAACTGTTCCACAAGCTGAGAAGTATTTTTATATTTATCCTGTATTATTTGAGCTCCTTAATGTTGCAAAACAAAATACAGAATACAAAACAAGCGATCCTGTTATTTATGCAGAAATATATGACGCGATTCAAGGGGAAGCGGATCCGGACGATCTTCTGGATTTTATCCTGGACTTAAAGAACGTTTATACAGGCAATACTTCCGAGGCTCTCGACAATGTACTCGAGAAATGGAGCACAAAAAAGGAAGAATGGCAAGAGCGTTGGGAAGAGGTGCATTAAATGGTATATTACAAGGATTTTAATTTTAAATCTATACTTGATAGACCGGATCTTGTGTATTGTCCTTACGTGGCAGCACTTGATATTCAGTACGCCCACAATATCCCGTATCTATGGACTTTTTATTTTGATAGTACGAATGAAACTATATATGGCCGCACGTTTGAGGATCTTATTTGCTTCCTGGAAGAAATGAAAGTGAAAATGAAGTTTTCAAACGGCAAAAACAAGCATTATCTTGTTATCATCGTCGAGGATCTATTTACTTTTTTCGGAAACACTAAAAAGGTGCTGCCTTATGTTGCAGAGCCTTTTGTAGCTAAAAGCGGCTCAGATGTTCTGCTCGCTACTCTTACTGACGTTTTCCAATTGCATTCCTATAAAGCATACTTTGAAACGAATTTAAAAGATGATATGGAGCACGAGCACGGAATAGCTCTTCCGGAGATCCAAACGGATCTTTTATCCGCTGCCGTCGAGCTTACTCAGGAAGAGATTGACAATTCAGAGAACCGCGTTATTTATATGGCCTCAATCTTCCGTCAGGAGCTTGACCTCAAATATCAGGGTATTGTAAATCAGCTTCCTCTTACAAAATCCGCAAGAGTAAACCATTTATTTTACCTGGAAGAGCGCAAAATGAGCAACCGGGCAGCTTGTAACGTGGGTGCAATGATAATGAAACTCAATCCTATTACCTCGGAGCGCGGCCGCGAGTATGTTCTTCCGCTGCTCTTTAAAGCATTCTTTGGCGGCTGTGTATGGTTTGAGCAAGGGATCCCGGATAAAGCATTTGATGATGTTATGAGCGTGGACGCCTCGAGCGCTTATGTTGCTCGAATGGTACTTAATAAGTATCCAATGGGCAAGTTTATAGATCTCCCGCAACCGGAGAGCTATAAAGATCTATTTAATAAACCATATAATCGCTATGCTATGCTTATTACATTTGAGGCTCAGGGCGTGGAACTCAAACCGGACGGGCTTCCGGTGCTGCCCTCGGCGCTTCGTAATCATTATGTTGACACGAGCAGCAAAGAACAATTGGAAGCGCAGATAGAACGCTCGAGCAATGTCCGAGTGTATAAGAACAGTTATTTACATATGACGCTTACGGACGTTGATTTCAAGCTGTTTCTTGAAAATTATAATATTAAGCATATAAAAATAAATCATCTGCTCGGGAGCTTGTATGGTTATCTGCCGGACTATGTAATGAAAGTAATTATCCGCTTATATGCAAGCAAGGCCGACGCAAAGCAAAAAAAGAACGAGCTTGAAAAGCTCGGAGCGCTCACACTTGCGACGGAGCTCGAGTATAACAGAATAAAATCGGAGCTTGCCCGCCTCTATGGTATTTTTACAAAGCGGCCGGTTATGGAGCGATATATCTTTGATACCGAGAAAAAAGAACCAAAAGTTATTGACCATGAATATATACAACCAACTGCAAAGTTTAGCCCGGTATTATATCAGTGGGGCGTTTGGACGACTGCCCTCGTTAGAAAAGAAATTTCCGACCTCAGGCGCCGCTTGCTTGCAGCTCCCAAAGATCGGAAA
Source organism: Clostridia bacterium (assembly GCA_017618135.1). Classification (GTDB taxonomy): domain Bacteria; phylum Bacillota; class Clostridia; order Oscillospirales; family Acutalibacteraceae; genus UBA737. Next base: position 3,452 of record JAFZUV010000015.1, read on the forward strand.
GTCAAAGTTTTATCCGGTGACACGGATAATATAAATTATACGGGTGACGCTATTGACATTATATCAAATTATAATGATATTGTCAAATCGCAGATTGAAAAGAGAGCGGAAGCGCTCGGGATCTCTCCGGAGCTGCTTAAGGATCTTGGATCCCTCACGATAAAGAAATACAAAAAATACAAGCTCACGGGCTTAAAACAGTATTGCTATATCAGGGAGAGCGAGAGCGGCGACATTTTCGAGTATAAAGTCGGGGGAATGAATGCGGATTGTCAGTATTTCAATAAGGAATTTAAAACGCCGTTGCAGCGCTTCAATCATTTTTCCCTCGGCCTCACGATCCCGGCCGAATACGATCCCCGCGTTTGTATGATTCCGGTTAATTCTGATTTACATGAGGTTTGGACGGACAGAGAGGGCAACCGCTGCGAGGGTGACGTTTTATCATATGTGAAGAGAACACAATGTAAATTTACTCTTTATCCCGCTTCCGAGCCCTCGGCAATGGGTAACAGTATCAAACCAGGCGAGAAAATAACACTCGGCGAGCTCAATTACTATGCCCGGAAAATCTCGAGCCCGGTCTATAATCCAAAGTATTACATTGAAAATAAGAGCAAGGGGGGTAAAAAATGAAATTAGCAATACAATTATATGATGACAACGGCTGCGGCTGCGGAATGTTTTACAATGATATTGAAACAATAGAGGAACTTTTAAAATTTCTCGATTATATTTCAAATAATGGCCTTTATTCTTATGAGATAGGAGAGGTAAAAGAAATATGAGAATAGCTGAGTATATCGATAGAGAAGCCTTGATAAAAGCCCTTGAAGCCGCAGAAGTACAGCCTGTGAAGAGTGGCGAATGGGTACATGATAGAGGTACACAGTGGAAATGTTCAAACTGCGGTAACTTCTTAGATTTTGACGGTTTGAATTGTGGACGTGGTTCTGCTTTCTTCTGCCCTAACTGCGGAGCAGATATGCGTGAAACAAAGGAAGGGGAATTTCTATGAGTAAATACACGCCGCCTATACTTTACCGCTGCGAGAGCTGCGGGGCTCCGATCCGGAAAGATGAAAAATATCACCGGCTGCATATAAAAGGCTGGGTACTCACGTTTTGCAAGCTCTGCGTGGAGCTCTCAGAGTACACGGCCTCTATACCGGAATTTACAAGAAAGGAAAGTAATTTCATTGAATAAAGATACAACTCATATAGCTATTGCAGAAATTTACAAAGCAGCGGATAAGATCAGAGACTTTACAAACACTTTGATAAATGCAAGTGAAACCGAAAAACACTCGATAATTATGTATTGTGATTATATTCAGAATTGTGATAAGCTGCTGCATGATGAATTATTCCCGAAATGTGAATAATTATGAATAAAATCTAAAATTTATGCACGTTTTTATGTATAAATATTGACTTTATGCATTACTTTATGTATAATAAAGGTGAGTAAATCGGAATTACTCACCTTTATTTTTATACCGGGGGGCTGAATATGACGGAAAATAATAATAGTTACTATGATATTTCAGCTATTGACGCCCTCGACGCGGTATATAATCTTATATACGGGAAGCGCTCAAACGGTAAAACGTTCGCGGTTTGCCGGAAGATCCTCGACGCCTATTTTGACGAGGGGATCCCGAGCGCGTATATAAGACGCCTTGATGAAATGATTAAACCGAAAAACCTCGAGGCGCTCTTTAATCCTCACCTGGATTATATATTTGAGAAAACCGACGGACAATACAACTCTATACAGTACCGATCCAATGGATTTTACTTGTGCTGCTATGACGGAGATCTAAAGATAGCACAGGATAAAAAACCATTTTGCCGAACTTACGCAATAAATACGGCCGAGACTACTAAAGGCCAGGACGCCGGCCCGGTAAAGTATGTATTTTTCGATGAATTTATAACCAGGCAATTCTATTTATCAAATGAGTTTGTGCTATATCAGAACTTATTAAGCTCAATTATCAGGCAGCGCTCGGCCAAAATATACATGGTCGCAAATACAGTCAGCAAATATTGCCCGTATTTTCGCGAAATGGGCTTGACACGTATTAAGGATCAGAAGCAGGGCACGATTGATTTGTATTTAATGGGAGCAAGCGGCACAAGAATAGCTGTTGAATATTCCGACGCCCCCGGAGGCGGTCAGAACGTTTCTCAGTATTTCTGCTTTGATAACCCCGAGCTTGATATGATTACTTCCGGAAACTGGGAGATTGCACTTTACAGGCACATACCGGCCGGCGTTGGTTCGCTCCGGCCGGAACTACAATTCTATATATCCTTTGACGGGCAGACGCTGCGGGGCGGCTTGTATATCTTCAACGACGCGCCGCTCCTTGCGATCTCCCGGAGATACAAAGAGATCAAGGATCCGGAAAACAGTATAATATATGCTGATAATCTTGACGATCCCCCGGATCCTAACCCGCTGCACCAAAGCAACCTTGCAATTATAAAAACGCGAGCTCACGAGGTAATACTTGACCTCATAAAGCAGCACAAAACGTATTTTGCCGATAATGAGGACGGGGAAACATTTTCCGCGTGGCTCAAATGGGCAACGAAAGGGGGGCTAAAAGTATAATGTCAAAGCAGGACAATAATAATTCAATCCTTGAATTTATTTTTAAAACTCCCAAAAAGCTTGCATTTACAAAGCTTTACCGGTATTACTTTGATTTCATACTCCGCTTGCTATACAGAGTAATACTTTTCGAGGGTATTCCGGAAACTGTTTCAGAAACCTTTATGAAACTGATACTATACACTCAGGGTAAAGTGTGCTTTCTGGAAGCTGAAAAGGTAGGCGAGAGCGGTCAGGATCTTTTGGCGCTCAATTGCTCCCGTGCTGATACGCCCAACGTTTACTATATTCCCCGCAATGTACTTGTTACAAATCCCCGCTTAAGAAAATCATATAATCTTAAGCTCGGCGAGCAATGCGAGATCATCTATCTGAGCGAGGCCGATAAATATAACCTATCGGAGCTCAACGGCGGCCTTTTTAACCTCATAGAACGAACGGCGACAATGCTCGCAGATAATGACATATCTATAAATATAGCGCAGAAAAATACAAGGCTTGTAAACCTCGTAAGCGCCGATACTCAAAACACGGTAGACAGTATCAAAGCAGTTTTTGCTAAAATGTATGAGGGCGATCCCGATATAGTAGTAAAAAGCAGCTTAATTGATAAGCTGCAAGGCGTTCCAATCCTACAAAATCAAAGTAATCATAACCTCGTGGAGCTTATAGAAGTACAGCAGTATACATTATCGCACTTCTATGAACAAATCGGAATACAGACACACGATCAGATGAAACGGGAGCGGCTTATTACTGCGGAAGTAAATGACAATTTAGATCTATGCTTTTTAAATATCGATGATATGCTCATATCAATTAAAGAGGGGCTGCAACGTGTAAATGAAATGTTTGGAACCAACATTTCAGCACGATTAAATCCTATAATAGAACAGCAACGAGAAGAGCAGAACCGAGCCGGAAGCGCAGCGGCCGGCGGCAACTTACCGGAAGAAGCTCGGAGCGAAGAACCGGAAGAGGATCCGGAGCTCGAGCCGGCCGAGGAGCCCGAGCCCGAGCCCGAACCCGAACCGGAACCGGAGAGCCAGGAAGAGGAAGCAGCTCCGGAAGAGGAAACCGAGAGCCAGGAAGAGGAAGCAGCTCCGGAAGAGGAAACCGAGAGCCAGGAAGAGGAAGCAGCTCCCGAGCCCGAGCAAGAGCCCGGACAGGAAGAGGAAGCAGCTCCGGAAGAGGTGACGGATCCCGACGAGGACGAGGCCAACGACTATGCAGAGATAAACGCAAAAATCAATATCGAGGGTGATAACAATACTATTATCATAGGGGGTGATGATAATGCCGGCGCCGAAAAGGACGAACTTTCGGACGTGGGATCAGGTAATGACGAATGAGCTAACAGATCCCTTTACTGAGTATTCAGAAATACTATCAGATATAGACGCAACCTCAGAGGAAGCAACCGCGCGAATGTGGGAGCTCTTTGAGGAAGCTATTACAAACTATACGACGGAAACCATAGTAAATATCTTTCATTTGAATTTAGTCGCAAATCTAAAAAAATATGCTGATTTAGTTGATTTCTACAAGATGAAATATGAACCGTTCGCAGATAAGAATATGCATGAATACTATCATCACGAGCGATCCCCCGATTTAACAAGCACTTCAACGAGCACAGGCAGCGGATCCGCTGAGAATACCCGGAGACAAACCAGGACAACGACCTCAACACCAGGCATAACAACAACGGTAACACACAGCGTCAATCCTTTTGATAATTCCGGCTTGCGTTCTGAGAGCCAGGATATAACAGGAGAGACAGGAACGGGATCCGTACAGGAAAGTTACTCAGGCTCCCCGGATCTCACAGAAACGACCTCGGAAGCTGAGAGCACAGTTACCACGAGTGGCGTTGATATGAACGTTTATACGAAAGACACTAAAGGCCGAACCGGTATAAGACCGGCGTCGGAAACACTTAAGGACGGATTTATCGCGGCTGCTTTACATGATATTCTTGACGTTATTATCAATGATATTGCAGACGAGATATTCTTACAAGTATGGATATAATGAAAGTGAGGTAAATTATGCAGGTAAAACAGATATACGGCCTTTTAAATGATGTAATGAAAGAAGTAACAGGCCAGGCAAAACCGATCCTCAATGATGAGGGGCAGCAAGTCAGAGAGGAATTTATAGTAAATGAGGATCTTTCCAATGTTGTTGATATGGGTACAAAGATCTTTAATAACAACTGGAAAGATAATTATGTACGTGCACTTATCGACCGTATAGGCCGCGAGGTTTTTGTTGATAGGACATATGAGGGCTACGCTCCGAACGTGCTCCGCGATTCCTGGGAGTATGGCTCAATAATGAGCAAGACACGCTGCAAGATCTTTGACGCGAAAGCTAACCCCTCTTGGAACCTTGAAAAGGGGCAGACTGTAAACCAGTTTGAATTTTGCCCGCCCGACGTAACACAGATGTTCTATAATGCTAAAGAGGCTTGGCAGATAGACTGCTCTTTCACAGAGGTGCAGCTCCGCGAGAGCTTCACGAGCCCGGCAGCAATGAACCGCTTTATCTCTATGATAGAAAATAGGATCCAAACCTCTATGACTATATATATTGATAGCCTTATAATGCGCACTATCAATAACTTTATGGCCGAGAAGATAAAGAGGGGTAACGGAATTGTTGACGTTCTTACACCTTTTAACGCGCTCCGAGTATCTCCGCTTACTCCCGAGCAAGCAGCACTTGATAAGGACTTTTACAGATTCTTTGCATATAAAGTAAAGCAGTATGTAGAGAGATTCAGAGCTCCGAGCGTTAAATTTAACGACAACGGCGACGATCCTAATGTAACTTTTACGCCTCGTGACTATGCTCATTTAGTAATACACTCGGATCTCTCCACCGGTATGGAAGTATTTTTGCAGTCCGACACTTATCACAATGACCTCGTTAAGATCGGCGAATTTGAGACTGTTCCGTTTTGGCAGACTCAGGGCGAAAATTACGAGCTCGCAGAAACTTCAAGAATTGACGTTAAAACAAGCAGCGACGGTACTATCGTAGATAAAAACTTTATCGTCGGAGTTCTTTTCGACCGTGACGCACTCGGCGTATTAAATGATAATCGCCGCGTTACTTCTGCATATAATGCAAACGGCGAGTACTGGACGAACTTCTACAAGGTTGATACAAGTCATTTCAACGACCTCGCGGAAAATGGTATTATCTTTGTAATGGGAAGCGGAACCCCGAACGTTATTACTATTCCAATGGAACAGAATGAAAAAATTTGGGGCTATGATGTTTCCGATCTCCAGGGCGCCGATCTGAAAGTTGATAATGAATTTCAGAAAATAAGCGGTACTCTTAAATACGTATCAACGGGATCTCTCCCGCCGGTATGGGGTAATGGAAATTTCCTCGCGCTTAAATGGCTTGATATTCCGTCGGACGCTACGAGCTGCCAGGTAGGAATTACAAATCTCGTTGATATCATCGACGATCCCGAGCGCAGCGGAACAATAAAAGTCAGTGATACTACGGCAAAGCTCAGAGTTATTACATCAACTCCGGCCGGTACAAATACACAGGAATACGATCTAAGCGGCCTTACTCTCGAGGCAGCACCACAGGCAGAAGAGGCAGCAGCTCCGGAGACACGCAGCACCAAAAAGAGCAAAGCAGCAGCCGAGCCCGCCGAAACCCCCGAGCCCGGCGAGGCATGATATATAAATTCTCATTTCCTGGAATAGCCCGCAAACGCGGGCTATTCTGCTATAAGGAGTTGATTTTATGACAATTACATTATATAAAAGCAGCGCGGATCCTCGCGTTCTGGATAAGCTTACATCAGCTACGCAGATAGGAACGGCAATAACAGTAAAACCAACAGAAAAGGTCAATTTGATAAATCCGGTTTTTGAGGTTGATTATAACGATACCTATTTTACTGTAAATTACTTATATTGTGATACGTTCGATAGATATTATTATATCACAAATGCAGCAGTAAACACCGGACACAGGATAGAACTCTCTTGTGCTTTGGACGTTCGTCAGAGCTTCAGCACTACGATCAAAAATACAACAGCAGTAATTGTAAGATCCGAAAGTATAGCGCAGCCCACAAAAATAATAGATGACAAATTGCCAATTAATCCGAGCAAGAAAATAATAACGTCGATCTTGCTCCCGGAAACTTCAAACAGCTTTAGCACCGACGCTGAGTATAGCTATTTACTCACCGTTGTTGGTGGAACTCCGGCAGTATAAAGGGGGTATAATATGGAACCAACGAGTAAATGGGGTACACCTTATGTAAGATTAAACGGCCTCAATGTAAGAACGGGCGCGAGTGTTATTACTGATAGTGATTTTGATGATTACCCCGCATTTACTATGGCACAAAATCAGAGCGCCCCGTCAGGTATAGAAAACTATATAATGGGCGTTTTTCAAGCGGATAATACTTTCCCTTTAAATGTAGAAATAGACGATTGGTCTATTGCCTATACCGCTGTAAATAACAGTGAACTATCTTTAAATAATATAGGCGTATTCACCGGTGAAAACGCTGATTTATCATATATAACTGATAATACAGAACTTGCACCCGTAGCTTTTTTAACTGGTCAACGATATCATATATTAGTTAATAATATATCCGGAACACCTAATCTAAATGACGCAAACCAATTTAAAGAACCACCATATAATAACAGCCGTGAAATATGGGCACCAAATGCGGCCGCTAATCCGAGTATATCAGACGCTACAACCTTTTACAGAGGCTTGAATTATAATGGATATGCAACACAAATTTATAGTTTTGGTATAAAATCTTTGTTTTTGGAAATTCGTGTTATACCTACAACTATTTCCGGATCTCCGTTAGGCAATACCGATTATTCGCTAAAAGATTATGCAGCATTACCGCAAGCCGATAGAAATAATAATCCGATCGGCAGAGCGTATGCACGAGTTTACAGACGCTCCAATACAAACGGTACTTATTCATATGTAAGCGGTGATTTTTCAACTATTTTACCGGTCATGGCTCGAGCTTTAAAAAGCAATAGCTATACTTCATATGTTCCATATCGACTACTGAAAAATGATGGAGATACTAATTATTTGCAGTTACCATTATACGGAATAGCACACACAAGAACACAAGGTTTTGTGAGGTGGTTAAATACAGGTTATGGAGATTATTTTTTCGGAGCAGATAAAGTAAGCGGAAAACGTATCACTGACTTAGGCGGTGGAGAATATAATTATAATTTATATCTTGACGGTACCGAGGAAAATTTTGAGTATCTGCGCAAATGCTGCGCACAGTATGGATTATTTTTCTGTGATAGCGTAGATTTAGGCCTCAACGATCATTTATATGATAGTACATATGAGGCTAATAATGGACGTTGGCTGCATGATAAAATGCACCTCGGAATTATAGAGGATAATGGATATACTGAGGGCAGATATACGAGCGGCATTGAAAACGGTTTGCAACCGCAATTTACATGGAAAGACACAACCGAAAGTAATTATGATCCGGACGTTCCACCAACCCCCGAAAACCAATACGATAATACAACGGTATTTAATTCTATCGGCGATAGTGCAACAATGTTCAAGCGCTACGTGCTCAATGGCACAAACGTTGAACAGCTCGGCCGGGATCTCTTTAAAATCGTAGTTGACAGCGCAATAGATAATCCCAAATATGATGACTATGCAACAGTAATCAACGCCTCGTTTCTTGTGTCCGATCCTCTTGATAGTATCATCTCATTGCAGCGTTATCCAATGGCGATTCCTCACGGAAGCTCGGCAGTAGAAAATATAAAACTCGGCACGAATACTTGCACCGCAATTGGTTATCCTATGTCAAAAACGGCTTATGAATATGCTTTTCAAGGTAAAAAAATTCGTCCCAGGTTCGGCGATAGCTTCCTCGATTACGAACCCTATACAAAATTTGAAATGTATATTCCATTCTGCGGCACTGTTGAGCTCTCTCCCAGGGATATTTTAAATAGGGATCTTTCCGCTCGGCTTGTAGTTGATTACTCAACAGGAACTTGCACGGGATATATATTATCTGATAATCTTGTTATTGAAACCTTAAACGGGAATATAGCTATAAATATTCCCGTAGCCGGCATTGATTCCGCAACAATTCAAGGTAATATATCAAATGCAGTTGCTAATAGCCGCAGCGCCTATAACAACAAAATGACAGCAGCTTTTGGCCTTGCAAAGTCTATGGTTAATCCTTTTTCCTGGAGCAGCGGGAAGCAAGTCGGAGCACTTGGAACGGCAATAAATGCAGAGTATGCAGCAGAAACCGCAAACTATTCACTTGAACATATACCCGCAGCGCCACACACAATAGGCAGCGCAAGCCCTTGCGGAGCTTGGGCGATAGATCTCAAATGCAGATTGATAATATACTATCCAACGGGCGAGGTGCTCAAGCAAGTTGAGGGGCTCCCGGCGTGGGATCCTCTCAAGCTTGCAGTATATGGCATGAGTACAGGATTTTACACGGCCGAGCCCGCTCAGATCTCGAGCTTTACAAGTGGTTTGCTATGTGCTCAAAATCCTATCCTCAATAGCATGACAACGAACTCACAAACTTACCCGGCCAGCTCACAAGAGCTCGATATGATCCGGGCAGCAATTGCCGACGGAATTATACTTTAAAAATCCGATAGCTCTGAGAGCGATTTAAAGGCCGTTTTTTACGGCCTTTATTTTTATAGGGTAATTATACTACGAATAGATTAGAGCGGCCTTGCTGATTAAAAACGGCCGTATTTTTTTGAAATAAAAGTTCCTACTGCA
>JAFZUV010000016.1 GCA_017618135.1 Clostridia bacterium
AATATACCTATAAATTATAGCATGCTTTGCACCATATTTCAATAAAAAAGTTAATAAATATACAGGCATAAATTTATTTATTTTTTACACATTTGCAAGAAAATTGTGTTGACAAAACAAAGTTGCTTATATATAATGATATGGCGTATTAGATGTCAGCCTTAATACTAATTAAAATTTCCTGTTATCTGAAATCTGACATCTGAATCGAGGTGTGGCTCAGTTTGGTAGAGCGCTGCGTTCGGGACGCAGAGGCCGCAGGTTCAAGTCCTGTCACCTCGACCATATCGAGTACCTATAACGGACTTGAGTTATGGGTACTCGATTAATTTATGTACGAAGCAGGTTTTTAAGGAACCTGCTCCTTTTTGTTTACGCCGAAGCAACGCGCGGGACATATTCGACGGATACACCTTGGCGTGTGTCTGCTCTAAGATTACGCCTTTGATTCGGCATTTCAGGCAATTCAATATACCCGACAAAGCGATAGTAAATTGCTATCCTCTGTGTTCTGCTTTTGCCTACACCTTCTGTTTCATAAACATCAATATGGTCGATAAGTTCTTGAAGCAACGGTCGGGTTAATTTCTGCACTTTAAGGAACTTTCGAACTGCACCCACAAATGACTGTTGACCGATTTTAAGTGAGTCGGCTTCGGCAAGTTCCTTACGGAAACGGCTGATCTTGTTTTTCAGCTCAAGCCGCTCTGTTTCGTATTTATGCGACATGTGCATAAACCATTCTTCCGAAACCTTGTTTTCAGCGTGATCCTCGTAGAGTTTCTCGTACAAGCCGGAAACCTTGTCGTTTCGTGCAACGGCTTTGTCAATCTCATCCTGCAAGCATTTCTGTTGTGTTAGAATATCACCGTTTGTTTTTTCCGTCAGTATTTTTACAAAGGTGTTTTCGTAATCTCTTAAAAACTCTGCCAGACGGCGTATTTCTAACATAACCACCTGTTCAATAGCGTCCGCACGGATATAGTGCCGGGTTTTGCAAGTGCCACGATAATCCTTGGCGTAGTTAGAACACGAAAAGAAATGGATATCTTTATTGATCGTATTCGTGTGATACCAAAGCTTTTTGTGACAATCTCCGCAGTAAAGATAATCCGAAAGCAGATGTTTTTCGCCGCCGTTGTTCTTTGGAGCACGGCGTTTTGTTTTTGCCTTCATTTCCTGCACACGCTCAAACACCGCTCTGTCTATAATCGGTTCATGAACATCTTTGAAGATTACCCAGTTTTCCTGCGGGTTGTCTATCCGCTTTTTGTTACGGAAGTTCTTTGAGTAGGTCTTAAAGTTGATAACGTCACCACAGTATTCTTGATTTGACAATATTTTTTTGATGCTCTCGCACTTCCATTTCCACGGCTCTTTAGGAACTTTCTTGCCGCCGCGTTTGATTCCCCTATCAAACCAATATGCTGTTGGTGCAAGAACCTTACGCTCTGAAAGAATACGGGCTATGGTTTCGTTGCCTTTGCCCTCAATGCACATCCTAAATATCTCACGGACAATCTCAGCCGCGCCGGGTTCTATAATCCATTTCTTTTTATTAAGCGGGTCTTTGATATACCCGTAAGGCGGCTGACCGAGCGGCTCTCCGCAGTTTCCGCGTATGCGGTGCGCGGAGCGTACCTTCTTGCTGATGTCACGTGCATACATTTCGTTCATAACATTCTTGAACGGTGCAATTTCGTTTTCACCTTCATCACTGTCAACAAGGTCATTTACGGCAATAAAACGAACATCGTGTTCGGGGAAATAGCTATCCATATACATACCGACTGTAGGTGCATATCTTCCAAGCCGAGACAGGTCTTTTACCATAACAGTTGTAATATATCCTGACTCAATGTCGTCCAGCATCTGCTGAAAGCCGGGACGATTGAAATTTGTCCCCGTATATCCGTCATCAACATAACACCTTGTGTTTTTCAGCCCGTATTCCTTTGCTTTCTTTTCAAGCATCCGCTTTTGATTGGCAATGGAGTTGCTCTCACATTCCGCACCGTCATCACGGGAAAGACGGCAGTATAACGCAGTTATACCTGTTATTTTATTTAGTTTTTGATTTTTCGACTGCATGTGTTCTCCTTTCCGGCAGCCGAACATACATATTCATTGCTAATTTTATTTGTGCTAATATTCGCTGTCAAATCTGCGAAATCGTTTGTAAGATACTTTTCTATATGGCTTGAAAGCAAAGTGTTTTCAGCCGGTTCTTTAAGATTTGCCTTTTGAAACTTGGAACCGACAATATACTTTACACCGTTAATAACATACTCGTGATCATCACTCCCAAAACCTATTATCCAATTACTCATATACTATCCCCCTTATCTCGCACCGTCATCGCGCATACGGCATTGACGCTGGTAGTTTTCTTTTGCAAGACGGATAAGCAGTTCTTCCATATCTTTGGGAGTGGCACCCCTCGGAACATACTGCCTTATACAGTCTATCGGTATCTTAATTTTTTCCACCTGATTAGGTTTTAGCTCCGACATAATTTCCTTTATAGATTCATAGTCAAGTTTGCCTTCGGTGTCTAACTGCCTCATTCGCCTTGTCTGTGCGTGGGAGGGGAATATATCGGTTTCTTCAATGCAGTCCACAATATCCCGCTGTCGTTCTTCGTCAAGGAAAGAAATCTCTACTGCCGGAGATACTTTCATTTTGCCCTCGTCAACATACTCTTGAAGTTCAGGGGTTAGATAAGTCAGGCGGATAAGCCTTTTAACTTGTGAAGGACTGTCATCATCAGATATTTTTTCTACGGTCAACTTCGGGCCAACTTGGTCCGAAGTTGCTTTCCCTTGATGTGAAAGTGCATCAAACTTCATCTTATACGCTTTACCTTTCTCAACAGGCGATACGCTGTCGCGCTGACAGTTTGAATCAACCATTAAAACGATTGCCTCATCTCTGTCGATGAAATGAATAACCGCCGGCACTTCTTTCATTTCAAGAAGTTCGGCGGCGTGGACTCTGCGGTGACCGGATATTATTTCGTATTCATCTGTGTTTTCAATCGGTCGGACGATTATTCTGTTTAACAGTCCTTTCTCTGCAATACTTGCTTTCAGTTCCTCCATTGATTCATCATCTATCACTTTATACGGATGACCTTCAAACGGATGCAACTTCTCAAGTTTAATATTTGCCAGTTTCGGCTTTTGTTTCTTTTCAGCCGGTTCCTTTGCCATTGCCAAATCGAGGAAATCACTTACTTCCTCCGGTGTTGATTTTTTATTTACCGTCTTTACGGCAGATTTATTTGTTTCTTTTTTCATATAATTATCTACTCCATTCTCTATTTTTTATTTTTTGTTTCGCCCTAATTTCAAGCGATTGTTCCTGCTTTACGAGTTCTAACAGATGCGGCGATTTATCCCAAATCTTTTCCGCTTGCTTTAATCTCTTTCGCAGGGGTGTAATTTGCTTTGTTAGTTCTTTGCGTTTGTCTTTATAGAACTGAATGTCGCCGGGTGTTTTTGCCCGACGACGCTTGTTGTCAATGTTACTACGCTGTTTTTCGAGTCTTGCTATTTCTGTCTTGGTGCTTTCAATGTCTTTATATAAGTCTTCCATTGTTTCAATACTGTTGTTTCTCATAAAGTGATAGTCGCTTATATACTGCTTTAAGTCTTTTACTTCGTGTCTTAAATCTACGGAAAGTAAAAATTCCTCTTTCATTTCGTGTAGCAATTCAAAGGTGCGTATAATTAAAAGAAATAAAAGTGCCACTAAAATCTTTGCGGTGTTATTACTGTGCTGGACGGTGAACTCTAACTCTTCTATTTCATATAAAAGCGGAAATGCTTTC
>JAFZUV010000017.1 GCA_017618135.1 Clostridia bacterium
AATATAATATTTTATTTTAGAGGTGGGATAGAAATGGGAATAAACTCGATAAACGATGTCTGGAACGCGGTATGTGAAGAGTGCAAAAAAACAGTGTCCGAAGTTGCGTTTGATACTTTTTTTAAATTTTTAACCCCCGTTAGTTTTGACAGTAATGAATTTGTTTTTTCAACCGAATCGGAATATCTTAAAACAACGGTTGAAAACCTTTATAAAGACATTATTGAGTCCTCAATCAAAACGGTTTTGGGTATTCCTATAAAACCGGTATTTATAGTGGGAGAGGATGAGGAAAAAATAAAAAAAGCCGAGCAAGAAAGCGAAGGGCTCACTTTTGAATCATTTTTTAACTTTGATAATTTTGTAGTAGGTCCATCAAATGAATTTGCTCACGCGGCAAGTCTTGCCGTTGCGGATAACCCGAATATTATTTACAATCCTTTGGTTATTTACGGTCCTTCGGGTGTAGGTAAAACACATTTGCTTTTAGCAATAAAAAATCATATAAAACGCAATTTTCCACATAAAACGGTCGAATACACAAGATGTGAAGATTTTACAAATCAACTTATAAAATCTTTGCACGAAGGAAAACTCGGCATGGGAACTATAGATGATTTTCGTAACAAATTCAGAAATGTTGATGTTCTTCTTATAGACGATATTCATTTTATTGCCGGTAAAGAGCAAACGCAGGAAGAATTTTTTAATACTTTTAACACCCTTTATCAAAATAATAAACAGATTGTTGTAACCCTCGACAGACCTTTAAAAGAAATTAAAACTCTTGATGACAGAATAAGGTCCAGACTTTCCGCAGGTCTTTTTGCAGATATATCTTCTCCCGATTTCGAAACAAGGGTGGGAATTATAAAGAAAAAAGCGGAGCAGTGCAGTATTTCTCTTGATGAAAATATTGTTTATTATATTGCCGATAAAATTAAAAGTAATACAAGGCAGCTTGAAGGGGTTGTTAAAAAGCTCCAGGCATACATTTCAATTCAAAAAAAGATTCCTTCTGTTGCAATAGCTCAGAATTTTATAAAAGATGTAATAGAAGATACAAAACCCGAACCTATAACCGTTGAAAAAATTATAGCGGAGGTAGCCCGTTCCTATAATATTTCAGAAAGTGATATTGTGTCAAACAAAAAAACCGCCAAGCTTGCTTTGGCCCGTCAGGTTGCAATGTACATAGCCAGAGAAACAACAGAGCTTTCTTATAAAGCAATTGGTGAAAAGTTCGGAAGAGATCATACTACCGTTTTATACAACTATAACAGGGTGGAAGAATTTTTAAAGGACAAGCCATATGAAAAAGAACTTGTAGACGATATTATTAAAAATCTTCAACGGGAAAGTTATTAACAATTTAACTTTAATTATTTTTGTTTTTTCAACAATTTTAACTTTTTAAATTTTTTTAAAACTTTAATACACTTTTTATAAAAAATTTCATTAACATAAAAAATGCAGTTTTAATAAAGAAAAAGTATATTTTTCAACACTTTTAACCGTATTTAATATTACTGTTAAAAAAACAATATATTTTTTTTAATAAAAAAAACAAACGGAGGAAAAAAAATGAAATTCACCGTAAGTAAGGATTCCTTTTTAGAAGCTGTTTTAAAACTTTTAAGAGTGGTAGGAGTAAAAAGTACTATGCCGGTTCTTGAGGGTATACTCTTATCGGCTAAAGAGGGAGAGGTAACACTCACTGCTTATAATCTTGAAATGGGTATGAAAAAAGAAATTTTCTGTGAATGTAAAGAAGAAGGAGAAATAGTTATTAAAGCCCGCCTTCTTTGTGATATTTTAAGGAGAATGGGAGGTTCACAGATAGAAATAGAAACAAATGAAAAACTTATGTGTTATATAAAAAGCGGAGAAACCGTATTTGATATTATGGGAATGGAAGCTTCGGATTTTCCGGAAATGCCGACCGTAAACGAAGGCTCCGATATAATAATGAATTCAAATGTTCTTTGTGAAATGGTAAAAGGAACTATTTTTGCCGTTTCACAAATAGAGGGGAGCAGACCTATTTATACAGGACTTAATATTTCGATTGAAAACGGAATTTTACAGTTTGTAGCTATTGACGGATACAGATTAGCAATAAGAAAAGAAAAAACCGAAATAGAAAAAAATGTTAATTTTGTAGTTTCAGGAAAAGCAATAAGTGAAGTAATAAAGCTTGCGGAAGAATATCAGGAAGAAGTAAAAATAAAAATCGGTAGCCGTCTTATTTCTTTTGTTATAGGAGAATATGTTTTTATAGCCCGTCTTTTTGACGGAGAATATGTTGATTATAAAAAGGTTTTGCCTGAAACATTCAAGCAATCTCTGAAAATAAATAAAAATGATTTATTAGATTCTGTAGAAAGAGTATCTCTTCTTATAAATGACGCTTTTTCTACTCCTTTACGCCTTTTGCTTGATGAAAAGGAAGCAACACTCAGTTGTGCCACATCAATAGGAAGAGCAAAAGAAAACTTTAAAATAGATTTTGAAGGAAGTTCTTTTGAAATAGGTCTTAACAGCAGATATCTGCTTGAGGCATTAAAAGCGTGTGACGAAGAAAATATAAATATTAAATTTAACGGGCCCTCAGCAGCGGTTACTATAATGCCTGAAGAAGAAAAAAGTGAAAAATTCTTATATCTTATAATGCCTTTGAGGTTAAAATAATGTCGGATATTATCCTTATTAAAAGCGAATATATTAAACTTGACAGTGCGCTTAAAAAAGCCGGTTATGTTTCTACCGGCGGTCACGCTAAAATAGTTATTCAAAACGGAGAAGTAAAAGTAAACGGAGAAGTTTGTTATATGAGAGGTAAAAAACTGAAAAACGGAGACATTGCCGAGTTTGAAAAAAAGACTCTTTTTATAAAAAATGCTTATTAAAAATATAAAAATAAAAAACTTTCGCAACATCGAAAACGCAGAGCTTTCATTTGATGAAAAAATGAATGTAATAAGCGGTGAAAACGCGCAGGGAAAAACAAATATTATAGAGGCGCTTTGGCTTTTTTGCGGAGCTAAAAGCTTCAGAGGTGCGAAAGACGGTGAATTTCTCCGCTTTGGGCAAAAAAAAGGTTATATTGAAATAATTTTCATTTCCGGAGGAACGGAACACAACGCGAGAATAGAAGTAAGTGATAAAAAAACTTGTTATTTAGATTCAAACAGCATAAAGACAAGCGGAGAGTATGCCGGAGTTTTAAGAGAAGTTGTATTTTCTCCTTCCGACATAGCTTTAATAGACGGTGGGCCTGATAAAAGACGACGGTTTCTTGATATTTCAATAGGACAGCTTTATCCCGGTTATATATCTTTTTTAAAGGAGTATAACAGGTCTGTTTTGCAGCGTAACCGAATAATTAAGGAATTTAAATATGACCCGTCTGTTTCAATACTTTTAGATTCTTTTGAGGAAAAAATAGCGGCAAGCGGTGAAAAAATAATTGATTATCGCAAGAAATTTTTAGAAAAAATAAATTCTCATCTGCCCGATATATTTTGGGGTCTTTCGGGAGAGAAGGAAAAAATAAAGTCCTTGTATGTCGCAAACGAAGAAAGTAGTATGCTTCTTGAAAGGCTTAAATATTTAAGAAAAGAAGATTCCCTGCTTGGTTTTACCTCAGTTGGCCCTCACAGGGACGATATAGAGTTTTTTATAAACGGTGTTTCGGCTAAAAATTACGGTTCTCAAGGGCAAAAACGAAGCGTTGCTATTTCTCTAAAGCTGGCAAGTCTTAATGTTATATATGAGTTATCGGGTGAATACCCGGTGTGCCTTTTGGATGATGTTATGAGTGAGCTTGATGAAAAAAGGCAGAAATATATATTAAATCATGTAAGAGAATGGCAAACCTTTATAACCTGTTGCGACCCCTCAAATGTTGAGAGGCTTTCAGGAGGAATAATATTTAATGTAAAGAACGGCGGCGTTGTCTGATGTATATACACTTAGGAAATAACACCGTAATAAAGACAAAAGAAATAGTAGGAATATTTGATTTGGATAATACTACTGTTTCTGCAAGAACGAGAAAGTTTTTAAACAAAGCGGAAAAAAACAAAAATGTAATAGTTACTTCAAATGAATTGCCGAAATCTTTTGTTGTAACAAGCAAAAAAAGAGGGGAAAACAAGATATACCTCTCACAGCTTTCCACTTTAACTCTGTGCAAAAGAAAAATGATATATAAAAACATATAAAAACGGCTACTAAAAGAAAGGCGAGATAAAAAAATGAGTGAGCAAACATCTTTACCGGTAATGGAAGCTTATAACGAAAGCTCAATACAGGTTTTGGAGGGACTCGAAGCGGTAAGAAAACGACCGGGAATGTATATCGGTTCCACCGGAGAGCGGGGTCTCCACCATTTGGTTTATGAAATAGTGGACAACTCTATAGATGAGGCGCTGGCAGGTTATTGCAATAAGATCCTCGTAGAGCTTTTGGATGACGGCGTGGTAAGAGTGACGGATAACGGTCGCGGAATACCGGTAGGTATGCATCCCCAAAAAAATATGCCGACGGTAAGCGTCGTTTTTACAATTCTTCACGCGGGCGGCAAATTCGGCGGCAGCGGATATAAAGTGTCCGGCGGATTGCACGGCGTCGGAGCTTCGGTTGTAAACGCGCTGTCATTATGGCTTGAGGTTGAGGTTCGTGACGGAAAACATATTTATCATCAGCGTTACGAAAAGGGAAATGTGGTAGACGACCTTAAGGTAATAGGGGATACCGAAGAAACCGGAACCACCGTGTCCTTTAAGCCCGATCCCTCGATTTTTACTGATACTACTCATTATGATTACGAAACACTGCTGACAAGGCTCCGCGAGCAGGCGTTTCTTAACGCGGGAATAAGAATAGTTTTAAAGGATTTGCGCACCGATACCGAAACGCCTGACAGGGAGGACGATCTCTGCTTTGAAGGCGGAATTAAATCTTATGTTGAGTACATACTTGAAAAGAGCCGGAAGGACAGACTTAACAGCGAGGTAATATATCTTTCGGGTGACGGTAAAGATTCCACCGCCGAAATTGCTCTGCTCTGGAGTACCGGGTATGACGCTAAAATTCTTTCCTTTGCAAATACCATTCACACAGCGGACGGAGGCACGCACGAGTCCGCGTTTAAAACAAGCCTTGCCCGTGTTGTAAATAAGTACGGCAGAGCGTTTAAATTTTTAAAGGACGGCGACAACAACCTAAAAGGCGACGATATAAACGAGGGCCTTGTGGCGGTTGTAAGCGTTAAGCTGACCGACGCGCAGTTTGAATCGCAAACTAAAGCAAAGCTCGGTAATACCGCTATCGGTACGCTTGTCAATAATATTGTTGCTGATAAAATGTACCACTATTTAGAAGATCATCCTGCGGAAGCTAAAATTATACTGGATAAGTCGATAGCCTCTTCAAACGCCCGTGAGGCCGCTCAAAAAGCGCGCGATTT
This sequence comes from Clostridia bacterium, assembly GCA_017618135.1. Classification (GTDB taxonomy): domain Bacteria; phylum Bacillota; class Clostridia; order Oscillospirales; family Acutalibacteraceae; genus UBA737. The sequence continues at coordinate 5,474 of JAFZUV010000017.1, forward strand.
ACAGCGAAGCAAATCGGGGATAGGTTCTAAGGCGCGGATGCCGGAGAAACTTACAGACTGTATTTCAAGCGACCCTAGCAAGACTGAAATATTTATCGTCGAGGGAGATTCGGCGGGAGGCAGCGCGGTAGAGGGCAGAAATTCTACATATCAGGCTATTTTGCCGCTTTGGGGAAAAATGCTCAATGTTGAAAAGGCGCGGGCGGACAAGGTGTACGGTAACGATAAGCTTACCCCGGTTATAGTGGCGCTCGGCACAGGCATTGCCGAAAACTTTGATATAAGCAAGCTGCGTTACGATAAGGTTGTAATTATGGCGGATGCCGATGTAGACGGTTCGCATATCAGAACGCTTCTGCTGACATTTTTCTTCCGCTATATGCCGGAACTGATAGAAACCGGTCATATATACCTTGCTCAACCGCCGCTTTACAGAGTTTCAAAGGGCAAACAGCACTTTGACGCGTTTACCGATGAAGAAAAAACCGAATACATAGAAAAGCTCGGCGGCAACGCTGATGTTCAACGGTATAAAGGTCTTGGTGAGATGAACCCCGAACAGCTATGGGAAACCACGCTTGACCCCGAAAGCCGTACAATGCTCAGAGTTACTATGGCTGACGCGGCTCTTGCGGACGAAACATTCACTATACTTATGGGTGAAGAGGTCGAACCGCGCCGGAGATTTATTGAAGAGAACGCAATTTACGCTACCGATTTGGATATATAAGGAGTAAAGAAATGGCTAAACAAGAAAATGTATATTGGCCCGAAAGCGAGCAAACGAATATTGTTCCTGTCGAGATTACAGACGAAGTAAAGCAGAGTATGCTGCAATATTCTATGTCGGTGCTTGTAGGCCGTGCCATACCCGATGTGCGCGACGGTCTTAAACCCGTTCACCGCAGAATACTTTATACTATGTATGAAAAGGGATTGACTCCCGATAAAGCATACAGAAAATGTGCTGATACCGTAGGCGCGGTACTCGGTCAGTATCATCCGCACGGTGACGCAAGCGTGTATGACGCAATGGTTCGTATGGCGCAGGACTTTTCTCTCCGTTATCCGCTTATAGACGGCCACGGTAACTTCGGTAATATTGACGGATACCCGCCGGCGGCATACCGTTATACCGAGTCACGAATGAACAGACTCTCTCTCCATATGCTTGACGATATTGAAAAAGATACCGTCGATATGCTCCCTAACTACGATGACCGCTTAAAGGAGCCGGAGGTTTTGCCGGTTCGCTTTCCACAGCTTCTTGTAAACGGCTCTTCGGGTATTGCCGTTGGTATGGCTACCGAGATACCGCCTCATAATTTGGGCGAAGTGATAGACGCCATGTGTTGTCTTATTGACAATCCCGAAGCCGATATGCCGGAGCTCTGCTCTTACATTAAGGGACCGGATTTCCCCACCGGCGGAATAATTATGGGCAGAAGCGGTATACGGGCTGCATATGCTACCGGCAGAGGAAGAATAGTAGTACGCGGAAAAGCCGAGATAGAGGAGACAAGGAACGGCAAATTCAGAATAGTTATAACCGAGCTTCCTTATAAGGTACGCAAAAAAGACCTTGTAAAACATATCTACGATCTGGCGAACGATAAGAAAATCGAGGGTATTGACGATGTTGTCGATTATTCGTCAAAGCGTGACGGCGGCATAAGAATTGTAGTTGACATAAAGCGTGATGCAAACGCTCAGGTGGTGCTCAACAAGCTCTATTCCTACACTTCCCTCCAGACCACCTTCGGCGCTATTCTCCTGGCGATTGTAGGCGGTAAGCCGCAGGTGTTAACGCTCAAAGAAATGCTTCAGAACAGCATTGACTTTCAGTGTGATATAATACGACGCAGAACTATATTCGATAGGAATAAAGCGGCTGAGAGAGCGCATATACTTGAAGGCTTAAAGGTTGCGCTTGATTACATTGACGAAGTAATAAAGATAATCAGAAATTCAAAAACCATACCCGAGAGTAAAGCCGCTCTGTCCGATAGATTCGGGCTTGACGATATTCAGACCACCGCGATAGTACAGATGCCTCTCGGTCGTCTCGCAGGTATGGAAAAGCAAAAAATTCTCGATGAGCTTGACGAAAAACACGCATTTATCAAAGAGTGTGACGCCATACTCGCCGACCATTCAAAAATTCTTGATATTGTTAAGACTGACGCGCTTAATCTTCGCGACAAATATGCCGATACGCGCAGAACGGAAATTTCCGATGTCGCCGGCGAAGTTGATATAGAGGATTTGATACCGGAGGAGGAATGTGTAATAACCAAGTCTACGGCGGGTTACATAAAACGCTTACCGGCTGACACTTATAATGTACAGCACAGAGGCGGCAGGGGCATTACAGGTATGACTACGCGCGAAGAGGACAGCGTAGAGAATATGTTTGTATGCTCATCGCACGACAGGATAATGCTGTTCAGCAACTTAGGGCGCGTTTACAGGATAAAGGCGTATGAGATTCCCGAAAGCTCACGCACGGCGAAGGGTATGAATCTTATAAATGTTATTCCGCTTATGCCCGATGAGAAGATAAGGGTTATTATTCCGGTTACGGCGGAGGACGAAGAGGAACGCTATATCTGTATGATAACAAAGAAAGGCATAGTAAAGAGAACCAGACTTTCAGACTTTAAGCATACAAGGCGGAACGGAATAATTGCGATTTCGATTGACGAGGGCGACGAGCTGGCGCTTGTTCGTATGACCGACGGCAGCGATAATCTGCTTGTCGCAACAAGAAACGGCAAGGCAATCAAATTTAATGAAGGTCAGGTTCGCTCGATGGGCAGAACGGCGCGAGGCGTCAGAGCGCTTAAGATGAGCGAGGACGATTTGGTAGTGGATATGGCGCTTTGTAAGGAAGATACGAGAATTCTCACCGTAACCGAGACCGGCTATGGCAGAATAAGTCATATACAGAATTACCGTTTGCAGTCACGCGGCGGTAAAGGACTTATCAATTACCGCACCGATAAATACGGCAAGGTTGCCGCGGTATTGCCTGTAGAAAAGGATGAGGATATTATAATGATAGCCTCAAACGGCATAATAATAAGGATATACGCGGGCGATATTTCCGAATTTGCCCGTCCGGCGAAGGGTGTAAGAGTTATGCGTGTAGCCGAGGGCGAGAGGATACTTTCTGTCGCCAAAGCCGAGCACGATGAGGAAGAGGTAAACGACGCTCCCGAAGCTGCCGACGCGGATTCGGGAATCGTAGAGCCGGAAGTGTCGGATGATGGTGAAAATGCCGCTGAGGAATAAAAATGGATAATTATTACGACAATGGTTATATAGCCGGGCAAAATGAAAAGCGTGCAATATACCGCGCCGCCCGGGTGATAGCGGTTCCCGGAATACTGTTCTTTCTTGTCACCCGGTTCTGGGGAGAAATACTCCTGTTTTCGGGACAGAAGCTGGGATTTGCCCGGGAAAAAATAATAGAGGCGTTTAATGAACCGGCGGTTTTACAGGTCTTGCAGGCGGGACTTTCGCTCTTCCTTTTGACCGTACCGTTTATAGTGTGTGCTAAAATCGCCGAAGCCGATATATCAAAAATAACCGCGCTTAAAAAGCCGGAAGGAGACAACAGTTTTGTATATTTCCTGTTCGGACTCGGGTTTTGCGCCTTTGCAAATATAGCGGTAAGCTTTGCCGGCAGAATATTTGAAAGCTTCGGAATAGACTTTTCCGTGCCGGAGAGCGAGTACCCTCAGGGTGTTTTCGGATTTCTGCTGGTCGTTCTCTCAACAGCCGTTGTTCCGGCGCTTGTTGAGGAATTCGCGTTCAGGGGAATAGTATTCGGTATGTTAAAGCCGTTCGGAGAGGCTTTTGCGATTTTTGCGAGCGCGGCGGCTTTTGGAGTACTTCACGGAAACTTCGAACAAATGCCGTTTGCCTTTCTTGTGGGGCTGGCGCTCGGATTTGTACGGGCAAAAACCGATTCGCTTGTTATATGTATGGCTATTCACGCGGCAAACAATTTTATCGCCGTTTTGTCAAACTATATGACATTCGTACCCTCTGTACTCAGGAATATAATTTATACGGTATATGTTATGCTGGCGCTTACTCTTTCGGTTTTAGGCGTCGCCTACTTAAAGCGCGGCGATGAATTTACCCTTAAGCGTGCAGATACCGCCAATACTACTAAAAAAGTATATGTTTATTTCTTCTTTTCCCCCGCCTTTATAATTTTTGTTATGCTCTTTTTATTCAGAGCAATTATGTACATTGTAGAATAATTTTAAGGAGAATTATTATGTTGAGACTTGAAAACTATGGATTTACCCCCGGCAGAATCACATCGTTTATCGTTTGCAGTGCGGTCGGTATAATTATTACCGCCGCTGTAGGAATACTGCTTTACTGCCTTTTCGGAACAGGGCTTGCAAGAATTGCCAAAAAGAGAGGCGAGGAAAAAGAGTGGTACGCCTACCTGCCGCTTTTGCGCTATTATACGCTCGGCAAAATGGTAGGCGGCAGCGAGAAGATTAAAAAGATTTTTGCCTGCCTTCTGCCCTCTTTGTTTGCGGCTAAGTTTATCCTTTGCGTTATATCTGCCGCTCTTCTTACGCGCGGCGCGGCGAGTCTGCTTTTCGCGGCGGAGAACATCGAGGGAAGCGCCATAGACCTTACCGCGCTTGTAAGCTTCCCGATAGGATACTATATAGCTGCGCTGATAATTACGCTTATCGTATCGGCGGCGGCGAAAATCGTGTCGGCAATATGCTATTTCGGCGCTTTTAGAGACAAGGGTAATACACAGGCGGCAGTTTTCACCGTTTTAACCTTTATTTGTTGTTCGCTCGGCGGCATATTCCTCTATGTCGCGTCTAAAGGGAACAGTGGTGAAAATACGGCGGATAAGGAGTCCGCGGAGGAAACAAAAGAGGGCGCTGACGAATAATGGACAGCCGCTTTATGGTGCACGCTGTTAAGCTTGCAAGGCGTGCCGAAAAAGAGGGCGAGGTGCCGGTTGGCGCCGTTATTGTAAAGGGCGGAAAGGTTATAGGCGAGGGCTATAACCGCCGTGAGGCGACCGGCAGGGCGCTATCCCACGCCGAGACAGAGGCGATAGAGGCGGCAAACCGGTTTTTGGGTGACTGGCGGCTTGATGACTGCAGTATATATGTCACTTTAGAGCCTTGTTTGATGTGTACGGGCGCTATCGCCGCCGCAAGAATAGGCGAAGTTGTGTTCGGCGCGTATGATACCGAACGGGGGTTCGTATGCAGTCGGGCCGATATCAATGCGCTGTCGGATAAAAAAATCACCGTCTTTGGCGGAATAAAGGAAGACGAGTGCAAAGGAATTCTTAATTCGTTTTTTAAAGGTAAGCTGAGATGACAGATTTCAGACAATATGAACGCCTGCGGCGCACTATATAATATCTGCCGTATGACATCTGATTTGCGGCTTTAACGCGAATCATATAGGAGGACACCTATCTGCTCCTGCAAAACACAAGGTTTTGTTTGCGGGAGCGACGAACCGAAATAACAAACCCGCATCTCGTCAGCTTATAACAGGTTATAAGTTGACGAGGATTGATTTGTGCGTTTTATAACAGACCTATAACAGTTCGACCCGGCAAGGTTATCCTTGCCGGGCATATGCTGTCTGATGTCTGTCATCTGTCATCTGAATCGTCAAACGCGTTTAAGTTTATATCAAATCCTCCGTCCGTATTTTCGGGCGGTTTTCTGATAGTATTAACATCGATATCCAGTTTATCGAGCAAGGAAATATCGCCGGGCAAATCGTTAAGCTCTAAGTTTTCTCCTACCGTTTCGGCTATGTTTTCGGTTTTCCAACGGTTCAACAGCTTTTCGCCCTCGGGATAGCAGACATCGGTTTTGTGCCGGTTGCTGTAAATGCCGCAGACTATGAAGTATATGAGGAATATTATAATTGATATAAGACTTACACAGATGCCCGCGTCAAGGCCCGGGGTTTTGTAGGCAAATCTTATCACGCTGGTTCCGGCGTCCACCGGAACAGCCATAAAGCCTATATTGACCTTCTCTATTTCCACCGGCTTGCCGTCTACCGTGGCGGACCACCCTTTATCATAGGGAACAGAGAAGAAAACAAGCGACTTTTTGTTTCGGGCTACCGTGCAGGAAAAGCCGTGCCGGTCGGGGGTAAAGCGGTCGGCGCAGGACGCGCCGAGTGCCTGCGCGTCCGCCGAGAGGTCATCATCGTCAAAGACACGGTATCCGGTGCTTTCAATGTTTTCGAGAATATCGCCGTATTTCTTTATCTGCTTTTTGTCGAGCAGTATTGCCTTGAGCATAAGCCGGGAGCGCAATTCACCGGTGAAATCTTCGGCGTACTCACGGGTCATATAATAGTCATACGAAAATCCATAGCCTACAAAATTTTGATTTTCAAAAATATGATAACCGCCGTCCGATTTAAGGTATTTATAACCGGGCATTTTGGTATTGCCCTGACTGTCGGAAAACTTCCGGAGCGTAGCGTCCGCAAGCAGATATTTTACCGATAAGAGTGAGCGGAGAGCCGGGTATTCGGTGCCCGGACGGCTTGCCACGCTGCGTTCAATATCCATAAATTCATAAAAATCCGTAATTGAGCTTGGTACTACCGAATGAAATGCGTTTATTGACGGGAAACCCAAATACATAGCGGTATTATCCACGCCGTCATACACATCAATCCTGAAATCTCCGCTTTTCGGCAAATCGACTTCGCCTTCAATCAGGTGGTCAATCATAACCTCTTTAATTTCGTAGGAGTGAGAACGGCCGGTTGCTACAAAAACATTCGCGTAGAGTATCGAAATGATAAGCACGCAAGCTAATGAAGCGTTTAAAAACCGTTTAACGCTTTTGCGCCTGAGCCTTAAAAGCATGGCGAGAATTATTAAGGAAAGTATGGCTATCGCACAGCTTGAGGCAAAGCGGGCTATATATGTTGCCTGTTGTGGGTTTGTAAAAAGACCAAATATGATTTTTCCGTCTTTTTTCTGCGGAAAGAAACCGATTACAAGGGCGGTGGCTGCGGTTATACCGAGAGTCCAGGAAATGCCGTAGGACATATTTGCGCCGCTGTCCTCACACATAACGGCGGTCATAAGGCACATAAGCAGTATCGGCATATAAAACCACCGCGCATAGTATGAGGTGTTAAAGGCGTAAAACGCGCTGTTGAGAACAGGAACCATAGCCATAAATATACAAATGCCCACAACTCTTTTAAGCCAATGATTCTTCCGGGTTTTAAAAAAGGCGAAAACGCCGGTCATACTGTATAGCGGCAACCAGCCGCCGAGCGACGACCACTTTACATTTGCTTCCGGGAAAAAGACCGGTCTTGCAGGCAGGTCGGGCGGGAAGAAAAAGCACTCGAGGATATTCGGGTAAATGCTTTCCTTGCCATATACGATACCGCTCCAGCCTATAAGAAAATCGGTTATTCTGCCATTGCCGAGTATCGCAAGGACGGAGGGGATTATTATGACAGCAGACGAGCAAAAACCAACCGCCGCTTCAAACAACAGGGCAAAAAACGAGGACGTTTTAAGCTTTATACACCCCGAGAATACCCTGACAAAAAAGTATATTACCGAGAACACCACCATACCGAAAAAGAAAAAGTAGTTGACCGCGGCGGCAAGCGCCACACAAACCGCAAAGACGCCTCTGCGTTTCTCGGTAAGCAGTAATTCAAGGCTTAAAAGCAGAAGAGGAAAAACAATAATCGCTTCGTGGAAGTGATTAAAGAATATATTGTAAACCGAAAATCCGGAGAAGGCGTAAAGAATTCCGCCTAAGGACGCCGCCTGCGGGGTCTTGGTAAACCGGCGTATATAGAAGTAAGCCGTAAGCGCGGCAAGTGCGAATTTTAAAATAAGCAGAGGTCCCATAAAATACGGCACCCAGCTGTTGGGGAAAGGCAGGGTAAGCCAGAAAAACGGACTGCCTAAAAGGTAAAAAGTATAAGAGCCTATAAAATTTGCGCCCAGATCGGTGTTGAAGCTCCAGTAAACATTACCCTCTCTTACGGCCTTATGGCAAAGTTTATAAAAAGGGATTTGCTGAACATTAAAGTCTCCGAAAAAGGTGAAATACCCTTCGGACAGTATCATATAAGGTAAAAACACCGCCGCCGCGGCGAGAAGCGCCACTAAAAAAGTAAACGCGGCTTTTTCTTTTTGTTTTCCGAGCACCGATACCTTTTCTTTAGAGAATAACACGCGGCGCACCCCTTTTTTAATTTATTTATTGATATTATACCAAAAAATGTTATAATATTCAATAAAGAGACAGAAAAAATAATCGGAGAAACAATATGAAAAGTCATTTTTACGCGATGCTGTCGCGGATGAAGAATATTTACCGTTGGGGACTTATGCGCAACACAAGAAACGAAAATTTAAGCGAGCACAGCTTGGAAGTAGCCGTTATCGCGCACGCTCTTGCGGTAATAAAAAACCGAAGACTTGGAGGCAGTGTTGACGCAAACGCCATAGCCGCCGCAGCACTTTTCCACGACACAAGCGAAATAATAACCGGCGATATGCCAACTCCCGTAAAGTATTATAACGCTGATATAAAATCGGCTTATAAGGATATTGAGGGCGTGGCGAGAGAAAAGCTTATTTCTCTGCTTCCCGAAGATTTAAGAGATGATTATAAAAAGCTTTACAGTCCGGACACTCAGAGTGAAATAATAATAAAGGCGGCGGATAAAATTTCCGCGCTTATAAAGTGCATAGAGGAGACAGTAAGCGGCAACCGCGAGTTTGAGGAGGCAAAAAAATCCACGCTTAAGGCGATTAAGGAAATGCGTTTGCCCGAAGCCGAGATTTTTTTAGACGAGTTTATCGATAGCTTTTATCTGCCTATTGATGATATGAAACAGAGAGATTGAATAAAAGAGGGGGGCAAAAAATGTATCCGATGTTGCTTTTATGCCATAGCGCTCAGGGAGAAGCGGCGTCAAAGACCTTCAGGATTCGGCGAGAATGTACCGAAAAAGAAATTTATTTGCTTTCCGGCAGGGATAGCGGTGAAAGCGTCGTAAAAAACGGCGAGTTTAAAGGCGACGGTATAAACGAGGTGCTCAGCCGCCTTTCGGACAGTCTTCCGGCAAGGGCGTTGCCCATATATATAAAATTTATAAATACCGGGTCGCGCCTTCCCGTAAAGGTGTATCCCGACAGCGAATATGCCGCACGGCACGGCTCGGGCACCGGCAAGGCTTCACTTATATATATTATCGAGGCTTCGGAAGGCGCCGAGATGATTTACGGCTTTTCACGCGCGGTATCGTCGGAGGAGCTGAGGCGGAGAATGCTCGGAGGCTCGCTTTCGGCGGTGTGCAATTTTGTAAGCGCGCAAAAGGGCGATGTTTTCTTTGTTCCTCCCGGCGTGGTTTTTGCCGTGGGCGGCGGTATCTCGGCAATCGAAATTTCGATTAACAGCGACAGCGAATATATTATTTCCGATTACAACCGTTCGGGCGACGGCTCGCGGCCTTTTGAGCTAAATCGCGCTTTGGAGGTTGTAAATCCTCAAAAAATAAATATCGCCTACGGTAACACAGGCGACTTGACTCTATTTCCCTTCGGTACGGTGCGCGAGATTGGCAAAACGGATGAGTTTTCGGTTTGCGTTATGAATGTAGACGGGAATGTAGGAATTTACGAGGAAAAAGAATACTCTTCAATTATAGCGGTTTCCGGCGAGGCGGATGCATCGTACCCCACAGGCACAATGCACATCAAGGAAGGCGACAGCGTTCTTTTGCCGCCGGGCGTAAAAATTCGCCTTTCCGGCAGGGCGGAAATATTATATACGAAATTCAAATAAAAAACACGGGCGGATAACATCCGCCCGTATCTGTTATCTGATATCTGCCGTCTGCTGTCTGACATCTGACATCTGTCTTGTCCCGCCCTGCCGTAGCGGCTAAAGATAACCTGATTTAATTCAGGTGGGTACAAGCCGGACAGCTTCGTGCTCCCTTCTTCCGTAATCGGCACAGCCGCGGGAGGTCTGCAAGCCCACTGTCCGAGCAACAGTCCCTTTTAATACAATTGTAGGGTTATAAAAGCGCGGTTCGCGAACAGCGCAGGACATGGTATGGTAAAACTTCCTTTCTGCCTCCCTTGCTTAAAGGAGGGTGGCACGGAAACGCCGCACCGGGATGAGCATCACAATTTCCCGCATAAGTATTATATGCGTATTTACCGCCTATTCCTCGTCAATTTCAAAAAAGTTTTCAAGGCGGTCTATGAACGCGTCGGCTATTGTTTCGTACTCCTCGTCATCCTCAATTTCATAAAAGTACTCTTCCCCGTTTTCTTCACCGACCTTTACAATGACCAACTCGCCGGAATCGTCAAGAAACTTCTGCGGATCGTCATAGGTGGGAAGAAGAGCCAAGTACCGCGCTTCGTCGGTTTCGACAGCGTCGAGCACCTCAAAATTATACTCCTTGCCGTCGTCGTCGCTGAGGGTTATAAGATCGGGGTTGTATTCACCGTTTTTTTCTTCAATCATTTCGTTGCCTCCGTGAACTTTTTGCATTATTATTTTAACAAAAAGCATAAAAATAGTCAATAGCACAGAAAAAACAAAAAAAGGAAATTGCTGCAAACCCCCGCGTTAAGGGCGTTACGGCACTTTTTATAAAATTTTTACAAAAATTATTAACTTTTGCTTGACAAATTAGTTATTATGCAGTATAATAAACGCAGAAAGAAAGAGGCGACCGGATGAAGGAATGGATAGAAAGCCTTGAATTTCGAAAAAAGCGAAAGAGGTGAGTCCAAAGAACAGTTAAGTTTTTACTTGAAGCGAAAATTTATGAAGGTGAGTCCGATGTACAATTAGAAAATACCACAAAGCGAATTTTTAAGAGGCGATAAATATGTTGATTTTTAGAACCCCAAAAAAATTCAATAATAAGGTGAATCCGATGTACAATTAATATAAGGCCTCGCGGCAATGCCGCGAGGCCTTTTTATGTATATTCGGTTTGTGTTTCCCGTCAACTTATAAAGAGCATAAGTTGACGGGAAATCATTTTATTCGGTCTGATTGCCTAAAAACTTTGCAGCCACGCCGGCAAGCTTTATATCGCTTTCAAACGGACGAACCGCCTTATCGTTTCTTAAGAACACAACGGAGCCGGTAATGTCGCCCGCCGAGATTATCGGAACGGCTATGCATATTTCATAATCGGCGCCTTGAAGGGCGTAGACAGTTTCGTTCGTTTCGCATATTCTGGTTTTGCGCTCCTCACAGATATTTTCAAGCTCGCGGCTCACCGCGCGGTCAATAACATCCTTTTTAGAAACTCCCGCCGCCGCAATACAGTGGTCACGGTCACATATAATAACCGAAAGGTTGGTACTGCCGGACAGCGCGTCCGCATATTCCGCCGCGAAGGTGGAAAGCTCGCCCATAGGTGAGTATTTCTTAAATACTACCTCTCCGCCCGTGCCGGTGTAAATTTCAAGAGGGTCGCCTTCCCTGATACGCATAGTGCGGCGAATTTCTTTGGGTATTACCACGCGACCCAAGTCGTCAATTCTTCTTACAATTCCTGTGGCTTTCATATAAAAATCTCCTTGTTTTACAAATTTGTACCGTTAGTATCTGTAAGCTGAGGAGATTTATTCTAAAAACAAATTTAATTCATAACACGCTCCGATCCGGGCTTTGCCTTTATCAGAGAGGCAATTAAACCTTGATTTCTCCGTGATTTTTTTCAAATTCCTCTATACAGTCGCGTACAAGTATAAGTATCTGACTGTTTGCCGACCTGCCTTCATAATCCGCCACAACATGAATTTTGTTTAACATTTTTTCGTCAATTCGTACGGTTAAATGTTTTATAGCCATATTTTGACCTCGTTTCAAATATAATATGACTTTATTTTATGTTCATCGTGTGTTATAATGTAAAACAGACTTCGAAATGCAGTCTAAATACGGTCTAAAAACAGTCAGAAAGGAACGCAATATGACTTGTACATTTTTCGGTCATACCTATCCGCCGGCGGGAACCAAAGAAAAAATCAGAAAAGCGGTAATCAATCTTATTGAAAATCATTCGGTTGATATGTTTTATGTCGGAAATCATGGTTTTTTTGACGGTGAGGTCAGAGATGTTTTAATGGAGCTTTCGAAGACATATGATATTGATTATCGGGTTGTGCTCTCAAAAATACCGGGTGAAAACGAGCCTTTTCTTAAAAGCATAGAAGAGCATACCCTGGTGCCCGAAAGACTTGAGTTGATTTTGCCGAAATTCAGAATAATACACCGTAACCGCTGGATGATAAAAAAATCAGATTATGTTATTACCTATATAGACGATCCTAACGGCCGCGGCGCCGCCAGATTTGCCGCCGAGGCGGAGCGGCGGGGCAAAAAAATAATAAAACTCGGAATGTTTTAAAAAATTACAGACAGCGGACGCCAATATTATATGTGACGCGCCTTGCCATAAACCCTTGAATATTCAAGATGTTTGTTGTATAATATGTTAATAAAAAAACGAGGGGTGTTTGTATGCAGGGGTATAAAGTGGCGGTAAAGGCCTCGCTTTATATGGTTTATGTGTTTGGCGCTGTGCTGATTGCGGTGTCGGTTGCTATGCCGTTTATGATAACCTGGTATGTAGAGGAGCGCGGCGGCGATGAAACCCTGCCGGCAACTATTATGCTTACCTGTTATCCGTGTATACCTTTCGCGGCGACTATCCTAATATCCCTGAGACGGTTGCTGAAAAGTGTGCTTGGAGGTTTGATTCTCGGTGACAAAAACTTAAATCTTTTGCGGGTTACAACAATTTCCTGCTTTGCAATAACCGCCATAACATTGGCGGCGGGGCGGCAGTACAAACCCTTTTACATAATTGCTTTATCAGCGGCGGCATGCGGTCTTACATTCTTTATTGTAAGAAGTCTTTTGGGAATACTGCTTAATGAAAGACGGGAAAAAGATTTAGCGGAAATCGAGGAAGGATTATGAAAAAAACAGTAATTACAATAATCGGAAAAGACAACTTCGGAATAATTGCCGCGGCGAGCGCCATTTGTGCCGAGTGTAATGTAAATATTATGGATATTACACAGTCGGTGCTTGACGATATGTTTGTAATGGTTATGCTTGCGGATATATCCAAGGCAAACTGCTCTTTTGGCGAGTTTTCTGATAAAATGCGCGAGTTCGGCGGCAAATCGGCGCTGGATGTCCGTGTTATGCATGAGGATATTTTTAACTCAATGCACCGGATATAGCGAGGTCTGTTTATGATAAATTTGAAGGACATAATGGAAACCGTGACTATGATAAGTCACGAAAATCTTGATATTCGCACGATTACAATGGGGATATCTCTTCTCGACTGTGCTGACAGCGATATTAAAAAATCATGCGAAAAAATATATGAGAAAATCACAAGAAAAGCAGGCAGGTTGGTGGCTGTCGGTGAAGAGATAGAAAAAGAGTACGGAATACCTATAATAAATAAGCGAATTTCGGTAACACCCGTTTCAATGCTTGCAGCCGTATCAGCAGGCAATCCGGTTGAGTACGCGAAAACGCTTCAGCGCGCCGCCGAAAGCACGGGTGTAAACTTTATAGGCGGTTATTCGGCATTGGTTCAAAAAGGCTTCGCGGCAGGTGACAGAGAGCTTATCGAGTCTATCCCGGAGGCGCTGGCGGTTACCGAGAATGTATGTGCGAGTATTAATATCGGTTCTACAAAGGCGGGTATAAATATGGACGCTGTAAGGCTTGCCGGCGAGGTGATTCGCAAAGCTTCTCAGAAAACGGCTGAGCGTGACTGCATAGGCGCCGCCAAAATCGTTGTTTTCTGCAACGCGCCTGAGGATAATCCGTTTATGGCAGGCGCTTTTCACGGAGTAGGCGAACCGGATTGCGTTATAAATGTAGGCGTTTCGGGACCGGGCGTTGTAGCTTCGGCGCTTAAAAAGTGCAAGGGCGATTTAGGCGAGGTCGCAGAGGTTATCAAGCGCACCGCTTTTAAGATAACCAGAATGGGCCAGCTTGTCGGAACCGAGGCGTCGAAGAGACTTGGCGTTCCGTTCGGAATAGTGGATTTGTCTTTAGCGCCGACTCCCGCGGTGGGCGATTCGGTAGCTCATATACTTGAAGAAATGGGTCTTAGCGTTTGCGGTGCTCACGGTACAACCGCGGCGTTGGCACTGCTTAACGACGCTGTGAAAAAAGGCGGTGTAATGGCGTCGTCCTCGGTAGGCGGGCTATCCGGCGCGTTTATTCCGGTGTCGGAGGACGCGGGAATGATTGCCGCGGCACGCTCCGGTGACCTCAGAATAGAAAAATTAGAGGCTATGACCGCTGTTTGCTCGGTGGGCCTTGATATGATAGTAATACCGGGCGATACTCCGGCAGAGGTCATATCGGCAATTATCGCGGATGAGGCGGCGATAGGAATGGTAAATTCCAAAACCACCGCCGTAAGAGTGATACCGGCGATCGGAAAGCGCGAGGGCGAAGAGCTTAATTTCGGCGGTCTTTTAGGCGAGGGCCCGGTAATGCCGGTCAACCTTAAAAGCAGTCCTAAAAAATTTATTGAACGCGGCGGAAGAATTCCGGCACCGCTGCAAAGCCTTAAAAACTAATCAAGCCCGCAAATAATACCCAATAAAAACTTGACAACCGTTATATCGGGTGATATAATCAAGCATAATTAAAGGCAGTGACCAAGAGAAGTAACCGTTTTTACGGCGCAAAGTGAGCGGGGGACAGTGAGAACCCTGCCGCACGGATACGGTGAATAACACTTGAAAGCCGCAATCCGAAAAAGAATAGCTTTAGTAGGTGCGCCGGGCTCGTCCCGTTACAGGCGATAGCAGTTTAGGCTGTAAGAGTGGCCAAATAGGCAAGTCGGGTGGCACCGCGAATAGAAATTTAACGCTATTCGTCCTGATAACAGGGCGAATAGCGATTTTTTGTCCGATGCAGTCTTTTTATCAGACGAAAAACTGATAACGGGCAGTAAAAATTTATAAAAACATTATATGACTGATACCTGATGTCTGTTGTCCGGTATCCGTGTTGGAGGGTTTGTTATGCAGCATATTGACATTTATGAGATTATGACCGATACGGGGCTTATCGGCAAAAGCGTTACCGTTTGCGGTTGGGTACGCACCTCCCGAGATTCTAAAAATATGGCTTTTTTAGAGCTTAACGACGGTACTACTTTGGGGCATTTGCAAATAGTAATAGACAAGAGAACAATAAATGATATTTCCGAGTTTATGAAGCTCGGCACATCGCTTAAGGTTACAGGCGAACTTGTGAAATCAGTTGTCGCGGCGGACTCGGTAGAGGTAAACGCAAAAGAGATAACCGTGCTTGGTACCTGTCCCCCCGAGTATCCGCTTCAAAAAAAGAGGCATACGCTCGAATACCTTCGCTCAATTCCTGCGCTTCGCGTTCGCACTAACACTTTTAACGCGGTGTTCAGAGTGCGCTCGGTAGTATCGGCGGCAATTCACGAATACTTTACATCAAAGAGATTTACCTATGTGCATACGCCGCTTATCACCGCGTCTGACTGTGAGGGTGCCGGTGAAATGTTCAGAGTTACCACTCTCGGCTTTGCTCCCGAAATAAAATCGGAGGACGAATATGACGCCGCCGATTTCTTCGGTCGCCGCGCTGCGCTGTCGGTTTCAGGTCAGCTTGACGGTGAGGTTGCCGCTATGGCGTTTGGAAAGATTTACACCTTCGGTCCGTCCTTCAGAGCGGAGAAGAGCAACACTCAGCGCCATGTTGCCGAGTTCTGGCATGTTGAACCGGAGGTGGCGTTTGCCGAGCTTCCCGATATTATGGAATTGGCACAGGGTCTTATTAAGCATATCATCAGTTCGGTATTATCGAAATGTCCTCAAGAGATGAAATTTTTTGACGCTCATTTTGAAAAGGGACTGATTGATAAACTGACCTCTGTTCGTGATAACGATTTTGCCGTTATGAGCTATACCGAGGCGATAGAAAAACTGGAGCAAAGCGGAAAAGAGTTTAAATTCCCTGTTTACTGGGGCTGTGACCTCGCAACGGAGCACGAACGCTATATTTCCGAGGAGATCTGCAAAAAGCCGGTTTTTCTGACCGACTATCCGAAAGAGATAAAGTCTTTCTATATGAAACAGAATGATGACGGTAAAACCGTTGCCGCTACCGACCTTTTAGTGCCGGGCGTAGGTGAGATAATAGGCGGAAGTGAGAGAGAGGCAGACCTCGATAAGCTGCTTGCCGCTATGCGTGAGCGCAAGATGAACCTTGATGAATACGGCGATTATATTGCTCTGCGCAAGTTCGGCTCGGTGCCGCACAGCGGATTCGGATTAGGTCTTGAGAGAATAATTATGTATGTAACGGGCGTTTCAAACATTCGTGATGTAATTCTTTATCCGAGAACCTTCGGCAATATTTATTAAAGGATGATATTATGTATAAAAGCAAACTGACAATACTTGAAACGCAGGCGGTTTTAAGATCGCTGAGGCATAAATTTGAGGAGTGCCTTTGTGACGCGCTCAATTTAAGCCGCGTGTCGGCTCCGCTTTTTGTAAAGAAAGGCAGCGGACTCAACGACGATTTAAACGGAGTTGAGCGCCCGGTCAATTTTGATATTTTACAGACCGGCGAAACGGTGGAAATAGTGCATTCGCTTGCGAAGTGGAAACGAATGGCGCTTTATAAGTACGGCTTTAATATGCATACCGGTCTTTATGCCGATATGAATGCTATTCGTCGTGACGAAGCGGTAGATAATATTCATTCGCTGTATGTTGACCAGTGGGACTGGGAAAAGGTGATATCCCGCGAGGACAGAAACGAAAATTATTTAAAGGATACCGTGCGCCGCATATATGCCGCGGTACTGAGTACGGCGGATTACATAGAGCGTAAGTATCCGGTGCTTGATAATTATTTACCCAGAAATATTACCTTTGTAAGCACATATGAGCTTGAGGAGAGATATCCTGATTTAACGCCTAAACAGAGGGAAACAGCGGCGGCAAAGGAATACGGCGCAATATTCCTCACAAAAATCGGCGGCCGCCTTAAAAACGGTGAAAAGCATGACGGTCGCGCTCCCGATTATGACGATTGGGAATTAAACGGCGATATTATAGTTTACAACCGTGTTACCGACTCAGCGTTTGAAATATCCTCAATGGGAATCAGGGTTGACGAAAAATCTCTTGTTTCACAGCTTGAGGCGGAAAACGCAACCGACCGGCTGAATCTGCCGTTCCATAAGGCGCTGTTAGAAGGTACGCTGCCGCTTACAATAGGCGGCGGCATAGGGCAGTCGCGGCTTTGTATGCTGTTGCTCGGTAAAGCGCATATAGGCGAGGTTCAAGCGTCTGTATGGCCTGAAGAGGAAATAGAAAGGTGCAAACAAAACGGAATAGAATTACTGTAAAAAACTACCCGGCAGGATTGATGTCCTGCCGGGTTTTTAGTTTTTCTGTTTAGCGGTGAAGCAATTTTTTGATGATTTTTTTAGCTCCGCGAACGGGCTTTGTTATCTTCCAACTAAAGGAGTTAAGAACAAGCTGCAGCTCGTTTGAGGTAATATCAAGATCAAGTTGCGTTTTGTTTAATTCTTCGGTAAGGGCAATTCGCGTTCTTTCAAGTTCATTTGTAAGCGCAACGCGTGTTTCCTCAAGGCTTTTCGTCAGCTCATATTCGCGCGTTTGCCGGTCTGTAATCACATCGCGCAATTTGTCTGACGCCTCCTTTTGCGATACGGAACCTATTGTTCCGCATATCTCTATTTCAGAGACGCTTCTGTCCGGAGGCGTTATTGTATAAGAGGGGTCGTCGGTATAGAACACATCCGTTCCGTCCGTATTGCTGTACTGTTCAAAAAGGCCTTCCGTGTTTGGTCTGAACTCGAGAGCTTCACCGTCACATATTACGCTGTCTAACTTCATCCGCACAAAGTTTGTCGCCGGGTCAAATCTGAGCGACGTCATCTTTTTATCGCCGAAAAGGCTTTTAATATCCGAAAACCTTAAGGTAAAACAACCGTTTAAATCAGGAAAAAATTCCGCGGCGATTGAATTCGCTTCGTCATATCCGTTACCGAAATCAAAATACATTTTTGAGCTGTATTGCTTCGCGGTACGCATCAAGCTGTTGTACACATAGGGTATATTTTCGGTTTCGTCATCACGGTAGCTTGTATCGTCATAACCGTAAAGCCCGGCTATTTCGGTTTTCTCTTCCGGATTATTAAGCATACAGAAAAGCGTATTAAGCGCAAGCGTCTTTACCGAAGGACATTCAAGAGCCAGCATCATTCTTGAAAGAGCAAATTTTGTGTTGATTTTTCCGTTTACGGTATATTTTTCCGCTTGTTCAGGAAAAGCGATCTTAAAATCCTCTTTACTTATGCGGAAGAAGAGTTCATATATCTGATACAACTCGTTGCTCATACGCATAAAATTCTTTATGCTTAAGGGACCGCTCATATTGTTTCCGTGCAGTCTTACATCTACCAGATTATCGTCTATAACAAAAACTTCGTTTTTAAGGAGCAGACGGGTCCATTTATACATATCCTGAAGCGTCCACATACCGTGAGCTGTCGAGTAATAAGACTTATATGCGTCTCGTCTTATCAAAACGCTGGGGTTGCAAAAACAGTTGCCGGCATAGAAAAAACGACAAAGCCACTCTTGTCTTTTTCTGTTTTTCACATCAAATAAATCAAAAATTTTTGCTTCCTCGCCGGTGTTGGGGTCGCCGTTTGCATCAATGAAATTTGCTTTGGTAAAGACGGCGGCGAAATCCGGATGATTATTGAGAAAGTCAACCTGCTTTTCCAACTTATCAGGCAACCAGCGGCAATCGGCGTCTGCTATGGCGATATATTCACCCTTCGCCAATTCGTTTATGAGGCTGAAGGCATACTCCTGCCCCATGTTTTTTTCGTTTCTTATAACCGTCAGGCGCCCGTCATCAAACGAATTTAAGATTTGCAGAGACGAGTCCTCAGAACAGTCGTCAACCACAATGAGCTCAAGGTCTTTAAATGTCTGAGAAAGGACCGTCTCAACGCTTTCCCTTAAAAACGCCTCA
Organism: Clostridia bacterium; assembly: GCA_017618135.1. GTDB lineage: Bacteria > Bacillota > Clostridia > Oscillospirales > Acutalibacteraceae > UBA737. The sequence continues at coordinate 24,640 of JAFZUV010000017.1, forward strand.
TAATTATACGATGTCAACAAAACCGAAACCTTTGGCATATATTATCTCCTACTAATAAAGTCAGTCAAGCTTTCTGTTATATATTGCCCAATAAATTTTCCCCGAGTTTTACCGGAGTTTCAAATCCGTCGTCAGTGTTTTTTAAAAATTCGGGTGACGGCAATATGTTTCCTTTAGTCAGCAGTATTACGGTAGAGCCGCCGTAAAGGAACATCCCCTTTTCTTCGCCCTTTTTTACTCTTTTTACACCGTGCAGATTTTTTATCCTGCCCACCAGCATAGCCCCTACTTCAATTTGCACGATTTTGCCGAAAACATCGCTGTCTATAACGGTATACTCCCTTGAGTTTTCGCAGAAAACAGAGGTGTGTTTTAAGGCTATCGGGCGCACGGTATGAAGTGTGCCGTTTATATGAATATTATCACCTTTTGTTCCCGAAGCCGGATAACAATACCGGTGATAGTGATTTACGCAGAGGCGGAAAACATAAATATAGCCGCCTTCGAACTCATCGGCGAGAGCGTCGTTTTTAAGGAGCGAGCATACTGTATATTTGCTTTGCTTTATCGGATATATAGTGCCCGAGCTGATTTTGTAAACGCTTAAAAGTCCGTCGCACGGAGAAATCAATGCGTTTTCATCTCCGTCTATGGGGCGCATACCCGACTTGATTTTACGGCAGAAGCAATCGTTAAAGCAGGTGAAATTATCACTTTCATACTCGCTTAAATCAATGTTGTTGTTTTCTACAAACCGGTTTATTAAAAGCTTTGAAAGGCGTGTGTTTAAAAAAGCGCCCACCGATTTCGATATCCATTTTGAGCGCAGCAGGCGAAGCAGTATTCGTCCAAGCGGGTTTTTGTACAGAAAGGTCAGCGCGCGACCGTCCTGTGGCTTTACCGGTTTGGGATTTCTCAGTACAGTGTTCATTTCGCAAGCAGTTTGAACAAGATTAAAGCCACAAATTCCGCGGCACCGAGGCATATCATTATCAGTATTCCCCTTAGACCGGGTTTTGTAACCTTGATTTTTGAAACAAATAAAACGCCCACAAAAAGCATAGTGGCAAAGTAAAGCGGGGTGATGTCGGTCGGGAGAAAATAACGAACAAGCAGCACTAACGGGAAAATGAGCGCCGCCGATGTTACGGGCAGTCCTACATACGATTTGCGGTCGCCGTTATCCGACGCCTGTCGATTCTCCTCTAAAACATTGAAGTATGCAAGGCGTATCATCGCCATAAGTACATAAAAGGCAATTACCGCGAAAATAAGCACGGTATATGAACGGGGAAAGACTTTGCTTTCAAGTGATAATCTGCGGAACAAAGCGGCGCCGATGCTTGCCGGCAGTACGCCGAACGCAACGAGGTCCGAGAGAGAATCTATTTGTATGCCGAATTTTTTTTGCGATTCGGTGCGATTTTGCTTTGTGCGGGCGACCTTGCCGTCAAAAGCGTCGCAAAGACCGCTTAAAAGCAAGAAAAACGCGCCGTAGAACGGATGACCCATATCCGAGAGACTGATCATAATCCCCGTCACACCCGACACGAGAGAAATATAGGTCAAAACAACTGTATAATCATAAAAACCTATCAAAAGAATGTCCCCTTGTAATTGTTTTTATAAATTATACTACAACAAGAGAAAAAACGCAACATATTCCGTGAAAATATTCACCATATAACTATATCTTCCAAAAACAGGAAAGATAAATCATAATACCTTATCAAAAACTTTGTTGGGTTTGCACAAAAATATCTGTAAAATTTCATTAAAAATATAAGAAGTTTTTTCTTGCAATTAGGGGGTTGGTATGATAAAATTGTCAGGCACGCAATGGGAAAATTGCGTAAACATGCGTTGATGCGGGAGGTGGCCGACTGCCGGGTCGGGAAATTTCCGCGGAGTATGTCCGATTTTAAACCGGGCGAAAGTATTTGGAGGCGTTTCGGTACTTGCGAACCGATTGCGCCGCGGCGGAGCGATCCGCTGCTCCGGATTTGCTGTGACCCCAGCAATTACCGGTATTTATATTGTGCCAAGCGTGAACGCACGGCACGGTGTAAGTTTTGCCCACCAACTTAAAGGAGGGATTTCACATGGCAGTGAAAGAAAAAATCCGAATTCGAGTAAAAGGTTATGATCACGCGCTTGTCGACCAGTCCGCTGAGAAGATAGTGGAAACCGCTAAACGCACAGGTGCAAGGGTATCCGGTCCCGTGCCGCTGCCCACCGAGAAGGAAATCGTAACAATTCTCCGTGCAGTTCATAAGTATAAGGACAGCCGCGAGCAGTTCGAGAGTAGGACACACAAAAGGCTTATTGATGTTATACGCCCCTCAAACAAGACCGTTGAGGCGTTATCATCCTTAGAGCTCCCCGCCGGTGTGGAAATTGAGATTAAGCTTTAATCTATAATATATTTTCCTATTATATATAAAGCTTATCCGCACCGCAGGTCAAGTCAGCACAGCTGACCAATAACCGAATTGGAGGAAAACAAAATGAAAAAAGGAATCGTTGGCAAAAAGCTCGGTATGACCCAGCTTTTTGATGAAAACGGAAATGTCGTTCCGGTAACCGTTATTGAAGCGGGTCCTTGCGTAGTTGCGCAGAAAAAGACGACCGAGAACGACGGTTACGAGGCAGTTCAGATAGGCTTCGGCGATCTGAAGGCTTCAAAGGTTACGAAGCCCATGAAGGGACACTTTGCAAAAGGCGATGTTGCTCCTAAAAAGGTTCTTCGCGAGCTTCGTCTTGAGGATACGGGCAGCTTGAATGTCGGTGATATTATTAAGGCTGATGTTTTTGCAGAGGGCGAAGCGGTAGATGTAAGAGGCACATCTAAAGGTAAAGGCTATGCCGGCACTATCAAGCGCTGGAACTTCGGCCGCCTTAAAGAGAGCCACGGTACCGGTCCTGTTCACCGCCACGGCGGCTCGCTCGGCGCCTGCTCAAGCCCTTCAAGAGTATTTAAGGGCAAGAAGATGGCGGGTCACCTCGGTAACGAGCGCGTGACAGTTCAGAACTTAAATGTTGTTAAGGTTGACGCGGAAAAGAATATCATAGCGGTCAAGGGTGCCGTTCCCGGCCCCAAAGGCGGAATTGTTGTTCTTTTCGACAGTGTTAAAGCTTAAGGGAAGGAGTGTTTAGTATGCCGAAATTAACAGTTGTTGATATGACGGGTAAAAAGGGCGGCAGCATTACTCTTGCCGACAGTGTTTTCGGGATTACTCCGAACGCGGTAGTTATGCACGCGGCGGTTGTAAACTATCTCGCTAACCAGCGTCAGGGCACACAGTCCACTCTTACCCGCACAGAGGTTTCCGGCGGCGGCAGAAAGCCCTGGAGGCAAAAAGGTACAGGTCATGCGCGCCAGGGCTCTATAAGAGCTCCTCAGTGGAGACACGGCGGTATTGCGCACGGACCGAAGCCGAGAGATTATTCTTATTCGCTTAACAAGAAAGTAAGAAGGCTTGCGCTTAAGTCGGCTCTTTCTGATAAGGTTTTGTCCAAAGACCTTATAGTACTCAGCGAGTTTAAAATTGATGAGTACAAGACAAAGACGGCGGCAGAGTGCTTAAAGGCGATAGGCGCTGATAAGAAGGTGCTTGTAGTGCTTGACAGCAACAATCCGTTTGCCGTAAAGAGCCTTGCTAACATTAAGGGTGCCAAAGCGGCTCTTGTTAACACGATTAACGCTTATGACATCATTAACGCCGACAAGCTTGTCATAGTTAAAGGTGCTGTAAAGCAGATTGAGGAGGTGTACGCATAATGAAGGTGGCTCAGGATATTATTCTCGAACCGGTTATAACCGAAAAGAGCATGGCCGGAATTGCGAATAAAAAATACACCTTTAAGGTTGCGAAGGACGCTAACAAGCTCGAAATCGCAGACGCGGTAGAGCAGCTCTTCAAAGTAACCGTTGCCAAGGTCAACACCGTAAGTATGCGCGGCAAGAAAAGAAGAATGGGTCGTTACGAAGGCAAAACTCCCTCCTGGAAGAAAGCTATCGTAACACTTAAGAAAGATTCTAAGACAATCGAGTTCTTTGATGGTCTTGCTTAAGAAAAAAGCATACGGTGATGTATGAAGTGTATTACTTCGCTAAGCCAAAATAGGAGAGTGAAAACAAATGGCAATTAAGCATTATAAGCCGACAACCAACGGCCGCCGTAACATGACTACCATGGATTATTCCTGTTTGTCAAAGGTGGCGCCCGAGAGAAGTCTGCTAAGCCCCATAAAAAACAATGCCGGTCGCAACAGCTACGGCCGCATAACCGTTCGTCATCGTGGCGGCGGAAACCGCAGAAAGTACAGGATCATAGATTTCAAGAGGGAGAAATTGGGTATAGCCGCCGAGGTTTTAACCATTGAATACGATCCGAACCGTTCTGCGTTTATAGCCCTCGTACAGTATGAGGACGGCGAGAAGAGATACATCTTAGCTCCTCAGGACCTGAAAGTGGGCGATAAGGTAGTAAGCGGCCCTGACGCCGACATTAAACCCGGCAACGCGTTACCGCTTACCAATATACCCGTAGGTACTTTTGTTCATAATGTTGAGCTTTACCCCGGCAAGGGAGCACAGCTTGCCCGTTCAGCCGGCAATATGGCTCAGCTTATGGCCAGGGAAAACGGCATGGCGCTCTTGCGTCTCCCCTCAGGTGAGCTTCGCAATGTGCCTGAAGCCTGTATGGCGACAGTAGGCGTTGTTTCGAATCCCGAGCACGCAAACATCAATTACGGCAAGGCCGGCAGAAAGCGTCATATGGGTTGGCGTCCTACAGTCCGCGGTTCTGTAATGAACCCGAATGACCACCCGCACGGCGGTGGTGAGGGTAAGTCGCCTATCGGCCGTCCCGGACCTGTTACCCCCTGGGGTAAACCTACACTCGGTTATAAGACCCGCAAGAAGAATAAGGCGAGCGATAAGTATATCGTGAAACGCCGTAAGTAAGTGGGACGAAAGGAGAATTCATAATGGGAAGAAGCGTTAAAAAAGGACCTTATGTGCAACCTGTTTTGCTCAAAAGAGTCGAAGAAATGAATAAGTCCGGTGAAAAGCGCGTGCTTAAAACCTGGAGCCGTTCATCAACCATATTCCCCGATTTCGTCGGACACACTTTTGCGGTACATGACGGACGCAAGCATGTTCCGGTATATGTAACAGAGGATATGGTTGGTCACAAGCTCGGTGAGTTTGCGCCTACACGGACATTTAAAGGCCACGCCGGCGCTAAGACCACCGGCGCTAAATAAGCAAGTGAGAGGAGAGTTTAACTATGGAAGCAAGGGCAATACTTAAATATGCCCGTATTTCACCCCGTAAGGTGAATATAGTCCTGGATCTTATCAGAAATCAGGATGCTGAAAAAGCTATGGCTATTCTGAAGTTTACTCCTAAGGCTGCTTGCGAGTATTTAGAGAAGCTGCTTAAATCAGCAATGGCGAATGCCGAAAATAAAAATATGGACACTAAAAACTTATATGTTGCGGAATGCTTTGTATGCCCGGGTCCGACGCTTAAGAGAATAAGGGCAAAGGATCACGGCAGAGCACACCGGATACTCAAGAGAACAAGTCATATGACTATTGTTCTTAAAGAGCGTGAGATTTAAGAAAGGGAGGTTAAGTTATGGGTCAGAAAGTTAATCCTCACGGTTATCGTGTAGGTATCATCAAAAACTGGGACTCTCGTTGGTTTGTATCCGACAATGCCTTTGGCGATTCGTTGGTTGAAGACTACAACCTCCGCAAATACCTTAAGAAGACTTTGTTCTCGGCGGGTATTGCCAAAGTGGAAATCGAACGCGACGACAAGAGAGTACGACTTCACATTCATTGCGGTAAGCCCGGTATGGTAATAGGCAGAAACGGCGCCGAAATTGAAAAGCTCAAGGCACGCTGTCAGGAAATGCTCGGCAAACCGGTAATTATCAACATTGTGGAGATCAAAAATCCCGACGCGAGTGCTCAGCTCGTTGCCGAAAACATCGCGGCTCAGCTCGAAAAGCGTGTTTCTTTCAGAAGAGCTATGAAGTTATCAATAGGCAGAGCAATGCGCTTAGGCGTTAAGGGTATCAAAACTCAGGTTTCAGGCCGATTGGGCGGTGCGGAAATCGCGAGAAGCGAACAGTATCACGAGGGTACTATTCCGCTTCAGACGCTCAGAGCCGATATTGACTACGGTTTTGCCGAGGCGAAGACAACCTACGGTATTATCGGCGTTAAGGTCTGGATTTACAAAGGCGAAGTTCTTAATGAGAACCGTCGTACTAACAGAAGAGGAGGCGCACGCTGATGTTAATGCCTAAACGCGTTAAATTCCGCCGCGTTCAACGCGGAAGAATGACCGGCACCGCTACCCGCGGTACCACGATCACTCACGGAGAATTCGGTCTTAAGGCCTTAGAGCCGGCGTGGATCACCTCAAACCAGATAGAAGCCGCCCGTGTAGCAATGACTCGTTACATCAAGCGCGGCGGTCAGGTTTGGATAAAAATATTTCCCGATAAGCCGGTAACACAGAAGCCTGCCGGCGTTCGAATGGGCTCCGGTAAAGGCGCTCCCGAATATTGGGTTGCGGTAGTTAAGCCGGAACGCATAATGTTCGAGATCGGCGGCGTATCAGAGGAGCTTGCCCGTGAGGCTATGCGTCTTGCGGCAAACAAACTTCCCATTAAGTGCAAGTTTGTTACAAAAGAGATGGGCGGTGAGCAGTAATGAACGCAAAGGAAATCAGAGAAAATTCAATGTCTGAGCTTAACGATAAGCTTGCGGATTTAAAGGATGAGCTTTATAAGCTTCGTTTCCAGCACGCGATCAATCAGCTCGACAACCCAAAACGCATTTCAGCCGTTAAAAAGGATATCGCTCGCGTTAAGACCATTATCCGCGAAAACGAAATCAAAGACGGCAAGACTGCTTGAGGGAGGTAAAGTCAAATGATAGAGAGAAACCTTCGTAAAACAAGAGTGGGCAGAGTTGTAAGCGACAAGATGGATAAAACCGTTGTAGTTGCTATTGAGGACAATGTAAAGCACCCTCTATATAAGAAGATTATCAAAAACACAATCAGACTTAAGGCTCATGATGAAGACAATGCCTGCCGTACAGGCGACAGAGTGCTCATTATGGAAACGAGACCGCTCTCAAAGCAAAAGAGATGGCGCGTTGCCGAAATAGTTGAGAAGGCTAAGTAAACTAAGGAGGAAAACACTGTGATACAACAACAGAGTTACCTCAAGGTTGCCGACAACACAGGTGCAAAGGAAATTATGTGTATCCGTGTTCTTGGAGGCTCCAAAAGGAGGTATGCCAACATCGGCGATGTGATCGTTGCTTCGGTTAAAAAAGCCACCCCCGGTGGTACCGTTAAAAAGGGCGATGTAGTAAGAGCTGTTGTGGTTCGTTCCGCAAAAGGTCTGCGCCGTAATGATGGCACTTATATAAGATTTGATGAAAACGCTGCTGTTCTTATCCGTGAAGATAAGAACCCGAGAGGAACCCGTATTTTCGGGCCGGTAGCCCGCGAGCTTCGCGATAAGGAATATACAAAGATTCTGTCGCTTGCTCCGGAAGTACTTTAATGGGAGGAAAGCGAGTATGAGTAAGCTTCACATTAAAACCGGCGATACCGTAAAGCTTCTTACCGGCGATAAGGCGGATAGAGGCAAGACCGGTAAGGTTCTTGAAGTAAGTCCCAAAGAGGGCAAGGTAATCGTTGAAGGTCTTAACAAGGTTAAAAAGCATGTTAAGCCGAGAAAAGCAGGCGATCCGTCCGGCATAATCGAGACCGAGAGCGCAATCTACGCAAATAAGGTTCAGCTTGTTTGTCCAAAGTGCTCAAAGGCTACAAGAGTAGGCGTTAAGATTTATGAAGACGGTAAAAAAGACCGCGTTTGCAAAAAATGCGGCGAGACTTTTTAAGATTAGGAGGAACATGACATGTCAACGCTGGCAAACGAATATAAAAATTCGATAGCTCCCGCATTGATGACCAAATTTGGCTATAAGAGTGTTATGCAAATTCCTAAGCTTGAAAAGGTCATAATCAATGTAGGCTGCGGCGAGGCGAAGGAGAACGCTAAGGTTATCGATTCGGTTATCGCCGATTTAGGTCTTATCACCGGTCAGAAAGCTGTTGTCTGCCGCGCTAAAAAATCGGTTGCGAACTTTAAGCTTCGCGAAGGTATGCCGATTGGCGCGAAGGTAACGCTTCGCGGCGAAAGAATGTACGAATTTATCGAAAGGCTCTTTTCCGCCGCGCTTCCGCGTGTGCGTGACTTCAGAGGAATTAACCCCGATTCCTTCGACGGCCGCGGCAATTATGCCATAGGCGTAAAGGAACAGCTTATTTTCCCTGAGATTGAGTACGATAAAATTGATAAGGTGCGCGGTATGGATATTATTATTGTTACCACCGCAAACACCGATGAAGAGGCTCGCGAGTTGTTAACTCTTATGGGCGCTCCGTTTGCAAGATAAGGAGGCAATTATGGCTAAAACATCTATGAAAGTAAGGCAGGCTCGTCCCGCCAAGTTTTCAACAAGACAGTACAACAGATGCAAAATCTGTGGCCGCCCCCACGCTTATCTTCGCAAGTACGGTATCTGCCGTATTTGCTTCAGGGAGCTCGCCTACAAGGGTGAGATTCCGGGAGTTAAGAAGGCAAGCTGGTAAGGCTATTGTATAAATATGTGATCAGTTCACATTAAGGAGGTTTACGGTATGCAAATCACCGATACTATTGCCGATATGCTGACGCGTATCCGTAACGCATCTGCGGCAAAACATGATTCGGTAGATGTACCGGCGTCCAAAGTAAAAAAGGCAATTGCCCAGATTTTGCTTGACGAGGGTTACATCACGAGCTTCACCGTTATAGACGACGGTAAGCAGGGCGTAATTCACATTGTGTTGAAGTACGGTCCGAACAAGGCTCAAACCATAACAGGCATTCGTCGTGTTTCAAAACCGGGTTTGAGAATCTACACAAATGTAGAGGATATGCCGAAGGTAATTAGAGGCCTCGGCGTAGCAATCCTTTCCACCTCTAAGGGAATTATGACAGATAAGCAGGCACGCCGCGAAAATGTCGGCGGAGAAGTCCTCGCTTTCGTGTGGTAAGAGGAGGAAAAGATATGTCAAGAATAGGAAAGATGCCGGTAGCAATTCCGGCGGGTGTCGATGTTAAGCTCGACGGTAATCATATCACGGTAAAAGGTCCAAAGGGCGAACTCGCTTACGATTTTAACCCTGAAATCTCTGTAGAGGTAAAGGGCGCCGAGGTAGTGGTTACAAGACCGAGCGACGACAAGATACATCGCTCACTTCACGGTCTGACCCGTACCCTTATAGCCAATATGGTGACAGGCGTTACGGAGGGCTACTCTAAAACACTCGAGGTAAACGGCGTAGGTTACCGTGCGCAGAAGCAGGGAAAAGACCTCGTTATGAACCTCGGTTACTCTCATCAGGTTGTCGTTCCTGAGATTGAGGGTATAAAGATAGAAGTTCCGTCTGCTAACCAGATAGTTATCAGCGGTACAAATAAGCAACTGGTAGGCCAGTTTGCGGCAGAGGTTCGCGCTAAGCGTCCGCCGGAGCCTTATAAGGGCAAAGGTATCAAATATGCCGATGAGCATATTCGCCGCAAAGAAGGTAAAGCTGCCAAGGGCGCAAAGGCTTAGTAAAGGAGTGTATGAAAAATGGTTAGCAAAACTAACAGCAACAAAGCGCGTCTTAAACGCCATGCTCGTGTGCGTTCCAAGATCACCGGTACTGCCCAAAGACCGCGTCTTGATGTTTTCCGCTCCAATACAAACATCTACGCTCAGCTTATAGATGACGAAAAGGGTGTCACAATAGTTTCAGCCGCTTCAAATGAAAAAGATTTCGGTGTTTCCGGCGGCAACTGTGAAGGCGCCCGTAAGGTAGGGAAACTCATAGCGGAACGTGCCAAGAAGAAAAAAATATCCGAGGTTGTGTTTGACCGCGGAGGCTACATTTATCACGGCCGTGTCAAGGAACTTGCCGAAGGTGCCCGTGAGGGCGGCCTCAAATTTTAAGAAGGAGGAGAATACTTTTGGCTACAAATATTGACGCTTCAAAATTAGATTTACAAGAGCGCGTTGTATCAATAAACCGCGTTTCAAAAACCGTTAAGGGCGGTCGCATTATGAAGTTTGCCGCTTTGGTTGTCGTCGGTGACGGCGAAGGCGTTGTAGGCTACGGTCTCGGCAAAGCGGGCGAAGTTCCGGATGCTATCCGCAAGGGTATTGAGGACGCTAAGAAAAATCTCATTAAGGTTTCTCTTCGCGGCACTACCATTCCCCATGAAGTTATCGGTGAATTCGGCGCAGGCCGCGTGCTTTTAAAGCCGGCGGCTCCCGGTACCGGCGTTATCGCCGGCGGCGCTGTTCGTGCGGTAGTTGAAACAGTTGGTATTAAGGATATCCGTACGAAGGAGCTTCGTTCAAACAATCCTTGCAATGTAGTTCGCGCAACGATTGAAGGACTTAAGTCTTTACGCGATTTAGAGCAGGTAGCTCAGGTTCGCGGTAAAGATCCTAAGGAAATAATAGGTTAAGGAGGAGCAGCACTATGGCTACGAAGAAAAAGGCTGCCGGCCTTACTGTAAAACTTATAAAGAGCACAATTGGTTCTAAAAAGGACCAGATTGCTACGGTTAAAGCACTCGGCCTTAACAAGCTCGGCGACACATCGGTTCAGCCCGATAATGCGCAGACGAGGGGCAAGATAAACAAGGTGTCTCACCTGGTTACTATCGTAGAAGGCAAGTAATTAAACCGTAAAAAGCGGTAATCCGCTAAATTGCAAGGAGGTGCAAACAACAATGAAATTGCATGAATTGTCTCCGGCTGAGGGCTCTAAAAGAGAGGCTAAGCGTATAGGCAGAGGTCACGGTTCGGGCAATGGCAAAACCGCAGGTAAGGGCCATAAAGGTCAGAAGGCGCGTGCGGGTCACGGTATGAGACCGGGCTTTGAAGGCGGTCAGATGCCGCTTCAACGCCGTGTGCCGAAGCGTGGGTTTAATAATATTTTTGCCCAAGAGTGGTGCGCAGTCAATGTTGGCTCTCTCGAGGTTTTCGAGGAGGGCGCTACGGTTGACGCCGCAGCTTTGGCAGAAAAGAAAATTATAAGAAAAACAGGTCTTCCCGTGAAGGTTCTCGGAAACGGAAAAATATCCAAAAACCTCACGGTTAAGCTCAACGCATTTTCAGCTTCCGCCGCGGAGAAAATCGTAGCGGCAGGCGGAAAGGCTGAGGTGATCTGATGCTTGAAATCTTAAAGAACGCATGGAAGGTAAAAGAGCTTCGCAACAAGATACTTTTTACCGTGTTCATAATTGCCGTTTTCCGCATAGGTTCGGTAATTCCGGTTCCCTATGTTGATGTTACCGCTCTTAAAGCGGCTAATGAGTCGGGTGCGACAAGCGACTTTTTCAGTTACCTGTCAATACTTACCGGCGGCGGTCTTGAGTACGGCGCGATATTTGCGATGTCGGTTACCCCGTACATTAACTCTTCAATTATCATCCAGCTTTTATGCGTAGCCATTCCGGCGCTTGAGCGTCTTTCAAAGGAAGGCGAGGAGGGCCAGAAGAAGCTGGCTGCCATAACAAGATACGCAACGGTTGTTCTGGCGCTCATTCAGGGTGTCGCGTACTTCTTCTATTTAAAGGGAAGCAGCTTCTTAAGCGTGTCGGGCGGCGCAACGGTATTTGCCGCGTTTGTAATCGTTTTATCGTTTACCGCGGGCAGCGCGCTTGTTATGTGGCTCGGTGAGCAGATAGATGTTAAGGGTATCGGGAACGGTATTTCAATACTTTTGTTTGCAGGTATAATTTCCCGCGGTCCACAGGCGTTCCGTATGCTCTATGTTTATTGGAAAGAGTACGACCGTCAGGCGGCGGTTATAGGAATAGTTTTGATATTCCTTGCCGTTATAGCGTTCATCGTTTGGATGACCAACGCGGAACGCAGGATACCGGTTCAGTACGCTAAGCGCGTTGTGGGAAATAAAATGTACGGCGGGCAGAACACGCATATTCCGATAAAGGTAAATATGTCGGGTGTTATGCCGATAATCTTTGCTTCATCTATCCTTATGGTTCCCACTATGATTTTAGGGTTTATGAGGAACACCGAAACATCATTTGCAAAGGCGCTGTCGCTTTTCAGTACACGCGGTGTTTTCTATGCGATAATTTACTTCATTTTGATTATCGCTTTCGCGTACTTCTATGCTACTATCCAGTTTAATCCGATAGAAATGGCAAACAATCTCCGTAAAAACGGCGGTGCTGTTCCGGGCATTCGTCCGGGCAAGCCGACATCGGACTTTATTGCCAAAATACTTTCGAGAATTACCCTTTTAGGCGCTGTGTTCTTGAGTGTTGTCGCAATACTGCCTATTATTGTAGGTAATGTAGGCGGAATAAACATTTCGCTCGGCGGTACATCGGTACTGATTATGGTCGGCGTTGCTCTCGAGACGGTTCAGAATCTTGAATCGCAGATGATGATGCGCCACTATAAGGGATTCCTTGACTAATCGGAGAATTATTATGAAACTGATATTATTAGGTGCTCCGGGTGCCGGCAAAGGCACTCAGGCGGAATTGATTTCCGAAAAATACAACATCCCCACCATTTCGACGGGCAACATTATCCGTGCCGCTTTAAAAGAAGGTACGGAGATGGGGCTTAAGGCTAAAGAGTATACCGAGCGCGGCGAGCTTGTACCCGACGAGGTCGTAATAGGCATAATCGAGGAACGCTTAGAGCTTCCCGACTGTAAAAACGGCTTTATTTTAGACGGTTTTCCGCGCACGATACCTCAGGCTGAGGCACTTGATAAAATGGGCATTACGGTCGACGCGGCGCTCTCCATCGAAGTTGATGACAGCGAGATAGTAAAGCGTATGTCGGGCAGAAGAGTATGCCATAAGTGCGGCGCAAGTTTTCATACCGAGTTTAAGAAGCCCAAAAAGGACGGTATATGCGATGCTTGCGGCGATGAGCTTATTATCCGTAAGGATGACGAGGCGCAAACAGTGCTTAACAGGCTCCAGGTTTTCCATGAGCAGACCGAGCCGCTTAAAAGCTATTACGAAGCACAGGGCAGGCTCATTGAGGTAGAGGGTCAGGACAAGGTCAGCGACACTACGGCGCTGGTAATGGCCGCGCTCTCTAAGATATAAAATGGTGGTTTTAAAAACCGGTCGCGAGCTTTCCGTTATGAGGGAGGCTTGCAGGATATCGGCAGGAGCATTGAAAGCGGCAGGCGACGCGGTCGAGCCGGGCATTACAACAGCCGAGCTTGACAGTATAGCCGAGAAGTATATTTTAAGTCAGGGCGGAGTTCCTAATTTTAAAAATTACGAAGGCTATCCCGCCACAGCCTGCATATCAATCAACAACGAAGTTATCCACGGAATACCTTCAAACAGGCGAAAAATCGAGGCAGGGGACATTGTTTCCATTGACCTCGGCGCAAAATTTGAAGGGTACCATGGCGATAATGCCGCCACATTTGCCTGCGGCGATATATCCAAGCAGGCAAAGCGGCTGATGGAAGTAACGCGTGAAAGCCTTTATAAAGGTATAGCGGCGGCGCTTCCGGGCGGCAGGATCGGGGATATATCCCACACGGTACAATCTTTTGTGGAAGCGCAGGGCTTCAGTGTGGTAAGAGAATTTGTCGGTCACGGCATCGGCACTCATCTGCACGAGGCGCCCGAAGTGCCGAATTTCGGAGTCGCGGGACACGGAATGAGGTTGGCTTCCGGAATGACCTTGGCCATTGAACCCATGGTTAACGCCGGCAATTACGGCGTCAAGGTCTTGCCGGACGGATGGACGGTTTTAACTAAAGACGGTTCTCTTTCGGCTCATTTCGAGCATACTGTGGTAATAACGCCGGACGGTCCTAAAATTATGACTGTGGCGTAGAGGTATGTACAGCCGATTGAATTGCGGTCGGGGATGTGAAGTGTGCATCATAGCCCCGACAAAGGCTATAAGCGTTCATAAAAGCAATCTTGGAGGAAAATTATGTCAAAATCAGATATGATAGAGCTTGAAGGCACAGTTGTTGAGTCAATGCCCAACGCAATGTTTAAGGTGGAGATTAAAGGCGGTCACCAGATACTTGCCCATATTTCCGGCAAACTCCGTATGAATTTTATACGCATTCTGCCCGGTGATAAGGTAACGGTGGAAATGTCGCCTTATGATCTTTCCAAGGGACGCATAACATGGCGTTCAAAGTAGACTTTGGTCTAACAGATAAATTTTAGGAGGTATAATCCAAATGAAAGTCAGACCTTCTGTAAAAAAGATTTGCGAAAAATGTAAAATCATTAAACGCAAAGGTAAAGTAATGGTTATTTGCGACAACCCGAAGCATAAGCAGCGTCAGGGTTAAAAGAAAATGGAGGTGCTAATCATTTATGGCACGAATTGCTGGTGTTGATCTGCCTAATGAAAAGCGGGTCGAAATAGGACTCACTTACATTTACGGCATAGGTCTTACAACATCCAAAAAGATTTTAAGCGAAACCGGTGTTGACCCCGATGTTCGCGTTAAGGATCTTACAGACGAGGATATATCAAAGCTTCGTGAGTATATCGACCACAACCTTCAGGTTGAAGGTGACCGTCGCCGTACCGTAGCTCTCGATATCAAGCGTCTTATCGAAATCGGCAGTTATCGCGGTCTTCGTCACCGCAAGGGTCTTCCCGTAAGAGGTCAGCGCTCCAAGACCAATGCGCGTACCCGCAAAGGTCCGAAGAGAACAATTGCCAACAAGAAGAAATAAGGAGGTAAGAACTAATGGCTACTGCCAGAAAAGGCGGCGTACGCCGTCGTCGTGAAAAAAAGAACATTGAACGCGGTGCGGCTCATATTCAGTCTACCTTCAACAACACGATAGTTACCATAACCGATACTCAGGGCAACGCTCTTTCATGGGCTTCTGCCGGTGAGATGGGCTTCAGAGGTTCAAAGAAGTCTACGCCCTTCGCGGCGCAGAGCGCGGCTGAGCTTGCCGCTAAGAACGCCATGGAGCACGGTCTTAAAACTGTCGAAGTTTATGTTAAAGGCCCCGGCGCCGGTCGTGAAGCCGCTATCCGTGCTTTGCAGTCGGCAGGACTTGAGGTAAGTATGATAAAAGATGTTACCCCGATCCCGCACAACGGTTGCCGTCCGCCGAAGCGCAGACGCGTATAATCAGAAAGTAGAGGTGTAAAAGATGGCAAGATATACCGGTGCAGTGTGCAGACTTTGCCGCCGCGAGGGGAAAAAGCTTTTCCTTAAAGGCGAGCGCTGCTATTCCGAAAAGTGTTCAATAAACCAGCGCAGCTATGCGCCCGGTCAGCATGGACAGGGTAGAAAGAAGTCATCAGAATACGGCTTGCAGCTTCGCGCTAAGCAGACCGCAAGGCGTTTTTACGGTGTTCAGGAAGGACAATTCCGCCATTATTTTGAGGTTGCCGAAAGAAAACAGGGCATTACCGGTGATAATCTGCTCCGTATTTTAGAGAGCAGACTCGACAATGTAGTTTACAGAGCCGGATTTGCATCCAGCCGCGCAGAGGCGCGTCAGCTCGTAGGTCACGGTCATTTTGAAGTGAACGGTCACAGGGTTGATATTGCTTCCTACCTTTTAAAGGCAGGCGATGAGATAGCGGTTTGCGAAAAAGCAAGAGGCTTTGAAAAGATGAAAGCTGTCATTGAGGCAAACGGCGCTCGTCCTGTAGCCGAGTGGCTTTCGGTTGACCGCGAGAGGATGACGGTTAAGGTTGTGTCTCTCCCCGAGCGCGACCAGATTGAAGCTCCTGTCGAAGAGCAGCTCATAGTCGAATTCTATTCAAGGTAACAGTTGTATTTTTATCCTGCCTTACGCACCGCGGCGGGATAAGTATAAATATCGGTGCGAGAAGGAGCTTTTAAATGTTAGAAATTGAAAAGCCCAGAATTGAAACGCTCGAATTATCAAGTGACGGAAAATACGGCAAATTCGTAATGGAACCGCTGGAGCGCGGTTACGCTACTACGCTTGGCAACAGTATGAGAAGAGTGTTGCTTTCTACTCTTCCCGGCGTTGCCATAACAAGCGTTAAGATTGACGGTGTGGTTCATGAATTCTCCACCATTCCCGGTGTGAAAGAGGATGTAACCGAGATAGTTCTTAACCTTAAAGGCGTAATAGCCAAGCTTCATTCGGAAACGCCTAAGCGGATTTATATCGAGGCGGCGGGTCCCGGAGTTGTCACAGCCGCCGATATTAAGGCTGATTTCGAGGTTGAAATTCTTAATCCCGACCTTTATATAGCGACTCTTGATGAGGGCGCCCGTCTCAATATGGAGATGACGCTTGATAAGGGCAGAGGCTATGTATCGGCGGAGCAGAACAAACCGGCTCAGAGTATAATCGGCGTTATTCCGATAGACTCTATTTATACTCCGGTTTTAAAGGCAAACTTTAATGTTGACAATACGCGCGTAGGTAATGTTGTTGATAAAAATAAGCTTACATTGGAGGTATGGACCGACGGTTCTATCGCCGCTAATGAGGCGGTATCGCTTTCAGCGAAGATTTTAATAGAACACTTTGAGTTGTTCCTTGATCTTGCCGAAGGTGTGAGCGAAACAGGCAGCATTATGGCTGAGAAGAACGACAGTGAGAAAGAAAAGGCGCTCGATCTTACGATTGATGAGCTTGACCTCTCGGTTCGCAGCTTCAACTGCTTAAAGCGTGCGGGTATTAATACGGTTGAAGATCTTACCAACAAGTCTGAAGAAGATATGATGAAGGTCAGAAATCTCGGCCGCAAATCTCTCGAAGAGGTTATCGCCAAGCTTGCTTCATTTGGCTTTGGTCTCAAGAAAGATGATGAATAAGAATAACGCAAAGTCCGTCCGTTTAAAGCGGAGCCGGAACGGTCGTTATAATTAAAGGAGTGAAAGTGTATGCCGGGAACAAGAAAACTCGGAAGACCTGCCGACCACAGAACCGCAATGCTTCGCGCAATGGTCACCTATCTGCTCGAAAACGGCAAGATAGAGACTACCGTGACGCGTGCGAAAGAAGTCAGGTCAATGACAGAGAAATATATTACACTCGCGAAAGCAAACAATCTGCACAGTCGCCGCCAGGCAATGGCGTTTATTACTAAGGAGTCGGTAGTTGCTAAGCTCTTTAACGAGATTGCTCCTAAGTATGCGGATGTAAACGGCGGTTACTGCCGTATTACAAAAACAGGCCCTCGCCGCGGTGACGCCGCAGAGATGGCAATAATCGAGTTAATTTAATTCTCATGAGCGTTAGTGCTCACATCTTCAATAGCGGTATTGCCGATTCCGAAGAAACAGCTCTTCGGGAAAATGTGTGTACTAATAATCGCCGTCGCCGAAAGGTGGCGGCGATTTTCATCTGGTAAAACTTACAATAAAAACCACAAAAAAATAACAAAAAAAAGCAAAATTTTAGTATACAAATCTTTGTATATTGTGTATAATTGTTTTGAAGATTCTGCAAAGCCGTTTTTGCATATTGCTAATATGGTTGAAAGCTGCAGATTTTACAGAAAAGAAAGGAAAATGATTATGTTTTCAAGAAAATCATTAAGAGGCGTAAAGAAGCTCGGCGCGGTAATTTTGAGCGTGTGTATGATAGTGTCGCTCTTTACCGGTTTCAGCATTTCAAGTGCCACAGAGCCTGTCGAAACCGTTGACGCGATTTTTATCGGGAAAACAGGAGCCGAGAGGCAGGCTGCCACATTTATTCCGGTAGATATTGCCGAAGAGGGCAACGATACTGAAGAGGGCAACGCCTTAGAGGGTGAAAATCATTTCAAACTGATTTTTGATTGTAAAATGCTTTCGGGCACCAAGCCGATAATAGGAGTTTTGCGCGTGAGAAACTCTGAAGGCGACCCGAGTGGCAGTGCCAATGCGGTGTTCAGCGAGCCCGAATGGTGTGATAACAGCACGGTTACGGTTGAAGACGGTGTATGCACCGCTGATATAACTGTTGTGTTTGACAAAAGGCGCAATCCTAACGGCGAAGGTTTCCGTTCGTTCTATATTGTGATAGGCAACTCCTATTTTGACGGTACGACGACCACCGCCGGTGATTTTGACGACTCATTTATTATGAGTAATCCAACGCTTTATTATATGGATGAAGGCGAAATAATCGATGAGAACCTTCTGCCTGAGTTTAATGCTTCAAGCATCAACTTCAACGGAACATATTTCTTCAGAAGTGAAAACGGCGACCAGTGGGATTCTCTGCTCGGCTCGAGCGCAATGCAGTGGCACGTTCTCGCCTCACCCGCATATGTTAAGCAGGTGAAGGTTCCGGCGGATTTCAACACTTCAGCCGGTTATTCCGCTGAAAGCTTTGTAAAATATGAGGCAACGGATTTTACGCGCGAGTATTATACAAACGAAAGCTATCCGGATACATATTTCGCAAAGATCCGGAACAGTGCTGACGCGGGCTTTGAAATCATTAACGATATAAACAAGAAAATGGTGATTATAGAAGCCAACCACGAGGGCGAAGAAGATGTAATTGCTGACGAAACCATACCGCAGCTTAACAAGGCCGGCAACATATTCCTTCCGATATCTCTCGGTCAGTATACGCTGCAGGGCGGCGCGACAACCGATAAAAATGTTATCCTCAAGGTTACCTTCAAGGCTGACAGGCTTGAAGGTGACGCGGCTCCGGTGCTCGGCAGAATAGTAGGTAAGAAAAGCGGCACCAGCGGCAGAGGCTCACAGGGCTGGGGCCTGTCAACAAATAATGTTCGCAACGCGGCGTATTATAAGAATTATAAGAGAAGCGACAACGGCGGCGGTGTGAGACCGCAGTGTACATATGATCCCGAAACCGGCGAATTTGTCGGTTGGGTGGGTATGAGCACATCCAATAACGGCAACGCTACCCGCTGGGGAACCAACGAGGTTTTGACAATAGGTAACGCCGAACATGTTTATGAGGAAGGCAAATTCGATTCAACCAGCTTTAATTCCTCGTTCGCAATCAGCGATATAAAGGTTGACCTTTATGATGTAAGCGTATCGGATAATGTTCATACGGTTACGGATTTGATAGCTGAGGATATAGCTCCGCAGTTATATGCCGAAACGGTTGACGATACTTCCAACTGGGCATATCAGTATAACGGCAGCGCGTCAAACCATGATCATGATCCTATCCGTGCCAGCCAGTACAAATGGAGCGTTGACGGCTGTACAGGTATGGTACACGCTGAAGATCTCACCTCCTGCATAAAGGAAAATCACAAATTAACCTACCATGCGGCAGAGGCGAACACATGTGAGTATTGGGAATGCTCTTGCGGCAAAACCTTTGCAGATAGCTTTGCTAAAACAGAAATAACCGACACTTCGGCTGCAAAGCAGGCAATTAAAATCGCTGCTTCAGAGCATCCGGCAAGCGCGTTTACAACGGTTAAGCTTGCGGGCTTTAACGGTTGTCAGTGGTATAGGTTTACTTGCAAGGTAAAACGCACGGGAGAAAAAGATCCGGAGGTATCAACGCTGTATGCGAAATATAACGGAACGAATGCTTGCGAAGCCACAGCCGGTGGCGATAACGCGGTTATAGAATCCTCCTATGATCCGGAAACGGGTGTTCTTACCGGATACATTATGGGTTGGTTGCCGCCGGATCCCGGAAAGACCGACCACTATAATATGAAGACCAGATATCCGTATCTTCGCTATAACCCGATTTCCGGCGCTAACATAGCGATACTTATCGGCAACGGCCACTATGTGGGAGACGGCGGTTACGTCGGGGATAGTGTTGATACCGAAATTACAATAGGCGAGCCTGAGCTTTACAAGGTAAACTGCATCACATATGATGCCTCCGCGGTTGATGAAGCGAAGGCGGCGGAAAATATCGGCGATAACCTTATCGCTCCTATCACGGATAAGACGGTTAAATTCGAAAACGAATATGTAGCGACCTGGAATAACGGAAACAACCCGCTTGCCGCTCCTATGGGTAAATGGTACAGCGTCGGTACAGACAAAGAAAATGTTACCGCCAAGAATATACCGGATAATTATTTCTCGCCCGATTATGTTGAGTGTAATCACGCAACAACCCATGTTGTAGCGGCAGTAGCATCTACTTGCCATACTCAGGGTCACGCCGCATACACCGTTTGCGATAATTGCAGCGAGGTAGTATCCGGCTCGGATGCGGCTTTACCGCTTGACCCGGATAATCACGACGGCGGCACATATAAGAAGGGCGGAGTTGCTCCGACTTGCATTGCTGACGGCAAAGAGGATGACACATACTGCTCCGGCTGTGACGAAATAATAACACCGGGCGCTGTCATTCCTGCGACAGGCGAACATACAACAGGGGATTGGAATACTAATGAGACATCCCACTGGCATATCTGCACAGTATGCCAGCAGGAGGTTGACAAGGCTGACCACACCTGGACCTGGCAGGTAGTAACGCCGGCGACAACCGAGGTGGAAGGCGTTGAAAAAGAGGTTTGCGCCGTATGCGGATATGCGACCGGCAAGACTCAGCCGATACCCGTAATCGGTGCTCATACGCCCGGCGATATAAACGGCGACGGCGCTGTTGACAACAGAGACCTTGCAAGACTCTTCCAGAAGCTTTCAGGTTTGGATGTCAGTGTAAACGAATACGCGCTCGATGTAAACGGCGACGGCGCGGTAAACAACCAGGATATTGCAAGACTCTTTAAGTTCCTTTCGGGCTGGGAAGTATCGATATTCTAAAGCATAAAATGAGTAATGCAAGGGGACGGTTCATAGCGAACCGTCCCCTTTTTTGTTATTTGTTATGCCGACCGATGACATACAATATATACAATAACAATGCGAAAGCAAGAATGATTTATAGGGAACGACCGTTGAGTCGTTCCTTTTTTATACATCTGTTATCTGATATCTGAATTGTCCTTGAATGTCGCAAATTAAGACCTTATGGTTATTCGCGACAGGAGGGATACCGGATGTTAAATGATAGTGGCGCGCTGTCGGGCGCCTTAATGGCGCTGCTTAAAGAAAAATTGCCGCCGGCGGAAGCACAGTCGCTTAAAGACGAAGGGTTCAACATAAAAAGACCCACAAGAGAAACAGTGTTGGCGATAGCAATTTACAAAAAAGCGGTATCCGGCGACCTTTCTGCCATTAAGGAGCTGAGAAATATACTGTCGGGAGGAACCGAAAAGGCAGACAGCAAGGCGGTGATAATTATTGACGATATCGGAGCAAAAGGTATCTGAAATCATAGGCGGAGGATATGACGAGTTTTGGAACTGTACTACCCGTTACAGAGTTTTAAAAGGCGGCAAGGCCTCAAAAAAGAGCAGTACCGCCGCGCTCAATTTTATCTTCCGGCTTATGAAATATCCAAAGGCTAATCTGCTGGTTGTACGACGCGTTATGAACACTCACCGCGACAGCACCTTTGCACAGCTATCTTGGGCACAATCGCGGCTCGGTGTTTCGCACCTCTGGAGCAACACGGTATCCCCTATGGAAATGTGCTTTTTACCTACGGGACAAAAAATCCTTTTTCGCGGCTTTGACGATGTTTTAAAGCTGGCTTCAGCTACCGTATCATCGGGTGTTTTAAATTTTGTCTGGATAGAAGAAGCGTTTGAAATAGAACGCGAGGCGGATTTTGATAAGCTTGACTTATCAGTACCGCGAGGCAAAACGCCGCAGGGAATATTCAAGCAGACAACGCTCACATTTAACCCGTGGAGCGCAACTCACTGGCTTAAAAAAAGATTTTTTGATGTCCCGTCGCCCGAGGTGAGCACATTTACCGCAAACTACAAATGCAACGAGTTTTTAGACAGTACCGACTTAGCGGTTTTTTCCCGTATGGAAAAAACCAATCGCCGCAAGTATGAGGTTGCGGCTCTCGGCAACTGGGGTATATCCGAAGGACTGGTTTTTGAAAACTGGCAAGTGGCGGCTTTGGATATACCAAGCACTGAAAGCTATATGTGGAAGGATTTTTTCGGTCTCGATTACGGCTACACAAACGACCCTACGGCATTCATCGCGTTTAAGGTGAACCCCGTAAAACGCGAAATTTACATCTATGACGAGATTTACAGAAAGCGAATGCTCAATCGGGATATAGCCGCAGAGATAATTCGCCGCGGTTTTGCAAAGGAGCGTATCAGAGCTGACAGCGCGGAACCGAAGTCAAACGACGACCTTAAAAGAATGGGGATATCAAGGATATGCCCTTCTCAAAAAGGCAGGGACAGCATACTTCACGGAATTGCCGAAATAAGCGAATATAAGATTTATGTCAATCCCATATGCACAAACACTATTTATGAGCTTTCAAACTATGTCTATGAGGACAAGCCCTCCGCCACCGGACAAATAATGCCGGCTGACCGCAACAACCACTTGTGCGACGCTATGCGTTATGCCTTTTGTGATGTAAAGTTTTTTAAACCTTTAAGCGATACCGAGCCCATACGCGCCCCGTATAAACCGGATATATTCGGCTCGGATTTCAAATAGGAAAAGGAGAGAATATGACTATTGCTGCAGCACTGCTTGCCGGCGGAGCCGTATTTTTTGCGGGCTTTTGTCTTGGGTGCTTTCCGCCCGTAAGACCAAGCGCCTTAAAGAGACGCTCGTCATTTTCGGCACAGCAGAACAAACTTCTTGAAAACTTTTTAAACTATAACGGTGAAATTATGCCGTGAAAGGAAATCATATGGAAGAAAACAATATTTCCGCCAAACCAGAGGCGGGGGTAGAAGCTGATACTGTCGCCGCAGGCGAAAACCAAACGCCAAAAGAAGAAAACGAGATTTTAATACCCGTTAAATTTAATAAAGAAATAAAAGAGTTAAACGCAAAGCAGGCGGCGACTCTTGCTCAAAAGGGCATGAAATTCGAGATGATCGAGGATGATTACAACAAGCTTCGGCAAATGGCATTAAAGGGTGGTATGAGCGTACCGCAGTACATAAATGAACTACAAAAAAAGCAAGCAGAGGAACGCAGAACAGCGCTTATTGCCGAGTGTGGAGGAAACGAGGCGCTCGCAGACCGCGTTTTAGAGCTTGAAGATACAAAACCCGAGAATGACGACCTCGATGAATTGCGGGAGTATTTCCCAACAGTTAAAAGCCTTGACGATCTGCCGAGAGCTGTGGTTGAAAGCGCGCGGCTTAAGGGCGAAAACCTACTAAACGCCTATCTTAAGTTCCGCTTTATAAAGCAGCGGCAGAAGGCGCAGGAAAGCCTTTTTGAGCGTAACGCAAGTCAAGCGAGCGTCGGCTCGCTTAAAAACCCGGAAAGCGCCGCTGACGATACTTTTATAAAGGCGCTTTGGGGAAAGTGATTAAATACACAGGAGGATAATTATGCCAGTAAATTCACTTGAAAACGCAAAAAGATATTCGGACGAACTCGATAAGATGTTTGCGCAAAAGAGCGTGACCGGCTTTTTTGCGGACAATGCTCTGACCACCAAGTTCGTAGGAGCAAAAACGGTTATTATACCCGATATTAACTTCCAGGGTCTTGCCGACTATGACCGCGACACAGGTTTTACACGAGGTGCGATTACGGTAAGTAATACTTCTTACACTATGGCTATGGACCGTGCGCGTTCACTTCAGATAGACCGTGAGGACCTCGATGAAACGGGCATAGCTTCACTCGCCGGAAAGATTTTAGGCGAATATGTAAGGACAAAAGTGGTACCGGAATGTGACGCGTATGTAATTTCAAAGCTCGCTGGTCTCGCCGCAACCCGCGCAAATACGGTTGCGGGCGATGTAACAAAGCCCTTTGAGGCGCTTAGCGACCTTATTAACGAGGTTCGTGCAAACGCGGGTTTTGACGAAGAGCTTGTAGCTTTCATTGACAGTCGTATGTACGCCCTTCTCATGAACTCAAACGAGATCTCCCGTATGATTACTGTTTCGGATTTTAAACAGGGAGATATCAACCTGAGAGTTCAGTCGTTAAACGGCGTTGCAATTATACCGGTAGTAAGCGAAAGAATGAAAACCGCTTACACATTCAACAATACAACCGCCGGCGGATTTTCTCCGGCTGCAGGCGCTAAGAGCGTTTATATGCTCGTTTGCCCGAAATCCGGCGCACACCTTGTTAAGAAAACCGAACAGATGAGAATTTTCACCCCCGAACAGAATGTTGACGCTGACGCGTACAAATTCGATTATCGCATTTACTATGATGTATTCGTTCAGAAGAGCGGTCTCGACTCTGTTTGGGCATGGATAGCGCCTTCGGTTACCATAAGCAGTCAGCCGGCAAACGCCAGCAAGACCGCCGGTTCTATTTCAGGCAACATTTCGGTAACCGCAACCGCTTCTTCGGGTACACTCTCTTATCAGTGGTATTCCTGTGCCGATACTCAAAAGAATTCCGCCGTTAAGATCGCCGGCAAAACCTCGGCTTCTATGGCTATACCTACCGACCTTACGGCAGGAAGCTATTATTACTTTGTCAAGCTTAAGGTTGACGGCATAGACGCAACAGAATCAAATGTAGCCACCGTTACGGTATCTTAAGGCACTATAAGAAAGTCGAAGCCGGCTTTCGCCGGCTTCGGCCTACCTACAAAAAGGGAGGAAGCTATGCAAACTGAAGTTACCGCCATCTTTGAAGAATACAATAAAGCAAAGGATTATAAAGAGTCTCTCGGAGAGAAAGGGCTTTTTGAGCAAGGCAAAATCAACGAGCGTTTTTACGCCGGCAATCAATGGTATGGCGTAAACAGCTCAAACGACCGTCCTCTCGTACGCCATAACATAATAAAGCGGATCGGCGACTTTAAAATGTCACAGACGCTGTCCGACGATTACGGCGTAAGCTTTTTCACAGAGGGCGTATCTCAAACAAAAGACGGCGTCAACGCGTTTAAGGACTTTAAGAAAAAAATAAAAGATGACAGCTTTAGCTTTACCGGCAATGTTACCGAAAAAGAAATCTTTGCTGTTTGTAAGGCTCTGTCAGAGCATTATAGGACTACCGCCGAGCGGGTAGATATAAAATCGCTTTGCGCGAGGATACTCCGAAACGCCTACATAAACGGCGCCGGTGTGCTTTACACATATTTTGACGGTTCCGGTTTTTCAGCAACCGATTTTACCGGCGAAAGAGTAAAGGGCGATATAAAATGCGAGGTTTTGAAAATAAGCGATGTCTGCTTTGCGGACGGCTCTGACACCGACATTCAGTCTCAGCCTTATATCATTCTTGCCTCAAGTCGTGATAAACAGGAGATTTTAAGGCAAGCGGATATTTACGGCACAACCGATTCGGTAGAACGCGCACAGCCTGAAAGCTCGGGCAAAATTCTGGTCCTCACAAAGCTTTATAAGCAATACGATAAAAACGGTACGAGCGTTAAATGTATTACAGTCACAAACGGTGGTGTACTGCGCCGGGAATTTGATACTAAACTGCATTTATATCCAATATCGGTATTTCGCTTCGGAGAGGGTGAAAACTCTGCCTACGGCGAAAGCGAAATAACCTATTTAATACCCAATCAGATAGCCGTAAACCGGATGATAACGGCAAATGTATGGTCGAGCATAGCCGCTGGAATGCCGCTTATGCTTATAAACGGCGATATCGTATCCGGAGATATAACAAACGACCCCGGTCAGATAATAAAAATTTACGGCACGGGTGACGATGTCGCAAATGCCGTAAAATTCGTCAGTCCTCCGGATTTTTCAACCTTTCAGAACAACGCGGTTGACAACCTCATTTATAACACTCTGACTCAAAGCGGAGCGGGACCTGCGATACTCGGTGACGAGCAGGCGCAGAACGCGAGCGCCATAGACAAGCTGCAAAGCGCCGCGCTTGTACCGATCAGCATAATAAAGAACAGATACCGTGAATTTTTAAGGACAACCGCTCTTATATGGGCGGACTTCTGGCTCAATTACTACTTAAAGCGCAGAATACGGATAGAAGATGAGGACGGAATTTGGTATTTTCCGTTTGAGGCTACAAGATACAAGGACGTTGATTTTTCCGTCAAAACCGACATCATTGAAGCCCGGGCTTTTACAAACAAAGAGAAAATCGCCATGCTTGACAGTCTGTTCGACCGCGGAATTATCAATAAGGAACAGTATTTGTCGCGCCTGCCGGAGTCGCTTATTGACCAAAGAGCCGAGCTTTTAGAACAAGTAAAGGAGAACAGCAATGAGAGCAAGTGATATATTTAAACGCGCAATGCGGCTCTGCGGAATAAGTGAAGAGGTATTGGATGAAAACGACCTTACGGATCTTCACGCACGCGCCCTTGACGCAATAAATA
This sequence comes from Clostridia bacterium, assembly GCA_017618135.1. Taxonomy (GTDB): domain Bacteria; phylum Bacillota; class Clostridia; order Oscillospirales; family Acutalibacteraceae; genus UBA737. The sequence goes on from JAFZUV010000017.1 coordinate 51,069, forward strand.
CGGCGCTTTTCGACCTTTGCGGGGTGGAGGGGGTTTCTTCTTTGTCAGACCTTAAAGACATTCCTGCAAAAACAGCCGACGCAGTCGTTTACGGTACAGCTATGCTTTTAAGTCTCGCTTACGGCGATACCGATAAATCGTCTCTGTTTTCCTCTGTTTTCAACCAAAAGCGTGCCGCAATAAAATCGAACATATCGAAAATTGCGGATGTTCTGCCGAGAACGGAGGCGATATAGTGAAATATCCCGCGTTGAAAAATCAGGCGAGCGGTGAAGTGAAAACCTTTACCGTAGCCGCTTTTGACAGAGGAATAAATACCGAAAACGGAACCTATGCCACAGACGACAGCACTTTGCTGGATTGTAATAATATGAGCGCAAAGCAAGGTATGATAAGAACAAGAAACGGCTTTTGCGCAAAACAGGAAAGCGTTATATCGCTCGGCGAGGACGAAGACACGGTTTATCTGCCGTTTACGGTAACCGATACCGTTTATTATAAAAACGCGGTGCCGTGCAATCTCGCGTACAGCTGTTTTGGAAGTAACATTGAGGCTCGCCTTAAATTTTATCTTACCGACAGTAACGGTAATATTTCACCCGCCGGAGAAATATACATCCATAGGGTAGATTACAAAACCTTTTATGTGCCCGGGAATGTGTTTTTTACTGTTGCCGATAAAATAAGAGGGTGCGGCGTTTTCGCGTATGTTGCGAGAAATTCGACAGAAGATTCAATTTATGAAATATATGAGGCGGACGCGACCTTTTCACAATGGGACTGCGTAAACGATTTAATTTACACTCCCACCGTCCGCCTTTACGGCAGAGGTGAACGCTATGACCAGGCAAAAGGATATACCAATCTTAATTATCCTGAACCGCAAAGACTTGAGGAGTTAAACCTGTTAGGCGGAAATTACAAGTGCTATTTTACTTCAGACGGTCTCTCGTCTATATTTCGCCTTCCCTACGGCAATATAGACCCTTTATCAATAGTGCGATGCAGGTTTTACTCATCTTCCGAAGCTTATACAGAGTGGATTGTATCCCAGTATTCATATTACGATACTAAAACGATAGACGGTGTAAGCGTATCGCTTCTGCTTGACCGCACACTCGGAATAATCAGCTTTATAAGCGGTCAGGAATATTATGCTATGCCCGTTACCAACTGCAAGCTCAATAATATAATGGTTTCCGCCAGCACCACAGACGACAACGCACGGTCCTGTATCATTTCATCCGCGGGTACGGTGATGCTTGACAACCGACTGTATTATTACGGAAATCAAAAGAAACAAAACTGCATATACTGCGCTAAACTGACTAATCCGCTTTACATTCCGCAAAGTTCAAGACTATACCTTGGAGACGCAACTACTCCGGTCACCTCGCTTAAGGTGCAAAACGGCAAGCTTATCGCCTTTAAAAGCGGAGAAACCTACCGGGTAATTACTTCATATAAAGACGATGTCATTCAAAAGGAAGCCGTTTTGCCCGAAAGCACGGTTTATGTTCGCGGCGACACATTAAGCGCACAAACCATAGACAACACCATAGGATGTACCGAGAATAAAACAATTTGTCTTTGCGGAAGCCGCCTTGTATGGCTCGGAAGCGACCGTCGCGTTTACGCTCTGGCTACTACTACATACGGCAATACCACCAATATATACTGCGTATCAAGACCGGTAAGCGACAAAATGGAGAGCACAAATCCGGGAGAATCACCCGTCTTTGCCGCTACCAAAGACGGTAACTATATGCTCTTTTTAGGCAACACGGTATTTGTGATGAATTACAGAGTACGGGGATTCGGGTATTCAAGCACATATTATGCGCAGGACGATCTGATAAAAAGCCCGGCATGGTATATATGGAAAACGCCTGCCGATGCGGCGTTTTACGGAAGCGTTCAAACCGCGTCCGATACGCTGATACTTTCGTCTTTTAAGAACGGAGAGGCGTTTTATATCGCAAATATTTCCGGCTGCTCGGATGTTTTGTTAAAATATGAAAACAGACAGGAAACGGCGTTTACCGTTCCGGTAGAATCGGGTATTACCACAAAAACTTTTGATATAGGCGATAAAAGCAGGCGAAAGCGCATTGACAGCATATTTATAAGCGGAGATTGCCCGGGAAGCATCACATTAGATGTCTTTGACGGCAAAAAGAAGCATTCGCGCAGCATTATACTAAAGCAAAGCGGCGATTTTTTAAGGCTCCCAACCACACTGCAGTTTTGCGAAAAATTATCACTTGGCATTTCATCAAAAAATCCGTTTAGCATAAGAAGTATAATAATTAAATACAAATTACTCGCGCACAAAGGATGAATTATATGAAAAAAGCCGTTGTTATAATATTGGCGTTTGTTGTACTTACATGTTCCTGCACGGCGAAAGGCAGGTCTAAGGCAATAAAGCCTTCCGCCATATCCAAGCAAAGAATTGTCGGAGTATGGATAAGCTGTTATGAGCTTGGCGGTATGCTGGATCGCGGAAACTTTAAAGAGGAGTTTTCCCTAGTCGCCGAAAACCTTCACAGCTTAAACATAGGTGATGCGTTTATTCATGTGCGCGCTTTCGGTGATTCGCTTTTCAAATCGGAATATTACCCTGAAAACACAAAAGTCTCGCGCTACGATTTTGATGTACTAAAATCTATGATAGACGAATTAACGCGCTATAACATCCGTTTTCACGCTTGGATAAACCCTTTTCGTACACAGGACGGCTCCTTTAGTAACCCGGCGGATATCACGGTCAGAAAAAACATACTTTCAGGCGTGCGTGAGATTGTAAAAAAATATGATGTCGCGGGAATACATTTTGACGATTACTTTTACCCGTCGGCAAACGATAATATTGACGCACAGTCCTTTTCTGAATATACGGAGGCATCCGACTCGGCAATAACACTGACGGAATACAGAAGGGCAAACATAACTTCACTTATGTTCGAGGTGAAAAATGCTGTAAAACACATAAATCCCGACATTATTTTCAGCGTAAGTCCTGCCGCGGATATAAAAAAGAATGCGGCAGAAGCCTTTGCCGATATCGCCTACTGGTGTAAAAACGGTGCAGTGGACTGGATAATCCCCCAGCTCTATTTCGGCTTTGATTACCCGAAGGAGGAATATAAATTTGATAATCTGCTCAGCGTTTGGAGACGCTTGCCGCGAAAAAAAGATGTTGAAATGATTATAGGCTTGCCTTCGTATAAACTCGGTACCGATACCCCGCCGGACAACATAGAATGGGTAGCCGGAACCGATATTCTCGCGCGGCAGGTAAAAAAGGTTTTATCAAACAACGATTTATCCGGCGTGTGCTTTTTCTCTTATTCCTCGCTCTTTTGCGAGGATGACCTCCATAAGCAATCTCTCGCTCTCATTAAAAAGGCCCTTGCCGCATAAAACAAATATCCACCCGAATAGCGGGTGGATATTTGTTTTATGATATAGTAATAAAATCAATTCATATTCTCTTGAATATAGTCAACAACGCTGCCGACTGTTTTTAAGCTTTCTATCTTTTCATCGGGAATTTCAACATCGAACTCATCCTCAATAGACATTAACAGCTCTACAACATCAAGACTATCCGCCCCGAGATCTTCGGCAATATCGGTTTCCATAGTAATAAGCTCGGGCTTTACTTCAAGCTGTTCGCTTAAAATTGTTTTTATTGATTCAAAAACCATAAAGAGATTACCTCCAAAGAATTCTTATATAAAAATAATATGTTTTGTGCCGCCATTTGTCAATAGTTTTTTTGCAAAAAAGATTATACCCTAAAAAAATCTTGACTTATTGTTTTTTTAGAGTATAATTATTACTGCGACAATAAAATATATTGGGGAATTGTGTAACGGTAGCACGACAGACTCTGACTCTGTTTGTTGGGGTTCGAATCCCTATTCCCCAGCCAGCAAAAGGCACTTGCAAAAGCAAGTGCCTTTTGCAATTATATCCGTTCCTATTGGAACGTATGATATACGCCTTCGGCGTATGAAGGAACGGATATTATATCATGCTTGCGAAGCAAGTATATCATATCGCTTTTCGCGTCAGCAAAAAATATCGTGTTTGCCGAAGACAAACATATCGCATCGAGCGAAGCGAGAAATGTGCGATCGCTTTGAAAGAACCGAAAGAGGACTTGCCGCAAGGCTTGTGCGGTTGGTAATAATCGAGGAAAGAGATATATTTTATAAAAGAAAATAAATTTTCGGCAGATTTTGGAAACAACCCAAGATATGCCGAAGTTTTTTATTGCTAAATTAAGTGAGATGGATTATGTCCGTACGGCTTGCTAAAACGATACCGTTTCGGGGGCGGCGGTGAAGGACGAGAAGGTGGCGGTTTCGGATACAGAGTTCGTTTCGTTTACTGAAGCAATATACTTTTCAAATAGTTCAAGTTGTTTAGCGTTGAGTTCGTTTTCGAGTGTTTCCCTGTTTTTTGATACAAGGCGAAGCAGGTTTTTATATTCCGCATTGCCCTCAATGTAGGTTTCGACCGGGCGGATATTGCCGACCACACAACTAAAATATCAAGGAGGTCTTAATCGTGAAAAAAAGATGCGGGAGAAATCCTACGGAAACGCAATTTTTTGTTAAGTTCAAAAAAGCCGGGCACTGTGCTCGATTGTTTCCTTCCCGAAAAGTGATTGGTGTAAATTATTACGATCGACCCTCTTGTGCCGCGCTTTCTCAGTTGCTGTTTAACCCTTTTACAGTCTCGTTTAAAACCTCGCCTATGCTGTCTCTGAAAACGAGGGCGGCTCTGCGGTCGTACTGCGTTTCCTCGCGGTTTATAAGCACTATATTCTCTCCTGTAAAATATCTTATAAAATCAGCCGCGGGATACACCGCAAGAGATGTTCCGCCTATTATAAGCAGGTCGGCGGACGAAATTGCCCTTATCGCAGAAGTTATCACCTGTTCATTAAGCGGCTCCTCATAGAGAACGACAGCCGGCTTAATCACACGGTTGCATTTCTCACATAACGGAACCTTTCCGCACAGCGCCTTTATCTGTTCGTATGTTGCTTCCGTTTTACAGGACGGGCAGAAGTGCTTAAGCACGGTTCCGTGAAGCTCTATTACATTTTTACTTCCCGCGCGCTGGTGCAGTCCGTCAATATTTTGGGTTACAACCGCCTTAAGCCTTCCCACCTTTTCAAGCTGCGCCAGCGCAAAATGCGCGCGGTTAGGCTCAACCGTGTTATTAAGAAAATAATTGTAGTAAAAATCATAGAAAATATCGGGATGCGCCTCAAAAAAGCTTCTGCTGAGTATGGTCTCCGGCGACACTCCGTATTGCTTTACAGTTTTATAAAGTCCGTCCTCACTCCGATAGTCTTTAAGACCACTCTCGGTAGAAACGCCGGCGCCGCCGAAAAAAACAATGTTTTTACTGTCCTTAATCAACTTTGCAAACCTTGAAATTCTATTTTCCTCCATAAAAGTCACCTTTTTACAAACGGTTTGTTTTTTGCTGTTACTTTTCGCTTTCCTCAAGTACAAATCATATCATTAAAGCGGCGGTATGTCAACCGTGCCGGTCGAGAGGTGGGATTTTAACTTTTGTATGCGTACTTGAAAAAGCGGAGGTGTTGTGTTATATTATATTTCATAGTAGAAAGCAAAGGAGAAATGTATGTATTATTCAAGTTTCGGATTGCTGTCGCTGATTATAACCCTGTTTGTAAATTATAGCCTTTTAACGCCCGGAACACAGGCAAAGCAATCGCCCTGCGGCAAAAATCACAAACGGTTTCTGTGCGGGGTTTTAGTTTACTATGCGGTTGATATTCTGTGGGGGATTTTTTATCATATCCGCATAATACCCCTTATGTACGCGGATACCTTGCTTTGTTTTTTGGCGGCGACATTGTCAGTGATACTTTGGACGAAATATGTTGTTGAGTATATTAACAAAAACAGCATTATAAACACCGTTCTTACCTTTGCCGGACGGGGAATACTTGCGTTTGAGATTATAGCCCTTTTTGTAAACTTCTTTACTCCGTTTGTATTTGTGTTTGATGTATATAAGTCTTACTATCCCACAGGTGCAAGATACATAATTTTCTCGGCTCAGACGGCGCTTTTCCTTGCAACCGCCGTTTATTCGCTTATTGCTTCTTTTAAATCAGAGGGTGTGCAAAAGCAAAAAAGGAGAGCTGTTTTTGTAGCCGGCAGTGTGCTGACGATGTTTATGCTTTTTCAAACGATTTTTCCGTTTCATCCGTACTATTCTATCGGCTGTCTTATCGCAACGGGTATTATATATGCTTCTTCCGCCGGCCAAGGAAGGGATACAGACATTCAAAAAACATTCAAAATTGAAATGGCACTCGCTGATATTAAAAGCAAAAATGAATATGAGCAGAAGTCAGAAACAATTACCGATAAGATAAAAAGCGGCTTTGCCGCCGATTTTGCCATAGCGGTATTTGATTTAAGCGCAGTTAAAAACATAAGTGACTATATGACCGAGTCATACATGATAATACACCGTCATTTTTCAAACAGCACGGTTTACAATAACGGCGATGACGGGCTTGTGATTATTCTTGAAAGCGAAGACTACAACAATATGACGGAGATTTCAAGGTTGTTTGATAAAGAGATAGAAAAAAATCAGGATAGCGGAAACCCTTTGATTATAGCAAGCGGAATAGCCGAATACCGCTCCGATGAAGACGCTGATTTTAAATCGGTATATGAGCGTGCAGAACAAAAAATGTATGACCGGAAAAGGTATCTCGAAGAAAACTCGCAGTTTATTGACTTTTGTATAGACGATTAAAAGCCTTAAGCATGCTTAAGCAAAACACCCCGTCAGGTTTAACTGATGGGGTGTTTTGCTGCTTTTTCAGAATATCAATACTTATATCCTATTTTATCGGCCAGGTCCTTGTCGAGAATTACTGTGGCGTCTCTGTGCATACGCATAAATGTACAGGGACATTTAGGATCAAGCTTGTCGTTTATAAGAAGCCTGGTCATAGCGTCGCGCTTGTCGCCGTTTACTATCATTAAAAGCTTTTTAGCTCTCATAATGTTGCCCATACCCATTGTAAAGGCATAGCGCGGAACCTCATCACGCGAAGCAAAAAATCTGGCGTTTGCGTCAATGGTGGACTCGTCAAGGACCTCTTTGTGAGCGCCGTCATAAAGCACCTCGCCCGGCTCGTTAAAGCCCAAATGACCGTCAGGTCCTACGCCTAAAACCTGAATTTCAATATCGGTCTTATCGAGAACGGCGTTAAATTCCTTAAGGTTTTCTTCCGCATCGCCCACACCCTTTGCAACATAGGTGTTAGCCTTGTCAATGTTAATGTGATTGAAAAGATTATCATCCATAAAGTAGCGATAACTCTGATCATGTGTGGGTTCAAGACCTACATACTCATCAAGATTTACAGAGTGGATTTTTGAGAAGTCAAGTCCCTCCTCTTTGCACCTGCGTGCAAGCTCCTTATACATACCCACAGGGCTTGACCCGGTTGCAAGACCTAATGTGCAGGTGGGGTTTTCGCGAACTGTTTTCTCAATAATATCCGCACCGGCTTTGCTTACCTCTTCATAATTTTTGCAAACGATTACTTTCATTTTAACTTACCTCTTTTTAATACTTTTTAACTATATTGTCCTTGTCCTTATAAATGCTGTCGGGCGGTACAACGCCCCGTACACAGGACAGAGGATATATATTAGTGCGTCTGCCGATAACAACCCCGGGGTTAAGTACGCTGCCGCAGCCTATATCCGCGTAATCGCCGAGCATTGCACCCACTTTTCTGCGGCCGGTCTCAATCAGCTCACCCTCGTTCTTTATAACTACATTCTTGTTATCCGCCTTAACATTGCTCGTAATACTTCCGGCGCCCATATGAGCATGGAAGCCCAAAATTGCATCGCCAACATAATTGTAATGCGGCACCTGAACATTGTCAAATATGATAACATTCTTAATCTCTGTCGAATTGCCGACAACGCAGTTATCGCCTATAAGCGCACTGCCTCTTATAAACGCACATTGGCGCACCTGCGTATTATGACCGATAATGCAGGGACCGGCAATATAAGCGGTATTGAAAACCGTAGCGTTTTTAGCTATCCACACATCTTCGGCGGGATGGTCGTATTCGTCCGCCGGCAGGGTTTTTCCGATTTCTGAAATCAAATCGGATATTCCCGCAAGCGCCTCCCAGGGATATGTGAACTGCTCTAAATACTTCGCAGCCTTAGTATGAGTTAAATCGTAAAGGTCCTTAATTTTTACATCCATTATTTTTTCACCTCTATTAAATGTCCGGACTCATCCATAGCTTTAATTATCGCATTTACATGCTCCTCACACTCGCTGTTGCTTCCCGCCTCGCTCATGACGCGCAGCACCGGTTCTGTGCCGCTCTTGCGGAGAAGAACCCTTCCGTTATCGCCAAGATTTGCTGTCGCCTTATCTACCGCCGCCTGTACTGCCGGATCGTTAATGGTTTTATCCTTATCATCAACCTTAACATTTTTAAGCACCTGAGGGTACATCTCGCACTTGGCGGCTAAAACACTGAGCGGCAACTGAGTATCGATAAGCACTCCCATCAGCACTACGGCTGTAAGCAGTCCGTCGCCGGTGTGAGCATACTTGCGGAAAATTATATGACCCGACTGCTCACCCCCGATAAGATGATCGTTTGCTTTCATATTCTCATATACATATCGGTCGCCCACCGCTGTTTTCTCGTAACCGATTCCCTCGCGGTCAAGCGCCTTATAAAGCCCGAAATTTGACATAATCGTCGTAACAACCGTGTTAGACGGCAATCGGCCGCGCTCTTTTAAGTATTTAGCGCAGATATACATAATTTTATCGCCGTTGACAAGCTTGCCGTTTTCATCAACCGCGAGGCAACGGTCGGCGTCACCGTCAAATGCAAAGCCGACATCAAGCTTGTTTTCTTTTACAAAATCCATAAGTCCCTCAGGATGCGTTGAGCCGCAAGCCGCGTTGATATTGAATCCGTTAGGCTCGGCGTTTATTACATTTACTTTAGCGCCCAGCGCCTCAAACACGCTTCTTCCTATCATCCAGGAGGAACCGTTTGAGCAATCTATAGCTATCCTGTGCTTTTCAAACGAGCGGGTGGCAATACCGGTAAGAAAACCGATATAACGGTTGCGGCCTGTATAATAGTCAATCGTTTTGCCTATTTTATAGCCGGTAGCAAAAGGAAGCTCGGGTATTTCCCCGTCTATATACCGCTCTATTTCATCCTGCACAGCGTCGTCCGCTTTTTCGCCCTCATGGTTCATAAGCTTTATTCCGTTGTCCGAGAAGGGATTGTGTGAGGCGCTTATCATAACGCCGCAGTTAAAACCTTCCGTATAGGTAATATAACTTACGCAAGGAGTGGTGGTAACATGTAAAAGATATGCGTCCGCACCGGAAGATACAATTCCCGAAGCCAAAGCGTTCTCATACATATAAGATGAGCGGCGCGTATCCTTGCCGATTACTATTTTTGCGTCGCCGTTTTTGCTGTTTTCTTTATAATACCAGCCAAGATAGCGACCTATTTTGAATGCGTGTTCCGCTGTAAGGTCAACGCCTGCCTTGCCGCGAAAGCCGTCAGTACCAAAATATTTTCCCATGCTTTAAATCTCCCTTTCAAAAACCTTTAAATCATAGCACGCAGTGTCAATCTTTGACAATAAGCCCACCACAACAATATTACCACACCTGATTTGCCGCGTCAACTGTTTTTTAATGTCAAAATTTGACATTCATCAAAAGCGGTTGAGTTTTTTATCCTGACGGTAAAATTAAAGTATGGCGCAAACAGTCAGCATTTCGCGTGCTTTTAAGTATATTTCGCGCGCTTGTGCTATCGGAAGTGGATTTTTGCCTCTGCCAAGCTCAACAGTAAAGCCGGGACGGTTAAAGGTCATACAAAACCAATCCTTAAACCCACCGCCTGACGCTATACCCGTAGGCACATCGAGAGCGTATGAGCCGGTCGCCGCAAGAATTTTTGCCATCTGCCGGTTTCGTTTAAGGCAATAATCCTTATATCCCCAATATATTACTTCGCCCTGTGCGTGAAGAGCGCATACAAGGCTTAAGTTCTCGTTTTTACAAAGGGAAACCATTGCCGCCGTTTCAGGCTCGCTTTCGGGGCGGTCTCCGCCAAACCGGGTAGGTCCGGGCACATATATTCCCGCCTCACGCTCGCGCTGCTTTACCCCGGCAAAATCGGCGTTAAAATTATGATTTATATCAACTCCGCGCAGATTTGCGTTCCACCTGTTAAAATCGCCGCCGCACTGTTTTGTTATCTCGCCGGCCCTTTTCCCCGCCGCCGCGGCACCTAAAATGGATATGTCGCAGCCGTCCGGGTTTACCCGAGGTACGAATATAACGCCTCTGCTGCTCAGCGCCTTTCTAATATTTATACCGTCTACCGCAGAGTTGTTTTGATAGGCGTACGCCATATCCTCCAAGAGCATAAGCGATATGTTGGTTGTTATGTGCTCGCTGCCGTGAAACGCGGCGGCAAAAAGCGCGGAGCTATCACCCCCGGGCAATTTAAGAGCGATAATATTTTTTCCCGAAACGCTCTTGCCTATTACAGTTTTTTCGAGAAACGGATATTTTTGACACATCAGGGTTATAGCTTCCGTCAAATCCCGGTATGTATATTTTTCACTTCTTATAATCCTTGTCATTTTTTACACCACCTGTTATAATACTGTTTAAGTATATTACGGAGGGCACGGTATTTATGAACACTACTGAAAACCAAAAAAGCTCAAGGTATGTTTACAACGGAGCAATTATAAATCTGCGGCTCGACCGGGCTGTTCTGCCCAACGGGAAAACCGCAAGCAGAGAGGTCGTAGAGCACCCGGGCGGCGTGGGGGTTTTGCCGATAGATGAAAACGGCGATTGCCTGCTTGTAAGGCAATTTCGCTACCCTTACATGGAAGAAACGCTGGAAATACCGGCAGGAAAGCGTGATAAGGAGGGTGACAACGACCCTATCGTCTGCGGCAAGCGTGAGCTTAAAGAGGAAACCGGCGCTCAAGCCGGCGATTATATATCGCTCGGCACTCTTTATCCGTCTCCGGGGTATACAAATGAAGTAATACATATCTATTTGGCTTTAAATCTGACCTTCGGAGAGTCCTCACCCGACGAAGACGAGTTTATCAATGTTTGTCGGATGCCTATTGACCGGGCGGCTCAAATGGTTATGTCGGGCGATATTCCGGATTCAAAAACACAAATTGCCATACTTAAAGCAAAAATGCTTTTGGAAAGCGGAAAAATACCGTTGACAAACCGATAATTAGGTATATAATATAAAAAAACAGAGTAGATGCCGTCGCGTAAAGTGCCGTGGGGACGGGGAGTTGCCTTGCGGACGAAGCGAAGTGTTCGCGCGGTGGCGGCATTGCATCCCGCTGGCGAATAATAGAAGAATGCCTCCTATTATCTGTTGGTAAGGATGATAGGAGGTTTTAATTATGTTAAAAAAGCAAAACATTATAATCGCCGTATGCGTTTCGGCGGTGATGGTATCTTTGGAAATCGTACTCAATCGGTTTTGCTCAATAAATACGATGGGTCTTAAAATCGGATTTGCCTTTATTCCGCCGACCTTTGCGGCTATTCTTTTGGGTCCCGCCTGGGGCGCGGCGGTATACGCCGTGTCTGACCTTTTAGGCGCGCTTCTTTTTCCGATAGGTCCTTATCATCCCGGATTTACTGTTTGCGCGGCGCTTATGGGCGTATGCGCCGGATTGTTTTTATCAAGCAATCCGGTTAACGCCGGTCGTATAAGCTTTTTTTGCAACATACTTCCCTGTGTGCTTATAAACTGCATAGTAATAGGACTGTTTATCAACACCGCGTGGGTGAGTATGCTTTACGGCAAAAAAACATATTTCGGCTGGTTTTTATATAGGCTTAGCGAGTATGCCGTTTTAATTCCCGTGCAGTTAATAATTATACCTATTCTGATAGGAATTGCAGGCAGACTGAAAAAATCAGGGCTTTTGCCCGGAGGTTTCAAAGAAGAAAATGACATATAGAGAAGCTCTCGAATACATACATTCGCGCGAAGCTTTCGGCAGTCGTCCGGGGCTTGACAGAATAAAACGCCTTTGCGAACTGCTCGGCAATCCGCAGAATAACACCGGATTTGTCCATATAGCCGGAACTAACGGCAAAGGCTCCGTATGCGCAATGCTATCTTCAATTCTGCGCTGCGCCGGATTGCGCGTGGGGCTTTACACCTCGCCTTATATATCTTTTTTTGAGGAACGAATAAAAATAAACGGTGAGCCAATCTCAAAAGAAAGGCTCGCCGAAATAATTGAAAAGGTTAAAATTTTTGCCGATAAAACAGGCGAAGAGATAACCGAGTTTGAAGTTATAACCGCCGCGGCATTTGTCTGTTTTTCGGAAGAAAAATGCGATATTGCGGTGCTTGAAACAGGGCTTGGCGGCAGGCTTGACGCCACAAACATAATAAATAGCCCTCTGCTTTCGGTAATAACAGGGATAGCCCTTGACCATACCGCGGTTTTAGGTGAAACCGTCGAAAAAATCGCATACGAAAAAGGCGGAATAATTAAAGAGGGTTGTCCGGTCGTAATAGCCGCCTGTCCTGCCGGAGCAAAAAAGGTTTTAAAGAACATTTCAAGTAATATGAACGCCCCGCTTACAGAAGCGGATTATCGAAGAATAACAAACAAACGGTTTTCGCCTTACGGCGCCGGTATTTGTGTAAAGCCATACGGCGATATAGAATTATCACTTGCAGGCATTTATCAGACGGATAACGCCGCAGTGGCAATAACGGCGGCGGAAGCTTTAAAAAACGCCGGTATCCCCGTCGATAAAGCGCATATAATAAACGGACTTAAAAAGACTGTCTGGCCGGCTCGATTTGAAGTGCTGTCAAAATCACCGTTTACAGTCTACGACGGTGCGCATAATGAAAACGGCGCTATGGCGCTGGCGGAAAACATAAAAGAAATATTAGGCGGAAAGGTAGTTTTACTTACCGGCGTTATGGCAGATAAAAATTACAGGAAAATTGCAGAAATACTGTCTCCGTTTATAAAGGAGGCCTTTACGGTAACGCCGGATAATCATCGCGCACTGTCAGCACGAAATTTGGCTGATACTTTCGCCTCTTTCGGAATAAAAGCTACCGCGTGTGAAAGCATAAGTGACGGTGTGGCAAAGGCGGGGGAAAAGGCAAAAAAAGAAGCGCTCCCCCTTGTTATATGCGGCACGCTTTATATGTATAAGCAAATATCAGACATTATGCGGTAGATGCGGCAAAGCCGAACATAAGCTCTTATGTCTGAGTCAGCTCCCCTTGTCAGGGGAACTGACTTTTTTGCCTTTTAAAAAGGCTGAAGAGCAAGAGGGTTAATATCATAAATACCCTTCTGCCGGCAGAAGGGTATTATAAGTGTCAGTGCTTGTATTTGGTTGTTTTCTTCGGGGCAAGCTTATGCTTTGTACCGTCCGGCTCAACGATGCGGATGCTATCAAGCTGGGATAAAAGGCTTCGCTTATAAGCCTCTATATATTCGCGGCGCAGTGCAAACTGTTCCTGCTTTTCTTCTTCTGTGAGCCCCTCCGATTTCTGCTTTTTCGCCAACTCATTTATTCGGGTTATCTTTTTCTTATCCATACTAAATCTCGTTTCTGCCCTCAAGAGCGCGGGCTAAGGTGTATTCATCAGCATACTGAAGGTCGGCTCCTACAGGTACTCCGTAGGCAAGGCGGCTCACCTTAACGCCCATAGGCTTTATAAGTCGTGAAATATAGCTTGCTGTGGCTTCACCCTCAACTGTCGGGTTAGTCGCCATAATAATCTCCTTGACCTCGCCCGAGGCAAGACGCGCCATAAGCTCTTTGATTTTAAGGTCATCGGGCGATATATTATCAAGAGGTGAAATAACACCGTGTAAAACATGATACACTCCCGAAAACTCCCGGGTTCGTTCGAATGCCAGTATATCCTTCGGGTCCTCAACAACGCATATAACGCTTTTGTCACGATTATCGTTTGAACAAATAGGACAAATATCAAGGTCGGTAAGGCTCTGGCATACCTTGCAAAAATGTATCTTTTCGCGCGCGGTAATCAGTGCGTCGGCAAATGCTTTTGCCTGCTTTGGCGGTTGTTCAAGTATCCAGAAAGCCAATCGCTGCGCCGTCTTTTTCCCGATACCCGGCAGGCGTGAAAACTGATTTACAAGCTCGTTTAAGGAAATAATATTATTTGTCATATCACATACCGGGGATATTAAGACCGCCTGTTATGGCGCCCATTTCTTCTTCTGCCGTCTTGATAGCGTTATTAACCGCTTCATTTACGGCAATCGTAATAAAATCCTCGAGCATTTCAATATCATCCGTATCCACCGCGTCGGGGTTTATCTTTATAGATTTTAAGAGATGCTTTCCGTCGACAGTAACACTTACCATGCCGCCGCCCGAAGTTGCGGAATACTCGCGGGCTTCAAGGTCCTCTTGCAAAACCGCCATATCTTCCTGCATTTTCTGAGCCTGCTTAAGCATTTGATTCATATTGCCGCCGCCGGAATTGGGAATTCTAACTTTCATAAATATTCTCCTGACTTATTAAACTTCAAAGCTTTTAAGTTTTTCGGCAAACGCCGAAAGGGGGTCCGAGGCTGCGCTCCGGTCAGACTTTTTGTTGTACGGACCTAAATTATATCGCTTGCCGAGCACCTCAAAAGCGGCGTTTTTAATCGCTTCGCGGTACATCGGGTTTGCGCCGTTTACAAGAGTTTTAAATTGGGTGTTTTGGGTGTCAATAAGCAGTCTGCCACCCTTTATATAAGCGGCGGAGCCTTCAAGCACACCGGCGATAAGAGGGCTTTTGATTTTGAGCACCTCGATAATATCCTGCCAGTTAGTTACCTTGGCTTCTCCGTCGTCAACCGGATTTGAGTTATCGCTTTCGGCGGTTACTACCTGTCCGGTCTGCTCCGGTTTTTCGGGGTTGGGTTCTGTATATACCGCTGTTTCAGGCGTTGCCGCCGGTTTTTGCTGTTCGGGCTTTAACGCGGCGCGTGGTAAGCCGGCAATATCAGCTTCAAGCGCCGCTATTCGCATTTCAAGGCTTGCGGGATCGTTTCTGAGCTTAGGAGTACAAAGTCTTAAAAGAGTCATTTCCATAAGCGCCCTGCGGTTGGCTTCGGGCATAAGCGCCGCGCTGTTTTGTAGAATGTTAAGTATTGCAATCAGCTCGGGCAACTGAAACTTCGCCGCCTGTTCTTCAAGCGCCGCCAAATGCTTTTTTGAGCAAACTATCGGTTTTTGTTTGCCCGATACAGTCCTCATAATCATCAGATTACGAAAATGTGAGGTAAGCTCACCTAAAAATCTCGTCATATCAACTGAGGAATTATGGAGGCTGTCAACCAAGGTAAGCGCACCGTCAGCATTGCCGGAGTTAATGTAATCCGCCATATCAAGCAGATAATCGTTTCCCGCCATTGAACAAACAGAGGCTACGGCGGATTCGTCTATTTTATCACCGGTACCCGCGCATAAATCGAGGATAGAAAGAGCATCTCTCATACCACCGTCCGCGGCGGCGGCTATGAGGGTGGCAGCATCATCGGTAAGCGTCAAGTTTTCCTGCTTTGCCACATGTTTAAGGCGGTTGGCTATAACTTCGCTGTCGATCCTGCGAAAATCAAAACGCTGACAACGGGAAAGAATAGTTGCCGGAAGCTTATGCACCTCAGTAGTAGCGAGTATGAAAACCACATGCTCGGGCGGCTCTTCAAGAGTTTTAAGAAGGGCGTTAAAAGCGCCGGAAGAGAGCATATGTACCTCATCTATTATATAAACGCGGTATTTTGCCACCGCCGGAGAAAACACTACCTGCTCGCGAAGCTCGCGGATGTTATCTACACCGTTGTTTGACGCCGCGTCAATCTCCACAACATCGGTGGCTTCATCCGACAATATCATACGGCACATAGCGCACTCGCCGCAGGGGTTGCCTCCTGCCGGATTTTCGCAATTTACCGCGCGGGAGAGAATTTTAGCGCAGGTGGTTTTACCGGTGCCGCGAGTGCCGGTAAAAAGATAAGCGTGCCCGATTTTGCCGCTTTCTATTTCGCTTTCGAGGATTTTTGTTATATGCTCCTGTCCGCAAACATCTGAAAACGTTTTCGGGCGATACTTTCTGTATAACGCCTGATAAGCCACTGTATTCCCTCTCCATTCTCTGCTGAAATAAAAGTGTACGCATGAGCGCACGAACGAGCCGATTTGCTGCGTGCACGGCTCGATATGCTTAATGCTGCTCGGTTCCCCGCCTGACATGGTTCACAATCTGCCGCCGCACAGGACCCGCCCGTTCGCACGCTCGTGCGTACATCCGTATAAATTATAATATACTTTGATGTTTTTTACAATAGAAAAATTATAAATATTGAAAAATTTACCTCCTGGTGGTATACTTTATATTGTATAGCGTTATTTAAGCAATATTTTATGAGGAATTACAAATGCAGACTGAAAAATGGGATATACTGGATGAGAGGGGCGTACCTACCGGCCGCACCACTCTTCGCGGTAATTATGTATTCAAAAAAGGCGAATACCATCTGGTAGTTCATATATGGATAGTATCGCCTGACGGAAGAGTGCTGATTCAGCGCCGAAGTGAGAACAAAAGGCTTATGCCGGGCGAATGGGCGGCAACCGGCGGTGCGGCAAAGGCGGGAGAGGATTCCTTTACCGCCGCGGCGCGCGAGCTTTACGAGGAGCTTGGAATAGAATCCGACAGGTCGAGCCTTAAATTTATTGTGCGCTTAAAGCGCAAAAATTCATTTCTGGATATCTGGGCTATCAGTACCGATTTGCCGGCGGAGCAGCTTAAACTTCAGGAAAGCGAGGTTGCGCAGGCAAAGTGGGTAAGTGCGGGCGAGTTTAAAGAGATGATAGATAACGGTAATTATCATAACTACGGGAAAGAGTATTTTTCAAAGATTTTTGAAAAAATCGTGTACGGCAGAGGTATAAATTATGAATAATGAAGAAAAAAAGCTCTCGTGCGGAGTTTGTCACGCATACTTATTCGATGATGACGATGTGGTTTATTGCCCGGTTTGCGGAGCACCGCATCACAGAGATTGTTATAACGGTTTAGGTCACTGCGCTTTCGAGGGCTTTCACGGAACAGAAAACGAGTATAAAAAGTCTGTTTTCAAGGATGAAGACAAAGACAAAAAAGAAAATGAAAATCGAGTGATTTGCGAGATTTGCGGTGCCGGTTACGGGAAAGAAAAAACTAATTGCCCCGAATGCGGAGCACCCAACTTTAAATCGGTCGGAGGTACTTTTGCACAGTTTGATTTTTTAGGCGGCGTACCGGAAGATACCGATTTAGGGCAGGGCGTCAGGGCGGCTGAAGCCCGGCGTTTTGTCTTTACAAATACAAGGCGGTATATACCGAAGTTTGCTCAGATAAACCTGGGCAAAAAAGCCGGTTGGAACTGGTTTTCCTTTCTTTTTCCCTGCGGTTGGTTTTTATCGCGTAAAATGTATAAGGCCGGTATAATAGCGGGTATTCTGTCAATATGCTTTTCGATGTTTTCAATTCCGTTTCAGCTTTCGCTTTCCCATTATGATATGGCGTCGTTCGGCGGATATAACGAGCTTTTTTCCACCGTTTTGGCGGACGCTTCAAAAATAGGCTTTTCGGTACTTGCGCTCGCCGCGTCGGGGGTTGTGTTACAACTGATACTCCGCTTTATCTGTGCGATTTTCGGCGATAAAATTTATCGGGATTACGCAATCGACACTATAAGCCGCATAAAAAGGGAAAGCGACGACATAGATTATGATTACCGTAAAAAAGGCGGGGCGAATGTGTTTTTATTGCTTATCGGCTTTTTTGCGGTTCAATATATACCGAGCGTTATAGCTTCACTGCTTATATAGAGGAGAATGTTTTATGCAGAACAATATTTGTCCCGAGTGTAAAACCGAAAACGAGCCTGAATACCGCTATTGCAAAAACTGCGGCGCGCCGGTTTTTTCCGAAAGGCGGGGAAAAACAGAGCCGGAACATACGGTAGATACGGAAAATCCCGGTAATTCGGGTCCGATACCCGATGTGACTGCTATTGACGGTAATCCTATTGATATTGTCGCCACATTTGTCGGCAAAAATACCGATAAGATAATTCCCAAGTTTATAAAGCTTGAGCAACGCGGCGTCAAGACTGATTGGTGCTGGCCGCCGTTTATATGGGGATTTTTTTTGGGTCCGATAGGAGTAGCCATCTGGTTTTTATACCGTAAAATGTATAAACCTGCCTGCCTGTTTGGCGGGATTGCGGTGGTATTGAATTATATAACGGCATTTTTAAAAGCGTTTTTCAAGCTTGGTGACGAAGCTCTCGGCGGCCTCGATAATTATATTAACTCATATATCAAATCCGGTATTTTTGATTTTAACGGTCTGTTTGCCGCTGTTACAGACAGAAATTTTGTGCTTATAAATTTTATAAACACCGTGACGAACGCCGTAAATCTTGCGAGCGCAATACTTATAGGAATTTTCGGTATCTATATGTATAAAAAGCATGTTGCGGAAAGGATTTTAAGGTACAGACCGGGGACAAAAGATCCCACATACTTTAAAATCGGACTTGCCGCGTCAGGAGGAACATCTCCCGGAGCGGCCATACTCGGAGCAATAATAATTTCTTTTGTCTCAAATATCCCCAATATGATTATCACAGCGTTAAAATTTGTGGAGGCGGTGTACAAAACATGGTAATAAAAAAAGCAATAATTCCGGCGGCGGGGCTTGGAACAAGGGTGTTGCCGGCATCAAAAGCGATACCAAAAGAGATGTTGCCTATAGTCGATAAGCCTGCCATACAATATATTGTTGAAGAGGCTGTTGCCTCGGGTATTACCGATATTCTTATTATTACAAACAGGGGAAAGGGCGTTATAGAGGACCACTTTGACCACTCCTTAGAGCTTGAGAATATGATGACAAAGCGCGGTAACTACAGTATGCTTTCAGAGCTTCAGGCTGTAGCTAAGCTTGCAAATATATATTTTTTGCGTCAAAAAGAAACAAAAGGTCTCGGAGACGCCGTGCTTAAGGCTGAAAGTTTTGTGGGTGAGGAGCCGTTTGCCGTGCTTTACGGCGACGATGTTATTATAGGCGAGCCGCCTGCCACAAAGGAGATTTGCGAGGCGTACGAAAGGTATAAAAAGGGCGTTGTGGGTATAAAGGAAGTGCCGGATGAGTTGCTGATAAAATACAGCTCCCTTAAAGTATCACCTAAGGAAGACCGTATTTATGATGTCTCGGATATGATAGAAAAACCGGCGATAGGAAATAAGTTTTCAAACTTTTCGGTGCTGGGCCGATGTGTGCTCACTCCGGAAATATTCGATATTTTGCGCAATACCACACTCGGTGTGGGCAATGAGCTTCAGTTGACCGATGCGATGAAAACTCTCGCCCGCAGGGACGGTATGATAGGCGTGGATTTCCGCGCCACCCGTTATGATATGGGCAGTAAATTCGGTATGCTTAAGGCAAATGTTGAAGTTGCTCTGGCGCACAAGGAAATTGGTGATGAAACCAAAAAATATATAAAGGAACTTGCGAAAACATTTTGAAGTACACAACTGTTTATTTAGACCTTGATAATACGCTTTTGGATTTTTCCGCCGCTGAGGCATCCGCCGTAGGAAGGCTTCTGCGGCTTTATGGTGTTGAGGCAAAACCCGAATACATATGCCTTTATTCAGAAATCAACCGAAAGTATTGGGAGCTGTTTGAGTGCGGTAAAATAGAACGCGAAGAAATCTTTGAGGGAAGATTTATCGAGTTTACAAGGGCAATATGCGCGGCGGCAGATACGGAAAAAATGTCAAAGGACTATTTTTCTTTGCTTGCTGAGGGCCATGAAGTATTACCCGGTGCAATAGAGGTTTTACAGTATCTACAAGCAAAAAAATACACATTATGTGCTACCACAAACGGTGTATCTGTAACGCAGGAGAAAAGAATACGAGAATCCGGGCTTGGAGAATTTTTTGATTTTGTCTTTATTTCTGAAAAAACCGGGTACCAAAAACCCCAAAAAGAGTATTTTGACTATGTCATGGCTCACACACCCGAAAAGGACAAAAGCAAAATCATAGTTGTAGGTGATAGTGTAACTTCCGATATTTCCGGAGGAATAAATTTCGGAATAGATACCTGCTGGCTTAATGCGAAAGCAAAACAATCTCCCGTTGCTCCCACATATGAAATAAGTGATATAAAAGAACTTATCGGCATACTATAAAAAGAGAAAAAAATACTTGCAAAACCGAAGAGCTTGTGATATAATCATAAGGCGCCTTAAAAGGGGTGTGAAATATCGCGGGGTGGAGCAGTTGGTAGCTCGTCGGGCTCATAACCCGAAGGTCGTTGGTTCAAATCCTTCCCCCGCAACCATTTAGAGTGGTCATAACGGATTCGAGTTATGACCACTTGAATTTTTTTATTTTTATTGTATAATTGTATTGTAATTATGAGCAATTAATAGAGGTGTCGCTATGTCTAAACAATTAACCGAAACACAAGTACTAAAAAAGCTTAACATTCCAGATTTTCGTCATTTATCTAAGAATAATGTCATGGCTTTTGCCTCAATGATTCAAGATATGGATCCCGAAGTGGCAAAAAAAGCTTTGGAACAATTTCCTGATTTTGCAAAGTCTACCGTAGAAGCACTTAAAGATTTCAAGGGCGTTATCGACAAATCATTTGACGATGATAAAGAAAGTGCAAATCAGTGTTATGCTCTTTATAATCGGATTCAAGACGCCTTAGAAAAATGTTTAGACAATGAAAACTTGTCTTTTGAAGAGCGAAAGTATTACATCGAGCAGATGAAAGAAGTAGCCCAGATGGCATCAATTAAAGATTCAGAAGGTAAAAAATTCAAATGGTCTAATCTTGCGATATTCGGAACTGTCGCTGTTGCTGCTGTTGCTGCTATGGCTGCGATTTTGGGAGGTAATACTGATATTGATCTTCCCTTCAAAAAAGACTAATATATCACTTATGTATCGGAGCAGGTTCGCCTGCTCCTTTTTGTTTAACTTCCTCCTTCCTCGGTTTCTTCTCCGTCGTCGCCGTAGGGCGGCTGCCCGAGAGGAACGCCCGACTTGCCGCGCGTTTTGTGTGCCGAGCGGCATTTGCGGCTGATATCCTTGGCGTACAGTTCGTTAAAGACGTTGCGGATCGGCACGAAGTCGTCCTCGCCGTTGGCGCTGTCCACGTTGTCGTTGACGGCGATGAACCGCACGTCGTGCTCGGGGAAAAACTGCTCGGTGTAGTAG
>JAFZUV010000018.1 GCA_017618135.1 Clostridia bacterium
GCGGCGGTGAATCTTCACCGCCGCTGTTCTTTTATAAGACGATTTTTGGGTATTTTGCTGTTGAAAGAGCTAAAATATGGAAAAAAGTTGTTAAAAGTATTGAATTATTACCGTTTCTGTGATATAATACAAGCACTTATATAATACCCGAAAGGTTGGAATTTTAATAGATGCTCAGATACACATTGAAGCGAGTGGGAATGGGTCTGCTCAGTATATTTATCGTTGCCACACTTACATTCTTTTTAATGAATTTGGTTCCCGGGGGACCGTTTGTCGCCGAGAAATCAATAAGCAAGGAGGCGCAGGCGGCGCTTGAGGCTAAATTTGATTTGGATAAGCCGATTATGCAGCGTTATGTTAAATATATGACAAATCTCGCAAAGGGAGATATGGGAATAAGCCTTAAACAGCGCGGCAGAGATGTATCCGATATTATATTTTCAAAATTTCCGGTTTCGGCAAAGCTTGCCGGCATAGCCGTTTTGATAGCTTTGCTGCTGGGTATACCGCTTGGGTGCCTGTCGGCTTACAACCGGGGGCGGCTGGCGGATAATACGATAATTGTATTTACTACCTGCGGCATAGCGATACCGAGCTTTATAAGCAGTGTGCTTCTGCTCTATTTATTAGGTGCTAAGCTTAACTTATTACCCACCATAGGGCTCGCCTCCGCCGAGGCGTATATAATGCCGGTAACCGCTTTGGCAATATATCCCACCGCTTATATAACAAGGCTTATGCGATCAAGCCTTTTGGATGTTATGGGTCAGGATTATATAAGAACCGCAAGGGCAAAGGGATTATCCAATTTCAAAACGATATTCAAGCATGCGCTCAGAAACGCGATACTTCCCGTTGTTACATATGTAGGGCCTATGCTTGCGGGGCTTATGACGGGGTCGTTTGTGGTTGAAAAAATATTTACAATACCGGGATTGGGCCGAGAATTTGTTTCCTCTATTGTCAACCGTGATTACACTATGGTTATGGGAACTACGATAATTCTTGCAACGCTTGTAATTGCGGCAAATGTTATAGTTGATATTCTTTACAAGGTTATTGATCCGCGTATCAATTTGAGTTAAAGGGGAACAGTCAAGAGATGAATAAAAATCCGTTGAGTCTTCATATCAATGCGGACGATTTTGCACCTGCTACGGCAGATGAGAAGGAAAGCCTTGTAATATTGAGAGACAGTGTAAGTTTCTGGAAGGACGGTTTTCGCAGGCTTTTCAAAAACAAAATAGCGGTTTGCAGTTTGGTAGTTATTGTTTTAATCATAATTTTTGCATATTTTTTACCGGCATTCTGGCCATACAGATATGAGCAACAGTTAAGGGGCAGTGAAAATTTGGCTCCGTTTACCTACAGTGCGGATGAACAAGCAAAAATTGACGCGGGCGAGAGCGTTTTTCCGCATATTTGCGGCACGGATAAATTAGGTCGTGATTTTGCCGTTCGTCTTATGATGGGTACGAGAATCAGTCTTACTGTCGGTCTTGTTTGCGCGGCGCTGGTTTTAATAGTCGGCTCACTGTTCGGAGCCATAGCCGGATTTGCCGGTGGTTGGGTAGATAATATAATGATGCGGTTCACCGATATTCTCTATACAATACCCGATATTCTCCTCATAATAATACTTGCCATGGTGATAAGGGATCCGCTTAAAGACCTTTCGCAGGTGTCAGGTTTTAAGTGGATGCAGACCGTGGGACCTAATCTTTTGGCAATATTTATCGTGTTTGTTTTGCTTTATTGGGTGGGCATGGCTCGTATAACGCGTTCCCAGGTTTTAATTCTTAAGGAGTCTGAATATGTTACCGCGGCTCGGGCTATGGGTGCGTCAAAAGGCAGAATTATTAAAAAGCATTTGCTTACAAACTGTATAGGCACGCTTATAGTAACCACAACTCTTCAGATACCTTCGGCGATTTTTACCGAAAGCTATTTAAGCTTCTTAGGTCTTGGTGTTGCGGCGCCCATGCCGAGTCTCGGCTCTCTGGCTACCGATGCGGTAAAGGGTATGAATACATTTCCGCATTTATTGCTGCTTCCGGCGATTATGATAAGCGTGACCATTCTTGTTTTCAATCTTTTCGGCGATGGCCTTCGCGATGCCTTCGATCCTAAACTTAAAAATTAAGGGGGCGCGTAATATGAAAGAAAAGCTTTTGGAAATCAAAGATGAATATCTCTCATTTTTCACGCCTGCCGGCGAAATAAAGGCACTAAACGGCGTTTCATTCTCTATGGAGGAGGGTGAAGTACTTGGAATAGTCGGCGAATCGGGTTCAGGTAAATCGGTAACGGCATATTCCGTCATGGGACTTACCGCTTTTCCGGGCAGGCTTGTAAGCGGAACCATACGCTTTAACGGTCATGAGATTCATAAAATGACCGAAAAGGATTTCCGCAAAATTCGCGGAAACGAGGTATCTATTATATTTCAGGATCCTATGACAAGCCTAAATCCGGTTTATACCATAGGAAACCAGATTGAGGAAGTTATAAAGCTTCATACCGATAAAACCGCTAAGCAGGCTCATGATAGGGCAAGGGAGCTTTTAGAGCTTGTAGGCATAAATGAGCCGGATAAGCGATTAAAGCAGTATCCGCACGAATTATCGGGCGGTATGCGGCAGCGCGTTATGATAGCTATTGCTTTGGCTTGTGAGCCGAAGCTGCTTATAGCGGATGAGCCTACAACAGCTCTTGATGTTACAATCCAGGCGCAGATACTCGAGCTTATGCAGGAGCTCAGAAAAAAACTCGGTATGAGTATTATTATGATAACTCACGATCTCGGCGTAGTGGCGAGTATGTGCGAGAAAATCGCCGTTATGTATGCGGGCCATATCGTTGAATACGGAACTACGGATGAGGTGTTTTATAAGCCCAGCCACGAATATACAAAGGGGCTTATAAATTCCATACCTAAGCTTAATACAGAGGAAACCGAAAGGCTTGTTCCCATTGAAGGTCAGCCGGTAGACCTTATGAATCCCCCTGCAGGCTGTCCGTTTGCGCCCAGATGCTCAAAGTGTATGAAGATATGCTTAAGGCAAATGCCTCCAAAAACACAGTTGAGCGAAACGCACTATAGTTATTGTTGGCTCAGGCAGAAAGAAGAGGCGCAGAAAGGGGCGACTGAAGAGTGAGCGAAAATAAGAAGCTTGTTGAAATCGAGCATTTAAAGCAGTATTTTCACGCCCGGGGCACCAGAGGGAAAAAGCAGTATGTTCAGGCGGTCGACGATGTATCATTCTATATTTATAAAGGTGAAACATTAGGACTTGTCGGTGAGTCCGGTTGCGGTAAAACCACAGTAGGCAGAACTATGCTGAGGTTATATGAGCCGACTGAGGGCCGTATAATATATGACGGTAAGGTTCTTTTTGATAAAGATGCCGGAATTTCGGTTGATATGATGCCGTACAGGCGTAAAATGCAGATCGTCTTTCAGGATCCGTACGCCAGCCTTGATCCCCGTATGACTATCGGAGATATCGTGGGCGAACCTATAGATATACATTCTCTTGTAAGTGATAAAAAAGAGCGTCATGACCGAATCATATCATTGCTTCAGCGGGTAGGACTTAACAGCGAGCACGCAAACCGCTATCCTCACGAATTTTCGGGAGGGCAAAGGCAGAGAGTCGGTATTGCGCGAGCTTTGGCGGTCGATCCCGAATTTATAGTTTGCGACGAGCCTGTTTCGGCACTTGATGTTTCTATTCAGGCCCAGGTTGTGAATATGTTTGAGGATTTGCAGTCAGAGCTTGGGTTAACATATCTTTTCATAGCGCACGATTTAAGCGTTGTAAGGCATATTTCAAACAGAATAGGCGTTATGTATCTGGGCAAACTTGTAGAGCTGGCGGATAGTTACGAGCTTATAACCAATAGTCTGCATCCGTATACTAAAAGTCTTATTTCCGCAATACCGGTTGCTGATCCTGTCACTGCCCGCGCTAATAAGCGTATACCGCTTGCCGGCGATGTACCAAGTCCTGTAAACCCCCCGAGCGGTTGCCGTTTTCGCACGAGATGTCCGTATGCGGATGAGCGGTGTGCAAAAGAGGTGCCCGGGTTTAAAGAGGTTACTTCCGGTCACTTCGCGGCATGCCATCACCTTGATAAGGTGAAATAAATTTGTATCCTAAAACCTATGTGTAGGATAAATATAATGCGGTAAAACCGCAAATCAAAAAGGAGAAATTGATATGAAGGTAAAGAAAATTCTTGCCCTGCTCCTCGCGCTCACAATGGTATTTGCCCTGGCGGCCTGCGGCGGTGACGGCAAAGAAAAAGCGTCTGCCTCCGAAATCACAGTTCAAATAGGCCCTAACCCCGAGACTCTTGACCCGGCGCTTAACAGTGCTGTTGACGGCGGCAACATGCTTATCACTTTGTTTGAGACTCTTCTTATTATTGATGAAGACAATCAGGTAAAACCCGGTCAGGCTGAAAAATGGGATGTCAGCGATGACGGCCGTACCTGGACCTTCACGATGCGTGACGATCTTAAGTGGAGCGATGGCTCAAAGCTTGACGCTAAAGATTTTGAGTACACAATAAAGCGAATCTGCGACCCTGAAACGGCTGCTCCTTACGGCGAAACCGTTGTTGGTATGATTGACGGTTATCCTGAGGTTGATAAGCTCAATGTTAAGGCAAGCGATGACGGAAAAACTCTTACCATAGTACTTTCTTATCCCTGCTCTTATTTCGATAAAATCGTTGCTTTCGGTACTATGAGCCCTGTTCAGAAGGCTACTATAGAGGCTAACGGTGACAAGTGGGCTACTAAGCCTGAAACTTATGTTTGCAACGGTCCGTATATGATTGATTCATGGACTCCGGGCGAGCGTATAGTTTGCAAAAAGAATCCGAACTATAACGGCGGTTGGGATAAAGAGAAGATTGTTACAGATAAGATCAACTTCCTGCTTCTTGAGGATTCAAGTGCCGCTTATGCAGCATATACAAGCGGTGAAGCTCTTATGGTAAAGGATGTTCCCACAGAGGAAATCCCGGGTCTTAAGAAGGCGGAAGACGGCGGCGATTTCTATGTTGACACCATACTCGGCACATATTATCTCAATTTAAATTGCGATAAGAAACCGTTTAATGATGTTAATGTACGCAAGGCGCTTAATCTTGCTATTGACCGTGATTATATTGCCAATACCATAATGCAGGGCACATATACTCCGGCTTACAACTTTGTAGGTCCCGGCGTTGTTGACAACGAAGGTATGTTCTTTGATAATGCTGTTAAAGACAATGACGGTAAAACCTATATAAGCAAGGATTATGAAGAGAACAAGAAGGCTGCTAAGGAAGCTCTCGCCGAAGCCGGCTATCCGGACGGTAAAGGCTTCCCGACCATCACATATTCTACCAATGATTCCGGCTATCATGTAGCAGTTGCAGAATATCTGCAGCAGGTTTACAAGGATGTCCTCGGTATCACAATGAATATTGATAAGGTTGAATGGTCATCCTTTACTCCTCAGCGCCGTGAAGGTAATTATGAGGTAGCCCGTAACGGTTGGGTTATGGACTATAATGACGCTTCTAATATGATAGAACTCCTTTATTCAACCAATGGTAATAACGACGGTAAGTATAAGAATGCTAAGTTTGATAAAGCTATCGACGACTCTAAAGTTGCCGATAATGCCGAGCACTTTAAGGCTTTGCATGAAGCAGAGAAGATTATGATGGAAGATTATGCTAATATTCCTGTGGCTTATTATAACGACTTCTGGCTCCAGAGCCCGTCGCTTAAGGGCACATGGCACAGCCCGTATGGCTATTGGTACTTCCAGTATGCGTATACTGAGTAATCTCACATTTAATATCCGATTTTTAACACATAGGTAAGATAAGGACGCCGCTTGCGCTTTCGCGCAAGCGGTATTTTTTGCTTGAAAGAAGTTTTGAAATTTGGTATAATACACCTATAAATCTTATAGAGGAGAAGCGCAATGAAAGTAACTGATGATATAAAATATATTGGTGTTAACGACAGAAAGATTGATTTGTTTGAGGGCCAGTACGAAGTGCCGAACGGTATGGCATATAACTCATATCTTATTTTGGATGAAAAAATTGCCGTTATGGATACTGTGGACGCTAACTTTACGCACGAATGGCTTGATAATCTCGGGAGTTCGCTTAGCGGCAGAAGGCCGGATTATTTGATAGTTCAGCATATGGAACCCGACCATTCGGCAAATATTCTTAATTTTACTAATGTTTACCCCGACGCTAAAATCGTAACAAGCAGTAAGGCGCTTGCTATGATGACTCAGTTTTTCGGCGTTGATTTTTCCGATAAGGCGATAATAGTAGGCGAGGGTGATAAACTGGCTCTCGGAAAACACATTTTAACCTTTATTACAGCTCCTATGGTGCACTGGCCTGAGGTTATTATGACCTACGATAAAACAGATAAGGTGCTTTTCTCGGCTGACGGTTTCGGCAAATTCGGCGCAACCGATACCGATGAGGATTGGGCTTGTGAAGCACGCAGATACTATTTCGGTATTGTGGGTAAGTACGGCGCTCAGGTGCAGGCGGTTTTAAAAAAGGCGGCAGGTCTTGAAATAAGCATCATTTGTCCGCTTCACGGACCCGTTTTAAGTGAAAATTTAGGCTATTATCTGAACCTTTATAATATCTGGTCGTCATACGGTGTAGAGAGCGAGGGCGTAATGATAGCCTACACTTCCGTTTACGGCAACACGAAAAAAGCCGCCGAGCTTTTGGCTGAAAAACTGAAAGAAAACGGTTGCCCGAAGGTAGCTTTAAATGACCTTGCGCGCTGTGATATGGCTGAGGCTGTTGAGGATGCTTTCCGTTACGGTAAAATAGTGCTTGCCACAACCACCTATAATGCCGAGATTTTCCCCTTTATGCACCATTTTATACTTGACCTTGTCGAGCGCAATTTCCAGAATAAAACCGTAGCTCTTATCGAAAACGGCACTTGGGCGCCTATGGCGGCGCGCGTTATGAAGGGTATGCTCGAAAAGTGCAAAAACCTTGATATTATAGATACTATTACCATAAAATCCGCGTTGACCGCTGAAAACCACGAGCAAATAGATAAGCTCGCCGGTGAGCTTTGCAAGGATTTTATTGCGAAGGACGGCGAAAAGGCTGATAAAAACGACCTTAAAGCACTTTTCAATATAGGTTACGGCCTTTATGTTGTTACAAGTAATGACGGCAACCGTGATAACGGTCTTATAGTAAACACCGTAACTCAGGTATCCGATTCACCGAACAGAATAGCCGTTACGATAAATAAACAAAATTATTCGCATCATATAATTAAGCAAACAGGTGTTATGAATGTAAACTGCCTGTCTATCGATGCGCCGTTTAGCCTGTTCGAGAAGTTTGGCTTTGTAAGCGGTAGGGTAAAGGATAAGTTTGAGGGCGAAGAGGTGCTTCGCGCCGATAACGGACTTGTCTTTTTAAATCAGTATATAAATTCCTTTATGTCATTAAAGGTGGAGGATTATGTTGACCTCGGATCTCACGGTATGTTTATCTGCTCTGTGCGGGAGGCGAGAGTTCTCTCCGATAGAGAAACTATGACCTATACCTATTATCAGAAAAATGTTAAACCGAAACCCGAAACAGAGGGCAAAAAAGGTTTCGTTTGCAAGGTTTGCGGATATGTTTATGAGGGTGACGAATTGCCTGATGATTTCATATGCCCGCTTTGTAAACACGGAGTCGTCGATTTTGAACCGATAGGATAAAACAAAAATCGCCCTTGACCAATCAGGTCAAGGGCGATTTTATACTATTTTTATTTTTTGAAACCGTGCCGTTTTCCGTGAGGCTTTTTAGGTTCTTCATCGGCGTCGTCCTCGACTACCGCGCCGTTTACTTCTACGAGTGCGTCACGGCGGGAGAGGTTTATTCTGCCCTGGTCGTCAATCTCGGTAACCTTTACGAGTACCTGGTCACCTATATTTACAACATCCTCAACCTTGGCAACTCTCTTTGTATCGAGCTTTGAAATGTGAACAAGCCCCTCTTTTCCGGGAGCTATTTCAACAAATGCGCCGAAGGTCATAAGGCGTGTTACCTTGCCGCTGTAAATAGCGCCGATTTCTGGGTCGTTGGCTATAAGCTCAATTATGTCAATAGCCTGCTTTGCCTTATCAACATCAAGACCGGAAACATAAACATGACCGTCCTCCTCAATATTGATAGTGCATTCGCACTGCTCCTGAATTGACTGTATAACCTTGCCCTGCTTGCCGATAACATCGCCGATTTTATCGGTCGGTATGGTTGTGGTAAGCATCTTAGGAGCGTATTTTGAAAGCTCGGCTCGAGGCTTATCAATACATTTAAGCATTACTTCATCAAGTATATAATCTCTCGCCTTATGAGTCTTGGCGAACGCCTCTTTTATAATTTCAGGGGTAAGACCGTGAACCTTAAGGTCCATCTGAATAGCGGTAATACCCTTATGCGTACCGGCAACCTTAAAGTCCATATCGCCGTAGAAATCTTCAAGTCCCTGGATATCAACCATAGTCATAAAGTCGCCGTAAACGCCATCGTCACCCGTGATAAGACCGCAGGAAATACCTGCAACCGGAGCTTTAATCGGAACACCTGCCGCCATAAGAGCAAGCGTGGAACCGCAGATAGAACCCTGTGAGGTTGAGCCGTTAGAAGATAAAACCTCGGATACTACGCGGATAGCGTACGGGAACTCCTCAACGCTTGGAATAACAGGAAGCAGTGCGCGCTCGGCAAGTGCGCCGTGACCTATTTCTCTTCTGCCGGGCCCCCTTGCCGGTTTGGTCTCGCCAACCGAGTAAGAGGGGAAGTTATAGTGATGAATATATCTTTTCTGTGTTTCCTCGTCGAGTCCGTCAAGCTTCTGTGCTTCGCTTACGGGAGCGAGCGTGGCAACGGATAAAACCTGAGTCTGACCTCTTGTGAACATACCCGAGCCGTGAGCGCGGGCAAGCAAATCAATCTGCGCGTTAAGCGGACGTATATCGTCAATGCCTCTGCCGTCAACACGCTTGTGCTCGTCCTTAAGCCAGGAGCGGACAACATGCTTCTGAACAAGATACATAATTTCATCGAGCTTAGCTTCGTTACCCTCAAAACGCTCGTCAAACTTCTCGTGTACCGCGTTGTAAACGGGAAGAAGCGCGGCGTCGCGAACATTTTTATCGTCGGTATCAAGTGCTTTTTTTACATCCTCAATGCAGAACTCTTCAATTTCCGCCATAATTTCGGGGTCGGGGTTGCTTGACTCAAATGTAAACTTCTCCTTACCTATTTCCGCTACTATTCCGTTAATGAACTTAACAACCTCTTTATTGACTTCGTGACCTGCCATAATGCACTCAAACATTTTATCATCCGATATCTCATTGGCGCCCGCTTCAATCATGGCAACCAGGTCGGCGGTTGATGAAACGGTTAAATTAAGGTCGGACTTCTCGCGCTGTTCAAGAGTCGGGTTAATAACAATTTCACCGTCAACAAGACCTACGCTTGTACTTGAAATAGGACCGTCCCACGGAATATCGGATACCGCTATTGCCGCCGAAACGCCGATAGCCGCCGCAATTTCGGGCGAGCAATCGGGGTCCACCGACATAACGGTTGCAACAACCGAGCAATCGTTCCTCATATCCTTGGGAAATAGCGGACGAATAGGTCTGTCAATACAACGGGAGGCGAGAATTGCTTTTTCCGTTGCTCTACCCTCACGGCGCTGGAAAGAGCCGGGGAAGCGACCTACCGAGTACATTTTTTCCTCATAATCAACCGAGAGGGGGAAGAAATCAACACCCTCACGCGGCTTATCCGAAGCCGTAACGGTACAGAGAACATTGGTTTCTCCGTATGTTGCCATAAAGGCGGCGTTTGCAAGACCTGCCATTTTGCCTGTTTCAAGCTTGAAGGGCCTACCCGCAATGGTGGTTTCATAAACCTTGTAATTTTCAAACATAATGAAAATCTCCTTTTCTTTTTTTATTATAAGAGATTTTCTGTTAGCAATAAATCCAATATCCGATTTTCGGGTACTCGATTTACCGCTAAACCAAAAAATCTCTTTTCAATATAAAGCCAGCCGGACAAATACTGTCCGGCGGGCTAAATAACTGTTACTTACGCAGACCGAGTTTCTTAACGATAGCACGGTATCTTTCAATATCTTTCTTCTGAAGATAGGCGAGAAGATTTCTTCTGTGACCTACCATTTTAAGAAGACCGCGGCGAGAGTGATGGTCCTTTTTGTGAATATCAAGATGAGCGTTAAGCTCGTTAATGCGAGCTGTAAGCACTGCAATCTGAACCTCGGGAGAACCTGTATCGCCCTCATGTATGGCGTTTTCCGCCATAATCTGCTGCTTTTTCTCGTTAGTCATTCTTGTTACACTCCTTTTGCTTATTTGTCCGCCGAAAACCGAGAATAAGGTCATTAGTGCTCCGTTAAAAACGGCAGTCGCCATATTCACAGTATCCGGTAGCCGAAACATTATAACACAATCATTTCAAAAAGTAAAGAATTTTATTTAACATAAATTATTTGATATTGGCTGAAATTTAATAATAAGTTAATATTTTTTGCAAAAACAGGTAATAAAATTGTTGTAAAATGCTCTTAAGAGGAGAGTTTGATATGAATGATTTTTATAATGACAACGGCAACAATTCCTATGACTACGGCAGTTATTCCTATTCGCCACAATCTCCGGTAAAGCGTAAGCACAGTACGGGTGTTGTTATACTGTCCGCGCTTCTCGCGGCGGTTATCGGCGCCTCCGCCGGCATCACGAGCCTTTTAACATATACGAGACTTAAGGGCGAGGGTTCTTCCGATAGCGGAAACACAACCACGAAAAATGTTAACATCAGCGTTGACGAAAATGCCGACAGTATAGCCGAAGCTGTATACGAAAAGGCGGCTGACAGTGTTGTTGGTATCAGAACAACAACATCCGTAATCAGCTTTTTCGGCGGAAACCAGGCGGCAACGGGTGAAGGTTCAGGTGTGGTTTACAGCGAGGACGGTTATATTATCACAAACTACCATGTTGTGGAAGAAGCCGTTAAATCGACAACCTCATCAAAAATAGAGGTTTTTGTAGGCGATATAAACTCAAAGTCTTATGAGGCGAGCGTAGTGGGATACAATATATCCTCAGACCTTGCGGTACTTAAAATAAGCGCAAATAATTTAAAAGCGGTTGAAATAGCCGATTCATCCGGTCTTAAAGTCGGGCAGCCGGCGGTAACCATAGGTGCGCCGGGAGGACTTGAATTTATGGACAGCGTAACATACGGAATAATCAGCGGACTCGACCGTGTTGTTTCGGCAAGCTCGTCGGTGTCGCTTATTCAGACCGACGCGGCAATAAACCCGGGCAATTCGGGCGGTGCGCTTTTGGATATTACAGGCAAGCTTATAGGTATAAACAGCTCAAAAATAGTGGCTGAAGAATTTGAGGGTATGGGCTTTGCCATTCCTTCTAATAAAGTGGTCGAGGTTGTCAAGAATATTATATCCAAAGAGAATTCTCCCGAACCGTATATCGGTATTACGGTAAGCGAGAAATACACATCGCAGGTGCTCTCTTATTACGGTTATCCCGCAGGCGCGGTTGTGCTGAGTGTTTATGAAGGAAGCCCCGCGGCTGAAGCCGGTATCAAACGCGGAGACATTATTACCGAATTTAACGGTAAAAAGATTTCCGAATATAATCTCCTTAATGATTATCTTAAGGAGTGTGATCCCGGCCAGACAGTAGCCATGAAGGTTTACAGAGGCGGCAGAACCTATGATGTCAATATAACAATAACCGCAGATAGTTCGAGTAAGTAGTTTCTATATTCTCCAAAACAGAAAAGGCGCGCAAAATCATTTGCGCGCCTTTTCGCTATTTTAAAAAACCGTTTATTATTTCTTCTTCCGCTTGCTGTTCCGTAAGTCCTAAGGTCATAAGCTTTATTAGCTGGTCTCCGGCTATTTTGCCTATTGCCGCTTCGTGAATAAGCGCGGCGTCAATATGATTAGCGCCAAGAGTCGGACTGGCGTTTACAGTCGCACCGTCCATAATAATAGCGTCACATTCGGTATGACCGTTACAGGCGTTGTTGCCGTTTATGTTGGATAGAAAATTTTGATGTGACTTATCCTTTGCAACAGAACGGGAAACAACATTAGCCTTTGAGTTTACACCGTTTAAGTCTACTGAAAAATCAGTGTCGGCAGTCTGCTCGCCGTGAGTCATAATCTTTTCGTGTATTATAAGCGTGCCTTCATCAGATACCGTGGCGCGGGTTTTCCTGTATGTGCTGTCAATACCCTTTATCTGAGCGGTTTCCATCTCCATATAACCGCCTTCGGCTATGTTTACAACGGTGGTGGGATTCATAATTCTGCCGCCTTTGCCGTCACCCTCGCCGTAGTGCCTCTCTATATATCTTACACGCGCGTTTTTCCCCACATAAAAGGTGTGTATACCGTCGTGACTCGATTTCCTGTCTCCGCAGTTGTGTATCCCGCATCCCGCCATAATGGTCACATCCGCATTGTCACCTATATAAAAGTCATTGTACACGAGGTCATTTAATCCGGTTTTATCAATTATTACGGGTATATGCACACTTTCACCCGTGGTGCCCGCCTTTATTATTATATCAATGCCCGGCTTATCGGTTTTAGTGCGTATGTCGATGTTTTCGGTTGTTGCACGGGACGCTAAGGCTCCGTTAGCGCGTATATTATAAGCGCCTTTCGGTACGCCGTTCATATCGGCGATTATTTTAAGAAGTTGTCTTTCGGTATCGTTCACGCTCACGCCTCCTTTATACTGCTTTTAAGCACCTTACAAGCGTGATAGCTTGCATCGAGGAGTTTTGGTAAAACAGCTGATTTTTCACCGTATTCGGTAAGTTTTCCGTCTGAGATAACCGCAACTTTATCGGCAATATTCAGTATGCGCTCCTGATGCGATATAATAATTATTGTGCCGCCTGATTTATCTCTCATTTTTTCAAAAACATTTATCAGGTTCGAAAAACTCCAGAGGTCTATTCCGGCTTCCGGTTCATCAAAAATGGATACGGCGGTGTCGCGTGCTAAAACTGAGG
The DNA here is from genome assembly GCA_017618135.1 of Clostridia bacterium. Classification (GTDB taxonomy): domain Bacteria; phylum Bacillota; class Clostridia; order Oscillospirales; family Acutalibacteraceae; genus UBA737. The sequence continues at coordinate 13,165 of JAFZUV010000018.1, forward strand.
CTATTTCTATTCTTTTGAGTTCACCGCCCGAGAGGGAATCATTAACCTCACGATTTATATAATCTCTCGCACAAAGACCAACAAGCGACAAATAATCACAGGCCTCAGATATGGTAATATCTCTACCTGCCGCAAGGCGGATAATGTCATTTACCGTAATACCCTTAAAGCGCACGGGCTGCTGAAAGGCAAAACTGATGCCCTTCTTTGCACGATCGGTAACCGACAATCCGGTTATATCCTCACCGTCGAGCAATATTTTACCGCATGTCGGCTTCTGGATGCCGGCAATAATTCTCGCAAGTGTAGATTTTCCGCCGCCGTTTGGACCTGTTATGGCAATAAAACCTCTCTCGAATTTTATTGATATATCATTCAGTATTTCCTTTTTACCCTGCTCATCAGGGGCGAGGAATGATATGTTTTTGAGTTCAAGCATATTTCTACTTCCTTTGTGATATTAAAATAATTATATCCGTTTTTATGACAAAAATCAACTATATGTTGTTGCAACGGCAAGCTCGCTGTGTTATACTCTTTTTATATCGATTTTTCTGGTGATTTTATGGGTAAGAACAATCTGAAAGGCAGCCTGATTCTGTCCTTTGGCGCACTTATTTGGGGATTTGCATTTGTTGCGCAGTCTGCCGCTAAATCCGTGCCGCCGATGACGCTGAATTTCCTTAGATTCGCGGTAAGCGCAATAGTGCTGTCGGCTGTACTTAAGATTTTCGGTATTAAAACAGGCGAGCCTATTTTTCCTCGAAAAAAAGCCGCGCTTAAAACCGCACTTATTGCCGGTGCAATTTGCGGTGCAATGTTAGCCCTGGCTGCGAATTTACAACAGGCAGGTATCAATTCGTATGAGAACGGTATATCCGCCGAGGCACGAGCCGGCTTCTTAACGGCGCTTTATGTTATACTCGTACCTATCATATCATCGTTTTTCGGCAAAAGAATTCATTCGCTTATCTGGTTTTCAGTCCTTTTGGCGATCGTAGGCGTTTATATGCTTTGCGCATGGGGCGGTATGGGTGGTATTTATACAGGTGATGTACTGTTGTTTTCTTGCGCTCTCGGTTTCAGTATACAGATACTTTGTGTCGAAAAATACTGTGACAGCGTGGGCGGACTCAGACTTTCATTTTTGGAATTTTTATTTTGTTCTGCTTTTTCTCTCATAGCGGCGTTGATATTTGAATTCGGAAAAGCAAATATCGCCGATATAAAATCGGCGATACCGAGTATTCTGTTCTTAGGTGTTATGTCGGGAGGCGTAGGATACACGCTTCAAATAATCGGTCAAAGATACGCCGAAGCGTCAGTTGCCTCTATAGCTATGAGTCTTGAAAGCGTGTTTGCCGCAATCGGTGGCTGGCTGATTATGTCCCATGCGCTTTACTGGTATGAAATAATCGGCTGCGTTTTGGTTTTCGCGGCAATAATAATAGCGCAGTTGCCAGGATTTAAAAAATCAAGCGAGCAGCTGAGCTAAATATATTATCGGCGGCAGCGTCAGTATGCATATTATATGGCTCATACTTACAAGCGTTGCCGCGAGCAAGGTGTCGTTTTCATATTTTGCCGAAAACATCGCCGTCATAGCGGCGGCAGGGGAAGCAAATGCAATCGTGAGTGCTACAAGCATAGTTCCCCGTATTCCCACAATATACATAATGCCCAGCGCAATAAGAGGAAATAGCAACAGCTTTAAAACGCTTGACAGCATAGCGCCTCTGTCACGCAAACCTTTAAGGATATCACTTTTTGATAAGTGGTATCCTATTATTATCATCGGAAGCGGTGTGTTGAGTCCCGCTAAAAAGTTTATCGGATTTTTTATAACTTCGGGCACCGGCAGGGAAAACAGAAAAACAATTATACCAGCCGCTATGGCGATAATGCTTGGATTAAAAGCCAAGCATTTCGGTTTAATACTACTTTTGTTGCCGCTCATAAGATATACCCCGAAGCTCCATACAACCAGGTTAAAAACCGCAACAACCGACGAACCGTAAAAAACCCCTTCGTTTCCGAGCAGTGCTTGTTCCAAAGGTAGCGCCATATATCCGCAGTTGCCGAAAATAGCGGCAAAGCGTAAAACGCGCTCTCGCTTAATGTCTTTATTCCTTATTATCAAAAGACTGAAAACAATAAAGACTGTATGTGCAAGTATTGCCGTGGCGGTGCTGATAAGCAGACCCTTTGCCGCGCTCTTATCAAACGGCCTTATAAACGATATTACAATAACGCAAGGCGTTGCGGCGTATAAAACAAGGTCGGTCATACATTTTGCGCCGACCTCATTTATTATTTTAAATTTTGCAAGCAGGAAACCGAGAGTTATAAGTATCAGTAAAACACTCACTTGGGTTAAAACATTCAAAAACATATTACTTTACTTGTGAAACAAAGCGCAAGAACGCCTTTTGACCTTCATCATTTCTTTTGAAAACTCCGGCATCATACAGTACCGCTGAAAACACAATGCCTATTTCTTTTTTGAGGATTTCTGCCGCATTGCTTTCATTAAAATTATATTTTTTCTTTAATTCGTCCGCCCAGTCGGCGTGTTTGCAAAGAGTCTTATCTTTTCTTATGTCATTATCGGCTATGAGGGCTTTTTCGAGGTCGTACATTTCCTTCTTTAGCCTTGCGGGAAGTACCGCAAGACCCATAACTTCAATAAGTCCTATGTTTTCTTTCTTTATGTGGTGAAGCTTCGCGTGAGGGTGAAAAACGCCTAACGGATGCTTATCTGTTGTTATGTTGTTGCGAAGTACTAAATCAAGCTCGAAGTTTTCGTTTCTCTTTCGCGCAATAGGTGTTATTGTGTTGTGGGGCACGCCGTCTGTCTCGGCAAAAACAAAGGCATCCTTATCGGTATATTCTCGCCAAGACAGCAATATTCTATCGGCAAGGTCAATTATTCTGTCGGTATCTTTACCGGACAGCCTTAACACCGACATAGGCCAGTTTACTATACCGGCTTTTAAATCTTCAAAGCCATCAAAAAATACAGTTGTTGCTATCTCCGCTTTTTCCATAGGAAAGGTGTAATGACCGCCCTGAAAATGGTCATGCGAAAGTATTGAGCCGCCCACAATAGGTAAATCGGCATTCGAGCCTACAAAGTAATGCGGAAACAGCTTTACAAAATCAAAAAGCTTGCCGAATGTATGACGGTTTATAGCCATAGGAGTATGATTACCGTTGAACACTATACAATGCTCATTATAATAAACATATGGTGAATACTGAAAATACCAGTCACTATTGTTGATTGTTACTGGAATAATGCGGTGGTTTTGCCGCGCCGGAAAGTTTATCCGTCCCGCATATCCTTCACACTCGCGGCACAATAAGCACTTAGGATAACCGGACTGAGGCGCGGCCTTTGCCGCAGCTATCGCTTTAGGGTCTTTTTCGGGTTTTGATAGGTTTATTGTAATGTCAAGCTCGCCATATTCCGTCTGTGCTTTCCATTTCAGGTCGCGCTCAACGCGGTCACGGCGTATGTAATTGCTGTCACAGCTTAATTTGTAAAAGTAATCGGTGGCTTCGAGCGGTGAATTTTTATAAAGCATATAAAACTTATTTGTCACTTCGGACGGCCGCGGCATCATAATACCCATAAGCTTGGTATCAAATAAATCACGGGATGTCACACCGTCCTCTATAATGCCGTTTTCTACCGCGTAATCAAGTATTTCGTTAAGTGTTTCACTAAGAACAACGCCGGAAAACTCTTCGTCACAGTCAAAAGAGTCAAGATGTAACGCCTCTAACAAAAGATTTGTTACATATACTTCGTCGCGCTCGGGAAAAAGGCCTTTTTCTTTTCCGTAGCAAACAAGTTTTTTAACGCTTTGATTTATCATATTTATCACCGTTTACGAACTAATTGCCGGTTGTTGTGGTAGTTGTCTGCTGTCCTTCAAATATCGGTGTGCAGGTTGATTTATTGGGTATGCATACCCAAGATTTTCCGGCGCTTACTTTAATATCTTTTCCGTTTGTGTCGGTAATCTTTATTGACGCGGTTGCCCCGCCTTTTTGCCATTTTATAGGCATAACAGTTCCGTTTGTAGCATAAAAGCCATCGCCGCCGGTAAGGTCTACGCGGCGGTGTTTACCGTCTGGATAATCGGTGATTGCAGTCAAGAGCACAAAAACATTTTTAACTTTTATGCTCTCGCCCGTAACATAATCCTTAAGCTCTTTATCTTTAGAATATCGGGTGTAAAGTCCGGTTTTTGCATCAAATTTAAAAACTGTTTTGAGAATCGGGAAAGGAATTGTTATACGGTCTGCGGCACCGCCGGACAATGTGACCGTCTCTTTTTCGGGCGCAAAATTCTGCCACGGCGTATTTGTTTCGGTCGATTTGAATTTTGAAGCGAGGGCCGGCCAAAGTTCATTTCCGAAAACATAAAGAGTGTGTTCGCTTGAAAGACCGTTCTTAATCCTTTTTGCGCCGGTTGAATTTGTATCAACGCTCATATCGTCAATGTCTTTAAGGTGAGGTGCGCAATATGTGGGATCCTGACCGCAGTGTACATAAATTGCATTGTGACCAAGCGCGAGGTCAACATAAGGATACCTCGCAGAACGAACAGAGCCTATCTGTTTAGCGGATTTAAGATTTTTGAAAACTGCCATAAGACGGGTAACGCCGCCTTCAACTTCGGTTTCATAAACTATATCGGCATAACCGAGACCTGTTTGTACTGCCTGAGCTTGAGTAATATTGTTCACCATAATTGCTACAGGACGCGCGTCGGCGTTATCTTCTTTAAGGTCGTTAAGTCCGGTGAGCGGATTTGTAAGCACAACTTTTTTTTCGGTTTCCGGTTTTTTGCTCACGGTGGCGACCGAGCTGGCCTCAACATCGTCAGGGTGCTTAAAAAGACTGCATCCGGCAAGCGCCATAACCAGACTTAAGCATAACATAATCGCTAAAACTTTTTTAAACATCAAAAAGACCTCCAAGAATATCTTAAAAGTATTATAATAGTAAACGACGACAACTTCAAGAGCCAATATCAAATAAGTTTAAAAATACTGCTGTGAATTTTTATCGGTGACAATGGTTAAATTTTCAGGTATGTAACGAAGTTTTCTATGGGCTTGCGATTGTGAAAGTTACGGCTTACGGGACAGTCCTCCGCCCGGTATCCCACAGGCAAGAGGCAGACCGGCAGCATATTGTCGGGTATTTTCAGTTCTTTTTTAATAACATCCCTGTTGAACATCTCTATCCAGATACTGTCAACGCCGTAATTCGTTGCGGCAAGCATAAGATGAGTTGCTGCAATTGAACCGTCAATTTCAGCGGTTGAGTGTTTATTCAGTATAAAAGCCTCGTTTGTATCAACACATACTATAAGCACAGTAGGTGCGCCGTAACGGCAGGGTGAAGCTTTATCTATTATTGAGCAGGCTTTTTCACTTTCTGCAATGTATACCTTTACGGGTTGTACATTTTTAGCGGTAGGTGCGCGTCTGCCCGCATCAAGTATTTTGAAGAGCGTTTCCCTATCCGGGCTTTTGTCTGCAAACTTTCTTGTGGACTGTCTTATATCGACGATTTTTTCAAATTCCATAAAATCACCTCTTTTAAGAGTATATCATAGGATTGCAAAAGAAAAAAGCCCGAAAACTTCGGGCTTTCGTAAAATAAATTATCTCTTCGAGAACTGCGGAGCGCGACGGGCGCCTTTGAGACCGTATTTCTTCCTTTCCTTCATACGCGGATCGCGCGTTAAAAGACCGGCTTTCTTAAGCGCCGGGCGGAAATTCTCGTCGGCCTGCAAGAGTGCGCGGGCAATACCGTGGCGAATAGCGCCTGCCTGACCGGTAACGCCGCCGCCTGCAACGCGGCAAACTATATCAAACTTGCCGGTGTTCTCGGTAACTGCGAGAGGTTGACGAACAATGAGCTTTAAGGTTTCAAGACCAAAATAATCATCAATATCTCTCTCATTTATAGTAACCTTGCCGGTACCTTTGTAAACGCGAACACGGGCGACAGAGCTTTTTCTTCTGCCTGTGCCGTAGAAATAAGGTTTTCCTTCAAACATAACTTCTGTCTCCCTTCTTAAAATTCAAGCTTTTCGGGCTTTTGAGCCTTCTGAGCGTAATCCTCGCCGGCGTATACATGAAGGCGAGTGAGCGCCTTTCTGCCGATAGTTGTATCGGGAACCATACCTTTAACTGCCAACTCAAACGCAAGCTGCGGGCGGGTTGCCATAAGGGTAGCATATTTTACTTCCTTAAGGCCGCCGATATAGCCTGTATGACGACGATAATATTTTTTTTCAAGTTTTTTTCCGGTAAGCACTGCCTTTTCAGCGTTGATAACTACAACAAAGTCGCCGCAGTCAACATGAGGAGTAAACTCCGGCTTACCTTTGCCGCGAAGTAAATCGGCAACCTTGACGGCGGTTCTGCCCATCGGTTTGCCGGCGGCGTCAATAATATACCATTTACGCTGAACATCGGCAGGTTTTGCCATAAATGTAGACATAATCAAAACCTCCAAAATTTCTTGTGCTCGAATATAATACCACACGGCGGTCTATGTGTCAACAATATTTTTTTAAAATTTTAATTTACAGAAACAAATCTCGTTATATCTCGCTTTTTCTTTTGTTTTCTTTTAATTGCTCGTTTTCCGTTTTTAAAAATGAGCATTGAAAAATCCTTTGGTATATGATATTCTAATGTTGTATTGCAAGGGAGTTGGAAAAAGTGCGTGTTTTGTGCGTGGGCGATGTGTGTTCACCGGCAGGTTGTGCCGCGGCACTTGATATAATACCGAATATAAAACGGGAGTACGATATTGATTTTACGATAGTAAACGGCGAAAACTCTGCCGAGGGCAACGGTATTACGCCTTACAGCGCCGATTTGATTTTTTCGGCGGGGGCGGATGTTATCACCGGAGGCAATCATTCGTTTCGTCGCAAGGAAATATATGAGACGCTTGATTCTAATCCGTTTATATTGCGTCCCGATAACATAAAATCCGAGTACGGCAGCGGATATGTGTTGTATGATTTCGGAAAATACCGTGCGGCGGTTATAAATCTTTCGGGTCAGGTATATCTTGAAAGAGTAGCGGCGGATAATGCGTTCAGGGCTGCTCAGACATTAGTTGATCGTGCGAAATATGAGGGCGCCGTGTTTATTTTTGTTGATTTTCATGCCGAAGCAACCAGTGAAAAACGCGCGATGGGTTTTTTTCTTGACGGAAAGGTCAGCGTCGTTTTCGGTACTCATACACATATCCAGACAGCGGATGAACAGATATTGCCCGGCGGCACGGGATATATCACTGATCTCGGTATGACCGGAGTGATTGATTCGGTACTCGGTGTGCAAAAGGAAATAATAATCAACCGTTTGATATCGGGCGGCTCCGAAAAATTTTTGCAGGCAAGCGGCAAATGTATGCTTAACGGCTGCATTTTCGATGTGGATGATAACACAGGTCTTACAAGGACTGTGGAGCGGATATATAGGGAACAGCAGGAGGGATAATATGAAAAAGACGGTATGTGCGATTCTTTGCATAATACTATGTCTTTTACTCGCCGGTTGTAACAAAGCAGAAAATGATTTGACTTCATTGCCGCAAAAAGGCTCTGTTGCAGAGGTAAAAGACAGAAAGATAAGCCTGCTGTATTCCTCGGGTGACAGTTTCAATCCTTATACCGCAAAGACTAAGTACAACCGCCAGATATCTCGTCTTTTATATGATTGCCTTATTAAAGTCGATAATGATTTTAACCCTGTATTCTGCCTTGCTCAAAGCGCGGGTATTGACGGTAAAACCTGCTCCGTTAAGCTTAATCAGGCTTTGTTTACGGACGGTTCACCCGTTACCGCTCAGGATGTTTTGTATTCATACAATGCCGCAAAGAAAAGTGACACAGCTTATGCCGCTTCTCTTTATGAGGTTGCATCGGTATCTTCTGCGGCTGATACGATAGTGTTTACGCTTGACAGGGAGGACCCGTATTTTTTAAATCTGCTTGACTTTCCGATATTCAAAGCATCGAGCGACGGTATAAAAACATCAGACGGTGTTGAAGTGGCGCCCATCGGGTCGGGCAGGTATTATGTTTCTGAAAAAACGGATACATTATTAAGGAATGAAAATTATTTCGGAAAAAAATCCGCAATTTCGGAGATAGCCCTTATTAACGCACCGGATGAGGTTTCTGCTGCTCACTATGTTGAAGTTGGAGCTGCGGATATTTATTATGCGGATGAATCATCGGCGAATATCGTGCGTATGAGCGGCAAGCGCGCCGATGTTAACACAAATAATTTTGTATACATAGGCATAAACGGTTATTACGGTCAATTATCGAACAATCTTTTCAGGTATGCGCTCTCAGCCGCGATCGACAGAACTCAGATTTGTCACAGTGCTTATTTTGATAACGCTTCACCCGCGACAGGCTTTTTCAACCCCGCAATTAAGGATACTTCTGCGGTTCAATCCCTGAAAACCGTATCGGATGTACAAATAACTGTTGAGAATCTTCAAAAGATGGGTTATAATAAGCTTACGGATGGATATTATACCGATGATTCGGGCAAGCGCCTTTCGTTTACTTTGCTTGTCAACTCGGATAATTCGTCCCGCGTTATTGCGGCAAATCTGATATCTAAGCATTGCCGCGAGGCGGGGATAGAAATAGTTGTTTTAGAGCGTACATATGAGCAGTATATTTCTTTGCTTTCCTCGGGAAACTTTCAGTTGTATTTAGGTGAAATAAGAATACCGCTGAATATGGATATGTCAAGCCTCGTGGTGTCGGGTGGCAGTGCCGCGTACGGTGTCTTGAACGGACTTTCTGATGAAAGCGGAGCGGTTGCGACAAAAACCGTTTGCGAGGAAATGATATCGCAATATCGTTCCGGTGGGTGCTCACTATCGGATTTGGCGGGCGCTTTCCTTACCGAAATGCCGCAAGTCCCTGTTTGCTACAGAAACGGAATGCTTTTTTATACTTCGCATATAAAGAATAATGCTAACCCGACAGTTGGTGATATTTTCTTTGGACTTGAGAATTACAAATTTTAGACGGAGGTTTTTTTATGATTTCTTATGAAACAAGAATGGGAACGATAACGATAACCGAACAGTTTTTGTCAAAGCTTATCGGTTTTGAAGTCACATCCTGCTTTGGCGTAGTCGGAATGGTACCAAGCGGTTCAAAGCAGAAGCTTATCGGAGTTTTTTCGAAGGGGCAATCGCTTGATACCGGAATAAAAGTTTCGGGAGACGCCGATTCCATAGATGTTGAAATTCATATAGTAGTAACCTACGGCATGAATATAAATGCGATAGCTTCAAGCATCACCGAAAAGGTTAAGTATACCGTTAAGGAAATAACAGGTATAACCGTAGATAAAGTAGCCGTTATGGTTGACGGTATCAAAGAGTAGTTCGCTTAAAATCAATTAAAGGAGTGCGTGTTTTGTTTAACGGTAATGCATTGCGTGATGCAATAATATCCGCCGCAAATAATCTTGCGAATAATAAAAAGGCGGTTGACGATTTAAATGTTTTCCCGGTTCCTGATGGGGATACCGGAACCAATATGTCCATGACTTTGGCAAATTCAGTAAGAGAGCTTGAAAAGCTTGAGGGTGCCACCGCCGGAAAAGTTGCGAGCGTAAATGCTTCCGCACTTTTAAGGGGAGCAAGGGGTAATTCCGGAGTTATAACCTCGTTATTGTTCCGTGGTTTTGCTAAAGGCATAGGAGATGAGCAGGAGCTCACCGCCCAAAACCTTGCAGCGGCTCTTAAATTCGGTGTCGAGGGGGCGTATAAGGCGGTTATGAAGCCTACGGAGGGCACTATTCTGACCGTCGCCCGTGTTGCGAGCGAAAAAGCCGAAAAGGCGCTTGAAAGCGGCTCCGATACGCTCGGCGTGTTTGAGGCGGCAATTACCGGTGCACGCGAGGCATTAGCGCAAACGCCGGAGCTTTTACCCACGCTTAAAAAGGCCGGTGTTGTAGATGCCGGAGGCAAGGGATTTGTTCTTATTTTAGAAGGTATGCAGTCGGTGCTTAAGGATGGGGTCATTGTCAAAAGCGAAGTATCCTCAGCTTCAACGGCAGTTGAAACCGACGAAAACCGTAATGCCGCCGGCGAATTTGATGGCGAGATTACCTTTACATATTGTACTGAATTTATTGTAAATCGTGATCCGGAGTGTACAAAACAGCCGTATCAGTTGAGAGCTTATCTTGAATCTATCGGCGATTGCGTTGTGGTTGTTGATGATGAGGAAATAATAAAAGTTCATGTTCATACCGACCATCCCGGAAATGCCATTGAAAACGGTCTTACATTCGGCGGTTTGGTTCATTTGAAGATTGAAAATATGCGCGATCAGCACGAGCGCGCAAAGCATGACGCGCAGGAGGCGGCAAATAAGCCTACTAAAAGCGCAGATCTAACCGAAACGATTGAGCCGGCAGAAAAGATTAAACCCGTAGGTTTTGTGTCGGTTTGTGCCGGTGACGGGCTTACGGAGCTTTTCCGTGATTTAGGCGTGGATAATGTTGTATCCGGCGGTCAGACTATGAATCCGAGCACAGACGATATTTTAAGGGCTATTGAAGCTTGTCCTGCGGAGACGGTGTTTGTGCTTCCAAATAATAAAAATATTATTATGGCGGCGGAGCAGACGGTTCCGATAAGCACAAGAAAGGTTATTGTACTTCATACCAGGACCGTTCCTCAGGGTATTACCGCAATGCTTAATTTCAGTGATGAAGCAGATGACGAAACAAATGCGATTGAGATGCAAAAAGCGGCTGAGAAAATAGCTACCGGTCAGGTAACATTTGCCGCTCGGGATTCGGATTTTGACGGTCACAAGATAAAGGAAGGCGAAATTATGGCGCTTACCGGCGGCAAAATCGCATTTACTGACAGTGATGTCGAACGCGCAACGCTTAAGCTCGTAGGTAAAATGATAAAAAGAAACAGCGAATTTGTCACCGTCATATACGGGAAGGATATTACCGATGTCGCCGCTGAGGAAATTGAGCGTCAACTGAATGAAAAGTACGGAGACAGGCTTGAAATAACCCTTGTAAACGGCGGTCAGCCGGTATACTATTACATTATTTCAGTAGAGTGAGATAGCTTATGTTGAATTCCTCCACCGATATAAGATTTCTTAAAGGTGTAGGCGCTCGCCGTGCCGAATATCTTAATGCTATGGGCATCGATACCGTCGGTGCCCTTTTGCGTTTTTTCCCGAGAAGATACGAGGATTTCGGCAATATTAAAAGAATAAGCGATTTGATATCCGGCGAATTTGTTTGTATAAAAGGAAAAATAACAAGTGATATTTCCGAGCATTATGTCCGAAAGAATATGACGCTTTATAAGTTCACAGTGTATGATTCAAGCGGATATTTGGGTATTACTATTTTTAATAACAAATATCTTGCGGCAAAACTTCATACCGGGAGTGAATATCTGTTTTTAGGCAAGGCAAATCTTGACAGATTCGGGTTTAATATGTCGTCGCCGGAAATAAGGGAAACAAGCTTCGAAGGTATTATACCCGTATATCCGGCAAGTGGGAAAATGAGTTCTGCATCAATAGAAAAGCTTGTCCGTACCGCTTTGAAAATAACTCGGGCAGAAGAAATTTTACCCGAAAGCGTAAGACTCAAAAATCGCCTTACAGATATAAGCGAGGCTATGGAAAATATACATTTTCCGAAGAGCCGGCAGGCGCTGAATCGTGCAAAAGCATATTTTGTTTTTGAGGAGCTTTTTGTGCTGGCTACAAGCCTTATGCTGTTAAAGGGCAAGAAAAAGGCTACCGCCTTTGCAGTTATAAATCATGATTATACCGGGCAATTTTATAAACCGCTCAGATTTGAACCCACTTCGGCACAAATAAAAGCCGTGAATGAATGTCTTTCGGATATGGCGTCCGGCAGGGTGATGAACAGACTAATCGAAGGGGATGTCGGAAGCGGAAAAACGCTTGTTGCGGCGGCACTTATGTATAATATGGCAAAATGCGGTTACCAGTCCGCCCTCATGGCTCCTACCGAAATACTTGCCGAGCAGCATTATGAAAGTCTTTCGGCTTTTTTTGACGGTAGTGATATTGGATGTGTGTTGCTCACCGGTTCAATGAATAAAAGCAAAAAAACAGCGGTGAAACAAAAATTGTTGTCGGGTGAAGCGCAGGTTGCGGTAGGTACTCATGCGCTTTTATCGAGTGATGTGGAGTTTAATGATCTGGCGCTGGTAATCACAGATGAACAGCATCGATTTGGTGTTAATCAGCGTTCAACGCTGGCTTTTAAAGGGAGAAATGCGCATACGCTTGTAATGTCGGCGACGCCGATACCGAGAACGCTTGGTCTCATTATTTACGGAGATCTTGATATAAGTATTCTTGATGAGTATCCGCGCGGCAGAGCGAAAACCGATAGTTATGCTGTGAAAAGCGAACTTAGGGGAAGAGTTTATAATTACATAAAAAAATACCTTGACAAAGGGCTTCAAGGATATATCGTTTGTCCTATGGTTGAGGAGAGTGAGCAAACCGGAGACTTAAAAAGCGCCGAAGAATACTTTGCAAATATAAGTACCGGTGATTTTAAGAAATATAATGTCGGTCTGCTTCACGGTAAAATGAAAGCCGCCGACAAAGATGCCGTTATGAGAGAATTCAAAAGCGGAAAAATACAGTTGCTCGTTTGTACTACCGTGATTGAGGTAGGTATTGATGTTCCAAATGCCGCGATTATGGTTATAGAGAATGCCGAGCGGTTCGGTCTTTCTCAGCTGCATCAGTTAAGAGGACGGATAGGTAGGGGAAGGTTTAACTCAACCTGTATATTCATAAGTGATTTTCAAAAGGGACCGGCAGGGGAAAGACTGGCGGTAATGACGAATAATTCAGATGGATTTAAAATAGCGGAAGAAGATCTCCGACTTCGCGGACCCGGCGATTTTTTAGGTCAGCGCCAACACGGCCTTCCCGACCTGAAAATTGCCGATTTATACGCGGATAACGATATGCTGAAACTCGCTTCTATGGCGGCGGCGGATTTGTTAGAGCATGATCCCAAACTGAAATCAGCCGAAAACGCAAACCTTCGCGCCGAAGTAATAAGGATGTATAAAAAGCTCAATGAGAATTAAAGATAAAGGAAAAGGCACTTGCAATTTTTGCAAGTGCCTTTTCCTTTAGGACAAAATTACCTGTAAATGAACACCGTATATGGTGTGGAATTTTGCCGCTGGTGGAGATAAGCGGGATCGAACCGCTGACCTCTTGAATGCCATTCAAGCGCTCTCCCAGCTGAGCTATACCCCCGAATGCATATATAGTATCACAAAACCCAAGAAAAGGCAACAAAAAATTATTTTTTCTGAAAAAACACTTTTTTATTGACATCAATGGGTGTTTTGGAGTATAATTCCAAATTGATAGGTTATGTAATTTGGAGAGTGTCGCTTTTTCGCGGCTTTTCAGTTTGGTTAGGAGGTTTAATGCTGATGAAAAGAACATACCAGCCTAAAAAGATCCATCGTAAGAAGGAACATGGCTTTTTAAAGAGAATGGCAACATCAAACGGCAGAAAGGTTCTTGCTCGCAGAAGGGCAAAGGGCAGAAAACAGTTGACTTATTAAGTTTATATTTGCCGGTATAAGCCACTATACGAGTGGCTTTTACTTTTATATGATTTATGATTTTATGAAACGAACAGATAAGCTAAAACAAAATTGGGAATTTCGCCGTCTTTATAATCGCGGCAAATGTGTAGCAACATCTGAGTTTATACTCTATTTTGCTAAAGGAAAATCAGGCAGAGTTCGTCTTGGTATAACGGCGGGTAAGAAGATAGGCTCCGCGGTAAGGCGGAACCGCGCTAAACGCATAATAAACGCGGCGTTTGACAGCTGCCTGCCCCGTATTAAAAAAGGCTATGATTTTTGTATAGTTGCTCGTGCAAAAATATTGTCGCTTAAAAGTACACAAGTGACCGATATGATTTTTAAAAAGCTTACTGAAAACGGGTTGATAGACGAATGAAAAATCCGATTTCCTGTTTACTCATATGGCTTATTAAGGTCTACCGAAAAGCAATTTCTCCGCTTAAATTGCCGAGTTGTAGATTTGATCCTACCTGCTCGGAGTATGCTGTGGAAGCGCTCAAAGTACACGGTCTTATAAAAGGCGGTGCGCTCAGCTTTTGGCGGATATTGCGCTGCAATCCTTTTTGCAAAGGCGGTTATGATCCTGTTCCGCCCAAAAAAAGCAGAAATTAAAAAATTATCAGGACGGTGTGATATATGCAGTCATTGTTTAATATTATTAACATACCTCTCGGCTATGTATTAAGGTTTTTGTCGGAGATTTTAGGAGGCAATTTTGCCGCCTCTGTTTTGGTGTTTACACTTCTTATAAATATTGTTTTGATTCCTTTGAGTATCAAAAGCCAGAAATCCTCTGTATCGCAAATGAGAATCAAGCCCAAGCTTGATGAGCTGAAAAAGCGTTATGGGGATGACAGGCAGAAAATGGCTCAGGCCCAGCAAAAGCTTTATCAGGATGAGGGCGTTTCTATGTCCGGCGGCTGCCTTCCGATGATAGTCAGAATGGTTTTGCTTTTCAGCATTTACTGGCTCATTATGTCACCGCTTACTTATATGGCAGGTGCTGATAAAACAAAGGTGAGCAATGTTACTACAACCATAAATCAGTCGCTCTCAGACCTTAAGAAGAGTGATGAAGAAGAATATAACAAGGTTATAAAAGAGGTGTCCTGGAAGCTTAATGCTACCAATAACTATGAGCTTTCTCTGATAAGAATAATAAAAAACGACCCGGAAAAGGTGGAGGAAATACTTTCCGCAAAACAGTATGCCAAGATAGAGAAAGACTATAAGTATACTATCAATAAGCTGAAAAAGGCAAATATCAATTTCAACCTTTTTGGAATAGATTTAACATCAAAGCCGAATTTCTCTTTTGATATTTTTAATTCGTGGGAGCCGATATGGCTTCTGCCGATAACTGCGTTTTTAGCTCAGATGCTTACCAGTGTCGTTTCAATGCGGATTAACAAACGCATCAACCCCGATGCTCCGAGTATGGCGGGAATGATGCTTACTATGCCGTTATTATCGCTTTTTATCGGTTTTTCTTTCCCCGGCGGTGTATGTTTCTACTGGATTTGCTCGTCACTTGTCGGCGGCGCTATACAGTCGGCAATACAGTTGCTTTACGGACCGCACAAGCTTTTAGCGCGCGAGCGCGTAAAGGAACTTTCAAAGGTATGCGATTTTGAAGCAGGACAGCGCAAAAAACTTGAAACCGATAACCAATAATACATTTTTAAGGAGGATTATTCTTGATTAAAGAAGCAGTGGGCACGGGTAATACTGTCGATGAAGCAAAAGAAAGTGCTTTGCTTTCCCTCGGTGCGGACGCGGAGGCCGATGTTCAGATTGAAATTATTGAAATGCCCAAAAAAAAGACTCTTGGAATATTCGGCGGCTCACCGGCTAAAGTGCGCGTTTTTATAGAGTGTCCGGATAAAACCGAAAAACCATCACAGAAAAAATCAAACCAGAAAAAAGAAAAAAAGGCGCCAAATGCTAAGGTGCAAAAACAACCCCAGCAGGTAAAAAATGAAAAATCGGTTCAGTCCGAATATGGTGAAAGTGTGGATGAGAGTGAGCTGAGCTCGGATTCAAAGGCTTATGGCGCTGTAAACTATTTGAAAAACATTCTTAAGGGCTTGGGTTGTGAAAATACCGTTATAAAGGTCGCGGAGAAAGAAAACGGTGCCCTTGTATCACTTGATGGTGAAGGACTCGGAGTAGTCATAGGAAGAAGGGGCGAAACGCTTGAGGCATTGCAGATGCTTGCATCGCTTTCGGCGAATACCGGCGGCGGATATTACAGAGTAAATATTACGGTTGGTGATTACAGAGAAAAGCGTGAAAAGGCTCTTGTTGCTCTCGCAAACCGTATGGCTAAGCAGACTTTGTCAACAGGTAAAAATCGCACTCTTGAGCCGATGAGCCCATATGAAAGGCGTATTATCCATACAGCTGTTCAGGAAATTGACGGAGTTGAGTCAAATTCCATAGGTGAGGGTGACAACCGTCGTGTTGTTATACACCTTGAGGGTAAAAAGGTTGAAGAGCGGCATTACAGCAGGTCATCGCGCGGCAGGCAGTCAAGGGGTTCAAATGCGGTCCGGGTAAAGTCGGATCGTGAACCAATGAAAGACAGTGACGTACCTCTTTACGGCAGAATTGAAAAGTAGAAAAAGGCGTCTTCTTATGAAGGCGCCTTTTCCAAATTATGGTGTAAAACTTTTTGCCTTGGACTTACTATCGATAAAGACTGAACGCCTGAAAAGAGGAAAAATCCGGCTCTTTCAGGCTTGTTGTCCTCGCAAGGCTGGCGTATGTCAAGGCTTTGAGGCAAGGACTGTAACAAAAATTGCCTTCCAAAACCGGTTTGTTCTTACCGACAGTAAGTCTTGACTGACAGGCTTTTTTTTATTATAATTGCAGTATAGTATTAAGCGGAGGAAAATTATGATTAAGAATAAGATGAAAATAACGGCTTTTCTACTCGTAATTGTTATTGTTTTTTCTTGCTTTTCTTTATGCCGCCTGTCAGCGGAAGAGAGTGATATTTTCAAATATCATATTTCAAACCAAACCGCAATTCTGACCGGATTAAAGAGCAGTGCTTCCGGTGCTATTGTTGTTCCTGATAAGCTTGGCGGTTATGACGTAGTATCGGTTGAAGGGGCGTTTTATGATAATACAAAGATTACTTCTGTGGTTTTGCCGGATACCGTTAACACAATTACCAGTAATTCTTTTGCATATTGCAGTAAACTAAAAAGCATAGATTTGCCCCAAAGTCTTTCTTTTATTGGCGAGGCGGCATTTTGCGGTTGTGTTGCTCTTGAAGAAGTCGTTTTGCCTGAAGGTGTTACTCAGGTGGGTCCGTATGCCTTTTCGTGGTGTGAGAAATTATCCGCCGTTACTCTTCCGACTACACTTGAAACACTGGAAAGAGGAGTTTTTTCAGGTTGCAGTAGTTTAAACAGTATTGATATTCCGGAAGAAATCAATTGTGTGATGCAGGATGCGCTCGATCAGACCGGATTTTATAAAAACGAAGAAAACTGGGAAAACGGAGTTCTTTATTCAGGAAGGTATCTTATCGCGGCAAGAAACACGGAATTGGGTGTTTGTGAAGTCAAGCCCGGAACAAAAACCATAGCCGAACGCGCTTTTAGTATGTGCACATCATTGACCGGCGTGATAATATACAAGGATTTAGAGTTTATAGGCCGGGCGGCGTTTAACGGTTGCAAAAACATAAAAGACGTTTATTATTCCGGCGATACTACAGACCGTAGAAGGCTTGATGTGGGCGCAAATAATGATTACCTTACAAGAGCTGATGTGACTTGGCATTACTATTACGATCCGGATATAAAAGAATATGCTCCCGGTGATATCAACGGGGATGATAAGATAAATAATAAAGACGCTTTGAGGCTTCTTAAATACCTTTCAGATTGGCCTGTGGAGGTTATAGATAGCGTGCTTGATGTAAATGGTGACGGAAATACCAATAACAAAGATGTTTCCCGTCTTTTTCAGTATCTTTCAGGCTGGGATGTTAAGATATATTCGAGAAATGTAGGGTATGAATATGATGATGAGGATTACGGGCCTGCAATTTCTTTCTGAAAAAGATTATTTGAATACTGAAAACAAAAGCTTCTCTTAAGTGGGAAGCTTTTTAGTTTGTCAAAAACCTCATTATGGGACTATCCATCAGTATGTCCTTGAATGTCGCAAATGCATTGCCTACACTGTGTATAGCTGTGCAAAAAGGAGGTAAAGATTTGATTTTTTCTAAGGTAAATAATCAAACGGTGGAATTGTTTTATGATGATGTGGTGTCTGACAGCGTAAGGTATCTGAAAATCGGTTTTGAATTTAGCAATGATTGGCAGGGATATGCTAAAACAGCAATTTTTCATAATGAAAATGAAAATATAACGATTACGGTATTGCTGCTTGAGGGCGAACCGCTTTACTTAGGGTCAAATATCTGTTTAGTACCGCATGAAGTGATAAAATCGCCTGATTTTACTGTTTCGGTCGTGGGTATAAAAGGTGAAAGCATACTGACGGCAGACGCAAAAAAAGTACTGGTTCAAAAAAGCGGATACCGAAGCGGCGAAACTCCCTCAGAGCCTACGCAAAGTGAATATGAGCGCATAGCCGCACTTGTGTCTTCAGCAGTGGACATCGCACAATCTGTAAGAGATGACGCTGACAGCGGAGCTTTTAACGGCGACAAGGGAGACAAAGGAGATAGAGGAGATAAGGGGGATAAAGGCGACCCGTTTACCTATTCTGATTTTACACCCGAACAGCTTGCCGGTCTTAAAGGTCCTAAAGGTGACGCCGGCCCGCAGGGTATTCAAGGTGAAACCGGACCAAAAGGCGATAAAGGCGATAAAGGAAACCCGGGAGACGCCTCCGCTCTTAATATCGAAAATGGCGAAGGCGATTATTCGCTGCAACAAAAAACTTCCACGAATGATGAACCTTATGAGCAACCTAAAGCGCTTGGTAAATGGTCAACAGCCGAAGGCAGAGGTAACAATTTTGAGGTGTATGCAATAAGCAGGTCCGGCGATACTATACGCGTTGAAGGGCAAAACGCCTACAAAATTAAGCCTAACGCCATATTGTGGATAACCGATATTAATGGTAACGGCGCTTGGTATTGTGTAACTGCAACTGACGGAGAGACCAGACCTGCTTTAACGCTTGATTGTTTGTCTCGTATAATCAGGAACGGTGACGGTGAGATAATCAGAACACACTATGTTAGCGATATAGATATGTCAGTACCCGTCAAGGTATATATGGGTGCCGCGGCTTCATCCGGCACACATACCGAAGGTTGCTTTAATAACGGCGTATGGCTTCATTCTGATACGGAATTAAATGAAGAAAATGTAAGCAGGCAACACGCAGAAGGCACACGCAATCTTGTAACCGGTTTTGCCGGTCACGGCGAAGGCGGAGAAAACCTTGTAAACGGCAACTACGCCCACGCACAGAACAGAGGAAACGAGGCTAACGGTAACAATTCTGATGTTGCCGGTTATCATAATAAGGCAAATTATTCTAATCAAAGCGTAGTGGGTAAGTATAACGATAATAAAGAAGGAAATCTTTTTGAAGTAGGTAACGGTACAAGCGAAAACAACCGCAGTAACGCCTTCGAGGTAGACAGTTCGGGAAAGGCTGTGATTTCCGGTTTTCTTGATAATAAGCAAAGCTTCTTAAAGATAAATAATCGACCTGTGTATATGGGGAAAATAATGGGGAGCGATTATCAGCAGGACAATTATATAATTGACAAAAAGGCAGAAGCGGGATTTTGGCAATTAGAATTTAATTATCCGGTGAGCGACAATGATGTTGTCACTTGCGGACAGATGTTGGTTATTCCCTATATAAATGCGAACAGCAGACCGTTTTCAGCACAGATATTGTTTTCTAACGGTGATGACAGCCGAAATAAAAACAACTTCTACTATCGAACCTGTAATAATTTAAAAACCGGCACACAGATCCCGAACTGGAATCCGTGGGTCAAGGTAACGCCTGGTGATTATACAACCATATCGCAGGTGCAAGAACTTATATCTCAGATTGATTTAAGTGATTATTATACAAAAAGTGAGACGGATACTTATCTTGGAGTTAAACAGGATAAGTGGCGCACTATTGCAGATGTTATACTTGATGCTTCCCACGAAGAAACAACATATCCTCAGGCAATTATGATTAAAAAGGACAGTAACAATAAACCTTTTATTTTAAAGCAGTGCAGAGTAAGATTATATGTTCCGGCTAATGCAGAAGCAGCAACAACTGAAGGTCAGTTCTATGTTAATACTGAGGGCGGAACTATTGCGGCATTTCGCAATTTCGATTTTGTCAGCACAACAAAGAATAAGTATTTTCTTTTTGAGTGTTACGCGATGCCTGACTTTCCCGGTTCAATATATTTTTCTTCTCCGTCAATCGGCACAAATCAACACGCTTCGGTTGAACATCAGTATGAGGTTGACGGAAATGCAATGCCGGATATTCGAGGTATAAATATTGCGTTTTATTCGTCGAATACTCATTTCAAACCGGGAACGCATATTATCGTTGAGGGGATTGACAGGTAAAAAAGTCATTTGAAGTAATATATTGTAAAGAAAAACAGCGACTTTCGGCACTGACGGGAGTTGCTGTTATCAAACAAAAAACACTTGTAATGCACAGCCATTTATTGTATAATTACAGAAGTTAAGATGAAACATTTATAATGAGGTGGTTATGTGTTCGAACAGGTGAAATGGAAAGAAAACGGCAAGCTCAAGCTTTGCATTATTGTAGGCACTCGTCCCGAAATAATACGCCTTGCCGCAGTAATTAACAAGTGCAGAGAGTATTTTGATACCATTCTTGTACATACCGGTCAGAATTATGATTACAATCTTAACGGCGTTTTTTTTAAAGACCTTAAAGTAAAGGATCCTGATGTTTATTTGGACGCCGTAGGTAAAGACTTAGGCGAAACAATGGGAAACATAATCGCCAAGTCGTATGAGCTTATGTCGGGAATAAAACCGGACGGTGTTCTGGTACTCGGCGATACAAACAGTTGTCTTTCGGTAATAGGCGCCAAGCGGCTTCATATACCGATATTCCATATGGAGGCAGGTAACCGCTGTAAGGATGAATGTCTGCCTGAAGAAACCAACAGAAGGATAGTAGATATAATATCAGATGTAAATCTGGCTTACAGCGAGCACGCGCGCAGATATCTTGCCGAGTGCGGTTTGCCTAAAGAGCGTACTTATGTTACAGGTTCACCCATGGCGGAAGTACTGCATAATAATTTAAACGAAATACAAAGCAGTGATGTTCACAAAAAACTCGGACTTGAAAAGGGTAAATATATACTTCTGTCTGCTCACAGAGAGGAAAATATCGATACCGAAAAGAACTTTTTATCGCTCTTCAGCGCGATAAACAAAATGGCGCAGAAGTATGATATGCCGGTGCTGTACTCCTGCCATCCGCGTTCTAAAAAGCGCCTTGAGGCTACCGGATTTAAATTGGACGAGCGTGTAGTTATGCATGAGCCTCTCGGTTTTCACGATTATAATTGTCTGCAGATGAACGCCTTTTGCGTAGTGTCCGACAGCGGTACTCTGCCCGAAGAAAGCAGTTATTTTACATCTATAGGCAAGCCTTTCCCTGCTGTTTGTATCAGAACCTCCACTGAGCGTCCCGAGGCGCTTGACAAGGCGTGTTTTATAATATCCGGAATAGACGAAAAGGGACTATTGCAGTCGGTAGATACCGCGGTGGAGATGAATAAAAACGGCGATGTCGGAATACCTGTCCCTGTGTATACTGATGAAAATGTTTCAACAAAGGTCGTAAAGATAGTACAATCGTATGTAGGTATTGTAAACAAAATGGTTTGGAGAAAATCATAGAATGGCGGATTTTGATAATGATGTCCGGCGATTGATTGCCCTTGTTAAAAGTGCGATAACAGGAGAAAAATTAATTTCAAGCGATGATTTTGAGGGTAGATTTGAAAAAATAATGCGCCTTGCCTCACTTCATGAGGTGGCACATCTTGCCGCATCTGCTTTGTTAAACGGTGGTCTGATAAAGAATGAGGAGCATATAAGATTTGCTGAAAAACAAGTGTTTGACGAATCTTACAGAAATACAAAAAACAGTTATACTCTTAGAATTTCTAAGGACATTTTAAATGAAAATAATATTCCGTTTATTGCTCTAAAAGGAGCGGTGATTAAAGATTACTACCCGGAAAGATGGATGCGATCAAGCTGCGATATTGATATTCTTGTGAAAAAAGCGGATTTCAACAGGGCTCTTTCTGTTTTTCGAAAGAAGGGATTTGAGCTTAACAGCGACCTTAATTTTCACGATGTGTCACTGCTTTACGATGACACAAATCTTGAACTGCATTTCAGTATTTGCGAGAATATAAGAAATATTGATTCCGTACTTAAAAAAGTTTGGGAGTATGTTTCGGTGGCGGATGGCTGTGAGTATCAAGAGCAGAAAGATTATTTTGTTTTTCATCATATTGCGCATATGTCGTATCACTTTTTGGCAGGAGGTTGCGGGATACGCCCGTTTTTAGACCTATGGATATTGCGTCGGGCAGGTTTCTGCGACTTTAACGCGGTAAAATCGTTTTGTGAGAACGCTAAAATAGGCGCTTTTTTTGACGCTGTAATGCAGCTTACAAGTGTTTGGTTTGATAACGCCAAGGAAAGTGATATTACAAACAGAATGGAAAGGTATATAATAATCGGCGGAGCTTATGGGTATTTTCCTAATAACGCGGCGACGGACACTATCAGAAGCGGCGGGAAGATACAGCATATACTTTCTTTTGCATTTCCTCCGTACAGCAATATGAGAGTGCTTTATCCCATACTTAACAGAGCATCGTTTTTGTTGCCGTTTTGTTATGTTTACAGGTTGTTCCAGAAAACGGTCGGCAAAGGTAGCGTTAAGGCAAAAGAGAAGTATAAAATCATAAAGAAGCAAGACAGCGAGTTTATAAAAGAAGTTTCAACTCTTATGAAAATGTTAAAGCTGGATACTAAAAAAGGAGGCAATTAATGAATATACTTGTTACCGGAGCCAAGGGCTTTGTAGGTAAAAATCTTGTAGAAAATTTAAAAAACATTAGAGATAAAAAGAACAACACAAGGCCCGGAATATCTATAGAAAATATCTACGAATATGACATAGACAGTACACCGGAAAACCTCGAAAATTATTGCAAAAATGCAGATTTTGTGTTTAACCTTGCAGGGGTTAACAGGCCTGAAAATCCGGAGGATTTCAAGCGCGGAAATTTCGGCTTTGCATCGGAGCTTTTAGCTACTCTTAAAAAGTATGAGAACAAGGCGCCGGTTATGCTTTCCTCCTCTATTCAGGCAACTCTGCAGGGGCGCTTCGGTAAATCCGAATACGGAATTTCTAAAAAGGCGGGCGAGGACTTATTTTTTAATTACGGGAAAGAAAACGGTATAAAGGTATTGGTGTACCGCTTCCCTAATCTTGCCGGTAAATGGGTAAGACCTAATTACAACAGTGCCGTAGGCACTTTTTGCCATAATATTGCTAATGATTTGCCGATAACGGTGAACGACCCTTCGGTTGAGCTTGAAATATTGTTTATAGATGATTTGGTTGAGGAAATGTATGACGCGCTTGAGGGAAAAGAGCACAGATGCGAGTTTGACGGTCTCGGTACGGTTCTTCGCAAGGACGGAAAGTACTGTGCCGTACCTGTCACCCATAAAGTCACGCTTGGATATATCGTTGAATGCCTTAATAGATTTCATGATCAGCCAAAAACCCTTTTGATGCCTGAAATAGCGCCTGGCAGCTTTGAAAAGAAGCTTTATTCGATGTATTTGTCATATCTGCCGGAAGATAAAACGGCGTTTGAGCTTAAGATGAACATAGATGCACGCGGCAGTTTTACAGAACTGTTAAAAACCGAAAAATGCGGACAGTTTTCGGTAAATATATCAAAGCCGGGAATAACAAAAGGCCAGCACTGGCATAACTCAAAATGGGAATTTTTTATAGTAGTCTCAGGTCGCGGGCTTATAGAGGAACGCAAAATCGGTACAGAAGAAGTGAGAAGATTTGAGGTGGATGGGGACAATATTACTGCGGTTCATATGCTACCGGGATATACGCATAATATTATAAACCTTTCCGATACCGAAAATCTGGTAACGCTTATGTGGGCAAATGAGCAATTTGACCCGGTTAATCCTGATACTTTCAGAGAGAATGTATAAAAAAGCAAGGTCGTTTATCGAACAACAGCCCGGTAAACGACCTTTTAACTATTGTGTCAGTTTCGGTAAAGAGTTGTTGACTTGGGCGTGCGAGTGTGCTATATTATATACACTAAATTTATTATACATTTTCGCCTACAGAGTTTCGTTTTGAATTAAGGGAATTGGTCATATGATACTTTTGATAGTCGTATTGTCCTTGGTAGTTGTTTTTGTCGGTTTACGGACAGTGGCTTTTTTACGAAGAGAAAAAGAGGATACAGATGTTTTCAATCCGTATCTGCATAAAGAGAAAGCGGGAGAGGTTTTACACGGGGAAATGATAGCATTTGCGGAAAATCTCCCACAGAATCCGCAAATTTCTTGCGGAGTATATGCAAGGATATTTAAGCGATTTTTAGATGCGTTTATTTCTTTTTTCGGGCTGATTATTCTATCACCGGTTTTTTTTGCGCTTTTCGTGGCGATCATAATTGATGATCCGGGTCCTGTGTTTTTTAAGCAGACAAGAGTCGGCAAGGATATGAAGTTTTTTAAGGTTCATAAATTTCGTTCTATGAAAATGTCAACCCCGCATGATATGCCGACGCATATGCTTCAAAATCCTGAACAGTACATAACCGGCGTAGGTAAGTTTTTGAGGAAATTATCGCTTGATGAATTGCCTCAGATTTGGGATATTTTCAGAGGAAAGATGAGTATTATAGGTCCTCGTCCGGCACTTTGGAATCAGGCTGATCTTGTGGCAGAGCGCGAAAAATACGGCGTTAATGACTTATATCCGGGTCTTACGGGATTTGCTCAGATAAACGGGCGTGATGAACTTAAAATTTCCGAGAAGGTGAGCTATGACCGGAAGTACAAAGAGAATATAAGTTTCTGGTTTGATGTCAAATGCTTTTTTGGTACGATAGTTTCGGTACTTAAGAGTGACGGCGTTGTCGAAGGCGGTACCGGGGAAATTGAAAAGCACAAGAGTAAGGTCGGCAAATAGTCGGTCGGCAGGGATTTATGAAGGGCAGTGAGTGCATAATTGGACAACGGTGTTAGAGATTTTTCGGTGCTGATGGCAGTTTATTATAAAGAAAACGCACAATACTTTGATTTGGCGCTTAACAGTATTTTTGAAAAACAAACGGTAAAACCTTCGGAATTTGTCTTGGTATGCGACGGACCGCTTGGCGAAGATCTTAACGGTGTGATTGAAAAATACCAAAGCGAATATCCCGAGGTTTTTCGCGTATACAGGACGGAGAAAAATCAGGGACTCGGGAACGCTTTAAATTACGGACTGGAAAGATGCTCACACAACCTTGTTGCTCGGGCGGATAGTGACGATGTTTGCTGTGAAAACAGATTTGAAGAGCAAATCAAGTATATGGCGGAGCATCAGGATGTGTCGGTTGTAAGCTCTTATATTGATGAATTTGAAACCGATTGGGCAGTTCCGATAAGAAAAAAGGAATTGCCGCTTACCCATAAAGAGCTTGTGGAAATGGCGAAGTTTCGAAACCCGATAAACCATATGGCGGTGATGTTCAGGCGAGATGATATTATGGAAATCGGTTCTTATCACCATCTTCTTTATTTAGAAGATTACGAACTCTGGGTGAGGGCTATAATAGATGGTAAAAAACTCGGAAATATCGGTAAAGTTTTAGTCCACGCAAGAGCAGGCAGAGAGATGCTCGCAAGGAGAGGCAATAAGGAATATATTAAAAGTTGGCGTGTTTTGAGTAAATATATGCTTACTAACGGTATGATAAATAAATTTCAGTATGTAAGAAATATGATCGCAATTCGCGCATTTGTTTGCTTGTCTTTAAGACTTCGCAAAAAGCTTTACGGCGGTTTTTTACGGAAAAAATTAAACAGCGGATATTCAAAAAAATAAAATTAAGTATTCCTAAAAGGAGAGCTTAGCGCTGAAATGAGAGAGCTTAGTTTAGATGAGCGAAAGAAAATACTTTTGGAAATTTTAAAGGATATTGACGCTTTTTGCAAAAAAGAAAAAATCACATATTATCTTGACAGCGGCACTCTGCTGGGCGCTGTAAGACATAAAGGCTTTATACCGTGGGACGATGATATAGACATTGCAATGCCGCGCGATGATTACGAAAGGTTTAGATTGCTTTTCAATTCGGAGAAATGCATCGTTTTTTCGCATAAAACAAAAAAAGATTATTATTACCAGTTTGTGAAAGTGAATTATAGACGCTCAAGTATCATTGAAACGGATATCCCCCAAATTGAAGGACTCGGGGTAAATATAGATGTTTTTCCGCTTGATGGTATGCCGGATAATTTAATTCTCAGAAGAATTCATCAGGATTATCTTATGCTTTTGAATAAAGTGAGAGCGTTAAATGTTCATTTAAATGACAGAGCACCGTCTGTGCTTAAGTTTGCTTTCAGGTGGAAGTGGCTGATTAGACGGACAGACAATTCCGGAAAAAGGTTTGATATGAGTAAATCCAAATATTGCGGAAATATAGTGGTGACAAATGTGCGTCACAAGGAGATACCGATAAAGTGTTTTGCCGGTACGGAATATCTTGATTTTGAAGACGGTAAATATCCCGCTCCTGCAGGTTATGATGAATATTTGCGGATGCTGTACGGAGATTATATGAAACTGCCGCCTAAGGAAAAACAGGTCGTTTGCCATAATACAAGAGCATTTTTGTATGATTAGAAATCATAAAGCAGGATTTAAGGGGTTATTATGGGGATATTGAATATAGCATCGACAAAAAACAGAAATCAATTCGTAGATATTATGCGTGGTATTGCTATGCTTTTGGTAGTGCTTGGTCACACTATGACCGGCAGCACCGTAAATAGTGAGCAAAGCTTCATATTTAATGTTATCTGGTCACTTCAAATGCCGTTGTTTATCCTTATAAGCGGTTATGTAACAAGGTATTCAAAGGATATTGATACGCTTCAATCTCTTTTTAAGCTTTTGCGGAAAAGGACGGTTGCCTATCTTTTACCGTTAGCATTCTGGTCGTTTTTGATACGAGGACTTATTCTGCGTCAGAAAATATTTTTCGATTTCAAGTATATTCTTTGGCATATGGATAATGGATATTGGTTTTTAGCAACTATTTGGACTATAAGCGTGATATTCGGCATTTCAAGCTATATTTCATCATTTGTAAAATCATCGGTGTTTATTAAACAAGCCATACTTTTTGCGTCTTATGTCTGCGGTATGGCGGTGCTCGGCGGTATCGGCTATTTTGCCGGAATGTCATTCTTTTGCATAAAGCTTACTCTTTACTATATGCCGTTCTATTTTACAGGATATCTTTACGGGCAGTACAGGGATAAAATTTTTGCCCTCTCGTTCGGAAGACAAGCGGTTGATGTAATCGTAGCGGTATGTTTTGCAATTTGGCTGTTTGTTCTTGTTCGTTTTAATCTTTTCTCTATGTCTGACGGTGGAGTGAGGCTTATAATCAGGGCTGTTGCGTCTCTGTCCGGTTGTATTGCCGTTTGCGGACTGTTAAAGGCCGCCATATGCGAAAAATCAAACGAGGGGGGGTATATATCGGCAATCAGATGGGTGGGCGTCCATTCGCTCGAGATATACCTTACACACTATCTGTTTTTGCATAGCCTGCTGTCTATACCGATGCCGATAATGATGTCGCTTAAAGGGGCGGCGTCGGTTCTTGCAAATTACACAGTTACGCTTACGGTTACGGCAATCGCGGTTACACTTATAAATTCCAGTAAGGTTCTGTCTTTTTGTCTTTACGGCAAAAGAAAGCAGAACAAAAAGATGATGGAGTGATTCTTCTCTGATGAATGATGAAAAACGGGTAATGATAATAGGCACAGTGCCGTATAATAAAAAGTCGACTTCACGCGCCTTTGACGCATATTTTCATTATTTTCAAAAAGAGAATATCGCTCAAATATTCTCGAATACGAAGAAACCGTGTAAGGGGCATTGCGGCACACTATTTCAGATAACCGATCAGAGAATGCTCAAGCGCTGGCTTGGTAAAAGAATTGAAACCGGTTTGATTTACAATTACGATGAACTTGAAGATGAGTGGAACGATACTGATTTGGAGCTTGACAGCGGCGCGGCAGAAAAAGCTTACAGGATAGGGCGAAAGCATACGCCGTTTACTCATCTTTTAAGGGGCGTCTTGTGGCAAAAACGCTTTTGGTGTACGGAAAAGTTGAATAAATGGCTGGATGAATTTGGACCTGAGTGTGTTTTCCTCGCTTTTTCAGATGATTTTTTCATTCCGAAAATTGCCCTTTATGTGGCAAAGCGTTATAATATCCCGATAGTTTCCTGTATCGGTGACGATTACTATTTTAACGGTGAAAAGACGCTTGACCCGTTTTATCATCTGTATAAACACAACTACCGTAAACTTATCGACAGGGTTTTTACGTGGCCGGGAAGCGCCATATATATAAGCGATAAAATAAGGGATAAGTATAATGCGGAGTTCGGGCTGGACGGCGAAACGGTATATCTTGCCTCGTCGATTGAGCGAAAGCCGTTTCGAGTGATAAATAAGCAGGCTCCCGTTATTACATATTTCGGCAATATCCGAATGGGGCGCAACAATTCGCTCGTCGATATAGGATATGCCCTTCAAAAAATCAGTTCGGATTATTGTCTCGAAGTTTATTCAAACGAGCAGGATGAAAGATTTATTGAGGTATTCAAGGATAATCCGGGCATTGTTTTTTGCGGCTCGGTGCCGTATGCGCAGGTTCAAAAGCGAATGGCGGAAAGCGATATAACGGTTATCGTTGAGGGTTTTGATAAGAAAGATGTAAATCTTTCAAGATATTCGCTCTCCACTAAAGCGGCAGACGCACTCGCCAGCGGCGCCACAATACTCGTCTACGGTTCGCTTGAAAGCGGAATAATAGATTATATGCGCTCTACCGGCGCCGCTATGGTGTGCAATAATAAAAAAAATCTTGTAAGCTCTGTGAAGAAACTTATAAGCGATGAGGAACTGCAAAAGGAATTCTATGGTCAGGCTATAGTGATTACAGAAGAACATCACAACTTAAGGTCAAGTTGTACCGTTTCTGAAGGTATAATAAAAAAGGCGATAAGCAAAATGAAATCAGAGGATAAGAAAAATGAGTAAGAATATGACAATGCTTATCCTTTCTTGCGATAAGTTTTCCGATTTATGGGACGGTCATATCAAACTGTTAGAACAAAACTGGTCTGACCGCTATATGGAAACATACATCGTAACAGATGCGTTCACGGATAAAAGCTATGAGAATGTGAAAATTATATCGGCAGGGACTGACGCCGAATGGTCGTATAGACTTGCGTTTGCTTTGCAATTTGTGAAAACAGAGTATGTTTTTATAACATTAGACGATTATTTTTTAATTCAAAAAGTAAGCGATTATTCTATTTCAGAGCTTACCGGAATGATGAAAAGAGAAAGCATTGATTATGTTCGTCTTTTTAAGAGACCTAAAAGAGCGACGCGTGAGGAAATACCGGGATATAGGGGCATTAACAGGATAGATACCGCCTGTAATTACAGTGTAAATCTTTATTCCGGAATATGGAAAAAAGATTTTATTGAATTCTGTGTAAAAAAACCTCTTAATGCTTGGAAATTTGAAGTATCGCTTTACAAACGCGCAATTGAATACGGGGCAAAATGCGTTGTGAGCCTCAGAAACGAGTTTGTCATACTTGATGTTGTTCGCAAAGGAAAGCTTTTACATAAATCAGCGAGATATTTTAAAAAACATCCGGGAATTTATACCGGCGACAGAGAAATAAACAGTTGGAATTATGAAATAAGGCTGTTTATTAAAACCTGGGTCTCAAGGCATTTCCCATTATTTGTTTTGAAAGCTTTAAGAAGGATTATCTCAAAGCTCGGGTATCGCTCCTTCATAGCAAGCGAAAACGATCTTTAGAAAGTGTTTTAATTGGGTGATATAAATGATACTTATAACCGGTCTTACCGGAACCAGCGGAAGAGCGTTTTACGATGTTTTGTGCCGCGAGAAATACGGTGAAAAGATAAAAGCGGTAGTTAGACCCACAAGCGATCTTTCGATGTTTACCGGCACACCGCTTGATATTGAATTTGCTTACGGTGATATTACCGATGAAGACTTTTTGGTTTCAGCTATGCAGGGTTGCGATAAGGTTTTTCATATAGCCGAGAAGCTGCTTGCAGAGTATGTTTGGCACGCAGTTATGTGTTCCCCTCAGATAATATATGTAATTATGGTGTCGAGTACCATAGTCTATTCAAATTTTTATCCGAAATTGCGGCTTAATGTTTTTGAACCGCAGATAAGAAAAGATTTTGAAAACCGCGGCGTTAAGTATGTATTTATAAGACCTACGATGATATTCGGTACGCCGAGAGACCATAATATCAGCACTTTTATCCGTTGGTTCAACAAATATCCGATTTTTCCCATAGTGGGCAGGGGGAAAGCAAGTATACAGCCTGTTTCAAGGCTTGATGTTGCTGAGGGCTACTACCTGATACTTAAAAATCTGGATACGCTTGAAAGTACCGATTATATCGTTTCCGGAGAAAAGGAAATGAAACTTATAGAAATGTTCCGCATAATTACCGAATTGTCCGGGCATTGCGTAAGATTTTTTAATGTGCCGTATCCGCTCGCGCGCTTTTTAGTGGTGGCAGTTTGGCTTATTTCTTTCGGGAAGATTGACTTTAGAGAAAAATTGGACAGGCTGACTGAGGACCGCGCTTATCCTCATGAACGGATAACAAAAGAATTTGGATATGAGCCGAAGTCCTTTAGCGAGCGGGTAAAGCCACTTATTGAGCAAATAAAAAATGAGGGAAAATCTTCTTAAGGAGGAAAATAATTGAAGATTTTACTTATCAATTCAATGTGTGGGAGTGCAAGTACCGGTAGAATCGTCGCGGGTATATATGATCAGATTTTAGCTTCAGGAGGGCAGTGCAAAGTTGCATATGGCTATAAAAGAGCAACATTGGTGCCCGAGTGTGACCTGTATAAAATCAATAGTAGGACTGGGTATTATTTTCATAACATTCTTGCAAAGATTACCGATAGAACCGGCCTCTTTTCCAAACGGCAAACTAAAAAGCTTATCAAGTGGATAGAAGAGTATAACCCTGATATCTTGAATATACATAATCTTCACGGTTATTATGTGAATTATAAAATCTTATTTGATTATCTGGCTCGGGCAAATAAAAAAGTCGTGTTAACTCTCCACGATTGCTGGTTGTTTACCGGACATTGTGCTCATTTTGATATGACAGGCTGTAAAGGCTATTTAGACGGTTGTGAAAATTGCAAGCAGATAAAAACTTACCCTAAGTCTTATTTTATGAGCCGCTCTGAAAAAAACTATCTTCTTAAAAAGCAACTTATTTCAAGCGTCAAAGATCTGACCGTTGTTACACCTTCAAAATGGTTAGCAAGTATTGTCAGGCAGTCATTTTTAGGTGGCAGAGATATAATAGTGATAAATAACGGCATAGATTTATCTGTATTTAAGCCCACAGACAGCGATATAAAGGACAGACTTGGAATTGGAAATAAGAAAATGGTTCTTGCCGTGGCAAACAATTGGAATTACGGCAAAGGTTTTGACGATATAAATGAAATTGCAGATGACTTGCCGTCAGAAATAAAAATAGTTATGGTAGGTCTTGATAAAAGCCGGATCAAAAGAGTTAATCCCAATATAGTTGCATTAACCAGAACGGAAAGCATAAACGAGTTGGTCAGATTGTATTCAGCGGCGGATGTGTTTATAAACTTCACCCGTGAGGATACTTTCCCGACAGTGAATATTGAATCTCTCGCCTGCGGTACACCGGTTATAACATATAATACCGGCGGCAGTCCGGAAATAATCGGGGATAACTGTGGATGCATTGTTGAAAAGGGAGATAAAGATACTTCTGTTCAGGCAATAAAAAAATACTGTTCTATTAAAGAGACGCTTAAGCCGTTTTGCGTGTCTTGTTCAAAGAAATATAATATAAGCGATAGGTTCAAGGAGTATGTCGATTTATTTAAAATCTTAATTTAGTGACTCTGATCGCGGGAGATAGTAATGACTGTATATTTAGCGTTTATATCAATAACGATTGTTTCTCCGATATTACTTCAAAGTATATTTGAAGATAGAAAAAAAGCAAATTTATGTGCGCTCATCATATCTGCTTTATTTCTTTTTCTTATGCTTGCATTGCGTGCGCCGAGTGTAGGTCGTGATGTTATAGGTTATAAGAATATGTATGAACAATTCGCAAAGAATACGAGATATGATGCAGATACATATTGGGTCGAAAAAGGATACTCAATGATCCAAATGTTTTTTGCAAGAGTACTTAAAGCTGATTGGCAGGTGTTTCTCGCTTTTTGCAGTGGGTTTTCGGTTTTTTCGTACTTTCTTTTTTTGAAAAGATATTCAAGCGACCCCGCATTTTCTTTGCTAGTATATATACTTATGGGTTATATGATGTTTGATATGTCGGCGATGCGAACCGCGCTGGCGTTAAGTATTTGTCTGTTGATATTACCGCTGTTTGATAAAAAAGGCATTTGGCCGCCTATGATAGTAACCATAATAGTTATATTTATAGCAATTCAGTTTCATTCGTCAGCGTATATTTTTTATCTTCTTTATTTGCTATATAAGACACCTCTTAACAGTGTTTCGGTTTTCTGTTTTATATCGCTACCGATGTTCTTTTTCGCATTCAGAGGGCCTATTGTTGACTGGGCAATCGGGAATTTCAAAAAATCCGCAATAGATGGCGGCGCGTCTCTCGGCGGCAATGCACTGCTTTATATATTTATACTGATTTTTGCTGTTATTGTATTTGTTTTCTTGGCTTACCAAAACGGAACATCCTTTAAAAGCATTGTGAGAATTGACCCGCAGACCAAAAAAAGAAAACATTTCAAAGATGTTTTTGCTGATATAGATTCTTCTACCATAATGGCTTTCCGTATGCTTTATGCTGGGGTTGCTTTTACCATTTTTACCGGCAACAATATTTTTGCGCGTATGGCGGAGTATGGTCTTATTTTCACGGTAATACTGCTTCCGAACCTTATTTCAAAGTTTGAAATAAGATCAAGATATATCTTAAAAATCGGATTGATTGGGTTAATGATGTTGTATTTCTATTATTATAAAGTGATACCGGACGATTTGTGGTGCGTTCCTTATAAATTTTTCTGGGATGCGTAAAGATTTAATATATCAGAGGATGATTATGTTTAAAGTAAGACTGCTCAACTTTTTTTTAGCTATATTCAATATGCTGACGCCGAAAATAAAAAACTCAATGTTTTTTAATGCCGGAACAGATTTGAAAAGTAATTGCGTTGATATAATTAACAACAGCTCGAATAACGCACTTCACTTTATAAACGAACTTATAAAACGCAGGTTCAAAGAGAAAACAACAGTCATTATTGAATATCTGGATGATGAACGCCTCCCTCTATATAAGAAATTGGTAGACGAAGTGAAAAGTAATAACATTGATTTGCGATTTTCACGCGGCGTCTCGGATAAGAGCGGGTTTGAAAAGATAAAGCTTTATATTAAAAAATATGCCTTGCTTCAAAAATGCAAGGTATGGATTGTAAGCACCGGAGATGTGCGCTTTTACGGTAAACTCAAGAGCCAGAAAATAGTGAATTTCAACTATTTTATTTCCTGTAAAAACGATTTTATGCCTGGCAGAAATTACAGGTGGCAATTTCTTGATTATATGGTTACCGCAAGTATGCTTCACACCACCGTTTCCGCAGCGCAGACGGGCGTTAAATATGATAACTGTGTAGAACTCGGGTTTCCGCGTAATGATGTCCTTTTTGATGCTTCAAAAAGAGAGCGGATTATAAAATGGATAACAGAAGAGATAGGTTATGCCCCAAAAAAAATTATTGTATATGCGCCTACATACCGTGATTATGAGAAAAATTCAGAAAATGAAATCCACAGAAGCCTGTTTGGGTACGAAATTGGCGGTCTTGAGGATTTTCTTAAAAAGAGTAAAATATGCTTGGTTTGCAAACTGCATAATCTTACTTTAAAATCTATAGTTAATTTCCCAAAAGGCGTAACTAACCTGAAACCGTGTTATGATTTTACACTTTACGATCTTATGGCAATTTCGGATTGCCTCATAACCGATTATTCATCTGTGGGGTACGATTTTATGCTTAAGGATAAACCGATGATATATAATTTGTACGATTTGGAGATGTACGAAAAGGATCGCGGGATGTCTTATGAACCATACGATGAGTTTTGTCCGGGTGTAATAGTTAAAAATGCAGAAGAAATGCTTGTTGCTCTTAATGACATAGCAAATGATAAAGATATTTCAAGAGAAAAAAGGCAAAGGCTTGTAAGGCTTTTTCATAAATATTCTGATAATAAATCAAGTAAGCGCGCGATAAATTTCTTCTGTGAAAGGTTTGGCTTAAAGATTTGTGATGATTAGAAGTATTTTGAACAGGTATAAAAACGCAGATGTAGTTTTCAAGGCGAGTATATGGTTTGTACTTGTAACGGTTGTAGACAGCGCCATTTCTGTTATCACACAACCGTTTGTAAACCGCATACTTACTGAGGAACAGGTTGGGATTTATAATATTTATAACACTTGGATTTCGGTGTTCAGGGTAATTATTACACTTAATCTTTTTTGCGGTGTATACGATGTTTTGTTAGTTGAAAACAAGGATGATCAGAACAGTGTTCAAAGTTCGCTTTTTGTTTTAAGCAGTATAATTACGGCGGCTTTTTTTGTAATAGTGCTGTTGGCATTGAAACCCGTATCATTTCTTTTGGGGTTAAAACCTATATATATGATCGTAATGTTCATATCGATTTTTTCAGAGATGGTAATGCAGTTTTATATTGTTCCGTTGCGCATAAATTACAAATATATACAGTACGCTATTTATGTTATGGGTGCGTTTTTTGTTAAAAGCATACTTACGGTACTTTTGGCGTATTATATCAAAAGCGACCGTGTTCTCGGCAGAATACTCGGCTTCGCACTTCCTATGCTTATATTGGCGGTAGTTTTTATAATACTTATGGTTCGCGAAAAATCAAACAAGGGTGTTACAAAGTATTGGAAACAGAGCTTAAAATTCAATTTGCCGCTTATCCCGCATTATCTTTCAACGATTATTCTTGCGTCTTCGGATAAAGTTATGCTCCAGCACCTTTCAAGCGAATATTATGTAGGTATTTATTCGGTGGTGTATGCTTTTTCAAGCTTATCTCTCATAATTTTTACCGCAATAAACAATTCGTATACGCCGTGGGCATATGAAGCACTTCGTGAAAAAAACTATCCGGCTTTGAGAAAACGAACAAATCTAATAATTTTTGTTTCCGTTTTATTTTGTCTTATGCTTATGTTGTTTGCGCCGGAAGGGGTGTATATATTAGGCGGCAAGAGCTATCTAAAGGCGTTGCCGATCGTGCCGATCCTGATTTGCGGTATTTTTTTCTCATCGTTTTATTTCATATTTTCAAATGTTGAATTCATAAATAAGAGAACAAAAATAGTTTTTCCGATAACGCTTTTGGGTTCGGCGGTAAACATAGGTCTCAATTGGCTTTTAATACCGAAATACGGCTATTTTGCAGCAGCATACACCACACTTATAGGATATGTCATAATTGCCGTATGCCATTATTTTTACAGCCGTCATATATTGAAAGACCGCGCTTTTGATATGAGGACACTCCTTATGATTATTCTTTTGCTGGCGGCAGGAACGGTGGCAAGTATAATACTTTATAATTCTGTGTTCTGGATGAGGTATTTGATGATACTGGTTTTCGGGGTTCTGTTCGTCATTCTTTTTAAAAAAACACTTAAAACTAAAAAAGCGAAATCATAGCATTTTAAATAAGCAAACGGCGGATACTCGGGTTTAAGTATCCGCCGTTTTTGTATATTTATGACAGTTATAGAGTATAATTCATAAAACCTCGTTGGTTTTCATGGCTTTAAATATCGTATGCTTTATCAAGATCTTTTAGTTCTCTGAAAGTATCAATTTCAATAACATCACCTTCATTTATTAACCTCACTGATATTTTATATTGCCCTTTGTAAACCTGATTGGGAACGGTTTCCCAATATTTTTCTTTTCCTCCGGGTGAATTATATGTCTCTTCCAGATGTTTGGAAAGCTTTTTGCCGTCCTCAGAGTTTATATAGTAAATACCCACCATTTGAGGGCAATTTATTCCTCCGACCTTTTCTTTTTTTACATATCCGTCTTTGTCAATTTCAAAGCACCAATCGTCTGTCCTGTCTTTCCAAACCGCCAAAACATCAGATGTATAATGGTACTTTCTTATTATTTTAGGATTATATACTAACAAATCAGCTTCGAGCACATAAGCGTTTTTCAGCAAATCTTTTGCAATAAGTGCGGAAGATATATTGTTCGCTTCATTATAAAGCGGATTTTCTAAAAATTTTATCATTGGATATTTATATAAGAGTTGGTCAAACTGCTCAGACAAATACCCTCTTACTATATAGATTTCTTCTATGCCCACGGCAAGGCACGAATCAATGAGAGTGTCGATAATTCGTTTGCCGTGTACCCTTACAAGCGGCTTAGGTGTGTTAAGGGTTATAGGTACTAACCTCGAGCCGAATCCCGCGGCAATAAAAACAGCCCGTTTTGCCCGGTATGGTTCAAGCGCCGCCAGACCTTTTTTTGTAATAAAACCGTCTTTTATGAGATTGTATGACTCCAGCTCACGAATTGTTTTATTTACAGTACCGGTGGAAACTCCTGCTAATTCCGAAATCTGCCTTTGAGACAGACGACCGGTTGATTGCGCAATCGTTACCAGTATATCGAATTGTTTTTTTGTGATAGTCATTGTTCAAAACACCCCTGCATTTATTGGACGACGAAACAAAATAATGTGTTTGTGATGCGATTATAGCATATTATTTGTTCAAGTTCAATATATTTTTATAAAAAAATGAACTTCACACACGATTTCTTTTCTTACAATAGTACATAAGTATAAGCTATACGGCGGAAAAGTGTTGTTAATTCAAATATCACAATTATCGGCATTGATAGCTTGAACGATTATTATGATCTTGTTTAATGAGTATAGAACTTGAATTTGTGCAGTAATAAAACGGTAATGTTTCTCATATAATTTACCAAGTCCTTTTAGGAGTGGTGGTATGAGAGAACCGGCAGACGGGAGACCTGTAATACTCGGAGAATACATATATGAGACCGGCGCTACGGTGCGCGCCGCGGCGAAGGTTTTCGGCGTCAGCAAGTCAACAGTGCATAAGGATGTTACAGAACGGTTGTCTAAGGATGACCCGGTTTTGTATAAACAGGTAAAAAGCGTGCTGGAAAAAAACAAATCGGAACGGCATATCAGAGGCGGTTTGGCAACAAAGAGAAAATATAAGGGCAGTATATAAAAAATCTACGGCATATGCCGTAGATTTTTTATATCGTGGTTTACTTTATTTTTTCAATATCATAAGGCGTAGTCTGATATACGAAATAATTAAGCCAGTTGCAAAACAGCAGATTTGCGTGGGCGCGCCAGGAAACTATCGGGTCTTTTTTCGGGTTGTCGTCCTTAAAATAGTTTTCCGGAATGGCAGTGTCAAGCCCTGCCGCCTTATCGCGCAGATATTCGTTTTTAAGCGTGTCCGCGTCATACTCGCTGTGACCTGTTATAAATATCTGACTGCCGCCCTTATTGGATACGGCGTAAACGCCGCATTTTTTGCTTGAAGCGAGCACTCTAAGTCCCGGCACCGCTTTGACATCCTCAGTGTTTACGGTCGTATATCGTGACTGCGGCACATTAAACACATCGTCAAATCCGCGAAACAGGATTGACCTTTTGTAGTTGACCGTATGAGGAAAAACGCCGAAAAGCTTTTTGTCGAGCGGTTTTTTCTCTATACCGTAATGGTAATAAAGCCCCGCTTGAGCGCCCCAGCAAATGTGGAGTGTGCTGTGAACATGGGTTTTACTCCACTTCATTATTTTGCAAAGCTCATCCCAATACTCTACCTCTTTAAATGGCATTTGCTCTACCGGCGCGCCTGTTATTATCATACCGTCAAAGGTTTTGTCCTTTACACTGTCAAAGGTTTCATAAAAGGTAAACAGGTGTTGTGCCGGCGTGTTTTTAGACTCGTGACTTTTGGTATGAATGAGGGTAAGATTGACCTGGAGCGGGGAATTACCGAGCAGACGGGAAAGCTGAGTTTCAGTCTCTATTTTTTTTGGCATAAGATTGAGAAGTAAAATTTCAAGCGGTCTTATATCCTGAGTTATGGCGCGTTTTTCGGTCATAACAAATATGTTTTCACTTTCCAGCGTTCTTACCGCCGGTAAATCATTTGGTATTTTAATAGGCATAATTTCTCGCCTCGTTATACATTATCAAGAGCCTGGCTTATATCGGCTATAAGGTCCTCACTGCTCTCAATGCCGCAGGAAAAACGAACCAGATCCGGAGAAATACCGGCCGCGGCAAGCTCATCGTCATTCATCTGCCTGTGTGTTGCGCTTGCCGGATGCAGGCAGCAGGTGCGTGCGTCGGCAACATGGGTTTCAATAGCCGCAAGCTTTAAGCTCTTCATAAACTTCTCAGCCGCCGCTCTGCCGCCTTTAACACCGAATGAAACAACGCCGCAGCTGCCGTTTGGCAGATACTTTTCAGCTAATTCATACCACTTGTCGCCCTCAAGTGACGGATATGTTACCCAGGCAATTTTCGGGTGATTTTTAACAAATTTCGCAACCGCCAGGCCGTTTTCACAGTGCTTTTTCATACGAAGGTGCAGGCTCTCGAGCCCCAAGTTCAAAAGAAATGCGTTTTGCGGTGACTGAATTGAGCCGAAGTCACGCATAAGTTGAGCGGTAGCCTTGGTTATAAACGCGCCCGCAAGACCGAAACGCTCGGTATAGGTAATACCGTGATAGCTTTCATCCGGTGTGCAAAGCCCTGGGAATTTATCGGGGTGCTTTGTCCAGTCAAATTTACCGGAATCCACAATACAGCCGCCTACTCCCGCGCCGTGACCGTCCATATACTTGGTTGTGGAATGAATAACTATATCCGCGCCCCATTCGATAGGTCTGCAATTTACGGGTGTTGCAAAGGTGTTGTCGATTATAAGCGGTACGCCGTGATCGTGTGCCGCTTTGCTGAAACGCTCAATGTCAAGCACCGCAAGTGCGGGATTTGCGATAGTCTCACCGAACACCGCTTTGGTGTTGGGCTTGAATGCCGCGTTTAACTCATCATCTGTGCAATCGGGCTTTACAAAGGTAAATTCAATGCCCATACGCTTCATTGTTACCGCAAACAGATTATATGTGCCGCCGTAAATTGTGGATGAGGAAACTATATGATCTCCGGCGGAAGCGATATTAAAAACTGAAAAGAATGAAGCCGCCTGACCGGATGAGGTAAGCATTGCGGCAGTGCCGCCCTCAAGCTCACAGATTTTAGCCGCCACATAATCATTTGTGGGATTTTGAAGTCTGGTGTAAAAATAGCCGCTTGCCTCTAAATCAAATAGCTTGCCCATATCCTCGCTTGTGTCATATTTAAATGTTGTGCTCTGCACAATCGGGATTTGGCGAGGCTCGCCGTTTTTTGGCGTGTAACCGCCCTGTACGCATTTTGTTTCAATCTTTTTTTCACTCATTTTAATTACCTCTTTTTATAGTTTCTCATTAAGTTTTTTATCTATCGCCGCTGCGGCGCGTTTACCGGCGCCCATAGCGGAAATAACTGTTGCGGCGCCTGATACTGAATCTCCTCCGGCGTAAACATTTTCTTTGGATGTCTGCATATCTTCACCCACTACTATACATCCGCGTGCGTTTACCGATATATCCGGGGAGGATTTTTTAATTAAGGGATTAGGTCTCGTGCCCAGAGCCATTATGACCGAGTCGACTTCCAATATGTGTTCGCTGCCGGGTATTTTTTCCGGCCTGCGTCTGCCGTCCGCATCCGGCTCGCCAAGCTGCATACTTATACATTCTATTCCGGTCACTTTGTAGTTTTCATCGGTGATTATCCTTGTGGGGTTGGTTAGGAATTTAAAATCAATACCCTCTTCTTTTGCGTGATTGACTTCTTCTTTACGCGCCGGCATCTCTACTTCGCTTCTGCGGTAAATTATATACACATCGGCGCCAAGACGCTTAGCACATCTTGCGGCGTCCATAGCAACATTTCCGCCGCCTATTACCGCCACCTTTTTCATTGGTTTTATGGGGGTGTCGTAATCCTCAATGTAGGCTTTCATAAGATTTATGCGGGTCAAAAACTCGTTTGCCGAGTAAACGCCTAACGAATCTTCGCCGTCAATTCCCATAAACATCGGCAGTCCGGCTCCGGAGCCTATAAATACCGCTTCAAATCCCATAGCTATTATTTCGTCAACGGTCAAGACTTTACCTATAACCATATCTGTCATAACGGTAACGCCCGATTCTTTCAGCCGGTTTACTTCAGCCGCGACTACCGATTTCGGCAGTCTGAATTCGGGAATACCGTATACCAAAACTCCGCCCGCGGTGTGAAAAGCCTCGAAAATAGTAACCGAATAACCCTTTCGAGCCAAATCACCGGCGCATGTAAGCCCCGCGGGACCGGCTCCGATTATGGCAACCTTTTTGCCGTTTCGATTTATGTTAACCGGTGTTGCCTTCCCGTGTTCACGGTGATAATCGGCAACAAAGCGTTCAAGCCGGCCTATTCCCACACTTTCACCTTTAATACCGCGTATGCATTTGCCCTCGCATTGAATTTCCTGAGGACAAACTCTTCCGCAAACGGCAGGCAGGGAGTTAGTAGTGGAGATTAAATTGTAAGCACCTTCAAAGTCGCCTTCGGCTACTCGTGCTATAAAGTCCGGAATGGGGACATTTACGGGACATCCTCCAACGCACGGACGATTTTTGCAGTTAAGGCAGCGACCGGCTTCTTTTGTTGCCATTTCCGATGTGTATCCAAGCGCAACTTCATCAAAATTTTTATTTCTCCTATCGGGCGCCTGTTCAGGCATAGGCGTTTTTTTAGGATTCATATCAGCCATTAACACTTTCCTCCAATCTGCAGGCATGCGCCTCTTCCTCGCAGAACAAGGTGTTGCGGCGCATAAGCTCGTCAAAGTCAACTAAGTGGCCGTCAAAATCCGGACCGTCAACACAGGCAAATTTTGTTTCTCCTCCAACACTCACCCGGCATCCGCCGCACATACCTGTTCCGTCAATCATAATAGGATTGAGACTCACTATCGTTTTAACTGAATACGGTTTCGTTGTAAGGGCAACGAATTTCATCATAATAACCGGCCCTATGGCTATTAC
Source organism: Clostridia bacterium (assembly GCA_017618135.1). Taxonomy (GTDB): domain Bacteria; phylum Bacillota; class Clostridia; order Oscillospirales; family Acutalibacteraceae; genus UBA737. The sequence goes on from JAFZUV010000018.1 coordinate 54,619, forward strand.
AAGGTCATATCCTCCATCATCTAAAAGCCGCTTTAAAACATCGGTAACAAGACCTTTCTCACCATAGCTTCCGTCGTCAGTGGTTATATAAAGACTGTTGCTGACTACCTTCATTTCCTCCTCTAAAATGACAATATCCTTAGAGCGAAATCCGGCTATTACCGTAACATCTACGCCCATATTATGGAGTGCTTTTGCTTGGGGATAGGCTATGGCACAACCTACGCCGCCGCCGATAATAATAGCTTTTTTGGGATTGCCGAACTCAGTTGGCATTCCAAGCGGTCCGGCGATATTTTCAATAAAGTCGCCTTTGTTGAGCTTTGAAAGCTTTTTCGTAGTAACGCCTACCGCTTGTATTACCAATGTGATAGTCCCGTCGTTTCGGTCAAAATCTGATATTGTAAGCGGTATGCGCTCGCCCTTTTCATCAATTTTCACTATTACAAATTGCCCGGGTTGAGCCTTTTCAGCAATAAAGCGAGCTTTAATTTTAAGTGCGGTAACCGCTTCATTAAGAACATTTTTATTAATTATTTCATACATCATTTTACCTCCGATAAAGCAGTTTTAAGTTGCTCTGTTTTGTCGGTTTTCTCCCATGTGAAATCGGTATCTGCTCTTCCGAAATGACCATAGTTTGTAGTTTTTGAGTATATCGGGCGATTGAGCTTTAATTTATCTATTATCGCCGCCGGTCTTAAATCAAATACTTTTTTTACGGCTTCTGAAATTTTATCGTCATCACAAATGCCTGTGCCGAAAGTGTCTACCATAATTGAAACAGGTGAGGAAACACCGATGGCATAAGCTACCTGTATTTCGCATTTTTCGGCAATACCTGCCGCCACAATGTTTTTGGCAACATATCTTGCGGCGTATGCGGCACTGCGGTCAACTTTTGTGGGATCCTTGCCCGAGAACGCACCGCCGCCGTGGCGCGCCATACCTCCGTATGTATCAACCATTATTTTTCTTCCGGTAAGTCCGGTATCGCCGGCAGGACCGCCCAAAACAAACCTACCTGTGGGATTTATGTAAATCAAAGTTTCATCATCAAAAAGCTCTGCGGGAATGGTGGGTTTAATCACTTTTTCAAGTATATCACCGCGCAAATTTTCAAGCAATATATTTTCACTATGCTGCGCCGATACAACTATTGCGGCAGCTCTGCGCGGTTTTCCGTTTTCATATTCAATAGTGACCTGAGTTTTACCGTCCGGTCTGAGATACCCGAGTTCACCCGACGCTCTTAACTCCGTAAGCTTTTCTGAAAGCTTGTGCGCAAGAGATATCGGCATTGGCATAAGCTCTTGCGTCTCATTGGAAGCATAACCGAACATCATACCCTGATCACCGGCGCCCGTAAGGTTATAAATATCCTCTTTCCCGCTTTTGTATTCGAGTGAGTTATCAACTCCCAGCGCAATATCGGGGGACTGTTTATCTATATTCACGATAACTTCGCAGGTATTACCGTTAAACCCGAGACAATCATTGTCGTATCCGATTTCACATACGGTTTTACGCACTATATCCTCTACATTTATTTTTGCGGTTGTACTTATCTCGCCCATAACATTTATTTTTCCCGTTGTGCAAAAGCATTCGCAGGCAACCCTGGCGCATTTGTCTTGCGTGAGTATCGCGTCAAGTATACTGTCGCTTACTTTATCGCACACCTTATCGGGATGACCCTCTGTCACCGATTCGGATGTAAAAAGCATTTTTGACATCTTTTTTCTCCCCTTAAAAACAACACCTTCCCGAAAGAGCGGAAAACCCGCTTTTCGGTAAAAGCCCGTATTTTAATGCGGTATTATTATCAAATAATAATACCGCTCCGAAAAGAGCGGTATAAAACCTCATCTTTCGGATAATCCGCAGGATTTGGCACCTTATTTTTTAAAACAGGTTGCCGGACTTCACAGGGCCTGTACCCTCCGTCACTCTTGATAAGGATATTAACTTCTAATTTTTAATATAATACATCAATACTCTGCGTTTGTCAACAATTATGAGCGAACAAATTGAAAATTGCCGTCAAGATATAAAAACAATACTAAGGCAGCTATGATAATGACTATTGCCGCAAAGGTTGTTATCATTGCGGAGCGTAGATTAAAGCGGTATCTTTGCCTACCGTTTCCGGGTATAAGATTTGCACGCTTTAAACCCGTAGATAACGGTTTATATATTGCAAGCGTTATAGCCGCGCTCATAGCCGATTTGCATAGATTAAACGGCAAAAGCAGGGTGGGAATCATAGCAATAACAGCACTTTTCGGCGCACCCATAAATACGGGTGTTATAAACAAATTGGCGAGCATCATAACGGCTGTCACCGATATCACAGACATAACCACGCTTATTACGGCACCGTAAAATGTACGCTTGTATTTGTAAATTATTCCGGCGGTAAGAGCGAATGTTCCGCTTGATAAAAAATTCATAATCAGTCCGTAAACACCGGTATCGCTCACCGATAAGAACTCTAAAAACGCTACCACCGCCGCGCCGCAAACTCCGTAAATCGGTCCTAAAATAAGGGAGGAAAGCCCTAATATCGCGTCCTTTGCGTCAAAGGTCAGGAACTGAACCTTGATACGGAACACGAACATACTTACAAATGCCAACGCGCAAAATGTTGCGGCGACCGCCAATTTTTTAATGTTTGATTGTTTTTTCATTTTTCTTTCTCCTCAAATAAATTTCAGCAGATCCGGAAAAAGAATCGCCCTCATAAAAATGAGGGCGAAATGCATAAATATCACACATTCTTCTTCCATCCGGACTTTACCGTCGGCTTTGGAATTTCACCAAATCAACCGCAACTGCGGCTCGCAGGCTTTAACTGCCGGTGGGGAATTTCACCCCGCCCCGAAGATTACTACGACATTATATGCCCGATATTATATTTTGTCAATAGGAAAATTGCAATAATTTGAATAATTATGAGAAAAGGCAAGCCTAACATAAAGCTTTTATGCAAGGTTTTATGGCGGATAAGAAGCATAGTAAGATACATACCTGCGCTTCCGCCCGCGAGCGATAAAACCCAGAGTGATTTTTCGCTTATTCGCCAGTGGTGTTTTACAGCTTTGATTTTATCACCTATACATGCTGCCGAAGACAGCATATTCACAAAAATCAGGTAAAATAGAATAATTTTTCCCAAATATTATCACCGGTTTGATTTTACATTATTTACACGGCTTTTTCAATCTGTTTTTTCAATTTATTTATTATTCGCTTTTCAAGTCTTGATATGTATGATTGAGATATTCCCAGCGTATCGGCTACCTGCTTTTGGGTGTATTCATCATATCCGTTCATCCCGAAACGCATTTCCATTATTTGCCGTTCGCGCGGCGGCAGATGCGATACAATATCGCAAATCTGCCTGCGCTCGTCCTCTCGTTCAATACCGCGCGAAATCTCATCCGCATCACTGCCCAAAACATCGGAAAGCAGCAGTTCGTTTCCGTCCCAATCGGTACTTAAAGGTTCGTCTATTGATATTTCGCATTTTCTCGCGGCACATTTGCGCAGGTGCATAAGTATTTCGTTTTCTATACAGCGTGAGGCATATGTTGCGAGTTTGATATTTTTGTCCTGACAAAAGGTGTTTACGGCTTTTATAAGCCCTATCGTTCCTATGGAAATCAAATCCTCCGTAGAGGTGGGACAGCCTTCGAATTTCTTTGCAATATACACCACGAGCCGCAGATTATGAACTATAAGCATACTTTTTGCGTTTTCGTCTGAGGATTCCAAAAGCCTTTTTTCCTCATCTGCACTTAACGGTTCGGGCAGGGTTTCAGGGCCGTTTATATAATAGTTGGGGCGTAGAAAAGCCAGTTTTAATAATATTCTTCTTATGAGATTTTTAAGCATATATTTTCCTCCGTTTTTAAGTGCAGTCTAAGGGATTTACTATGGCCGCGCAATCGCAAAGCGGCACTTTTGAAATTGCCATAATCGGCTTTTCCAGATTAAAAACTTTTTTTTCTGTAGTAATAACTCCGCTGTCACAACGAAATCCGTCAAGAATAGTCGTTCCCGCTACCGTTCCGCAAGGTATCGCGCGATAACGGTCGGAATATATCAAAGGACTTAGCTCACCGAAAGAATGTTTTGCGTTTTTATTGTCAAGAATAATAACCGCTCTTTGCGTAAAACCGTCAGACAACGAATTACCACTGTCAATTATACCGTCAAAGCTTGCTTTTTTATTTAAAAAACTAAGCGTTACAAAACACTTTTCAGCCGTTTTTGACCTTTTGGAGAAAAAGTGCGAAAGAAGAGAAAAGATAATAAATCCCACAACGGAAAAAACAATTAAAAAAACGGGTGAAATATCAAAGTAAACTACCGAGTTATTAACCACCATACCATAGGGCTTTGATATGTACCACAAAGCGAGCATCGCCCCTGCAAAACAGGTTGTTACTGCAAAGAAAATCAGTGATATTAGTGTTATTCGGCGAAAGCTTTTGTAACCGAAGCATATAATGCAGATTATGTATCCGAAAGACAGTCTGAACAGTAGCCTTATAAATATGTTTTGTTCCGGAAAAAGGATAACAAGCGACCCGAGAGCGGCAAAAAGCGAGGCAACAAGACTTCTTGGCAGTGATGAACTTTGTTTTGCCGCCTTACCGGTAACAGACAGAAGAAAATAGTCGACTATAAAATTAGTGATTATAAGAACATCAGCATATATCGTCATAGCCGTCCTCCCCTTTTTGCCTTATAATTATAATGCGCCCGCCGCGAAAAAAATGTCGCGACGGGCGCATAAAAAAAGTCAAAAGTTGTCTTTATCAGTATGTAAACTGGAAAATGCAAAAGCCGGCATAAATCAGTAAAAGAATAATACCTTGACTTCGGTACAGTTTACCTTTTAATATGGCGGGGATTGTGAGAATCAGCATCACGCATAGCATAACCGGTATATCGACTACCAAAGAGGAGGCGGCGCCGAGTATTTTATTATCGGCAGGTACGCTGAATGGCGATAGGGCGGTAGAAAGTCCGGAGACAAGGACAAGATTGAATAAATTTGCCCCGATAATATTACCGAGTGATAAAGCTCCGTGGCCTTTTGTAAGCGCGGTAATTGCGGTTACAAGCTCAGGAAGCGAAGTGCCGAGCGCTACGAAGGTAAGGCCTATTACCGATTCGGGCACGCCGAGTTCTCTTGCTATGATCGTGCCGTTATCGACAAGCAAATCTGCGCCTATAGCTATAAGCGCCGCTCCGATAATCAGCCAAAGAATATCAAGAAGCGCGTTCCCTCTTTTTGGTACATTGTCCGGTTTGGAATTTGCATTACCCGAAATTGCCGAGCGAATCGAGAACAACATATATACCGTAAATATCATAAGAAGAATTATGCCGGATAAACGGCTGAAAGAACCGAATATATACGCGTTTAACACATAAAACAATGCCGCTGAAAAAAAGAAAACAATCGGAATTTTAAGCGAGCTTCTATCGGTGTTTGAAGGTCTTACAGCAATGGTTATTGCGGCAATCAGAGAAGTATTGCAAATAATTGAGCCAATAGCGTTGCCGTATGCGATTTGACCGTGACCCGATACCGCCGAAGTCGCTGAAACCATAACTTCAGGCAATGTGGTACCTATAGATACAATGGTTGCGCCTATCAGTATCTCGGGTATGCGAAACCGGTGTGATAGCCTTACGCTGCCGTCAACAAACCAGTCTCCGCCTTTTATGAGAAATATAAGACCTATTGAAAACAAAATGACGGCTTTTATCATAATTACCCCCAAAAAAAGCAAAATGCTGTGTAACAGCAACTTTTCAACACAAAGAGTATATCAAAGCGCTATGATGTTGTCAAGACGGATTAAACGACAAAAAAGTGTATTTATCTCTTGCATTAATGCTTAGAATAAAGTATAATATTTTTATATTTATTATGCGGGGAGGAGACGGTTTGTTAAACGGTGAAAATATGTCTGCCGTGATGGCGGAACAGTCAGTTTACATAAAACGGGTTTCCGAGCTGCTTAAAAGCCGAAAATCAACTGTGCCGAAGGCTTGCGTTACTACATACGGTTGTCAGCAGAATGTTAGTGATTCACAGCATTTAAAGGGGTTGCTTCTCAGTATGGGATACGAGCTTACCGATGATCCCGACGGCGCCGATTTTATTCTTTTCAACACCTGCGCCGTGCGCGAACACGCGGAGGACAGGGTGTGGGGAAATGTAGGCGCTATGAAGAAGTATAAGGCTAAAAACCCTAACGCTGTTTTGGCGGTTTGCGGATGTATGGTTCAGCAAGAAAAGAATGCCAGGCGTTTCAGGGAAAGCTATCCTTATGTTGATATAATTTTCGGTACTCAGGTAGGTCACAGGTTGCCGGAGTTTATTTACCGTAAACTGTCGGGTGAGCGCAGGATAACAGAGCTTGAGCTTAGTAATGAGAATATTCCCGAGGGCGTTCCGTTTTTTAATGACGGCGGCTTTAAGGCTTTTATCCCTATTATAAGCGGCTGTGATAATTTTTGCAGTTATTGTATAGTTCCTTATGTCAGAGGCAGGGAGCGTTCAAGGGGGAGTCGGGCAATAATAAGTGATGCTGAAAAGCTTATATCTTCGGGTGTTAAGGAGATAATGCTTTTAGGGCAGAATGTAAATTCATACGGCAAAGGTCTGGATGAGGAAATTAACTTTGCGCGGCTTCTTCGGCTTATAAACGATATACCCGGAGATTTCAGGATAAAGTTTATGACCTCCAATCCTAAGGACTGTACGGATGAATTGCTTGACGCTATGCGGGATTGCGATAAGGTAGAGCACCATTTGCACTTGCCTTTTCAGTCGGGCAGTGACAGTGTTCTCAGGCGTATGAATCGTAAGTATACATTTGACAGTTATATGAAAATTGTCAGGTCTGCGAGGGAGAAAATTCCGGATATAACATTTACAAGCGATGTTATTGTGGGTTTCCCCGATGAAAGCGATGAAGATTTTCAAAAAACGCTTGAGCTTGTAAGTACGGTCGGTTTTTCCGCACTCTTTACTTTCATTTACTCAAAGCGTAACGGCACTCCTGCCGCTGTCATGCCCGATGGGGTAACAAGGCAACAAAAAGGTATGAGGTTTGACCGCCTTTTGAAATTGCAGGAGAAAATAAGCAGAAATGTACTCGGCAGTATGGTGGGTAAAACGGTAAGGGTTCTTTGCGAGGAATATTCAGGCGATTATATATTCGGTAAGGACGAGCATCAGCTCAATGTGAAATTTTCTTCTTCTGAGGACTTGACCGGCAAATTTGAAAATGTAAAAATAACAAGCGCCGATGATGTTTTAATAGGCGAAAGAGTATAAAATCGGAGGAATGGAAATGACAGTACTTGAAGCAGTAAGAAATTTAGGTGAGGCAATTCAGTCGGACGAGCGTTTTTTGCGTTATGCGAAAGCAAAACTCGATAATGATAAGGATAGTGAACTGCAATCTCTTATAGGTCAATTCAACATTGTGCGGATGAATCTTGACGAGGTTATGACTAATGAAAACCGCGATGAGAAAAAAGTTCAGGAACTGAATGAAGAACTGCGTAAGGTTTATACCGAGATAATGTCAAAGGGCAGTATGGTGGAATACAATGCCGCAAAGGTAGACCTCGATAGTTTGCTTAATGATGTAAACAGCGTTATTATGCAGTGCGTTGAAGGCGCTGATCCTAAAACAGCAAAGCCTGAGGTTCATTCGTGCTCAGGCTCCTGTGAGAGCTGCGGAGGCTGCCACTGATTTATAAGTACTGACATTACCAGGCGGCAAAGGGGGAAACGGAATGGCTAAGAACGAGTTATCGCCGATGATGCGCCAATATATGCAGATTAAAGAGGAAAACGCCGATGCTATCCTGTTTTTCAGGCTTGGCGATTTTTATGAGATGTTTTTTGACGATGCTGTTACAGCATCAAAGGAACTGGATTTAACGCTTACGGGCAAGGATTGCGGACTCAGCGAACGCGCGCCTATGTGCGGCGTACCGTACCACAGCTGCGAGGGATATATTGCAAGACTTGTTGAGCGTGGGTATAAAGTGGCGGTATGTGAGCAGACCGAGGACCCTTCGAAAGCCAAAGGTATTGTAAAACGGGATGTTGTAAGAATAATAACTCCGGGCACGGTTATCGACGGCGATATGCTTGACGAAGGCAGTAACAATTATCTTGCTTGCGTTTTTAGAAAAGATTCCGCAACAGGCGTCTGCTTTGCCGACGCTTCTACCGGTGATTGCAGACTTACGGAGATTTCGGGAAGTGATGCAACCGCTCGTGTTATAAGCGAAATTATGCGTTTTTCACCCAAAGAAATAATTTTAGACTCAAAAACACATTCTTATCTGTCAGGCTTTTTACAGGAAAAATTCGAAGGTACCGTAACGGTCAGGGGCGATAGTTGTTTTTCGGATTTAAAAACACAAGAGACAGTTTGTGATAATTTTGGCGTTGTAAGTCCTCAGAATTTAGGCATTGAGGTCGGAGGAAGTATGCAATGCGCGCTCGGTGCCGCGATAGATTATATAAAAGAAAACGGCAAGGGCGGAAGTGTCACTATAAAGGATATAGGTATTTATTCCGATAAGGAGTATATGCGCCTTGATATAACGGCAACAAGAAATCTTGAGCTTGTGTCTACTATGCGTTCATCCTCAAGGCGCGGTTCGCTTTTAGGCGTTCTTGATAAAACTAAAACCGCAATGGGCAAGCGTATGCTGAAAGGGGTTATACTCCAGCCGCTTATTTCAATAACCGAGATTACAAAAAGGCAAAACGCAATAGAGGAGCTTTTGTCTTTGGATATTATACGCGGGGAATTAAGAGAGTATATGTCCGATGTTCGGGATGTTGACCGTACAATGACCAGAGTGGTATATGCCACCGCCGGAGCAAAGGATTTAATAAGTATTGCGAATACGGCCCGAGTGTTTCCGCTTATTAAGTCGGCTCTTGCTTCCGTAAGCAGTAAACTGCTCGTTTCAATAAGAGATGACATAGACACGCTCGATGAAATTGTTTCTCTTGTCGACCGTGCAATAGATCCGGAAGCCCCGAATGTTCTGCGTGAGGGTAAACTGATTAAAGACGGTTATTGTGATGAGATAGATGAGCTTCGCAAGGATATGAAGGGCGGAAGCTCAAGAATAATTGAAATAGAAAATCGTGAACGCGAACGGACAGGCATTAAAACTCTTAGGGTACGCTATAACAAGGTGTTCGGATACTATATTGAGGTAACCAATTCATTTTTAGACCGTGTGCCGGAAGATTATATAAGACGGCAGACTTTAGTGGGTGCCGAGAGGTTTGTTACTGAAGAACTAAAGAATCTTGAGTCAAGATTGCTCAACGCCAAGGACCGGGATTATGCTCTCGAATATGAAATGTTTAATTATATAAGGCAACAGGTTGCGAAAGAGGACGCCGTAGTTCGGCGTACCGCGGCGGCAATCGCTCAGCTTGATGTTTTGTGTTCATTTGCACAGGTAGCGGCGGAAAACGACTATTGCAGACCGCGAGTGGATAATTCGGATGTTATAAATATAGAGGAAGGACGGCATCCGGTAGTCGAAAAGCATCTTAAATCGCCTTTTGTTGCAAACAATGCATTTTTAAACTCCACTACTGATCGCAGCGCGATTATAACCGGGCCTAATATGGCTGGTAAATCTACATATATGCGGCAGGTGGCGCTTATAACTCTTATGGCGCAGATAGGTTCTTTTGTGCCCGCAAAGAGCGCGCGTATCGGCGTGGTAGACGCGATTTATACACGCGTCGGTGCTTCTGATGATTTATCGTCCGGTCAGTCGACCTTTATGGTTGAAATGACCGAGGTCGCAGACATACTGAAAAGCGCAACCAAAAACAGCCTTATCATATTTGATGAAATAGGCAGGGGGACATCCACATTTGACGGTATGTCCATAGCAAGGGCTGTGCTTGAGTATGTAAACGATAAAAAATCTCTTGGCGCGAAGTCGCTTTTTGCCACTCACTATCACGAGTTGACTGAAATGGAAAATGAGTTTGAAGGCATTAAAAATTACAATATAGCCGTTAAAAAACGGGGCGACGATATAATTTTCCTGCGCAGAATAGTTCCCGGCGGGGCCGATGAGAGCTACGGAATAGAGGTTGCAAAGCTTGGCGGAGTACCCGATGTTGTAATCAAGCGTGCAAAAGAAATACTTAAAAAGACGGTGGAAACCGGCGTTGTCACTTATAAAGTCGTAAGGGATGACAGTTCGCAGATGTCGCTTGAGAGTGCCTGCGCTACGGATATTCTCAGTGAATTGAAGTCGCTTGATGTGAATACGCTTACTCCCATAGAAGCTATGAGCACACTCTTTGATATGGTAGAAAAAGCAAAGTCAATATAATATAAAAATGCAAAAAGGAGGGTACCATGCCGCGTATAAATGTTTTGTCTAAAGAAATTTCGGAACTGATTGCCGCAGGCGAGGTGGTTGAGCGTCCGGCTTCCGCCATAAAGGAAATGATTGAAAATTCGCTTGATGCAGGCGCGCAGCATATAACGGTTGAAATTGAGCGCGGCGGTATTACCTTTATTCGTATTACAGATGATGGCTGCGGTATAATAAGAGACGATGTCAAAAAAGCTTTTTTGCGTCACGCAACAAGCAAGATAAAAACCCGAAACGACCTTGACGGTATTAAAACACTCGGCTTTCGCGGCGAGGCACTCGCGTCGGTAGCAGCTGTTGCTAAAGTTGAAATGTTTACTCATAGTGCTGAAGAGGAGTACGGCAGTCACTACATAATAGAGGGCGGCGGCGAAGTATTGCTTGAAGATTCGGGCTGTCCTTTGGGAACTACCGTAATAGTAAGGGATATTTTCTATAATACTCCTGCGCGAATGAAGTTTTTGAAGAAAGATTCAACGGAGGGAGCAACGGTATCCGCTGTTGTACAGCGCGCGGCGTTATCCAATCCCGGCATCTCGTTTAAGTTTATTCGTGAAGGAAAACAAATTTTTTTAAGTCCCGCCGGCGGAGACTTAAAATCCGCCATATACAGTGTGTTGGGGCGGGAGTTTTCGAAGAATCTGCTTGAAGTGAACTCGCAAGGTTCAATATCCGTTTCCGGCTTTTGCTCCGCACCTTTTGCGTGCCGGGCATCAAGGAACGGGCAGTACATATATTTGAATCGTCGCTTTGTTAAATCAACAACGGTTATGGCGGCGGCTGAACAAGCTTATAAGAACAGCGTTATGACGGGTAAATTTCCGGCGTTTGTTCTGTTTGTGGATATGCCGTACGAAGCGGTTGATGTAAATGTTCATCCTGCTAAAACAGAGGTCAGATTTGCTGATGAGAAGGCGGTGTTTTCGGCAGTTTACGCCGCAGTCAAAAGTGCCCTTATGCAGTCGGATAAACGACCGGAATTGTCACTTGATAAAAAAACAAATGATGTTTTTTTCGACAGAATGGATACAAAAAGCTTTAAACAGCTTTCAGCCGATATTGACAGCGGTAAAGAAGGACAAATTTCATTAGCACAGGGCATTTCAAGACTTAAGGAGGACAATCTTCCCTTTTTCCTCACAAAGGAATTTGCAAAGCAGATAAGAACAGACGAAAATCGTTTCGAGCATAAATCCGGGTACGCAAAGAAAGAGTTTACTGAAAACGACGCTTTTAAAGTTCAAAAGAGTGAATCTGATGAGAACGCTCCCAAACCGGTAGAGGAAAATCCCATAACTGACGGTATAATACTCATAGGCGAGGCGTTTAAAACCTATATAATTATTCAAAAGGGCGAGAGCATATTTATTCTCGATAAACACGCCTGCCACGAGCGAATAATTTTTAATCGCTTAAAGAGTGAGACCGGCATAGAGAGTCAGTCTTTGCTTTCGCCTGTCACAATACACCTTTCCGCCGAGCAGTATTCGGCAGTGACGGGAAACCTTGATGAGCTTTTAAGGTCGGGTATTGAGCTTGAAGATTTCGGAAACGAAACGGTAATAGTTCGCGCGGTACCGGCGGCATTGGCAAAAGAGGATATAGAGGATATTGTGGTAACTGCGGCACAACAGCTTATTTCCGGCGGTCATACAGTTTCCTTAATTGACGATATTTTGCATATGGTGGCATGCAAGGCCGCCACTAAGGCGGGTTATGTTTCCTCTGACGCCGAGCTTTTAAGTCTGGCAAAGCAAGTGTTTTCCGAAAAGGATGTACTATACTGTCCGCATGGCAGACCGGTGGCTTTCGAGCTTAAGCGTAGTGAGCTTGAAAAGCGGTTTGGTAGGATACAATGAAAAAGCCCGTAGTAGTATTTGTCGTAGGTCCTACAGCGTCAGGCAAAACCGAACTTGCGGCAAAGCTTGCAAAACATTTTGATTCAGCGGTTATCTCGGCGGATTCAATGCAGATATATAAGTGTATGCATATAGCGTCAGCCGCGCCTGATGAGGAAGAGATGTATGGCGTACCGCATAAATTATTTGAATTTTTGCCTTATGGTGAAGCGTATACTGTGGCGGATTATGCCCAGGCGGCACGGTCGGAGGTAGACAAGCTTTTATCAGCGGGTAAAACTCCGGTAGTAGCCGGCGGTACGGGACTTTATATAAACGCGCTCGCAGACAATATATCATTTTTGCCTGCAAAGACCGATTGCGTGCTCAGAGAACGGCTTGAAGCCGAGTTTGATCGCTCAGGCGGTGAAACTATGCTTAAAAAATTGGCGGAAATTGATAAAGCCACAGCCGATAAGTTGAGCGTTTCTGATCGTCGCAGGATAATAAGAGCCCTTGAAATATACTATACATCGGGATTTACAAAGAGTGAACAAGACGCGCGCTCAAAGGATAGTCCGCCGTATTTTTATCCTATCATTATCGGGCTTAACTACTTAAATCGAAAAACACTTTATGACAAAATAAATGTTCGCGTTGATAAAATGATTGAAAAGGGACTTATAACAGAAGCGCGACAGGCATTTGAAAAGAATATAAAAACCGGCGCGGCGCAGGCAATAGGCCATAAGGAGTTTTTCGGGCATTTTCGCGGCGAACAATCGCAAGCCGAAGCGATAGACGCCCTAAAGCGGGCGACGCGCCGCTATGCCAAGCGTCAGCTTACTTGGTTTAACAGAGATATGCGGATAAACTGGATATACCGCGATGAAGCAGAAGATGCTTTTGCACAGGCGCTTAAAATAATAGAAACGGAGGAAAAAAGGAATGTGTGAGCACTTAGGGCTTAAAATATTTCTTGTTCTTTTGGTTATAGTCTTTGCGGCTCATCAGCTTTATTCCTCACTTTATAAACCGATCTCCACCGAAACCGCCGAGTACTTTGAGGTGGTGTCCGGCGTGACCTGCGAGGCGGTTATTATAAGGAATGAAAAATTGATAACCAACTCGGCGCCCGGAGCTCTCCATTATATTACCGCTGAGGGTACCCGTGCGGCAAAAGGCGGAATAATTGCCGAAATTTATTCCGACCCTGCGGTTTCCGGCAAGATAAGTCGGATGCATATCGTTGAGAGTGAGCTTCAGAATATCAGTCAGATTGAGGAATATAACAATGTTCAGGCCGCAGATATGGAACTTGTGAATAACAAGGTGGACGATGCATTAAACGCGCTTATACGAAAATCGTCTCCGGGAGATTTTTACGGTGCATCGGACCTTTGCGAACAACTTCTTATGAGTATTAACCGTCGTCAGGTTCTCACTAATGAGCTAACTGATTTTACTGAGCAGAAAGCTGCTCTCAATAAAGAGCTCAGTGAGCTTAAAGCCTCAATACCGGCGGCTACCGGAAGTGTTATTTCGGATTCTTCCGGATATTTTGTTTCCTCTACTGACGGGTTTGAGTCTGTTCTCGGTATTGATAATCTCGAAAAATACACTCCGGAATTTTTTAAAAAACTTACTTCTGAGAAGGTTCCTGAAAATACAATAGGTAAAATAGTGTCGGATTACGAGTGGTATATTGCCGCCCAGATGAGCGTGAATGAGAGCCTTAAATATAAAGTGAATGATGAGCTTACGATTAAAACCGCGGTCAAATCAGCACCGGATCTCAGAGTTAAAGTGAGCTGTATAAATGTATCGTCGGGTGACGATCGAGCCATTGTTGTATTCTCCTGTCAGCAGATGAATGGTGATCTTGCGACTATGCGGCGTGGTGGTATCACTATTGTGAACAAGATCTATAAGGGTCTCAGGCTTTCAAAAAGAGATTTGCGTGTGGTGGACGGTGTAACAGGCGTATATACTGTGTCGGGCTTGCGGCTTAAGTTTGTTCCGGTCAATGTGATTTACAGTACGGAAGATTTTGTAATATGTGAACAGAAATTCAGTGAGAGCAATGTGCTGCGCCTTTATGATGAAGTTGTAGTAAAGGGAAAGGGTCTTTATGATGGAAAAGTCGTCAGTTGATATTTTTGATGAGAATTACAGCCGGGTTTTGGAAAGAATGACACATGCGGCGGAAAAGGCCGGCAAAACCGCGGATGATATAACCTTACTTGCCGCTACAAAGACGGTTAATGTAGATGTTATAAACCACGCTATTAAAAGCGGAATTGAGTTTATAGGCGAAAATCGGGTGCAGGAGTTTTTATCAAAGCTACCTGATTACTATCCGGTTCATAAGCACTTTATTGGCCATTTACAGACTAATAAGGTAAAAGATATTGTAGGCAGAGTTGAGCTTATACATTCGGTTGATTCATATCATCTTGCAAAAGAGATTTCAAAGCAGTCTGTTAAAAAAAATATTATCAGCGATATTCTCCTTGAGGTAAATGTCGGAGACGAGCAAAGTAAATACGGCTTTTCCATTTGTGATATATCAGATAATGTTGAAAAGATATGCTTGCTTGAAGGCGTTAAAGTTAGGGGTCTTATGGCTATACCGCCTATTTCAGATACGCCGTACGCAAATAAAAAATATTTTGATATGCTGTACAAACTATTTATTGACATCAGGGGTCAAAAAACAGATAATAGTAGTGTGGATATTTTGTCGATGGGTATGTCGGATGATTATGAGACGGCAATCGAATGCGGAGCTACAATGATTCGTCTCGGCACGGCGCTTTTCGGCAAAAGAAATTATATTGTTTAATATTTTCAAAATGCATAAGGAGTGTTTTAAATGGGACTTTGGGACAGTATTAAAAACATTATGACAATTCCGGACGATGATGAAATTGAAAATGATATCATCGAAGAAGAAGCGGAACAGGCAAAACCCGTAAAAGAAAGAGAAGAAGCACCGGTAAGGCGCGAGCCGCGTATTATCAAGTCAAAGGCGGCGCCGGTAAACGGTCATCAGGTTCAGGTAGTATTGGTAAAGCCGGACCGGTTTGACGATATGCCGTCGGTTGCCGATCATCTTAACGCGGGCAAAACGGTAGTTCTCAATTTGGAGGACGCCTCAAGCGATGTGGCGCGCAGAATGGTTGATTTCTTAAGCGGCGTGACATATGCAAACGGTGGCAATATGAAAAAAGTTGCGAAAAATACATTTCTTATCGCGGCTCATGGTGTCGGCGTTGCGGGCGAGGTATCGCTTGACGACTTTGACGAGAGCAAAATTTATTTCTGATAATGGAGCCTGATACTCTTAAAGCAAGGGTTGACGACTGTGTGTCGCTGTGCGGCAAAACCGACAGACCGAAATTTTTAGGCTTTTTAAATGAAAATGAAACTGCTTTAGCTGCTGTCTTTTTAAAAAACAGTTCCGCAAGGTATAAGTTTTTTGGCGGATATGATTTGGCTAATCGCAGATATCTCGGAGTTTTTCCCGAGTGGGATAAAGATATGCTTTTTCCGATAAAGTGTATAACCTTTACCTACCCGTCGGCATATAGCCTCACTCACCGCGATTTCTTAGGTGCCGTTACGGCACTTGGAGTTGTGCGTGAGGCGGTAGGCGATATATTGATTGGCGATGGCAGGGCTGTCATATTTGTAAGTGAAACGATAGCTGAGCACATAGTATCCCAAATATCAAAGGTAGGATCAGTCGGTGTAAAGCTTAATATCGGTATGCCCGATATATTACCGGAGATTTCTAAAAAAGTATTTTTAAGCGATACTATAGCTTCAAACCGCCTTGATTGCGTGATTTCGGCGTTTATGGGCACTTCCAGAGGTAAAGCACTAAGCGTCATAAGCGAAGGCAGAGTCAGCGTCAATTCAATGCAGTGTCAAAAAATCACTATGTCTTTAAATTCAGGAGACAGTATTACCGTGCGCGGCAAGGGCAGATTTACGGTAGAGTCAATGGATGGGCGTTCCAAAAAAGGCAGGATTATTCTTAAATACAGTAAATATGCATAGGAGGATAAATATGTTGACAACTAAAGATGTTAGGGAAATTACCTTTTCAAAGCAGGTAAACGGTTATCGCCGCGAGGAAGTCGATGTTTTTCTTGATAAAGTTGAGGCGGATTATGAAAACTATGAACGCACCGTCCGTGAGATGAATGCAAAGATTCATGAGCTTGAAACTCAGCTTAACGAGAGCAAATCTTCCGAAGGCAGTATTCAAAGCGTGCTTTTGCAGGCGCAAAAACTTGCGGATAATATAGTTGCAGAGGCAAAGGAAAAGAGCGCGGCTATAATAGAAGATGCAAAAATCAGTCTTGAAAGCTTTAAAGCTCGGGAAAAGGAACTTTCCGGGGCGTTTGATAAAAAAGCCGAAGAGCGCAATAAGGCTGCTCGCGAGGCACTTGATAAGATACTCGAAACAGCGAAAGAAAACAGGGACAGAATATCTGAGGTCACTCAAAAAACAATCGAGAAGCAAACCACGCTTTATAACCGCTTAAAACTTGAAACCGCCGCGTTTAAGGCTGAAATAATGGATAAGTATAAAAAGCAGCTTGAGCTTATCACCAAAATTCCCGAGAGTATTCCCGTAAGTCCTGAGGAAATAGCCGCGGCTGTCGATCTTAATGTTAATGACCTTTCGGATAAAGAGGAGTTTTTAAAAGGACTCGAAGAAAGCTCTGTGGCGAAAGCGCAACCGGATGAATCAGACGACGAATACGGTTTTTTTGATGATGTTATAGGACGTGAAAAGGAAACAACTGATGATTCTACCGGATTTGTGATAAACACAGTAAGTGATGACGACGAAGAAGAACAACAACAATCGGAGTGATAAAAGGTGGCAGTATATATTTTTGCGGCTTTGATAGGCGTAGGTATAGTAGCTCTCGATCAGTACACTAAGTACTTTATTGCGGCTAATTATACTTTGGCACAGTCGTATGTGTTTATACCAAAACTGATAGATATAACCTATGTAAAAAACACTGGTGCCGCATGGGGAATGCTCAGTGACCGAACATGGTTGCTTATAAGTGTGACCACGCTGGTTATGCTTATTTGCATTTCTTTAATTGTTAAGTACGGCACGAGAAACAAGTTGCTTTTTTGGGCTATGATTCTTGTGCTTTCCGGCGGTGTCGGCAATATGATTGACAGGATTTTCAGAGGCGGTGCGGTAGTGGATTTTCTGCACTTTACATTCTGGCCTCAATTCCCTGTGTTCAATATTGCCGATTGCGCCATCGTTGTCGGCGGTGGATTGCTGGTGCTTTATTTCCTTGTTGATTTGTTGCGTGAAGCAAAGAGCAAGAGCTTAAGCCGGGCTTTCAACAATGATAAAGAATGAGTACTGTTACATATATTTTTTCCGAAACCGGAAACATAAGACTTGATGTTTTTGTGGCGTTCTCTTCAAAAATAAGCCGTTCGCGTGCCGCCGCACTCATTAAAAACGGAGATGTAAGCGTAAACGGCAATAAGGTGGCTAAGAGCGTAAAGCTGAGCAAAGGCGATGTTGTAAGCGTATATATTCCGGCGGCTGAGCCTTATAGAGTAAAGCCGCAGAATATTCCTTTGGATATTATTTATGAGGATGAGGACCTTTTGGTTGTGAATAAGCCTAAAGGTATGGTTGTGCATCCCGCCGCGGGAAATTATGAAAACACCCTTGTAAATGCTGTTTTATATCACTGTGGAGACAGTCTTTCGGGTATCGGCGGCGTTTTGCGCCCCGGAATTCTTCATAGAATAGACAAAGATACCAGCGGCCTTTTGCTTGTCGCGAAAAATGACGATGCGCATAATAGCTTGGCGTCTCAGATTAAAAAGCATAGTCTTACAAGAGAATACGAGGCGGTCGTTTACGGTAATATAAAAAGTGACAGCGGCAAAATTGATGCCCCCATAGGCAGGCATCCGATTAAGCGTAAGCAAATGGCTGTCACCAATAAAAACTCAAAAAATGCGGTAACTTATTACACGGTGCTTGAGCGTTTCGGAGACTTTACCCATATAAGGTGTCGCCTTGAAACAGGCAGAACGCATCAGATAAGAGTGCATATGTCATATATTGGTCATCCTTTGGCGGGAGACGGGGTCTACGGACCTAAAAAGGTAATAAAGAGTTTAAGCGGGCAGTGCCTCCATGCAAAGAGGATAGGATTTATTCATCCGAACACGGGTGAATATTTGGAGTTTGATAGTGAACTGCCGGATTATTTTGTAAATTTTTTGGAGGTTTGCCGCAGAAATGGGAATATTTGAAGGTTGCCTTTTAGCCTGCGATATTGACGGCACACTTCTTTTTGGTAATTTTATACCTCAAAGGAATATAGAAAAAATAGAGTATTTTGTCAGCGAAGGTGGTTTCTTTTCATTGTCTACCGGGCGAACTTCGGTAGCATTAAGTGATATAACATCAAAAATCGGATGTATATCGCCGTCAGTTCTCGCAAACGGCTCGGTAATATATGATTTTGACAGTTCGAGCGCAATAACTGAGAGAGTTCTCTCTGAAAAAGCTCTCAGTATGGTTGTCGAGGTTATTAACACACTTCATATTGGCGTAGAGATGCATACGGCAAGCGGGCTTTATGTGCCGTTGCGAAGCGCGGCAACTGATTTGCACGAGCAATATGAGAGTATGACGGCGATTTTTACCGATTTTAAAACAGCATCAAAGGACAATATCAACAAAGTAATATATTTTCTTGAAGACGAAAAACAGTATGAAATACTTTTAAAAATATCAGAAGCTTATTTGTGCGATTGTGTTTTTTACAAAACGAGCACTTATATAGGCGGTGTCAGGCAGAATTATTTTGAGCAACTGCCTAAGGATGTATCAAAAGCCGGTGCACTCTCCGAGATTTGCAAAATTTTTCATATAAAAAAAGGCGGATTTTTTGCAATAGGAGATTATTATAACGATGTTGAGATGCTGCGCCGTGCGGATATAAGCGCGGTACCTTGCGAATCGCCTGATGATGTAAAAAACGAGGCGACGGTTACAGTAGGGTCTGTACAAACCGGCGCGGTGGCAGATTTTATAGAATATTTGGAGGAGATTTTTAAGAATGGACAAGCAAACTAAATTAAGTCTTGAAAAGACGGCGTGTAAAGTCAGATTGGATATTATTCACGGCGTCCATGCGGCTAAATCAGGTCACCCGGGTGGCTCGCTTTCCTGCGCGGATATAATCACTTATCTGTATTTCAAAGAAATGAATATAGACCCGAAGGAACCTAAAAAACCGGATAGAGACAGATTTGTTCTTTCAAAGGGTCATGCGGCGCCTGCGCTGTACGCAGTGCTTGCTGAGCGTGGGTTTTTCAGCCCGGATGAGTTATTCAACCTACGCCACATAGGTTCTTTTTTACAAGGACATCCCGATATGAATAAAACCCCCGGCGTTGATATGTCAACAGGTTCATTAGGTCAGGGGATTTCCGCGGCGGTGGGAATGGCGCTTTCCGGCAAACATTTTGGGGACGGGTTCAGAGTATATACCGTTCTCGGTGACGGCGAAATAGAAGAAGGTCAGGTTTGGGAAGCGGCGATGTTTGCTTCAAATAAAAAGCTTTCAAATCTTATCGCTTTTGTCGACCTTAACGGTTTGCAGATAGACGGTATGATTGACGAAGTAAATTCCGCCCGTCCCGTTGATAAAAAATTTGAGGCTTTCGGATGGGATACGATTGAAATAGACGGTCATGATTTTGATGAAATAGAAGCGGCTGTGAAAAAAGCTAAAAAATCGGATAAGCCGGTCGCTGTAATTGCGAATACCGTAAAGGGCAAAGGTGTGTCATTTATGGAAAACGCAGTCGGCTGGCACGGAAAAGCTCCAAATGACGAACAGTATGAACAGGCGGTAAAAGAGCTTGAAACCGCGCTTGCGGCATTTTAAGGGAGGGGAAAACAGATGTCAGATGTGAAAACGGTTGCGACCCGTGTAGGTTACGGCGAAGCACTGGTTGAATTGGGAAATAAAAGAGATGATTTTATAGTTATGGATGCTGACCTTGCCGCCGCAACTCAGACCGGCAAATTCAAAGATGCGTTTCCTGACAGGTTTTATAATTGCGGTATTGCCGAACAGAATATGATGAGCATTGCCGCAGGTATTGCAGCAACAGGCAAGAGAGTATTTGTAAGCTCTTTTGCAATGTTTGCTTCGGGCAGAGCCTTCGAGCAGATAAGGAACTCTATTTGTTATCCAAAGCTTCCCGTAATAATAGGCGCTACTCACGGAGGAATATCGGTAGGCGAGGACGGAGCTACGCATCAATGCTTAGAGGATATCGCAATTATGCGAACCATACCCAATATGACCATAATAAACCCTGCTGATGCGATAGAAGCCAAAAAGGCGGTTTATGCCGCGATTAAGCATGACGGTCCCGTTTATATGCGCTTCGGCAGATATGCCGTACCGGTTATATTTGACGATAGCTACTATTTTAAAATCGGCAAGGCAAATATTTTGCGTGACGGTGAAGATGTCACAATTATCGCCACGGGGCTTATGGTTGACGAAGCTATCAAGGCTTATGACATATTAAAAGGCGAAGGTATCAGCGCAAGAGTTATAAATATGGCTACGATAAAACCGCTTGATAACGAAGCGGTGCTCGTCGCCGCTAAGGATACCGGCGCAATAGTTACCGCCGAGGAGCATTCTGTAATAGGCGGTCTTGGCAGTGCCGTATCTGAGCTTGTATGCGATAAAATACCGGTTCCTGTGGTAAAGCTCGGTGTTTACGATAAATTCGGCTTCTCAGGTCCTGCCGGCGACCTTCTTGATGCATTTGGGCTTCGCGCTTTGAACATAGCTGAAAAAGCAAAGGCGGCAATAGCGCTTAAAAAGTAATAAACTCTTGCATTTGCAAGGTGAAAAAGGAAGTATTATAATGAAAAAAGAAGTAATGGTTGAAGTATCCGCGAGGCATGTCCATGTTACAAAAGAAACATTAGAAATTCTTTTTGGCAAGGGACATGAACTCACGAACAAAAAAGATTTATCTCAACCCGGACAGTTTGCTTGTGAGGAGAAGGTTACTATAGTCGGTGAAAAAGGCTCGCTTAAGGCGTCTATTTTAGGCCCCTGTCGCCCTGCTGACCAGGTTGAATTATCTCTTACCGACGCGCGTACAATAGGTGCCGCGGCGCCCATCCGTGAGTCGGGGGATGTTGAAGGTTCAGGCGTATGTAAGCTTGTGGGTCCTTGCGGAGAGGTTGAGCTTAAAGAGGGTGTAATAGCTGCTAAAAGACATATTCACGCAACGCCCGCTGATGCTGAAAAATACGGTCTTAGTGATAAACAAATAGTCAGCGTTAAAATCCCCACAGAGGGCAGAGCCCTGATTTTTGATGATGTAGTAGTAAGGGTAAGCAAAAATTATGCGCTTGCTATGCATATTGATACCGATGAATCAAACGCGGCTGCCATTAAAGGCAATGTAACGGGTGAAATACTTGCCTGACAATATAGGGCTTTATATTCACATACCTTTTTGCCAGAAGAAATGCTTTTACTGCGATTTTTACTCTGTGTGTTTAAACAAAAGTGTATATCGCGACTACCTTGACGCGTTGATAAATCAAATAACCTCTTGGAGTGGTAAAATAGACAGTACGGTCGATACCGTATACATAGGCGGCGGAACCCCCTCGCTTTTAAGGGACGATATATTGCCGTTGATGTCGGCTGTCAAAACAAATTTTCTCGTCTCATCGGACGCGGAAATAACAGTGGAGTGCAATCCGAATCTTGATTTAAGCTTTCTTGAATACGCAAAAAAATCCGGTGTAAACCGGTTATCAATAGGTGTTCAGGCAGGTTCTGACAGTCGTCTTATGTCGCTTGGCAGAACTCATACAACCGCTGATGCCCGAAGGGTGGTTGAGGCTGCAAGAAAACAGGGATTTGATAATATATCCTGCGATTTGATGATCGCTCTGCCCGAAAGCGACATTTATACCCTGATGCAAGACATTGACTTTATCTGTGGACTTTCTCCCGATCACATATCGGCTTATATGCTTAAAATTGAAGAGAAAACCGCGTTTTACAGGTTGAGAAACGATATAAAACTGCCGGACGATGATAGTGCCGCCGGGCAGTATCTTACGGTTTGTGATTCTCTTGAAAATCTCGGCTTTGAGCACTACGAAATCTCAAGTTTTGCGAGGCAAAACAAAAAGAGCCGCCATAATCTCAAATATTGGCGGTGTGAGGAGTATTTGGGGATCGGTCCGTCGGCACATTCTTTTATAGGCGGTAAGCGTTTCTTTTATCCGCGTGATATAAAGGCGTTTATCAGAGGAAACGAGCCGACTTTTGATTGTGAGGGCGGTAGCCGACAGGAAAAAATTATACTCCGCTTGCGATTGTCTGAAGGGGTCGAAATCAAAGATTTCGGTTACGATATTTCATACAAGGCGGAAAAGCTTAAATCGGCAGGACTTGTAAATATTTCCGGTGATAAAATCTCGCTTACCGATAAAGGTATGCTGGTTTCAAACAGTATAATTACGGAGTTGCTATATGAAGACATTTAAAATTCACTTTATACGCCACGGTATTACCGAGGCAAACTTAAAAGGTCAGTATGTAGGCAACCGGACCGATTTGCCGCTTTGTTATAGCGGTGTCGACGAGCTTAGAGCTTTAAGGGATACTATTGATTATCCTGATGTTCAGCGCCTTTATGTTTCTCCTATGCTAAGGTGTAAACAGACGGCGGACATTATATATCCCGATAATGATTATACCGTTATCGATGAGTTTGCGGAGTATGACTTTGGCAGCTTTGAAGGCAAGACGGCGCATGAGCTTGAAAAAGACGAAAGCTTTGCACTTTGGACATCGGGCAAAATTCCGTCACCTCCGGGAGGCGAGACTACCGAAAACTTTATCAAGCGTCTGGCTATGGGTCTTAGAAGAACTTTGGAAAATATGATGGAAAACGATGCGGATAATTCGGCGGTAATTATGCATGGCGGCGCGATTATGATGCTGCTTTCCTCTTGTGCCGTGCCGAGACGCCGCTCTGTGGAGTGGCAGTGTGACGCGGGTAGGGGCTTCAGTATTTGCGTAACTCCGTCGCTTTATCACTCAAGCGGAATAATTGAGGTATATGATATAGTATAGGAGTTTTTATGGTTAACATCGGTAACGATTGGGATAGCATACTTAAAGACGAGTTTTTAAAACCTTATTATAAAAGTTTGCGCGTTTTTTTAAAAAAGGAGTATTCCGCCTACCGCGTTTTTCCTGATATGTATGACATTTTCAATGCGCTTAAATATACATCTTTTGCCGATACAAAGGTAGTAATAATCGGGCAGGACCCGTATCACGGCGAAGGTCAGGCGCATGGTCTTTGCTTTTCGGTAAAGCCGGGAGTAGAGCCTCCGCCTTCGCTTAAAAATATTTTTTCCGAACTGAAAACCGATATTGGTATAAGCATTCCGGAGCATTACGGATACCTTGAGTCCTGGGCGAGGCAGGGCGTTCTAATGCTTAATTCTGTTCTTACGGTCAGGTCAGGTCAGGCGTTCAGTCATAAAGGCAAAGGCTGGGAGATGTTTACAGACAGAGTAATTTCCGAGTTAAACAGAAAAGAAACACCGGTGGTGTTTCTTTTGTGGGGAGCCGCGGCGAAGGCTAAGGCGGAGCTTATTACCAACCGTAATCATATAAAGCTTACGGCGGCGCATCCGAGTCCGCTTTCCGCATATGGAGGGTTTTTCGGATGTCGTCATTTCTCAAGAGCAAATAAAATCCTGACCGATAGCGGACAGGAGCCTGTAGAGTGGTCTATAATGGGAAGAGCAAAGGAGTGAACAATATGAAATCAACAGGAATGATAAGATCGGTTGATAAAATGGGCAGGGTTGTGATACCTAAAGAAATACGCGCTCAATTAGGCGTGGAAAATGATGTTGACAGCTTTGAAATCTATATGGAAGGCGATAATGTGGTTTTGCGTAAATATCAGCCCACATGTATATTCTGCAATAATATTGCTGATAGTGTTGAGCTTTCAGGCCACACGGTTTGTAAAGACTGCATTGAAAAGCTTAACGAATTGAAAAAAGATTCCGAAGAAAGTTACGAATAGGATTAAAGCCGCTCATACGGGCGGCTTTAATCATTTATGTATTTTCCTCATTGTGTAATCGGTAAGAAAGCGTCATAAGCCCGTCTTCAAAATGTACATTTTCGACTATGGATTCCGGGAAGTCAAGATAAATATCATAGGAGCTGAAATTCAAAAAACCTTTAATTCCAAGATTTAACAACTGTTGAGCTATCGGCTTGGTAGCGGCTTTCGGTAAGCATAAAATTGCCGCTGCGGGACGGTTTTCTCTGCAAAACTCATCAAGCGTTGAAATATGCCTTACAGGTGAGTTCTTGACTATTTGACCTACCAGAGATTCCTTCTCATCAAATATACCGATAAGTGTAAAACCTTTAGATTCAAAATTTACATTTTTAATTACGGCCCTCCCTATATTACCCACACCGATAAGTATGGCTGTTTGCGGACGGTCAATACCTAAAATATGTGCGATTTCTTGCTTGAGTATATCAATATTATAACCATAGCCCTGCTGACCGAAACCGCCGAAACAGTTAAAATCCTGCCTTATCTGGCTGGCGGTAAGGTTCATGCGTTCCGCAAGTTGACGGGAGGATATTTTCTTTATTCCTTCGTCCTGCAAATCACCCAAAAATCTGTAATAGCGCGGCATACGATTAATTACCAGTGATGATATAGCGCCTTTAATCATAATAATACTCCTATACTCTTTATCACATATAATCTTAATATTCCGTGAGGTAAAAGTCAAGAAAAAATGCTTGACTTGCTTTTGCACAATCTGTATAATCATTATGTAATACTACAGTTACGGAGGTCAAAATTATGAAAAAATTTGTTTGTCTCGTTTGCGGCTATGTATATGAGGGCGATGAGGCGCCTGCCGAATGCCCGATTTGCCACGCACCTGCTTCAAAATTCAGTGAGCAATCAGGCGATATGTCTTGGGCTTCTGAGCATGTTATAGGTATTGCCAAGGGTGTTGATCAGAGAATAATAGACGGTCTGCGTGAGAATTTTACCGGTGAGTGCAGTGAAGTAGGCATGTATCTTGCAATGTCCCGCGCGGCTTTCCGTGAGGGCTATCCGGAGATAGGAATGTACTGGGAAAAGGCGGCTTATGAAGAAGCTGATCACGCCGCAAGATTTGCGGAAATGCTCGGTGAAGTAGTATCGGAGAGCACCAAAGAAAACCTCCGTGTCCGTGTAGACGCGGAAAACGGCGCCACAAAGGGCAAAACCGAGCTTGCTAAACTTGCAAAGGAATTAGGGCTTGACGCAATCCACGATACGGTTCACGAAATGGCTCGGGATGAAGCACGACATGGAAAGGCATTTGAGGGACTTCTCAATCGCTATTTCAAATAAGCGAAAGACCGCATAAATAAAGGGTTTTAAGGACATCTGCCGTTTTGGTAGGTGTCCTTTGCTTTTGTGTGTAATTCCGTGATAGTGTGTAAATTGCACACTTCAAAACCATATAAATAGGCGGTTTTTTGAGGGTGTGTGTATTTAGGTGTGTAACTATCGCCTCAAAATAAGTCAGTTTTCTTTGTTTTCCCCCCGTACCCCCCTTTTCATGCTCCTACTTCTGAGGAGCCGCAGAACAAAAATCAAAGATTTTTGAGGACAGATATTTAAAACTTAAACTGTAACGGCAGTTTTTTCGCTTGAACCCGAGCGAGTGAGCGAACCGTAAGGGCAGAGTTTTCCCTGTGAGTGCAGGGAAAACTCGCCGTTTTTGTTTTTCGCCGTCGCCGTCGCTTCGGTCGCTCGCCTAGGTGCATTTCAAGTCGGGTTTTATTACTTACCCGCTGTCAAAACCTTTTCAGGACAATCTCATCTTTCCCTTGATTTTCTATGACAGTTCCTCTGTAAAGAGTTCCAAACCCTTCAGTTCTCTTTTTTTATGTGGCGATTTGCTGACAACCTTTTCCACTGACGACAATTTCGTAAATGCACCTTATGGAACCTACTTTCGCCGGGTCTTTTATCTACCAACGGGGGTGACCAACCGCAGATTATTTTTCGTGTTTTTCTGCCTTTCCACGACTATGACAGATTTGTCATAATTTTTTCTTTATTCAGTTTGAATAAAGTATGATAGGAGTTATTCTAAAATGAGGAAAACAGAAAAACAGAAAACGCCTCGCAGAGCACGGAGGGTTGCACGGCAACCCATAACGTGCTACAAGTTCCTTTCAAAACTTGGTGTCAAGTTGTTTGCGCACTTGATAAATCATACTTATATATGAGTGAGAAGTCACATATAAGTGTCAAGTTTTGAAAGGAGGTTGTAATCAATGGCACATTATGAGAAGTTCGGGCGTGGGTCGCTCGGTCATTTATTTTTACATATGCAACGAGCATTCAAAACAAAGGAGAACGGAGAGCGGGAGTACATTAACTTCGGAAACAGGGACATTGATACCAAACGGACGCCACTCAATTATAATTTGTGCCGGAACGAAAACGGCAAACCAATGAACCAAAGAAAAAGATACCAAAAAATATTGTCCGGAAAAACAATACCGCAAGGAAAAGAGTTAAAAATTAACGATAGGAAAGATTTAAAAGTTGTTTGTGGGTGGGTTGTAACTTTGCCTGATGATGTGCATCGTGGTGATGACCGTAAGTTTTTTGAGGCGGTTTATAGTTTTCTTGTTTCAAAGTACCAGCATTGCATATCTGCTTTTTGCCATTATGATGAATGCCAACACGGCAGCGAGAATAATGGGTGCGACCTAAAAGCACATATGCACTTTCTTTTCGTGCCTATTTACCATGACAAAGTAAAAGACATATACAAGGTATCTGCCAACGAGGTGGTAACCCGCAAAGAATTGAGGAGTTTTCACGATGAACTATCAAAGGCGGTTGAAGTTGCTCTCGGTTATCGTGTTTCAATTATGACGGGTGAATTTTCAGACCGTGAAAGTGGCATGAGGGAAAGCGTGGATATGCTCAAATATAAGGCGGAAAAACTATCAAACGAATATAAACAACTTAAAGAACAAGTTAAAAACAGTGATGAAAAACTCTCTGTTGATATGGCAAATTATATTGTTTCATCAGGACAAACAGAGCATTTTCTGTCATACCAAAAAAGCAAAGACGAAAAAGAAAACATACAAGAAAGGTAGGCATAACTATGGACAAAGAAACATTAGAAATTGAAAAGGTATCACTTGAGAGACTTTTAGTAATGGCGGGTAGAGATGCAGAAGCGGTTTACAAAAAGAAAAAGAAAAATGACATTGACCAAGCAAAACTAAAAGAATACATTAAAAATCACCCTGAAGACCGTTTCCCTATTGGCGGTTTTGTTCTGGAAGACTTCTGAAAAAGAAAAAGCACGGATTCAATCGTGCTTTTTCTTGTTTTAGTTGAAACTAAAATCGTATTATGATATAATAGCATAAACAGAGGGGGCAGACATATGAAAAAACCGTCAAAGATACTATCTTTGTTGTTTATTTTAATAATTATTTTCGGTTTGTGTGTTGGTTGCGGACAAAAGGAAACATCAATGACGAGGTCGCAAAAAGCACAAGCAAAAGCAGTTGAGATTTGCGAAAAATACCTTAATTTTGAGATTACAACGGATGAAGCAAAAAAACAATTAGAAAGTATCGCTGACAGACTTGGTGAGGATGATTTGTCGCTTGACGTTGATATTAGTTATTTGGCATATATTTTAACAAAACCCAATGTTGATATAGATGAGTTCACAAGAAAATATGAGTATGTGAGAGACCACAATTACTAAAACCGCAAAAAACCCTTACTAATTTGTTTTATTTAGTTAATACAAAACCAAAAGCACGGAACGAACCGTGCTTTTTGTTATGTTATTTTTTTGTTGGTGTGTGCTTTATGCGATTTATTGTTTTTTCCCTGTGATAAGGGTTTGCCGGTGCTGTTGCTATTGTAGAACCATCCGGGAGCGTAACTTCTCTTGGTTGGTATATTGTGTTTAGCAGGTCAACGGTTCGCTTTATAAGGTCAGGGTTGTTGGTGCTTATGTAATACTTTTGGGTGGTTTCAATCTTTTTGTGCCCCATCATTTCCATAAGCATTTGCAGGTTCATATTGTTGGCAGCACAATTTGAGGCATAAGTGTGCCGGAGTTTGTGAAACTTAAAGTCTATACCCAGTTCGGTTTTGATTTTTTTAGACCAGTATTTCATAGAATTAACGGTCAGTATTTCGCCGTTGCTCTTGCGGTTGACAAAATCGCCTTCGGTGATTTCTGTCTTGAGTATGGTATCAAATACCCGCTCGGTGTTCTTATACCCTCTGCCTAATGCCTTTTTTTGTTTCCCCTGTTTGTTGTATAGGTCGTAAAGGTGGTTGTGCATTACCTTTGGCATATAAACCGTGCGGACACTTGTAAGGGTTTTTACAGGGCATAATTTGAGCATACCGCCCTCATAGTGCATTTGTCGGTTAATGGTAATGGTGCTTTTTACCCAGTCAATACACCGCCAACGAACCGCAAAAACCTCGCTTATTCTCAACCCGCAATATAACCCTAAATAGAAAGCGGTCAGCAGGTTTCCTTCCTCGCTTTTGAATAGGTCTTCCATTTGGTATATTTCGTATTCACTGTATGTTTCAATAGGTCCTTCGCTGTCCTCAAAGTCTGCCTGTGTCATTTCCGGCATTGTCAGTCGTGTGCCTCTGTCCACAAACATTTTGATATACCGCTCATAATCAATTTTATCAAGGCGGTAAGCATAACCAAACAGCAAATAGAAAAACCTCAAAAACCCTTCTACATAAGCATACTCATAACCGCCCTTGTATTCGTTGTATTCGTCGCCTGTGATATATAGTTCGTGCAGGTAGTTTTGTAAGTCTGCAAGGGTTATGTTTTTGAGTTCCCTGTCACCAAACTTTTTTGATATGTGATTTTTCCATAAACTGTTTTGTTTAGCAATAGTTGAGGGTGCTTTGCTTGTTGCCTCACCAGAGGTCATATAATGCTCGTAAATCGCTTTTAGTGTTGTCTTTGAGGTACGAGTATGTTTCCCGCCTAAATCGTTTCTGAGGCGGTTTTCGTGTTCCAATTTGGCGGTATATGCCGCCTCTGCGGTCAGAAACGGTTTTCCGTGTGTGTCACGGCGACCTGTCGTATCTATCTTGTCGCCGTTCGGAAGCGTGATTTTAATTCGGTATTGCCAAGCGGTTTTGCCTTTGTTTAGAGGTGTAACACCTGTGTACTTTTTGCTCATCGTTCTGCTCCTTGACAAAAAAGTGTGGTTTCTGCTATAATGAGTGAGAAGTGATGACCTTTGCCGTTTTCACTCATATCAATTTTTACCACATTATATACCACTTTTTAGTGTGTGTCAAGGTGTGTAATTTTTAGAAAATGGCTTAAATAAAGGGTTTTTAAGTGCTTTTCGTGATGAAGCACGACATGGAAAGGCGTTTAAAGGGCTCCTTGACAGGTATTTCAAGTAAGATTTATTAAGTGCCATTCAAAGATGTGCTGTCGTTACGGTGGTACATCTTTTTTCTTGGAGGATGTTGTGAAAGATATTAAGCAAAGTGTTTGTCGTGTTTTTGCAATTATTTCGTTTTTAATTTCAGTTGTTTTATTCGGTTATGTTATTACAATAGCGGTTTCATTTTTTTCGAATATAACAACATTAAACAGTGTAGGAGCGAGCGCAACAGATTATTTGTTTCTTAGTCTTATTGAAGGTGCAGTTTCAGGCTTGGTATCTCTTATCGGATGTGGTTTTCTGCTCTATCTGCGGTCTTATTCTGTTCAAAACCGATGAAAATTACCGCAATTTTGCTCGCGTGCGTATTTTTTGTTTATTATAGGATCCTTTCTGTGGAAAAGTTTCATAGAATATCAATTTGAAATCAATACTTTTTGTTGCAAGTTTGGCTTTTATATGCTAAAATATAGTTCAGTAAAATAATTGAAGGGCAGGTATATTTATGAAGTATGTATGCAATGTTTGCGGTTGGGTTTATGATGAGGAGGAAAAAGGTATAAAATGGGAGGATCTTCCTGAGGATTTTGCCTGTGAGCTTTGCGGCGTTGGTAAGGATGACTTCACCGCGGAAAAATAGTTTTTAAAGAAAGCGATAATGTCGTCGCTTTCTTTTTATGTTAGAATTCAAAAATACTGTAAGGAGTTTTTTATTATGCCAAAGGTAGTGTGCCCGTGGGGGCTAATAACTGATTTTGTGGTAGATGCATTCGTAGGTTACGGTGTGCCGCGAGATGAAGCGGAAATGTGCGCGGATGTGTTGCTCGAGTCCGATAAAAGGGGCATTGAGAGCCACGGATGCAACCGCTTTAAACCTATTTATCTTGACAGGATAAAGGCGGGTATTCAGTCTGCTGGAACCGATTTTGAAATAATAAAAGAAACCGAAACAACCGCCGTTATTGACGGTCACAACGGTATGGGTCAGGTAATAGGCACCAAAGCTATGCAGATGGCTATAGATAAGGCCAAAAAATACGGTATGGGTATGGTTACCGTTCGCAATTCCTGCCATTACGGTATTGCCGGATACTATACTTCTATGGCTACTGAAAACGGCTGTATAGGCATGACAGGTACTAATGCTCGTCCGTCTGTTGCGCCCACATTCGGCACGGAGGGTATGTTCGGAACAAATCCGTTTACCCTGGGTGTTCCGAGTGATGAGGCGTTCGATTTTAACTTTGACTGTGCAACATCAATCACACAAAACGGAAAAATCGAGTATTATGCGCGAATAGGCGAGCCGGTACATCCGGGCACCATTGTGAATATTGACGGTTCGCCTGTTGAGGGTGATGCGGGCGTCGCTCTTAAAAAAATACGCGAGGGCTCAGCGGCTCTTACAACGCTTGGCGGCATAGGTGAGGCTTTAGGCGGTTATAAGGGCTACGGGTTTGCTATGTTTGTTGAGTTCTTATCATCCGTTTTGCAGGACGGCGAGAATTTAAAAGAACTTGACGGCAAGGATGAAAATGGAAATATTCGTCCGTATCATTTAGGACATTTCTTTATCGCTATTGATACTAATCACTTCTTAGGTGAGGAGCTTTGCAGAAAGAAAACGGGCGATATTATTCGAAAGGTGCGAGCCGCCAGAAAAGCGCCCGGTGCAGAACGCATATATATTGCGGGTGAAAAAGAGTACGATATTTGGAAACAGCGTGAAAAATCAGGCGTGCCGATAAACGAGTCGGTTCAGGGTGAGATAAACGCTGTAAGGGATGAACTGGGCCTCGATTACATTTTCCCGTGGGAAAACGGATATAAAGAATACAAAAGCGACCGCAAAATAAAGTCGCATATTGAAAGGGATATTTAGTTATGGATTACAGAAAAGAATCACTCAAACTTCACGGCGAATGGAAGGGTAAAGTTGAGGTTATAGCTCGCGCAAAGGTGGACGATAAGGATGCCCTTTCGCTCGCTTATACTCCCGGCGTTGCAGAGCCGTGCCTTGCAATAAAGGACGATTATAATAAAAGCTGGGAGCTTACCCGCCGTTGGAATATGGTAGCGGTTATAACCGACGGCACGGCTGTTTTAGGACTTGGCGATATAGGTCCTGAAGCCGGTATGCCGGTAATGGAGGGTAAGTGCGTTCTCTTTAAGGAATTCGGCGGTGTTGATGCATTCCCTTTGTGTGTAAGGACTAAGGATGTCGATGAAATAGTCGAAACAGTTTATAATATTTCCGGTTCCTTCGGCGGCATAAATCTTGAAGATATAGCCGCTCCGCGTTGCTTTGAAATAGAGGAAAAGCTTAAAGCATGCTGCGATATTCCGATTTTCCATGACGACCAGCACGGTACGGCGGTTGTAGTATCTGCCGCCCTAATAAACGCGATGAAGCTTACCAAAAGAAATCTTGGTGATTGTAAAGCTGTTATAAACGGTTCGGGAGCAGCCGGCGTCGCTATCGCTAAGTTGCTTATGAGCTTAGGTCTTAAGGATGTTATACTCTGCGACAGGACCGGTGCGATTTATGAGGGAAGGGATAATCTTAACGCCTCTAAGGCCGAAATAGCAAGGGTTACAAACCGCGGTATGAAAAAAGGCACGCTTAAAGATGTTATGCCCGGAACTGATATTTTTATAGGCGTGTCAGCGCCCGGCATAGTAAACGAAGAAATGATAAAATCAATGAATCCCGATCCGATAGTGCTTCCAATGGCTAACCCCACGCCTGAAATTATGCCTGACCTTGCAAAGGCGGCGGGTGCGGCGATAGTAGGTACCGGAAGATCCGATTTCCCGAATCAGATAAATAATGTACTGGCCTTCCCCGGTATTTTCCGCGGTGCTCTGGATGTTAGGGCGAGCGCTATTACAGAGAATATGAAGATTGCGGCGGCTTATGCCATAGCTTCGCTCGTAAGTGATAAGGAGCTGAATCCCGATTATATTCTTCCCCACGCCTTTGATAAGCGAATTAAGGATACCGTTGCAAAAGCGGTAGCCGACGCGGCGAAAAAAGACGGTGTGGCGAGAATATAAACAGCATAAGATTTTTCGGCAGGGCTTAGAACCCTGCCGTTTTTAATAATTTACATTGTATTAAAAATTCAAATCCGCTAATATGGTATTATTAAAAAAAAGAAAGGAAAACCCAACCTATGAAAAACTACAGTGAAATAACCCCGTACATAAAGAAAATGGCTGAGCTTTCCAAATCCGGTAATGGAATAGAACCTTCGATGTATACAGAACACAAGGTTAATCGCGGACTCCGCGATATAAACGGCGTGGGTGTTGTTACCGGTCTTACCGAAGTATCTACCATTACTGCCCAAACCGCTCTGTCGGACGGTAGCTTTGTTCCAAGCAAGGGTGAACTCAGATACCGTGGAATTGATGTTAAAGAAATTGTAAGAGGCTTTTTAAAGGATAATCGTTTCGGCTTTGAAGAGACGGTATACCTTTTGCTTTTTTCATGCCTTCCAAACAAAGAGGAACTTAGAGAGTTTTCACAGGAACTCGGGCTTTACCGCAGTTTGCCGTCCTCTTTTGTAAGGGATATGATACTGAAAGCGCCGGGCAGGGATATGATGAATATTATATCCAGAAGCGTATTGGCGCTTTATGCTTATGATGAAAACCCGGATGAAATCAGCATTGAGAATGTTCTCCGGCAGTGTCTGCAGTTGATAGCTGTATTTCCGATGCTGTCGGTTTACGGATACCAGTCGTACAGGCATTATCATATGGGGAAAAGCCTTTATATCCACCTGCCGGACAGTAATCTCAGCACAGCCCAGAATATACTGAGGCTTTTAAGAGAAAATAAAGAATATTCGCCGCTTGAAGCTAAGGTTTTGGATCTTTCGCTTGTTCTTCATGCTGAGCACGGGGGCGGCAACAATTCAACATTTACAACGCATGTCGTCACATCTTCCGGTACAGATACTTACTCTGCTGTTTCAGCGGCGCTCGGCTCCCTTAAAGGTCCGCGTCATGGCGGCGCTAATCTTAAAGTTGTGCAGATGTTTGAGGATATGAAGAGTAAAGTTGACACAAGCAATGAAGTGCAAATTGCCGATTATTTAAACCGCCTGCTTGAGGGTGGGGAGTTTGATAAAAAAGGACTTATTTACGGTATGGGTCATGCGGTTTACTCACTTTCCGATCCGAGAGCTGAAGTGTTAAAGGAGTGCGCAAGAGAGCTCGCTTTAGAAAAGGGATTTGAGGCTGATTATGAGCTTTACAAAACCGTTGAACGCATAGCTCCCGGCATAATCGCCGAAAAGCGCAGGATTTATAAGGGCGTCAGTGCAAATGTGGATTTTTATTCAGGGCTTATATACCGTATGCTTGATTTGCCGCCGGAGCTTTATACTCCCATTTTTGCAAACGCACGCATAGCCGGTTGGAGTGCCCATAGAATTGAGGAAATTCAAAACAACGGCAAGATAATTCGTCCGGCATATATAGGGGTAAAACAAAATAAAGAGTACATTTCTCTTAACAAGAGAAAGTAGTCAATAAAAAAGCACCTCAACAATATGATGTGCTTTTTTATTGACTAATCATGTTGTTTATGGTATCATACACTTATAAAAAACAGTTGCATCGTTATTTTTTGTTGCACATAACAACAAAGGAGAAAGTTATGAAAAGGTTCTCAAAGCAGTTTTTAGGTGAAATCGTTAACACACACCGAAAAAAAATGAATTTGACTCAGGCTGAGCTTTCGAAAAAAACAGGAATAAATCGTTCGGTGTTAAGCAATATTGAGAGAGGCGCTCATACACCTTCTATTGAACAGATCGAAAAACTTTCAGAAGTTTTAGGCTTTGAAGTTTCTGATTTGTTTAGGGAGGAAACGGTTGATAAAACATTATTGCCGAGTTATAAAATAGCGGTGGCTGGGACGGGCTATGTCGGGCTTTCGCTTGCAGTTTTGCTGTCTCAGCACAATGAGGTTACTGCTGTCGATATAGTGCCTGAAAAGGTCGATAAAATCAATAAATTTATTTCTCCGATACAAGACGATTATATTGAAAAGTTTTTAATAGAGGCGAAGGAGGGTAAGCGCAAGCTTAATCTTACAGCAACCACAAACGGAGAGGACGCCTATAAAAACGCTGATTTCATAATAATAGCGGCGCCCACAAATTATGATTCCAAGAAAAACTTTTTTGATTGCTCGGCGGTAGAGTCGGTAATAGGGTTGATTAAAAAGATTCCGGCAGGCAGAAAGAATCCGCCTACAATAGTTATTAAATCAACTATTCCGGTTGGTTATACAAAGCAGATAAAAGACAAATTCGGACTGGAGAATATACTTTTCAGCCCTGAGTTTTTGCGTGAGTCCAAGGCGCTTTATGATAATCTTTATCCAAGTCGTATAATTGTTGGAACTGATGATAAAAATTATGCCGCCGCCCAAACATTTGCGGCATTACTGCGTCAGGGTGCAATAAAGAGCCCTGTCAAAACACTTTTTATGGGTTACACCGAAGCCGAGGCAACTAAGCTTTTTGTAAACACCTACTTGGCGCTTCGCGTTTCGTATTTTAATGAATTGGATACCTATTCAGAGCTTAAAGGTCTTGATACTGCGAGTATAATAAAGGGTGTATGCCTTGACCCGAGAGTCGGAGACTATTATAATAATCCGTCTTTCGGCTACGGCGGATACTGCTTACCTAAAGATACAAAACAATTACTTGCAAATTATGATGATGTTCCGCAAAATCTTATACAGGCGATAGTTGAAGCTAACAGGACAAGAAAAGAGTTTATAGCTGAGCGCGTACTTGAAATTGCCGGTACATATCAGGGTAGTGAAGCCTATTCAGTGAAAAAGGAAATTAAACAGCAGGAAATTGTAGTAGGGGTTTACAGGCTTACTATGAAATCGAATTCGGATAACTTCCGTCAATCCTCAATACAAGGCGTTATGAAACGGATAAAAGCAAAGGGAGCTACCGTTATAATTTACGAGCCGACACTTGAAAACGGTTCAACTTTCTTTGGGAGTAAAGTTGTTAACAATCTTAAAAGGTTTAAGGAAATGTGCGGGTGCATAATTGCCAATCGCTATGACAGTGCGCTTGACGATGTAGCCAATAAGGTTTATACGAGAGATTTATTTAGAAGGGATTAATATGAAAACGAAAGTTGAATTGAACGGAAAGACTATTTTAGTTACCGGTTCTCCGGGTTTTATAGGCGCCAATCTGGTTATGCGATTGCTTAAAGAATTAAGTAATGGTATCATAATAAGCTTAGATAATATGAATGATTATTATGATGTGGGCCTTAAAGAGTATCGCTTAAAAAGAATAGAAAAATTATCGGAAAAATCGGCGGCGGAGCATATATTTATCAAGGGAGATATTGCGGATAAGCAGTTAATCTCCGAGGTATTTGATAAGTATAACCCCAACATTGTGGTAAACCTTGCGGCTCAAGCGGGTGTGAGATACAGTATAGATCATCCCGATATATATATCCGGTCGAATATTGTCGGTTTTTATAATATTTTAGAGGCTTGCAGAAGCGGTAATGTTGAACACCTTGTTTATGCCAGCTCAAGCAGTGTTTACGGCGGAAATAAAAAAGTGCCTTTTTCAACCGATGATAGGGTGGATTACCCGGTATCCCTTTACGCCGCAACAAAGAAAAGCAATGAGCTTTTAGCGCACGCATACGCTAAGCTTTACGGTATTCCTACAACCGGGCTTAGGTTTTTTACGGTATACGGACCCGCCGGCAGACCCGACATGTTTTATTTTTCCGCAACGGAGAAATTGAGAGCCGGTAAGGATATTCAGATATTCAATTTCGGTAATTGCAAGAGGGATTTTACCTATATTGATGATATAGTAGAGGGAATTTATCGAGTGATGAAAGGTGCGCCGGAAAGGGCAACCGGAGAGGACGGATTGCCTTTGCCGCCGTATGCGCTTTATAATATAGGCGGAGGGAAGCCTGAAAATCTGCTTTTGTTTGTTGATATATTGCAAAACGCTCTTGTAAGCTCAGAAGTTTTGCCGGAAAATTATAATTTTGAAGCTCATAAAAAATTAGTTCCGATGCAGCCGGGGGATGTTCCGGTAACCTATGCGGACAGCGCAGGGCTTCAAAATGATTTCGACTTTACCCCTGAAATCGGTATTGAAGAGGGGCTGTCAAACTTTGCAAAATGGTATAAGGAATATTACGGATAATATAAAAAATTGAGCGGCAACCTAAACGGTTGCCGCTCGACTTTCATACCGTGTTTATTTGTTCGCGAGTTGTTCTTTCACATAATCGGTTGTAAGTATTTTTTCTACCGTGCCTTCAACATCCAAAAGCTTTGTGTTGTGGCTTGTGTATGCCTCGTCCGATTCGGTTTGAACCTGACCGTTTACCACAAACTTGTCGTAGTTAAGGTCGCGGCTGTCAGCCGCTACCCTGAAGTAATCGCCCATATCTTCGGCGCGGAGCTTTTCTTCCCTTGTCATAAGGGTTTCATATAGCTTTTCACCGTGGCGGGTACCGATAATGTTAGTGCCGGTATCGCCGAACAATTTTTGAACGGCTTTTGCGAGGTCGCCGATTGTTGAGGCGTCCGCCTTTTGAATGAATAAATCACCCGGGTTTGCGTGCTCAAATGCAAACTTAACAAGGTCAACCGCTTCGTCAAGGTTCATAAGAAATCTTGTCATAGCGGGATTTGTAATTGTTATCGGATTTCCGGCCTTTATCTGGTCAATAAAAAGCGGAATTACAGAACCACGCGAACACATAACATTACCATAACGGGTACAGGATATAACCGTGCCTCCTCGTTCAGCCGCAACGCGTGCGTTAGCGTATATTACATGCTCCATCATAGCCTTACTGATACCCATGGCGTTTATCGGGTACGCCGCCTTGTCGGTGGAAAGGCAAACCACGCGCTTAACACCAGCGTTTATCGCCGCGTGTAAGAGGTTGTCCGTTCCCTCAACATTGGTCTTTACCGCCTGCATCGGGAAAAACTCGCAGGAAGGCACTTGTTTAAGAGCCGCCGCGTGGAATATATAATCAACGCCCGGCATAGCGTCCGCTATAGATTGCGGATCACGCACATCTCCCACAAAGAATTTGACCTTGTTAGCAGTTTCCGGATGTTTTGCCTGAAGCTCATGTCGCATATCGTCCTGCTTTTTCTCATCTCTTGAGAAAATGCGGATTTCACCTATATCGCTTTCAAGAAAGTGTTTTAGCACCGTGTTGCCGAATGAACCGGTACCTCCGGTAATCATAAGTGTTGCGTTTTTGAATGATGACATAATTTACCCCTCGTAAAATCTATTTTATGTTTTTGCTGCCGAACAATCTTTTTTTTATTGACATAACTAATCCGACAGCAGTATTTGAACCTTTTTTAATCCTTTTGTTCAACTCTCTTTTTGTCCGGTACATCTTATATGAATTGATGCCCTGTTCTAACTTGTCTATGATTATAAGAGCTTCGCCATTGCATAAGCTGTTATTTTTAAGTTCATATGGCGTTTTAAGTATAAATCCTCTTATTTCAAACAAGAGCTTTTTATATTCATTTGATTTATCACAAATCGGAATTTGCTTAAGTATTGCGGCAATAGAATTGATAAAACCCGCGGCGGCATTTTTTGATAGTCCGCTGTAATTCTCGGATATAAAATTATACTTTTGCCTTGTTGCCTCAAAAAAATCGGATTTTGCTCTCGCACCGCCCTTTGTTGTAATGCTGTCGCTATGTCTACGGTAAATATACAGCCTATCCGGTAACAAAACAACGGTTTTTGCGTTATTAAAAAATTTATATGTTGTATAGGTATCCTCAAATGTCATACCTTCCGGAAATGATATATTTGAGAATAATGTTTTCTTAAAGAGCTTGTTCCAGACATAATCACCGTAATCATACGGCGGCAAAAGCGGTAAAAAACGTTTGTCGGGGTTAAAGATTTCAAAATCAGTCGCCTGAGTACTTCCCCAGCCAAGATTTTCAAGGTTATCATTCACCATCTCGAAGCCAAAACAAACTATATCGGCGTTATTTTCTTTCTGTGAAATAATAACTCGCTCAAGAAGATTTTTTTTCATCAAATCATCGGAATCAATAAAAAGGATAAAATCACTGTCACTATTGTCTATAGCCCAATTCACTCCGATATTACGAACGCTTGAAATACCGCCGTTTTCCTTGCAAATCAGGTTAATACGGGCATAGTCGTCTGCGTAAGCTCTGCATAGCTCAATACTGCCGTCGGTGCTTCCGTCGTCAACCAGAATTAAATCAAAGTCTTGAAATGACTGCTTTAAAATACTATCGATACAGTCTTTAAGGTATTTTTTTGCATTATAAACCGGAACAATAATGCTTACTTTAGGCATAAATAATCACCTGTATTTAAGGACTTTGCACATAATATCATAAATCATAAAATTATGGCTGAACATCCACTCGATAACCAAATCCTTGCGACTATATAAATCCTTGCGACTATATAAATCTTTGCGGTTTTTTATGCTTATATTAAAGCCTTTTCTAAGTTCTGGTAAAGCCGGCTTTAAAAGTTTTTTGCCGTTAATTCCGTTTTCTTTGCACTTATTATAAAAGTTTTCGGCTAAAGAATATAACCGGGAATATAACGCCTTATTATACTGATTATATCCGTTTTTATTAAGTGTTTCTATTCTATCAATGATTGCCAGAACGCCCGAAATTTTTTTAGCCGAAAAATTCCTTGTCATTCCTTCGGGGCTTTTCCTGTAATAGTACATAAGCTCGCTGTTTGTCACTATGTTTTCCGCGTTCATAAACAGGTGGTGAACAGCCCATTCGTCAATATTAACGCCGATAAGCGGATAGGATATACCTTTAAGAACGGCTTTCTTATATAATTTTTGCGGGGTAACAAGTGCCGCAGAATATGATAGGCACAATTCTTCCACCGCCTGATCGCGTGAGAGAATTCTATAGTCAGAGCTGTCAAAGGTAATTGATTCGTTATAATCAATTTCATTGTCGTCTAAAAAATCCTTATAGCCGGTTCCGACTATATCCGCGCCGGTCTCATTCATAATATCCATAAGGCGCTCTAACAAATGTATGTTAACACAGTCATCCGAATCAATCATAACAACATAATCGGTTTCTATGTTTTTAAGAGCTGTGTTTCGCGCGGCGCCTTGTCCCTCATTTTCGGTATGTATCACCTTTACTCTTCTGTCTTTCGCGGCATATTCATCGCAGATATCCGCGCTGCCGTCGTCAGAGCCGTCGTCAACTACAAGTAAAATAAAATCTTTATATGTCTGTGCCAAAATAGAATCAAAGCAGGTGCGAAGATACTTTTTCATATTATAAACCGGCACCATAACGGTAATAGTGTTACTCATAAGTGTATTGCTCCTCGTATAAAGCTTAATCTTTCCAATATGCGGTATATGTGTGATGGGTAACCCGCTCATCCTCAGGAGGCAGTTTCATATAATCTCCGTATATTGTCTTTAAAATGCAATCATATCCTATAGGCGCTTTAACATCAATGTCTTCAAATTTAAGCATTACATATCCTTGATAATTCTCTTTCTCATGTCGATCATTATAATAATCATAGTAACTCGCAAGTGTTCCCACATATTTTGAATTATTATACGGATATTTGCTGAGCATTTTTTCTGCTTTTCTTATAAGGTTGCTACCGGTTCCCATTAAAGATTGATAAAATCTTAAAAGGGTATTTTTTAAGTTGTTGCCACTGAAATCACTTTTTAAATATACGAATTTTTTATAGATTTTTTTTATTTTATTAAAGAGATCGTCATATTCGGCCATTGTATCAGGCAACCCGTCAATCGGAAAAACATCAATGTCTATTCCGAGTTTTTCGCCTGTATATCGAACACCAGATTCATCTTTAACCGTTCTGGTATCGATTATTTTTACATATGAATGTAATGCATCCTTGCTATAAGGGGAAATAAGACGATATTGGTCTGTTGCTTGCATATCATTGTAAATTTTAATAAGTTTATTGTAATCTTCTCTGGGCATTTGCAAATCAATATCATCGTCCCAAGGTATGAAACCCTTGTGGCGTACCGCACCCAGTAGAGAGCCGTATCCGATAAAATAAGACAAATTATTATTATCGCAAAAGTCAATGAAATCTTTTAAAATGCCAAGTTGTATCTGTTTGCTTTCGTCATAGGAAATCTTTTTCATAATTTCCCCCTTGTTTTCCCCTTTGGTAATTCTAGCATATCACCTAATATTTTATCATATTCTTTCGGTTTAAATGGCATGTATCCGCTACAAGGGTAGAATGTTAATTCCCCAAAATATACTTTCTTATCAAATTCATAAAAGTCAACCCTTACAAATGAAATACTGTTTGATAGTTTCTTTACTAATTCTTTCATTTCCTCAAAATTATATGGTTTTTCTGGTTTTACCTCAAATTTTCTAAAATCAGATCTTTCAAAAGGTGCTGGTTCAAAATTCATATCAAAAAACTCTATTTTTGCTGTCTGATGGTTTTCTAAGCCTTCTGAAACATATAAATATTTAGGTATTCCATTAAAACAATAAAATTTATAATCTTTAATATCTTTTTCTTTATTATCTTGCATATATTTTTCTATAATTATCCTTGGTTTAACATTTTTATAAGGCCACTCTCTGCCAAAAATAAAATGGTTTTTTTTAAGGCAGGCGTCAAGACTTTTCTTTGCGTCGGCAATATCAAATTTTGATTTGTCTTTGCAAATAATTACACTCGCACTATCATGAGTGCATTTTAAAACAAACCTATCGGGCAGAGCGTCAAAGTCAATTTCTTCAGCACTGTCCCAAACGCCAAGCGTTGGAATTATATATTCTTCGCCTATTATATCTGCAACGATTTTTTTAACTTCATATTTATCTACAAGATTAGTATATTTGGGGTTGCGGTCGTATAATTTTAACCACTGGAGTTTTTGATTAAATGTTTCAGGGTGTCTTAAATTCAGTTTTTCACCA
This sequence comes from Clostridia bacterium, assembly GCA_017618135.1. Lineage (GTDB taxonomy): Bacteria > Bacillota > Clostridia > Oscillospirales > Acutalibacteraceae > UBA737. The sequence continues at coordinate 96,609 of JAFZUV010000018.1, forward strand.
AAGTTTAAATAATATCTGACTTTTATTGCTTTTTTATCTGGCAACTTTGCAAAAATTTCGGGTTGCAGGTAATATGACAGTTTATTGTTTTTATAATCGGAAACCTTACTTTTTAAGGAAATAACCGGATGTTTAATAAAAGTTGTAAGCTTACTCATAGAAAACTCTCCACATTTCTCAAAAATACTTTTAGATTAACTGATCTGATTCGTTAATATTAATAGAAAGCGGTTGCTCCATTTCAACATATCCCCAGTTTTGAGAGTCCCATTTTTTGGCGTCGGTTTCTTCTCTGTCCAACACCTCAAATGTCAGACCGCGTACGCAATCTACATTCGCACATTCACCATAGTCGTTTTTATAAAAGAAGGTATAAGAGGTTCTGTAGGTTTCGGGGACGAGCTTTGATAAATCAAAAACTATGTCTGCGGTAACCTTTTTGCCTTTTTCACCGCCATCATATATTTTTTCGATAAAGTATGTGCAAATCGGTGAACCGGTGGCGGTTTTGAGTTCGTGACGGAAACCTATCGGCTTTACATTTTCCTTGTTTTCCCATACAAGCCTTAGGTGCATTTTTTCATCCTTGAAAAAGCTGTAAGACTTCTTGTCTACAAATTCGGCAGAAAGCAGGTATAAATCATATGCATACATCCTGTATTTGCGTTTCCATTCGGTATAGTCCTTATAACAGGTCATATATTGTGACATTTCAGCATAAATGCTGATTGCTTTATTAATATCACCCGAATAAATAATTTTACCGTTGTCCATAACAATGCATCGTTCGCAAAGCTGTTGTATAGTGCTCATATTATGGCTTACATAAAGAATTGTTCTGCCTTCCTCTTCGGCAACACGCCGCATTTTATCAAGGCACTTTTGTTGGAAGGCAATATCGCCTACTGCTAAAACTTCATCCATTATGAGTATTTCACTGTCAAGATGAGCCGCAACAGAAAACGCAAGTTTAACATACATACCGCTTGAATAACGCTTTACAGGAGTATCAATAAATTTGCGGCATTCTGAAAATTCAATTATCTGTTCAATTTTTGAATCGACTTCCGTTTTGGTCATACCGAGTATCGCGCCGTTTAAATATATGTTTTCACGACCGGTAAGCTCTTTATTAAATCCGGTACCGACTTCAAGCATAGATGAAATTCTTCCGTCTATTTTGATTTCACCTTCGGTTGGCGCGGTTACTCGGGAGAGAAGCTTTAAAAGGGTTGATTTTCCGGCGCCGTTATGACCTATAATACCAAGGCGTTCTCCTTTATAAACGGTAAGATCAATTCCGTCAAGCGCCATAAATGTTTCATTCTTGCCGTAAGCTTTTTTACCTATTTTAAGATTCGGATCATCCTTGCCGCGAATGCGCGCCCACCAGCTCTGAATATCTCCCTGGAGGGTACCGCCGCCTATAACGCCCAGGCGGTAACGCTTTTTTAGACCGTTTATTTGTATTGCAATATCTTTTTCTTCTGCCATAACACTCACCTCACAAATTAAACGGTATCCATAAAGGTTTTCTCAACCTTATTGAATATTACAATTCCAAGGAACAGCACAACAAACGTCGTTATCCAGCTGATACCCCAGAAAAAGAATGAGATTTTTCCGGCGCCAAGCCATCCGTAACGCATCATTTCAATTATAGGCGACATTGGGTTGAGCATCAGAAGATTATACATTTTCGGCGACAGGGAAGATGAGGCGTAAATAACGGGTGTTGCATACATCCAAAGTGATACGCCAAAACCTACAAGAACCTGTAAATCACGGTATTTAGTGGTAAGTGAAGAAATGATAATACCGAATCCCATACCGAGTATAGCCATTTGGATTACAAGAACGGGAGTAAGCGCTGCTAACCAGTTTATGTGTATAGGCGCGCCTGTAAAGAAAAAGAAAACCCAGAAAATTAAAAACATAGTAAACTGGATAACAAAGTTTATCATTGCGGTAATTACGGTAGCTATTGGTGTTGCAAGTCTCGGAAAATAAACTTTACCGAAAACGCTTGCGTTATCCACAAAGGTATTTGAAGTTGTTGTAATACAGGTGGAAAAATACAGCCAGGGTACATTGCCTGCCATATAGAAAAGAAATCCCGGAATACCGTCGGTCGAAAGACCTGCAATATTACCAAAAACGAAATTATAAATTACAGTTGTAAAAAGCGGTTGAATTATAAACCAAAGTGGACCTAAAACTGTTTGCTTGTACTTTGTTTTAAAATCTCTTGCCACAAAAAGCCGCACAAGATCACGGTACTTCCAAACTTCTTTTAGCTTTAAATCAAAGAGTTTATTTTTTGGGCGTATAATCGCCGTCCATTGCTTTTGCATACTTTATCTCCAATTTGTTATTATATTAGTTTTTTCTGAAAAGCTTCATAATTTTTCGCAGTAAATTATTATCATCATATTGATATACAGAATAAATGGTTGCGGAAATTAAAAGACCTCTGCTTATAAGCTTGGGCAAACGAAGCTCGTAGTTGTTCCAACAGTCGCTTTTGAGTACTTCCTCTCTGTGACTTACTATTTGATAGAAAACATCTCTTACTTCCTTATTTCTGTAAACGCTGAGAACAAATCCGAATTTATGCTTTTCGATTTTAATACCCGTTTTTATGTGACGCTCGATATAATAACGATATTTAAGGCTGAGCGGCAAGTACGCTTCGGGTAAACAGAGTCTATCGGCTCGCGCTTTAAGATTTACATAGCACTTCATTATATCATTTAAAAATGAAGGCCGGTATTTGTTAAAGAGACCGGATTCGCTCTGGTTGTAATAGTACAGAGGGTCATTTATAAAAGATATCTTTTCGCACAGGTCTATATATGACAAAACAAACAGCATATCCTCTCCAAATGACATCGTTTTGTCCATCCTTAAATTAACTCTATTGATGATACCAGTTCTAAAAAGCTTATTACAGGGTGAAAAAAGACCGTTTGTGTCCTTAACATATATAACAGACTTTATAAGCTTTTCTGTTATTTCATTTTTGCCGTCCAGCACACTGTTTCCAAAAGGATGATGCTGTGTAGCAGAGATACCCATAGAGGTCTGCAAATAACTGCACATAACCATATCGGCGTCTGTTGATACTGCTTTTTCAAGCATTATTTTTAAAAAATTCGGGTCAATATGATCGTCGCTGTCGATAAATGCTATATATTCTCCTGTTGCTTTATCCATACCGGCATTTCGTGCCGAGGAGACACCTTCATTAGCTTTGTGAATTACTTTTATTCGATTGTCCTTAAGGGCAAAATCATCACAGATTTCGCCGCTTTTATCAGGCGAACCGTCATCTATAAGAATGAGCTCAAAATCAGCAAATGTTTGATTAAGAATGCTATCAACACAACGATGAAGATATCGTTCTACATTGTGTACCGGAACAATTACACTTAGTTGTGGCATAAAACTACCCCTGTAATAAAGTTTCTATTTCACCGAGTATTTTTCTTTCATCAAAAAACGGTTTTCTTAAAATCGCCTTGTTTTTGTATGTATCCAAAAGACCTTTATTTTTCAAAATGCTGTAAATACCATTATACAACCCTTCGGTGCTATTGTCAACGAGAACACCGTATTTGCCGTCTGCCAAAATTTCACGAGGGCCGGTGCAATCTGTGCTTATTACAGGTGTTTCTAAAAACAGAGCTTCGGCAACAGTAAGATTAAATCCTTCATAACGGGAAGAACAAACATAAAGGTCGGCGTTTTTCATATACTTATAAGGATTTTTTTGAAATCCTAAAAATTTCACATTATTAAGTTTGTTTTCTTTTGCATATTCTTTTAGTTTATCCTCGTCTTCTCCATATCCGACAAGCCACAAATCGAAATCAAAGCCGTCACCATTAAGCCGTTTTACCGCTTCAAGAAGTCGGTCAAAACCTTTAACATTTATTGAATGACCAACCGAAAGAATTGTGAATTTTTCCTTTTTAATATCAATCGTTTCTTTTGACTTTTCTAAAATACGGTCGGTTGGGAGCATATTATAAATTACCGTTGTTTTATCGTGAAAACCTATGATTTCATTAAAACTGTCTTCGGCCTGTTTTGATACACAGACTATTTTTTGGTATTTTGAGTAAGCATATTTTGTATCTTCAAGTGATTTAAAGTTGTTTGTAACTCCTCCGCAATGCTTAAAATCGCTATGCACCCATGCAATTTTTCTTGAGTCCTTATTTGTTGACCCGCTAATAATTTTAACCGAAAGTCCTCTGAAAAAACCGATTTCAACATCGTATTTTTTATTCCCCACATAGTATTTATAAAGTGTTTTCGGCGTGGCTCTCGTTTCCCACATACCGTCATCATATAGTTTATGTCTTATATAAGGAACACTCTTCATAAACTTATGCGGTTTATCGGGTTTATAGATTACCTCTACTCGACTGTCCAGTTCATCTTTTAAATCGTTTGTATTGCTGAGTATTATTATTGTCACCTTATAACCGCGAGACACCAGTGCGTTTGCAAGGGCAACCTGTGCCCGTTCAAGTCCACCCAGGCGAAGGCTTGGTAAAATAAACAGTATTCGCATAAGTTTTCCTTTCAGATTATATAGGTATAAGCGGTAAGAATAAGATTATATTTTCTGCTGACTGCAAATTCTTTTTTGCAAAGCCGAGCAATTTTCTTATATCTTGCGAAAAAGCCAACCACATATTCATTATCGTTTATATTCTTGATATGGCGGTACCTCTCAAAAAATGTGTTCTTTTCGCCCGGAAGGTAGTTAAGTTCAGCCTGAATAACAGTTTCCGAAAACCAATTTCCAAGTTTTCTTTCGCTTTCTTTGTCACAAAGCCCCCAGTCTGTTAACATATCCAAGGCGGTTTTATGATAGGTTATTGCACAATCAAGAAAAGCGGCGGGTATTTTTTTTCGCTGATATTTAGATGAATGCATTGTAAAGTGGTAAAAGTAATGCGGAACAGCCGCAAAGGAATTTATATTGCCAAAATAATTCATATTGAATACGCCGTCCTGCATACGCCGAATATTCGGGAAAGACAGATTGTTTTCCTTTATAACAGACATACGGTACATTTTATTGCTTGGACCGTCCATAGGGAGGGCCATTACAAGATTTATCCAGTTTTCACGGCATAAGGTCTGACTGTCATAAATGACATCCTTGATATTGCCGTTTTGTTCGGAAATAACATTTCCCGATTTATCATATATTGTATTTATTGAACCGAAGAGTAAAAGATCCAGTTTTTGCTCTTCCATCTTTTTTATGCAAAATTCATATGCGTCAGGGTCTATCCAATCATCCGAGTCCGGGAATGCAACATAATCGCCTGTCGCTGTCTGAAGTCCGGCGTTTCTTGCACTGCCTGCTCCGCCGTTTTCCTTATGTATGACCTTGATACGAGTATCTTTATCTGCATAATCGTCACAAATATCACCGGAAATATCCTTTGACCCGTCGTCAACAAGGATAAGTTCCCAATCACTTAATGTTTGTGCCAAAATTGAATCAATGCACCTGTTTAAAAAAGGCGCAACATTATATACCGGTACTATAATGCTTAGTTTACTCATTGTTACTCCTGAACTTTAAAATTGATATAATGTGCCAAAGACCAAGTAATCTCAGGCGCTTTTTCAAAAAGAGTTTTGCTGCTACGACGCTGCTATAGCAATATTTCTCAATAGTTTTTCCGTTTGCGACAAGTTTAATGTTCTCTAAAAAAGAAGGCGTTTTTGAATATGTGTTTTTTATGTAATGGAGCCTTTGAAATTTATTCATTTTACAGCTTTTTAAAAACAAATCTTCATAAGACCATAAAAAGTATTTGCAATACTCATCCGCTAAAAATGAAATATCCGGGCAATTAAATTTACACATAATGTCGTGTAAAATATCAAGCCGCCGTATATAACGGCTGAATTTTTCCGGATGAAAGCTTTTTGTCATACTTTCATTTTCTCTGCGGTAATAATTGTAAAATGCATACGGTGTAATCTTAATACTATTTATAAACGGTAAAAGAGATATCATAAACACCGCGTCCTCACCGCCGGTATTAAAGTAACCGTTGAACATTAAATTGTTGTTTTTGATAATTGAAGCTTTAAAAATTTTATCTGTAATAAAATCGTAAACGCCCTTTTTATAGCAATAACCGAATTCTTGTTCCACCTGTTGCTTGTTATTAAGCAACGCGGCTTCATATGTGACATCATTTTGATATTCCGCCATATTGTTTTTTTGCAAAAACATATGGTAACCGAAAACCGCAATATCAAAGTCGCCGTTTTTAATTTCATTAATACACGATTCTATGGTGTTTGTATCTAATGTGTCATCGCCGTCAAGAAACATAATATAATCGCCGGTTGAGCACTTTATGCCCTGATTTCTGGCGTCTGAAACGCCACCGTTTTCCTTGTGAATAACCTTTATTCTTGCATCGCTTTCGGCGTAACTGTCACAAATAATTCCTGATTTATCGGTTGAGCCGTCATCAATCAAAACTATTTCAGTATTATCGTATGATTGGTTTGTTACAGACTCGATGCAAAGACCGATTCTGTCCTCAACATTGTAAACGGGTATAATAACCGAAACCTTAGCCATATTTATAGTCCTTTTATGATATTTTCCACTTGATCCATTATTTTTTCTTCACTCAGGTAATCCTTGCGTTTATCCGCCATTGCTTTGTAATGACTATACATATCGGGATTGTCGAGTATTTTCTTCATACCCTCGTATATGCCATTCTCGCTGTTTTCCACTATCATACCGTATTTGCCGCCGTCAAGCATTTCGTCAGCTCCTGATACATCGGTGCTTAAAATCGGAGTTCCCAGTATTATCGACTCCATCATTACCATACTGAAACCCTCAAATTTAGAAGCGCACAGATACATATCGGCATTGTAAATATAAGGATACGGATTTGCCTGTTTTCCGTAAAATATTACATTATTAAGATTAAGCTCTCTCGCTTTGTCTTTTATCAGCTTGCTGTCTTTACCGTCTCCCACTATCCATAAGTTGTAATCGTATCCTTCCGAATTTAAACGGGAGCATACGCTTAAGAGTCTAAGGAAAGCTTTATTGTATTCATCAATTCTTGCTACTACCGCGAATGTAAAACGGTATTTTTTACCGGCAAAGTCCGCTGTTGCGCTATCTCGAATTTTTTTGGTATCATTTGGATTATTAACAACAAAAACATTTTTTTCTCTGCCGAAAACCCGATTGAGTTCATCTTTTGATTTTTGTGATACGCAAATGATTTCGGAAATTTCGTTGTAAATCTTTTTGGCTCTGTTGTAAGAACCGACATTTTTTATATCATCTTCCAGATTTACATAGTGCAGCCAACCTATTTTAACAGCACTTTCATTCGTTGAACCACTTATGATTTTCATAGCGTCCATACCGAAAAACGCAATTTCAACATCAAAATTTTCTTTTATGTATTTTTTGTATAAATATTTTGCGCTGTGAAATTTCATCCATATTTTTTGAGGTAAAAGCCTGAAATTCCCTTTTAAAATCTGAGCAAAAGCCGCGTTCTTTATGTTTTTCACGGGGGAATAATTCTTTATATAGTGTATTGTCTGTGAAAAACCCGATGTTATCGCGTCATCATCGTATGTGAAGTTTAAAACGGTAACATCATACCCGCGTGCGGCAAACAGATTTGCGTAATTCACCAACACCCGTTCCATTCCGCCCATACCGAGAGAAGGAATTAAAAAAACAATCCTTTTCATAAATCAATCCTTACTGCACGGACCGGAAGTGAAAGGTACCGGCGTGCCGTTGTTTATACAGTCTATAAGAGTTATAAGCCTGTCCGCCGCCGTTTCGGCATTCCATACGGTTTTTATGGTATCATATGCGTTTTTGCCGAGCGTCTTGCGAAGCGGCTCGTTTTCTACCAGTTTTTTCACACATTGATATAGAGAATTTTTGTCTTTTCTGTCGTATATCAGACCGTTTTTACCGTTTTCAATAAGATAGGGAACAGAGCCGATTTCGCGGTTGGCTACGACAGCGCAGGCGTTTGACATTGACTCGTTTAAAACGGCTCCCCAGCCTTCGCCTTTATCCGAGGTGAAAAGGAAAATATCTGCGCTTCGCATACGCTCTAAAACCTCTTTTGGCGAAAACGGACCGGTAAAGCTTATAACATCGTTTAGTCCTTTTTCCCTTACTGTATCCTCACATTTTTGCCTTAACTCACCTATGCCGAGCATTTCAATTTGAAAGTCTAAACCGGCTGCTTTAAGCTTAATTGCAAGATTAATTGCATCCTCCGGATGTTTATATTTAATAAAGCGACTTGCCCAAAGTATTTTTACTTTATCGCCACTTTGTTTTTGTTTTGCAATTTGGTCATAAGGCAACAGCGCTGTTTCGGGGAAATATCCCCATTTATAAGTTTTTTCAGGGTATGAGAGAATAAATCTGCAGTCCGGCGCCGTATAAGCGCTCGCACATAGCATATAAAGGTTTTTGCTTCTGTACTTGAAATCCTGCTTGTAATGATACATAAAGACTCTCGGATCAAGCAGTCTTATTTTACCTTCCTTAAAAAACCTTTCGGAATAGCGAAAAGTAAGCTTGTTTTGTCTAACCCTTTCTTCTATAAAATAATCGGGTGCCGAACCAATTATCACTACATCGCTTTCGGTAGCCAGCTTTAACGCTTTTTTGTGTTCATCATCGTTTTTATATGAGTAAACAACATACGAAACATCCGAAAAATCGTGATATCCTATTTTAAGGCGGAATTCCGGTGTCGGTTCTGTTGCGACAAAACGGAAATTTGCGCCTATCCGTTTTATCATTGCTTCACAAAACGGCGTTTGGTGGTGAAGAAGATAGTTTGAAAAAAAAGTGACTGTTATATTACTTTTCATAAAATTTCCCATCTTACTGATAATATCAAAAACAAAATAAATTCAGTCAAAGAATTGCGAGGCATAACCTCTGATTAAGGTGCCTTATATCCCCTATAAAACGATAAGTAAATATCGTTCAGCGCATTTGCGTTGATCTTTGTTGAATGGGTAATCTCAGCGCGTTTTATTGCGTTTTTTGAAATCAGATTTGCAGTGTCGATATCGGAAAATACATTCACAATGTATTTTTCTACCATCTGCGGTTTATCAAAAGGATATAGAAATCCTTCTTGACGATCCTTAATTAAAGACCTTACACCACCCACATCAGAACAAATGCACGGAACGCCGAGGATCATAGCTTCTCCTAAAGAGTTTGGGGAGTTTTCCAGTGAGGACGACAGGACAAAAACATTGGACTTCAAAAGTCGGTCGCGCATTTGTTCGGCACTTAAGTCTCCGAGAAAAACAATTTTTTTTTGGAGAGAGTATTTATTTATCAGCTTGATTAAATATTTCTGGTAATATGTTTGATGTTTAAGATTTGCAAAAAAGCCACCGTGGTTTCCGCCGTTACCCGTCGTGTATATGTGTATATCAGGGTATCTTTCAGCTAATTTTGCAAACGCTTTTATAAGATTATGGAAACCTTTAAGAGGATAGTAGCTTTGCGGGATAAAAACGGAATGCTTTTCGCAAGCCTCATAATTCCATTTTGGTTGCATATAAAACTCCGAGCGCAGGCTTTCATTACAAAAAAAGTAATTAATATTTTTGTTTATCCGCGTAATACAAAAGCGATCCCAATCGGTTCTGCCTATTACATTTTTTGCTTTTTTAAGCGCCTCAATTTCATATTTTCCGCGTTTTTCAAAGCTTTTTTTCTGAAAAAACACATTATCTGCTTTCAAAAAGTCGCGGATGCTGAAACGGTATATTGCGTTTGTGGGAAGTCCCGCATAATAAAACTTTGCGCATTCGGAAATCAGGCCTTGAATACTTACAACACATTTATCCAAAAGCTCTGTATTTTCGCAAGCCTTTACCGCCGCAAGAGTATGAGGAAATTCGGTTCCGAAAATGTGAACTATGTCCGGTTTTTCGGATAGAATTGTTCTTTCGAAAAATTCTACAAGATGCGGATTATATTTATCCGGTGCAGATTCAGGAAACGATAAAAATTTTGATTTTTTTGAGTCGCTTAAAATTTGTTTACTCCTATATGGAAAGCAAACCGTAATTGTATGATCATTATTTGAGGTTATACTGTTAAAGAACGCGCTGAGCCAGCCGCCGCCGTTGTTTTTCGGCAAATTACAAGCATCAGCTATCTGTGGGATTATGGCATTAATTACCCAAAGAATTTTCATAATTATCCTCACTGTTCAGATTATATATAAACGATAGCAGTACCGGAATGAAAAGCGTCAGCACATTAAGCCACATCCCGGTATTTATAATTGACAAAATTATTGCTTGTGCAAAAGCCCATAAAACAAATCCGAAATCTTTGCAGTTGTTAAATGGTTTGAAAAAGCATTTGTAAATTGTTTTATAGGCGAAAAACAATGCCGCACCGCCGATAATACCGTAATTTGCGAGAGAATCAAGAATAAAAGAATGGCCTCCGGACAGCATCTCGCTACCCATCATTTTGCCGAAAATCGGACTGGATAAAAATCCCTGTATTGATTTTTCATAAAGTTCAATTCGCTTGCTTTCAGAATTTTCAAGACCGGTTATACCGCCTGCCAGCGCGGTAAGCCTTTCTTTTAAAACATCGCTGTTAAATATATCGGCAAGCCATAAAAATAAATTTGAAATAATAGGCCATAGGAAGAATATCACCAGAAAAAACAATACCCCGAGCATTAGTAGTTGGCGTGCACCGATATTTTTTCCAACCAGATAAAGAAGCGAGGAAAGTAAAAACAGTATCAGCGCTGTGGCGTATTCGGATAGGACTATGAGTGCAAAAAGTGCTGTAGCAATTATTAAAAATACCGGTAGTTTTATCTTTTTTAATTTGTAGGATAGAATAATAACGGGGTATAAAAGAACAGATGTGTAAATGAAATCATATCCGCCGATATTATGCCAGGCATATTTTATGTTTTCCGGATCGTCTGATTCTGAAATGGTTGCAAGCGTCCTTGCGGCAAACGGAAACTGAATAAGACCCACAATGGTTGTAATAACAGTAACAGCTAAGCTGAAAACCACAATAATTGTAAGCAGATAGGCGTTTTCAGGCTTGTGGTAGAAGTAGTAGTACCCTATAATTACAGGGAGTAAAAACAGCATACTTTGGTAACCCCAGAGAAGAGTTGAACTTTCACTTGTAAAATAGGTGCAAAGCACATGTATCATAAATGGGAAAAGCACATATATTATTGAGCTTAGCCTACTTATTCCGCCTGAGAGCAAAATAAAACACATCAAAAACAACGCCAGTAGCATATATGCGTATGTGGTTATATACGCGCTCACAAAAACAGATAATATCGGCATTGTCATATACATTATTACAATAATTGTCGCCGCGGTTATGGGGTTTAAAACCTTTCTTGTCATTTTTAAATTTCACTCTCTAAAAATTCAATAATCTTTTTTGCCTGGATTATGTTTGACTTGTTTTCAAACACAAACTTTCGTGCTTTAATCCCTAATTCGTTTCTTTTCTCAAAATCCTCAGAAAAAATTTCTCTGAGCTTATCTGAAATACCAATAGGCGTTTCGTCCTCTAATATGTATACATACGGATAGTACTCTTCCGGCATACCGGGAAGCTTGGTTGTAAGAAGCGGAGTACCGGAAGCCATATATTCCATATTCTTTGATGGAAAGGAGTACTTTGTGTATTCCGGTGCTGTAGGGCGAGGGTTTATAAGAAGCGCCGCCGCTTGTTCGGCTTCTACAATTTCACTGTTTTCTTTAACACCCATATACTCTATGCCGGAATATTCTTTTGCGGCTTTTTTCAATGCATCAGCATAATCTCCGCCGCCGTAAATTATCAGTTTACAGTTGTCTATATTTGCAAGCAAAAACCCCTCTACAAGGTTTTTGATACCATACATTTCCATTACGCTTCCGGCATATATTATTTGTTTTATACCGGTTATCACTTCTGTCTTTTCACCGGTTTTGTCAGGTTTTAGCGAAGAGTCAATATGCCCTTCAAGCACAATATTGGGCTTGGCATTACGGTTAACCTTTTGATTCATAGCGTCGGTAAGAAGGATAAAACCATTTACCGACCCAAAAAAACGGTTTGCAAATTTTCTCGTAATTCCTTCGCCGTACATCATATCCGGGATATCGGTCACTATGGTTATTATGGGGATTTTTTTAATCTTTGACGCCAGCATCATACCATAGGCGTTTGAGATATTAAGACAATCACAAATAATATATGTATCTTTCCGCTTTTTTGCTTTGAGTACGCCGAAAAAAGCGCCCAAAAATATTGAGATATGGCGGAAAACAGGAAGATTTATCGTTTTATAATAATGGAAATATACTCCGTTCTCTGTTTCGTCCTTTTCACGAATAAAAAGCTTTTTTGTAAGCTCACGGTTTATGGGTAGCCCTGAGAAACATTTGATGTCAGCACCATTAGCAGCAAGACCTTTTATAAGCAAACCGTGATACTTTTGGTCAGGTCTGAGAATTGATATGTTTTTGCCCGACATCAGTTCATTGTATTTTCCATCGGTACAGTTTGAAAAACCGTAAAGTATGTACATTATAAATCTCCGTAACTAATAAGCTCAACGCCGAATTTATCGGATATGCTTAAAAGAGGCACTCCGGCAGGCGTGCCGTTTTCAAAGTTTCGCCTGTCAATAAGTATATTATTTTTATCATAATCGGGGTGTACCATAATTTCAATATCGGGCGGCAAATCGCTATCTATATCTTTAAGACTTCCGAAAAGGCCGGTGGTATAAAACCCTTTTTTGACAAGTCTTTTATTGTAAATGTTTTTAACCGCCTTTTTATAACAAGGTATTGCGCCGGTATTCCGGTGTAATCTTATTTTGTTTATCCCGCTTTCACGGCAGATTCTAAGCACTATCGGCGATATAAAAAGCGCCGTGTGTATGTGATGGTGTGAGTCGGCATGGTCGATAATAAAACCGGCGTTTTTTAACTTTTTCACTTGGGCGGAAAGCTCTTTATAAACCGCTGTTTTTTCTGATTCGTTTAACAGTTTTAGCCTGTTTATCCTATTATGAAATTTACCGTTTTCGCAAAATGTGGCGCAGTATTTTATATCATCAGTCAGCGGTATGCCCTGTGTAAGATTAAAATGTATGCCGACCTTGTCACAAAACCCGTGTTTATTTGCAAGCACAACCGCCTCATCAAATGCCTTTCCGTTTGCAAGCATAGTAGTATTGCTTATAAGACCTTTATCAAACGCGTCAGCTATGGCGCGATTTGCACTTTCTGATAAACCGAAATCATCGGCGTTGATTATTATTTGACTTACAGACATTTTATAATCTCCAATAACTTAATCCCGATTTTTTAAGGTCGTTTACAGAGTATATCCCCTTGACGTCGATAATCACCTTTTGATTATCGTTAAGAGAATTATTATACAGTTTTTTTATATCACTTAAATTAAGTGCTTTAAACTCATCGTGCGCTACGGCTGCAATAACACAGTCAACATTGTTTATATCACTTAATTCTGTAAGAGTAACGCCGTATTCAAGTTCCGCATCTCTTTCGCTTGCCCAAGGGTCAACAATTTGTGGTTTTATACCATATTCGTTAAGAGCTTTTATAATATCGTCAACCTTGCTGTTGCGCGTATCAGGACAGTTTTCTTTGAAGGTCAGTCCCAGAATAACGACATTAGATTTTTTAGGCGCCTGACCTGCTTTTATCATTTGCTTGATTGCAGATTCCGCAATATACTTGCCCATACCGTCATTTACTATTCTGCCGTTAAGTATTATTTGACTATGGTATCCGAGCTTTTCGGCTTGGTATGTAAAGTAGTATGGGTCAACGCCTATGCAGTGACCGCCCACAAGACCGGGTCTGAAACCTAATGCATTCCATTTGGTGTTCATACCGTCTACTACTTCATTTGTATCTATTCCCATACGGTCGAATACCATAGCAAGTTCATTCATAAAGGCAATGTTTATATCCCTCTGGCTGTTTTCAACAACCTTCACCGCTTCCGCGGTTTTTATTGTGCTGACAGGATAAGCACCTACTTCAATTACTATATCATAAACATTTTTTATTTCTTGAAGCGACTCTTCATCCATGCCGGAAACAATTTTTTTAATGTTCTCAAGACGATGCACCTTATCTCCCGGATTTATACGCTCAGGAGAATAGCCTACTTTAAAATCAACGCCGCATTTAAGACCGGATTGCTCTTCAAGTACAGGTATGCAAACATCCTCGGTAACACCGGGATAAACTGTTGATTCGTAAACGACTATCGACCCTTTAGTAAGATTGCGGCCAACAATTTCCGAGGCACCTATTACAGGGGTGAGGTCAGGTGTATGGTCAGTATTTACCGGAGTAGGCACTGCGACAATATGGAAAGAGGCCTCTTTAAGTCGATTTTCATCAGAAGTGAAGTCAACTGTGGTTTTTGCAATCACTTCATTTCCCACTTCGTTTGTTGGATCTATGCCTTTTTTGTAAAGTTCAATTTTTGATTTATTCAGGTCAAAGCCGATTACATCAATACCTTTTGCGGCAAATGCAACGGCTATCGGCATACCGACATAACCGAGACCTATCAGGGACAGCTTACTTTTGCCTGTTTTTAAATCTTTAAATATACTCATTTTATTCTCCAATTGACTTTTCAGCAATTTTTTTGTAAGAAAAAGCCGGTATTCCAAGCTTTTCAGATACGGTTTTCATTTCAGGTATGTGTCCGACAGCTTCACATATTACCCGCTTGTATTCATCAACAGAGTCGGACTCGAAAAACATACAGTTGCCGCCTAAATCTATATGATCAAAGCCGGGTATCCTTTTAAATACACACGGTTTACCCATACCTACCGCCTGTTCCCATAGCACAGAATGCAGTCCGGGAAAAGCAATCAGGTCCGCAAAAGCAAATTCGTCATATATCTTTTCGGGAGTCACCCAACCGATATAATGAACAAAAGCTGATGTTTGATTAAGAAAACCGGTTTTTAATTCGGGTACAACACTACCGAACACATATAATTTAATATGTTCGTCGGCAAGCTCGTTAACGGCTTTCATCAGGCTTATAATCTGTGGCTTATTGTGATCGATTTTACCGCCTGTAACAATACAAATCTGGTTGTCGCCGCAACCGCGTTCTTTCCGCTTCTTTTCTCGGATGTTCAACGATTTTACTCTGTCAACTTCCTCGTCGTCAGCACCCATAACAAGCAATTCGCACTTGTCTTCAGGTAATTTATAAACATCAATTAAAAAATCCACTCTTGCGGGCAAAACTCCGTAAAACTTTTTAACATAAGGATTTATTTTTCTTGCAATATTGCGCCAGAGGAGTTTGTGTAATAATGTTTTTGATAAAAAATTCCTGGCACTGTTAAAAAAATCGCTGTGATTATCAACATAGACCGTGCAGTTGCTATAATGCTTTAAGTATTTTACAACCGTTATAATGTCAAGACATTGAACATCGTGAATAAATAAAATATCGGGTTTTATTTCTTGCAGGAAAGACATAACTTCCGGATATCTTTCGAGTCTTCCGCCAAGGCTCAATCCTTTTTTTTGCTGACAGCGGATTACATTTACGCCGTACTTATTTTTATATTTTGTATCCTTGGTAGTTTTAATTTCGTTTGCATCCCAAACATAAGGAGTTGCAATGAGAAAAACATCAGCGCCCGATAGGGCGTGGTATTTTGCTAACAGGTTTTCCTGATAACTCCAACCTTCGTTATAGGGACCGTGCAAACATAAATGACAAATTCGCATACTATGTCCTTTCCGGTCAATCCGGCGAGAGTAAAACACGCCAGATTAAAAATATGCTTTATAAAAAAATCGTTTTAAACTGAGCTTTCATTCATTAGTTTTTCATAATCTGAGTAATCGCGAATGTATTCGGAAGCGTCGTAATGCGTGCTTGCCAATACCAGAAGAACAGAATCCTCTGAAAAATCGTACATATCTTTCCACACCATTTTAGGAATATAAACGCCAATCATAGGTCTGTCAAGTTTAACTATAAATTCTTCTTTGCTGTCAGTAATACGCACTTTGCTCTTTCCCGCCACATTTATCAAAACAAATTCCGATTCTCTGTTCGCGTGCTGTCCTCTTACAACAGAGCTGTCAGATTCATAGATATAAAATACGCGTTTTATATCAAAAGGTATCGCCCGGTTGCCTTCTATTACAACAAGCTTACCTCTTTCGTCGCCTAAGTCATTAAACTCTAAGAGAGTGCATTTATCTTTCAAACTCATTTTTATTTCCTCATAAAATTATTTATTGTTTGAATAACAAGTTTCTGTTCCTGCTCTGTCATACCGTTATAAATAGGTAAACTCAATACCTCGTCCGCATATTTTTCCGCAATAGGGAAATCACCTTTTTTGTATCCCAGATAAGCATATGCTTCAGAGAGATGCGGGGGAATGGGGTAATGAATCAGAGTACCTATATCATGATTTTTAAGGTGCTCCGCCAGGGCGTCTCTGTGCTCAGGCACATGCACAACGAACTGATGCCAAGTTGAGTCTGCGCCCGGACGAATTTTAGGTAATTGTATCAATGGATTTTTAATCTCTGTGTAATATCTGTCTGCTATTTTACAACGCTCTTTATTAAACTCGTCAAGATGGCTTAATTTTACTCTTAACAACCCGGCTTGCATTTCGTCAAGTCTGCTATTACTGCCTACTATCATATTATGATACCGTTTCTGAGAACCGTAATTACGGAAAACTCTAAACTTTTCGGAAAGCTCTTTATCGTTTGTTACAACGGCACCCGCATCGCCGAAAGCTCCGCATCCTTTGCTTGGGTAAAAGCTAAAACATCCTACATTACCGAATGTGCCTACAGTTCGATTTTTCCAATGATTACCGTGGCTTTGTGCACAGTCCTCAACAACTTTTAAATTGTATTTTTCGGCAATTGACATAATATCTGTCATATCACATGCTTGTCCGTACAAGTGTACAGCAAGAATTGCTCTGGTTTTTCCGGTGATTTTTTCTTCTATGAGGCTTGAGTCGATGTTATCGTATTGGTCAGGCTCTACAAATACGGGCGTTGCACCGTTAATTGTGATACCCATAACGCATGCAATATACGCGTTTGAGCATACGATTACCTCATCGCCTTTTCCGATGTCAAGCAGGCGGAAACTTATCCAAAGAGCGTCCAATCCTGAAGCAAGACCTACGCAATATTTTGCGCCGATGTAATTTGCCCACTCCTGCTCGAAGCTTTCGACCTCTTTGCCGAGTATATACCATCCGGAGTCCAAAACCTCACAGGCTTTTTTTCTGTATTCATCAGCATGCAGAGAGTATTGTCTGCGGAGGTTGTTCGGCATAATCATTTTAACTATTCTCCTTTATCCAGTAAAATCCTTTCATTCCTTTTGGTAATCCTTTTAACAGTATTTTTAACGGATAGAGATACCTTTTGTATAGATACAAAGCCTTATTATTTGTCAAAACCCTTTTTGTGCGCGGCAGCAAAATTCTATATTTATGTAACAGATATGCTCTTTCTTCAAATAGCTTTTCAACATAACTGTCACATATGGCTTTTCTCATTTTTTTGGATTTCATAGAAAAAGGAACTTGTAAAATATGACGGGTTAAAAATTCGGCATTTGCATAGTGGTATAAAATTACAGGGTAAGCGTCAGAGCCCCCCTTTTTTCTTACATACGGGGGATTAAAACCGGTATCGGTCGACTCTAATATAGAGACATTCCATGGAGCCATTCCAAGACCGTAATGGTTACATATGTAAACACCGGAAAACTTTTTCGGGAATTCGTTTAAATACTTTTGATCTCCATACCACTCGGTCGTTCCCGGCAACGCGTAAAAACACCATTCGAGGCACTTTTCAGCCCACCAGTTCAAAGCGGCCATTCCGTTCTTGTCTTTAACAAAAGTGTTAAATTCGACGCAATATGTGCCTATCGTGTTTTTTGCTTTTTCTTCTTTTTTTTCACTGCCAAATCTATGCGGTACAATTATTATTGAACAGTCATTATCACGCATATCATCAAAAACATACTGCGGAGATGAAAAAAACATCATATCCGCGTCTATGTATGTGCAGATATTTTCGTTATACTTTTCTAATACATACTTTATTGTCCATGGTGTGCATGTCCAACAATATTCGGCGGCGGTGCGCTCAGTTTTCACTTTTTTCAGTGCGTCAGTTTCAAACTCGTTTAACGAAACAACTATTGCGTTTTTTAAATTTTCTTTTTTCAGTATTTCGGCACATTTATCGTCAAAAGCAAATATGTAAAGCTTGAAATCTTTCAGGTGCATTTCCATAGATCTATATAAAACCAGTCCTTTATCAAGATAATTTGAATCGAACAGGGTACAAAAGATATTATCCATTTCGGACCTCCATTTATTTGCTTTTCTTGATATTTTGGGAGCTGAAAACACACTCGTATTTTTCGATGCACGTTTTTTTGTCGCAAAGCTTTTTAATGCTTTCTCTTATATTGTGATATGCATATATATTGTCTTTTTGCAGCTTTATTTCTGAAACTAAAGCTTTTGCATTCTCGGGTGGAACACAAACACCTGCCTGATAGTATGATAATATTTTGTTTAATTCGCTGTTCGTATCAAAAGACGCTATTATCGGTGTGTTGCATGCCATTATACTCCAAGTTTTGCTGGGCATTCCGGCGTTTCCGACACCTGCTCTACAGGTTATAATAGCGACATCGCCCATACTATAGACTTCTGATATGCGTTCGGGGGGCAAAAGAGGATTTATTGTGATATTTGTCAGATTATCTTCGGAGATTTGCTTTACAGTTCTTTCAAATTCGCTTCCGCCGCCAAAAAGCACAAAATGTATATCCGGCTCGCCTTGTAGGTATTTTGCTGCGTTTATTATAACATCCGTGCCTTGCGAAGCACCAAAATTTCCGGCATAAAGAACAATGAATTTTTTGCGGTCAATACCGAGCTCTTCAAAGAGTGGGTTGTCCTCTCGATTTATTGGTTTTATCTTTTTTGTATCTATCCAATTTGGTATTACCTCAATTTTCCCCTCCGGCACGCCCTTTTCCATAATGTTTTTCTTAAAACTTTCGCTAATAACGATTATTTTGTCGGCGTTTTTATAGGTGTAATCTTCAATTTTTCTGCCAATTTTATAAAGAAAAGAGCCTTTGTTGGTCATTCCGGCATTTACAAGCGAATCCGGGAATATGTCTTGAAGATTATAAACAAAAGGAATTTTCAATTTTTTGGCAACCTTTGCCGCAATAAAACCTTGAGTAGGCGGAGTGCTGTTTGAAAAAACAACATCGGCGTACTTATATTTTTTGCCTATCCGGAGTGTTTTTAAATTGCACCAGAAATATCTGAATGCCCGTATAAGCGGGTTTTTACCTTCGGCAGGAGCGGCAAATCTGATAATCGAAACACTGTCGGATAGTATTTCCCGTTTTTTGCGTTTGTATTTCCGCCTCGTTTCCTGCGTTACTCCTCTTGTTGGTGTGGGGCATATAATCTCAATTTTGTTGCCGACATCTGTAAGGTAATCAATCAGGTCTGTTTCCAAATGAGTAAATGATGTCTGCTCCGGTTCGAAATATGCGTCCAAAAAAAGAAATTTCATATATTTTCTCCGGGTTTGTATGTATATTCGTTCATAAGCCTGCCTTCGCCTGTTTTATAGGTCCTTGCAAGTGAAAAACCGTTCTTCATATAAAAACTGTTCACCGGCTCATTGTTTTCGGCGTCGGTTTCCAAGCTTATATAAGAAAATCTGTCAAAGTTTACTGAATACTTGAGCTTTTCTATTAAAGCTGTTCCTATGCCTTTTCCTTCACATTCCGGATCAACGCAAATTGAGGCAAGCTCAATATAGGCTTCTTTTTTAACCACCGAATCACTTTTTTTAAAGGCGCCGAGTATGCGCATTATAAACGACGGATGTCGTATTGCCGCTCCTGCTGAGCAGAAGGCAAATCTTACGACATGCTTTTTTAAAAGATGCTTAAAAAAGAGAGGATAGTCTTTCGAATATGCCAAAAAGCCGATTATCCGATTATTTTCCTGCGCTATAAATATTCCCGACATATCATCTTCAATATAACCGGTGTATAGTGCCTTTAAAAACGGTATTCCAAGCTGAGTCAAAAAAAATCCCGGAAAAGCTTTTTTATGCAAACGAGAAATCTCTGTTATTCTGTTCTTATCATTTAAATCACTAATTGATATCATTTCTGGTCGTTTTTCCTTTTTAATACCGCAAAAACGGTTGTGAACATTACGGATATATCACCCGCTATCGAGAAATCCTTTAAAGCCTGCAGATTTATTCGCATTTTTTCAGGCAAAACAGTATCTATATATTGTTTCTCAACATCATCACCGGCAGTCAAAAGTAAAGCTTCATCTTTATAAGCTATTGAGGCTTCGGATGTAATACCGGCGGGTAAAAGAAGAGTGGCAAAATACTCAGGGTCATATTGATTTACATATTTTACCGACTCCGGTCTTGTCCCGACAAATGACATATTACCTTCAAGTATATCTATGAGCTGAGGTATTTCATCCAGCCTTGTGTCTCTTAAAAAACGACCTATCTTTGTTATACGATTGTCATTGTCCGATGTGATAGCGGCACCTCGTCTTTCGGCGTCTGCCACCATTGTTCTGAATTTATGTATACGAAAATGCTTGCCGTATGCGGTTATGCGTTCTTGTCTGAAAAAAACAGATCCTTTGGAATCTGCCTTTATCAGAATTGCTATGACAGCCATAGGCAAAAGCATAAGTACGAGAATTAAAAACGCCAAGGCACAATCAATTACGCGCTTGAAGAATATTTGAGTGCGCTTTTGGTAAAGCGACTGCCAGTAGGGTTTTACTTCCGTTATACGCATAAATTCGGGCAGGTTGTCCCAGTATCTCAAAAATATCCGTCCTTTATTTAATCAACTCATTGACTTTTTCGCACACATACCGCACCTCGTCATCGGTAAGCAGCGTATGAAGCGGCAGGGAAATCTCGTTTTTATACTGTTCATAAGCATTCGGAAAATCTTTGATATCAAATCCCAGATTCTTGTATGCTGTGTGCATTGGCAGAGGCTTGTAGTGAACATTACAGCCTATGCCAATGTCGGCCAAGCTCTTAATGAGTTCGTTTCTTTTGTTCTCGTCTATCCCTTTTAAGCGCATAAGATACAGGTGACAGTTTCCCGAAAAATCTTTTCCGAAATGCTTAAGCTGAGATATACAGGGCGAAGAAAGCGTTTCGTCGTAGGCTCTGACGATTTCGCGGCGGCGGGTGAGGAGCCTGTCGTATCTTTCAAGCTGGGCAAGACCAAAGCTTGCTAAAATATCGGTCATATTACATTTGTAGCCTGTGGTTATTATATCGTACTCCCAACTGCCCGGCGTGTTTTTAGTGAGTGCATCCTTACTTTGACCGTGAAGCGATAAAAGCATATAATCGTTATAAAGCTCGCTGTTTTCAATGCCGTCACGGTTAACCCAAGTAACTGCGCCGCCTTCGGCTGTGGTAAGATTCTTGACGGCGTGAAAACTAAAGCAGGTAAAATCTGCTACGCTTCCGCTTTTTTTGCCCTTATATGTTGCACCGAGCGAATGAGCTCCGTCAGCCAGTATGACAGGTCGGTCAAAAGCTTTAAGGTATTTATTATCACCCGGATTAAACAAATGCTTTTTGCTGTCTACGGCTTTGTAAATTCTGTCGTAATCGCACATAACTCCGCCGATATCTACCGGTATAATAGCCTTTGTACGCTCGGTTATAAGCTCCGGCAATTTGTCGTAATCAAGATGAAAGTCATTCTTCGCCACATCGCATAGCACAATTTTAGCGCCCACATGGTCTATTATAGAAGCCGACGCCGTATATGTATAAGCACTGGTTATTACTTCATCGCCTTTTCCTATACCTAAAACTCTTAAGGTCATCTCAAGACAAGAGGTTGCCGAATTCATACATGCCGCCATATCGGCACCGCAGTATTCAGCAATTCTTTTCTCAAACAGTTTTGTTTTAGGTCCGGTTGTTATCCAGCCTGATTTTAAAGCTTGGGTTACTAATTCAATTTCGAGATCTGATATATCCGGAGGTGAAAATAATATGTTCATAAATGACCTTCCTTCTTGCGTGAGTACATACCACCACGCATAATCAACCAAATAGCATTATATCACAAGAATACATTATATGCAACCTTTTATTATGTAACATGCATACTTTTCCCTAACTAACGCAGGAACAGTTTTATTGAAAACGACAAATGGCGGCAATGTGCCTCTTTTACGGCATAGAAGTTAGAGCATATATACGGCATTTGGTGTCTTGGGAATAAATTTATTGACAAAACAGAAAAAATATGTGATAATTATAAAACTTAAAACTGTTTTTGATAGAGGCGCGGCGTTTATCAGTAGTGTGTTGTTTAAAAGGTAACTGTCAACATATGAAAGGAATCGTCGCCGAAGGAAGGTTGTGTTTTGCCTTAAAACCGCTTTTCTGGGCTGTCAGGGAATACCTGTCGGACTGTCGCATTTTTTTGCGGAGAGCTATCATATGCGTTTGTTTTTAACGCTTGTGATGGGTTTTCATCATAGGCGTTTAATTTTTGCAAAAAAGAAAAAGGAGAAAAAGAAAATGAAAAAAATTATTGCTTTAATTGCAGTGTTGGCGTTAGTCTTGAGTCTTGCTGCATGCGGAAAAGGCGTTGACGCGACAAAGGACCTTGATAACATCAAGTCTGCGGGTGTGCTTAAAGTAGGTATGGAATGTGCCTATGCACCTTTTAACTGGACTCAGACTGATAATTCAAATGGTGCTGTCGAGATTGCGAACGCGAAAGGCTTTGCAAACGGTTACGATGTGCAGATGGCGAAAAGTATTGCGGAGGCTTTAGGTGTTAAGCTTGAGGTCTATTCTTATGAGTGGGACGCGCTTATTCCTGCGGTTGAATCGGGTAAGCTTGATTGTATTATAGCAGGTATGAGCCCTACCGATGAGAGAAAAGAAACCATAGATTTCTCGTCAAATTATTATGTTTCGAATCTTGTTATTATTGTTAAAAAAGACAGTGATTACGCTTCCGCCGCTTCACTTAAAGATTTTGCGGGTGCCAAGATCAATGCGCAGGACGGTACCTTCCACGCAAAGGCCGCTAAGCAGATTAAGGATGTGAAGACTGAGGCTATGAAGGACTTTACAATGCTTTATACGGCAGTTACTGCCGGCACTATTGACGGTTATATTGCCGAAGAGCCCACCGCCTTCCAGGTATGCGGCAGCAACGAGGACCTTACCTATGTTCCGCTTGTAAATAATGATACCGGCTTTAAGTGCTCTGAGGGTGATACCGCTATTGCCGTAGGTATGCGCAAGGGTTCCTCTTTAAATAAAGAGATTTCCGACGCGATAGATAAAATATCGGTTGACGCACGCGCTGACCTTATGAAAAATATGGTTGCCATAGCACCTGCCGAGGAATAATTCGAGGTTTTTAAAATGTCAATTTTTTCTGACATTGCAATCGTATGGTCAAAATACGGTATGCAAATTATAAGCGGTATCGGCAATACCGTGATGATATCTATAGTCGGCACATTGATTGGTCTGGTTATTGGTCTTTTTAACGGTGTTATTCGTACGATACCCACAGTAAAAAATCTGTTTGCAAGGGGCTTTCTGCGGGTTGCAAACTGGATAATCAGCACCTATGTCGAGGTGTTCAGGGGAACGCCTATGATGGTACAGGCAATGATTATTTTCTGGGGATACGCCTATATGAACGGAGGCGCACAGTTACCTCTTATACCCGCCGGTATAGTTATTGTTTCTATCAATACAGGAGCATATATTACCGAGATTGTCCGCGGTGGTATTATATCTATTGACCGCGGTCAGTTCGAGGGCGCGATGAGCATTGGTATGTCGCATTTTTCCACTATGATACATATCATAATTCCACAGGTAATGCGTAATATTCTGCCAAGCGTATCAAATGAATTTGTAGTTAACATAAAAGATACTTCGGTGCTTAATGTTATCGGCGTTACAGAGCTTTATTTCTACGCGGCTTCTGCGGCGAAAAACAGTTATAAGGTTTTTGCAAGCTATCTTATAGCATGCGCGATTTATTTCTGTCTGACATTTACTATAACCCGAATTTTGCGCCTGATTGAGAAGAGGATTGAAGGTAAGGCAAACTACACCGTCTTTGGTTCTCAAAGCGATGTTGACTCAGAAATTCATTTGGAAAAGGAGGAACCTGTGAATGTCTGAGAGTGTTATAGATATAAGACATCTTAAGAAGGATTTCGGCGATAATACGGTGCTTAAGGATATAGATTTTTCAATAGCTAAGGGTGAAACCATAAGCGTTATAGGATCCTCCGGCTCCGGGAAAAGTACAATGCTTCGTTGTGTTAATTTGCTTGAAGAACCTACCGGCGGCGAGATACTCTTTCACGGCAGGAATATACAGACCGAGCTTGATGTTTCGAAGTACCGCGCTAAGGTTGGAATGGTTTTTCAGTCCTTCAATCTGTTTGATAATCTTAATGCGTTGGGGAACTGTATGATCGGGCAAACTACGGTTCTCGGGAGAGATAAAAAAACAGCCGAGAAAAAGGCGATGGAATACCTTGATAAGGTTGGTATGACGCCTTATATAAACGCAAAACCGAGACAGCTTTCAGGAGGTCAGAAGCAGCGTGTTGCCATAGCCAGAGCCTTGGCTATGAACCCTGAGGTTATCCTTTTTGATGAACCGACAAGCGCGCTTGATCCTGAAATGGTCGGCGAAGTGCTTGCCGTTATGAAGAAGCTTTCTGAATCGGGTATGACTATGATAGTAGTTACTCACGAAATGGCGTTTGCACGCGATGTCAGCGACCGCGTTATATTTATGAGTGACGGTTATATTTGTGAGCAGGGAACGCCGGATGAGGTGTTTGGTGATCCCAAACGCAAGGAAACAAAAAGCTTTTTATCAAGATTTCTTAATCAGTGAAAAATGAGTGACTTATCACCTCTCCACAGCAAGGGCGGGAAAACAGCGTGTTGTTAGTTTGATGTTAGTATGGTCTTGATATTGTCTGTTAGTGGACAGTTTGTAATACTTGTTTTTTTACGCTCAACTGAGAAAGGATTGGCACAATGGGCAGCAATAGCATTAAGGGTCATGAAGCTCTGTCACATGATGCGATTGTCCGGGCGTTGTTTGAGAATTATGAAAGCATTTATGCTGTCGATGCGGAAACATCGTTATATAAGTGTTTTTATGAAAGCGACTCCTACAGCTCGCTGCATCTTAAGGGTCAAGGCAGTAACTTTTTTGACGCTCTGGATGAAGAAGCGATCAAAGCAGTTTATTTCGAGGATCGTGAGTTTGTCAAAAATATGCTGTCAAAGCAAGCGCTGTCTTCCGGCTTAGGTAAAGAAAAGTTTTATTCTTTTGTTTACAGACTGATAATAGACGGGCAACCGTTGTATCATAAGCTGAGAGCCACTATGGGTTTTGTAGAGGGTCGACAGCATTTTTTAATCGGAATTCGAAATGTTGACGCCGCATTTCGGCAAGACAAGGCCTTGGCGGAAAAGCTTTCTTCAATGCACAGCAAGGACTTAAATCATCTTGAAGCGATCCTTGCCAGCGCCGAGGGATATTTGGAAGCAAATCTTACGAAGGACCTTATCCTTGAGTACTCCTCATATAAACTTCCGGCGGTGCTCCCCGCAAGCTTCCGCAATTCGGCAAAAAAAGGCACACTAACATACAGTGCCTTTGAGAAATGGCATGTTGAGCATCTCGTTGAAGAAAACAAGGCAAAATACAAAAAAATAAGTGACAAGGATTATTTGATTAACTGTTATGAACACGGCGAGAAACGCGCATCGGCATCTTTCTCAATGAGGTTGGCTGACGGGCAGCTGCAACCGTGTAAGATTGTCTTCTACTTGTATCAGGATACATCTTCAGGAGACATACTATCGTTCTGTGTTCTCTATGACCTGACTGAGCAGCAACGCAAAGAGAAGGAACTCCGAGACCTGGAAAACGAGCTTCAAATGAGTCGGCTTAGAAACTTTACCAGCCAGATGCAGCCACATTTTCTTTATAATGCGCTCGGTTCCATACAGGAAATAGTGTTGGAAGATCCCGCATATGCATCCGAACTGATTGGTGACTTTACGATTCATCTTCGCAGTTGTATCCGTGCTATGGCAAATGATGCGCCGATTCCTTTTGATCAGGAACTTGCAAACATCAAGTCATATGTTAATATTGAAAAGATGCGTTTCGGAAAAAAACTGACAGTCATTTATGATATTAAGAAAAGGGACTTTTTGATTCTGCCGCTTAGTGTTCAGCCGATTGTCGAAAATGCGATCCGACACGGCATTTATGAACGGGGCGAAGAAGGCGGCGTGGTAACAATAAAAACCGTCGAGAGTGAAGGTAATATATGTGTTACAGTTGAAGACACCGGCGTCGGTTTCGATGTTGAGGCATATCAGGAGGAGCTTTCCTCCGGAGAAAAGGACTCCACAGGATTAAAAAATATTATGTTTCGTCTTGACAAAATGATGAGGGCTTCCGTTGATATTAAGAGCCGTATCGGAGTCGGAACAAAAGTGACCATAACTATTCCAAGGGAGAAACGGAAAGATGAGAGCGATTATAGTTGATGATGAGCCTCTTATGCTGAAACGCTTTGCAAGACTGAGTGCGAATATCGAAGATCTTAACATTGTCGGACAGTTTGAATCTGCCCGGGAAGCTGTTGATTTTGCAAAAGAACATCCCTTTGAGGCTGCTTTTCTTGATGTTAAAATGCCTGTTACAAGCGGCATAGAACTGGCAAAAGAGCTTCGGGAAATCCGTTCGGATGTTATCATCGTATTCGTTTCTGCCTATGATGAATATCTGTGGGACTTTAATCAAATTGGCGGAGATTACTACATTATAAAGCCATACAATCAAGAAACTCTTGATATGACAATGGAAAAACTGCGCTTGCTTTTACAGCGGCAGCAAAAAGAGCTTTTCATTCAAACCTTTGGCAGATTTCTGGTATTAAAAAACGGAAGACCTCTTCCTCTGTCCGGGAAAGCAAAGGAAATATTAGCTCTGATTGTTACGCGGCGCGGGAAAGAAATCAGCAACGAGGAAATCTATAGTACCGTGTGGGAGGAAAGACCTTACGGGAATGTTGAAATGACTGTATATTATAATGCGCTGAGAAGATTAAAGCAGGTGTTGAAGGCTGAGCAGCTCGAAGATCTTTTGATCTCTACACAGAGAGGACAGTTGGTGAACACCGCCCTTTTTGATTGTGATTATTATGCTTGGCAAGATAAGAATATGGGTGAAAGAGATCGTTTTGAGGGAGAATTCATGTCGGAGTACTCATGGGGAGAGTATATTCTTGCCGATATTCTGAATGATATGATATAAGCAGGAAAAGATTTCTTAAATAACAGCGACCCTGAAGATACCGGGGTCGCTGTTATTGTATAACTGGAAGTGCGTTAAGAGCCATGTATTGGTCTGCGCACTTTTTTATTTAATTCATAGGGCTCAGTTTGAAAGCTTAAAGAGAGCGTATTAGTTTTTAATTAGTTGTCGTTTTACATAATTAAACAATATGCTGCGTTAATTGCTTTGATTCTCTCCGGAGCCGGTCTGCTTTGGACGGTTATATTTGCCAAAGGAACATTCAGGCGCAAAGAGGCATAAACCGGTCGAAAAACAATAATTTTTGGAAAAAGCGGCGGATGGTATTACACCGTCCGCCGCTTTTTCCATACATCTGATGCCACATTTCATATTAAGCCGATTATTTAATTTCCTGCTCAAGATTTCGGAATGTTTCAGTATCAAAAAAATCGGTTATTGATATTTGCAAGTCAACACAAATTTTTTAAGAAAACGGTCTGGTGATTGACTTAAACGATGTTGTGTTGTATTATATATTTACAAACTTTTAGGGGAAATAATATGAGAATGGTAATAAAAGTAGGCACTTCAACGCTTGCTTATAAAACAGGGAAACTTAATATCCGCGCATTTGAAGAGCTTACAAAGGTTATTGCGAACCTTAAAAACTCTGGCATAGAGGTAATACTGGTGTCGTCCGGTGCTATAGGTATGGGTGTAGGCAAGTTAGGCCTTTCAATTAAGCCGGACGATATACCTACAAAGCAGGCGGCGGCGGCAGTAGGGCAAAGCGAGCTTATGTATATGTATGATAAATATTTCGGTGAGTATAATCATACGGTAGCTCAAATGCTTATCACAGCCAATGATTTTGAGGACGAAGAAAAGCATAAAAATCTTACAAATACATTAGCGCGGCTTTTAGAGCTTCAATCGTTGCCCATTGTTAACGAAAATGACACCGTTTCAACCGCAGAACTAAGCATTGGTGACAACGATACCCTTTCCGCCTTAGTAGCGATAGACGCCGGGGCTGATATTTTGGTGTTGGTGTCCGATATAGAGGGACTTTATACTTCTGACCCGCATAAGGATAAGACTGCAAAGCTTATATCGGTTGTTGAAAATGTTGACGATGTTTTATCTCTTGGAGAAGGGAGCGTGTCGGTTCTCGGTACCGGAGGTATGGTGACAAAGCTTCAGGCTGCAAAGCTTGTAACAGAGGCCGGAATAGATATGTTTATAGCAAACGGTTCAAATCCTTCGGCGCTTTACGATATTGCGGAAGGCAAGGCGGTAGGAACAAAATTCTTAAAAAAGGAAAAGTAAAATGACTACACTTCAAGTGCTTACAGATGCCAAAAGATGTTCGGGTGGCGCGCTGTTTTTAAATACCGATGTAAAAAACCGCGCAATAGAGCTTATGGCAAAAGAAATAGAATCGGCAACAGATAAAATAATTGCCGCAAACGAGCTTGACCTTCAGGATGCGCGAGGTAAGCTGTCGGATTCAATGCTTGACAGGCTCTCGCTAAACCGCGAACGCATACTCTCTATGACTGAAGGTATGCGTCAGGTGGCGGCATTGCCGGATCCGGTAGGGAAAGTGCTTAGCGAAATAAAAAGACCTAACGGACTTGATATAAAGAAAATATCCTGTCCGATAGGCGTGTTGGCTGTTATATATGAAAGCCGTCCGAATGTCACCTCGGATGCGGCGGTGCTGGCTTTTAAGTCATCGAATGTTTGTGTGCTTAAACCCGGAAGCGACAGTTACCGTACCGCAAAAGAAATAGTAAAGGCATTAAGGTCAGGGCTTAAGAATGCCGGAATTGATGAAAATTTTATAAACTTGGTGCCCGACCCGTCAAGGCAGGCGGCGGCTGAGCTTATGAGGGCCAAAGGACTTGTTGACGCGCTGATACCGAGGGGAGGCGCGGGACTTATAAGGGCGTGTGTAGAAAATTCAACGGTACCTTGTATTGAAACAGGTACTGGAATATGTCATGTTTTTGTTGAAAAAACAGCCGATCTCAGTAAGGCGCTTGATATTATAGAAAATGCAAAAACATCGCGTCCGTCGGTGTGCAACGCGGCGGAGGTTTGTATTGTGGATTCAGATATATCAAATGAGTTTTTACCTCTTTTGTATGAGCGGCTGGTCACTAAGCGAAAAGCGCAGGGAAAAGTGCCGGTCGAGCTTCGGCTTGACAGCACGGCGGCAAAAATCATTGACGGAAAGCCCGCTTCGGATTCGGATTTTGATACTGAGTTTCTCGATTATATTATGGCGGTAAAAGTCGCCGATGGTGTTGATGAGGCAATATCACATATTGCAAAGCATTCTACTCACCATAGCGAAACTATAATAACCGAAAACAGTGCGGCGGCAGATAAGTTTTGCCTTAGTGTAGACAGTGCGGCGGTATATGTAAACGCCTCAACACGCTTTACCGACGGGGGCGAGTTCGGCCTCGGCTGTGAAATGGGGATATCAACCCAAAAGCTTCACGCGCGCGGTCCTATGGGACTTAAAGAACTTACAAGCTATAAGTATATTATAAACGGAAACGGTCAGATAAGGTAGGTAAATTATGAGTAAAATAGGATTTATAGGCACAGGTGTTATGGGCAGTGCGCTTGCCCGCGCAGTAAGTAAAAACGAAAAGGATATAACGCTTTCGAATGTTCCTGCAAGTGCGGCAAAGGTGTTGGCGGAAGAATTATGTGTAAAGGCGGCGGATAACAAACAGGTTGCCGCCGAGTGCGAGTATATCGTGCTTGCCGTAAAACCGCAGGTGATTTTCGGCGTAATTGACGAAATAGCACCGGTGCTTAAAAGCCGCAAGGACAAATTTGTTTTAATAAGTATCGCGGCAGGCGTTACCATAGATTTGATAAAACAGGCGATAGGTATCGAATGTCCTGTTATAAGGCTTATGCCGAATACTCCCGCGGCGGTTGAAAAGGGCGTTATCCTCTGCGCGTTTGACGGTGCAAACGAAGCTGTGAAAAAAGAGTTTTTCAGTATGTTTTCCGTCGCCGGACTTTGTGATGAAATAAAAGAGGACAAAATTGACGCCGCAGGCGCGCTTACCGGTTGCGGACCGGCATTTGCGTATATTGCTATGCAGGCGCTGGCTGACGGCGCGGTTTCCTGCGGAATAGACCGGGCGAGCGCCACCAGATATGCAGAAATGACTTTCTTGGGCGCGGCGCAGTTGGCGCTTGATTCCGGTGAACATTTAGAAAAGCTTAAGGATAATGTTTGCAGTCCCGCGGGAAGCACTATTGAGGGCGTAAATGTTTTGGAGAACCGCGGAGTACGCGCCGCTTTTGCGGACGCTGTTAAGGCCTCGTATAAAAGGAACAGGGAACTCGGTAAGTAACAGAATAACAAAAAATACCGGCGCAGCAAATGTTTCGCTGGTATTTTTTATGCTCTTTGCTTATCATACGCCTGCCTTACGGCTATTGCCAACTGGTCGGCACAGGATGTTCCCCTCATTCCGCAGATGTTGCCTTTGAGCTTTTCTTCAATATATTCTACGGTTTGACCTTCAAGCAGTTTCGAAATGGCCTTAAGATTTCCGTTACAACCGCCGTAAAACTTTATATTCCTTACAATATTGCCTTCAAGGTCAAATTCTATTTCACCGGCGCAAACCGATTTTGTTTTATAGTTATATTTCATTTTATCATCCTCCGTTTAGATTATCCATTATCCTGCTTAAATTGTCAAGAAATTTATATTGCCAAAGTACGAAAACGGTATTATAATTTGTTCATAATACTAAAGGAGAAATTTGATGTTAAAGCGTTCAAGCGGTATACTTATGCCGGTTTTTTCATTGCCGTCCGATTATGGGATAGGCACATTAGGTAAAGAGGCATATTCCTTTATTGACTTTCTTAAAAATGCAGGGCAGACCTATTGGCAGATATTACCACTCGGTCCTACAAGCTATGGGGATTCTCCCTATCAGTGTCTTTCGAGTTTTGCGGGAAATCCTTATTTTATTGATATTGATATGCTTGTAAGCGACGGTCTGCTGGGGAAAAGCGATGTTGAGAAGCTTAGGTGCGATGTTTTCGGAATTGATTACGGTAAAATTTATAACTCAAGATTTACTGTTTTAAAAAAGGCGGCAAGGGCAGGACTTGTAGAGTATAAATCCGAGGTTCGCCGCTTTAGTGAAGAAAACAGCGGCTGGATATATGATTTTGCGCTTTTTTACGCTTTAAAGGAACACTTCGGTATGAAAGCGTGGTACCGGTGGCCGGATGATTTGCGAATGCGAAAAGAGGATGCCCTGAACGAGTACCGCGAGAAACTAAACGCTCAAATAGAAGAAATAATTTTCATACAGTATCTGTTTTTTAAGCAGTGGAACGGTCTGCGCGATTACGCGCACAAAAGCAATGTGAAGATAATAGGGGATATGCCGATTTATGTGGCGTATGATTCGGCTGATGTTTGGGCAAATCCCCACTATTTTAAGCTGAATGAGGACGGTTCGCCCCGCTGCGTTGCCGGCGTTCCTCCTGATGCCTTTGCGGCGGACGGTCAGCTTTGGGGAAATCCGATTTATGATTGGGAAGCGTTAAAGCAGGAAGGTTATGGCTTTTGGGTACGCCGTATAGGTGCCGCAACGAATTTTTATGATGTTATAAGAATAGACCATTTCAGAGGCATTGAAAGCTTTTGGGAGGTTCCGGCGAGCTCAAAGACCGCAAAGTGCGGTCACTGGACAAAAGGACCCGGAATAGATTTTGTAAATATGATTACATCATGGTTTAACTGTACAGAATTCATTGCCGAAGATTTGGGTATTCTCACACCCGATGTTGAACAGATGCTTGCGGAGTCGGGCTTGCCGGGTATGAAAGTGCTTGAGTTCGCTTTTGAGCCACAAAAAGGCGGCAGTTCGTATTTGCCGCATAAGTACAGCGAAAACAGCGTTTGCTATATAGGTACTCACGATAATAACACATTGCTCGGCTGGTACAAAAACGCAAAAAAGATTGAAATCAAATTTGCAAAAGAGTATCTTTCCGGCGGCGATGACCTTTGCGATAGTGTGTTGCGAGCCGGTATGCGCTCAAAAGCGGCACTGTTTATTACACAAATGCAGGACTGGTTGCAATTAGGCAGTGAAGCCCGCATAAATACTCCGGGTACCGCTTCGGGCAATTGGCGTTGGCGAATGCAAAAGGGCGCGGCAACGACTGAACTTGCAAAGAGAATAAGTAAGATTACAAAAATGTATAACAGATGAACCGAAAGCCGACTTTTTTAAGTCGGCTTTCGGTTTTTACAGTATTTCCTTCGCAAAACCCATTGCAAATTCGGTAAGCGATTTAAAGTCCATAGCGTTTATATAATACTTTTCAAGCTCGTCATGTACTTCTTTTGCCCGCTTTAGATTCGATACCGCGCCGAGTAAAAGCTCTCTTGATACTCTTCGGTTAAAAAGCATACGCGCTCTGTATGCTTTGAGCGCTTTATTGTCGGCAAATCTGCGCGAATGAATGCGGCGTGTATCAACATCAAATTTGATAAACTCGTTTTCAGTTACAAAAGCAAGAGACAATTCGGGTATCAGTATGTGGTCGGTAAGCTCATAGGGCAAAAACGGATTTTTAAGGGTGATAATGTCATAGCCCTTTTGCTTAGCCGCACCTCGCAGGTATTTCATTATCTCGTTTGCGGCGGCGCCGTATTTATCGTCTATGACTATGATGTTTTTATAAAAATCCGTCACGGTTTTTGAAAAGGCAACTATTCCTTTGGGAGTTGTGCCGCCGATAAAGCGTATGAATTCCTCGCCCTTGCCGTTCTGCCTTTCGGGCAGGTATTTTTTAGCTAGTCGCTTGGCAAATCTTATTGTACGCGCGCGGTCGGTGCATATCCTTGAAAGCTTAAGATTGTCGAAAATCAGCTCACCCGCCGCCGAAAGATACGCCGATACCGTCTTGTGAAGCCTGCTGTTTTGCTCCGCTGTTTTCATTATGGTTTCGGCATTGTCAAAAAGCTTTTCGCTGTCCCAGAACTGTCCTAAATTTATTATGTTTTCGCACGCGCCGGGTAGCCGTGGCTCTACTATATGCGGCGCCGTTCCGTCTAAAATTACGGTTTTAAGCTCTTCTATTATTACTCCGTCAAGCGAGTCGGGGTCGGATGAACAGGGAGTCAGAATAACGGTGTATCCCTTATCCGTAGCCTTCGCGGCAATATATTTCATAAAGGATGACTTACCGCTGCCCGGTCCTCCTTTTATTATATAAGCCTGCCAACTGCCGGGAATATAACTGTCTGAAAAATGTGATACAAATCCGTCCGCCGAATTTGCGCCTAAAAAGAATTTCTGATGTAAATTTGCCATAAAATCGCCCTCTTAATTAAAATTTACCTGATAACCCATATTATTCGGCAAAAAAGTATTTGCTACAAGGAAAGATTTATGGTATATTTACATTGTGAGTCGGCCGTGCGGTCGCGCATACTGAAGTATGTGAGGAAAGTCCGAGCTTCACAGGGCAGGATAACAGCTAACGGCTGCCGGGGGTGACCCCAGGGAGAGTGCAACAGAGATATACCGCCGCTTTACGCGGTAAGGGTGGAAAGGCGAGGTAAGAGCTCACCGCGCCCGCAGGTAACTGCGGGGGCCTGTAAACCCTATCCGAAGCAACGCTGAAAGTGGCTATACGCTTGCCCGGCGTGCCATGAAATGCGGCTTGAGCGCACGGGTGACCGTGCCCCCAGATAGATGACCGTGCAAGACAGAACTCGGCTTACAGGCCGACTCACACGGGATTACGGTTATTATAATTTGGCTTAATGGAGAATATAAAATGAGGTTTAAAAGACTTTTTGCGGTTATGGTATCGGTGCTTATGATTGCTTCGGTACTGTCGCCTTCGTCGTTTTCTGCTTTTGCCGCCGGCGCAGTAATGTTTGATTATCCGGCGGAGTTCGATTCAACTGCTCCGAGAATAGAGTTCAGTTATGATAAAGCGGTGCAGGGAGGTTTTGTGAATGTAGAAGTGGTAATAAAAAATAACCCCGGCATTACCTCCCTTAATCTTGATATATCCTATGATGATTGCTTTGAGCTTAGAGGTATTACATACAACAATAGTTTAGGTGGCCTTTCACAACCGCCTTATGCTTTAAGCAACCCGGTAAGACTTAATTGGGTAAACGGATTAAGCGATGTAAGCGGAGATTTCGTATTTGCTTCTCTTAAATTTAAAATATCAAAGGACGCGACCTTCGGCATTAAAACAATAACCGTCGATTATGACCCGGAAAATATCTTTATGGTTAACGGAAATACCGTAAAATTTTCGGTGATAAACGGAGAAATAGAGGTTGTCGCTCACACTCCCGGTGACATAAACGACGACGGTGAGATCAACAACATAGATATTGCGAGGATGTTTAAGCACCTTTCAGGTTGGGAAGTGGATATAAACGAAGCCGCGCTTGATATAAACGGTGACGGCAAGATTGACAACAGAGATTTAATAAGGCTGTTCCAGTACCTTTCCGGCTGGACGGTAGAAATATTTTAAAATATGCGGCGGTGATTTCACCGCCGCTGTTATTTTACAATTTACCCTTGACAATGCCCGCCTTTATGTTATAATAAACATATAATCATTTGAACAATCGTTCAAATGTAATGAGAAATTCGGGAATCCTGGAGGAAAGCAAATTATGAATAAAGAAAACGCCGCGCCGGTATGCGAAACGGGCGAGATACACAAAGATTTGGTTGAAAGTGTGCGAGCCGGTATGCCGGATATTGATATACTTTACGATTTAGCTGAGCTTTACAGAATATTTGCCGACAGTACGCGTATTCGCATACTTTATGTGCTTTTTGAAAAAGAGGTCTGCGTATGCGATATTGCTTTAGTGCTTAATATGACGGTATCCGCCGTATCTCATCAGTTAAGGATATTGCGTTCGGCGCACTTGGTACGCTTCAGAAAAGAAGGCAAGTCTTGTTTTTATTCTTTGGCGGATGATCATGTGAAAACCATAATCGGTCAGGGCATTGAGCATATTACGGAGGAGTGAGTATAATGCGCGAGCATAGACGGGATATAATCAGAATAATTATTTCCGCGGTAATTCTGATTTTCGGAGTAATAGCTTCAAACGCAGGTTGGTTCAGCGGTACCGTAAATCTTTTGATATTCGCCGCCGCGTATATTGTGGCGGGATTTGAGGTTATGGAAGCATCGGTCAAAAACATTACTAAAGGAGAAGTTTTCGATGAAAATTTCCTTATGAGCATTGCGAGCATCGGCGCTTTTATAATCGGTCAGTATGCCGAAGCCGTGTTTGTTATGCTGTTCTTTTGCGTTGGCGAGCTGTTTGAGCATATCGCTGAGGGCAGGAGCTGCAAAGCAATTTCAGCCATCGCTCAAATAAGACCCGATACCGCAAGACTCGTCACCGAAACGGGTGAAGCCGAAGTTGCCGCCGAGTCGGTTAATATAGGCGATATTATATCGGTAAATCCCGGCGAGATAATTCCGCTTGACGGCGTTGTGGCGGACGGGGCATCGTCTCTTAACACTTCGGCTGTAACCGGCGAATCGTTGCCTGTGGATGTAGGCGTAGGCGATAAGGTATACAGCGGGTGTGTAAACATAAACGGTGCGGTCAAAATAAGAGTAACCGAGCGTTTTGGCGATTCTACGGCTTCTAAAATACTTGAGCTTGTGGAAAACTCAAACAAAAAGAAAGCGGGGACAGAACGGTTTATAACACGATTCGCGAGGTATTATACACCGGTCGTGGTCATTTGTGCTTTAATTGTAGCGGTCATACCTTCTATAATAACAAAAGAGTATTCGGTTTGGATTTACAGGGCGCTTATGTTTTTGGTGGTTTCCTGCCCGTGCGCGCTGGTGGTTTCGGTTCCGCTTACATATTTTGCCGGTATCGGCGGCGCCGCACGCAAGGGTATACTTATAAAAGGAGGCAATGCCGCCGAGGCGCTTTCTAAAACCCGAACAGTTGCGTTTGATAAAACCGGAACGCTTACAAAAGGCGATTTTTCCGTAGTGGCGGTTCATCCCCAAAAAATAGACGAAAAAACCCTGCTTTTAGTGGCGGCGGCGGCAGAGTACAACAGTAATCATCCGATTTCGGTGTCGCTTAAAGCGGCATACGGTAAGCTTCCCGAAAATATAAAAATACAGGATGTGATTGAAATTGCCGGTAAGGGTATACAGGCAAAAATAGGCGACAAATCGGTGCTTGTAGGTAATGATAAGCTGATGAGCGACAACTCGGTCGATTTCCGCGGTTGTCATCACAGCGGCACTATAGTCCATGTGGCGGTAGACGGCGAATACTACGGGCATATAGTAATATCCGACTCACTCAAACCGGAAGCGGAGTCCGCAGTATCCGAGCTTAAAAAAGCCGGAGTTAAAACCGTTATGCTTACAGGCGACAGTGAGCGTCGCGCTCTCGAGGTTGTAAATAAGCTCGGTATTGATGAATATCACGCAAATCTGTTGCCCGAGGAAAAGGTACTCAAGCTTGAAGAGTTGTTATCTGAGGGCAACAAGCTCGCGTTTGTCGGCGACGGTATAAATGACGCACCGGCACTCGCACGCAGTGATGTGGGTATAGCGATGGGCGCACTTGGAAGTGACGCGGCGATAGAAGCGGCTGATATTGTAATAATGGACGATAATCCCGACAAAGTGCGGATGGCGAAAAGAATATCCGATAAGATTTCAAGAATAGCGCGCCAAAATATATGCTTTTCCATAGGTGTGAAGATGATCATACTTTTGCTTTCGGTATCCGGACTTTGCAATATGTGGGTTGCTGCATTTGCCGATGTAGGTGTGCTTGTTTTGGCAGTGCTTAACAGTATAAGAAGCGCAACATATTATCATTATATTTAAAAACTCCTCATATATTATGCATATTAAACAAACAATCCCCCATATAATTTGTTTTATATAGGGGATTTTGTATATTTTCACAAAAAATCGCCGTATATTATGGTTTATAGTACTTGAAAAATTGCAAACAATATAGTATTATAAAGTGTATTGTTAGTGCTATTGGAGATGTATTTATGAATAACTATACCGTTTCAAAGATTA
The DNA here is from genome assembly GCA_017618135.1 of Clostridia bacterium. Lineage (GTDB taxonomy): Bacteria > Bacillota > Clostridia > Oscillospirales > Acutalibacteraceae > UBA737. Next base: position 134,359 of record JAFZUV010000018.1, read on the forward strand.
AAAGCGAAATCGAAAAGAAACTTTCGCATAATTTTGGTGTAACGCCGCAGCAGGCGTCAGATGAAATTTTTTATAAAGCCTGCGTGCTTGTAATAGTTGATATTATGCGTGAATGTCGCGCTAAGTTCAGAGACAGAGTAGATGAAACGGAGGCTAAAACGGTTTATTATCTGAGCATGGAATTCCTTATGGGCCGTTCGCTTAAAAATAACCTTTACAGCTTGGGTCTTACAGATACTATGCGTAAAGCGCTTGCCTCATATAAGGTAAATCTTGATAGTCTTTATGAGCTTGAGCCGGACGCCGGACTCGGCAACGGCGGTCTCGGTCGGTTAGCGGCGTGTTTTCTTGACGGTCTTGCTTTCGGCGGTTATTCGGCCATGGGTTACTGTATAAGATATGAGCTTGGTATTTTCCGCCAGAAGCTTGTTGACGGCTGGCAGATGGAAATGCCTGATTTTTGGTTGCCCGGCGGTGAAGTGTGGCTTGAAGAGCGTCCGTCCGCTGCGGTTGATGTTCATTTTGACGGTTATATTGACGATTGGTGGGATAACGGTTACCATCATGTTGAGCATAAAAGTTATAACAGTGTTCGAGCGGTACCCTACGACCTTAAGGTTGCCGGTAAGGACGGTAAAACAATTGATGTTCTCCGCCTTTGGAGTGCCGAGTGCCGTGATTTTGATATGTCCGCATTTAATCAGGGCGACTATGTCCGTGCGCTTGAACAGCGTGCTATGGCTGAGTCTATTTCAAAAATTCTTTACCCTGCGGATAATCATATTGAGGGTAAATCGTTAAGACTTCGTCAGCAGTACTTTTTGGTTTCTGCTTCAGTTCAGGATATTCTTGCGCGCCATATGCGACGGTACAATACTCTTGATAATCTGCCGGAAAAGGTAGCAATCCATATAAACGATACGCACCCCACCCTTGCTATACCCGAGCTTATGCGTCTGCTGCTTGATGAGTGCGGTTATTCTTGGGAAAAGTCTTGGGATATTATAAACCGAACATTTGCGTATACAAATCATACCATTATGTCCGAGGCGCTCGAATGTTGGCAGATTGACCTTTTTAAAGAGCGTCTGCCGAGAATTTATCAGATAGTTGAGGAAATCGACCGCCGTTACCGCGAAGAAATTATTTCCAAAACAGGCGATTTCGGTCTTGCCGAGCGTACGGCGATTATTCAAAACGGAGTTGTCAGAATGGCAAATCTGTGTGTTGCGGCGTGCCACTGCGTTAACGGCGTTTCTAAACTGCATAGCGGCATAATCAAGGATGAATTATTTAACGATTATTATAAATTGACTCCCGAAAAGTTTACAAATGTTACCAACGGCATAGCGCACAGGCGCTGGCTGTGTCAGGCAAATCCTGAGCTTTCCTCGCTTATTGAAGAGCTTATAGGCAAAGGGTTTATTTGTGACGCTTCAAAGCTTTCAGCCCTTTTGCCGTTTGCGGACGATAAGACAGTGCTTGACAGATTGGGGGATATAAAGCATAACAATAAGGTGCGCCTGTCCAATTATTTAAAGGCGAATTGTAATGTCACATTTGACCCCGACAGTTTAGTTGATATGCAGGTAAAACGACTTCATGAATATAAACGCCAGCATATGAACGCACTTCATATAATAAGCGATTATTTGTATTTAAAGAATAACCCTAATGCTACCTTCGCACCTAAAACCTATATTTTCGGCGCAAAGGCGGCACCTGGATATATATTTGCCAAAGAAATAATACAAATGATTTATAAGCTTTCCGAGGTAATAAACAAAGACAGTGCCGTGAACGACAAAATAAAGGTACTTTTCCTTGAGGACTACAGAGTAACGCTTGCGGAGTTAATGATACCGGCTGCGGAAATAAGCGAACAGATATCATTGGCGTCTACCGAGGCAAGCGGCACAAGTAATATGAAATTTATGATGAACGGTGCCATAACGCTTGGTACCGAGGACGGGGCAAATGTAGAAATACATTCTGCTGTCGGCGATGACAACATACTGATTTTCGGTATGCGTACACCTGAGGTGCTTCAGATAGGCAAGCAGGGCTACTCCCCTATCGGATATTATAATAATAATATCGAGTTGCGTGCGGCTCTTGATTTCATTGGCACAGGCTTCGGCGGTCAGAGATTTGATAACATATATAATGTTCTTAAAAATGTTGACCGTTATATGGCGCTTGCTGATTTTGCGGATTACTGTGCGGCACAGAAAAAAGCAAGTGAAATCTATAACGACTCCGATAGGTGGAATAAAATGTCACTAATAAATATCGCTTCTTCCGGAATTTTTGCGGCTGACCGCTCAATCAAGGATTATGCAAAAAATATCTGGAATGTAAAGCCGGTAAAATAATATGCAATATTATCCTTTTGACTCAAGAAAGGTATTATACCGTCGCCCTTACGGTGCGGTAAAAGAAAACGAAAAGCTTTTAATAAGACTGTTGCTTCATAGCGACGCTCATGTCCACAATGCGTTTTTGCGGATAGTCGATGACAGGAGCGGTGATATGCACGAGATAGAGCTTGCACCTCGCGAATGGTTTGAGGGGTATCGCTTTTACGATACCGATATCACTTTGCCTGATGGACTATACTGGTATGATTTCAGATATACAAGCGATTACGGGCAGTTTTTCGTTGTCCGAGAAAACGGCGGCAGAGGCGTTGTATCAAAAAGCGAGGGCGTGAAGTGGCAAATAACGGTATATCTGTCTGATTTTAAGACTCCTGATTGGCTTAAGGGAGGAATAATATACCAGATTTTCCCCGACAGGTTTTTTTCTTCCGCTGTGCCGAAAAACAATATTCCTGAGGACAGATATCTGTGTGAAGAATGGTCGGCTCAGCCTGAATACCGGCAGAACGGTGAGAAAAAGTCGCTCGGTAATGATTATTTCGGCGGTGACCTTAAAGGTATAAAAGAAAAGCTTTCTTATCTTAAGGATTTGGGAGTTACCTGTATTTATTTGAATCCGGTTTTTGAAGCTCATTCCAATCATCGTTATAATACTGCCGATTATTTAAAAATCGATTGTATGTTAGGCGATGAGTCGGACCTTAAAGACCTTTGCAAAGAGGCAAAAGAAAACGGTATCGGTATAATACTTGACGGTGTCTTTTCTCATACGGGGGATGACAGTATTTATTTTAATAAATACGGCAGATATGGGGAAGGCGGCGCTTATCGCGACTATTCAAGCAAATATCACAACTGGTACAAATTTAACCGGTTTCCCGATGATTATGCGGCATGGTGGGGAGTGCCTTCACTACCTGAAACAAACGAGGAAAATGAGTCGTTTTCTGAGTTTATCACGGGAAAGGACGGAGTTCTGCGCCATTGGCTTCGCGCCGGGATTTCGGGTTGGCGGCTTGATGTTGCAGACGAATTGCCTGACAGCTTTTTAGATAAAATCCGTACCGCCATTAAAGAGGAAAATCCCGAAGCGTTTTTACTTGGAGAAGTCTGGGAGGATGCAAGTAATAAGATAAGCTACGGCGCACGCCGCCGGTTTTTACGGGGTAGGCAGCTTGACAGCGTAATGAACTATGTTTTTGCAAATGCCATAATAGATTTTGTACGAAATTCTAACGCAAAAAAATTGCAGAACGCAGTTGAAGATGTTATGGAGAATTATCCCTGCGATTCGGTTCATTTGCTTATGAATCATATAGGCACTCACGATACGGCAAGGGTGCTCACCGTACTTGGGCGTAAGGATTGCTATACCGGTGACCGTGAGTGGCAGTCAAAACACCGCCTTACACAAGAGGAGTATCTACTCGGTTTAAAAAGGCTTAAGATAGCGGCAATACTTCAGTACACTCTGCCGGGTGTTCCATCCGTTTTTTATGGGGACGAAACGGGTGTGGAGGGCTTTGGAGATCCGTTTTGCAGACTCACTTATCCGTGGGGCGCGGAGAACACCGACCTTTTAAATTTTTATAGGAAGCTTGGTAAGGTAAGGCGCGGGTCTCTTGCGTTTAAGGAAGGAAAATTTAAACCTTTTATTGCAAACGGCGACCTTTTCGCTTTCATAAGAAAAAAAGGCAGCAATCGTGTGTTTATTGCGGTAAATCGCGGCGAGGAAGATGTAAATCTCACATTACCGGATGAGTTTGTTAATGTTAAAAGTATATTTGGTACCGCACCGGATAATGATCTGCTTTGTCTGCATCCTTTCAGTTATTCGGTGATAACAACAAAAGAATAAAAAAACAAGGCTTAAAGCCTTGTTTTTTTATTCTTCAAAGTAGATTTTCTTATCTTTAACATAGGCGAACGGTCCCATTTCAACGAGCCCCTTTTTGCCATTTGGCAAGTTGATTACTGTTTTAGGAGAAATAAACTTATCGGTTCTTCCTATTACACAGTTACCGCATTTATCAAGAGGGACTACAATAAACAGCTTGAATTTATCGGTATCCTTAAGCGATACTTTTAGTTTTTCATCCCTTTTCATAATCTTAAATTCCCGGCTGAAATGTTCGTAAACAGCAAATTCGTCGCCCCGTATACCTTCAACATCTGAAGGGCTTATAAAACCATTTTCGTTTCCGTCATCCCTTCTGAGATTAAATGTCGCAATAACACCTGAGTCTCCGCAAATATTTTGAAGCTTAAATATTCGTTCGGAAATTCTCGGGTCAACGGTTAAGCAGTCGCGCGTGGGTGTTGCCGGTCGGTCACAGCGAAGTATCTTACCGTCTGATAATATAAGCGGCATAATTATTTCCCTTATACTGCGTTTAAGCTTATCGCTCACATAAACAGGACCTCCGCTTATTGCGCGGATAACACTGTTTTTAAGTGCCTGACCGTCATCAGTCCACCACATATCCCAGTCCTCATGGTAAAACTGACCTTGTATAAGAGAATTATATGAGCACTGCAGTATATGCTTTGAAAACCACTCACGGTTCTCGGGTTGGAAATCATCGCTGCAGCGGGAAACAGGGCTGTCTGTTCTGTTCCACATATCTTCACTTGCCATTCCCATACAGTTTATCATTACATTTCCGAAATGCTCTTTAACGGATTGCTCGATAGCCGAGTGGAAATTTCTGCAAACGCTTCCCACACTGTCAAATTTTTTGTAATAACGGCGCGTCATACTCTGGTTGTCTATTTTTACGAAGTCAATGCCGCTGTTTTTAAGAAAATCGTGAAAGGAAGAATAAAAATTGTATGCCTTGTCCCGCATATAAGACGGTATAAGATAGCCGCATTCGGTTGTAAGAAGGTTGTTCTTCTGGCTTTCAGCCAGAGGGCCGTCCTTCGTAATGCCTGCCCAATAACCGGTGGTCGGATGCCAAACGCCAACCGAAAATCCGTATTCTTTGATTTTTTTCACTGTTTTTTTAAGCCCGTCCGGAAAGCGAACCGGATCCGCCGCATAATCATAAAGGGTTGAGTTGTGCATAAGGTCAAACATTTCTTGACGGGTTTCATATTTTGAGCCGTAAAACTCATGCACTTCGCCCCACATATCGTCAATTATTACCCATTTTACAGGGATGTTTTTAAGCTTGAATTCTTCGCATTTTTTAAGCAATTTTTCTTCACTTACTCTGATTTCAAAAGCGTCCCAGCTGCACCAACCGAGGTATTCAAAAATATTTGGGTATTCGCGTTCATCAATGGTTTTAAGCCCGAAACCGAGGTACTGTGCCGCTCTTTTTGCTATGCGGCTGATAAGCTTATACGGATTATCTCCCTCAGCCCATGCGAACGCCGGCGCCACACAGCTTTTAAGCTTTTCACACCAGGAAAAAAGCTTCGCCTCGCCACCGCGCTCAGTTCCGCACAATATGCATTTATAGTCTTCTGAAACAAGAGGTAATATAACACCCCAGCCGCCGCCGTTCTTTTTGTATATAAGGCATTGTGAATTATCGTGTAAATCTTTTAAATCGTTCCCGAAGAACGGTCTGCACCAGTATTCGGTGTGCCGGTAATCCGACATATAATTTTCAATGTTTCCCGGTTCGAAAACGAATGACGCGCCAAGCTCACCGTCAAGAGGTAAATTTGCCGTCCCTTCAATTCTGACTATGTTGACATCTTTATAAATTTCGTTGAAAATACGCACGGTATCAAAATGCTTTTCTCCGTCCGCCGTTTGTAAATAAGCGCCGCTGAATTCCATATTGCCCTCCGGGATACTATTCTTTTGTATTTATAAATAATCTGAAAATTGATAACAGAAATACCGTTAAAAATATACTACCTAAAATATCGGTAAACCAATGCACGCCTGATAGAATACGACCGATAACCGTAACGGTGGCAATAGCGGCGCAGAGGGAAGTGAGTATTTGCTTTAATGTTTTATTCTTTATGTATTTATTTAAAAGCATTATCGCACTGCCCATAACGGCAAGTGACAGCAAGGTATGCGAAGAAGGAAATGAAGGCTCCGGCACATTCTCACCGGGAGCAAAAATCGGGCGGCAGTTTATTGTTATTTTGTTCGACAGAGCATAAATGATGCCGAGTAAAACATAAAGTACGCCGACTGCATAAATTTCTTTATCAACTTTAAGGAAGCTCTTTCTTTTTATTAACTGCACAAGCCCCGCAACCACAAACACACTTCCGGAAGCTATTGCAGTATACCCTGTGGTTTCGGTTATAAAATACCATACGGTATTGCTGCCGAAAAATCGGTGTGCGGCGCCGTTAAAATGAGATAGCCCCACCTCTACATTTTCAGGACCGGCCGGTGCGACATCAACCGTTAAAAGAAGAATTGTGAGCAGAATGAATAACAAGGCTGAAAATACAGGTAATAAAATGTTTTGTTTTTGTTTCATAATATCAGTCCTCACTGAGTGTAATGTTTATTAAGACGGGGTTGTGGTCGCTGTTTACAAAATCAAGATTTTGCGTTTTAAGCGAGTTTATGTGCAAATTGTTTGATGCAATAAACCCGTCTATAAGGTAATACTGGAATGAGTCTTTGTCAGCACCTTTATATGCCTTGTCAAGACTACGACAGCTCGGGACGCTTTCATCCATCAGAAATTGCCACTCATCTCCAAACTCGTTTGTATCAATTTCACCGGGTTCCCACATACCTTTTTTAACGGCAAACGCTTGCCTGTTTGATGTTGAAAAAATCTGATTAAAGTCACCGCCGGCTATTACATAGTTACCCTTATCATCTTCGATTTTTAAAAGCTCGGCAAGCATTTTTGTCTGCGCGATTTTGCCTTTGCCGTTGTCGTACGCCTCAAGGTGGAGATTGAGTAATACAAGCTCTTTTTCGCTGTTTTCTATCGGTATTCGTGATACTAAAACGCATCTCTTGAGATTAGCCATACGAACAGGCCAGGAAAAAGGAACTGGAAGCTGTATTCGCTCGGATTCAGTCACTTTAAATGCGCTTGCGGTAGCAATACCCGAATCTACCTTCCCGATCGGAGGCACGGGATATGGTAAAAACGCAACTTTAAAATTATTTGCAAAAGAAAATGAGTAATCCTTAAAAGAGTTAATCATATCCTCATATTCGTCTATATGTTTGCTTCTCGTTGAGTTTTTATCAATTTCCTGGAAAAAGATAACATCCGGATTTATGGATTTGATTTGCCTGGTTATGCCAAGTATATTATCATTCACTCTGTTTTCATCCGCGGTATTAACGCTCTTGCCGCCATCCATAAAAAAATCGGCATTATCACCTAACGCACCGTAACCTATATTCCAAGAAAGTACGGAGATACTGTCCCCGATACGGAGGCTCTTTTTACTTTTTCCGTCAAGCCTTATGCTTTCGCGGTCTTTAGGCTTATACTCTGTAACGGATAAGAACCCGATAACGCCCGCAAACAGTAAAATCACAATCAAAATCAAAGTAAATACAAATCTGCAAAGCTTAAATATTATACTGTGTTTTATTCCTGACATAATTATTCCTCCGTTGATGCTTTGATAAATTCGTCTTTCACGCATAACAGAGCGTCAACTATTTCGGGGTCAAAGTGTGTGCCGGCATTGTCAATAATAATACTGAAGGCTTCTTCCGCCGGTATTGCTTGTTTGTAAACTCTGTCGCTGACCAGTGCGTCAAATACATCCGCTATTGCCATAAGTCGTGCTTCAATCGGTATTTCCTCACCTTTAAGACCGTTTGGATATCCGCTTCCGTCCCACTTTTCGTGGTGCGAGACAGCAATGTTAAACGCCCTGTCAAGCAGACTCTTATCTGCTATATTTATAAATATATGGTTTATCATTTCTCCGCCTTTTTGGGCGTGATTTTTTATTTGCTCGAATTCTTCGGCGGTAAGCTTGCCGGGTTTTAAAAGCAAATGATCCGGTACGGCAATTTTTCCTACATCGTGAAGCGGCGCCGCGCTTTCTATATTTTTTATAGCATCATCGGTCAGTATATTTTTATATTTATCAAGCTTTTTAAGTTCTCTTGCAAGTATACCTACATATTTCTTTGTTCGTTTTACATGTTCACCTGTTCCTATATCACGCGTCTCAATTACGCTGGCAAGATCCTCAATTACTTTTATCTGCAGCTGGTTGCGCTTTTCCATTTCCTCTTTTGCAACCCGCATAAGGTTTTCCTGCCGGTCAAGCATACGGGCGTTGCGCTTTGAAATACCGGTGGCGAGAATTATTACGGTAACCATTTCAAGAATTTCAGGAATTACATAATGGAAAAGTATTTCTATCATGCGTTTTGAGGAGTATATCTTAAACCTGTTTGCGATTATAAGAGATTCGGCCTCATTTAAAGCGCCTTTTATCAGGTTTCTGTCCGGAACTCCGAAGAAAAATGAACCGTATATAGATATCGGAACCAATAATATTGAGCCGATTGCCACCCAGAGTGAAAACCTCTTATTATAGCGATATTGCGCGGTCATAAGCACAGGCACAATCATTACTAAAACCGCATGGAAAGACAGTATAACGCAGAGCACCAAAAACGCTATATATGTTGCGAGAATTATGAGTAGTTTAAGTCCTTTCCATTGAAGAACGGAGGGCGTTTTTTTAAGCGCCAGATCATGAATGATATATACCGAAATCGGCACTAAAAGAATAGCTGTAATCCCAATCATCATAGGAAGCATCAATTTCTTTTCTACCGTAAAAATGCGCAGTTCATTAAGCGTTTCGGTCAAAACACACACAAGCGTTAAAACGCCCAAACACTTAAGATTAAAGATGTTTGCGTTGATTTCGGCTACCGTATAGATGTCTTTCTTATCTTTTACAATCGAAAAATAATTTTTCATTTTTTTGCCTTTCAGTTTTATGTTGTCAAAATAAATTCAATATCAAAGAATCCGCTTGATACCTCGTAGGGAAGAAGTAGATCGTTATGTACTGATACGGAAGTGTTATCTTCGAAGACAAATACTATTTTTTTCTTTTCACTGCCTGTATAGGCGCTTTTTGGTAATGATTTCCAGGCAAGCATACCCTTGTTTTCTATGGTTTGTTTAATTGACAGGACAGTATCTTTGTCAACCGTATTTTCACTTTCATATATTTTGTTATCATATTTTGATGTATTTTTATTTGTAGCCGTACCGTCAGAGTTTAAAAGCAGCTTAGCCTCTGTAAATCCGCCTTTTCGCTCTTCGTAATAATCAATTTCTTTGAGATTTGATGTATCCGGCAGTTTTATTTTACTGATTTTTGAAAAATTGTTAAACATTTCGGCAATCTCGTTTCCCGCCTCAACCGAGATTATGGGCGTTTGATTATCAGAAAAGCTTATTTTCTCGCCGCTTGAGTATTTAATATTTACAGCACCGCCGAAATTATCAGGTAATCCGTGAGTAGTGGAGTGGTATCCGTTTTGTTTTGCAATGTCGTATTTTTGCACAAATTTGTTAAGCGTGTAAAAAATATTTTCATCTGTAAACAACCAATACGATGTGCTCACATTTAAATAATTATGAGCATCAAAAAATAAAAATGTACCTGCAGTGCCTTTTACCGCAAAGGCATGAACATAATTTAATGCAGGCTTTCCCTCTGGAGGGGTGGAGTTTATGTTTATTTTTGATATCACTGAAAACAGTGTCATATCGTTTGATTTTATTGTTTTTGGTGCGCTTTTATCGAGCGTGGAGACGGTTCCGCCGCAGGAAGGCGGTTCGGGTTTGCTGATAACAACTATGTTCTCATCCTTAAATTTTTCCATATATTCTTCCTTCCGCCCTACAATTCCAAACGCATATACACTACTTCCTGATAGCCGGAAGTGCGCGTCTTGAAACCTTTGGGATTTCTTCCAAATTCAATAAAACCGAATTTTTTATAAAGATTTACAGCCGCTTCATTTTCAGATACAACATTCAGCTCAAGTTGTGAATAACCGGCTTTTTTTGCACAGTCTATACACGCGGCGGTCAGAGCCGAGCCTATCCCGAATCCCCAATACGCCTTGTCAACGCTTATTCCGAATTCAGCTCGGTGGGACAATTTGAACTGCTTGCCTATAATTTCAATTCCCGCAGAACCGACGACATTGTTTTCAATAATAGCCAACAGCTCAATTTCCTTTTCGCTTTCGGCTTTTTCCTTTAAGTATTTATGCTCATCTTCTTCGGTGAATTTTATTTCGTCGTGATACGAAAGCAGAAAATCGGTCTGTTTATGAGTCTTTTTAAATATGTCGAGTACGGCTTTGGCGTCATCCTCGGTACCGTTTCTTATAATACAATCGATACCGTCTTTCAACTTAACTGTTTTGATGTATCGCATTTTGCTTTTTAAAACCTCTTTGCTTGAATTGTTATATTGTTGAAACGATTGTTAAGGCAGTTCTTTATGGATTGCTTCAATAAGCTTGCAAAGAAATTCCTTGTCGTCAATATTGTCTACAAGCAGCATTTCTTTCCCGCCCTCATACGGAAATTCAAGGGGCGCATTAGGCAAAAGGTCTCTTGCAGACTTGGTTTGTTTCACTAAAAATCTGTCGTCATAAATTCCTCCGAAAACCTTACCTTTGTAATACAAAACATATTCGCCCATCATGGCACGATAGGATATACCGTCTAACTGACAGAGCTGATCGAGTATGAAAAACATATATTCTTTACTTGAAGCCATAATAACACCCGATTTCTATTTGCTCTTCATTGTGCTCTTGTTGCGGGACATAAGTTGATCAGCCCGTACAAACACATCGTTAAGGCAACTGTCTTTACCCGAAATATAATCCGACATACCGATAGAAATAATAACTTTGTCCGCACTGTCAGAGTTTTTTATCAACTCTTTAAAACTATTTTTGAGTTCATTTCGGTTCTGATAATCCGTTTTTTCAAGCAAAACAAGAAATTCGTCGCCACCGATACGAAAAACAGGACTGTGCTTGAAGTGATTACAAATAGTTTCAGAAGCGTGAATAATGATTTTGTCTCCTTTTTCGTGACCGAATTTATCGTTTATCATCTTAAGCTCGTTTATATCGAATACGGCTATTGCAAATTCGCCCGCGTTGCCCTCTTTGATCTCAAGGTCCTTTTTCTCCTCTGCCTCAATATATGCAAGCTTGTTTTTTACGCCCGTAAGAGCGTCTTGGTGGGCTAATGCCTGCGCTGATTTAAGCTCTTTAAAATGCAGCTTTTCTCTTTCAAATGCTTTTTCAAGCTTGTACTTATACTCTTCCTTTTCATCGTTTACAACGAAAGTATGTAACAGACAGGTGCCGACCATATATGCAATCGTGTATAACGGCAGATACGGGAACCATAGCTGAATTGTCAGGAATATCGCCATTATCAGACCGAAGAACGCAAGTGTACGATATCTTTTTACCGAGGCGTAGTTTCTTTTGTACATATGGACAAAAGAATTCAATGATGATAAAAGCAACAGTACAATCTGTACTATAAGCAGTAAATATCTCGATAAGCCGGCGTGATACATGCAGTTTTCATCAATACTGAAAAGTATCGGCGTAAAGATGTTTAATACGGTGAGAAAAACAACCGCCGAGAAAAAAACGCGACCGGCGTACATAAGAAAGACGCCATAAGCACTTTTTTTATTCAAATAGGCGTATATTGCGTCCATAAGAGAATACCGAATGCCATAGCTGCAAAATAGATTGAAGTATCAACAAATAGCAGGGCAGCCATTTTTCGGCTTTCCAAAACTCCCCAGAGCATATCCGTGAAATAATAAGCTAAAACCGCAAGCAGAAATCTCCGGAACGCTCGCCAAACGGGGAGCTCCGTGTTTTTCTTGCGCTTAAACAGTATATCATTGTTTTCGATTACGAGAATCAGAATTGCAAGTAATCCGATTGCTGAATAATACATGTTTTCCTCCGAAAATCAAGTTTTGACGCTTTGCATCATGATTTGCGCTTTGCGCATGATTTCTCGTTGCTCTCCATAATTGATTTGCGCCTTATGCCCAACCGGCAAATTCATTGCTTGCAAAGTAAGCATACTGTCTCGACATGCGCAGTTCGGGGAAACATATCAAATACGGTATAGTCCTTCAGCGTGTAGCCAAGTGAGTTTAAGATTTTAATATCTCTTGCAAGCGTAGCGGGGTCACATGAAACATAGACTATAGTTTGCGGTGAAAAACCGTTTGCCACAGTATGTAACAGTTCTTCCGCGCAACCCTTTCTGGGCGGGTCTAATATTATTACATCGGCAACGGTATTGTTCGCCGCTAACTGCTCCGCCGCAAATTTCGCGTCCCCACAGATAAATTCTGCGTTTTCAATGCCGTTATCATAAGCATTTTTCTTAGCGTCCTTTACAGCTTCAGGTACTATTTCAACACCGATGATTTTTTTTGCCTGATTTGCCATTTGAAGCCCTATAGTACCTGCGCCGCAGTAAAGGTCAATTACCGACTTACCGATTGGATTTGCATACTCTGTAGCTTTTTTATATAGCTTTTCAGCCATATTGTGATTTACCTGATAAAAGGTAAAAGGAGAAAGCCGCACTTTTATGCCGCACAGAGTGTCAGTTATGTATGAGTCGCCATACAACACAATATTTTTATCGCCTAAAATAACATTATTACGCTTTTTATTGATGTTGAGCTGTATGCTTTTAATGCTGTTGCCTACCATATATAAGAGCTTATCGGTGAGGACATCCGAATACGGCATGTCATCTCCGTTTATCACGAGTACAACCATTATTTCGCCGGAGATTGCGCCTTGTCGCAGATACAAATGTTTGACAAGTCCTTCACCGGTTTCTTCGTTATAAACGGGGATTTGCTTTTCTTCTATAAAATCCGATACATATTCGGCAATTCGGTTTAATTTATCAGGCAACAGCAGACAATTTTTAATTGGTATTACTCTGTGAGAACGCGGGGCAAAAAAGCCGACCTCGCAGGTAGGAGAAAAAGGAAATTGGGCTTTGTTCCGGTAACAGTCAGAAAATTTGCTCCCGACTATTTCGCGGCAAGGCATATCAATACCGCCTATACGCTTTATTGATTCATAAACCCTTTGTTTTTTAAACTCTAATTCTGCCGCATAGTCTATATGTCTGAAAACACAGCCGCCGCATTTGCCGAAGTACATACAGTCGTTGTTGATACGGTCGGACGATGGCTTTATATTTTCAAGCACTACGCCATATGCAAAGTTAGGCTTGACTTTTACTATTTTTACCTTTACGGTATCTCCGATTGCCGTTTGCGGCACAAAAACCGCGATACCATTATATTTACCGACACCTAAGCCTTCGGCGGTATAATCGGTTATATTGAAGGTTACGATATCATTTTTATTCATTTTCAGCTATATTCTCCGCTAAAACGCCATCACTGAAAATAGCGGTACCTCTGCGTGAATCAAATTTATCCGTTTTTATATTCAGCGGGATTTCATTTATGTAGATTCCGTATTCGTCAACCCAAACGGTGTCTACTTTGTCGGTGTTTGTCTGCCAATAAATATTGGATTTTTCTCCGTCCTTAACTTTTTCGCCCCTTATTGCGCTTCCGAGACTGTTTTTTACAATATAAAAATTAACCTTTGAAGTGCCGCCGGGCGAGGTGGTGGATGTTAAAAACTTACCTTCAGGCAAATCTGAAATATCTGGTCGCAGTGAGTTTATTATTGAAAACACCGTGTTGGTAAGGATTATAAGTGCCGCCAAAATGTAAAGCATTCTTGATACAATATTGCTTTTCATCAAATCACCTCAAAACTCGGGATGCTCTTTTGACTGATGTTGTCAACGCTTTTATTGTATGAAGCAACCGCAAATCTGCAATGCACACAATAAAGCGTTGCAAAATAAGGAAATACAAAGATATCGGGTATTAAAAAGATACAAGCTGATATTAACGGGAAAACACTCAAAACAAGCCAGATAAAATCTCTTTTCGTTACGGAGGAAATTATTTTAGACATATGCATAGCCGGGAGGGGATCCATATTTTCATCCGCTACAAGCAAAAACGGCGCAAGATAGTATTTAAGCATAACAACTATAAGGCACAGACCCGCCAGAACCTTCAAAACCGCAGAAATGCTCCATAAGCTTGACACCCAAAGCGGAATTTCAGCAGAAAAAAGTTTGAAGACCGTACCGTTTGCAATTAAGTCTACAGCGAACGCCGGTAAAAAGAGCAGGAAACCGCTGAAAATTGCATTTCCGAGTAGCGGAAACGCAAAACGCAGTGAGCGGATATAGTCTTTAGAATTTGAGAAATACTTAAACATCAGTACCGGCTCGGTGGCTTTAGTAAAAATAAGGCGTACGGTAAAGTATATAAATCCCAAAGTAAGAGGAATGATAAGGAATATCAAGGCGACTATTAAGAATATGAATGCCGCAAATATTCCCAAAACAGAGCTTAAAACACCGTAGCAGGATAAGCAAACCAAAAAAGCAAAAACATAGATGGCTGAAGCTGCAAAATTTTTAAGGTAACCGCCTTTCAGTGCGGTTTTTGCCGTGGATTTGACGGCGGCGGTAGATATGTTCATATTGTTTCTCCTAAAGCTATAAAATTTTAAGTTTTGCAAAGTTTGCCATAAGTTTTTTTGTGCCCACATCTTCAAAGGCTATTTCTAAAAGAGTATCATTGCCCATTTGCTTTGCCGAGACGACCATACCCTTGCCAAAGACATTGTGCAGGACTGTCTGACCGGGTGAATAATAAGTTTTTTCCGTTGGCTTTTCTGAAGGTGCGTTTATATGCGATGAATACTTTTGATACTTTTTACTTTCATAACGGTAAGCATTATTGTTTTCATATTTGCCTGACGATCGCAGTCTTCCGGAGTATCCGTAAAACTGGGACTGTGATTCACTTATATCACAAAACTCTTCGGGTATTTCTCTTAAAAACCGTGACGGAAGATTTCTGCCGGTTGAGCCGTAAAGCATACGGGTATTAGCGCGGGTTATTGTGAGGTTTTCTTTAGCTCTCGTTATTGCAACATACGCGAGCCGCCTTTCTTCCTCAATTTCATCAGGTCCCGCGTACAGCGACTGCATTCCCGGAAAAATTCCTTCCTCCATTCCTACTAAGAATACATTTTTAAACTCAAGTCCTTTTGCGGAATGAATTGTCATAAGCGTTACGCGATCTTCGGTGTTATCAAGCGAATCAATATCACTTACAAGGGCAATCTCTTCTAAAAAAGCGGACAGTGATGGATTTTCATTTTCCTGTTCGTAAAGACTCACCGTATTGTAAAATTCTTTTATATTCTCAAGGCGTTCCCTTGACTCATCGGTGTTTTCAATTATAAGCGCATTTTTATAGCCGGTTTTTTCCAAAAGATTTTCCAGAAGGGAAGTGATATTCATACTTTCTTTAAGTATGATAAGCTCATTTATTATCGAGTAAAAGCTTTTAAGCTTTAAAGCGGACCTTGAAATTATCGGATAATTATCCGCCCTTCCTAATATGTTCAGTATATTCGTGTTTTCTGCAAAGGCAATATTTCCGAGCTTATTTACTGTGGTGACGCCTATTCCGCGAGCAGGTTCGTTTATTATGCGGGTAAGGCGTAAGTCATCGGCGGGGTTATTTATAACGCAAAGGTAAGCAAGTATATCTTTGATTTCTTTACGTTCGTAAAAACGCATACCTCCGATTATCCTGTACGGTATACCCGAACGCGCGAATACATTTTCAAAGCCTGCGGACTGTGCATTCATACGGTAAAGAACGGCGTTTTCATTAAAACTGTCGCCTTTTTCTTTGTTTTTAAGTATTTTGTCAGCAACGAACTTTGCCTCGTCCTGTTCACTTGAGGCAACATATACCGATATATGCGCTCCGTCTGAGCTGTCAGTCCAGAGCGTTTTTCCTTTTCTTCCGAGATTGTTTGATATAATCTTATTTGCGGCGGCAAGAATATTGCCTGTGGAACGGTAGTTTTGTTCAAGCCTTATGGTTTTTGCGCCCTTAAAGGTTTCCTCGAAGCTTAATATGTTTTCAATTGTAGCTCCTCTGAAACGGTAAATACTTTGGTCGTCGTCGCCCACAACACAAAGATTTTTATGTACGCTTGCCAGCAACCTTACAAGCTCATATTGCGCGTGATTTGTGTCCTGATACTCGTCCACCATTATATATTTGAACCTGCAGGCGTAATAGTCAAGCGTATCAGGACTTTCATTAAACAGTAAAACAGTATTTGCAATCATATCGTCAAAATCCATAGCGTTAGCTGACTTAAGCTTTTTTTGATATTCTTTGTAAATTGCCGCTATGGTTTTATTTCTGTAATCGCTTCCTGTTGTATTTTCGAATTCCTCAGGGGATATAAGCGAGTCCTTTGCATGGGATATTACCGATAAAACTGACTTTAAAGGAAACATTTTCTCGTCAACGCCGGAGGTTTTTACTATGTCTTTTATCACCCGTTTTTGATCGTCGGTATCGTATATTGTGAAATTTGAAGAGTAGCCTATCAATTCGGCATTACGGCGTAGTATTCTGCCGCAAACGCTGTGAAAAGTTCCCGCCCATATATTGTCGGACAAGCTTCCGAGCTTCGCGGAAATCCTGCTTTTCAATTCGTCAGCCGCTTTATTTGTAAATGTTATGGCAAGGATTTCCCAGTCATGAGGCGCATTTACCGCATAAGCGCCCTCCGGTAAATAATCATCTTTGCCTTCAATATAGTTCCTCGCCGAATTGATTTCTTCATCGGTCAGAACGGGAGGATAATCTGCTTTGTAGGCATTTCCGTATTTAATCAGATAGGCTGTTCGATTAACAAGAACGGTAGTTTTTCCGCTCCCCGCACCGGCAAGTACTAAAAGGGGACCGTTGACGGTTGTGACAGCTTCAAACTGGCGATCGTTCATATCGCGGAAATCGTACTCTACCAGTCTTTTTATAAGTTGTTTAGTATCCATTGAAAAGTTTACTTTCCTTCGTAAATGAATTTTCTTACTTTTCTTAAAAACTCTCCGGGGGTATCGCAGTGAGCTACGCATACTACGGGTTTTGTAAGATCAAGACTGAATACTCCCATAATAGATTTTGCGTTAACAGTATATTTGCCGTACATAAGCTCAATGTCGTACGGCTCGCTGTTAGCAATTTCAACAAATTCTTTTACTGAGTTAAAGTCCTTTAAAACGATAGTTTTTTCAAGCATATTATCATTCCTCACATCATCAGGATAAATGTATCCACCAAGTATTTTTCAAGGTCAACAATGCCGTCTTTATTTACAAATACTCCTTCAGCTTCAAGCAGTTTTCGTTGACGGTTTTCGCCGCCGAACACAAACGCGGGTGATATTCTTCCGTTTCGGTTTACAACGCGATAACATTTTATGTTTGCGGGATCGGGATTTACATGAAGCGCATATCCGACAACCCGTGCCCAATGCTCGTTCCCTGCCGCAAAAGCAATTTGACCGTAAGTTGCAACTTTACCCTCCGGTATTTTTTTTACCGTTTCATAAATACGCTCAAAGACATTTTTCAAAGGTATCACATCCGTTAAAATGAAAATATGCCGTTTTCAAGCAATACGAATTCGTAAACGCCTACTTTTATATAGCTTTTAACGCTTTGTGTGAATTCATAATACTCACTTACTGCATATGTACTGAGATTTACTTTTGTAAGACTTTTTGAGCCTACATTGCTGACAATGGCTGTGTTACCCTCAATAAATAAACCTTTAGGCCGGCAAAACGGTGATTTTTCTCCCCCGATACGAAGCTCCTCCCGCATTGAAACTATATTAAAGCGAATAAGCACATTGCTTTTATCAAAGCTTGCCCAAACGCAGTTATCGTAAAGTGCAATATCGCTTGGTGGGTCCTCGTGATAAATGATAATTCCGTTCCATAGAACCGAGCCGTCAGAGTCAAGTAAATAGCAGTTGCCTGACTTTTCGCATAAAAACAGCTTGCCACTGGGTAGATTTATTGCCTTAACGGTAATGAAGTTATCGCATAAATTAACAGCCGGCTTGTAATTGCTGCCGAATTTAGTGAGCAAATAGACATTCTTTGCTATATCTGTTATTATGCCCGATTTAGCGTCAAGCATCTTGAATTTTACCAAAACATTTTCGTCGATTACATCTTCAAGGTAGGAAAAAACCAAACCATCCGGCTTTTTTATCATATCGTAAACTTTGCCTTCAAATATCTTCTGCATTATTTTTCCTCCTTTTTTTGTAATCGTTTATAAGGTTGTTTGCGGCGAGCATAACGCCGACCTTCGCACTGTAAAAGTTAATGCCGCCCTGCATATAAACACAAAACGGTTCGCGAAGCGGTGCGTCGGCAGACAATTCTATTGAAGCGCCGCCAGTAAATGCTCCTGCCGCCATAATAACTTCGTCAGTATACCCGGGCATTTGCGCCGGAGTGGGAATAGCGGCGGCGTCAATCGGGGATCCGGACTGAAGTCCCCGACAAAAGGCAATAAGTGCATTGCGCTCCTTGAGTTTAATTATCTCTATAATATCGCCGCGGTCCTCATTTGCGGCAGGACTTGTTTCATATCCTAAAAGGCTGAAAAGCGCCGAAGCATAAACAGCTGTTTTGAGCGCTTCGCCCGTTGTGTGAGGAGCCGCGAAGAACCCCATATAAAGCTCTCTGTTATGTCCGAGAGTAGCGCCTATTTCACGCCCTACGCCCGCACAGGTCATCCGGTGTGAACACATCTCTATATACTTTTTTTTGCCGGCAATATATCCACCCCCGGGGGCTATTCCTCCACCCGGATTTTTAATCAGCGATCCCGCCATTAAATCTGCGCCTACTTCGGTAGGCTCTTTTGTTTCAACAAATTCGCCGTAGCAGTTATCAACCATTATTACAGTATCGGGAGATATTTTTTTAACAGTGTCGCATAACAGACCGATATCTTTAATTAAAAGACTTTTTCTCTGACTGTATCCGCGTGAGCGCTGTATGTAAGCCATTTTATATTTCTTGCCTGCAATACGGTGTTCGATTTCACATAAATCGGGTCTGCCGTCCGGCAAAAGCGCTACCTGCTCGTAATGCACTCCGAAATCTCTAAGAGAACCGTCGGTTTTTTTATCAATACCGAAAACTCCGGTTATTGTGTCGTACGGTCTGCCGGTAAGCACTAAAACGGTATCGCCGGGGCGCAGAATGCCGAACAGAGCTACTGAAAGTGTATGCGTACCCGATGCGAAACTGTGGCGTATAAGTGCGTCCTCAGCACAGAAAGCTTTTGCAACAACCCTATCAAGCGTGTCTCTTCCGACATCATCATATCCGTAACCTGTAGAAAGGCCTAAATGCATTTCGCTTACACCGCAGTTTATAAATGCGGATAATACTTTTTGCTGATTATATTCGCTTATTTTTTCTATTCTTTCGAAAGCAGTCTTGCAAGTATTTAAAGCTTCTTTATCTAACAAATCAAGCTTCTTGTCAATGCTCCAAAAATTCAAGTTATTTCCTCCAATATCCTGCCTTATACAAAGGCACAAAGCCGAATTTAATGTAGAAAGGCACAAGCTCATCCCGTGCCACGCATAATACCGGCTTGTCCCCTGACGCGGCGTAACCAAGCAAGGCGCCGCCGAGACCTCTTTGTTTTGACGCAATACCCATAAGCATTCTGTAATTATCAGTTTCAAGCGTTATCGCCGCGCATTTATCTTTTTTTGCAAAAACCTTGATTTTGCCGTGATTAAGCCGGCGGCAATAATCTGTTGCAAATTTATCATAAGGCGGCAGAACGAACTCATCCACATCAAGTATATCGTATATTTCACGGCTTGAGAGTTCATCACAGAACCTTTTGCTGCCCAGAATTGTGTTTGGTCTTTCACAAATCAGAACATTCACTTCTTCAAATTTCAAAAAAAGCTTTTTAAGATTATCACTGCTTGAAAATATCGATACCGGGCGCAAAAAACATATAAATTTTTTAATTTCGTCAGTTTGTATATCACCGCTTATTATCAAATCACGGTCAAGCAAAAGAATTAAGGCTCCGCTATCAATTTGAAGAAACAGCTGGGCAATATCGGGATAGGTATCAAAATGATTTTGTATTTTTATCATTTCGGCACTCGGGTTTTCCCAATGTGGTACTTCGTATATTCTGTTAATCATCGGCGATATAATTTATCATATATTTGCAAAGCTCGTAAGCTGCCGCAATATCATGCTTGTCTGCTACTGAGCTTGAAGAGTGTATATAGCGACAAGGAACACTTACTGCTATCGTTCTTACACCATCGCGCGAAAGATGAACGGCACCTGAGTTGTTACCTCCCGCCACCGCGCGCTTGGGTTGAACGGCGATACCGCTGTTTAAAGCGGCATAATAGTATTCTCGGTCATAGACGGTAGCCTTATCCATAAATGACACGGCGGCTCCGTCCCCTAAAGAGCAAACCGACTTGTCCTCAGGCACATCCGCTATATCAGCGGCGGTGGTTCCTTCTATTATTATTGCGGCATAAGGATCAACATTGAATGCCGCAACTCTGGCGCCGCGAAGCCCGATCTCCTCTTGTACCGAGAAAACGGCAGTGAAATCGTAATCATCATATTCTTTTATCAATTTTATCAGTATGGCGCAACCTATGCGGTCATCAAGCGCCTTGGATATTATTTTGTCATAATTTTCGGTGAAATCAGATACCATAACAGCTCTGTCACCCTCGATGACACAGCTGCGGGCTTCTTCTTTAGAAGCGGCGCCTATATCAATGTAAAGCTCGTCAGCTTTAGGCAGCTTTTTGCTCTCATCACCGCTTGTCAGGTGTATCGGCTTGCCGCTTATTATACCGTTAATACTTCCGCCGACTTTAACCCTTTTGAACATCAATGCGGAGGTGTTTATTCCGCCGATTGTTTTAAAGCGAAGAAATCCGTCGTCTGTAAAAGAGGTTATTATCAGCCCTACTTCGTCCATATGGGCGTCAAGCATTATTTTCTTTTTGGGAGATTTATTACCTCTTTTAAAGGCAATAATGTTGCCGAGCGCATCCGTTTCATATTCACAGTAGGGTGATATTTCTTTGACGATGAAATCCTTTACTGCACTTTCATCACCTGATGTGCCGTCAAGAGTGGCGAGCCTTTTTAAAAGCTCAGTCATTTAAGTTCACCGCCTCTGCATAACATTCCAGAAGGTCACAAACACTTTTTATATCCGACAATGATATTATTTCACAATCGGTGTGCATATTGCGAAGAGGAATTGAAACAAGCCCTGTTCTAATTCCTGATTTTGTTATTGATATGATATCGGCGTCAGTGCCGGTTGTTTTCCCCATAACCTCGGTTTGGTAGGGGATATTATTATCCGCCGCAAGACTTATAAGCTTATTTGTTATATCGCGGTCAAGTACGGGAGATATGCCTATCATAGCTCCGCTTCCCATTTTGCCGCACTCTGTCGGCTTTATATCCGGTCCGTCAGCAAAGCTTACATCTATTGCGATAGCCTCGTTTGGAAAAGCCGCGAACGCTGAAGTTTTAGCACCTCTGAGCCCCAATTCCTCCATATCCGACAGGCAGAAAATGAGATTTACCGGCGGTTGCTTGTCTTTAAAGCGTGAGGCAAGCTCAATAAGAACAGCAACGCCCGCTCGATCATCAAGCGATTTAGCAGACACTTTGTTTCCTTTAAGCTCGCATATATCTGTTGCGAATGTGACATAGTCGCCGACAGATATGATTTCACAAGCTTTATTTCCAAGACACGAATCAATTTTAATATCCGATATTTTTTCAAAGGTAACATCATCTTCCGACAGGTGGGGAGGGGTAGAGCAAAATACGCCTCTTACCTTTTTACTGCCGTGAATATTCACCTGCCTTGACGGAAGTGCACGAAGGTCAATTCCTCCGCAGGTTGCCACGGTCAAAAATCCCTTGTCGTCAACATCCGTTACGATAAAGCCTACCTGGTCTATATGAGCTTCAAACAAAATCGAATAATCCCGTTTGCCTTTAATTTCAGCAATTAAGCCAAGATTATCAGTGTATGAAACTTCACAGAAATCTGATAAATACTTTGCCGCAACTTCGGTAGCTTCTTTTATATTTCCTATTCCGGTAGCTGCTGTTAAGTCCTTCAGTAAGCGTTTAATATCCATTACAGTTTATTTACCAAGTCCTTATAGTAGTTGCCCCTTGCCACAAAGTTAGGGAATGCGTCAAAGCTGGCGCACGCGGGGGAGAGAGTGACGATATCGCCGCTTTGGGCGGTCTTATGAGCCAACCGCACAGCCTCGTCTAAATTTTCACACCTTACTATTTCGGGTTCGCCCTTATAATCCTTGTAATCACGCACGCACTTTTCTATCTTTTCTGCGGTAGCACCGCAAAGAAACAGCTTTTTGACTTTTTCCGTTATATAGGGAGCCAACGGCTCAAAGGGTATATGCTTATCATATCCGCCGGCTATAAGAATTACTTTATCATCAAATGCTTTAAGTCCCGCAATAGTGCGTGTAGGACTTGAAGCAATTGAGTCGTTATAGTATTTAACTCCGTCGAGCTCGCGCACAAGCTCTATTCTGTGTTCAACGCCACCGAATTCACGCGCAACCTTACATATACTGTCAACACCGACATATCCCCAAACCGCGGTAATTGCCGCTAAATAGTTTGAAACATTATGGTCACCTATTACGGCGATTTCTTTGCGGTTGATAACCGGAACATCAACGCCGCGGTAAGCCATATGAAGATCGCCTTCATCGTCGAGCCAGGCGCCGTTATGGAGCCTTCTGTTCATACTGAAACCCAAGCTTTGACCTCTTACATCCTTTCGGAACCCTTCCGTTATCGGATCGTCGCGGTTAAGTACGGTGCGGGAAAAAGCGTTTTGGTGAAGCAAAATGTTTTTCTTTGCTTCGACATATTCATCCATATCCTTATGAACATCAAGATGGTTAGGTGATACATTTGTGACAACAGCAACATCCGGGCTTTTCCTCATTGATATAAGCTGGAAAGACGAGAGTTCTACAACAACAAAATCCTCCGATTTTATATTTTCGATTTCAGGCAAAAGAGGATTTCCGATATTACCGCCAATATGAACGGTCTTTCCTTCCGTTTCAAGCATTTTGGCAATAAGGGTTGTTGTGGTTGTTTTACCGTCTGACCCGGTTACGGCGAAAATAGTGGCGGGGCATAGGTCAAAAAACACTTCCATTTCGCTTGTTACCGCAATGCCTCGCTTTCTTGCACGCTCAAGCTCCTCAAGATGAAAATTCATACCGGGTGTACGGAAGATAATATCCACCTCAAGATTATCAAGATAATCTTCTCCGAGCTTAAGCTCTGCGCCGGCGGCTTCAAGCCTGTCTGCCAGCTCGCCCACTTGAATTCTCTCTCTTCTGTCGCAGGCAATAACTCTGGCTCCTTGTTTTAAAAAGTTCATAATAAGCGGGGTATTGCTGATGCCTATACCGCACATCGCTATTCGCTTACCTTTAATCTGACTGAAAAACTGTTTAAAATCCAAAACAAACCCTCCAAAACAAAACTGCGTTATTGTGAAATCGGGTCTTTGTAAAGACCGTCTTGCGGATTCAACTTCTTTATTAAAACATACTCTTCGAGAGTGACATTTAGATTATTTATCTCTTTGGCGGCATTTATTCCGACAAACCTCCAATGCCATGATTCATACATAACTCCGGTTATATTTATCCGGTCCTTCGGATAACGGAGTATAAAACCGTAATCCTCGGCGTTTTTGCACAGCCAGTCAAACATTTCAGTATTTTCAAACCGGCTGTTTGCCATATTAAAGTCTGCGCATAGAGCGGTGTTGTGTTCGCTCGTTCCCGGTCTTGCCACTGCTGTCGCAGCTTTTGCCTCATCGCCGTTTTCTTTCTTAACGCGGTTGTAAAAAAGTATTCTTTGCGTATCATAAGACCGGTATGGCGACCATACTTTAAGGTCTACGCCGTCTTTCCATGCCGCCTCTATCATTGCTTTCATATAAGGCCAAATGCCGGCATCAATCTGATCTAACTGACCATTATGGTATTTTGAATCGATTTTTGTCAGGTTCCAGCCGTATTTGTAATCTTCCGGTAAAGGATTATTTGCGTTTACGAGTAAAAGCCTTTTGTAATTCGCATCCAGAGTATACTCACCTCGAGTGACCATTTCGGTCCTATCATCGGTAGGTGAAGCTGCTTTTGATGAATTGTTTTTCTTTGTTGCCGTCACATCGTTTTTTTTATTTACTGCCGAACCGGCAGTAAAGACTGAAACCAGGACGGCTATGGTTGATACTAATGCGTAAAGCGACATAATTATTCTTTTGTGCAATGCCGTTTTTATATCGCCGGTCATACGAGTCACCTTATTCATCAAGCTTAAGTACTGCCATAAATGCGTCTTTAGGCACTTCAACACTGCCAAGCTTTCTCATTTTCTTTTTGCCTTCTTTTTGCTTTTCAAGTAATTTTTTCTTTCTGGATATATCTCCGCCGTAACATTTTGCAAGCACATCTTTTCTGAATGCTTTAACTGTTTCCCTTGCAATTATTTTTCCGCCGATGGCTACCTGTACCGGAACCTCAAAAAGCTGTCTCGGAATATATTCTTTGAGCCTTTCGGCGATTTTTCTTGCTCTCGCATAGGAATTGGAGCTGTGTACTATGAATGAAAGCGCGTCAACCGTTTCGCCCGCCAGCATGACATCCAGTTTGCAAAGATTTGATTTTTGGTACCCCGCGGGCTCATAATCGTAACTTGCATAACCTTTTGTGCGCGATTTTAACGCGTCAAAGAAATCGTAAACTATTTCTCCGGTAGGCATAATGTAATGAATATCAACCCTGTCACCGACATATTTCATATCGATATATGTGCCTCTTCTGTCCTCACAAAGCTGCATTATCGTTCCGACATAATCCTGAGGAGCGTAAATGTTTACATTTGACACCGGTTCAAGCGCTTCGTAAATAGTCGCCGGATCGGGATAATTTGTTGGATTATCAACCATAATCGTTTCTCCGTTAGTCAGACGGAATTCATACTGAACGCTCGGTGCTGTTGTAATTATGTCAAGATTATATTCACGCTCTAATCGCTCTTCGATTATTTCCATATGCAGAAGTCCTAAAAATCCGCACCTGAAACCGAATCCTAACGCCTGTGATGTTTCAGGCTCATACAGCAGGGAAGCGTCATTGAGCTGTAATTTTTCGAGCGCCTCGCGCAGATCCGGATATTTTGCTCCGTCAGCCGGATAAATTCCGCAAAACACAACCGGTTTCACGCTGCGGTAGCCTTCAAGCGGTTCTGCGGCAGGTGTTTCAGCTAATGTTACCGTGTCGCCCACTCGCGCTTCGCTGACTGTTTTAATTGAAGCGGCGAGGTAACCTACTTCACCCGCCTCAAGCGTATCGCACGGCACCATTGCGGTAGCGCTCTTTCTGCCGAGTTCTACAACCTCAAATTCGGCGCCGGTAGCCATCATACGGATTTTATCACCGCATTTTATTTTTCCGCTCATCACACGGAAATAAACTATGGCGCCTTTATACGCGTCATAATAGGAGTCGAAAATAAGAGCTTTAAGAGGCGCTGTTCTGTCACCCTTCGGAGCCGGCACATTTTTAACTATTATCTCAAGAACATCTTTTGCGTTTTGACCTGTTTTTGCCGAAATGAGAGGCGCTTCATCAGCGGGTATGCCGATAATATCTTCAATTTCTCTTTTTACTCTTTCGGGATCGGCGCTCGGCAAATCAATTTTATTTATGACAGGCAATATTTCAAGTCCGTGATCAGCCGCCAGATAGGTGTTGGCAAGGGTTTGCGCTTCAACGCCCTGCGAAGCGTCAACTATAAGCACGGCGCCTTCGCAGGCGGCAAGGGAGCGAGAAACCTCGTAGTTAAAATCAACATGTCCCGGAGTGTCAATAAGATTAAGTTCATACTCTTTTCCGTCGTCCGCCTTATAGTAGAGCGTTACGGCGTGCGCTTTTATAGTTATACCGCGTTCGCGCTCGAGCTCCATACTGTCAAGTATTTGATTTTCCATATCACGGGCAGAAATAGAACTTGTAAGTTCTAAAAGTCTGTCCGCTAAAGTTGATTTGCCATGATCAATATGAGCGACTATGCAGAAATTCCTTATTCTGTCCAAAGAAAAAGCCAAGGCGTAATACCCCTTTTAATATATTTTTTATATTTTATCACAAAGTATAATATTTTACAATAGCAAATTACAAATATGGTCTTTTTCTTGACAATCAGCGGCAGGACAGATAAAATTAACGCAACAGGGGATGTTTTGATATTGAAAAAAGGCTCGGTTTTTATATTTTTGGCGGCGGTTATGTGGGGCGCTGCGGGGATTTTTGTCAAACGGCTTGGCACATACGGTATAAGCCCTATGACCGTAGTTGTTTTCAGAGGTATATTCACGGTTTTGCCTATAGGTATATTCATGCTTTTGAGAAGCCGTTCGGGGTTTAAAATACGCAGGAAAGATATTTATCTGTTTGCCGCGAACGGGCTTTTCAGTATAGTAACATTCAATTTCTGTTACTATAAGGCTATGGCATTATCTACCTTATCCGTAGCGGCTGTACTTCTCTATACAGCGCCGATATTTGTTATGCTTATATCTCTTTTGTTTTTCAAAGAAAAGATCAGTCTTAAAAAGATAGTTGCGCTGATATTGGCGTTTTCGGGGTGCGCCTTTGTTTCAGGTGTTTTCGGCTCGGCTGTGCGACTATCGTCAGCCGCACTTTGCTACGGTCTTTTAACAGGTCTTGGTTATGCGCTCTATACTATCTTCAGCAACCGTTTAATTCTTCGCGGTTACGGTACAATGACAATAATATTCTATACATTTGTTTTTGCGTCTGCGGGTTCTCTGATTATGGTAGGTGCAAACGGACAGATGACTGAGCTTGCCTTCAATCCGTCCGTGTGGCTGTGGGCGTTTCTAATGGGTATGTTTAACACGGTTTTACCCTATATTCTTTATACGGTGGGACTAAAAACGGTCAGCGCATCTACCGCACCCATTATCGCTACGGTCGAACCCGTTGCGGCTACGGTAGTAGGGCTTTTTTACGGTGAAAAACTGACGCTTTACGGCGTAATAGGGATAACGCTTGTTTTAAGCTCTGTACTGATATTGAATATCAAAGGCGGTGAAAAGAGTGATAATCAAAGCATATGCGAAAATTAATCTCACGCTTGATATTAAGGCAAAACGTAAAGACGGTTATCATATTATAGATTCGATATTCCAGTCCGTAGGTCTTTTTGATTTGTTGGAAGTTGAAAGGGAGGATGGGATATCGGTTGATTGCGACGGCATAAATGAAAAAAGCAATATTGCTTTTATTGCCGCGCAAGAATTTTTTAAAGCCACGGCAATCTCTTCGGGCGCAAGGATAAAAATTAAAAAAAACATACCTTTTTTATCAGGTCTCGGCGGCGGCTCTGCGGATGCGGCGGCTGTTATAGTCGCGCTTGACCGAATTTACGGAACGGGTTTAGACTTCGAAAAGCTTAATAAAATTGCTCTAAGCGTCGGTGCGGATATTCCTTTTTGCCTTACGGGAGGTACGGCACGGGTAGGTGGCATAGGTGAAAATGTTGAGCAGTTATCCCCTATTAAAGATTTTTGGGTGGTAATTGTTAAACACGGGCAAAAAAAATCCACCGCGGATATGTATCGCATGATTGATGAAATTTCAGTGTCATCCGGTTTTACGGAAGAATTTATCAAAAACCTTTCCGCCGCTGATTATAAAGCCGCATTTGCAGCTGTCGGAAACACTTTCGGCGCCGTCGCCGCCGATGATGGGTTGTTGTCGTCATTAAAAGCCTTAAACCCGCTTGGAGCTTCGATTTCGGGAAGCGGACCGTCACACTTTGCGATTTTCGGTGATGAGCCGTCGGCACGGTTTGCCGCAGAGCAACTTATAAGGCTTGGTTTTGCAACCTTCGCGGTGCCGTTTGTCAGTAGGGCCTCTGACATAATTGAATAAAAAAAATTACTCCCGTCAATAATCAGCATAGCACTGATTGACAGGAGTTTTTTGTTATGAATAAGCAAATTATCAAAAATGTTGAAAAGGGTATTTTTTTCGGCCTTATTTGTGCGGTTATACTAAGCTTTGCAAGGTTTGATACCAAGTGCGATGAGTTAAGGCAAGGCGTGTTGAGACTTCATATTTTGGCAAATTCAGACAGTAAAGCCGACCAAGAGCTGAAGCTGAAAGTCAGGAATAAAATTTTAGAGGTTACATCGGATTGTTTTGCCGATTCGGATGACCTTGCGGGCGCTATAAACGCGGCGCGGGCAAATATAAATAAAATCACTGATGCGGCTTTGCAAACCGTAAAACAGGAGGGATATGATTATACCGTAAGGGCAGGTATAGAAAAGAACTATTTTGATAACAGAGATTATGACGGCTTTACTCTTCCTGCCGGCGTCTATAATTCACTTACAATCAGAATAGGCGCTGCTGAAGGACATAACTGGTGGTGTGTGGTTTTTCCCGGCGTTTGTCTGCCTGCGGCAAAAAAAGGTTCGCTTGAAAAGTCGGTATCATCGGCCAGTGCCGGGGTTGCAAAAAACGCTTCAAAATATCAAATCAGGTTCAAAACAGCAGAAATTTATGAGAAAATACGGTATAGAATTTCAAAAAAATAAAAAATTATCTTGATTTTTGCCGCCGTATGTGATAATATCACAATGTTACAATGCTTGAAAGGGGTGACGCATGATGAAAGAAGGTATACATCCGCAGTATGAAAAGGTAACTATTAAATGCGCTTGCGGTGCCGAATTTGAGACGCGCTCTACAAAGAAGGATATTCGTTTGGATATTTGTTCTAAATGTCATCCGTTTTTTACAGGAAAGCAAAAGTTGGTTGATACCGGCGGTCGTGTTGACAGGTTTAAAAAGCGTTTCGGTATTGAAGAAAAATAATTTTTACCCAAATTCCGCGACTGTGTTTACAGTTGCGGTTTTTTGTTGGGAGGAGGCGAGTCGTTGGAGCATATAACGGTGGTTGGTGAGAGCACGGGTGAGTACGCCGAAAAGCACTCGCGGTTCTTAGGGTTTATTACACCCTGTTCCGGGCAGGATGATGCGGCGGCAATTATATTTGAAAAGCGAAAAAAATACTGGGATGCGAGACATATCGCATACGCCTATGTTTTAGCGGACGGCACGGTGCGGTTTTCCGATGACGGCGAGCCTCACGGTACGGCAGGCAAGCCCATACTTGATGTTTTAAGTACAAGCGGTATCAGGAATGCCGTTGTTATTGTGGTAAGGTATTTTGGAGGAATTTTGCTCGGCACGGGCGGACTTGTACGCGCTTATACTCTTGCTGCGCAGGCAGCGATTGAAAACGCTCGGAAAGCCGTAGTTTTAACCGGAAACAAATATTCTGTAACTGTGGATTACAGCGATTATGACAGGCTTTTGTTTTTACTTAAAAAGTTCAACGGCGAAATTGTAAGCACTGATTTTTCGGAGAAAATCAGTGTGGAATTTACTATAAAAAACGACTTAACTGAGCCTTTTTTTGAAAAAATCAATAAAACTTTTTCTTCATCGGTAGTGCCGGAATTTGTAGAAAAATCTGAGATTAGAGAAATTATTTAAAGGCAGAGAGGAATTTTCGTTTTTTTGGCAAATATTTATATAGAAATGTTTTTTGAGGGGGAATAGAATGAATGCTCGTGAAAATTCGGAGAGTAATGAAAAACTTATTCTCTCTCCCTATGCTACTTTAAGTGTAAATACAAGGGGAAGAGCTGTTTTTGAGGAAAAATGCGAGCTTCGCACGGATTTTCAGCGTGATCGAGACCGTATTATACACTGCAAAGCCTTTCGCAGATTAAAGCATAAAACACAGGTTTTTTTATCTCCGGAATCGGATCATTATCGTACCCGCCTTACCCATACTTTAGAGGTTTCTCAAATCGCTCGCACGATATCGAGGGCGTTACGGCTTAATGAAGATTTGACTGAGGCGATAGCATTGGCTCACGACCTTGGACATACTCCTTTCGGGCATGCCGGCGAGAGAGCGCTGAGTGCGATTGTAGAGGGCGGATTTACGCATTATGAGCAGGGCGTCAGAGTGTGCAGTGTTATTGAAAAAGGCGGAGAGGGGCTTAATCTTACCGCGGAGGTTCTTGACGGCATACTGAATCATACAAAAGGCGATTGGCCCGTTACTCCTGAGGGAAAAGTAGTTCGCTTCAGCGATAGAATCGCTTATATAAACCACGATATTGATGACGCAATAAGTGCCGGTATTTTAAGAGAAAGCGACCTGCCTGAGGAAGCCGTGGGTTACCTTGGAAACACCAAGAGCGCAAGGATAGACAAGCTCGTAAAGGCTCTTGTCAATTCAAGCGAGGGCACGGATATTAAAATGGACGATGAGACCGCGGGTTACTATGATATGATGCATAAGTTTTTGTTTGACGCGGTTTATACAAATCCGTCCGCGAAGGTGGAAGAATCCAAGGTTACCGGTATTATCGAAGGAATTTATGAGTACATAATAAAACATCCCGAGAGGCTTTCCGGAGAATATCGTATTATTCTTGAAAAGGACGGGGCGGCACGCGCGGCGGCTGATTATATTGCGGGTATGACCGATCATTTTGCCGTAACCGCTTTTGAAAATATTTATATACCTAAATCCTGGCGGATATGAAAGTTCCTGTGCATTCTGTGAGAGGGGGATTTTATGGCAATAAGTGAATCTACGATTAATGAAATTAAGTACAGAAATGATATTGAGTCGGTTGTTTCGTCCTATGTTACGCTTAAACGCCGCGGTAAAAATCTTATAGGTCTTTGCCCGTTTCATAATGAGAAAACCCCTTCATTTACCGTTTATCCGGAAAGCGGCTCTTTTTATTGCTTCGGTTGCGGTGCAGGCGGTGATGTTTTTACCTTTACAAAGCTTATAGAAAATCTTGATTATATAGACGCTGTACGGCTTCTTGCGGAACGGTCCGGAATTTCTGTTTCAGAAGAAAATTTTGATAATTCTCTTAGTAAATTAAAAGAGAAAATATATGAAATCAACCGCGAGACGGCTAAATTTTTTCACGAATATTTGATGTCTGACGCCGGTAAATGGGCGCTTGACTATTTTAGAGACAGAGGACTTAAGCCGGCAACAATAAAACATTTTGGGTTAGGCGCCGCGCCGGATAGTTGGGATAACCTTATAACTCATTTAAAATCCAAAGGTTTTTCACTATCTGATATGCTTGCGGCAAATGTAATTGTCAAAAGTCGGAAAGGCAGTTATTACGACCGCTTCAGAAAGCGTGTTATGTTCCCGATTATAGACATTCGCGGCAGAGTGATTGCCTTCAGCGGCAGAGCTATGCCGGGAGATACTTCCGGCGGTAAATATGTAAACACCGCCGATACGCCGGTCTATAAAAAGAGCGAAAATCTTTTCGGTATGAATTTTGCAAAAAGTCATTGCTCTGAAAGCGTTATTCTGGTTGAGGGCAATATGGATGTTATATCGCTTCATCAGTCGGGATTTCAGAATGCTGTTGCGGCGCTTGGAACATCTTTTACAAATGAACAGGCAAAACTGCTCAGTAGATACACAAAAGAAATTATTTTAACCCTTGACGCCGATGCGGCAGGCATGAAAGCCGCCGCGAGGGCGGGCGACATACTTAAAAATACCGGGCTTAAAGTTCGGGTGGTATCGGTGCCTGACGGGAAAGACCCTGATGAGTTTATTAAAAAGCACGGTGCGGCGCGTTTCTCGGCGGTGCTCGATGGTGCGGTAAACGAGATTGAATATAAATTACTGACAGCTGTCGGAGATATAGATGTAAACTCAGATGACGGAAAGGTGAAATATGTCAATCGTGCCGCAGAAATAATATCCGAGTCCGCTGATGCGGTAGAACGCGATGTTTATATAGGCAGATTGTCAAAAAAATATGATATATCGCGTACCGCGTTGACTTCGCGTGTGGAGCAGTTGAGAAAAACCAATGCGAGAAAAGACAGGAAAAAAGCGATAAACAGCATAATAAGACCCAAGTTTGATACCAATGCGCCAAATCCCGAAAAGAGATTGCATCCTTCTGCCGCAGCGGCGGAGGAAAGTGTGATATCTGTTTTGTTTTCTCATCCGGATTATTTTGAAGAAGCATACAAGAGATTGAAACCCGAACAGATGATAACAGCGATTAACGCTCGCATTTACAGAATAATCTGTGATGTTTTGGGAAGCGGAAAAACACTTGATATATCTGACTTCTCGGAGATACTCAGTGACGGGCAGATGGGGTATCTTGTATCGATTATAAACAGCGAAAAGGGCAGAGAAAATCCACTTATTGTATTAAAAGACAGTATTTCGGTAATATTAGACGAGGGAAACAAGAAGAGCGCGGCTGATATAAAGAATATGGATGTTGACGAATGGGCGGAAAATCTTAAAAAAGTTATTGAGAATAAAAAAAGGGGTAAAAAAGAATGAGTGATTTGAAAAAGGACATGTCTTTATCGGAAAAGCAAAATGAGGATCCTGTACTTGATGTTGTGGATGAAGAGGATAAAAAGGAAACCTTAGATGATATTGAAAACGCGCCTGAGGATCTTGAAGAATTGTTCAGCGAGCCTACTGTTCTTGATATTGATTTTGATGAGGAACCAAGTGATGAGGATTTAAAGCTTGAAGAGGTTGATGTCGAGAATCTTACGGATGATATCGCGCTTGATAATATATCGCTTGACGACCCGGTTAAGGTTTATTTGCGTGAAATAGGCAGAGTGCCGCTCTTATCCTCTGAGGAGGAAATAGCACTGGCAATAAAAATTGCAGATGGCGATGAAATTGCAAAACAGCGTCTTACTGAGTCAAATTTGCGACTGGTTGTAAGTATAGCTAAGAAGTATGTGGGCAGAGGAATGTATTTCCTTGACCTTATTCAAGAGGGCAATGTCGGTCTTATAAAGGCGGTAGATAAGTTTGACTATACTAAGGGCTTCAAGTTTTCAACTTATGCAACTTGGTGGATAAGGCAGGCGATAACAAGAGCTATTGCGGACCAGGCGAGAACTATACGCATACCGGTTCATATGGTGGAAACCATAAACCGTTTAAAAAAGATACAGAGCCAGTTGCTTCACGAGAACGGTTATGAGCCGAGCGAAGAAGTAATAGCCGAGAAAATGGGACTACCTGTTGAGCGCGTACGCGAAATAATGCGCGTAGCGCAGGAGCCTGTTTCCATGGAAACGCCCATTGGTCCCGAAGAGGATTCCCGACTTATGGACTTTATAAAGGATGAAGAGGCTTTAGCGCCTGATGAAGCGGCGCTGAAAACTATTACAAACGAAGATATTGATAGTGTTCTTCACACCCTTACCCCTCGCGAAGAAGCTGTAATAAGGCTCCGTTTCGGACTTAAGGACGGACGCTGTCATACGCTTGAAGAGGTTGGTATGGAGTTTAATGTGACGCGTGAGCGCATACGCCAGATAGAGGCCAAGGCGCTCCGAAAGCTTCGTCATCCTGTAAGGAGTAATAAATTCAGGGAAAAATAAGGATTTTACATATGCTGTTGTAGAATCCGTACATACACTAAAACCTGTCAGGGGGAGGGGAACCGTATGTTCAGTGAGAATGACAATGACATTAAGATTTACGGCGATAAAAAAACGGATATTTCTGATAAAACCGCGTCTTTCGATGAAGAAAAGGGCATTTCAAAAGAGATGAAGACCAATGCTCAAAAGGTTGGAAAGCGCGTTGCCGAACAGTTTTTAAGGGATGCCGCCGCCCCGCAGGACGGTGACAATTCCGATTATAATTTGCTTATACAAAGGCGGCTTTTGTTATCCTTTTCCGCTTCCGCCGGTTTTGAACAGTATATCGGCAATGATACACTTGTAGGTATAGCTCAGAAAAGCTTTCTTGATACCGTAAGAAAGTCAAGTGAAGAAATATATAAAACATCTTCGGATATGGGAGCTTTCTCGTTTTATTATCTGGCTTTCCGCCGCGGTTCCGACATAGAGCGCCGTATGGGGCAGACATTTGCCATGCTGTGTTCGCACGACGGCGACCCTATATTCCAAGAACTCGGAGAGGCGCTTTACTGTTGGTTTACATCAGTTGTCAGAAAAGCGGTAAGAGAATACCTGTAAATTTTTATTGAAAAATAATATATATTGTTATAAAATATAAGTTGGCGTGTTTTGCCGACTTATATTTTATTTTTTAGGAGAATTATTGTGAAGATTACCTTTATCGGTGCCGACCACGAGGTTACCGGGTCTTGTACTCTGCTTCAGTGTTGCGGCAGAAATATTCTTATTGATTGCGGTATGGAGCAGGGTGTGAATATTTATGAAAATATAGATATTCCGATATCTTTGGCGGATATTGACGCGGTATTGCTTACTCACGCTCATATAGACCATTCCGGAAAACTGCCGTATATTGCCGCCAATGGGTTCAGGGGTAAGATTTACTGCACGGAAGCCACTCGCAGATTATCTGATATAATGCTTAAGGATTCGGCGCATATTCAGGAATTTGAGGCCGAGTGGCGATCGCGTAAGGCTCGCCGTGCCGGCGAGGCGGAATATGTACCACTTTATACTATGACAGACGCCGAGAATGCATTAAAGCTTTTTGTTGGAGTTTCTTATAATGAAATGATTGAACTTTATGATGGTATAATCGTAAGATTTATTGACGCAGGGCACCTTCTGGGCTCGTCAAGTATTGAAATTCAAATTACAGAAAACGGTGAAAAAAGAGTAATCGTTTTTTCAGGGGATATCGGTAATACAGACCGTCCTCTCATTAAAAATCCCACTCCTGTAAGCTATGCGGATTATGTTGTTATTGAATCAACATACGGTGACCGTACGCATGGTCCGCAACCTGATTATGTAACGCAGCTGTCAGCAATTATTGAAGAAACATTCAGCCGCGGCGGGAATGTGGTAATACCGTCTTTTGCAATCGGAAGAACGCAGGAAATGCTTTACCTGCTGAGAATTATTAAGGAAAGAGGACTTATAAAATCAAATCCTGATTTCAGTGTATTTGTTGATAGTCCGTTGGCACGCGAGGCAACCGAGGTTTATTCTTCCGGTATGACAGATTATTATGACGATCAGACGCTTGAATTGTTATCGAAAGGTATCAATCCGATAGCTTTTGACGGTCTTAAAATGGCTATAACAAGCGAGGATTCAAAAAATATAAACTTTGATAATTCTCCTAAAGTTATAATATCAGCGTCCGGCATGTGTGACGCAGGCAGGATTCGTCACCATCTCAAACATAACCTTTGGCGTTCGGATTCAACAGTGCTTTTTGTAGGCTTTCAGGCGGAGGGCACAATAGGGCGTAAGTTAATAGAAGGCGAGAAGAAGATAAGACTGTTCGGTGAGGATATTATTGTAAGAGCGAAAATAGAAAATCTTAAAGGCGTCAGCGGTCATGCCGATAAGAATGGGCTTTTAGATTGGATGTCTAATATTAAAAATGTGCCGAAGCGGGTATTTGTAAATCACGGTGAGGATACTGTGTGCGATAGTTTTGCAAGCACGGTAAACCAAAAATTCGGGTTTAACTCAACTGCACCGTTCAGCGGTGATGTGTTTGATCTTTTTATAAACGAATTCACTCAGCGAGGCATTGGTAAAAAGTGCGAAAAGAAAACACTTTCCGGTTTACGCGCCGATACCGTTTATGCGAGATTGTTAGCTTCGTTTGACCGATTATCAAGCCTTGTAAAGCAATTCCGTGAGCGACCGAACAAGGAAAAAGCCGCTTTTGCAGACAGTATCAATACAATGTGTGATAAATATGAGTGATAATGATTTTTGTGCGAAGGTCAGAGGAAGCCTTCAAAAGAAATATCGTCGAAGCATAACGGGCAGGTTTAATAGGGCGCTTAAAGTATATAAGCTTGTGAACGAGGGTGACCGGGTCGCCGTTTGTGTTTCGGGCGGCAAAGATTCATGGCTTACGGCGGTATTATTCAAGGAACTGAAAAAGTATTCAGATGTGCCGTTTGAGGTTGAGTATATAGTTATGGACCCCGGTTATGCTCAGGAAAATCGCATTCTTATTGAGCAAAATGCAAAGCTTTTAGATATACCGGTAAAGATTTTCAAAACCAATATTTTCGATGCGGTGCATGAGATACCGAAATCTCCTTGTTATCTTTGCGCGAGAATGAGGAGAGGTTATCTTTACAGTTTTGCAAAAGAGCTTGGGTGTAATAAAATAGCTCTTGGGCATCATTACGACGATGTAATTGAAACTACTCTTATGGGTATTCTTTACGGAGCGCAGGTTCAGGGTATGCTGCCAAAGCTTCACAGCACTAATTTTAAGGGAATGGAGCTTATTCGTCCGCTTTATTTTGTAAGGGAAGCAGATATAATATCTTGGCGGGATACAAATAATCTCAGCTTTCTGCATTGTGCTTGCCGCTTTACCGAAAAAAGCGAGATTGATGAGAACCTTTCAAAAAGAAAAGAGATAAAGCAGTTGATTGCCGAGCTTAAGCTCAAGCATCCGGATGTGGAAAAATGTATTTTTAAATCGCTTGAGAATGTAAACATTGATACAGTTTTAGCATATAAAACAGGTGGCAAGAAATACAGCTTTTTAGATCGGTATATTTGATTTTACTAATGATTGCAACTTGGAAAATATAGAATATTAAGGTTTGGAGTAAGATAAAATGAATTTAGGCAAAACACTTATTTTAGGAGATAGTTATTCAACTTTTGAGGGCAATATTCCGGATGGTTATGACTCCTGGTATTTTAAGGCACCGAGCGATCATACGAATGTGAACAAAGCGGAACAAACATGGTGGTATCAGTTGTTTGATGGTAAGAATGGTATTTTGCTCAGAAATGATAGCTATTCGGGCACAATGATTTGTAACAGTGTCAGACCCGAACATAGTGTCGAAGTTTCCTTTATTAACCGGTTTGATAAACTTGTAAAGGAAGGCTTTTTCCAAAAAAATCAGGTTGATACGATTTTGGTTTTCGGAGGAACAAATGATAGTACTACCGATTGTCCGATCGGCGAAAATCAATTTGGAGAATTTAAGGCGGAGGACCTGTTGAAAGTTCTTCCGGCTTGCGGATATTTGGCACGGCAGATTTCAATTGCCGCGCCTGATTCCCGCATTTGTTGGCTTATAAATACTGATTTAAAAGATGAAATATCTTATGGAATGATAAAAAATGCGGAATATTTTAATCAGGACTACATTCTTTTTAAAAGTATAGATAAAAGCTGGGGACATCCGAATATAAACGGGATGCAGGATATTTTAAATGAGATAAAAGAGCATTTTGACATTGCAAAGCATTGCTGATTACTGAAAACAGGGGTATAAAAATGCGAAAAAAACGACTAAGGCTTAACACTAAAACTATTGTTGCCATTACGCTTATATTGCTTTCAGTAACCATTATCGTGGGGGTTATGCTCGCACTAAAATCACGCGATTCTATGAAATCTATCATTAATGAACAAATGCTTGGCGTGGCAAAAACGGCAGGCGCTTTGATGGATGGAGATGAGTTAGCGGCGATATCGGAGAAGGATGCCGGAGGCGACACGCAAAAAGAAATACTCGGTAAGCTTAATCTGTTCAGTGCAAACTTTGACTTTGAGTATATTTATATTGTTCGCGCCTCAGGTGACGGTAAATTTATATTTATTGTTGATGCTGATCCTAAGGATCCGGCAAGTTACGGAGAGGAAGTAGTGTATTCTCCGGCGCTTGGTGCTGCGAGCAAAGGAAAAGCCACGGTTGATGATATTTCTGTCGGCGACGAGTGGGGTAAATTCTATACCGCGTATTGTCCGGTTATGACATCTGAGGGTAATGTCGGCGGTATAGTCGGCATAGATTTTGACGCGGAATGGTATGAATCACAGATAGCAAAAAATATGATATATATTTTGTTTGTCGGCGTGATTGCGCTTTTGGTAGGTGGCGGCATTATACTGCTTGTTACCGTAAATCTCAGAAAAAAGTTTGACAGGCTCAATGAAGAAACAACTTCGATTGCTTCTGATATAGGTACGCTTTTAGAGGAGATACATTCTGAATCAGGATATTCGGAGATTGCTCCGGAAGCGCAGTTGTTGGCAGGAGTTGATACGGTAACTATCGAGGAAATAGAAGGTGAACCTTACGGAATAGAAAAGCTTGCCGCGGAGGTCAAAGCAATTAAAATAAACCTTAAAAGGTACATTACATATGTTCACCAAAAGGCGTATACAGACGGTATGACGGGGGCGGGCAACAAAACGGCATATCTTGAGCTCGTTCGTAATCTCAATGATAAAATTGCCGAAGGTTGCGCTAATTTTTCAATAGCGGTATTCGATGTAGATTATTTAAAGTCGGTTAATGATGAATACGGGCATGAGATGGGAGATAGTCTGATTAACGGAACTGCCGAATGCGTTAAAAATGTTTTTGGCACAAAAAATGTTTTCCGCATAGGCGGTGATGAATTTATAGCTGTTTTGCAGGACTATTCGGCGGACGATATGGAAGAGGCATTCAAAAGACTTGATTTTGAAATCAAACACGCGAACGCCGCTCTGCCAAAAGGCGCTAAAGTACCCATAGCATTTTCAATGGGTGCCGCAACATTTACGCCT
Organism: Clostridia bacterium; assembly: GCA_017618135.1. Lineage (GTDB taxonomy): Bacteria > Bacillota > Clostridia > Oscillospirales > Acutalibacteraceae > UBA737. The sequence goes on from JAFZUV010000018.1 coordinate 173,533, forward strand.
GATATCGATAAAGCGTTTAAAAATGTGTTCCGTCGTGCAGATAAGAATATGTACAAGAATAAAGACGAGCATCATAAAAACAGCGGCAATATAGAGGAATAAATTAAGAGAGACAGGTTATTTGCCTGCCTCTCGTTTTTTATGCTTGTAATTGATTGCTATTAACTTTTCCGGTTATTTGAAATATTTTACTGCGGATTCAAACAATCGAATATCATAATTACCAGGTACATTTTTATAAAGTCCCGCGCCGATTCGTTCACTGTGTCCCATTTTTCCGAAAACTCTACCGTCCGGCGAGGTGATGCCCTCTATTGCATATAACGAGCCGTTGGGATTAAATCTTATATCATTTGAAGCATTTCCGTTAAGGTCTACATATTGAGTCGCAATCTGACCATTTTCGGCAAGACTTTTTATCAGAGCTTCATCGGCATAAAATCTACCCTCGCCGTGTGAGATAGGAACATTTACAATGTCGCCTACTTTCATAAGAGAAAGCCATGGTGATTTATTTGAGGAAACTCGTGTACGCACTATCTTTGATTGATGTCGCGCTATAGTATTAAATGTCAGAGTAGGTGAGCTTTCGTCGGTATCAATTATTTTTCCATAGGGTACGAGACCGAGCTTTATGAGCGCTTGAAAACCGTTGCAAATGCCGAGCATCAAACCGCTTCTGTTATCAAGCAAATCAGTTACGCCTTCTTTAATTTCGGCATTTCTAAAGAATGCGGTTATGAATTTACCGCTTCCGTCCGGCTCGTCGCCGCCGGAGAATCCTCCTGGAATAAATACGATTTGTGAGGTTTTAAGCGCTTCGGCAAATTGTTCCACAGAACGAGATATTCCCGAAGAAGTCAGATTGTTTATTACCATAATTTTTGGTATACCGCCTGCGTCGGATACCGCCTTCGCGCTGTCATATTCACAGTTGGTTCCGGGAAAAGCAGGGATAAGAACTATAGGTTTCGCTGTTTTAACGGCCGGTGCTGAAACATCTTTTGTATTATAAGAAAATGCTTCGGTCGTTTCGCAGTCGTTTTTAATATTGCAACTGTAAACCGGTTCAAGTTTATTTTCATACGCTTTCAGAATTGACTTTGCGGGTACGTTTTCATCGCGAAAGGTAAAGGTTCCGTCATCAGTCACAACGCCTATTTTCCGCCCGTCTATATCTTCTGTTACTTCGAGCATAAAAGCGCCGTAAGAATAACCGAAAATATCGTTTTGCGTGAGTGTGTCGTCAAACCGGAAGCCAAAGCCGTTTCCGAATGCCATTTTCATTACCGCTTCGGCAATGCCGCCCATACTCGGAGTATAACAGGAAACGGCTTTGCCTGAACGCAAAAGCGAAGTGACTCTGCTTAATACATCGATTAAAGATTTTGTAACCGGAAGTCCGTTTTCATCTGTTTCCGGAGAAATACATACAACCCTGTTTCCGGCTGATTTAAAATCGTTTGAAACTATGTTGCCGACCTTTTCTTTGGTCACCGCAAACGATACCAATGTAGGCGGAACATCAATATTTTCAAATGAGCCGCTCATTGAGTCTTTACCGCCGATAGCGCCTATGCCGAGTTCCATCTGAGCTTTAAAGGCACCAAGCAAAGCCGCTAACGGTTTACCCCACCGTTTTTTATCAGTACCGAGCTTGTGAAAGTATTCCTGGAATGTCAGATATACATCCTCAAACTTGGCACCGGTGGCAACCAGCTTACATACAGATTCAACAACCGCAAGATATGCGCCGTGATATGGGCTTTGTTCGGTTATAAACGGGTTATATCCCCACGACATTACCGAGCAGTCATCGGTATTCTTTTTCTCAACAGAGATTTTTTGCACCATTGCCTGAATGGGAGTCAGCTGATATTTGCCGCCAAACGGCATAAGTACCGTTCCTGCGCCGATTGTTGAGTCAAACCGCTCGGAAAGACCGCGTTTTGAGCAAATATTTAGGTCGCTTGCGAGGTTTATGAAGTTGTCTTTAAATGAGCCGCCTATATTTTTCTTTCTAATATCCGGTTTAGAAACACAAATATCAATATGCTTTTCGGCACCGTTTGAATTTAAAAATTCGCGGCTTATATCTACAATTTTTTCCCCGTTCCAATTCATTACCAATCGCGGCTCCTCTGTTACAACCGCTACCGGGCAGGCTTGCAGGTTTTCGGTTTCGGCAAGAGATAAGAATAATTCTACATCTTCCTTATCAACAACAACCGCCATTCGTTCTTGAGATTCGCTGATTGCGAGTTCCGTTCCGTCAAGTCCTTCATACTTTCTGGGTACGGCGTTAAGGTCTATTATAAGACCGTCCGCCAGCTCGCCTATTGCTACCGATACGCCGCCCGCTCCGAAATCGTTACACCGTTTTATCATACGGCAGGCTGTTTTATTGCGAAAAAGGCGCTGAAGCTTGCGTTCTTCAGGCGCATTACCTTTTTGCACTTCGGCGCCGCAGGTCTCAACCGAATGTGCATTATGCGCTTTTGATGAGCCGGTAGCTCCGCCTATACCGTCACGACCTGTGGAACCCCCGAGAAGTATTACAATATCGCCGGGACACGGAGCCTCCCGTCGTACATTTTCCGCCGGAGCCGCCGCTACTACTGCGCCTATCTCCATACGCTTTGCGGCATATCCGGGATGATAAATCTCGTCGACTATACCGGTGGCAAGACCTATCTGATTTCCATAGGAAGAATAACCGTCAGCCGCGGTTGTTACAAGCTTGCGTTGCGGAAGTTTGCCGGGTATTGTCTCTGACATTGGAACAGTAGGATCCGCCGCGCCCGTAACACGCATTGCACCGTAAACATACGCACGGCCCGAAAGGGGGTCTCTTATAGCACCCCCTATACATGTGGCGGCTCCGCCGAAAGGCTCTATTTCCGTAGGGTGGTTATGAGTCTCGTTTTTAAACAAAAGAAGCCACGGTTCCGTCTTACCGTCAACATCAACATTTATTTTAACCGTACAGGCGTTTATTTCTTCCGATTCGTCAAGTTGCCGGAGCTTGCCGTGATTGCGTAGATATTTGACCGCTATCGTTGCAATATCCATAAGGCAAACCGGCTTATTTCGACCAAGCTCCTTACGCACTGCCAAATACTCTTCATAAGTTTTTTGAATAAGCTTGTCTTCAAATTCAACACTGTCAATATTTGTAAGAAAAGTCGTATGTCTGCAATGATCTGACCAGTATGTGTCAATCATCCTGATTTCGGTTATGGTAGGCTCACGATTTTCATTCTTAAAATAGCTTTGGCAGAATGCGATATCGTCCGCGTCCATTGCAAGACCGTATTCTGAAACAAAGCTTTCAAGATCTGCTCTGTCAAGCTTTAAAAATCCGTAAAGGGTTTCCACCTCGGTTGGTATATTGTAACTCGCTTTTAGCGTTTCCGGCTTTTCAAGTGCCGCTTCCCGCGATTCAACCGGGTTTATAACGTATTTTTTTATCTCTTCTTTTTCTTTCTCAGATAAATCGCCGTAAAGTGCGTAAACCTTCGCGGAGCGTATAAGCGGCCGTTCTGATTTTGATATAATCTGAATGCACTGTGCCGCCGAATCAGCCCTTTGGTCAAACTGCCCGGGCAAATATTCTACAGAAAACGCATAAGCACCCGAAAGGTCAGCTTCTCTTGAGGCAATATCAAGTTGTGGCTCTGAGAACACTGTTTTTACAGCATAGTCAAACAAATCTTCCGATATATTTTCAGCATCGTAACGGTTTAAAACTCTGACATCTTCGAGACTTTTAATTCCCAACAGATTTTTTGCGTCGTTGAGCAAAGCCATTGCTTCAAATGCCAATTCCTTTTTCTTTTCAACGAAAACCCGATATACCATTATATGTCCTCCTGTCTGTTCGCCGCCAGTGCGCGAGAGCCTATATCACGGCGGTAAAAGGCGTTTCGGAATTTTATTAAATCCGCTCTTTGGTACGCCAGGTATATTGCTTCTTTGAGTGTGTCGCCTATAGCGACTACTCCGAGTACCCTGCCGCCGTCGGTAATGAGCTTACCGCCCTGCTCTTTAGCGCCTGCAATGTAGACATATGGCGCAGTGACTTTGGGTATTTCTATTTCGTACCCTTTTTGGTAGGCGGAGGGGTAACCTTCCGATGCCATAATAACGCAGGCTGCAAAGCTACGCGAAAACTCAACTTCAATATCAGCAAGCCTCTCTTCTGTTACAGCCTGCATAACAGAGAGCAGATCGGTTTTCAAAAGCGGAAGTACCACTTGGGTTTCCGGGTCGCCGAAACGGCAGTTGTATTCGATTACCTTTGGTCCGTCTTCTGTTAACATCAGTCCGAAAAAAAGGCAACCCTTGAAGGTACGATTTTCACTTTTCATTGCCTTTATGGTAGGCAGAAAGATTTCCTGCATACACCTGTTTGCCGTCTCTTTAGTGTAATACGGGTTAGGTGCTATTGTTCCCATACCGCCGGTGTTGAGCCCGGTATCTCCGTCAAGCGCGCGCTTATGATCCATAGAAGAAATCATTGGAACTATGGTTTTGCCGTCTGTAAAAGAAAGCACTGATACTTCCGGTCCCTCCAAAAATTCTTCAATAACAATTCTGCTTCCGCTGTCACCGAATTTTTTATCCTTCATCATAGAGATTACGGCTTGTCTTGCTTCGTCACGCGTTTTGGCAATAATTACACCTTTACCGAGAGCTAAACCGTCCGCTTTTATAACGGTGGGAAGGGGGGCGGTTTCTAAATAGTCAAGAGCCGCGTTTATGTCGGAAAAGGTCTCGTATCCGGCAGTGGGGATACCATATTTTTTCATAATCTCCTTTGAAAAAACCTTACTGCCCTCAATTATTGCCGCTTTTTTGTTTGGACCGAAACAAGGTATTCCGGCTTCTTCGAGTGCGTCAACCGCGCCAAGTACCAACGGATCGTCAGGCGCTACTACAGCATAGTCTATTTTGTTTTCTTTTGCAAAATCAACTATACCGTTTATATCTTTTGCTCCGATATTTACGCAGATTGCGTCCGCTTTTATTCCGCCGTTTCCGGGGAGTGCAAAGATTTGTGTAACGCTCGGATTTTCTTTAAGCTTTTTAATAATTGCGTGCTCGCGGCCTCCGCCGCCTACAACCAATAGTTTCATAAATACTCCTTTTGCTAAATGGCGCGAAATCTTAATGGTGGAATAGGCGCATACCGGTAAACGACATTATCATATCGTATTTATTTGAACATTCTACAACAAGATCGTCGCGTATTGATCCGCCCGGTTCTGCTATGTATTTAACGCCGCTTAAGTGGGCACGCTCAATATTGTCATCGAACGGGAAAAATGCGTCAGAGCCGAGAGATACGCCGTCTATTGTGTCAAGATATTCGCGCTGTTCCGCTTTGGTAAACGGCTCCGGCCTTACCGTAAAGTATTTCTGCCAGTTGCCGTCTGCGCAAACATCTTCTTCATTTTGATTTATGTAACCGTCTATAACATTATCACGGTCAGGTCTGCCGAGATTAGGCTTAAAGGGAAGATTCAATACCTTGTCAGCCTGCCTTAAGAACCAGGTGTCCGCCTTAGTTCCGGCAAGTCGTGTGCAGTGTATTCTTGACTGCTGACCGGCGCCTACTCCTATAGCCTGACCGTCCACAGCGTAACAAACCGAGTTGGACTGCGTATATTTGAGGGTTATAAGAGCAACTATTAAATCGCGTATCGCCGAATCAGGTAATTTTTTGTTTTCAGTTACAATATTTGAGAGTAACTCACGGTTAATTTTAAAATTATTTCTGCCCTGCTCAAAGGTTATGCCGAAAACCTGTTTTGTTTCCTTTTGATCAGGTATATAATCCGGGTCTATCTTAACAATGTTATAATTACCGTTACGCTTGCTTTTTAGAATTTCAAGTGCTTCCGGCTCAAATCCCGGGGCAATAATACCGTCCGACACTTCGCGTTTTATCATTCTTGCGGTCGTTACATCGCAAATATCCGAAAGTGCTACCCAATCACCAAAAGAACACATCCTGTCGGTCCCGCGTGCGCGCGCATAAGCGCAGGCGAGGAGAGATTCGTCAAGTCCTGTTATATCGTCAACAAAGCATGCCCTTTTAAGTTTGTCTGACAGCGGTATACCAACAGCGGCGGAAGTGGGACTTACATGTTTAAATGATGTAACTGCCGGAAGCCCCGTAGCTTCTTTCAGCTCTTTTACAAGCTGCCATGAATTAAAGGCGTCGAGAAAATTTATGTATCCCGGTCTGCCGCTCAGAATTTTTATCGGCAGGTCGCTTCCGTCTTGCATATATATTTTTGAGGGCTTCTGGTTCGGGTTGCAGCCGTATTTAAGTTCAAATTCTTTCATTTGTTTTATCTCCTTAATAATTTACTTCATTTTATTTATAATTCGGCTTTCGGTTTTACCCGATTTAAGGTTGGTATAGCGTACATAAAGAGAAATTTTATTGTCGCTGTCAAGAGCGTTCCAAAGCCTGTCCGTAAACTCGGTTATATCATTTTTGATTTTAATTCGTTCCGGTTCACCCCGGAATGTAGGTATCGGGTTGCCGTCCGTTATATAGGTGTGTATGAAATGACCGAGTCCTGCCATCGCCGGATAGCAAAAAGTATATCTAGCGCAGTCGCTGCCGATGTCGTCAATAGATTTTAAAATGCTCATTTGGTATGTGAAATCGCCGTGTGCAAAGGTTATCATACCGCTGATTCGCGGAGTGAAGTTCGGTGCGTCAGGTTCAAAAGCGCGTGCGGCGAGCGAGTCGCTGAAGGAAATACCGCCTTTAAGACCTTCATATATGGTGTCGGTCTGGTCTCCGTTGGTAACTATAAGGTTGTTTTCGTATTGCCGCACCGCGGCGTAGATTATAAGGCTCGGATCCTCTACCTTTGACGCGTCAAACGGCTTAGTAAACACAGTGCCGTCTTTCTCGGCAAAAATCCTGTTGCGTGAATTTGCACTTCTTCCCATTATGAAATACGCGGCGACGGCGTTCTCCCCGTCCTCACTTTTGCCGAGAACTATGCCGCGACCCACATAAGGGTTTCCGTCAATCAACTCTCCAATGTCGTTTACCTTATAAATTTCCATTGTTTACTATCCTCTCTGAAATTATTTCCACGGCTTTCGGAAGAATTATCCATTCTGCCTGCCGCATAACTCTTTTTTGGAGCTTTTCGGGTGTGTCGTTCGGGTAAACTCTTACAGCCTTTTGTTCTATTATTTCTCCGCCATCGGGGATTTCGTTTACAAAATGCACAGTGGCGCCCGTAACCTTAACGCCTTTTCTAAGCACCGCTTCGTGAACTCGCAGTCCGAAAAAACCTTCTCCGCAGAAAGAAGGTATCAGCGACGGATGAACATTTATAATGCGGTTTTTAAAAGTTTCAGTAAATTCGCGGCTTAAAATTACCATAAATCCGGCAAGCACAATAAGGTCGGTGTTATTATCTTTCAAAACATCTATTATTCGTTTTTCGAATTTCTTGCCGTAATCTTGCCTTGTTATTAAAGCGGTTTTAATTCCTGCCTCTTCAGCGCGTATAAGAGCATATGCGTCTTTCTTGTTTGAAATGACAAGCGTTATTTCTCCGCTTTTTATAACACCTGATTTTTGCGCGTCGATTATTGCTTGTAAATTGGTTCCGCCGCCTGACACGAGCACTGCTATTCTGGCTTTTTTGTTTTTCATATTCTTCCTCAGATTATGTTAATTTTATCTTTTCCGCTTGATATTTTTCCGATAACATAGGCGTTCTCGCCATTTGCTTTTAATATTTCAAGCGCGGCTTTCTCGTCTTCCGGCGAAACGACTATACTCATTCCGACGCCCATATTAAATGTGTTGAACATATCGTGTTCGGATATATTTCCGACTTTGGCAATCAGCCTGAAAATCGGAAGTATCCTAACAGAGTCTTTTATGATTTCGGCACAAAGACCACCCGGTATGCTTCGCGGAATATTTTCGTAAAATCCTCCGCCGGTTATATGAGATATTCCCTTGACTGATACTTTTTCAATCAGTGCCAGTACCGGTTTTACATAAATTTTTGTAGGTGTAAGCAAAGCTTCGCCGAGAGATTTTCCTCCGAGTTCTTCAAGAGGAGTTTTAATATTTGAGTTTTCCACATCAAAAACCTTTCGTACCAGTGAAAACCCGTTTGAATGAACGCCGGACGAGGGGAGAGCAATGACAATATCGCCCTCTCTCATAGTATTATTATCTATTATTTTGTTTTTGTCCACTATGCCTGTGCAGTAACCGGCTAAGTCGTACTCGTCCTCAGGATAAAATCCGGGCATTTCCGCGGTTTCTCCGCCTATCAGCGCCGCGCCCGACTGAACACAACCGTCACAAATACCCTTTACTATATCGGCAATCTTTTCCGGTGTGTTTTTACCGCAGGCAATATAGTCAAGAAAAAACAACGGTTTCGCGCCGCAGCAAATTATATCGTTAACGCACATTGCAACACAGTCAACACCAACGGTATCGTGCTTGTTAAGTAAAAAAGCCAGTTTAAGCTTGGTACCAACACCGTCTGTACCTGATACAAGAACGGGATTTGCTATTCCCGCAAGGTCGAGCGAAAAAAGCCCGCCGAAACCGCCGATACTGTCCTTAACTCCGGGGGTGGCGGTTCGTGCAATATGTTTTTTCATAAGCTCAACCGCCTTATATCCGGCGGTTATATCAACTCCCGCCTTGGCATATGCGTCAGATTTTGATTTTAAATTCATTTTGCTATTCCTTTCCGTTCCAGCAATATGTGCATAACTTGCAGGTGGGAAGCCCGATCGCTTTTTCTACGCCCTCAAGGGACTGAAATTCCAAAGATGCAAGGTGTAGTTTTTCGCAAATCCTCTTTCTGAGATTTTTGCCGCGTTCGGTTTTCCCGTCACTGTATTCATCAATATACTTGAAACCGTCTTCACCCTCAAGTTCCATTATTACTCTTCTCGCAATAAGCTCCATATCGCTTGTGGCACGGGAAAAATTAAGGTATTTACAACCGTACATAATCGGAGGACAGGCAGAGCGCATATGAACCTCTTTTGCGCCGTTATTGTATAAAAATTCTACCGTTTCACGAAGCTGAGTGCCGCGCACTATTGAATCGTCTACAAAAAGTAAACGCTTGTTTTCTATCAGCTCGATTACCGGTATTTGTTTCATTTTTGCAATCTTATCGCGTTTGTTTTGAACAGTAGGCATAAAGCTTCTGCTCCATGACGGCGTATATTTTATAAAAGCGCGAGCAAAAGGTATACCGCTTTTGTTTGAATATCCTATTGCGTGAGGAGTACCGGAATCGGGCATTCCCCCCACATAATCAACCTCCGTATTGTTTTTGAGCAACTCGTCGTTTTCCGCCATAATGGCGCCGTTGCGATAACGCATAACTTCTACATTAACGCCTTCATACCTCGAGGTGGGGTATCCGTAATAGCTCCAGAGAAATGAGCATATTCTCATTTCTTTTTCGGGTGCTTTTAGCTGTTTTACTTCATTTGCCGTAATACAGATTATCTCGCCGGGACCTAATTCTTTTTCGTCCTCATAGCCAAGCTTTTGATACGCAAAGTTTTCAAATGAAATGCAGTAACCGTCCTCACGGCGACCTACAAGAATGGGCAGTCTGCCCTTAAAATCTCTTGCCGCAATTATTCTGCCGTCATCTGTCAGAATAAGAATGGAAGCCGTACCATCTATCAAACTTTGCGCGAAGCTTATGCCTTCCACGAAGCCCTCTTTCTGGCTTATAAGTGCGGCTAAAAGCTCGGTGGAGTTTATGTTTCCTCCGGTTTGGGCACTGAAATGACCGCCTGAGGAGATATAGTTTTCTATAAGCTCCTTTGTATTGTTTATAATACCTATCATACAAATTGCGTATGCGCCAAGCTTTGACCGAATAAGAAGAGGCTGAGGGTCGTAATCGCTTATAATACCTATTGCCGAACAACCCTTCATTTCTTCCTTTACATGCTCAAAGCGCGTGCGAAAAGGGGAATTTTCAATGCTGTGAATATCCCTTTGCAATCCGTTTTTCCTGTCCCACGCCGCCATACCTGCGCGGCGTGTGCCGAGATGAGAATGATAATCCGTTCCGAAAAATACATCCTCAACCGCGTCGTGTTTGCTTACTGCGCCAAAAAAACCGCCCATATGTCCTCCTTAGTCTCCGAAAACTCTGCGCATCATTTCGTTGTATGCGTCTTCAACTCCGCCCATATCACGGCGAAATCTGTCTTTATCCAGCTTTTCATTTGTATCGGCGTCCCAGAATCTGCAGGTATCGGGGGAGATTTCGTCGGCTAAAACAATAGTGCCGTCGGACAGTCTACCAAACTCAAGCTTAAAATCAACGAGTTTTACATTTAACTTTATAAAATACGCTTTCAGAATTTCGTTTACCTTAAACGCCAATTCCTTTATTCTTTCAATTTCTTCTCTGGTTGCAAGCTTTAAAGCAACAGCGTGATAACTGTTTATAAGAGGGTCGTGCAAATCATCATTTTTATATGAAAACTCAATGGTCGCCTCGTCGAATACAATTCCTTCTTCGACACCGTAGCGTTTTGAAAAAGAACCCGCTGAAATATTGCGTATAATAACTTCAAGCGGTACTATGCTTACCTTTTTAACTACAGTCTCTCTGTCGTCTAATTCTTTTACAAAATGTGTCGGCACACCCTGCTTTTCGAGAATTTGCATAAAAAAGTTGGTCATACGGTTGTTTATGGCACCCTTGCCGGTTATGGTGCCCTTTTTAAGACCGTCGAGCGCGGTCGCATCGTCTTTGTAGGAAACTATTACCTCGTCTGCGTTTTCGGTGGCAAATACCTTCTTTGCCTTGCCTTCGTAAAGTTGCTTTAGCTTACTCATTATTTTTCCTCCGTAAGTTTTCTGTTTTTCTCTATTACCGCCTCACGGTCGGCGGCGCGCCGGGCGGCAAGCTTTTTCGCAATAGCGGCGTCACTTATTGCTAAAATCTCTGCGGCAAGCAGTGCGGCGTTTGCGCCGCCGTTTATCGCTACTGTTGCTACCGGTATGCCGGAAGGCATTTGAACGGTAGAAAGAAGCGCGTCCAAACCATCAAGGTTTGCAGACGCGCATGGTATGCCTATTACCGGTAGTGTAGTATTCGCGGCGATAGCGCCGGCGAGATGTGCCGCCATACCCGCGGCGGCAATTATGGCGCCAAAACCGTTCTCTCTGGCGCCGGAGGCAAACGCTTTTGCCTCATCGGGTGTGCGGTGTGCTGAAAAAATATGCGCCTCATAAGGAATGTTGAGGCTTTTAAGCGTGTCCATCGCCTTTTGGACGATCGGCATATCGCTGTCGCTTCCCATAACAATACCGATTTTCATAAGCTTTCTCCTTTTTAAAATATAAAGACACACCTAACCTGTGCGGTTCGGGTGTGCCCAGACGGTCGGCGTATTTTTAACCCTTACTCCCATGTGGTTTTCCACTTACCGTCAGTCATAAGGGACATGCTCATTATACCATATTAAGTAAAATAGTGTCAAGATTTAACCTCTATTATTTTAACTTTCTACATTTAAAACAAAAAAGGCGCCGATATACATTAAAAAGATGTTTTATTTAACGGATATAACAGACCCGGCGGCAGAGATTTTATCTGCCGCCGGTAATAACGAATTGTTTGACTTAAGTTTTAAAATAGGTTATAGTACTAACAAGGTAAAGAAGGTGAAAGTGTGGCGGACAGGTTCAAATTGGTATCAAACTACAAGCCTACCGGCGACCAGCCCGAAGCGATAGATAAGCTGGTAGAGGGCTTAAACGCGGGCGACCGTGAGCAGGTTTTACTCGGTGTTACCGGTTCGGGTAAGACCTTTACAATGGCAAATATTATCGAGCGTGTAAACCGCCCGACGCTTGTTCTTGCTCACAATAAAACCCTTGCCGCACAACTGTGCTCAGAGTTCCGCGAATTCTTCCCTGAGAACGCGGTTGAGTATTTTGTTTCCTACCGCTCGTTATGCACTAAAACCCGTGATTTTATGCGGTTTTTCGGGACTATATAACAAAAATAACACATCATAAAACCAGAAAAACCAGATAAATTTGTGACCTAAATTCGTGTAATGCGAGTTTAGGTCTTATTTTATCGTAATGTATTTTGTTTGTTGCCCGTTAGGAAAGGTGTGATATCTAAAAAAGATGTTGTAATGCGGCGGTGGGTGTTGCTCGCCTTCGCTGATTTGATACAAGGGAGATCTTTAAATGAAAAACAATATACTTTTGCCGGGTCATCTATTTCCTAAAACAAAACCCAAAAGGCGTTTTGAAATATTATTCTGTCTTTTGGCTTGCGCAACATTTTTCTTTACATGTTATGCGCTGATTATGCCGGCAGTAACGCTTGGTAACAATAACAGTGGGCAACGGGCAGTGGCCTCGGCAGAGGTTTGGTTTGACGGCACGCAGGGGCAGGGGATAACGGTAAATTACTATCCCGGCGCAACGAATGTACACATTACCGCAAGCGGTGGAATTGTTGTTTTACCTACAACTGCAGGCAATCCTGTCAGGTATCAATTGAACGGGTGGTATGATATCACAAGCGGAGAATATTACGGGCGGGAGATGTTAGGACAGGAAATTACCGTAAATCAAGACACGGTATTTTATGCAGATTGGATTCTAAAAAGTTATGATTGTCTGAATACCGGCCGTACACTCGCCGATACGATAGATACGAGCAGCTTTGTAAAGACGGAATTGTTTGATTACAATGAGCTTCTGAATCTGTTAAGCGGTAGAACAACCTCCGCTTCCATAAGCGCAAGAAATCACTCAGAGACATGGAGCTTTGACGCAAATAAAAACAATGGATTTAATTTTGCATTTCACCAGTGGGCTTATTTTGAAGCCGGCGGTAATCTGGACGGTCGAATAGGTGCTTTAAGGGATCGAAATGACCGGAATATGTATCATAGCAACGATGATACCCGGTTAGAGTTAGGTATAGTACATAGCGAGTCTGACGATATCATCCAAACCTTATTTACAGATTCCGGCACACCCGGTGTCAAAATGGTTGGCGGGGGAACGCACCTTTATCAATATGACAGAGAAACCGGATATTACTATTATGACAGTTCTAAAAACGGTGCTTCCTATCAGGCAAGTGAAGGTCGCTTTTATGTTTACAGCGATCCTACATATCTTCAAGGGCAACAGCTGCGCAATAATCAATGGACAAATAGTTCCGACCACTCTACGTCTTTTATGCCTCTGAACGGAGAAAACACAGTGAACGAAAAAGATGGAGAGGGAGATTTTTGGTTCGGGATGAAAAACACTATTGATTTTTTCCTGCCAGAGGTTCCGGGCACAAATAACGGGAACTGCAATTATTCAACAACGGGTCAGCCTATGCAATTCAGATTTTCCGGGGACGATGACATGTGGATTTTTATAGACGGAGAGCTTGTGCTGGATTTAGGCGGCATACACGGCATTGTAACCGGAACAATTGATTTTTCAAATGGCACTGTTACCCGGAACGGAACAACTTTTCCGTTGCCTGCATCCATAAGAGAAGGCGAGCATACCTTAACTATGTACTATGTTGAACGGGGTAGTTCAAGATCTAACTGTTCCATTTATTTTAATATTTGTCCGCGTTACACATTGGATTTAACTAAAACTGATGCTGATTCACAACAACTCTTGGACGGGGCGGAGTTTACTGTTTATATAGATGAAGACTCTACCATACCGGCTATGCTTTATACCAGTAAAACGGCTTATGATAACGGTGAAAATGCGAGCAATGCTTTCACGGTGGTAAACGGACGGCTTGAATGTTGGGGGTTATCGGCAGGCAGAACCTATTATATAAGAGAAACACAGCCGCCGGCAAATGGTTATGCCGATGTGTCCGATGCGGTTATGGTGCTTACGCTTGATAGCCAAGGCAATCCTTCTGTTACGGTAATTGACCCGACAAATACATTGAGCGTGAGTGAGGTGAGCCGAGACAGCGAAATTCAACACATAAAAATAACGGTAACCAATAAAAAGCAGCAATCCACACATATTTTGGCAAAAAAAGTATGGTTGGATGAGACGGGTAATGTTTCCACCGAAGGAGAACCAATACAATTACAGCTTTATCGTAGCATAAAACAAAACCAATCAACCGATGCCCATAATGTCTATGTGACCACACAATATTTCTCTCAAAACCCTCCCTACGGCAGTAATAGTGATGCAGATCCTGTTATTTCCGGCGATTATATGCATGTTATCCCCGTATCTGATGGCAGCGATTTGTGCATAAAGCTTTTTTCAAGAGCTGAGAGGGCAGGTTTTTATTCTGTTACAGCTGATGGAATAACAATATCTCCCAAAGATTCGGTGATGGGAAATGAAAATTGTTATATGGGCGGAAGTTGGGGCCATTACCCGATACAAAGTGCCGATTACACTTTGACAAACATAAACGCTGACAGGCATGTGGTTATCACAATGATTGGTTTTCCAAACTGGGAAAATAACAATGTATCCATTGATAAGAATATCACTGTGAATTATAGCCAAACAAACCACGATAACGGTGGCTCACAGACGGTAAGCGCAACCGTGAAACCCGATGACGCTGTTCCGGTAGGCAATCCTGTTACGGTGGTCGCCGGTGAGGACGGAAGTTGGGAATATGAGTGGGATGAACTACCCATAGGCGATGAAAACAATAACTACTATTACTATATAGAGGAAACCCATCTTGATGGATACGAAACCACATATTCCGGTAACGGAGCCAGGTGGGGAACCATAACCGTAACGAACAGGAAAAAAGATTTAGGCGGTATATGCCTTATTCTTTTGAAAAAATCTGCCATTGATAACGATATGCCATTATCGGGCGCAAAGTTTGATATTTACCGTCCTGCAGGCGAAGGAGAAACAGGAATTATATTACAGGGCGTGGACGGACAGTTTGTTAAGGTTAATAATTCTCCCGTTACGACAAAGCAAAACGGGCGTGCCGGTTTTGGCGGTCTTGAAGAGGGGACATACTATCTTGTTGAAACGGTTGCGCCAACCGGTTATATTTTGGACTCTACACCTCATAAGATTGAGCTTTCAAGCACGGCGGCGGTTACAGACCAAAATGACGCTGTTATCACAGGCAGTTTTTCGGAACCGTTTGTTGTTATTACAAATGAACCTAAAAACACACAGGGATTTCTTGTTGTGGAAAAATATTGGTTTAAGCATATAGACGGCGGCAGTACCGTTGTTCCGGATGATCCTTCTGATGAAGGGATTAGTTTTAGGTTATACCGCAAATATGAGGCGGCGGTCAACGCTGTTCCCATAACGATGAAAGGCAAACACAGTAATGACCAGGGCGGCACGGTTATATTACAAGATTGTGCGGTTTCCGGAACAACCTTCAGATTTTATGTATACGGAGTATGGGGCAATAACAGTCCGGATAACACAAACAACTTTACAGTAAAATGCACAGGCGGAACCGTGCAAAAACTTAATCAAACACATACAACAAAATGGAGTTGGTACAACGCTCCGGTATATGAGGTCTCAATCCCCGACAACAGCTTGGGCGTTACGATTGATATTGAATCACAGCAATGGTACGATCATTATGAGTCTGATTTTGTCGCCGGTCATGAACCGAAAAAACCGATCGGAAGCGCCGCTATTGAAGAGGAAATAGTATCGGTGCACGGGAATTCGGTGTTTACGCTTAATAATGCCAATAATTGGCAAATGGTTTTTAACCGTGAGGATTTAAATGAGATTTCCGGTACGGAATATACTTATTGGGTTGAGGAAATGTCAAGCCCCGACGGGTATGAAGCTACATATCGTACCGAGCCGAGCGGAATAGGCGAACAGATTTATCTTATGATAGATAACACAAAAATCTACAATGAATACGAATTGCCTAAAACAGGAGGAAAGGGAATATTTCGATTCAAATTAGGAGGAGCATTGCTTGTTGTTTGTGCATTGTCGTTTTGCTTTTACAGGACAAGGCGTATAAGAAAAGAGAAAAAAGCAAATACACTGTCATAAGAAGACTCGTTTGGATTAGCGTTTGTTATTCGTTTGTATTGTTTTTATATAACTACTGATATGTGTATTTTTTAACGGGGGGAATTGCTTTGGCAGATAACGAGGCCCAACCAAACGGATATCTAACGAATAAAGAACTTCGGCGGCTCAGCAGAAGAGATTTACTTGCTTTAATGCTTGAACAGGCAAAACAAATAGAGAAATTAAAAGAGAGAATAGATGTTGAAAAACAACACTATCAGCAGGAAATTGCAAAGAAAGAAAGTGCCTACAAGGAAAAAATAGAGGTTCTGCGAAAAGAAAAGGATGCGAAGATAGAAATATTGAACCAAAAATTGTTATATGCGGAAAGAAACAGGGGCTTTTTCGGTTCGGTAGATCATACCGGGTCAAGAAAAAAATCTTTTTTTGGAAACCTGATGAAAGAACTGTTCTCGGACAGAAAATAAAAGGAACGTTATCAAATGGCTAAAAAAAGGGGAAAAATACTTTCTGTCAACCTGTCCGTTGAATCACTCCAAAAAGAACTTAATCGTGTTGAGAAGAAAATCTTATTTTGCAAAAAAATACGCAATACAATTTTTTCTCTTATTGTTATTGCTGCGATTACCGTGATAATTTCCGTTATGTTATTTCCTGTTTTGCGGGTTTTCGGAACTTCTATGAAACCTACACTTTGCGAAGGCGACCTCCTGATCTCATTAAAAACAGAAAAAATCCGTACAGGTGAACTGGTTGCGTTTTATTATGGCAACAAGGTTTTGATAAAGCGATGTATTGCAACGGCAGGCGATACGGTTTCAATTGATGAAAGCGGAGCGGTCACGGTAAACGGCGAGGAAATAAACGAACCTTATGTTTCAGAAAAAGCTTTTGGTGAATGTGATTTGGAAATGCCTTATTACGTTCCTGAAAACCGATACTTTGTAATGGGAGATCAAAGAAAGGATTCCATTGATTCGAGAAGTACGAAAATAGGATGCGTCGCCCCTGAACAAATTATTGGGAAAGTGGTGCTAAGAATATGGCCGATAAACAAAATATGCTTTTTTAACGGTTTGTAATATTACAATGTCAGGTAGAAAAAGATGTGCTCCGGTCTTTACAGAAAATGCCACGTATTATAATTATTTTAAAAAAGTTGCGGATTTGATTTTGCACTTTAATTAAAAAGAAAGGAAAACAAAATGAAAAAAACATCTAAACTAACGGCGGTTTTATTATCTCTGGTTTTGGTAGTATTCTTGCCACTCGCAGGTAATGCCGCAGGGACAACCTACACACTAACCTTAAACAATCCCGGCGAAACAACCCATCAATTCCAAGTTTATCAAATCTTTATCGGAGATTTATATGTCAACGGTAGCGGTGAAAGAGTTCTTTCAAATATAGAATGGGGAAATGGTGTTACCGCAGGTGGAAAAGTATTTTTCGGTAACGCTGTCGAAAAGGCGGAAACCTTAAAAACCGAAGCCGATGGAAAGGCTTTTGCAGATCAGCTCGTTTCTGTGGGATATCTTACTAATCCTGTTCAAAAGACAGTTGCTGCAAACTCCACTGAGACAATTGCAAATCTTGAGCCCGGATACTATCTGATAAAGGATGCAGGCAACTCTCAAAATATGGAAAACGGTGTATATACCGCTTATATTCTGGAAGTTGTAGGCGATATTACCGCTTCCGCAAAGATTGATGTTCCCACGGTCGAAAAAAAGGCAAAGGATATAAACGATACACTTGATGACGACATTTCAGATAATCCGTGGCAAGATTCGGTCGATTATGATATAGGCGATACGATTCCTTATCAAATAGTTGGTACTCTTCCCACAAATTACGCAGAATACGACCAATACTACTATAAGTTTACGGACAATATGTGTGCCGGGCTTACCTATCAGGATGATGCAAAGGTCTATATTGATAACGCAGGCGTTGAAACTGAGATTACCTCACAAGTCTCGATCAATTCAAGCGTTTCAAATTCTGATACCACCCTTGAGATTACTATTTCAAATCTTGATAATATTACCGGCGTGTCGATAAACAAAGACAGCAAGATTGTTGTTCGTTATACAGCTGTACTTAATCAAAATGCTGTCAGCGGAAGTGCGGGAAATGAAAATACCGTATTTCTTACATATTCAAATAATCCTAACGCCGGAGGTGTTGAAACTGCGAACACACCGGTGAATAAAACAGTTGTTTTCACATATAAGCTACAAATAAACAAGGTTGACGAAAACAATTCACCGTTGCAGAATGCCGGTTTTACGCTTTATAAAAAAGATTCATCCGGAGCATGGCAGACGGTTAAAACGATTGTGGCTGGCAGTGAAACGCAATTTACATTTGCCGGATTGGATGACGGCGATTATAAACTCGTGGAATCGGAAGTACCGCAGGGATACAATAAGTTTGAGGATTTGGAGTTTAACATAAGCGCAGAGCATACAAGTGATTCTCAAACTCCAACGCTTGTAAGCATAAATAACGCAACAACTGAAGGCGAAACCATCACACTTCAGGGTTCTAAACTTGCAACCGTCAGTCTTGCTTCCGGTACGATTTCAACAACAATTATGAATAAGAGCGGTTCACTTTTGCCTTCCACCGGCGGTATCGGAACCACCATTTTTTACATTGTCGGCGCCGTTCTTGTAATTTGTGGAATAATATTTTTAATAGCAAAAAAAAGTATGAAATATGAAGAATAAGCTTTGATTTTATGAAAAAAAACATACCAACCGTTCTTTTTGCGATAGCTCTTTTTGTGGGCATCGGTTTTTTGATTTACCCTTCTGTGAGCAATTATTGGAACTGTTTTCATCAGTCTATGGCTGTTGCAGAATATATTGAAAATGTTTCTAATCTAAGCGAGAAAAGAATTGAAAAGGTTTTTGAAAAAGCAGAAAAGTATAATGAAGCAATAGACAAAAACGGTATAAACCTTTTACTGTCAGGCGAAGAAAAGGACAGTTATAATCATATCCTCAGCATAAGTGACTCAGGAATTATAGGTTATATTGATATAAACCGCATTAATTGTCATTTGCCGATATATCACGGCACGTCTGAGTCTGTTCTTCAGGTAGCAATCGGTCATCTTCCCGGTTCTTCTCTCCCTATTGGCGGCAAGAGCACACACTGTGTGCTCTTGGGCCATAGAGGGTTGCCGTCCGCAAAGATTTTTTCAGATTTGAATCAGATGACCTGCGGCGACATCTTCGTAATAAATACGCTTAACAGAACTCTTACCTATGAAGTAGATCAAATACTTACTGTTGCACCTACAGATACAAGTGCTCTGAAAATACAGCCGGGTGAAGATCTTTGTACGCTGGTTACTTGTACGCCATATAGTATTAACTCACACCGACTTCTAATTAGAGGCAAACGAGTTGAAAATAAGTTCGTTTCAACGGCAAATATCAATTCAGAAGCTCTCGTTTTGAGTGTTATGCAATCCGCATTGCTTTTTTTGCCTTTGGTAGCTGCAATGGGCTTTTTTGGTATGATGTTATCAAAAAATATGAAAGTAAAACGAAATGCAGTCAGGAAAAAAATCAGACTGATTACTTAATCTGGCAAGAGCCAATATAAGGAAATAGAATATGAAGAATCGCATAAATGTAATTTTCAAAGTTTTGCTGGTTTTCAGCTTGACCACATTGCTTTCCTTTTCTAAAATCTTATTTATCGAGGCGGACACAGAACGCCCTGATTTAGAAGCTCTTTGCTCTGCTACAATTTGCTTTGATTCGAGTGCGAAGGAGATGATGAATCAAGGTAAGGTTTCCTTGTATCGTATTGCGGATTTAAAGTGGGCAAACGGCAAAATAGCTTTCAAATATGTATCTGCGTATGCAGATTGTGGCATCAAAACAAAATGTCTTGAAAATAACGATGTTGCTGATGATATTGTAAGGTATACTGAGCTTCATAATATACTAAGCGAATACGATGCGGAAATAGTTAACGGTGAAGCAGATTTTGTTAATATTCATTCGGGACTATATCTTGTTTTACAATCAGAAAAAGCACTGGGATATAATGCTTTTTCTCCTTTTGTGTTACCGCTTCCTTTTTTCTCGGAAGGGGGCGGTTACACATATAATGTCGTTTCCAAACCGAAAATATCTCCAGAAGCAAGAGGTTCATCTTTAAAGCTGTCTAATATGGATTCGCGCTTGCCGCAAACGGGTCAACTCTGGTGGCCTGTCATTGTTTTTTCAGCACTGGGCATTTTTCTTAGTTTTCTCTTAATAGTGGTAAATAAAATTATCAAAGAGAGAAGATTAAAGTTTTTGCTTTATCTCATTTTATCTGTTATAAGTCTTGCCTTAATCACCCTTTCCGCTTTTTTATTAACAAATAATTTTTTGGAATCTGAAAAGGCAAAGCAGCGATCTGATGCGATTTTAAAGCAACTTGCCGTTGAGGAGAATTCTTTGCCGCAAGAGAAGAGCGATGTAAAAACCGTAGGTAAAAACTCATATATCGGAATACTTTCGATTCCGGCTATTCAATTATATTTGCCTGTTACGGATGCTTTTGAATACAAAGCTTTAAAGAGTTCCCCTTGTTGCTATTCAGGTTCTGTTGAAACAAACAATCTGGTTATTGCAGGGCATAATTATATGTCGCATTTCGGCAATCTTTATAAACTTAAACCGCAAGACGAAGTGATCTTTTTTGCTTCAAGCGGGCAAAAAATTAAATATCATGTTGAAAGAATAGATATATTATCTTCTGAAGAGGTTCAAACAATGATTGACAGTGATTATAACCTTTCATTATTTACCTGTACGCTTTCAGGGAAAAAAAGAATTACTGTCAGATGTGTTATTGAAAGGTAAAACGGTAGCAGAAAGCAAGTTCTCTTTTGTCTTACTCGCTGAATTTATTGAAAAGCAGACAAAAATATGATATCCTGTAAACAGCAGGCATAAGGGGGAAGTGCTTTATGAATAATATCGGGAAAAGCAATTCAAAAAATGCAATTTCTCGGGCTGCAATAGTGCAGGCACTGTTTGAAACTTATGAAAGCATTTATGATATCGATATGGAAACCTACGCCTATCAGTGCTATCATGAAAGCGAGAATTACAGCGAGTTGAATATAGCGGGCAGCGGAGAAGACTTTTTTGATGCGCTTAAGAAAAATATAAAAAAGGTAGTTTATAGTGATGATCGGGAATATGTACAAAAAATGCTCCGGAAAGAGACATTACTATCCGCACTGAAAAAAGAAAAGTTTTATTCTTTTGTTTATCGGTTGATACTTGATGGCAAACCTGTTTATCATAAGATTCGTGCTACAACAGAGTTCCTTAATGACGGGTGGCACATACTTTTAGGCGTGAGAAATGTTGATGAGACAATACGCCAAGATAATCGGCGCAATGAAACAATTGCCATGATGCAGCAGAAGAAAAAAATCATCTGGATGCAATACTTGCCAGTGCGTGGGGCTACCTTGAGGCGAATTTGACCAAAGATATTGTTTTGGAGGGGTCTTCGAGTGTTTACGAAATGACAGATTTGCTAGGCAGTTACAGCAGCATTGAAGGCTGGTTTTGCGATAACTTAATAGTGGAAAATGTTGAGAAGTATAAAACAGTAAGCAACCCCGATTATCTCATAAGAAGATTTAAAAACGGCGAAAAACGTGCGTCAGTGTCATTCTCCGCAAAAACAGCATCGGGCAATATTCAACCTTTTAAAACGGTTTTTTATCTGTATGAGGACAATATATCCAGCGATATTTTTACCTTCTGCGTTATTTACGACCTTACGGAACAACAAAGGAAGGAAAAGGAATTGCGGGATTTGGAAAATAAACTTCAGATCAGTCGTATCAGTAATTTTACAAGTCAGATGCAACCGCACTTCCTCTACAATGCACTTGGTTCAATTCAGGAAATTATTCTTGAAAATCCTAAGTATGCTCACGATTTGATTAGTGATTTTACAATTCATTTGCGAAGTTGTATTCGCGCAATGTCAACTGATTATCCGATACCTTTTGAAGAAGAGCTTAAAAATATCAAAGCGTATATAAACATTGAAAAGATGCGTTTCGGCGAAAAACTTAAGGTTAAGTATGAGATAGAAACATCGGATTTTTTAATTATTCCTTTAAGCATACAGCCCCTGGTAGAAAACGCTATCAGACATGGTATTTATAAACGAGGTACTGTAGGCGGCACGGTTGTTATCAGAACAAAAGAAAGAAAAAACGGTTGGATTGTTGAAGTAGAAGACGATGGAGTCGGGTTTGATTCGAAAGCGTTTTTGCATGAGATTGAATCCGGTCACTGTGACTCAACCGGTATAAAAAACATAATATTCCGTTTTGAAAAAGTGATGAATGCCAAGGTGGCTATTAAAAGTGTTTTGAATTGCGGCACAAGAGTCACAGTAACGATTCCAAAGGGAGAAAAAGATGAGAGCAATTATAGTTGACGATGAAGTATTGATGCTAAAAAGGTTTGTTCGTATGAGCGCAAACATACCTGCTCTTAACATAGTGGGCTCGTTTGAAAGTCCGTTTGAAGCGTTTAAGTTCGCACAAGAGAATCCTGTAGATATTGCTTTTCTTGATGTTGAAATGCCGCAAATTAGCGGAATTGAACTTGCAAAGCAGTTACGCCAAGTTCGTAAGGATATATTGATTGTTTTCGTTTCGGCTTACGATCAATATGTTTGGGAATCTAATCAAATCGGCGGCGATTATTATTTAATGAAACCATACGATGAAAAAATGCTTAATCTTGCCATGGAAAGAATAAACTTGATTGCCCGTCGACAGGAAAAAACGCTGTATATTCGCACTTTCGGTCGTTTTCTTGTTCTTCGCAACGGAGAGCCGATTTCTCTTTCAGGTAAAGCAAAGGAAATATTGGCACTTGTAGTTACAAAGGGTGGAAAGGAAATAAGCAACGGTGAGATTTATTATACGATCTGGGAAGATCGTCCTTGCGATAATGCCAGTATGAATGTTTTTTATAATGCCTTAAGGCGTTTAAAGAAGGCTTTAAAAAAGGAAAACATTGAAAATCTGTTAATTTCTACTCGCCACGGACAAATGGTCGATATAAATCTTTTTGATTGTGATTATTATGAATGGAAGAAAAAAAACACAAATTCAAAAAATGCCTTTGAGGGAGAGTTTTTATCAGAATACTCGTGGGGAGAATATATTCTGGCAAGTATGTTGAATGAGGAATACTGATTTTTTGAGGAACTCATGATTCAGGGGTTAGATAAGGGCAATAAATCAGAGAATTGTTGAATGCTATATTGTGCGGCGGAAAATTCCGCCGCTTTTTTTATTGCGCTCATTTACTTTATAGAGCTTTTGTGGTAAACTAATATCATATCGGCAAAGGAGGCCGCTTATGGACAAGTTTATACTGCACTCAAATTACAAACCAACGGGCGACCAGCCGGAGGCAATAGATAAGTTGGTTAAAGGTCTCGAAAACGGCGACAGGGAGCAGGTTCTCTTAGGTGTCACCGGTTCGGGAAAAACTTTTACAATGGCAAATATAATCGAGCGTGTCAACCGCCCGACGCTGGTGCTCGCCCACAACAAAACCCTCGCCGCACAACTTTGTAGCGAGTTCAGAGAATTCTTCCCCGAAAATGCGGTTGAGTATTTTGTTTCCTACTATGACTATTATCAGCCCGAGGCGTATATACCGGGTACAGATACCTATATTGAAAAAGATTCGGCTATAAACGATGAAATAGACAAACTTCGACATAGTGCGACATGTGCGTTGTCAGAGCGGCGAGATGTTATAATCGTGGCGTCGGTTTCCTGCATATACTCGCTCGGCAACCCGATTGATTACCGTAATATGGTGATTTCTCTGCGTACGGGAATGGAGAAAGGCCGCGATGAAATAATAAGAAAACTTGTAGATTTGCAGTATGAGCGCAATGATATAAACTTTGTTCGCAACAAGTTTCGTGTGCGCGGCGATACGGTTGAGGTTTATCCGGCCTACTCTTATGAAAACGCTATACGAATAGAGTTTTTCGGCGATGAGGTTGAGCGGATAAGTGAAATTAATGTAGTAACGGGTGAAGTAAAACAGTTTTTAAGTCATACGGCTATTTATCCGGCGTCGCACTATATTGTTCCGCACGATAAGCTCGAAGGGGCGCTCAGTGAGATAAAAGAGGAAATGGAAGAAAGGGTAAAGGAATTTACCGACAGCGGCAAGCTCATAGAGGCTCAGCGCATCCGTCAGCGCACCGAATATGATATTGAAATGCTCAGGGAAATCGGCACCTGCAAGGGCGTTGAAAACTATTCACGAGTGCTTTCCCGCCGCAAGCCGGGCTCAACGCCGTTTACGCTTCTTGACTATTTCCCCGATGATTTTGTGCTGTTTGTTGATGAATCGCATGTAACGCTGCCGCAGGTGCGCGGTATGTACGGAGGTGACAAAGGCAGAAAGGACAACCTAATCGAGTACGGCTTTCGTTTGCCTTCGGCCTATGATAACAGACCTCTTAATTTTAATGAGTTTTACAATCATATCAATCAGGCGATATTCGTTTCCGCTACGCCCGGTGACTTTGAGCGTGAGCATGCCGCGCGGATAGTGGAGCAGGTTATCCGCCCGACAGGGCTTTTAGACCCGATGATAACAGTTAAACCGAGTGACGGTCAGATTGATGACCTTGTTTCCGAAATAAACATTCGCGCCGGGAAGGGAGAGCGTGTGCTTGTTACAACTCTAACCAAAAAAATGGCGGAGGATTTAACGGAATATCTTGAAAACCTTGATGTTAAGGTGCGCTATATGCACTACGATATTGACACCATCGAGCGTATGGAAATTATCCGTGATTTGAGGCTCGGCGAATTTGATGTCCTTGTCGGCATTAACCTGCTTCGTGAGGGA
Source organism: Clostridia bacterium (assembly GCA_017618135.1). Taxonomy (GTDB): domain Bacteria; phylum Bacillota; class Clostridia; order Oscillospirales; family Acutalibacteraceae; genus UBA737. Next base: position 198,550 of record JAFZUV010000018.1, read on the forward strand.
CTCGATATACCAGAGGTGTCGCTGGTCGCCATTCTTGACGCCGATAAGGAGGGCTTTTTACGCAGTGCTACCTCACTTATTCAAACGGTAGGGCGCGCTGCCAGAAATGCAAACGGCACTGTTATTATGTATGCGGACAGCGTAACGCCCTCTATGGAATACGCAATAACCGAGACCAACCGCCGCCGTGAAATACAGCAAAAGTATAACGAGGCGCACGACATTACGCCGGAAACGATTATAAAGGGTGTCCGTGACATAATAGAGATAGGGCAGAAAGCAGAAACGCAAAAGCCGGATAACAAGCTATCCCGCGCCGAAAGGCAGGCGCTTATCAAACGGCTCACTTCCGAAATGCATCAGGCGGCAAAGATATTAGAATTTGAACACGCCGCCTATTTGCGTGACAGAATAAATAAACTCAGAGGCGGTAAATAGTAGAGGCAGTATGGTATATTGAGAATAATCCGAAAAATTGGGTATTAATAAATAAACAGTCCCAAGCCGAGTAAGGTTTGGGACTGTTTATTTCATCATGTCAGGGTTATCGGTTCGTTCTAAAAGATAGTCTAAAGACACATTGAAGTAATCGGCAAATTTAATTAGTGTAGAATAATCCGCTTCCCGCTCTCCACACTCATAACGGCTTATGCTGTTTTGGTTCATATTTAAGTCCATAGCCAATTTCAGTTGTGAAATACCGCGACTTTTTCTTATTTCTTTAAGCCTCATAAATTCACCTCTTGACAATATTATCCCACAATGGTATACTCTTAATATCCCATTTTGGTATATTTAAAGGAGAGATGATTATGAGTGAAGTGAAAAAGTCAGGATTTGCAACAGCAGGTTTAGTTGTAGGAATAGTAGGGATAAGCCTTTCATTTATCCCGGTAGTGAATAACGCGGCGTTTGTTTTAGGAGTTTTGGCGGTTGTTTTTTCAATGGTTGCCTTTGTGAAAAAAGCTTCAATAGGCAAGAGCGTTGCCGCCGTTATTCTTGGCATATTGGCAATAATAATCACTATCGTTATGCAGAATGCGTTTGTCAAAGCGGTTGATGATGCGGTTGACAATATCTCCAGTAGTTTGGATAATATGACCGGTGATAATACCGACGAGATTATGGATAAGTATTTAGAGGTAACATTCGGTGAGTTTGAGGTTAAAAAAGATACATTTTTAACAGAAACACAATTGACCGTGAAAATTAAGAATAAATCAAACGAAAATAAGTCTTTTAGCGTGGGCGTTGAGGCGGTGGATGAGAACGGCACGAGAATTGAAACCGATACAGTGTATGTCGACAGTCTCGGTGCAGGACAAACACAAAGTGAAAATATGTTTACACTGCTTACAGAGGAAAAAAGAGAAAAGCTCAAAAATGCTGAATTTAGGGTTTATGAAGCTTCTATGTATTAAAACAATCCCCATATTGTTTGCGGCTCGCCGAAAGGCGGGTCGTTTTCTTTATAAATTATTTACATTTGCCCGTATTTACAAATTATAATTTTTCGGTTAAAATAGTATAGTAATTATTATTCGTGGGTGAAGTGGATGAGCAAGGATAAAATAGTAGTTAAAGGCGCTAATGAGCATAATCTTAAAAATATAGATGTTGAGATACCCCGTGATAAACTTGTGGTATTTACAGGTCTTTCGGGAAGTGGCAAATCGTCGCTGGCTTTTGATACTATTTATGCGGAAGGGCAGCGTCGATATGTTGAGTCGCTTTCAAGTTACGCCCGGCAGTTTTTAGGGCAAATGGAAAAGCCTGATGTAGAGACTATTGAGGGGCTTTCTCCTGCCATCTCAATAGACCAGAAAACCACATCAAAAAACCCGCGCTCAACCGTAGGAACAGTTACTGAAATATACGATTATTTAAGACTTTTATATGCACGCGTGGGCGTGCCGCACTGTCCTGTTTGCGGAAAAGAGATTTCGAGTCAGACTACCGACCAAATCGTAGATGCCGTTATGAAACTTGATGACGGCACTAAAATACAGGTGTTGGCTCCGGTTGTAAAAAACCGCAAAGGTGAGCATAGTAAAGAGCTTGAAAGTGCGAGAAAATCCGGCTATGTCCGCGTTAGGATAGACGGTAATATTTATGACCTTTCGGAAGAAATTAAACTTGATAAAAACAAGAAACACCATATAGATGTAGTAGTTGACCGCCTTGTAATTAAGCCGGAAATACACTCAAGGCTTAGCGACAGTATTGAAACCGCAGTATCGCTTTCCGGAGGTCTTGCGGCGGTGGATGTAATAGGCGGAGAGGAGTTGCAGTTTTCCGAGAGTTACGCCTGCGAGGAGCACGGTATAAGCATACCTAAACTCACGCCTACAATGTTTTCTTTTAACAGTCCTATGGGTGCTTGCCCTACCTGTACCGGTATCGGCGTTTTTATGAAGGTTGACCCGAGGCTTATTATAAACGATGAAAATAAATCTTTAATTGACGGCTGTATCCGCGCGTCGGGCTGGGGAGTAAACTCGTGGTATAACCCCGATTCGGGCGCCATTGCCGAGATGTATTATAAAGGTGTTGCGGACAAGTTCGGTTTTGATATAAATACACCCTGGAAAGACCTGTCCGATGAAGCCCGAAACGCCGTTTTATACGGAACCGGCGAAGAAAAACTTGAGCTCCACAGGACTACCGTTTTCGGTTCAGGCACATATCGGGCACCGTTTGAGGGCGTAGTTAACAATCTGCAAAGAAGGTATGAAAGCACAAAAAGCGATTATTCAAGGGCTGAAATCGAAAGCTATATGACCGAAAGCGATTGTCCGGACTGTCACGGCGCAAGGCTAAAGCCGGAGTATTTGGCTGTAACGGTAGGCGGCAAGAATATAAAAGAGTTTTCGGATATGTCCATAAGCGAAGCGTTGGCGTTTATGAATGGGCTTTCTTTTTCAAAAATGGACGAGATGATTGCAAAACCGATTATAAAAGAGTTAAATGGACGCCTTAGATTTTTAGAGAGTGTGGGACTTGAGTATTTGTCGCTTTCCCGCTCAGCAGGTACGCTATCGGGCGGCGAGGCGCAGAGAATAAGGCTTGCAACGCAGATAGGCTCGGCACTTTGCGGCGTTCTGTATATATTAGACGAGCCGAGTATAGGGCTTCACCAGCGCGATAATGAGCGGCTTCTATCCACTCTTAAGGGCCTGCGCGACCTCGGCAATACACTTATTGTGGTTGAGCACGATGAGGATACCATGCGCACTGCCGATTATATCGTGGATATAGGGCCGGGCGCCGGAATACACGGTGGCGAGGTGGTGTTTACCGGCACGCCTGAGGAATTGTGCAAATGCGAAAAATCCATAACGGCTGATTATCTTACAGGTAAAAAGAAAATACCCGTGCCGAAAGAGAGAAGAGAAGGTAACGGTAAAACGCTTACGGTAACCGGCGCGGCTGAAAACAACCTTAAAAATTTAACTGTAAAACTGCCTCTTGGCAAGTTTATATGTATTACCGGCGTTTCAGGCAGCGGAAAATCATCGCTGGTTAACGATATTATTTATAAGGCTTTGGCTAATAAACTTAACCGTGCAAAGACCATACCGGGAAAGTATAAGGCTATCGAAGGCGCTCAAAACCTTGATAAAGTGATAAATATCGACCAGTCTCCGATAGGCAGAACTCCGCGAAGCAATCCTGCCACTTACACCGGGGTTTTCAGTGACATACGCGAGCTTTTCGCAAGCACTAAGGACGCTAAAGCAAAAGGATATTCCGCGGGCAGATTTTCCTTTAATGTTAAAGGCGGCAGGTGCGAATCTTGCCAGGGTGACGGTATAATAAAGATTGAAATGCACTTTTTGCCCGATATATATGTACCCTGCGAGATCTGCGGCGGAACAAGGTATAACCGTGAAACTCTCGCGGTTCAGTACAAAGGCAAAAATATTTATGATGTGCTTGAAATGACGGTTGAAGAGGGTATGCACTTTTTTGAGAGTCATCCTAAAATCCACCGTAAGCTTAAAACGCTGTATGAAGTAGGACTTGGTTATATTAAGATAGGTCAGCCGGCTACTACTCTTTCAGGCGGCGAGGCTCAGCGCGTAAAGCTTGCTACCGAGCTTTCCAAAAAATCGACCGGTAAGACCATTTATATTCTTGATGAGCCTACCACGGGGCTTCACACCGCCGATGTTCACAGACTTGTTGAGGTATTAGAGCGTCTTGTAGATACCGGAAACACCGTACTTGTAATCGAGCACAATCTTGATGTTATCAAGGTTGCCGACCATATTATTGATTTAGGTCCCGAAGGGGGAAACAGGGGCGGTACCATAGTTTGCGAGGGTACTCCCGAGCAAATATGTGATTGCAAGAGTTCACACACCGGCAACTTTCTTAAAAAACTACTTCTGTAGAGACCGGCAGATAACATATATCTGATATCTGAAATCTGTCATCTGCAATCTGTATAATTTACACATTATTCACCATTTTTCGCGTATTTGATATTAGAATACAATAAAAAGCGGGAAGGGTGAGGGTGTGTTCGGCTATATCCGTGCTGATAAAGCAGAGCTTAAAATGCGTGAATATGAAGTTTACCGCGGCGTTTATTGCTCACTTTGCCGCAGGCTCGGCAAAAGCTACGGTCTCTTGTCCCGCCTCACTTTAAGCTATGATTTTACCTTTTTAGCTCTGCTTGATATTTCGCTTAGAGAAGGTTGCACTGCATTTAAGTCGGGCAGATGTGTTTTTAACCCAGCAAAAAAATGTAATTATCTTAAGAACACCGAACAGCTTGATTTTTCCGCCGCCGCGGCTACTGTAATGCTTTATTATAAAATTTTGGACGATATTAAAGACGAAAAGGGTTTTAAAAAGCTTTTTGCGATACTTGTTAAACCGATATTTTCGCGCGCTCACAAAAAAGCGGCTTTGAGGTTTGCGGAAATTGAAAAGTATGTGAGCGGGTATATCGAGAGTCAAAACGCAGTGGAGGATGAAAACTGTAAGAGCGTTGACGGGGCGGCGGAGCCTACCGCCGCGGTTATGGCAAATACTTTTTCGCTCTTAACTGATAATGAAGGACAAAAAAGGGCGCTATACCGGCTCGGTTATTGCCTCGGCAGGTATATATATCTGCTTGACGCCGCCTGCGATTATCAAAAAGATTTAAAATCAGGCTCATATAATGTTTTAAGAAATATTGACGGCGATATTAAAGATTATGTATCGAAACAGCTTTACCTTTGTATCAATGAAGCGGCAAAAGCGTTTGAGCTTTTAGATATTAAAAAACATAAATCGGTTTTAGGAAATGTAATATACCAAGGACTTGAACAAACCTTTAAAAAGGAGTTAGACAAATGAACGACCCTTATGTAGTTTTAGGCGTATCCAAAAATGCTACTGATGAGGAAATAAAGCGCGCTTATAAGGAGCTTGCTCGAAAATATCATCCTGATAATTACGCCGATAATCCGCTTTCCGATTTGGCGGCGGATAAGATGAAGGAGATAAACGAGGCGTATGACGCTATAATAAACAGCCGCCGCGGTTCTTCTTCCGGCAGTAAGGGCGGCGGATATAACGCTAATGCAAAATCGTCTTTTCCCGAGGTGCGAAGCCTTATAAACTCCGGCAGGCTCGAACAGGCACAGGAGGTGCTTGACGGAGTACCGCCAGCCTCAAGAAATGCCGAATGGTATTTCCTTAACGGTACTGTTCTTTACCGGCGCGGTTGGTTCGACGAGGCGCTTACAAGCTTTGTGCGTGCCGCGCAAATGGAGCCGGAAAATCCCGAGTATCAATCGGCAATGAACAGAGCAAGGCGGCAGTCTGGTAGGGTAAACAGTAATCCTTACGGCTATTACGGCGGCGGAAACGATTGCAGTGCCTGTGATGTTTGTCAAGGTCTTATTTGTGCCGACTGTTGCTGTGAATGTATGGGCGGCGACCTCATACGCTGTTGTTAGTATGAAAGCAAGCATAAAAGTAACATTTGCCGGAATTATAACGGCGATTGTTTGTGTTATAATGTTGGCCAGCCATATTCCCAATATAACTTTAGCGGTGCCGGCAGTAGCGGGGGTTATGCTAATTTCTGTTTTTGCCGAAGCCGGTATATATTGGGCATTGCTTTGCTATGCCGCGAGTTCGGTAATGTCATTTTTTACAGCTGATAAAACATCATGGTTTTTGTTTTTTGTTTTCTTTGGTTATTATCCGATATTAAAAACGGTTTTCGAAAAAATTGCCAAATCTGTTTTCAAATGGACGGCAAAGGGTTTCACCTTTAACACCGCCGCGGTTATTTGTTATTTCTCAGGCTCATTAATAACCGGCGTAAAGATTACAGGTTGGTGGCTCGTTCTTTACTTCGCATTGGGGAACATTGCTTTTGTCCTTTATGATATAGCTTTGTCAAGGCTTGCGGCAGTTTACTATACGCGGTTGCACGGAAAAATTTCATCAATACTTAATAAAGGGCAATAAAACAAGCCGGCAAGGTTTACCTTGCCGGCTTGTTTTATTGTACAACTAAAGGAAAATGGTTAACCATTTCCCTTTGCGTTCTTATAGAGGCTGTTTATAAAAGACAATACTTCGTCTTTATCCTTTTTTGGAAGTTCTCTGTAAACCTTTACTAAGTTTTTTTCATTTGTTGAAAGGACAATATCCGGATTTTCAGCAAATATCCTTATATCGTCTTTAAGTCTTACATCGGGCTTTGGTTTCTTAGGCTCCTCTTTTTCAGACTTGTCAACTCCATATAAAAAAAGGTTTACAGAAACATTATATAGCTTAGCAAGCCGTACAAGCATATCAGGTGTGGGATTACCGTGAAGCTCCATACGCGCATATGTGCTTTTTTTTATACCGAGAGCTTCCGCTGCGGTTTGCTGAGTATAACCCGCAAGCTTCCGGTATGTGGATATTCTTTTGTTTATCGATTTAATTTCCGGTTTCATTTTGTTACCTACCTAAAATACTTGACTAAATACAATAATACTGGTATAATCATTGTTGTTCGCTGAAGTGGCTCAGTTGGTAGAGCAGCTGATTCGTAATCAGCAGGTCGTGGGTTCAAGTCCCATCTTCAGCTCCAAAGGCAGGGTCTCACCCGATACGGGTCAGGCGTTGCCTTTTTTGTAATAATCTATCATTTATTATACAGATATGTCGAAAAATGTCAAGTATTATCTGAAAATATTGGAGGATTACTATTGATTTATCTGAAATATGTGGTTTTTGATCAAGAAAATTTTTCTCAAAATGAAGCATCAACCGCTCTGAGAGATTACATACTTTATGTTGCCTTCGGTGTGAAAAATGCTAAAAGCCGCGTGGTGGTTGGTGATCACGGCAAACCGTATATCAAAGGGACGGATTTTGATTTTTCTGCAGCGCATACATCCGGTGCGGCTGTAGCGGCGGTCTGCGGTAAAGGAAGAAGAGTAAAAGGGGTTATTCTGATTGATAAAAATGTTTCCCGCATAGGCGTTGATATTGAAGCACATTCGAGGCCGCTCTCTTTAAAAGCTGTTAGGCTTATAAGTAATAAATATTTTTCAGAAAAAGAGCGAGATTATCTGGCGCTGTGTACTGATGGGTACAGGGAGCGTTTTCTCGAAATCTGGACAAGAAAAGAGAGTATAATAAAGGCAACAGGAAAAGGATTATCGTCAATTAGTATCGCTGATAGTTTTGATAGCCGGATAAAATATATAAGAACGGAACACATAGCTGTCAAAGGAAAAAAATACATAGTATCAATAGCAGGGATATAAAAGCGCACGACTGAACGGTAGGCTCAGTCGTGCGCTTGCATTTGTTCTGTTTATATTATAACTTTTCTCGGGCAAGCGTCCTTACATTTTCCGCAGGCGGTACAGCTGTTATAATCAATTACCGCAAGATTATCAACAACCTTTATAGCCTCCGCTTCACAGGCGCGCTCGCACATACCGCAGGCGATACACGAGACATCACAGGATTTAAGAACTGTCGGTCCCTTTTTCTTATTTGAGCAGTTGACTCTTGTTTTTGCGCCTTTCGGTATAAGAGATATAATTGATTTAGGGCAAGTTTTAACACATTTTCCGCAAGCGGCGCACAGGTCCTCGCAAATACAAGGTCTGCCGTCTTTCATAGTAATTGCACCGAAATCACAGGCTCTCATACAATCGCCATAGCCTAAGCAACCGAACTCACAGGCGATAGGACCGCCGCCGGTCAGCGCCGCGGCTGCGCAGGTTTTTAATCCGGTATATTCGAAGGTATCTTTCACTATTCCCGGTTTTCCGCCGCAGGCAATAAACGCCGTCTTTTTTTGAGCTTCAATCTTAACTCCGAGAACTTCGCCGAGTGCGGCGGCGGTTGCTTCACCACCCGGAGCGCATTTGTCGGGTTCGGCTTCGCCGGCGGCAAGCGCCGCGGCGTAACCGTCACAACCGCTGTATCCGCATGCGCCGCAATTAGCGCCCGGCAGACATTCCCTTATTTTGCTTTGTTTTTCGTCAACCGGAACACTCATAAACTTGTCGGCAAAAGAAAGACCGAGACCTAAAACAACTCCAATAATAAGAACAACCAAAACAGGTACAAGTATTTCCATAGCTTAACCTCCTATTCCGGCAAAGCCCAAGAAGGAAAGGGAAACCAAAGCCGCCGCGATAAGCGTAATGGGCAATCCCTTTAAAAACTCGGGAATATCAGCATCGTCAAGCTTCTGCCTGACCCCTGCAAACAATACCATTGCAAGCATAAAACCGAGGCCTGCCGCAAGTGCGTTAAACAGCGAAGATACAAAATCGAGTTCATTTTGAATATTCAGCATCGTTACGCCCAAAACCGCGCAGTTTGTGGTGATAAGCGGCAAATAAATGCCAAGCGCGTTATATATCGGTTTTATATATTTTTTAAGTACCATTTCTATCAGTTGAACCAGGGCGGCAATAACTAATATAAATACTACCGTCTCAAGGTATGCGTACTTAGGGTACAGTAGGAAATGATAAATTGGATATGTAACGGCTGAAGCCGCGACCATTACAAGCGTTACTGCAACGCTCATTGAAAATGCGGTGTTCAGTTTTTTGGAAACACCTAAAAACGGGCAAATACCTAAAAACTTTGAGAGCACCATATTATTTGTAAGTATGCCTGCGAGCAGAATAGAACAAATGAATGTAACTTTATTCATTATCAGCTACCTCCCCGCTTATTTTGGCTGCGTTAGCGCACATTTCCTTTGAGGGGCAACTCTCGCATCCTAAACGCTCCACCGGCTTTTTGCCTTGCTTTTTAGCAACGCCATTTGATACGGCTACTAAAATACCAAACACAAAGAATCCGCCCGGCGGCAACAGAAATATAATCATAGGACTTATAAAACGAGATGTAATAGGGAAGGAAAACAGTGTTCCCGCGCCCAAAAGCTCTCTTACGGCTCCCATAATAGTTATAACGGCTGTGAAACCCAGCCCCATTCCGAGTCCGTCAAGTAAACTCGGCAAAACCGGGTTTTTAGAGGCGAACGCCTCCGCGCGTCCGAGAATTATGCAGTTTACAACTATCAGCGGCAGATAAATGCCAAGCGCCGCGTCAAGCGATGGTGTAAATGCTTTTACAAGCATCTGCACAACGCTTACAAAACCGGCTATGATTGTGATAAACGCCGGTATGCGTACCTTGTCCGGTATAACATTACGAAGTGCTGCGATAACTACATTCGAGCAGACAAGAACAAGAGTCGCCGCAAGCCCCATACCGATACCGTTTATGGCGGCGGTTGTGATGGCGAGCGTAGGACAGGTGCCGAGTACTAAACGGAGAGTCGGGTTTTCTTTTAATAATCCGTTAGTAAAAGTCTTAAAATTGTTACTCATTATCGCTCACCTCCGTTTTTATTTTGCCGCAAAGCTCCAACGCTTCGTTTACAGCTTTGGTGACGGCGCGTGAAGTAATCGTTGCACCGGTTATGGCGTTTATTTCGTTATTCTTGCCGTCAGCTCCTGTTTTTACTACGGTAACGCCTCCGGATTTTCCTTTGAACTGACCGTAAAACTTTTCATTTGTTGCATTTTGGCCGAGACCGGGTGTTTCATTAGATACATCAAGTATTTCCACAGCTTTTACGGTTTTATCGGGTAATACCGCCGTCATAACCTTAACTTCACCGCCGTAACCATTAGATGAAGTTATAAAAATATAACCTTCAACCTTTTTTTCGTTAACGGCTTTAAAATAGTTTACATTCTTTCCATCCTCTTTTATCGTATCTTCTATGTAATCATCCGCGTCAAGTACGCGTGACATCGCTTTTTGCGTCTTTGAAGATTCGATTTTTTCTATTCGCTTTTTGGTTATTGCATTTGTACTGCTGAGCGACAATGATACCACAAGACATATTGTAGCAAGTATCAAAGTGGGATAAAGAAACTTAAAAGTGTTTTTCATAATCCTTTGCCCTCCTTATAACCAAACGGTCTGCTGAAGGGTATTCTGTTTATAAGTGGTGTTATAATGTTCATTATGAGAATTGCATAAGACACACCTTCGGGCAGTGAACCGAAACGGCGGATTACAAAAGTTATAATTCCGCAGCCTATACCGAAAATCAGCTTACCCAAATCATCTGTGGGGCTTGTAACATAATCGGTAGCCATAAATATCGCACCCAACATAAGTCCGCCTGAAAGTATGTACTTTAACGGGTCTTGACCTCCTATTATCGCAAGCAGGGCAACGGTTGCTATAAAAGAAAGAGGGATTATCGGTTTTATTACTTTTCTTACCAATAAGTAAAGCCCACCTATAATAAGCAGGAAAGCGCTTGTTTCTCCTATACAACCTGAATGCATACCGAAAAATAAGGTTTTAACATTAAAAGCCTTAAGGTCTGCAAGCGGAGTTGCGGAAGTGATTGCATCTGATATAGGTTCGCTAAATTTTGTCATAAAAGAAGGGAAGGAAACAAGAAGTATAATTCTTGCCGCCAAAGCCGGATTTACAAAATTGTATCCGAGACCTCCGAACATCTGCTTTATTACGATTATCGCGGCAATGCTTCCTATTGCCGCTATCCAAACCGGAATATCGGGGCTTAAATTCATTCCGAGCAAAATGCCGGTTACCAATGCCGACATATCACTTATCGTTTGCGGCTTTTTAAGTATAAGATTCCAAAGATATTCGGCCAGTATTGCCGTGACAGTTGTGACAAGCAATACAAAAACGGCTTTAAGTCCGAATATTATGCAACCGTAAACTGCCGCGGGAGCCAGTGCCAAAACAACATCAAACATTATACCGGTCGTGGTATCCATATGCCTTATATGCGGCGAAGACGCGGCTTTAAGTAAGTTACTCATTTCTTTTGCCTCCTCAGTGCTGATTTCGCAATACGCATAACCTCTGTAAGCGGTCTTTTGGCAGGGCATATGTAAGAGCAACTGCCGCATTCTATGCAATAATTTACATTAAGCTTTTGATAAGCTGATATATCGCCCTTTCTGTAAGCTGTTTCAACCGTTGCGGGGGCTAAATTCATAGGGCATGCACCTTTGCATCTGCCGCAGCGGATGCAGGCGGTAGCGGTATTTACGCGGGCGCCCTTTTTCATAACAAGCAGTGCGTTTGTGCGCTTTTCTATAACCGCATCGAGAGATGCCACCGGTTGACCCATCATCGGTCCTCCCATTATTACGCGGTCAACATCATCTATATTGACATTCATAAACTCTAAGACCGCCTTAACGGGCGTACCTATTGGAACTATAATGTTTTTCGGTGACGGTACCGCGGTTCCGTCAACCGTAATTCGTTTATTTACAAGCGGCATACCTGTAGTTATGAAATCATAAAGCTTGGCGAGGCTTGTAACATTCATAACTATACAACCCACATCGCTCGGCAGTTTTCCCAAAGGCACCTTTCTGCCGGTTGCCGAGTATATTATAACCTTTTCGGCACCCTGCGGATATGTAGACGGCAATCGCATAAGCTTAACGGTATCCTCGGTGTCCTTTTCGTTTGCCGCAACTTCCATAAGATTTTTTATTGCCTTAGGTTTGTTGTTTTCAACGCAAATTATGACTTTTTCGAGGTTCAACTTTTTCTTTAGCAGATATGTCGCGGCAATAATACCATCAACATTTTCAATACACTCGCGGTAATCGGATGTTATGTAAGGCTCACATTCCGCTGCGTTAATGATAAGAGTGTCTATGTTGGAATCCTTTGACGGCAAAAGCTTCACATGCGTCGGAAATCCGGCGCCGCCCAAGCCTACAAGACCGCATTTTTTTGCTGCCTCCGATATACCTTTGGCGGATTTGATTTTTAAGGGCTTAAGCTGTGGGTCAGGGGTCATCTCACCGTCTGACTCAATCTCAACGCACTTTACTGTGGCGGTACTGTTGAGCGCTTTATCTGTAATTCCTTTTACTGTACCTGAAACGCTTGAATGAACGGGTGCTGATATAAACCCGTTTTCTTCGCCGATAAGGGTTCCTACAAACACCTTGTCTCCCTTTTTTACAATCGGATTTGCCGGTGCGCCTATATGCTGTGAAAGAGGTATGAACACAGTGCCGGGGGATGGCATTATTTCGGTTTCGACTTCAGCTGTATTTTTCAAATGCTCAAGTTGTATGCCGCCGTGAATTCGCTTCACGGGGGTAAGCGCTTTTTCCTTTCTTCCCATTCTGAACCTCCAAGAAAGCTTAATCATATCACATCGTATTATACAACTAAGGCGCGGTTATTACAAGGGGATACTTCAAAAAACTTTATATATTTTTTTACACCAAGACCCTATGCTACCTTTTTGTTGCAAAGCGCCGGCGTATATGTTAATATATTATTGCGGCAGTTTCGGTGAAGGGAGTGTGAGCAGTGAAGCAAAGGGGCGTTAAGAACAAACGCGGCATACCTATACCCACGAGAATAGTAATATCGGCACTTGTTTTGTTTTTGCAGCTTGTTATTTTGTTTGTTATGCTGCGAACATTGTCTGATCGTTCGGTTTTTATATATACGGTTTCTGAAATTCTCGCAATAATTACTGTGGTCTATATCGTCAACCGCAGGGGCAATCCAAGCTACAAAATGGCATGGATAATGTTTATACTCATTGTTCCGATTTTCGGAATTATGGTTTTTATGTTCTTTGGCGGCAGCAGAGTTATGCCGCATTTGAAAAAGAAAATGCGTGATTGTGAATCGCATAATATGCCTTATTTAAAAGATGGTGAGCAGGCGCAAAATGAACTTAAATACGATGATTACCCGCATTCCCGTCAGGCAGAGTATTTGTCGCGCGAATCGGGGTATCCGCTTTATAAAAACACCTCGGTTGAATATTTATCTCCGGGCGAGGTGTTTCTGCCGCGTTTTTTGAGCGAGCTTGAGGCGGCGCAAAAATATATATTTCTTGAGTTTTTTATAGTGGCGGAGGGCGAAATGTTCGACTCCGTATACAGGATTCTATGCAAAAAAGCGGCGCAGGGCATAGATGTAAGGCTTCTTTTCGATGATTTCGGCTCAATAAAAAGGCAAAGAAAGGGATTTATTGAGCGACTTCGCAGAAATGGTATAAAGGTTGCCGTGTTCAATCAGATAAGACCGTCGTTCAATGTGTTTATGAATAATCGTAATCACCGTAAAATCGCAGTGATTGACGGTATAGTCGCAGTAACCGGAGGACTAAATCTTGCGGATGAATATATAAACGCCGAAAGGCGTTTCGGTTACTGGATGGATTGTGCCGTGATAGTAAAGGGTGAGGCGGCGTCCAGCTTTGCTGTAATGTTTTGCAATATGTGGGAATTTACAACAGGTCACAGGTTGGAAATAAAGAATTACTTGATTGATTATCCCGTTGAAGCCGGCGGATATGTATTGCCGTACTGCAGTGACCCTCTCACCGATAAAAATGTTGCCGCAGGAATCTATATGCAAATTCTTAATTGTGCACAGAGATATGTATACATCATATCCCCGTATCTCATAATTGACAGCACTATGGTTTCGGCGCTTAAAATGGCGGCGCGTGCGGGTGTAGATGTTCGCATAATAACTCCGCACATACCCGATAAATGGTATGTCCATCCGGTAACGCAGTACAATTATACCGAGCTTCTTGAGGTGGGGGTACGCATTTTTGAGTTTTTACCCGGGTTTATACATTCTAAGATTTTTGTTTCTGATGACAGTGTGGCTACCGTCGGTACAGTTAATATGGACTATCGCTCGTTTGCTTTGCACTTTGAGTGTGGAGTATGGTTTGCCTCAAACAAAGCGGTGGGCGATATTAAAAATCATTTTGATGAAATACAGATGATGTCCAGGGAAATTAAGCTCGCAAAGTGGCGCAAAACCGCCTGGCCGGTGAGGCTTAAAAGGGCTATTCTGCATCTGTTTGCCCCGTTTATGTAGTGCTTTTATTCTCTGACTTTTGTCAGATGAATTTATAGAGATTGACTATCAAGATATCAAGTGGAGGTTTTGTTATGAAAAGTTTTTTTAAATTCTTGGGTACGCTTGCGGCAATATTTACCGCAGTTATCAGTGCATTAGCGATTTTTGACAGAATATCAAACAGACATACCATTAAGGGAGAATATCTCGATTGCAGTGACAATGCGGTGGAAGATAAATAATCCTTGACTATTTGCTGATTAGTTGATATAATATTTCTTGCTATATTTTAGCTCCTTGCCGCGAGCAGTGACTTGCGGCCAACAGACCAGAAGGAGGTGCAACGAAAATGACCAGTAAGTATGAGGCGGCTTTGGTGTTTTCCGTAGCCGGCGGCGATGATGCCGTGGCGGCTCTTAACACAAAGTTTAATGACCTTATAGCCAAGCACGGCACGGTCGAAAGCGTTGACGATTGGGGTAAGCGCAAGCTTGCCTATCTCATCAACGATGAGGCTGAAGGCTATTACACTTTCATAACATTTGAAAGCGAGCCTGATTTTCCTGCTGAGCTTGAGCGAATTGCCGGCATTACCGAAGGTGTACTTCGTGTAATGGTAATCAAGAAGTAATGGAGGATTGAGGATGTTTAATTTAGTAGTTTTAACAGGTAGGCTTACCGCTGATCCGGAGCTTAAGACAACGAATACCGGCATTTCGGTAACTTCGTTTTCCATTGCTGTCAACCGCCGCTACCGTGCAGGCGAGGAAACGCAGACTGATTTTATAAATATTGTAGCATGGCGTCAGACTGCGGAATTTATTACAAAATACTTTAAAAAGGGCAATATGATAGGCATAGAGGGTTCTATACAGACCCGCAAATATGTTGATAAAAACGGCAATAACCGCACGGTATTTGAGGTTGTAGCCAGCAATGCCCAGTTTGTTGAATCTAAAAAGGATAGTACACCGTCTGCCGGAAATATATCCGATGAGCAACCGGCTTCATTCAGTAATGCCGAGAGCAGTGATTTTACCGAGATTGATTCCGGTATGGATGATGACCTTCCGTTCTGATGATTGGAGATTTTTATAATGGAAAAAACTGATAGACCGCTTCACAGGAAGGCAAGAAAGAAAGTTTGCCATTTCTGCGTTGACCGTGTAGAGGAAATCGATTATAAGGATATAGCCAAGCTTCGCAAGTTTGTTTCCGAGCGCGCAAAGATTTTACCGCGCCGGGCAACAGGCACCTGCGCAAAGCATCAGCGCGCGCTTACAACAGCTATAAAGCGTGCCCGTCAGGTAGCGCTCCTTCCTTATACAAACGATTGATTTAGAATTATTTATCCGCAGGCAAGAGCCTGCGGAATTTTTTTGTAAAACATTCGTTGCTGGTTTAACCTTTTTGACCCGTTATAAAAATATTGAAATATTCTATATATAGTGTTATAATAAAATGAAATACTATCTATTGAGGGAGGGGGATCGTATATGGCGTTTAAGAAATGGCAAATAGGTGCGGTTGATAAGCAGACTGCTAAAATACTGGCTGAAGAATGTGATGTAGATTCTTTTGCGGCGCTGATAGCCGTAAGTCGCGGTATTGACGATCCTTCTGAATTTGAACTGATGATGTCTGATGAACCTGTTCTCGGCGAGCCTCGTGAGCTTGCGGATATATCTGTAGCCGCAGAGTTCCTTAATAATGCAATAAAAACGAACAGGAAAATTGCCGTTTTTGGAGACTATGATTGTGACGGTGTCACAGCCACAGCAATTATGCTTCATTATTTAAAAAGCAAGGGTGCTGATGCTGTCGCTTATATACCCGACAGGGTGAGTGAGGGATATGGTATGAGCCGAGAGGCTATAGATAATCTCTCGTCTCAGGGTGTTAATGTAATAGTTACGGTAGACAACGGTATTTCCTGCGCCGCTGAGGTGGAATACGCAAAAGCTCTCGGTATAGATGTGGTTGTTACAGATCATCATTTGCCGCCGGAAAAATTGCCGGTTGCCATAGCGGTGGTAGATCCCCACCGTAAGGATTGCCGTTCTTCCTTTAAAGAGGTGTGCGGAGCGCAGGTGGCATTTAAGCTGATTTGCGTTATGGATGATAAGGAGCCTGAGCAGATGCTTAACAGGTACGGCGATTTGCTGGCTATTGCGGTAATGGGCGATGTTATGCCGCTTATAAATGAAAACCGTTCAATAGTAAAGTACGGTATAAGGCTTATAAAAGCTAAACCGCGTGTAGGGGTTTCTGCTATTATCAACAGCTCGGGCATTGATCGTAACACCCTTAATTCCGGCAGAATATCTTTCGGTATAGTACCCCGAATAAACACAGCCGGAAGAATGGGCAGTGCGTACAGAGCGTTGGAATTGTTGCTTTGTGAGGATATGATGAAGGCGCTGGCTATTGCCGGAGAGCTTGAGGATGACAATGCTCTGCGTCAAAAAACCGAAAAGGACATTTTGACCGAGGCGGTAAAAAAAATAGAGGAAAACGGTTATCAACACAACAGGGTTATTGTAGTTGACGGAAAAGACTGGCATCTGGGCGTTATCGGAATTGTAGCGTCAAGACTGTGTGAAAAGTATTTAAAGCCCACGGTTGTCTTGTCCGTCAAAGACGGTATGGCGCACGGTTCGGGCAGAAGCTATGAGGGCTTCGGGCTTTACGAGGCAATAAGTGCCTGCGGCAAAGTATTAAAGAAATACGGAGGTCATGCGCTTGCCGCCGGCGTAAGTTTGCGGGAAGAGGATATTTGTGATTTCAGAGATGCAATAAATAAATATGCGCTTAAAAGCGACTATGTTCCACCGGTTATGAAGTTGGATCTTAAAATCAATCCGGCTGCTATGAGCGTTGATATGGCTTACGCGGTAAAGCGCCTTGAACCGTTCGGACCGGGAAATCCTGTTCCACAGTTCGGTATATTCGGCGTAACACTGCAAAGCATATCCGAGCTTTCAGGAGGTAAACATCTGAAACTGATGTTTAAAAAAGAAAATGCCGTTTTTGCGGCTCTCCTGTTTTCGGTAAGCAGAGATAAGTTTTGTTTTAATATAGGCGATGTGTGCGATATTGCCGTTTGTCTGGATATTAATATGTACAAAGGAAATACTATGTTATCCGTGCAGATAAAGGCTATACGACTCAGCGCGGATTATAAGGAAAATACTTTTTCGGAAATTACAGCTTTTGATGATTTTGTTTCGGGATATTCGATAAACAGAAATGTACTTTGTCCCACAAGAGAAGATATTGCAAATGTTTACAGAAGTATCGTTTCTTCTCCGGCTTCAGAAAAACGGCTTGAGTATATGTTTATTAACAGTCCCGGATATGCAAAAACTAAGACGGCACTTATGGTATTAACCGAGTTGGGGCTTGTGGTGGCGAACAACGGTAATTACATTGCGTCTGTAAATCATGAAAAAACAGAGCTTGAAAACTCTTCTGTATACAGGAGGCTTAAAGGTGGTGACGGCGTTGAATGACAAGTATTCGGCTGATTATAATAGTTTATTGGACTGCTTAAAGGCGCAGGGCGGCAGTTATGACCATCAGCTTATAAAGCGTGCATTTGAGTACTGCGTTACTATGCACGCGGGGCAAAAGCGTTGGACCAATGAGGAGTACTATATTCACCCGTTATCTGTTGCTAAGATAGTAATTTCAATGGGTCTTGACAGTCAATCGGTAGCGGCATGCCTTTTACACGATGTTGTTGAGGACACTAAAGCCACTGTTGACGACATTAAGCAACGGTTTGGTGAAGAAGTGGCTTTGCTGGTGGACGGAGTAACAAGGATCGGGAGAATTTCAATAAGTTCAAAAGAGCAGGAGCAGGCCGAGAGTCTTCGCAAAATGCTTATAGCTATGGGCAAGGATATAAGGGTCATTATCATTAAGCTTGCCGACCGGCTTCACAATATGCGTACGCTTGACGCAATACCGGAGTCAAAGCAGCGAGAAAAGTCGCTTGAAACGCTGGAAATTTATGCGCCTATTGCGCACAGACTCGGTATCCGTCCTTTAAAAGAGGAACTTGAGGATCTCGCCATAAAGCACCTTGACCCGATTGCATATTCTGAAATTGAGGAATCTCTTATTGTGCGTAAGGCTCAGAGAGAGAGCATATTAAATGATATCAAAGACCGGATAGAAGTCCGCCTTAAAGAGGAAATGCCGGGTATCGGTATGCAATTTCAGGGCAGAGTGAAGTCTATTTACGGTATTTACCGAAAGATGTATTTGCAGAACAGAAGCCTTGATGAAATATACGATATTTATGCCATAAGAATTATTACCGATACCGTGACCGATTGTTACAATATTCTCGGCATTATGCATGATATGTTCAGACCTATACCAAACAGGTTTAAGGACTATATTTCAACGCCAAAGCCGAATATGTATCAGTCGCTTCACACTACCGTTATAAGCCGTGAAGGCGTCCCTTTTGAAATACAGATACGAACGGCTGAAATGCATCACACGGCTGAATACGGTATCGCGGCACACTGGAAATATAAAGAGGGTATAAACGGTAACGATCAGTCACTTGAACAGCGCCTTGCATGGATAAGGCAGATACTTGAAGCCGGTGAGGTGTCTGGTGATAATTCAGAGCTTGTAAGGAGTATAAAGGTAGATCTTTCTCAAGAGGATGTATTTGCCGTGACTCCTAAGGGAGATGTTATAAACCTGCCTGTCGGTTCTACTGTGGTTGACTTTGCTTTTGCGATACATTCCGCTGTGGGAGTTAAAATGATAGGCGCTAAGGCAGACGGTAAAATAGTACCCTTAAATCACGAAATTAAAACCGGAGAAGTTATAGAGATACTGACTACCAGTCAGCCCGGTCACGGACCAAGTCGTGACTGGATGAATATCGCGGTCACCAATTCCGCGAAAACAAAAATACGCTCATGGTTTAAAAAGGAAAAGCGCGAAGAAAATATTGAAACCGGAAAATCCGAGCTGGAAAAAGAACTACGCCGAAGCGGTATTGAGTTCACCGAAAAAGAGTTTTCGGATATGACGGCTGAGTTATCCCGCCGTATGCATTATTCAGAGCCTGATGAATTTTTCTCCGCTATAGGTTACGGCGGCATATTGATATCTAAAATAATGCCGAGGATAAGAGAAGATTATAATCGCCGGAAGAATGTATCAAGCGTACCTGCAATACCTGAAACGGCAGAGCGTGTATCGGCTTCAAGCGAGGGCGTCGTAGTAGACGGAATAGATAACTGCCTTATAAGGCTTTCCCGTTGTTGTTCCCCGCTTCCCGGAGATGATATAATAGGCTTTATTACACGGGGGCACGGAGTTTCTATTCATAAGCGGGATTGTAATAATGTACCTGTTGACTTGTCAAAAGCATCCGAACCTGAGCGTTGGATACCGGCACACTGGGATAACGCTAAAAGAGAACATTTTATTTCAGCTATTCGTATATATTCGGTTGACCGAGACGGTCTGCTTGCGGATATTATGGGCGTAGCTTACAATATGAGGCTTTCCGTACATTCAATGAACGCACGCAAAACAAGCGGCGGCAACTGTGTTATATCTATAACAATAAATGCTGAAAGTGTAGAGCACTTAAAGAGTATTATTTCTCAAATAGAAAAAGTAAACGGCGTTTACAGCGTAGAAAGAGTGATAAAATGAAGGCGCTGATTCAAAGGGTACTGTCCGCAAGCGTCAGTGTGGAAAACCGGACAGTCGGTCAAAGTAACGCCGGATATATGATTCTTTTTTGTGCCGTTGAGGGTGACAACCGTTCGGATATACAGCTTCTTGCAAGAAAAACCGTAAACCTTCGGGTTTTCAGGGATGAGAATGATAAAATGAATAAATCAATTACAGATGTAGACGGCGAGGTTCTTTGCATATCGCAGTTTACACTGGCTGCGGATGCAAAAAAGGGAAACCGGCCGTCATTCATAAAGGCTTTAGCACCGGATATTGCTTGCGAGTTTTATGATGAGTACTGTAAAGAACTTGAAAATCTCGGCGTTAAAAAGGTTGAGAAGGGAGTTTTTGGTGCGGATATGCAGGTGTCACTTGTGAACGACGGACCGGTAACAATATTACTCGATACCGAGGTTTGGAATAAAAATGGAAGTTAAATTATTACTGAACGGTCTTTATATTGCAAGAGCAAACAGCTATGGAGTTGTTTCAAATGATGCCGCGGTGGTTATTGATTGCGGTAAATACGATTTGGCGCTTGAAAATTTTTTAGAGTACAACAAAGATAAAGCAAGACTCATTCTGCTGACGCACGCGCATTTTGATCATATATTGGGTGTGCAGAAACTGCGTGAAAAAACCGGAGTACCGATAGCTATAGGTAAAACCGAAGCGGAGAATATGTGCAATCCGGAGTATAATCTTTCGAACAGATTGAGAGAAAAAATAGGCGAATTTAAGCCGGATTATACCATTGTTGATGAGCAAACCGTAACTGTGGGGAGTCTTAAGATTAAAGCCTACGAGATGCCGGGACACACGAAAGGAAGTATGGTATATCTTATCGGCAATAATCTTTTTTCTGGCGATGTGCTCTTTAAAGGCAGTGTGGGCCGTACGGATTTGCCGGGCGGCAACAGTGATGAAATGCGTAATTCACTTGACCGAATTATGTGGCTCTTCGGCGATGATATAAATGTTTATCCCGGGCATGACGCGGCGACAACAATGGGCGATGAGCGAAAAAACAATCCCTATTTGAGGTAGAGAATGCAGCTTTGTAATATAGGTCACAGTTTTGATTACGAAACAGAAAAAGTAATAAGGATTTTTTTGCCTTACGAGAAAATAAATATAACACATAAATTGTGTGAGTCGGACAGTCTGGCTGTTTGCAAACTGCAGGGGTTTGACGGATATAGCGAGGCTGTGGTTACTGTAAAGCTTTCGGGTAAGCAAGAATGTCAAAACGAAAAAATTTTGTCACTCGATTTAAGGGAAAGTGAGCTTGCCGTGTCAAGATGCCTGTACATATGCCTTAGCAAGATTACCGGCTATAAAAGCAGTTGGGGTATTTTAACAGGCATTCGTCCTGCAAAGCTGTTTTCTAATATTACAGCCAGTAAAAGCAGTCAATTCGCTGAGAGCGTCTTTGTTGATGATTACTTATGCTCGCGCCGTAAAGCACAGCTTTGCAAGGCTTGCGCCGAGAGTGAGAAAAGAATAACCGATATAAGCACTTCAAAATCGTTTAGTCTTTACGTATCTGTGCCGTTTTGCCCGTCAAGGTGTTCGTACTGTTCATTTGTTTCACATTCGGTGGAAAACGCAAAGGATATAATTCCTGAGTATTTGCGACTGTTAAGGAAAGAACTTAAATATACCGGCGCCGTTGTAAGGAGGCTTAAGCTGAGGCTTGAAACGGTTTATGTGGGCGGCGGTACTCCCACTTCCATAACCGCTCGTGAGCTTAGTGAGTTGCTATGTGCCATAAAGAATAATTTTGATTTTTCGTGCGTCAGGGAGTTTACGGTTGAGGCGGGAAGACCGGATACTATAGATGCGGAAAAATTACAGGCAATAAAAGCGGCAGGTGTTACAAGAATAAGCATAAATCCGCAGAGTATGAATGATGAAGTCCTGCGTGCTGTCGGGAGACGGCATACTACAGCGCAAATGAGAACAGCTTTTAATCTCGCTAAAAGTGTTGGATTTGATAATATAAACACCGACCTTATAGCAGGGCTACCGTCCGATACATTAAGCAGTTTTAAAAATTCGCTTTATGAAATAATAAAACTCGGGCCCGAAAGCGTTACGGTTCATTCGTTGTCTGTAAAGCGCGCGGCGGATATTACCCGTAAAGGCAACCTTCCCGATTTTTCAGTAGGAAAAGAAGCGGGGAAAATGGTTGATTTCGCGCGAAAAACACTTGAAGAAAACGGATTTTTACCGTATTATATGTACAGGCAGAGTAAGACGGTGGGCAATCTCGAGAATGTAGGGTATTCAAAACCGGGATTTGAGGGGCTTTACAATGTTTACATTATGGATGAAACGCACACCATTCTTGCTTGCGGCGCTTCGGCGGTGAGTAAGCTTAAGGAACCTGGCGGCAACAACATCGAGAGAATATTTAACTTTAAATATCCGTATGAATATATAAATAGATTTGATGAGATTATTTCCCGAAAAGAGGCAATAAAGTACTATTATGATAAATACCTTGGGTGCAATAAATAAGCAGGTTGTCAAGAACGCCCGCAAGTTTGTTGATTTATGTGAAAAAGAGTATAGAGAACAGATTTGCTCCTTAGCAAAACGCATTGCAGATAATGACGATATAAAAATTGTTGCGATTGCAGGTCCTTCTGCCTCCGGAAAGACAACTACGGCGCATATACTTATGAATGAGCTTGAAAAGCATAATGAAAAGACCGCCGTAATATCCCTTGACGATTTTTACCTGCCGCTTCAAAAATTACCGTTTAACCCTGACGGAAGCCGTGATATAGAATCGGTAAACGCAATGGATATCGATCGTATTGAAAAGGCTTTCAGGGATATTATAGATAACGGATTTGCTCTGTTGCCGCAATTTGATTTTTTAACAAAATCAAGGCAAGAAAACGCAAAAGAAATCAATATCGGTTCGCGCGGTATTGCGATAGTGGAGGGCTTGCACGCTCTAAATCCGCGGATTACAGGTGTCGTGCCGCAAAAGAATATTCTGAAAGTATATATAAGCGTCAATACTCCGATTGAGGACGAGGATGGCAAGCGAGTGCTTACAAGCCGTGAGGTGAGGCTTATACGGAGAGTATTGCGTGATGAAAAATTCAGGGGTGCGGAGCCTGCCGAAACGCTGAGTCTTTGGAATAATGTGATTAAGGGCGAGAGCAGATATCTTTACTGTTTCAAGGATACCGCTGATATAAAGCTTAAAACACTTCACCCTTACGAGTTATGCGTATATAAAGATCGTTTTTGTAAAATGAGAGACAGTGTAGACGAGAATACGCCTTGCTATGATTGTTTTATAAGGTCTGCAAATGCTCTTGAGCGTTTTTGGTCGCTTGACAGTGAATCAGTTCCTGAAAACTCACTTATCCGTGAGTTTATAGGGAGTGAATAAAGAATATTTACGGAGGTATTATTATGGAATTTTTTGATGATGCAGTAAATAAGACAAAAGAGGTTTTTGAAACCGTTTCAAAGAAAACCGGCGAGGTTATCGCAACCGAAAAGCAGAGATTTGACATGGCTTCACTTAAAACCAAGAGAGAAAAAGATTACACTGCACTCGGTAAGCTTTATTTCGATTTGGTAAAGGATGATGAAAACGCTGCTGAGGATGTAAAAGTGCTGGTTGACGCAATAAAGGAAAAAAGCTCCCAAATCGATAAGCTTGCCGCTCAAATTCAGGGGGCAAAAAACAAGCTTATCTGTTCTAACTGCGGTGCTAAAATTGATAATAATTCAATTTATTGCAACATTTGCGGAGAAAAACTTGGCGGTGAGGAATAATCTTATATGTCTTATAAAAAAATAGGCGTTATCGTAGCGGATAAAGACGAATACAAGCCTTTTGTTAAAACAGCAGAACAAAGCGCTGTTAATGTGCGTACAATTGAAACTCCTTTTAATTCGGCAATGGGTTTCTCTTGCGGTAATTCGGAGGTTATGGTTGTGCTTTGCGGCATTGGCAAAGTAAACGCGGCTACGGCCGCTATGTATCTTGTCAACAGCGGTTGTGACGCATTATTAAATTTCGGCTTGTCCGGCGGATTAGCCGGTGTGAGCTTAGGCGAGTTTATTGTTCCGGGCAAGTTCTTAGAGCATGATTTTGATTTAACGGGTCTTGGGTACAAGCCCTGCGAAAAGCCGGGACAGGATTATATTTACAGCGCTGATGAAAAGCTTTGTGATTGTTTCAGTTCCGCTTGCAAGGCGAGAATAACCGGTACCGCCGTTTGCGGCGACCGGTTTATAAGCAGTAATTCTGACAAAGAGTTTTTAATCAGTACCTTTTCGGCTTCGTCGTGTGATATGGAAACAGCGGCTATAGCTTCGGTCTGCCACATTACAAATACGCCGTTTGTATCACTTCGCCGTATATCTGACGGTGCGGATGATAAAGCTACAGAGACTTACCGCGATATGAATGTGAATGACGGTACTACTTTAAGTGAAACCTTTATGAAGTGTCTTAAAGGAGTAACAAATGTCTGAGAATAAAACAAAACAACAAAGCTTTTTACATGGTTCATTTATACTTATTGCGGCCACATTTGCCGCAAAAATAATAAGTGCTGTATACCGCATACCTTTAGCTCATATTTTAGGTCCGCGCGGCATGGGATATTTTTCCACTGCTTACGACCTCTATACGCCTATGTATTCAATAGCGATGGCAGGTTTGCCTACGGCTATATCAAGAATGGTTGCGGAGTATTCTGCCCGCGGTAGATACAAGGATGTTAAAAAGACCCTTCATATAGCTCAGGCGGCGTTTTTGGTTACCGGCGGCGTGGGATTTGCGCTTATGTTGCTTTTGGCGTTTACACTTACCGGTAATACGAATTTTGTACTTTTCGGTCATGAGTTTTCGCTTAAAGCTCTAAATTCAGGCGCGCTTCCGGGTATGGTTTGCATTGTGCCTTCAATTCTTTTTTGCTGCATAATGTCGGCATACAGGGGATACTTTGAGGGGCTTGGGAATATGACACCCACCGGAGTCAGTGAGGTTTTCGAGGCTCTCGGTAAGCTGATTTTCGGTCTTACCATAGCTGCGGTTACTCTATACCGTACAAATAATACCTCTTACGCTGTTGCCGGCGCGCTTTTGGGTATTACAGTGGGAGAAGCTTTTTCTACCGCGTATTTGTTCTTAAGATACAGATTTTTCGGAGAAAAAAGTCTGCCTCACGAACTTTACATTTCTTCTCCTGAGCCTGACGGATCAAAGAAAATATTTAAAACTATGTTTGCTATAGCGATACCTGTGGTTTTAGGTTCACTTGTCAACAATATAACAAGTCTTATAGATGTTGCTATGGTGCAGAAGCAATTATCCGTAGCAATTCAAAAGTCTCCGGAGTATTTTTCGGAAAGCTTTAAGGCATTTATTGCATCCGAAACCGCACAGATGGCAAAAGAGGGTAAGACCTTTAATCTTGTAGGCGATCTTCCAAACGCTCTGTACGGTTGTCACAGGGGATACGCATTTTCAATATATCACTTAATCCCCACACTCACAACAACACTCGGCATCAGTGCTATACCTGTATTGGCCCGTACTTGGACAAAAAAGGATATAGCCGCAGTAAAGTTTAACATTCAAACAGTCATCAGGACTACTGCCGTAATAGTAATGCCTTGCGGACTTGGTATGTTTGCAATATCAAAAGGCATACTTTCTCTCCTTTATAGCGATTCGAACGCTATAGCGATAGCAAGTCCGAATCTCAGGGTGTTGGGGCTTTGCGCCATTTTTGCGGGTATAAATTCTCCGGTTATTGCAATGCTTCAGGCAGTCGGCAAAGAGGTGGTGCCCCTTAAGAATATAGCGGTAGGAGCAATACTGAAGATTGTCACAAACTATATACTTGTAGGAACGCCGCAGATAAACATTTACGGTGTTCCGATAGGAACAACCATTTGTTATCTCTATATATTTTCTGCGAACTTTTTCTGCTTAATAAAGCATACCGGAGTAAAACCCGATTTTTATTCCATACTCTTAAAGCCGCTACTTGCGGGTGCGTGTTCGGGATTATCAGCCAATTTCGTTTACGGTTTGATTTTTACTGCTTCCCGCCGCAATTTTCTGGCTACCTGTGTGGCAATTTTTGCGGCGGCAATTATCTATGTCGTGGCTCTCGGAGTTTTCAGAGTACTGGAAAGTGAAGATATTTTAACATTGCCTAAGGGCGATAAAATACTGGTTGTTTGCAAAAAAATCCATCTTTTGAGGTGATTTTAACCTAAAATTGCTAAAAAAAGGTATGTTTTTTTAAAAAAATTGATAAAAGATATTGATTTTTTTCAAAAATATGGTACAATTATATGTGCCCTTCCATGGGAAGCGGTTTGAAGAGATTTAAGGAAACCAGGTTTTCTTAAAAGAAAAAAACAGGAGGTTCGTAATATGAACAAAACAGAATTGGTTGCAGCGATTGCAGAAAAAGCAGAACTTACTAAAAAAGATGCTGAAAAGGCATTGGCAGCAGTAATCGAGTCGGTTACTAAAGCAATTAAAAAGGGCGATAAGGTTCAGCTCGTAGGCTTTGGTACATTTGAGGCTCGTAAGCGTGCCGCTCGTGAGGGCATTAACCCCGCTACAGGCGCTAAAATTAAAATTGCAGCTTCTAAGACTCCGGTATTTAAGGCCGGCAAAGCATTTAAGGATGCAATAAAATAATTTAAGTTTTATAAGCCGCCGTTTTACGGCGGCTTATGTTTTCCGGCTTATGAGAATAGATAAATATTTAAAACATTCAAGGATAATAAAACGCCGCACCATTGCAAATGAGGCATGTGATGCGGGTAGGGTAAAGGTGGGCGGTAAAACGGTTCGCGCTTCTTATGATGTTAAGGTGGGGGATATAATAGAAATATCCTTCGGTAACAGAATCGTAAAGGTTGAAGTTTTACAAGTAAGTGAAATTGTAAAGAAAGAGGATGCCGCGCGTCTTTATCGAATAATTGAATAATAAAAGCACCTTCTCAATATAAATTATTGAGGGGTGTTTTATTTTGGAAGAAAACAGTAAAATCATACAAAATGTAATAATCGAAAACCGTAAAAAACTAAATGTTTCTGGTGTGAGACAGGTCGTGAATTTTGATGAAGAAACGATAATCCTTGAAACATCGCTTGCACGAATGACTATTAAGGGCGAAGAGTTAAAAATTGAAAGCTTCAATACATCTACGGGCGATTTATCGGCGGTTGGTATGATACATGCTGTAGTTTATATGGCGGGGGAAAATACCGGTGGCGGCTTCATATCCCGCCTGTTCAGATGATATGTGGGAGATTAGTATAGGCGGTCAGGCGCTTACCTGCCTTTATTCACTTGTCCTCGGCGCTGTGCTCTGCGTTTTTTATGATGTTTTCAGAGCCGCGAGAAAGACGGGGGTAAACTCCTTTTTGTCCGTGTTTATTACAGATATAATATTCTGGCTTGTAAGTACCGTTATTGTTTTTCTTTTTCTTATTTCAACCACCAACGGTGAAATAAGGGGATATGTAATTCTTTTCAGCATCTTGGGATTTCTGATTTACAGATTTACTATCGGCAGAGTACTGTTTTATGCATTGTGTCGGGTGCTTAAGCTTCTGTCGCGTGTATGGCGGGGATTTTCAAGATTGCTTGCCGATTTTTGCTTGATTACCGAAAAGGGTGCCGGCATTCTGTTTGAAGGTGTTAAAAAAACAATATTATTTGCAGTAACAAAGTCAAAAAAACTCTTGAAAAATATATACGATATGTTGTATACTAAAAGGCACAAAGAAAATTTGGAGTATGATGCGGATGAGTAAGAGCGGCAAGCGTTCGGGCAGTATAATCGTAAGGCTTATAGTTTTATTCGCGGCAAGCTATATGGTTATAACCCTAATAGGTCTTTACAGAGAGCTCTCTGATAGTCAGGATAAACTTACCGAGCTTAAGACTACGCTTGAGAACGAGCAAATTCAGATTGAAGAATATAAGGCGTTGTTAAGCGAAGGCTCTCATGCTGACATTATAGAAAAGGCGGCTCGTGAGCGTCTTGGTTTCGTTTATTCAAACGAAGAGGTGTATGTAGACATTTCCGGTAATTAACAGTTTTGGGAGGACCAATTAAATATATGCAGTTTAAAGAGGGCGATATTGTAGAGGGCAAAATAACCGGCATAACTAAGTTCGGCGCATTTGCCGATATTGGAAACGGTGTTTCAGGAATGGTTCATATTTCTGAAATTTCCCGTACCTATGTAAATAACATAAGCGATTATGTTAAAGTCGGGGATAGTGCCAAAATGAAGATTATTTCAGTTGGGGATGACGGCAGGATTGCGCTGAGTATGAGTAAAGTGTTATCTGATAAGCCTGTGCAAAGGGTTGACAGGAGACCGCGTGAGCATAGGAAATCTGCAAAACCTGACGGTTCTTTTGTCTGGGAGGCGGAAGTTGAGTCGCCTGCAACCTTTGAGGAAATGATGAGTAAATTCAAGAAACGAAGCGATGAAAAAATATCCGACTTAAAAAGAAAAAGCCCTGAGGCACGGCGTACAAAACGCACAGCGCCGGGCAGATGAAATAATAGGGCGGTGCGCCTAATCTTACATCAGATTATGCGTCCTGCCTTTTGTTTTGGAGAATAATATGAGGGAAATTGATGTAAAAATAATAACCGAAATCGTTGCAGACCTTTGCATTACAGCGAACAAAGTCTTACCCGATGATTTAAGCGGTTATATCAAAGATGCGGCAGAACGCGAAAAATCACCGGCGGCTAAGTCTGCGCTTTGCGATATATATGATAACCTTTCCGATGCAAAGCGGCTTGATATTCCTATTTGTCAGGATACCGGTATGGCGGTTGTTTTTTTGGATATAGGGCAGGATGTTCATTTTGTAGGCGGTGATTTGTATTCCGCCGTTAATGCCGGCGTTGCGCGGGGATATAAAAAGGGACTGTTGAGAAAATCCGTGGTATTCGATCCTTTAGAGCGAAAAAACACGAATGATAATACGCCGGCGGTAATACATACAACTATTATTCCCGGAGATGGAGTTAAGGTTACGGTGTCGCCTAAAGGCTTCGGCAGCGAGAATATGAGTAAGATATATATGCTTAGCCCTGCTGATGGTGAGCAGGGCGTGGTAGACGCCGTAATGGATACCGTAAAAAAAGCCGGGTCAAAACCATGTCCTCCCATAGTTGTAGGCGTTGGCATAGGAGGCGATTTTGAAAGCTGTGCACTTCTTTCAAAAAGGGCGCTTGTAAGGCAGAACAGTTCAAATGCGGATGAAAGATATGCAAAACTTGAAGCCCTCTTGCTTAAAGAAATCAATAAGCTCGGCATAGGCGCTCAGGGCTTTGGCGGTAAAACTACGGCGCTTAAGGTTAATATAGAAACGGCACCTACTCATATCGCAGGACTTCCTGTTGCGGTCAATATCGGTTGTCATGTAACAAGGCATGCCGCCGCGGAGATATGATTATGGGTGAAAAGTATAATTTGATTGCGCCTACTATTTTCGGTGTTGAGAGTATCGCTGCTGATGAATTTAAGCGCATGGGATTTGAAAGTACAGAGGTGCAAAACGGCAGGGTTATGCTGTCGGGCGACGATAATATGATAGCTCGCGCAAATATATGTTCACGGTTTGCAGAGCGAATACTTATAAATGTAGGGCAGTTCAGGGCAACTACTTTTACTGAGCTGTTTGACGGTGTTAAAAATCTTGATTGGGAACGGTATATAGGAAGGGATAATGCGTTTCCGGTTACGGGCACCAGTGTGAATTCAACGCTTTTCAGTATATCTGACTGTCAGTCTATAATTAAAAAAGCTGTGGTGGACAGGTTATCTGCAAAGTACGGAATAGAATGGTTCAGCGAGACGGGGGCCGAGTGCCGCATAAGATTCAGTATACTTAAAGATGATGTAACAATTATGATAGACACCTCAGGAGACGGACTCCATAAGCGCGGTTACAGAAGAAGGGCAAATGACGCACCCATAAAAGAAACAATTGCGGCGGCAATGTGTGATCTTGCCCGCATATATCCGGACACCAGAATTTACGACCCGTTTTGCGGCAGCGGCACTATTCTTATTGAGGCGGCGCTTATGGCTACCCATCGTGCTCCGGGTCTGAGTCGTTATTTTTCGGCTGAGCGGTTTGACTTTTTGGACAGATCCGTATGGAGTCAGGAGCGCACACGCGCACAGGATAATATCATACATAATATCGAATTTATCGCACAGGGCTTTGATATAGACCCTTCCTGCATTGAACTGACATTAGCAAATGCCAAAAAAGCAGGGGTTGAAAAATATATAAAGGCAAATATAGGCGATATTAAGGATTTCAAAACACCGGATGAGCGATTGGTTGTGGTAACCAATCCGCCTTACGGTGAGCGCCTTTTGGACATAGAGTCGTCAGAGCAGTTATACAAAGTTATGGGCGAGAAGTTTGATATGAAACCCGGTAAGAAGTATTTTGTGATAAGTCCTCATGATGAATTTGAAAAGCTTTTCGGGAAAACCGCGGACAAGCGCCGCAAGCTTTATAACGGTATGATTAAATGTCAGTTGTTTATGTATTTTAAAAATGGACGGGTTGAATATAAGTGAAGTATTTGTTTGTGATAAATCCTGTTGCCGGTAAGGGTAATAAACAACAGGGCATTATTGACTCGGTAAACCGTTATTTTGCCGATAGGCAAGATTTTGAAATATACTTAACATCCGCCGCCGGTGATGCTCGTAAAAAGGCAAAAGCCGCCGCCGAGTCGGGTGAGGAAGTGACAATTTTTGCCTGCGGAGGCGAGGGTACTGTTTTTGAAGTGCTTAACGGTATAGTGGGCTACGAAAATGTAAGGCTCGGAGTTATACCATGCGGTTCCGCAAATGATTTTTTGAAGTATTTTAAGGATAGCGCACCTTTTTCGGATATAACCGAACAGATTGAGGGTACGGCTGTACCCGCCGATATAATAAAGGCTAATGACTATTATTGTCTTAACGGCTGTTCTGTCGGTATGGACGCTGTAGTCGCGCGGGATATGAGTATTTTTAAAGGTTGGCGCGGCGTTTCGGGAAGTATGGCGTATAAGCTTGCGGTTGTAAAGACCTTTTTCGGTAAAATCGGTGTTAATATAAATCTTTCGGTTGACAACGGTATACCTGTAAAAAAAGATTGTCTTTTCGCGGTTATAGCCAATGCGCCTTATTACGGAGGAGGCTATAAGAGCGCGCCCGATGCCGACCCTTTTGACGGTCAACTCGATTTCACATCGGTAAAAACAATAAGTAAGCTTAAAGTGCCTAAGTTTTTATCACTTTATGAAAACGGACTTCACGGCAAGCTTGATTATTGTACGCTCAGCCGGTGTGAAAGTATGGAGTTTACGGCGGATGAGCCTGTACCGGTTAATCTTGACGGTGAAATTATAGAGAGTAAACATATGAGGTTTTCCTTGATTTCGGGCGGTATCAGATTTAATTTGCCGCGCTCGGTTTACCAAAATGTTAAAAAATCTTTAAAAGTTTTTGACTTTACTTGACTTTTACAAAATAGTGATTATAATAGGAAAATGTAGGAAATAATTTATTAGTGTTTGGAGGAATTATTATGACACTAAAACCATTAGCTGACAATGTTGTTATTAAACTCATTGAAGCTGAACAAACAACCAAGAGCGGAATAGTTCTTACATCCGCTTCAAAGGAAAAACCGCAGATAGCCGAAGTTGTAGCGGTAGGCCCCGGCGGTATTGTTGACGGCAAGGAAGTATCGACTGGGAGTATTAAGGTCGGTCAAAAGGTTGTGGCTGCAAAGTATTCGGGTACGGATATTAAAATTGGCGATGAGGAATATACAATTCTTCACATTTCCGATATTTTGGCAATAGTGGAATAACAGGAGGCTTTATTTATGGCAAAGAATATTATTTTTGGTGAAGAAGCGCGCAAGGCGCTGCAGGAAGGCGTTGATAAACTCGCGGATGCCGTTAAGGTAACTCTCGGTCCTAAGGGCAGAAATGTTGTTCTTGATAAGAAATACGGTTCGCCGCTTATTACTAACGATGGTGTTACGATAGCCAAGGAAATCGAGCTTGACGACCCGTTCGAGAATATGGGCGCCCAGCTTGTAAAAGAGGTGTCTGTAAAGACGAATGACGCCGCCGGTGACGGTACAACCACCGCTACGGTTCTCGCTCAGGCTATGATAGCCGAGGGTATGAAAAATGTTGCCGCCGGTGCTAACCCGATGATAGTCAAGAAGGGTATTAAAGCCGCTGTTGATACAACCGTGGATACTATTATTAAAAATTCCAAAAAGGTTTCAGGCAGTGACGATATAGCAAGAGTTGCAACCGTATCTTCAGGTGATGAAGTTATAGGCAAGCTTATTGCCGAGGCTATGGAAAAGGTTTCGGCTGACGGTGTAATTACCGTTGAAGAGTCAAAAACCGCCGAGACATATTCCGAAGTTGTTGAGGGCATGCAGTTTGACCGTGGCTATATCACACCCTATATGGTGACCGATTCGGATAAAATGGAAGCGGTAATTGATGATGCTTATCTTCTTATCACTGATAAAAAGATTTCAAACATTCAGGAAATCCTGCCGCTTTTAGAGCAGATAGTTCAATCAGGTAAAAAGCTGGTTATTATCGCTGAGGATATTGAGGGTGAGGCTCTCTCCACACTTATTGTCAATAAACTCCGCGGCACATTCACCTGCGTCGGCGTTAAGGCGCCCGGTTTTGGCGACAGGAGAAAAGAAATGCTTCGCGATATTGCCATTCTTACCGGCGGCGAGGTCATTTCCGAGGAGTTGGGACTTGAGCTTAAGGACACGACTGTTGAGCAGTTAGGTCGTGCCCGTCAGGTTAAGATTACAAAGGAAAATACTATAATTGTTGACGGCGCAGGCGATAAAGCCGCTATTAAAGACCGCGTCGCTCAGATAAGAAATCAGCTTACAACAACAACCTCCGATTTCGATAAAGAGAAGCTTCAGGAACGCCTCGCTAAACTTGCCGGCGGTGTTGCCGTTATTAAAGTCGGCGCGGCTACCGAAATTGAAATGAAAGAAAAGAAGCTTCGCATTGAAGATGCCCTGGCGGCTACCAAAGCGGCGGTTGAAGAGGGTATCGTTGCCGGCGGCGGCGTAGCTTTGCTCAATGCTATACCTGAGATTAAAAAGCTTGCCGATAAAGCTCAGGGCGATGAAAAAACCGGCGTTAATATAGTGCTTAAATCTCTTGAGTCGCCGATTCGTCAGATAGCATATAACGCGGGTATCGAAGGCTCGGTAATAGTTGATAAGATTCTTACGAGCGGTAAAAACAATTACGGCTTTAACGCTTATGATGAAACCTACGGTGATATGATGGACGCCGGTATTGTGGACCCGACAAAGGTTACCCGCTCGGCTCTCGAAAATGCCGCTTCTGTTGCGGCTATGGTGCTTACCACCGAAAGCCTTGTAGCGGATAAGAAAGAGGATGCCGCAGCGGCAAACGCCGCAGCAGCCGCCGCTGCCGCACAAGCTGGTGGAATGTACTGAGCCAGGCACCAGATGACAGATAGCAGATAACAGACAGCGCGGAGGGAAACCTCCGCGCTTAATCTTTTATATTATTTCCTGTTCCAAATTATCAAACAGCGGTGAATCAAAAAAATCTTTAATACTTATTTCTAAACCGTCGCAAATCTTCTTTACTGTTGAAACAGTTGCGCTTTTATTTCTGCCGCCGGTAATATTGTTTATAGTTGATTGGGTTATACCTGAAATAGTTGCTAATTTATTGAGGGTTATTTTCCGTTCAACGCATAACTGAACAATTCTTTTCTTTACCGCCTCACCAATACGCATTTTATCACCTCAAAGGTTATTTTTAATTAAATAATAACCATATTGAGTTAAAATTATTACCTCTTTTGAGTTGACATACGCTTTTGTATTTGCTATAATTGTGTGGCAAACTCAAAAGAGTTAATACAATTTATTGAGAGGTTTTTGTTAAATGAAGAAAAAACTTTTGACTACGGTATTGTCGGTAATTATTATTTTATCGGTAATATCCATTATATCGTTTACGGCGTTTGCGGAAAGAAGTGGAATTTACACATACGTAGTAATTGATGATGAAGCAACTATCACTAATGTAAGCACCGTTGCTGAAGGTAATATAGTTGTCCCTGAATTTTTAAATGGATACAGGGTAACCGCAATAGGGGAAAATGCATTTTACAACTGTGAAAATATTATTAATTTGACAATACCATCCTATATAACAACTATAGGTGTAGGTGCATTTTCTTGGTGTACAAATCTTCAAAGTGTTGATATTCAAGGTCATGTTGAACGCATTGAGTCCAGCACTTTTTATCACTGCAAAAAATTGGAAAACATCATCATCCCCGATACAGTTATTTTTATTGGCAGTATGGCATTTGAAGGATGCGCTTATTGTAAAAACGAAAATAATTTTAAAAATGGTGTTCTTTACATTAAAAAATGTGTTGTCGATGCCAAAGTCAATCTCTCAGGAACCTGTGTAATAGAGTCAGGTACTAAAGTGATAGCATGTGATGCCTTTAAGTCGTGTGATTTTAAAAAAATTATTCTTCCTGATAGTATAGTTACTATTGGTGATAATGCTTTTGAAAGTTGTGTTAACCTAAATGAGATTGTTATTCGTGAAGGCGTTAAGTATATTGGCATTTCGGCGTTTGCTTGGTGTTCAAAATTAGAAAATATTTACATTCCTACAACGCTTTCGGAAATTTGCGAGAGTTCTTTTTGTGGTTGTAGTTCACTAAATAAAATTAATGTGCCAAAAAATATAGTTAAAATTTGTCAAGACGCTTTTTTTGAATGCGAAAATCTAAAAAGTGTCAGTTTAAATACAGGTTTGACAGAAATAGGACTGCTTGCATTTCATAATTGTAAACAGTTAAAGTCCATATATATTCCAGAAGGTGTTTTAAGCTTAGGTTATGGAGCATTTTCAGGATGTGATAGGTTAGTAACAGTGTCATTTCCAAAAAGCTTATCTGAATTAGAAAATTCATTTGATGATTGTAATTCTCTAACCGATGTATATTATAATAGTGATGAAAATCAAAAAAATAAAATAATTGGCATAGAAAACGAATATTATTTAAATACATCTATATGGCATTATTTAGAAAATCCACCATGTAATCACGCTGAAACATTTTGGAAAGTTATAAAAAGTGCAGAATTAACAGATGATGGCTTGAAGCAGGAAACCTGCTCATGGTGCGGCGAGATTTTGGATAGTGAAGAAATACCGGCTTTAGGCGTTACCTATGATATAGAAAACGCCGCAACAAATAACGAAGAAAGCATATCTGTAGCGGTGTCGGCTGAAAGCAACCTGCCGGAAACGGTTGAAGTAAAAGCCGAAAAGAAAAGCTCGGACGAAAAGCAAACCACATATGAAATACATCTTGAAAATAACGGCGTTGAGGTACAGCCGCTATCGCCGGTGCTTGTAAAACTGCCTATACCCGAAGGGTTTGACAGGGATAAGCTTAATATCTACCGCAAAGAAGCGGACGGCAGTAAGACGAGAATGAATTATATAATTGACGGCGACTTTGTGTATTTTGAAACTGACCATTTCAGCATATATGAAATACTTGAAAAGTTGTGCGGAGATATAAACGGAGACGGCAAATTAAATAACAAAGATGCAGCACGCCTTTTCCAGTATTTTTCGGGTTGGAATGTAAATCCGAAAGAAGAAATGCTCGATATTAACGGCGACGGTACGGTAGACAACAGAGATTTAACAAGGCTGTTCCAGTACCTTTCCGGGTGGACTGTGGAAATATTTTAGACCAAAAGCGACTGCTTCGGCGGTCGCTTTTTCATAATTGCCTCCCTTGCCTAAAGGGAGGTGGCAAAACCGCAGGTTTTGACGGAGGGATTGCTTTTGTTTCGATTAGACCCTATGTATTCGCGCCGGCGCCGAAACAGATGTCAGACATCAGGTAAAAGCCGCTTTGCTTCTCGTCAACTTATGAGCCTTCATAAGTTGACGAGAAGCAATGAGAGCGGATTATGCAGTTTTTTTAAAATGTCTGTTATCTGATATCTGTAGTCTGTCATCTGTAAAATAAAAATCCTTGACAAAACAAGACTTCGGTGTTATTATGTGATAGCGTGCCGTACTGTGTGCGACAGTTCGTTATGCAAATTTTAAGGAAAGGAGATAGTGAGTAGTGCCAACCTTTAACCAGTTAGTTCGCAGCGGTCGTGAGACGGTAGAGAAAAAGGCTAAGGCTCCGGCGCTTTTAAAGGGTTATAACTCAATGAAGCGCAACCTTACCGATAATGATTCTCCGCAGAAGCGCGGCGTTTGCACAGCTGTTAAGACATCTACGCCCAAAAAGCCTAATTCGGCTCTTCGTAAAATCGCGAGAGTTCGTCTTTCCAACGGAATTGAAGTTTCGGCTTATATTCCCGGAATAGGTCACAATCTTCAGGAACACAGCGTTGTTCTGATAAGAGGCGGTCGTGTTAAGGATCTCCCCGGTGTGCGTTATCACATCGTTCGCGGAACACTTGATACGCAGGGTGTTGCAAACAGAATGCAGGCGCGCTCTAAATACGGAGCGAAACGTCCAAAAGCAGGTGCGAAATAATTTTAAAAAGACGAAATCTCTGCTATAACCGGCAGGCTTATATATATGAATTATATTCGCCTTGCTTGGTGCAACGGGAATTTGTCACTCGAGTACCTATGATATCATCTCTATGAAGGAGGGAAGCAAAGTGCCAAGAAGAGGCTTTATTGCTAAACGCGATGTCCTGCCCGATCCTATCT
This sequence comes from Clostridia bacterium, assembly GCA_017618135.1. Lineage (GTDB taxonomy): Bacteria > Bacillota > Clostridia > Oscillospirales > Acutalibacteraceae > UBA737. The sequence goes on from JAFZUV010000018.1 coordinate 235,552, forward strand.
ACAATTCAAAGAAGGTCACCCGTCTTATAAACAATGTTATGCTTGACGGTAAGAAGGGTGTAGCTCAGAAGATAGTTTACGGTGCTTTTGACATCATCAGTGAAAAAACAGGAAAGGATCCGCTTGAGGTTTTCGACGCGGCTATGGAGAACATTATGCCGCAGCTTGAATGTAAAGCTGTCCGCAAAGGCGGCGCAACCTATCAGGTTCCTTTTGAGGTTCGTCCTGAGAGGAAACAGACTCTCGGACTCAGGTGGCTGACTATGTTCAGCCGTCAGCGTTCAGAACGCACAATGAAAGAGCGTCTTGCAGCGGAAATAATAGATGCTAACAATGGTATGGGTAATGCTGTTAAGAGGCGCGAGGAAATGCACAGAACCGCAGAAGCAAACAAGGCTTTTGCGCATTACAGGTGGTAGTTTTTTACCGCTGTCTGTTACTGTATGGAGGAAAAAATGCCAAGGAAAGTATCTCTTGAAATGACGAGAAATATTGGTATTATGGCCCATATCGACGCCGGCAAAACGACCACTACCGAGCGTATACTTTTTTATACGGGTATAAACCGTAAGCTCGGTGAGACGCATGACGGCGCTTCGACCATGGACTGGATGGAGCAGGAGAAGGAGAGAGGTATTACCATTACCTCCGCCGCAACCACCTGTTTTTGGAAGGACCATCGTATCAATATAATTGACACACCGGGACATGTTGACTTTACGGTTGAAGTTCAGCGTTCTCTTCGTGTGCTTGACGGCTCTGTTACCGTTCTTTGTGCAAAGGGCGGCGTTGAGCCACAGTCTGAAACCGTATGGCATCAGGCTAACGAGTACCATGTGCCGCGTATGATATTTGTCAACAAGATGGATATTATGGGTGCGGATTTTTATCATGTGCTCGATATGATTAAGGAAAGATTCAACTGTAATGCTGTCCCGATTCAGTTGCCTATCGGCGCTGAGGACACATTTAAGGGAATTGTTGACCTTATAAACAATGACGCTGAGATTTATTATGACGATCTCGGTAAGGATGTTCGCCGTGAGGAAATTCCGGATGATATGAAGGAATTAGCGGCAAAATACCGTAATGCTCTTATTGAGTCTGTCGTTGAGATGGATGATGAGCTTATGGAAAAATATTTTGAGGGCGAAGAGCCGTCTGTAGATGAAATTAAAAAAATAATCCGCAAGGCAACCATTGCAAATGAGATGGTACCTGTAACTTGCGGAACTGCCTACAGAAACAAGGGTGTTCAGCCGCTTCTCGACGCTATCGTTGATTATATGCCCGCTCCTACCGATGTAGAAGCGATTAAGGGCGTAAATCCGAAAACCGGCGAGGAAGAGGACAGGCACTCTTCAGACAGCGAGCCGTTCTCAGCACTGGCTTTCAAAATCGCAACCGACCCGTATGTTGGTAAGATTTGCTATTTCCGTGTTTATTCCGGTACCGTTGACGCCGGAGCGGGAGTATACAACTCTGTAAAAGAAAACCGTGAGCGTATGGGCAGAATTTTGCAGATGCATGCAAATCACAGAGAGGACCTTGAGACTTGCTATGCAGGCGATATTGCCGCGGCGGTAGGTCTTAAAAACACAACTACCGGCGATACTCTTTGCGATGAAAAGCATCCGGTAATTCTTGAGTCTATGAACTTCCCTGAGCCGGTTATCCGCGTAGCCATTGAACCTAAGACCAAAGCAGGTCAGGAAAAAATGGGTATCGCGCTTGCAAAGCTTGCCGAGGAGGACCCAACCTTCCGTTGCTACACCGATGAGGAGACGGGGCAGACTATTATCGCCGGTATGGGCGAGCTGCACCTCGAAATTATCGTTGATCGTCTGCTTCGTGAATTTAAGGTTGAGGCTAATGTCGGCGCTCCGCAGGTTGCTTACAAAGAAAGCATACGCAAAAAGGTTGACCACGAAACCAAGTATAAACGCCAGTCGGGCGGTTCCGGTCAGTACGGTCATGTTAAAATCATACTTGAGCCTAATGAAACTGGCAAGGGCTATGAATTTATCAATTCCGTTACAGGCGGTTCTATACCCAAAGAGTATATACCGGCGGTTGATGCCGGTATCCAGGGCGCTTTACAGGCGGGCGTGCTTGCGGGTTACCCTGTCGTTGATGTTAAGGTTACACTTTACGACGGTTCGTATCACGAAGTTGACTCGTCTGAGATGGCGTTCAAGATTGCCGGTTCTATGGCGTTTAAAGAGGCTTGCAGAATAGCTGATCCTGTTCTTTTAGAGCCGATAATGAAGGTTACCGTTATCGTTCCTGAGGAATATATGGGCGATGTAATAGGCGACCTCAATTCACGCCGCGGTGAAATTCAGGGCTTTGAAGACCGTTCAGGTCTTAAACAAATCAATGCCAGAGTGCCGCTCGGCGATATGTTCGGCTACGCCACAGATTTGCGCTCCAAGACACAGGGCCGCGGTCAGTATGTAATGGAGCCGGACGGTTATAAGGAAGTTCCTAAGAGCGTTGGTGAAAAGATTATTTCCAATCGTTCAAAGGAAGACCGATAAAATAATAAATAATACTTGAAATTTCGGGTATTTTTTGGTAAACTATAACTATATAGCACAAACAAAAGCTATTAAGGAGGAAAATAACAATGGCAAAGGCAAAATTTGAACGTACCAAACCGCATGTTAATATTGGTACAATCGGTCACGTTGACCATGGTAAGACTACTCTTACAGCGGCAATCACAAAATATCTTTCTTTCAAGGGTCAGGCTCAGTTTGAGGATTATGCAAACATAGATAAGGCTCCTGAAGAGAGAGAGCGTGGTATTACAATCAATACCGCCCATGTTGAGTATGAGACTGACGCTCGTCACTATGCTCATGTTGACTGTCCGGGACACGCTGACTATGTTAAGAACATGATCACCGGTGCCGCTCAGATGGATGGCGCGATCCTCGTTATCGCCGCTACCGACGGTCCTATGGCTCAGACAAAAGAGCACCTTCTTCTCGCTCGTCAGGTTGGCGTTCCGTCAATCGTTGTATTTATGAACAAGTGCGATCAGGTTGATGACGATGAGCTTTTAGAGCTTGTTGAAATGGAAATCCGTGAAACTCTCGATAAGTATGAGTTCCCCGGTGATGATACACCGATAATCAAGGGCTCCGCTTTAGTAGCTCTTGAGTGCGCTTCTAATGATCCCAGTGATCCGGCTTATGCTCCTATCAAGGAACTTATGGATGCGGTTGACAGTTACATTCCTACTCCTGACCGTAAGGCTGACCTTCCGTTCCTTATGCCTATCGAGGATGTTATGACTATTTCCGGTCGTGGTACTGTTGTTACCGGCCGTGTTGAGCGTGGTCAGCTTAAGGCAGGCGAGGAAGTTGAAATCATCGGTCTTACAGAAGAGCGTGCTAAGACAGTTGTTACTTCTATGGAAATGTTCCGCAAGACCCTTGATTACTGCGAGGCAGGCGATAATGTCGGCGCACTTCTCCGTGGCGTAGGTCGTGAAGAGGTTGAGCGTGGTCAGGTTCTCTGCAAACCCGGCTCAATTAACCCCCATACAAAGTTCCACGGTCAGGTTTATGTTCTGACTAAGGAAGAGGGCGGCCGTCATACTCCGTTCTTTAACAACTATCGTCCGCAGTTCTATTTCAGAACTACCGATGTTACCGGCGTTGTATCTCTTCCGGCAGGCACCGAGATGTGCATGCCCGGCGATAATGTAGAGATGGATGTTGAACTCATCACTCCTATCGCTATTGAAGAGGGTCTCCGTTTCGCTATCCGTGAGGGTGGCCGTACCGTAGGCTCCGGCGTTGTTACAAAGGTTAACGAGTAATAACAATTAAAAATTAAATTAGTTTAGTTTTTTCGCCGTCTGCATTTGCAGGCGGCGATTTTTTAGTATCTTTTGTGTAATGTAGCAAAAAGCAACTCATATATTAAACTTTATTTTTTCCGGAATTTATAGAAACTATAATAATATTTTTTTTCAAAATACCAATAAATGCGCTTGCTGATTGATTTAAATAATACAATTGCGGTTTTGAAAAGTGCTGATGGATTTTTAGCATAATAAATGATTTTTTCTTTAAATGGTCTTTTTTGTGTAACAAATTGAGATTTATTTTCAAAAAAACCTAAATTGCTAAAATCACAATATATTTTTTCTTTAGAAAAGAGTTTCGCATTAGATCTAAGCCATTTTCCTCTATACAAGCCATATCCTGTTTCTATGTTGATATTGTAATTGAATACTGATGTTGAATTACGCATCTGAACAAAAAACTTTTTGTTAATTCCTAATGACCGAAGATTTCCAATTTCTTCAAATTCCCATGGAGATTCAAAGTTTCTCAGACATTTAATGAGTGTGTTTTTGTCCCAAATGCCAATTTGCAAGCTAAAAGTATATCTGGCACCTGGTTCTCTTTGAACAAAAAAATTATTAATTGGTACTTGATCGTTCTTTATAACGCCATATCTTTCGAAGCAAATAGAGGCTATGTTATCGTTTTTCATCCATTGAATACAATCAGAAACAATATTTTGTCTAACATCAGAAAGCAAGAAAAAATCATCCAGCATTAATATTACAAACCGGCTATCAATTCTTTTTAGGCAACTTTTTAATCGTTTACTCCAAGACCATTTGGGGTTTGAGTTTATTGTTGTTATATTTATGTTTTTGTCTTTATAATTTTTTGTTTCTGTGTTCAAATAAACGGGATAAGGGCAATCATTCCAATATCTGTTAAATAGAGTAAAAAAAGGAATCCAAGCATCCTGGTATTTATCACATGAACACACAAGAACAGAACAATCACTCATCTGTACTCACCCCTATTTTTAAAAAATATAAAAGTTTCGTTTTTAAATTAATTATTCTTAGAATTATTTTATATTTTACGATATAATGTATGCGTTTTTGTATGTAATATCGCTTGTTGTAAACGGTTTTGTTTTTTATAAGATTTTTAATATCATCCGGTATAACAAACGGGCAATATCCACAATCTGAAAGTTGTTTTATATATTTTTTTGATTTAAATATATTAAGTTGTGAAATTTTATCATAAGCATAATTAATTCTTGATAATAAATAATTTATTGTTGCTGACTTATTCTTAATTGATTCGTTTTCTGCAAAGTTTTTCAAATAATCAGCACCGTTTATTATTGAAGATAAATATTCATCAATGTTAACATTATGCATTACGGAATTGCTATGGTTTCTATGGAAATAGAATATATCCGGATATTCAATATTTACATTACTATATTTGTAATAAATGAAATTAAATATTTGATCCTCGCCATAACTTACATTTGTAAGGAACTTTAGGTTATTATCCATAATAATTTTTAATTTAAAAAGCCTATGAGTACAAAATTCATATCTAAATTCGTTATCCTGAAAAAGTTTGCCTGATTCATATGATTTTTTTTCTTCGTTGGATAGTTCACTTATGAAATAGTATCCCTTAAACAATAAATGGTCACATGACGATTGATCGCATATATTTCTAAGTCGTTTTAGTATATTAATTCCAATAAAATCATCAGCGTCTACAAACCAGATATAACTCCCTCGTGCTTTATTTATACCGGCATTTCTTGCCGATGAAACGCCGGCGTGTTGCTGATGAATTGCTGTTATATTATCGAACTTTTCAGCATACTCATCAATGATTTTTCCGCTTTCATCAGTCGAACTGTCATTTATGCAAATGATTTCATATTCATCATAGGATAAATCTTGTTTAAGGCAGGAATCGAGGCATTCCGACACATATTTTTCACAATTGTAGACGGGGATAATAATACTTAAAAAAACAGCTGAAGATTTATTGTTTAACCTTGGTTGTTCTTTCTTTTTAATACTATTATTTTCTCCATGCATTTCTGTATCCTCCCTGATAAAATAAAAAAGCGCAGCAGAGCTGCGCTAAAAAACATAGGCTCTACTTCGCCAAAAGTACAACATTTCACCTATAGTGTATGCTGAAAATGAGCCATGCATTTTTATCAAGGAGATAAAAACAGCATGCGACACTATAGGTGTTTTTATTCAGTTGTACTTTTGGCATTATTATTTTATCAAAGTTAAATTAAATAGTCAATAAAAACAAAACAGGTGTTTTCGGGTTTAGTTTTTTCACCGTCTATATTATGTTCTTTCTGGGCATAATACAGGCGGTGATTTTTTTGCGTAAAAATAATATTCATAGAAACCGTTATAGTTTTGCCGGCAGGGCGGCAGTTTGTTATTTTTTAGTGCTTTTTCTGCTTCTAAGCTGCATTTTAAGAGTGGCGGTCATTGATACTAAAGGATATGATAAAGTCTGCGCTCAGCAGAATGAATACAAGATCAAGGTGAACAGAATAAGAGGCACAATATATGACTGCAATATGCTGCCTCTCACTAATAACAAAAAAAGTATTATGGCGATTGTATCGCCTACACCACGCGCGTTAATGGCAATAAGCGGTGAGTTGGACGGTAAAGAAAAAGAAAATCTGATGAAGCAACTCAGAAATAATAAACCTGTGGTAACAGAGGTTTCAAAAGAAATTGACTGTGAAGGTATTGCTACCGCATACGCTTATAAGACCACCGGGTCAAGCGAGTCTTGCCATGTTGTGGGTTACCTTGACAATACGGGCCACGGTGCGGTAGGGTTAGAAGCGGCGTATGACAGTATTCTTTACAGCGATGACTATCTTTATGCCGTATATGAGGCTGATGGAAAAGGTAATATGCTCTTAGGAAGTCAACCCAGATTTGAAAACAGCTCGGCGGCACTGACAAACGGCGTAGTGTCAACCATTGATATAAACATGCAAAACGCGGTATGCGAAGCGGCAGGCAGATTTATTAAAAAAGGCGCCGTCGTAGTAGCGGAGGCGCAAACCGGTGAGATAAAAGTGATACTAAGCTTTCCCCGGTTCGATACCTCAAATATTTCAACATATTTAGATGACGTTGATTCACCTTTTTTAAACCGCGCTTTGGCGGCGTATAATGTGGGGTCGGTTTTCAAATCGTGTGTAGCCGCGGCAGGTATAAAAAAGCGGGTGGAAGGTTATAAATGCAACTGTACGGGCAGTACCTATATAGCTGACAGATATTTTAAATGTCATAAGTCTGACGGTCACGGTACTGTTGATTTAAGGCAGGCGTTGGCTTTTTCGTGCAACTGCTTTTTTTATGGATTTGCTAGCGAAATAGGCGGTGAGGAAATCTATAAGCAAGCGAGAGTTTTAGAGTTTGGAGCTGCTGTTAGAATTGCTGATAACATAAAAACGAGCAGCGGTAATCTGCCGGATGTTAACACTCTGTCAAATCCGGCGCACCTTGCTAATTTCAGCATAGGGCAGGGAGAGCTTACCGCGTCGCCTGTATCGTTACTGCCTTTGTATATGTCAATAGCAAATAAGGGGGAATACTATATTCCGTCGCTAGTGAAAAAAACAATTAAGGACGGAAAAGAAATAAAGTATAATAAAGGATATCCGACGGTGGCAATGAGTGAAGAAACTGCCGAAATGTTAAAGACATACTTAGCCGATGTAATAACAGAAGGCACCGCTTCTTCCGCCGCTCCGAAAACTGTTACGGCTGCAGGTAAAACCGCTACTGCCCAGACCGGAAAAACAGGTGAAAACGGTGAAAAAATAAACAATAGCTGGTTTTGTGGTTTTTTTCCGGCGGATAAGCCACAATATGTTGCGGTTTTGCTGTCTGAAGGTGGTAACAGCTCCGATACCACGGCGGCTTTTGCCGAAATTGCCGATATAATTGCACAAATGTCATAAGCAGGTTCTTGACAGCATATATGTATAGTGGTATAATTGTATACATCATGTTGAAAATTGTAGGGAGGTATTCAATGCTTGAACTTTCAAATAAAACAAATCTGCTTGAATCAAACATTTACAAATATTCTCTGCAGGATGTAGAGGAACCTAACCTTTACCGTGAGGTATACAGTTATGATGATGTACCGAGAATTGCCTTTAACCACAGGCGAGTACCTATGGGAATGCCTAAGGATATCTGGATTACCGATACTTCTTTTCGCGACGGGCAACAATCGGTAGAGCCTTACACTGTAGAGCAAATTGTTGAGCTTTTCAAATTACTGTCGCGCTTGTCAGGACCATACGGTATAGTACGCCAGAGCGAATTTTTCGTATACAGTAAAAAAGACCGTGACGCCCTTTCAAAATGTCAGGAATTAGGACTCAAATTTCCGGAAATCACAACATGGATAAGGGCAAGCAAACAAGATTTTAAACTGGTAAAAGATTTAGGTGTAAGAGAAACAGGGATACTTGTTTCCTGCAGTGACTATCATATATTTAAAAAGCTTAAAATGACGCGTCGTGAGGCAATGAATACATATCTCGCCGCAGTAGGCGAGGCGTTTGAAGCGGGCGTAATGCCTCGCTGTCACCTTGAGGATATTACGCGCGCCGATTTTTACGGTTTTGTAGTGCCTTTTGTTAATGAGCTTATGAAAATGTCAAAAGACGCGGGCATTCCGGTTCGTATCAGGGCATGCGATACTATGGGATACGGCGTACCTTATTCTGAGGTGGCTCTGCCTCGAAGTGTTCCGGGCATTATATACGGACTTCAGCACTATTCCGATGTGCCGAGTGAAATGCTTGAGTGGCATGGGCATAATGATTTTTATAAATCGGTTGCAAACGCTTCTACCGCCTGGCTTTACGGTGCTTCCGCAGTCAATTGTTCGCTTTTGGGTATAGGTGAGCGTACCGGAAATGTACCGCTTGAAGCTATGGTTATGGAATATGCGTCACTTCGCGGTTCTTTTGACGGTATGGATCCCAGGGTAATTACCGATATCGCACATTTTTTCAAGGATGAAATCGGCTATAAAATACCACCGATGACTCCGTTTGTCGGCAGAAACTTTAATGTTACGCGTGCCGGAATTCATGCGGACGGTCTTTTAAAAGACGAGGAGATTTACAATATTTTCAACACCGAAAAGATACTTAACCGTCCTGTTTCGGTTTTACTCTCAAAGACTTCAGGTCTTGCGGGTATAGCGTACTGGATAAATCAGAACTATTCTTTAAAGCCACACGAAACGGTTGATAAGCGTTCGCAGCTTGTAATTAAACTTAAAGAATGGATAGACAAAGAGTATGAGTCCGGCAGAACAACCGCGCTTTCAAACAGTGAAATCGAGAATAAAATTGCCGAGATACAAAAACAGGAGGGGCAGTAATGGAGCATAGAACCATATCTCTTGCCGATCAGGTCTTTGAAAACCTTGAAAATGACATTTTAAGCGGGAAATACCCGCGTGGCGAGCTGCTTACCGAGAGTAAACTCTGTCAGATTATGGGAGTAAGCAGAACTCCTATAAGGGAGGCTTTAAGGCGGCTTTCTCAAGAACATATTATCGAGGAAAGCGGCAAAGGGTCGGTTGTTTTGGGAATAACGGAGAATGATTTGAAGGATATATTTTTTATTCGTAAAAAGATTGAAAGCGATGCGGCGGCACTCGCCGCTGTAAACCGTACCGATGAGCAGCTTACCGTATTAAAAGAAGCGGTGGAATTTCAAGAGTTCTATCTAGGCAAAAAGGCTCCGGATAAAATTAAGCTTATGGACAGTCGTTTTCACGAAACGATATACCATATGTCCGGCAGCAGTGTGTTCTGTGATGTGTTGATACCTCTGCATAAGAAAATACAAAAATACAGGATGGCTTCACTTTCAAATAAAAGCCGCGCGGCGGCTTCCGTTAAGGAACACAGAGAAATTCTTAAGGCTATAGCTGATTGCGATGCCGATAAGGCAAGAATACTTGTGGATGAGCATCTTGAAAACGCTTATAATCATATGTTCAATAAGGAGTAATATAATGGGATATACAATAGCACAAAAGATTATTAAAAACCATCTTGTATCGGGCGAGATGAGAGTAGGCAGCGAAATTGCCCTCAGAATTGACCAGACTCTTACACAGGACGCAACGGGAACTATGGCATATCTTGAGTTTGAAACGATGGGTTTAAAGCGTGTAAAAACCGAAAAAAGCGTAGCATACATAGACCATAATACATTACAGTCCGGTTTTGAAAACGCGGATGACCATAGATATATACAGTCTGTAGCTTCAAAACACGGGATATATTTTTCGCGTCCGGGCAACGGTATCTGCCACCAGGTACATTTAGAGCGGTTCGGAATACCGGGTAAAACGCTCATAGGCTCTGATAGCCATACGCCTACAGGCGGAGGTATAGGTATGCTCTCAATGGGCGCGGGCGGTATGGATGTTGCGGCGGCTATGGGCGGCGGCGCTTACTATATCACTATGCCTAAAATGTATAAAGTTAACCTTACAGGCAAACTTAAACCTTTTGTCAGTGCAAAGGATATAAGCCTTGAAATTTTGCGTATTCTGTCGGTTAAGGGCGGCGTAGGCGCGATTATTGAATGGGGCGGAGAAGGAATAAAGAATTTGTCTGTTCCCGAGCGTGCTACCATAACTAATATGGGTACAGAGCTGGGAGCAACAACTTCAATTTTCCCGTCTGATGAGGTAACGCGCGAATTTTTGCGTGCGGAGGGTAGAGAGCAGGACTACATACCGCTTGAAAGCGATACGGACGCGGTTTACGATAAGGTGATAGAAATTGACCTTAACGAATTGAAACCTCTTATTGCTTGTCCGCATAGTCCTGATAATGTTGTTACCGTAGAGTCGCTTAAGGGTACTAAGGTTGACCAGGTTTGCATAGGTTCCTGCACAAATTCTTCTCTTTTTGATATGCTGAAAGTGGCGGCACTGTTAAAAGATAAAACAATTAAAGAAAGTGTAAGCCTTTCAATTTCTCCGGGCTCTAAACAGGTGCTTACAATGCTTAGTGACTGCGGAGCTTTAAGCGACATAATTGCTTCGGGCGCCCGTCTTTTGGAGTGCGCCTGCGGACCGTGTATCGGTATGGGCTTTTCGCCTAATTCCGCAGGAGTGTCGCTCCGCACATTTAACAGAAACTTTGAGGGCAGAAGCGGCACGGCTGATGCCGGCGTGTATCTTGTATCACCCGAAACGGCGGTTGCCGCCGCTCTTACCGGCGAGATAACCGACCCGAGACTTTTAGGCACAATGCCGCAAGTTAATATGCCGCCGAATTTCAAAATAAACGATACCGCGGTAATACCGCCTGTATCGGAAGCTTCTGCCGATAGTGTCGCTGTGCTCAGAGGTCCCAATATTAAACCGTTCCCCGAATCAAAACCTCAGGCGGATGTGCTGAAAGCTACCGTATCCCTTAAGGTGGGTGATAATATTACAACCGACCATATTATGCCTGCGGGTGCTAAAATTTTACCTTATCGCTCGAATATACCGTATTTGTCAAACTTTTGCTTTGGTGTGTGCGACAAATCTTTCCCCGAACGCGCAAAGGAACTTGGCGAAAGCATAGTAATAGGCGGGTCAAACTACGGTCAAGGCTCCTCGCGTGAGCATGCGGCTTTAGTGCCTATGTATTTAGGCGTTCGCGCGGTGATTTCAAAAAGCTTCGCCCGTATTCACGCAGCAAATCTCATAAACTCCGGTATACTGCCGCTTACCTTTAAAAATCCTGATGATTATGATAAAATATCTGAAGGTGATTTGCTCGGACTGACAGGTGTTTTTGCGGGTTTGGACAGCGGTGAAATAACTCTTAAAAATGAAACGAGCGGTGAAAAGATAAAACTTTTATGTTCTTTTACCGAAAGACAAAAGAAAATACTTAAAGCAGGCGGACTGCTTGCTTATGCCAAGGAGAATTAAAATGGAAAAGTATATTAATGAAGCAGTTGAACAATTCAAAACACTTCTTACCGAGCAGATAGAGCGAGAAAGGAAAATGGAAGAGGAAAAAAGTGTTACCGATTATGAAAAACTCGATAAAATCATAATAGGTATCTGCGGCGGCGACGGTATAGGACCTATAATTTCCGCCGAGAGCGAGAGGCTTTTACAGTTTCTTTTAAAGGATGAAATAAGTACAGGTAAAGTAGAACTCCGCACTATCGAGGGTCTCACGATTGAAAACAGGATAGCTCACAATAAAGCTATTCCCGATGATGTTTTAGCCCAAATAAAGGCTTGTAATGTAATACTTAAGGCACCTACCACCACGCTTAAGGGCGGTACGCTTGAAAGTGCCAATGTTGCTATGCGCAGAGAGCTTGATTTATTTGCTAATGTACGCCCTGTTTGCGTACCCGATCAGAATATTGATTGGATATTCTTTCGTGAAAACACCGAGGGCGAGTATGTATTAGGTTCACGCGGCGTACAGATACCGGATACATTGTCGTTTGATTTTAAAGTAACAACGAAAGAGGGTACTAAAAGAATCGCCAGAGCGGCTTTTGAATATGCCCGAAAAAACGGCAAAACCAATGTCGCTATTGTTACAAAGGCTAATATTATGAAAAAGACTGACGGTATGTTCAGCGAACTTTGCCATGAGGTTGCAAAAGACTATCCGGAAATCACCGCAGACGATTGGTATATTGATATTATGACGGCAAATCTTGTAAATGAGCGCGTTCGCAGTAATTTTCAGGTTTTTGTACTGCCCAATCTTTACGGAGATATTATTACCGACGAAGCGGCTCAGCTCCAGGGAGGCGTCGGCACTGCCGGAAGTGCGAACATAGGTGATAAATATGCTATGTTTGAAGCAATTCACGGCTCGGCTCCCCGTATGATAGAAGAGGGCAGAGGCAAGTATGCCAACCCGACAAGTATGTTTAAGGCAACAGAGATGATGTTGTCACATATAGGCTACAAAGAAAAGGCGGATAAGCTCGGAAAGGCGCTTAAAGTCTGTACAGAGGAAAATCCGAAGTATAAGATTACAGGTCGCGCAGACGGCGCTACCTGCACCGAGTTCGGCGATTATTTAATGGAAATGATATCGAAACTTTAATAATACTTTCAGCTTCGCGGGGAATGGCATACAGTGCCGTTCCTTGCGGTTGTTTTGATGTACTTTTTATACAAATCACACTAAAATACTACAAAAAATTCCTTTATAATAATTATTTTGGAAAAATAAAAAAAAGGTCTTTTCAAATCGGCAAGAATGTGTTATTATCTATAATGATAAAAATATAACGATTATTGTGTCTTGAAAGCGATGATTGTTGTATGGTTTTTAGGGAGGAACCGTTGATGAAGAAAAAAATCAGTAAGCTTCCGTTTAAAGGCACCGCCGAGCAGGAAGCGCAGCTAAAAAAGGTTATTGACGAGTTTAAGCATGATAAAAGTAACCTTATGGTTGTTATGCAAAAAGCGCAGGATATCTATGGCTATTTACCGTTTGAGGTGCAGGAAATGATATCCGAGGGTATGGAAGTGTCGCTTGAAAAGATTTACGGCGTTGCTACTTTCTATGCGCAGTTTTCACTTGCTCCTAAAGGCGAATACAATATATCGGTATGCCTTGGTACCGCGTGCTATGTGAAAGGTGCGCAAGCTATTTTTGACGGAATTTCCGAAAAACTGGGAATAGGTGTTGACGAATGCACTGCTGACGGTAAGTTTTCCCTTACCGCTTGCCGCTGTATAGGCGCTTGCGGATTAGGCCCCGTGCTTACTGTAAACGATGAAGTTTACGGCAAACTCACTCCGGATGATATTCCGAAAATTCTTGAAAAATACGGAGCATAGCCGCGAAGGATAATTTGGTGCTGTATTATGAAAATAAGAGAAATAAGAGATTTACTTGACGCTGAGGTTCTTTGTTGCGAGCAGAACCTCGATTCAACCGCCTATTCGGCTTGCGGATGCGACCTTATGAGTGATGTTTTGGCGTATGTTAAGGACCAAGCCGTCTTGCTTACAGGGCTTGTTAATCCGCAGGTTGTCAGAACGGCGGAAATGATGGATATGATTTGTATAGTTTTTGTTCGTTCAAAAGCTCCCACTAAGGAAATGCTTGATTTAGCAGAGGATAACGGTATTGTCGTTATGAAGTGCAACAAGAGAATGTATGAGGCTTGCGGACTGTTGTATTCAAACGGTCTTGTAGGTAACAAGGTTAAATAGTGAGCGAACCCTTAATTTTTCATTTCGATATTAACGGTGATGATTTTTCCACCGCAGGTCAGGCTTCTGTACAAATCAAAAAAAATTTGAGGCAATTAGGGCTTTCCCCTGAGATTATACGGCGTGTTTCAATCGCGATGTATGAGGGGGAGATCAATATGGTAATTCATGCTCACGGCGGTACTGCAGATGTAAAAGTTTTTGAAAACTATATTGAGATTATTCTCGCAGATAATGGGCCCGGAATTAAAGATATAGATTTAGCTATGAAAGAGGGATATTCCACCGCGTCGGATACGACCCGTTCTCTCGGATTTGGCGCCGGCATGGGGTTGCCTAATATGAAACGATATACTGACGATATAAAAATAGATTCCATCCTTGATGTAGGTACTGTCGTTACCATGCGTATAAATATATCGTAACACTCACGGTAAGGGGTGTATAGTTATTAATGAATATAAGCATTCTGTTTTGCTCGATACAGAAAAATGTACGGGGTGCACTACTTGTTTAAAGCATTGCCCTACTGAAGCAATACGGATAAAAAACGGTCATGCGTTGATAGATGGGAAAAGGTGTATAGATTGCGGTGAATGTATAAGAGTCTGCCCTCATAAAGCAAAGAAAGCAGTCTGCTCCAAGCTTGATGCAATGAATGCTTTCAAGTATAAAATTGCATTGCCCGCTCCTACACTTTATGGTCAATTTGAAAACCTTGATGATATTGATTATGTGCTTAACGGATTATTGCAAATAGGCTTTGACGATGTTTTCGAGGTATCAAAAGCGGCGGAACTTGTCTCAGCGTATACAAGAATGTATCTTAAAACAGAAGGTATCAAAAAGCCGATTATTTCTTCCGCATGTCCTGTTATTGTAAGGCTTATACAGTTGAGATTTCCTTCATTAGGCAGCAATATTTTACATATGCTTCCTCCGATGGAAGTAGCTGCAAGACTTGCAAGAAAGCGAGCGATTGAAAATCATCCGGAGCTTAAAAACGAGGATATAGGTGTTTGTTTCATATCTCCTTGTCCCGCAAAGGTAAGCTATGTTAACAACGGGTTTGCTGATTATAAAAGCGAAGTGGATGTTGTTATTTCAATCAGTGATGTTTATTTCAGGCTTTTAAACGAAATGAAGCGTGATGATGTTACTGAAAGCTTGTGCGAAACGGGAATAATAGGTCTTAGTTGGGCAAGCTCCGGCGGTGAGGCAACTGCGATATTCAATGAAAGATATCTCGCGGCGGATGGCATAGAAAATGTTATACGCGTTCTTGACCAGCTTGAAAACGGAAACATTTCCCAGCTTGATTTTATTGAACTCAACGCATGTCCCGGAGGATGTGTCGGAGGAGTTCTTACGATACAAAATCCGTTTATTGCAAAAGCGAGGCTCAGATCTTTAAGACACGGACTTCCTGTTTCAAAAAACAGTGTTGGAGCAGACAGTTATATACCTGACGGGTATTTGTTTGATAATTTACCCGAATATGACCCCATATCCAGGCTCAGTAATAACATTGCGGAGTCTATGCATATGATGGCGGATATACAAAAGATAAAATCAGGTTTGCCGAATATAGATTGCGGAGCGTGCGGAGCGCCTAATTGCAGGGCGTTTGCTCAAGATATTGTTACAGGTAAAGCAAATATCAAAGCTTGTCCGATATTAAAAAATAGTCAATATAAGGATGAGAATAATGACGGTAAGTGAATTGTCCGCAAAGTGCGGATTTGAAACAGTCTGTGTTCCTGATAATAAAAGGCAGGTTTCCGGTGCGTATATTGGTGATTTGCTCAGTTGGGTAATGGGAAGAGCAAGTGCTGATAATGCATGGATAACTATTATGAGTAACATAAATGTAATAGCTGTGGCGGCGCTTACGGATGTAGCCTGTGTCATACTTGCTGAAGATGTGTGTCTTGATGATGAGATAGTAAACACTGCCAAATCAAAAGGCGTTAATGTTCTTAAATCAAGCTTATCGGCTTATGAAACAGCGATACTGCTTACGGATAAGATTTAATGAGTCGGTATTATTACGATTTGCATATACATTCTTGTCTGTCACCTTGTGCGGACAACGATAATACGCCCAATAATATTGCCGGTATGGCATCTCTGTGCGGGCTGAATATTATTGCATTAACTGATCATAATTCCTGCAAAAACTGTCCTCCGTTTTTTGAGGCATGCCAAAGATACGGGATAATACCTGTTGCGGGTATGGAACTTACAACCGCAGAGGATATTCATGTTTTGTGCTTGTTTGAGGAACTTGAAAACGCGATGTCTTTCGACTCTATGATAGGCAGACGCAGAATGCTGATTAAAAACCGTGTTGATGTTTTCGGCAATCAGCTGATACTTGACGGACAAGATAATATAATCGGAGAAGAGGAATACTTCCTTTCAAACGCCACAGATGTTTCAATTGAGAGCGTCATTAAGCTCGTTTCCGTATACGACGGTATTTGTTATCCCGCTCATATTGACAGGCAGGCTAATGGCATAATATCGGTTTTGGGAACTTTTCCCGAAATACCGAATTTCAAATGTGTTGAAATAAATCGACCTGAAAAACAAGAGGAATATACTCAGAAATACGGACTTAGTGATAAACAGGTAATCATAAGCAGCGACGCTCATTATCTTACCGATATTCGAGATAAGAAGAACTATTTTGATATAGACGATGAGCCGTACAGCGCAGCAATGGTTCGTAAAAAATTGTTTGAGATACTCAGATGAAATATGAAAGAATTGTCACTTAACATTTTGGATGTTGCGGAAAATTCCGTAAAGGCCGGCGCCGGTCTTATACAGATTATAATAGAAGAAACCGTAGACATGCTCGTTCTAAAAATAATTGATGATGGGTGCGGTATGAGCGAGGATATAGTCGGCACGGTTATTGACCCGTTTTATACCACGCGCACCACAAGAGATGTCGGCTTGGGTGTTCCGCTTTTGAAACTCGCTGCAGAGCAAACGGGCGGCGGTTTTTCAATAGAATCAAAATGCGAGTCTGAATATCCCGATAATCACGGTACAAGGGTTGTGGCGCGGTTTTTCAAAAATCACATTGATTTTACTCCTCTGGGAGATGTGGTTTCTTCCGTTACAACACTTATACAAGGTCACCCTGATACAGATTTTTTGTTTTCTCATTTTTTTGACGACAACAAATGTGTTTCACTTGATACAAGGGAAATCAGGGAGGTTTTGGGAAATGTATCGCTTAACGAATATGAAGTTATCAAGTGGATAGAAGAATACTTGAGAGAGCAATATGCCGATACTAAAGCTTGCTAAATTTAATTTATATATACACAAGGAAGGATGAAACAAATTATGAAATCTTTAGCTGAACTTCAGGCAATCAGGGACAAAATGAAGGACAAGGTAGTCATCCGTGAAGGCACCAATGATATCAGGGTTGTCGTAGGTATGGCTACATGCGGTATTGCCGCGGGTGCACGCCCCGTTCTTAACGCACTTGTCGAAAGTGTTAACGAGCTTGGCTTGTCAAATAAAGTTACCGTTTCTCAAACGGGTTGCATAGGTATTTGCCAATTTGAGCCGGTTGTCGAAGTATTTGAAGCAGGCAAAGAAAAAGTAACCTATGTTAAAATGACTGCTGAAAAAGCAAAAGAAGTTGCCGAAAGTCATCTTCAGGGTGGCAAGGTGCTTACAGAATATACTCTCACTGAGGGTGAACTTTAATTTGGAGGTAAACTTATGATTCGTTCGCAAGTTCTTGTCTGCGGTGGTACGGGATGTACTTCTTCAGGCAGCAAGAAAATCCAAGAGGCTTTTAAAAAGAGCATTGAGGAAAACGGTCTTTCCGGCGAAGTTAAGCTTGTTCAAACCGGATGCTTCGGTTTATGTGCGTTAGGTCCGGTCGTTATCGTTTATCCCGAAGGTACTTTTTATAGTCAGGTAAAGCCGGAAGATGTTGAAGAAATAGTAAGTGAGCATTTGCTCAAAGGCCGTGTTGTAGAGCGACTTGTTTATAATGAAACCAGCGTTCCGAAAGAGGAGCTTCAAGGCGGAGTGTCTCTTAATGATACAGACTTTTATAAAGCGCAGCATCGTGTAGCTCTGCGTAACTGTGGCGTTATCAATCCGGAGAATATTGAGGAATATATAGCTATGGACGGGTATGCGGCTCTCGGTAAGGTTCTTACCGAGATGACTCCCGAGCAGGTTATTGAGGAAATCAAGAAGTCAGGTCTTCGTGGTCGCGGCGGCGGCGGGTTCCCCACAGGTGTTAAATGGTCTCTCTGTGCTCCGAATAAAGCAGACCAAAAGTATGTTGTATGTAACGCCGATGAAGGCGACCCCGGTGCATTTATGGACCGTTCGGTCCTTGAAGGCGATCCGCATTGTATTATCGAAGCTATGGCAATCGCCGGTTATGCTATCGGTGCTACAAAGGGCTATGTATATGTTCGTGCTGAGTATCCTATCGCGGTTGCAAGATTGCAGCACGCAATCGACCAGGCTCATGAGTACGGTCTTTTAGGTAAAGATATATTCGGCTCCGGGTTTGAGTTTGAGCTTTATATCCGCCTTGGTGCCGGCGCATTCGTTTGCGGTGAGGAAACCGCACTTATGACCTCTATTGAGGGTAACCGCGGTGAGCCTAAGCCCCGTCCGCCGTTTCCTGCCGTTAAGGGACTTTTCGGCAAGCCTACCGTTGAAAATAACGTTGAAACATTTGCCAATGTTCCTCAGATTATCCTTAAAGGCGCTGATTGGTTTGCTTCTATGGGTACTGAGAGATCTAAGGGTACAAAGGTATTTGCGCTCGGCGGTAAAATTAAGCATACCGGTCTTGTTGAAGTTCCTATGGGTACAACACTTCGCCAGATTATATATGATATAGGCGGCGGTATTCCAAACGGTAAGAAGTTTAAGGCGGCACAGACCGGCGGTCCTTCCGGCGGATGTATCCCGGCTTCCCTTATAGATACCGAGATTGACTATGATAACCTTACAGCTATCGGTTGTATGATGGGCTCCGGCGGTCTTATTGTTATGGACGAAGATACCTGTATGGTTGATATAGCTAAATTCTTCCTTGAGTTTACGGTTGATGAGTCCTGCGGCAAATGTACTCCTTGTCGTGTCGGAACTAAGAGATTGCTTGAAATGCTTGATAAGATAACGAGCGGCAAGGGTACCCTTGAAGATATTGATAAGCTTGAACAGCTTTGTCTCTATATTAAAGCAAATTCCGCGTGCGGTCTTGGACAGACAGCCCCCAACCCCGTTCTTGCGACGCTTAAATTCTTCCGTGACGAATATATCGCTCATGTTGTTGACAAAAAGTGCCCTGCAGGGGTTTGTAAGGATCTTCTTACATATACTATTGACAAAAATAAATGTATCGGCTGCGGTCTTTGCTCTAGGAATTGTCCTGTTTCCGCTATCAGCAAAACCGATTATGTAGCAGAGGGACATAAGCTTCCGTCTTATGAGATAGATCCTGATAAGTGTATTAAGTGCGGTGTATGTATGGCTAACTGTAAATTCAGTGCGATAAGCAAACAATAAGAAAGGAGCCGAGAATAATGGATATGATAAATGTAAAAATTAACGGTATTACCGTAAGTGTACCAAAAGGCTCCACAATTTTGGAAGCCGCAAGAAAAGCGGGTATAGAGATACCAACGCTTTGCTTTATGAAAGAAAAAAATGAGATTGGTGCTTGCCGCATATGTGTTGTAGAGGCTAACGAGGGCAGGGGACCGCGTATGGTTACCGCTTGCGTCTACCCAGTAAGCGAGGGTATGGAGGTTGTTACAAACTCTGAGAAGATTCAGAAGGCAAGAAAAACAACTCTTGAGCTTATACTCTCAACTCACGATAAAAAGTGCCTCTCCTGTCAGCGTTCAACAAACTGTGAGCTTCAGAAGCTCTGCCGTGATTATGGCGTTGAGGATAGCGCGTTCGAAGGCTTTAAGCCTCATTATGATCTTGATTTTTCAACTCCTCATCTTGTAAGAGATAATAATAAGTGTATTCTTTGCCGTCGTTGCGTAGCGGCTTGCCGTGAGCAGTATGTAAGCGTAATAGGTGCCAATGACCGCGGCATTGATACAAATATCGGTCAGGCTTTTGAGCTTTCACTTAACAATACTCCTTGTATTTCATGCGGCCAGTGTACTGTGGTATGTCCGACAGGCGCTTTGACCGAGCGTGACGATACAGATAAGATTTGGGCGGCTCTTGCCGATCCGTCAAAGACGGTTATTGTTCAGACCGCTCCGAGTGTTCGCGCAACTTTAGGTGAATGTTTCGGTATGCCTATAGGTACCAATGTTGAAGGCAAAATGGTTGCCGCTCTTCGCCGTATGGGCTTCCATAAGGTATTTGATACCGATTTCAGCGCCGACCTTACAATAGTAGAAGAGGCTAACGAGCTTGTCGAAAGGATTAAAAACGGCGGAACACTTCCAATGATCACTTCCTGCTCACCCGGTTGGGTTAAGTTCTGCGAATTCTATTATCCTGACCTCTTAGATCACTTGTCTACCTGTAAGTCACCTCAGCAGATGATGGGTGCGGTTATCAAGACCTTCTGGGCAGAGAAGAACGGCGTAGATCCTAAAGATATTGTAAGTGTATCCGTAATGCCTTGTACCGCAAAGAAATTTGAGGTAGGTCGCGATGACCAGTCCGCCGCGGGTGTTCCGGATGTTGATATCGCCATTACTACTCGTGAGCTTGGTCGTATGATTGACCGTGCAGGCCTTGATTTTGTTAATCTCCCGGATGAAGAGTTTGATAATCCGTTAAGCGAAGATACCGGCGCGGCTGTTATCTTCGGCGCGACCGGCGGTGTTATGGAGGCGGCGGTAAGAACAGCTAATGCTTGGCTTAACGGTGCTACCGAGGCTATTGATCTTGAAGCGGTAAGAGGAACAAAGGGTCTTAAAGAGGCGACAGTCAATGTCGGCGGTACTGACCTTAAACTTGCGGTGGCTTCAGGCGCAGCAGCAGCAAAATATGTTATGGATCAGCTTAAAGCGGGTAATCCAAACGGTTGGGGCTTTATTGAGATAATGGGTTGCCCGGGCGGCTGTGTAAACGGCGGCGGTCAGCCGATTCAGCCTCAGTATGTTCGAGATACCGTTGACCTTAAGGCTGTTCGTGCTAAAACGCTTTATGACCAGGATAAGTCGATGCCTTTTAGAATGTCGCACGAGTCGCCTGCCATAAAGATGATTTATGACGAGTGGTTTGACGGTTTTGGCGGTCCTAAAGCTCACCACGCTCTTCACACAAGTTATACCCCACGCAAGAAGTATAGAAGAGACTAATATGAAGTCTTACCCTCGAGTTAAAACCCGAGGGTATTTTTTTATTAAAAATGTGAATTTTCTCTTGACTTTACATTATGATTATGATATAGTATTTAGGCGCGAAATTCGCTGGTGTAGCTCAGTTGGTAGAGCAGCTGATTTGTAATCAGCAGGTCGGGGGTTCAAGTCCGTCCACCAGCTCCATTTCTGCATAATAAATATGGGAGAGTTCCCGAGCGGTCAAAGGGGGCAGACTGTAAATCTGTTGTCTTCGACTTCGGTGGTTCGAATCCACCCTCTCCCACCATCCGGGCAGGTTTTTTAACCTGCCCTTTTTTTATTCTAAAATGCCCGAAAACGCCCTATTCATGCGGGTTTGCGTGTTTGTGGCAAAATCACTTTAAGTCATCTTAAGGTCGTAAATATTGGCATAATATTGGCATAAACTGATTGGATTGGCATAAGATTGGCATACAAAATCACGCCATTTTTATGATTTTTGGCTTCGCGCTATGATAAATCGAAAGTCCGTTTTGCTTTAAATAATTTTCCGCTTTTGTTATATTATCAAACTCAAATTTATCAAATACATCCCCATAGGTGTTGTAAGTGGTTGTGATATCCTTATGACCTAAAATGTGTTGTAAAACTTTCGCCTGCATTCCCGATTCAATGCACCTTGTTGCAAAGGTGTGCCTTAGGGAGTGCAGGTCAACTTTTGTGTTCACCTGCGGCTTTATAAAATGATACTTCTCGTCCATTCTGCGAAACTGACTGTATATCATCGGTCTTGAAATGAAACGACCGTCCGGGCGGGTAAACACGAACTCGTTTTTGCCGCGACCTTTGCATAAATCATTTAGAAGTTGTTTTACTTCATCGGTCACTTTTATAACCCGCATTCCTGTATCGGTCTTGGTTCTGTCGTTAATATACGGATTTCCGCCTTCATCGGTCGCCATAGTTCGGTGAATGTTTATATAGCCGTTCTCTAAATCAATATCACTTATTGTGAGGGCGACAACTTCGCCCATTCTCATACCGGTAAATAGTGAAATAAGCATTTCTTCGGCAAACTGAATATCTTCTGTTTGAAGCAGTCGGATAAATTCGGTTTGCTCTTCAAGAGTAAGTGCCCGAACTTTTACTTCCCGTTTTACCGATCTTGGCTTTTCAACTCGCTTCATAGGTGACTCGGGAATCAGCTTATCGTCAACCGCATTGTTAAAAATCCTGTTTAAGAGCATATATATTTTGTCAATAACGGAATTGGTATAATTAGTGCAGTAATCGATAAGAAAGTTTTGAAGCAGCATTGGCGTGGCATCTTGCAGTCTTGTGCCGTAAATCGGGCTTAACATATTAAGGGTGCCAAACTCCCGATGTGCGGTTTGGGACTGTATTTTATTCAGTTTAACCTTCTTTTCAATTAGCTGATTACCGTAGGCATAGATTGTAAGATCTTCGGCAGAATAAATCGTTCCTGTTTCATATCTGTTTACAATCTCTTTCATCTTTTTACGGCATTCGTCTTTTGTTTTTGCGTAAACGGCCTTCCTGATTGCTTTGCCGTTTTTGTCGAATTGTCCCGGTATGGTCAAGCGATATTGCCATACCTTTCGGTTCTCGTTATAGCTGAACGAGCCGTCACCGTGTGAACGTTTTTTAATAGTTTTTGACATATTATTTTACCTCCTTATTGTGTGCGGGCATTGTAGAACAATGCCCGCACCGTTTGCAATTATGCGATCAGATTCGTCTTGTCGAAGCCCATTCCATAAACTTGGATGCCATGACTTTAAGGTTTTTACCGCATTTTACAAGCGGAAAATCTTTACGGCGCATAATCTGTCTTGCTACCGGAATAGAGCAACCCATAAGGGCGGCAACTTCTTTAGTGCCTATAAACTTCATAAGGTTTATTTCTTTTGGTGTTAATGCCAATTCACTCATTCTGCCACCCCCCTTATCTCGCACCGTCATCGCGCATACGGCATTGACGCTGGTAGTTTTCTTTTGCAAGACGGATAAGCAGTTCTTCCATATCTTTTGGAGTGGCACCTCTCGGAGCATACTGCCTTATACAGTCTATCGGTATCTTAATTTTTTCCACCTGATTAGGTTTTAGTTCCGACATAATTTCCTTTATAGATTCATAGTCAAGTTTGCCCTCTGCGTCTAACTGTCTCATTCGCCTTGTTTGTGCGTGCGATGGGAATATATCGGTTTCTTCAATGCAGTCAACGATATCACGCTGTCGTTCTTCGTCAAGGAAAGAAATCTCCACCGCCGGAGACACTTTCATTTTGCCTGTGTCAACATACTCTTGGAGTTCGGGAGTTAAATAGGTCAGGCGTATAAACCGCTGAACAGTTTTATAACTCTCACCGGCATCCGCACCTATTTGTGCCGTTGTGCGATTGTCATCGGACTTTGGGACAATTTGTCCCGAAGCAACACCTTGATGAGATAACGCATCAGCCTTCATCTTATATGCCTTACCTTTTTCAACAGGCGATACGCTGTCGCGCTGACAGTTTGAATCAACCATTAAAACGGTTGCCTCGTCTCTGTCAATGAAATAAACAACCGCCGGCACTTCTTTGATTTCAAGAAGCTCGGCGGCGTGTACTCTCCTATGACCGGATATTATTTCGTATTCGTCTGTGCCCTCAATCGGTCGGACGATTATGCGGTTTAATAGCCCTTTCTCGGCAATGCTGTTTTTGAGTTCTTCCATTGATTCGTCATCTACTACTTTGTAGGGATGACCTTCAAACGGGTGAAGTTTATCAAGTTTTATATTAGCAAGTTTCGGCTTTTGCTTCTTTTCAGACGGTTCTTTTGCCATTGCTATATCAAGAAAATCACTTACTTCCTCCGGTGTTGATTTTTTATTTACCGTCTTTACGACAGTTTCTTTTGTCTCTTTTTTCATAATTTTTATCTACTCCATTCTCTATTTTTTATTTTTTGTTTCGCCCTAATCTCAAGCGATTGCTCCTGCTTTACGAGTTCTAACAAATGCGGTGATTTGTCCCAAATCTTTTCCGCTTGTTTTAGTCTCTTTCGCAGGGGTGTAATTTGTTTTGTTAGCTCTTTGCGTTTATCTTTATAAAACTGAATGTCGTCAGGCGTTTTTGCCCGACGACGCTTGTTGTCAATGTCACTACGCTGTCTTTCAAGTTTTGTTATTTCCGCTTTGGTGCTTTCAATGTCTTTATATAAGTCTTCCATTGTTTCAATACTGTTGTTTCTCATAAAGTGATAGTCGCTTATATATTGCTTTAGATCTTTTACTTCGTGCCTTAAATCTACGGAAAGCAAGAATTCCTCTTTCATTTCGTGTATCAGCTCAAAGGTGCGTATTATCAAAAGGAATAATAGTGCTACTAAAATCTTTGCGGTGTTATTACTGTGCTGGACGGTAAACTCTAACTCCTCAATTTCATATAAAAGAGGAAACGCTTTCGGCTTATATGGTGGGTACTGTCTTTTGAAATATATGAAGTCAGGGTCGTTATAGTTTTCGTTAAGGCGTTTGTTAAGATATTCCCTTGTAAAGCCAAGCGAGTCTAACCGCACAGGTCTCTGCCAGCCGATTGCCATAATAGTAAGATGCTTTCTATCGTTATTTATTGTGTAGCCGATAGATTTAAGATATCTGTAAACATCATCCGCACAGTCACAGAATTGCAGAGCATATTCTATATCGCCTTTAATCATATCTCTGTGAGTGTATTGCCCGTTTTTGCGAACCCAGTATTCTTTCTTATTGCCTTTGCTGTAAAAGTTGCTGTTAGATAAAACCGACTTGCCATACTCACGGCAAACCTCATCCGACACTTTGCGAAGTTCTATATGATCGCCGATTTTGTTCTTAAACTTCTGTCCGTCTATAAAGGAACAGGGATTTAGAATGAAATGGCAATGCGTTGACTCTGTGTTCAGATGAACGGTGACAAGAACTTGATATTTATCTCCCCACATTCTTCGCGCGGTTTCTTTGCCTATTTCAAATGCTTCATCGGGTATAACTTCGCCGGGCTTAAAACTCTGTATGCCGTGATAGGCAACTACTTTACCTTTCATACCGAATCGCCTTTGAACCGACACCATTTCTGCATAGGCATTTTGCTTTGAACAGTTGATACCTGCAACGAACATTTGCTTATCTGTTTTGTCATCGTTCTGCGCATACTGAACTGCCGAGTATAAATCATCGTCAAGGTATTCTTTCGGTATTGTTTTGTCGGGGTTGTCGGCATACTCAAGTGTGGCTTTCAGGTTTCCGTAAACGGGCCAGAATCCTGTAACTGCGATAAAGCACCACCGTCCTTTCTGGGCAATAGCAAAGTTTCAGAAATCTCTTTAAGCAACACCTCAATCTTAGAATCAAGTTCAGGCGAACTGCTTTTGTCTTCCAAGCCGCCTATCTTTTCAAGCAACTTAAAAAGAGCATCAGTCGGAACCGCTCTCGGCTCATAACCCAATGCTCTTTGCTTGACATATTCAGTTCTTGAGATACCGCATTTCTTTGCTTTTGCCGTAATGATTTGCTTTTCCTTTTGTGACAAGCGAAAAGCGATTCTTGTTTCTTTCCCCATATACACATCACTCCTTTTCTTATGGGGGTTTGGGGGCGTTAGCCCTCAAAGATTCAGCCGTATAAACGGCTGTGACGGGACTTGCGTGGCACACAAAGTCCCTGCTTGCTAAACTATGGGACAGACTGTTTCTTTAAGCCGTCCCATTAGCCATTTGATACCCACATAGGCATCAGCTCCTTTCATATTTTTATATATAAAAAAGACTCACATTTCTGTAAGTCTTCCTCATACCGTGGTAGCAGTAGTAGCAGTAAATTTTATGTTTGTGCTACATTTTAAAACATTATATGCAATGTTTGTTTGAGGTGATTTGGTAAGGTGCAATCTTTTCACCTTGCCAGAAATATGATTGGCATTGACATAAGAATTTTCCAAGTGCTAAAAATGAGCACTTGGGAGGCAGTTCTTCAGCAGCATATATTTTGGTAAGAGGAAAAATTTTCCTCTTACCGGACTTTTAGTGCAACCTAAGTTAATTTCGGAAGCGGCTTCCGAAACTCTCTATTAAACATTAAGAGTTTTATTTCAGCATTACATATTTTGGTAAGTTATCAATTTGATAACTTACCAGCCAACATATGCTTTTCGCAAAGTTTATAGTTTTGGTATTGCTTTTCCCAAGTGGTCAATTTGACCACTTGGGAAAGGTTTAGATAAAGACTGAAAATCAATGGTTGAGTATAGAGTTTGGTAAATGTTCATTTTGAACACTTACCAGATTACTCGCAAGAGCAACGGTATAGACTAAGCCCCAAAACACATAGCCAAATTAAAAGATTTCCCTGTGGGTCATTTTGACCCGCAGGAGAACCTGTCAAATAAATATTGAAATAATTGCTTAATCAAAAGTGGTGACGGGACATTTTGTCCCATCAGCAAATGAAAATAATGTAGGATTTTATTATAATTTTTGGTAGTTCCTCATTTTGAGGAACTACCAAAATATTTATGGTAGTAAATCCACTGGCTCTGCCAGTGGACAGAGAGCTTTAGCTATGGACAGAATAAAAACTCCTTGATATATTTGAAGTTGAGGTTCGCCAACCCAACGAGAATATATCAAGGAGGTCCTAACCATGAAAGAGAAGGA
>JAFZUV010000019.1 GCA_017618135.1 Clostridia bacterium
CAGCGATTAGGGTAACTTCTATCGATGTCCACGAACTAAGCGCAGAGGACACCATCAGCGATTAGGGTAACTTCTATCGATGTCCACGAACTAAGCGCAGAGGACACCATCAGCGATTAGGGTAACTTCTATCGATGTCCACGGAAGCAATACAAGCGATTTTGGGGGCATTTACACCACGATTATATATAAGTTACTAATTTTTCCGCTTTTTACCTTGACTGTTTCGTTAGGAATTTTTACTTTTGTCACGTTACTTTTTTACTAATTCTTAAAAATTGTTACACTATGGGAGTAATTAGAAACTCAGCTAACCGAGTAATCAAGGGACGAGTAGGAGATATGACCTATTACGTTTCTAACGGACAGCAAGTCGCAAGGCAAGCTTTGAACAATAGCAACTACGGAGCAACAGCGATGCGTACTGACGCACAGCAGAACCGCCGTGTGAAGTGGTCAAACCTCGTCAATTTTTACAAGCTCAGTAAGAAGTGGATGAAGAAAGCCTACGAGTCAAAGGAGGGTAAACAAAGCGATTACAACAAGTTTATGCAGTTGAACGTAAATTCCGCTCGTGTTGCTTTGACGAAGACAGAAGCCGTACAAGGAGCGTGCATTATTGACGCATTTCAGATTACGCAAGGTACTTTGGCACCTGTGGAGGTTACAAAGGTTGGTAATCAGTGGCGCAGTAGCATTTTGCTTGGAAATGTCACAATCGATGATAATACCACTATTGGCGAGTTTACGGCAAATGTAGTAAACAACAATCCATCCATTACTGAGGGTATGCAGTTATCATTTGTTAGCTATCAGCAAGCGGTAGATACTTTAGGTATAGCACGTGCAATATGTACTTTCTATGAAGTGACACTCAATGCCAGCTCTACAGCCAAACTCCGTGACTACTTGCCAGCATTTTGCAGTCAAGTTCTTAACGGCTACCTTGCAACTAATGACAATATCTCATTAGGTGGCTTCTCATGGATTATTAGCAACCAAGTTAACGGCAAGATTTTTGTGTCTTCACAGACGCTTAATGTTAATAATGACGCACTCATTACTCAGTACAGCAGTACGGCGCAGATAAATGCAGCTGTCGATAGTTACGGAGTCACTGAAGAGGTTGTTTTGTCTCCAATCTCTTTGAACGCACAAGAACGAGTCACACCACCTCTATATATTAGCGTTATATCTATAGATGGCACACAATACGCCGCTAATGAATACTTTGGTACTTTGGCAAGCCTTAGCGCAAAGGCTGGCTCACTCACTCTGTCAACTTCTACAGACTTAACAGTGTCCTCTATCGTAGCTAAGGGTACAAGCTCAGGCACTCAGGTTACAGCATCGGGTATCACTAAGACTGGCAATAATGTTACATTCACATTTGGTACGTCTTCTTCTGCTCAAGTCTTGAGCGAAATTGTAGTAACTATGTCGGACGGCACAGAATTGAATGTACCATTTGCCACAACGCAAGGCGGTGGAGGTGAAGGCGGCGGCGGTGGCTTCTAATAGTCACAGCTGTAGAATTGATTTATCACTTATGGTATAATAAATGTATTATATATAAATATAAAAAATTGTCATTAAAGAGCCGCCCCGTAGTGATTACGGAGCGGCTTTATTTTGTACCGAATAAGTTGTTTTTTTTTCGTTAGGACTTCTTTGTATGTTAATGGATAATTGATTTTTTTTTTGTCCAGAAGAAAGCTTTCTTTGTTAGGCTGATTACGGATAATTGATTTTTTTTTCTCACTAATAATTTTTTTCTATTACGGAAAACATTTTTTTTTCGCTACGGCTCTATATGTTAGCTATTTATTGCGGTTACGAAAAACGTTTTTTTTTTTCTAAACTGCTAATTACCAATTACAACCAACCCCGCTTTTCAAGCTCTTTTTTTGCCCTCTCGTCACCATTTCTCGCACCTTCTTCGAGCATCGCTCGGAATTTCGCCCAGCCTTCCTCATTTGTCATTTTTCGGGCTTCTTTTGGGGCTTCTTGGCTTTCTACTACCTTTTCCGTGGTATTGTTCACGATAAGATTTTTTGCGCCTTGGAGGTGCTTATATGACCAATCGAGTAAATGAGCCGTCAAGTCTTCATCATCGAGCCAGGACTTTTTTTTCCTGGTCATAGCATTGCAGAAGGCTTTACAATATTGCTCCGCTTGGTACGCTGAGAGACCACAATAAATCGCAACCGCATCAACTGAAGCAAAGATAACCTCACGTGCGTGCGCGCTGAGAGAGAACGAAGTTTTTTGTATATTATTTTTATTTATTATATGGTCGCAACTTTGGTTGTAACCTTGGTTGCTTCCTTGGTCGTAGCCTTGGTTGCTTGCTTGGTTGCTGATAGGGTCTAATTTATTGGTAAATAATAGCCTTAACTTGGTCGTTTGCTTGGTTGCTCCCTTGGTTGCTCCTTGGTCGCTCGTTAGGCTGTTATTTGGTTGCTTTACGTACTCGATAAGATTGCATTTTACAAGCTGGTCGAGAGCGTTTCTATAGGCTGCTGCAGTAACTCCTATGCGGTCACAAGCCAATGACCTACTAATTACTACTTCATTAGTGCGACTATCAGCCATAAGGCACAAATGCAGATATACAAGCCTTATGTTTGGGTTCTTGTATATGTCGAGGTCCCTAATATCTACAATTTTAGTATATCGCATAAATCAATCTCCTTTGCTTTTCGATATAATGTTTCTTTCACTTTGCGGATAGTAGAGGGCGAAACGCTTCTTCCGTTCTCAAGGTTAATTAGTGCATTTTTGCCGACTCCGGCGAGCTTGCAAATCTCGCTCTGGGTGAATCCGTTTTCTATACGGATTTTCTTTAGTATGTATCCTACCTCTTGCATAATGATTTTTAATTTTTGTTTACAAATATTCTGTTCTGGACTAAATGCAGACTAACTCAACATTATAGACGCAATTCATAGAGCGGTACAAATTGTACTGCTCTATGTCGTAAGGTACTGCCCAGCTGTGCCCCTTTAGGTTTGTTACTATCATAAACATTTTACTACTGGTTCTTTTTATTCCTGTTCCAACTTGGATGTATAGTCATACTTCCTATCGTGGCTCTCGATGTCCTCTTTAATGGCTTCGAAGTAACCAAGGAGTCGCCAAAATGCGTGGCGAGTTTTAGTTACCTTTGTATCGCTCAATTCTTCTTTGTCTAATCTATTGAGGGTAGTTACTATTTCTTCGCACCTCTCCTTTGTGATTTCTACTAACATAGACTATTTGTTTTTAATTTGTTTGCACTGCAAAAGTAAATATTTTATAAACACAAACCAAACTTTTTGCCAACAAAATGCAAAAAGATGCTCAAAAACACATTATAAGGGGTGGTTAGCACTGATTGAGGGGGGGAGGGGTGGCATCAGCCGAGAGCGGACAACGAGCGGAGAACGAGCGGAGAACGAGCGGACAACGACCACGAAAACCGCCCCGCCATTTTCCAACCGCACCAAGTTGATATAAATCAAGTTTTGCCCCCAAATTTAGCCTAACGAAAACCCGCTAAAAGTCGCTAATATCATAACCTCTACTCGCTACTATACTAAACCATCAACCGCCCGAACCTTTCCCCGCCCGAACCTTTCCCCACACTTTAGGCACTCCAGCGTTTCCCCGCCCCACGAACCGCCCGAACCTTTCCCCACACTTTAGGCACTCCAGCGTTTCCCCGCCCCACGAACCGCCCGAACCTCGCCCCCATCGTTAGGCACTCCAGCGTTTCCCCGCCCCACGAACCGCCACAGACTCGCCACAAACCCGCCCCAACTCGCCAACATCGCCCCCAACCCGCCCCGCTTCGCTCTTTGCGCTTTTACTCATACTCTGTACTTTTTCAGCCATAGCCCCGCCCCTCAACGCTGTGTGCGCTTCCACGGCTTCGGGCTTGATGGCGGGCGGGACTTTCGGGCATTTGGTGCGGGCTTTTTTCGGGCTTCGGGCGGGCTTTTTGACTTCTGCGGGGCTTCGGGCGGTGCGGTGGTGCTGGGCTTTTGGGGAGGGTGCGCC
>JAFZUV010000020.1 GCA_017618135.1 Clostridia bacterium
CAAATAAAAAGCACCCCTTTAGGGGAAGCCCGAAAAAGAAATGCGGTTGGCAGAACCTTTCGGAGCCCCTTTAGGGGTGTGGTCTGTATTATGCCCTTCTAGGGCTTACTCAAGCCTCCGGCTTAGCCGGAGGTTATGACTTTAAAAATGGGTTGATAATAGTTTGTTTATATCAGGAAAAGGGGAGAGCGCTCGCGGCAAAATACCATGCATATAGGCAATGGCGGTTCCGTAATTTACCATTGGAGTATTACTGTTTTTTGCATTTAAAATCCTGTTTTGCATCTCTGTTTCATTGAGCATACAACCGCCGCAGTGTAAAATAAGATTGTATTTATTGAGGTTTAACGGAAACTCACCACCTGATGAAAACTCAAACTTCGGATTTGCACCCGAAAACGCTCTTATCCATCCCGGCAGTTTTACAGTGCCTATGTCATTGCACTGCCTATGATGAGTGCAACCTTCGGATATCAATACGATGTCGGTATCCTTCAGCTCTTTGAGCTTGGCGGCGCCGGCAACCATCAAGGGTAAAACACCTCTGTATCGCGCAAGTAGTATGGAAAATGAAGTCAACATTATTTTTTCGGGCACAATTTGGGAAACAGTACCGAATACCTGTGAGTCGGTTATAACAAGGCGAGGAGAGATGTTTAAAAGCTCAAAGGTCCCTTTAAGCTCATCGGGTTGACAGCATATTACCCGGCAATCAGAGTCAAGTAAATCTCTGATTACCATTTGTTGCGGCAGAATTATTCTGCCCTTTGGCGCCGACTGGTCGATGGGAATAACTAAAATAACGGTATCTCCGCTATTTACAATATCAGCGACAATTCTTTTCTTACATTTTTTAGTACCGAGCTTTGCAATTTTCTCTTTTAAATCATCAACATTTTCGCCGCTTTTTGCGCTGACATAAATGCTGCTTTCGCTTATTTTTTCTCTGTTGCTAATCAGGTCGGACTTATTGTATGCAATGATGTACGGCGTATTACCGAATAATGAAATAAGCTCACGGTCTGCATTGGTAATACCAACTTCGGCGTCAACAACAAGTACGGCAATATCGGTTTTTCGCAGAGCCTGTTTTGTCTTTTCAATACGCAGCTCACCGAGCGTGCCTTCGTCATCAAATCCGGGTGTATCGATTATAACAACAGGACCAATGGGCAGAATTTCCATCGTTTTTTGAACCGCGTCAGTTGTAGTACCTTTAATGTCGGAAACTATACTCATTTTTTGGCCGGTTATCGCATTTACAAGGCTGGATTTACCGGCGTTTCGTAATCCGAAAAAGCCTATGTGTACCCGCTCTCCGGCAGGCATTCCGTTTAAAGACATTTATTCACCTCAAAATCTGAAATCACGGCGGTTTGAATTCTTTATTGCTTCAATATTTTCGCGTGCTATTTCTCGTACTTTGTCTTTTGGAATATTGTTCAGCTCGTTCTCGATTACTTTCCAACCAAGCTCCTGTGTTTGCGGCTTCGCATAATCCACGAGATATTCGGCAAGCGTCATCAAAGCGTTTGGATGGCAGCAGTTAAGTATCTGTCCGTTTTTGCAAAGGCTCATAAATCTGTCACCTGTTCTGCCTTCCCTGTAACAAGCGGTACAGAATGATGGAATATGGCCGTTTTGCATTAACCAAAGGACTACCTCATCGAGAGTACGCTGATCCGAAACATCAAACTGCTCTGTGTCGTGCGGGCGCTCGTCTTCGGCGTAACCGCCTACCGATGTGCGAGAACCGCCGCTAACCTGTGATATACCTATTTTAAGCATTTTTGAGCGTACCTCTTCATTTTCACGGGTAGAAACAATCATTCCCGTATATGGAACTGCAAGGCGAATACAAGCAGTTATTTTTTCAAATGTTTCGTCAGATATGGAATTATCAAACTGGTCGGGGTCAATATCATCCGCGTGTTTTACGCGAGGTACGCTTATTGTGTGCGGACCTACGCCGTGTACCGCTTCGAGATGCTCAGCGTGCATAAGAAGTCCCGCAAATTCGTATTTATAAAGCTCTAATCCGAAGAGAACGCCTAATCCTACATCGTCAATACCGCCATCCATAGCGCGGTCCATAGCCTCGGTATGATAATCGTAATCGTGTTTAGGACCCGTAGGATGAAGTCTTAGATAGCTTTCTTTATGATAGGTTTCCTGAAATAGAATGTATGTGCCTATCCCGGCTTCCTTGAGCTTTCTGTAATTTTCGACTGTAGTTGCCGCAATATTAACATTAACGCGCCTTATAGCGCCGTTTTTATGTTTTATGCCGTAAATTGTTTTGATACATTCAAGTATGTACTCTATGGGATTATTGACCGGGTCTTCACCTGCTTCGATAGCTAAACGCTTGTGCCCCATATCCTGTAAAGCTATAACCTCTTTTTTTACTTCTTCCTGTGTGAGCTTTCTGCGGGGAATATGCTTATTCTTATAGTGATACGGGCAATACAAACAACCGTTCACACAATAATTTGACAGATAAAGCGGCGCGAACAAAACAATCCTGTTGCCGTAGTATGCAAGCTTTATTTCCTCGGCTATGCTGAAAATCTTTTCGGTTTTTTCGGGTATATCGCAGGCGAGAAGTACAGAAGCTTCTCTGTGGGTAAGTCCCGAGCAAACGTATCCATTGTCTTGCTTTTTCGGTCTTGCTTTTTCGAGTATTCTGTCGATAAGCTCTTCATTGTGCTTATTCTCTTCGGCGTATTTCAGTGTTGCTTTAATCTCTTCATCATTTATAAATTCTTCCGCTTTAAGAGATTTTGGATTATAAATTGCCATAAATTAAACTCCTTTGGTTGCTGTTATTATATCTCCGCGACTTTGAACTATATGAAATCCTGCCTTTTTAATTCGCTCTGACAGACAGCGCAAACACTCCGCCGCCTCCTCGCCGGTACAAATTTTGTTATTGTAAAGTGAATACTTTTTCCTTACGCTTGTAGGCGACAGGTTTGGCATAAGCACATTTGCTCCCGCCAGCAAGCCTTTTTCGCGTCCGAAAGCATCAACGGTTCCGAGAGCCGTAGTTGCCGGCAAAAGTATATTGGGCTTAAGTATTCTTATGAGTGAAAGCAAATAGCAGGTAATCTCTGCGCTTCCGGCGGGAAAGTCTTTAAACGGCGTGTCTGAATGCGGTATGAAAGGACCTATGCCACACATATCAGGCGAAAATTCTTGAATGAATTTCAGGTCTTTCGCTAAATCCTTTGAGGTTTGGTAGGGGGACCCCACCATCATGCCGCAACCAACCTGAAAGCCGATTTTGCGCAGTGTTTTCAGACATTCCATACGCGAACGGTATGACATATTTTCAGGATGAAGTTGTTTGTAATGCTCCTCGTTTGCCGTTTCGTGGCGCAGTAAATACCTGTCTGCTCCGGCGTCAAACAAGCGTTTATAGCTGTTATAGCTACGCTCACCGAGGCTCAAAGTGACCGCACAGTCAACATAAGCCGATTTAATGCTTGAGACAATGCCGCATAAAACATCATCGGTATAATACGGGTCCTCTCCACCTTGCAGAACAAAAGTGCGAAATCCAAGGGAATAGCCTACCTTGCAGCAATCAAGTATTTGATCGCTACTTAACCGGTATCTGTCGCAATTCCTGTTGCTGTGTCTTATTCCGCAGTACAGACAGTCGTTTTTGCAAATATTGCTGATTTCGACTAAGCCTCGGATATACACATCGTTTCCGTAAACCGCTTTTCGAAGGGTTAACGCCTTGTTTGCAGCATACGAAGCAATGTCTGCGTTGAATGAGTCTACAAGCGTTTCCCATTCGCGCAAACTCAGATGCCTTGTGTCAGCAAGCCTATCAATAAGTTGATAGAAATCAGTTGACATTTGAGTATGCTGTTTTTGCGGTTATACCGTCAAGCGCGCCAATCTTGCCTGATAACGCGGAAATTATATCCTGCGGTGCGTCAAGCGCCACGGATATAATGTTAATTCCACGCTCACGGTAGGGAATGCCCATTCTGCCGATTATGAAGTCGCCGTATTCGTGCAGAATATGATTGAGTTTCTCTGTAACCTCTCTGTCATCGACGATAATGCTTATAACTGCAATTCTTGATTCCATATCATTTCCTCCTAAAATAAAACCGCGCCCTGCAGGCGCGGTCAAGTTTAATAGCCGTCACCTTACAATCAGAATATATCTTTATGTCAGGAAACCTCGATTATTCTACCATAAAAATCGTAAAAAATCAAGGGATTTTTTGCGGTTGAAATATGTTTACAATATTGTTAAATCTTGTCGCGATGATTGACAGCTACTGTTTATTTTGGTATTATACTAGTTAATACACTGGGTAATTTTCGTCTTAGGGGATGATTGTCACGGTTCATAGTATGACCGGTTTCGGCAGAAGCAAAAGAATTGCCGGATCATTTGAAGTAACGGTTGAAATAAAATCGGTTAACCACCGCTATTTTGAATATAGCTCAAGGATACCGAGGGCATACCAGTTTTTGGATGAGAAAATTAAAGATATCCTAAAAACAAAGATTGCCCGCGGTAAGACAGAGGTTTTAGTAAGCGTTGTTAACAATTCTGATAACTCCGTTATTCTTGAACTAAACGAAGCGTATGCTTCCGCATATGTTAACGGGCTTCGCTTGCTTGGTAAAAAGTATAAAATTAAAGATGATTTGAAACTATCATCTATTGCATCAGATAAGGATTTATTCAGTGCAAAAAGTGTTGACGTGGATGAAGAGTTTATAACCGATTTGGTAATCAGCACCACAAAAGACGCGCTTGACAGTTTTATTGATGCAAGAAGCCGTGAGGGTGAAAAACTGGTCGCAGATATAAGCGCGAGAACAGATGATATTCTTGAAAAGGTTTCTGCTATTGAAGAACGGTCACCACAAACCGTCAGTGAATATCGTACAAGGCTTGAGGGCAAGATTAAAGAGTTGTTGGGAGATACGACAGTTGATGAGCAGCGATTGCTTACGGAAACCGCAATATTTGCGGATAAGATTGCCGTTGCCGAAGAAACTGTAAGGCTCAGAAGTCATATTTCCGCTTTGAAGGCACTTTTTGAAGTTGACGGAGATGTCGGCAAAAAGCTTGATTTTATAGTGCAGGAAATGAATCGCGAAACCAATACCATAGGTTCAAAGGCGCAGGATATTGAGATCGGCAAGATAGTTATTGATATTAAGTCCGAGATTGAAAAGATAAGAGAACAAGTACAAAATATTGAATAGCAGGTGATTTTTTGAAGCTCGTCAATATTGGATTCGGTAATATGGTGGCGTCTGACCGTATAATAACGATTGTAAGTCCTGAGTCCGCACCGATAAAAAGAATGATTCAAGAGGGCAAAGAAAAGGGTACGCTTATTGATGCCACTCACGGAAGGCGAACAAGGGCGGTTATTATCACAGACAGTGATCATATAATTCTTTCCTATTTGCAATCGGAAACGGTAGTAAGCCGTATAACGGAGGACGAAGGTCAGCTGCCGCAGGAGGATGGGGAATATGAATAAAGGCAGATTGTTTATCGTTTCGGGGCCCTCGGGTTCAGGTAAGGATACAATACTTGCGGAGTTGTTCAAAATTTGCCCGGAGATTAAATTTTCAATTTCTTCCATAACAAGGGATATGCGAGAGAATGAGATTCCGGGCGAGAAGTACAATTTTATTTCCAAAGAGCAGTTTGAGAATATGATAAAGCATGATGAACTGCTTGAGTATAACCGCTTCGTGGGCAACTATTACGGCACACCTAAGGAACCTGTCATAAAAGCTATTGAAGATGGCTGTGATATTATTGTGGAAGTTGATGTTAACGGTGCTGCGCAAATCAGAAAGGAAGTGCCGGATTGCACAAGCATTTTTATCTTGCCGCCGTCATTAGAAACGCTTAAGGTGCGCCTTAAAGGTCGGGGAACCGAGAGCGATGATAAAATCAACGCCAGGCTTTCCTGTGCTTTAGATGAAATCAAAAGGGCGGAAGAGTACGATTACATTGTTGTTAACGATAATTTATTTGAGTCGGTAAGCGAGCTTTGCAATATTATAAAGCTGGATCGGCTGAAAACCGATAGAAATATAAATTTGATAGAAAAAATTTTGAATGAATGAGAGGTATTTATTATGCTTAATCCTGCGATTGGTAAACTTATTGAGGAATACGATAATCGTTACCGTTTGGTAACCGATATTTCAAAATGTGCTCGTGAGATTTCAAAGGTTGCTCAGGATAATGAGGAAATCCTAATTGAAAAACCTGTCAGTATCGCAATTAATAAGTTGGCAAGCAAAAAAGATCTTATCTGATTTTGGAGAAGAATATGTGTATAACTGTTGAGGCACATATTGCTTTGGATGGCGCTGTGGGTTCGTATGATAAACTATACTCATACTCGATACCTGATAACCTCCGAAACGCAGCTTACGAAGGCTGTCGGGTTTCTGTGCCTTTCGGTAACGGTAATCGGACAAGAATCGGTATTATTATATCTATTGAGGATTCGAACAGCGATTTTGAGCTTAAAAGCATTACATCGGTTATTGACAGTGAGCCTATTTTAACCCGTGAAATGCTTAAGCTTTGTGTTTGGATGCACGACAATTTGTTTTGCACTTATTTTGACGCTGTCAATATTATGCTCCCCGCCGGGCTGAAATTGCGGCTTAAGGATTATTATTCGGTAAATCCGGAGTTCGCTGATATTTGCTTGCTCGAGGGCGGCGAAGCCGAGCTTTTTTCTTACCTTTTAAAAAAGGGTGAGACTTCTGCGGATAAGCTAAAGCCGTTGTTTGACGATGATGAGTTGTTATTTTCGCTTTGTGATAAATGCGCGGTAATTCATACCGTTACTCCAAAGCAGAGAATGAGCGATTTGACAAAGCGATATGTACGCGTAAGTGACGATTCTGTCGACACCGCAGGTCTTACGCTCCGGCAAAGAGAAGTTTTCGACGCCGCTTTTACTGCCGGTGAGGTAAGCGTTAAGGAATTGCAGTATTTTACCGGCGCTTCCGCTTCCGTAATTAACGCATTGATAAATAAGGGTTTACTTGAATGCTTTGAAAAGCAGGAGTTTAGGTTGCCGCACAGGCAGTATAAAAGTGATGTTGCTAAAGATATAATCCTAAATGAGGAGCAAAAAATTGCTTTTTCCGGGCTTAGGGATAAAATGCTCTCGCCGTCAGGGGAGACGGCTCTGTTATACGGCGTTACGGGTAGCGGAAAAACACAGGTGTTTTTGATGCTTGCCGATGAAGCAATAGCAAATTCCCGCGGCGTAATAATTATGGTGCCGGAGATTGCTCTGACTCCGCAAATGATTAATCTTTTCGGAAGCAGATATGGCAGTAGAGTCGCTGTTTTTCATAGTGCTATGTCGCTCGGTCAGCGTATGGACGAGTACCGCCGCGTAAAGTCCGGCAGGGCGCTTATTGCCATAGGTACGAGAAGTGCCGTATTTGCGCCAATGAGTAATTTGGGATTGATCGTTCTTGATGAGGAACAGGAACATACATACAAATCCGAGAATAACCCGCGATATCATACCCGGGATATTGCGAAACTGCGTGCAAAGTATCATAATGCCCTGTTATGCCTTGCAAGCGCAACTCCATCACTTGACAGTTATTCAAGGGCGGTTTCGGGTAAGTATTCGCTTTTCAGACTTGCAAAACGGTATAACAACTTGTCTTTGCCTGAGGTTCGTATTATAAATATGCGTGATGAGATTAAGGAGGGTAATTCATCAGATATCAGTCGTGAATTGGCAAAACTGATATCGGAGCAGTTAGAATGTGGTAAGCAGTCAATTATACTTCTTAACCGAAGAGGGCATAATACATATGTATCCTGCCCTGAGTGCGGATTTGTGGCAACCTGCAGTAACTGCAGCATTTCGCTTACTTATCATTCGGCTAATAAGAGGCTTATGTGTCATTATTGCGGTCATTCAGTACCGCTTTATAATAAGTGTCCACAGTGTGGAAGTGAGTTTTTTTCGTTTTCGGGTGCGGGAACGCAAAAAATTGCTGACGAGCTGTTGTCACTGTTTCCTAAAGCTCGTATTTTGCGCCTCGACGCCGACAGTACAATGACTCGCAACTCGTACGCAGTAAATCTGGGTGCCTTTGCCGACGGTGAATACGATATAATGGTCGGTACGCAAATGGTTGCGAAAGGCCTTGATTTTCCAAATGTGTCTTTGGTTGGTGTAATTGGTGCCGACAGAGCCTTATCCGGTGATGATTATCGCGGCTATGAAAGAACCTTTTCATTGCTTACTCAGGTTATTGGTCGTGCCGGCAGGGCGGACGGTAACGGTATAGCGGTCATACAGACGAGCGATACGGATAATCACATTATCGAACTTGCAAAGAAACAAGACTACGAGGCTTTTTATGACGAAGAGATAATAGACCGCAGGATAAAAATATTTCCGCCCTACTGTGATTTATGTCTTATATGGACTCAATCCGCAAGCGAAAGCCTTTCAAAATCAGCAATTTTAAAAATATTTAATTGTATAAAAGAATTGATCACAGAAGAGTATCCGGATTTACATTTGATAATTCTCGGACCGAATTCCGCTTATATTTCAAAGGTAGGCGGCAAATACCGTTACAGAATGATTATAAAATGCAAGAACAATCAGCGATTTCGTGATATGATTTCAAGGGCATGCAATATTGGCTCAGGTAATGGTTTATCAGTGGGTATTGATATAAATCCCGAAAATGTTATATAGGGTGAAAAATATGGCAATCAGGAACATTGTAAAATTAGGTGATAACATTTTGAGAAAAGTCTGCCGTTCACAACTGCAATTTGACGATAGGCTGCATCAAACACTTGACGATATGGCAGAAACTATGTATGCCGCTGAGGGTGTTGGACTTGCCGCACCTCAGGTTGGCATTTTGCGCAGGTTCTGTATTGTTGATGTGGGCGATGGTCTTACGGAGCTTATAAACCCGGTTCTGGTTTCAAGCTCGGGAGAGCAGATTGGTCAGGAGGGTTGTCTTTCAATTCCGGACAGATATGCGGAAGTAAAAAGACCAATGAATATTACGGTGCGTGCACAGGATCGATTTGGAAAATCATTTTTGATTGATGCGAGTGAGCTTAAGGCGCGAGCAATACTTCACGAAATGGATCACCTTGACGGTGTGCTTTATATAGACAGGGTATAAGAGGTTGTTAATATGCGTATAGTTTTTATGGGAACTCCGCAATATAGTGTGATGACTTTGGCAGCGCTTTTTGGTGCGGGTCACGATATAGCGGCGGTCTTTGCTCAACCTGATAAACCGATTGGCAGAAAACAAATTTTAACGCCCCCGGCCACGAAGGTATTTGCTGAAAAAAACAATATTCCGGTATATCAGCCTGTAACTTTGCGTGACGGTACCGCACTTGAAATTTTAAAAGAAATCAATCCCGATATTATTGTTGTGGTTGCATACGGCAAGATTTTGCCTAAAGAAATACTTGATTTACCGACATACGGATGCATTAACGGTCACGCTTCACTTCTCCCGAAGCTTCGCGGTGCATCGCCTATACAGTGGGCGATCGTTACCGGTGAAAAACAAACGGGTGTATCGGTTATGCAAATGGATGAGGGTATGGACACGGGAGACATCCTCTCTTCGGTTACGGTTGATATTCTATCGGAGGATAATTCCGATACGCTCTTCAAAAAGCTTGCATATGTGACTGCTGATTTGATTTGTAAAACGGTTACGGATATTGGAAACGGCGAAGTAACGCGGTTTAAACAGGATGAAACAAAAGCGACATATGCGCCGATTATAAAAAAAGAAATGGCGCATATTGACTTTCAAGAGGACGCCGAGGTGATTTTCAATGGCGTGCGCGGATTTTTTCCCTGGCCCGTTGCTTTTTGTTTTTTCGGCAACAAGCGATTAAAGATAATTTCAGCACAAATAACAAACAGTAAATCGGGAAATCCGGGAGAAGTTGTTGAAAGCGGTAAAAAGCTTGTGATAGCGTGTGGTAATGGCACTTCAATAGAGCTTTTGAAGGTACAGCCTGAGGGCGGCAAGGTAATGTCGGCCGTTGATTTTATGAGGGGAAATCCGATACCGGTCGGAACAGTACTTAGTTAGTATGATAAATCAGAGAAAAATAGCGTTAGACGCGTTGATTGCCGTCAATGACAATCTGGCTTACTCCAATCTTGCCTTGCAAAAAGCTTTTGCTTCAAGTGGAGTTACCGGTAAGGATAAGCCGTTTATTACCGCTCTTTTTTACGGTGTTCTTGATAGGAAGTTAACTTTAGATTATATCATCTCAAGATTTGTAAGCAAATCGGTTAATAAGATAAAACCCATAACAATCAATTCGCTTCGTATAGCTGTTTTTCAAATATTGTTTATGGATAAGGTACCTGATAGCGCCGCCGTCAACGAATCGGTCGATATCGTTAAACGCTCAAAAGAAAAATATAATGCTTCTTTTGTAAATGCCGTACTGCGCAGCTTGTTAAGGGAGGGAGCCGGCCTTCCGGGCGGCAATTCAGTTCATTCTCTCAGCATAAGATATTCCTGCCCCGAATGGATAATAAACAGTCTGATTAGTGATTATGGTGAGAAAACCACGATTAAATTGCTTGAGCATTTCTTAACGGTGCCGGACATAACAGTAAGAGTAAATACAACTGTTGTTACCGAAAAGGAATTCATAGAAAAAATGTCGGGTGAGTCGGTTGCGGTCGGTAGAGCTGATGTTCCCGGTGCTTTTAATCTCAAATACGGTACGGATATAAAAGCATTGGATTGCTATAAGAACGGCTTGTTCTATGTTCAGGATATTCAGTCTCAAACAGCTGTTTTAAAGCTCAATGTTGTTCGGGGCGAGCGCGTACTTGACATGTGTGCCGCGCCCGGCGGAAAGACTTTTCTTGCCGCTATAACTTCGGACAACGGAGCACATATAACCTCGTGTGATTTTTACGAAAACCGTGTAAATCTTATAAAACAAGGCGCAAAGCGGCTTAAGCTTCAAAACATTGATTTCCGAGTATGTGATTCGTGTGATTATTATAGTGAATTAGGTAATTTTGATGTAGTTATATGCGATGTTCCGTGTTCCGGATTTGGGGTTATACGAAGAAAGCCTGAAATAAAATATAAAACCGATATCGACTTAGATGAACTAAAGAACACTCAAACTGCGATTATCAATAATGCGGTTAATTATTTAAAGCCAAACGGCAGAATTCTGTATTCGACCTGTACGCTCAGAAAGGCTGAAAATCAGGATATTGTGCGTGCTTTTCTTGACAAGCACGGTGACTTTGAGTTAAAATATGAGCATACATTTTTGCCTGATGTCAAAAAGGTCGATGGCTTTTATTACGCCGTTATTAAGAGCAGGTGATATTATAACAAGCAAATGTGACATCGTTTCTATGAATTTTGCCGAGTTATCGCGTCTTGTTGCCGAATTTGGCGAGCCTGATTACAGAGCAAAGCAGATATTCAGTCGGTTGCAGTCGGGTATCGGCTCTTTCGATGAGATTACCAACATTCCGAAAATTTTTCGTGAAAAGCTGAGTGAAAAATGCTATATTGCCCGCTGTAAGATTAAACGGCGTTTTGAATCTAAACTTGACGATACGGTAAAATACTTATTTGAGCTTAATGACGGTGAGTTTATCGAATCAGTACTGATGAGATATCGACACGGTTATACGGCTTGTATATCTACTCAGGTCGGCTGTAATATGGGTTGCAAGTTTTGTGCTTCGGGACTTTACGGTAAAACGCGCGACCTTACTGCATCTGAAATGATTTCACAGATTACAGCTATACAGGCTGATAAAAATGTGCGGATTTCTAATATTGTTCTTATGGGTATGGGCGAACCGCTTGATAATTTTGACAATACGGCAAGGTTTTTAAAGCTGGTAAGCAATGATGAAGGTCTGAATATAGGACTCAGGCATATTTCCGTGTCGACCTGCGGAGTTGTATCGGGAATTGAGAAATTGGCGGCTTTGAATATGCCTGTAACACTTTCAGTGTCACTGCATGCTCCGTTTGATAGTATTCGTGATACAATAATGCCCATCAATAAAAAATGGAGTATAACCGAACTAATAGCTGCCTGTAAAAAATATCAGAGCGTTACCACAAGACGAATATCTTTTGAATATGCTTTAATTTCCGGAGTGAATGACAGTGATGCGTGTGCAAAAGAGCTTGCCCGAATTTTAAAGGGAATTATGTGCCACATAAATTTGATACCTGCTAATCCGGTGAATGAGAATTCATTTTTAAGACCGGATAAAAATAGAATTAGCGAATTTAAAAATCTTTTGACTTCTTACGGTATGACTGCAACTGTTCGCAGAACGCTCGGTGCTGACATTGATGCTTCATGCGGTCAACTGCGTAGGCAGTTAAGAAAGGAGACGAATGGTGCAACTATTCAGTAAAGTTGATATAGGAAAAGTACGCCTTAGCAATCAGGATGCAGCTGATGCGTTTATGATTGCGGAAGATGTTGCTTTTGCTGTGGTTTGTGACGGAATGGGTGGCGCAAACGGCGGGGATATTGCCAGCAGTACCGCTGTAAAGGCTATTTCCGGTTATGTAAAAAAGTCATATGTCTGTAATATGAGCAATGAAAAGAAAGCGCAGCTTCTTA
This sequence comes from Clostridia bacterium, assembly GCA_017618135.1. GTDB lineage: Bacteria > Bacillota > Clostridia > Oscillospirales > Acutalibacteraceae > UBA737. The sequence continues at coordinate 12,692 of JAFZUV010000020.1, forward strand.
AAAATGCAGTTTCTTCCGCGAATTATGAGATCAATAATTTGTCAAAAAAGGACAGTGCTCTTTCCGGAATGGGGACTACAGTGGTTGCGGCGATAGTTACTGAACGGTATGCGGTAGTGTGCCATGTGGGCGACAGTAGGGCTTATTTAGTAAACGACAGTATTGTTCAGATAACAAAGGATCACTCGGTAGTGCAGTCACTTATTGAAAAAGGCGAAATTACCGTCAATGAAGCTAAATCCCTGCCTGAAAAAAACATTATAACTCGCGCTCTCGGAGTTGAGTCTGATGTTTTTTCCGATATTTCTGTTGTACCGGTTAAATCAGACGATAAACTGTTGCTATGTACCGATGGTCTGACAAATTTTACTGAAGCTTCCGATATACTTAAAATATTTAAACAAAATCAAATTGAAAATGTTGCCGGCTTGTTGGTTAATGCGGCAAATTCCGGTGGCGGCGGCGACAATATTGCAGTTGTTATCGTTTCGCAGAAAAGAGGTTGATTGTTTTGGATAAATATGTTGGTAAACGCCTTGACGGCAGATATGAGATACAGGAGATTATCGGCGTCGGCGGTATGGCAGTAGTTTATAAGGCGCATGATAATGTTGAAGACCGTACGGTTGCTATTAAGATTTTAAAGGATGAATTTGTCGGCAATAATGATTTTATTCGCAGATTTAAAAATGAATCAAAAGCAATCGCTATGCTGTCACACCCTAATATTGTCAAAGTTTATGATATGAGCTTTGGCGATTTAATTCAGTATATCGTTATGGAGTATATTGACGGTATAACATTAAAGGAGTTTATTGAGCATCGCGGCAGTCTTCGCTGGTCTGACGCAGTTTACTTTACAATGCAGATATTGCGCGCCTTGCAGCATGCGCACGATAAAGGTATTGTTCATCGTGATGTAAAGCCGCAAAATATAATGGTTCTCTCAGACGGAACCATTAAGGTCGCCGATTTTGGTATTGCAAGGTTTGCCCGGGGAGATCAACGAACCATTACTGATATGGCTATAGGTTCTGTTCACTATATAAGTCCTGAGCAGGCACGCGGCGAAAAAACCGATGAAAAGGCAGACATATACTCTGTAGGCGTAATGCTTTATGAAATGCTTACAGGAAAGCTGCCGTTTGACGCGGATAGTGCGGTTTCTGTGGCGATTATGCAGCTTCAGCGTGATCCGCAGCTTCCCACTGAAATTAACAACTCAATTCCTAAGGGTCTTGAGCAGATTGCAATGAAAGCAATGCAAAAAAGTGTTGAGCGCCGTTATCAGTCCGCGGCTGAAATGCTGTGTGACCTGGAAACTGTTAAAAAGGACCCTATGGCTACCTTCGATCACTCCTTCTTTGTTGATAACTCGCCAACTAAGTTTGTTGATACTATGTCGGCTACTCCGGCATCAGCTGTCAATGATGACGATTTTGAGATTGTTGATGATGAAAATGATAAGAATAAAATGATGGTTCCCGTATTGTCGGGAGTTGCGGCAGCACTTGTAATTGCTATTGTTATTCTCGGATTTATTTTTGTTCCGAGACTGTTTAAGGGTACCGGTAAAGAAATAGCATATCCTGATTATGTAGGCAAAACAATCGATCAGGTAAATTCGGACGAAAACTCAAAGCTTTTTGATATAAAGTGGGAGTATGTAGTCAGTGATAAGTATGATAGGGGAATTGTCTGCGAGCAGTCGCAAAAGGCAGGCAAAAGCGCTAAAAAGGGCGCAAAGCTCACTTTGTATGTAAGTATGGGACAGACTACGGTTACCGTGCCCGATGTATACGGTAAGAGCGAATCCTTTGCTGTATCTGAGCTTACTGCTAAAAAGTTTGTGCCGATTATTAAAAAAACGGCGGATGATGAAATCGCAAGCGGTTTGGTTATCAGGACTGATCCTCAAAAAACCACTGTTGTTGCGGAAGGTACGGAAGTAACAGTATATGTAAGCACCGGTAAAAACTCAAAAATGGTGGATGTTCCTAATGTTATCGGCATTTCAGAGGCGAAAGCGAAGAGCTACATTGAGGATAAGGGTTTAGTAGCTGTAATACGCCAACGCGATTTGAAGGCGGGAGAAAAGTATTACGAGAAGGGATATGTAATAGCTCAAGATCCGGGTGTTGAGCAAACGGCACAGGTCAAGGAAGGCTCTACTGTAACGATTGAAGTATCAACCGGCGTTATTAACTTCAACCTGACAATTAATTCAATACCTAAAGATTTCGTAAATCAAACGGCAACTCTTTCAATTTGGGTTGACGGAGGTAAATTATTAAAAGAAAGCGAAACGCTTGATTTTTCCAGCGTCAATTCGTACACATTTAAAGAACTTAAGACCACAGATAAGTCCTTTACCGCTGTTATTAAGCTTAAAAACGGCAATAGTTACGAAGATTATCAAACTATCAGTGTCGACGCATTGAGTGGTAATTACAAGGTCGTTAGTTCAAATAATAATTATTCTAAGCGGAGTAATGATACTTCGAATCAGGGCGGTTTACCTTCACAATCGGATAATTCTTCCGGATCTAATAATAACTGATATGGCGGATAGTAATAACAGTCAGACAGGCGTTATAGTTAAAGCTATTTCCGGTTTTTATTATGTTTCCTGTCTGAATAGGATTTTTGAATGTAAGGCACGGGGAAATTTTCGGCACTCGGAGATTTCCCCGATTGTCGGTGATAAGGTCAGTTTTGATATAATATCGCATAATAGCGGTGTTATAGTGGAAATATTACCGCGGAAAAGCGCTCTTAGCCGACCACTGATTGCAAATATTGATAAGATTATTATTGTGTCCGCTTTCAAAAATCCGTCACCTGATACATATTTAATTGACAGATTAACAGCTATAGCCGTATATAATAATATTACGCCTGTTATTGTGTTTAATAAATCAGATACCGGTGATTTCAGTGAATTTGAGCGCATATACAAGAATGCGGGCTTTAATACATATATTGTCAGTGCGCTTTTTAGGGACTCGCTTAATGAGCTGAAAAATGAATTTCAGGACTGCATATGTGCTATGTGCGGCAATAGCGGAGTGGGTAAATCAAGCTTAATAAACGCCTTGTTTGACGGCTTTTCACTTAAAACAGCTGAGGTCAGTATTTCTTTAGGACGAGGAAAACATACGACAAGGCACACTGAACTGTTTGAAAATGATGTTGGAGGTTTTGTGGCTGATACACCGGGTTTTTCTTCAATTGAACAGCGTGATAATCTTTATGACTTCAAACAAAATCTTGTTAGATGTTTTCCGGATTTTATGCCATATTACGGGAACTGCGCATTTTCTGATTGTACTCATACCTGCGAACCGGGATGCGGCATTCTTGATGCGCTTAACTCCGGATTGATAGAAAAAACCCGTCATTTAAGTTATACAGCATTATCGGGTGAGCTTAAAAGTGTGACAGGTTGGCAAAGCAAAAAGTAAAGGGGTTTGTACAATGAGTTTTTTCAGCATATTCCTGATAGCGGTGGGCCTTTCAATGGATGCCTTTGCCGTTTCTGTATGTCAGGGACTTAAAATGCGTGAAATCGACTATGGTAAAACCTTGATAGTAGGCTTGCTTTTTGGCGGCTTTCAGGCTTTGATGCCGATGATTGGTTGGCTGTTGGGTATTCGCTTCCAAAAGCATATTGCAAACTTTGACCACTGGATTGCTTTTGTGCTTTTAGCTATTATCGGCGGAAAAATGATTTATGATTCATTTCACCCTGATGATGATGACAGTAATACGGCGTCCGGTATTTCAGAGTTGTTTGTTTTGGCCATTGCTACGAGCATTGATGCATTAGCGATAGGTATTGCGTTTGCGATGTTGAGTGATGTTAATATATATTTTTCCATAACCGTTATTGGTTTTTCAACATTCATACTTTCGGTATTTGGTGTGTTTATCGGCAATGCATTTGGAACCGTATATAAAAATAAGGCCGAGTTTGTCGGTGGAGTCATCCTTGTTGTTTTGGGACTTAAAATTCTCCTTGAACATCTGAATATAATAAAGTCTGTATTTTAGAATGCGAATGATAATCAGGTTTTTAAAAACAGCATATGATGTTTTTCCCATATTCAACAGACCTATGGCGGTTTGTGCGGTGCTTAGCGCCGCTGTTATTCCGTTCTTATATAAGTACAAGGATATTTCTCTTTCGCTTCTTGTTATGTTTGCCGTAATTCTTGTAATGGTTTGCATTGTTTTACGCAGTAAAAAAGCCGCTATCATATCAATACTGTTCTTGGCGGTATGTGCAAGTGCAGTAAATGAGTTTTTAACGGTTAATGACCTTGAAGCGTTAGACGGCAAAGTCTTAAATGCCGATTTTGTCGCAACAGCCGATTCCTATGATACGGGTAAGGTCTGCAAGACGAGTGTTTACTGCTTGGGCTCGGATGTATTACCAAAGAAGATAAAGCTGTCTTTTTATTATTTCTTCGACGAGAAAATAAAATGCGGCGATACTTTTAATGCTTCTGTTAAGCTTTCATCACTTGAGGGCAGCGACTACAAGATGTATAATTTCGGAAATTCAATATACATTGATTGTAAGCTTCTGAAAATAAATCAGCGTTATTCAAACAATGTGTTTTTTGAGAAAATCGGGGATATAAGGCGGTATATGATAAAAACTTTGTCCGATAGATTTCCGGATGATATTTCTTCCATTCTTATAGCTCTGAATTGCGGGGAGCGCAAGTATTTGTCGGACGAGTTTTATAACAAGGTGCTTATTTGCGGCGTTATGCATATTATGGTCGTTTCCGGCTTGCATATTTCAATTATTATAGGCTCTGTTTTTACTTTTTTCGAAAAGATCTACTACAATAAATATCTTAAGTGTTTTATTTCATTGATTTTAATTTTTATGATATGTGCCGTCTGCGGCTTCACTCTTTCAGTAATCCGCGCAGGCGTGATGTTTTTATTTTTCGTACTTTCACCGCTTTTTATGCGCAAAAATGATTCTCTGAATTCTTTGGGCAGCGCGGTTGTCTTAATTCTTTTTCTGATGCCTTTCAGCGTTTACAGTGTATCCTTTCAATTATCTGCGGTAGCTACTCTTGCGGTTGTATGGATATCTCCGTATTATTGCAATTTAATTATTTCAAAACTGATGATTGAAAATAGAATCGCAAGGAGCATAATTTCAGTATTCACTGTATCAATTTGTGCTTTGATATTTACCGCGCCGATTACAATAGGTGTTTTTGGTACTTTTGCCGTGCTTTCACCGATAGCTTTTATGCTGATTACTTTTCCGGTTACTTTTGCACTTGAGTTTAACACAATAGCATTGATTATGTCCGCAATAAAAGGAATATCGTTTCTATCTGACTCCCTTTTTTGGGTTGCCGGCGTATGCGCTCGGTATATTAAGTACATAATTGATAACTTAGGCGTTTTGGACTTTTTGCTCATAAAGGCGGATTTGACTGCTTCTATAATTTTTTTGTTTTTGATAATCGGAATGATTGCGGGTATGTATCTGCATAAGTATTATTTAAAACTGTTAAGGAGAAATTTTGTGTCGGAGGTGAAAAACCGTGGGCGTAATTTATGAAAGCAATCTTAAAAATATGTTGTCTTCAGGCAGAATTATGCCGGTATATGTATTTTTCGGAGATGACGGTTATCTTATAAACCACTATGAAAGCCTTATTATTGATAAAACCTCCGGAAAGAATAATGATTTCGACTTACAGAAATTTGAAAAAGATGTTGATTTACAGTCTGTTTTTGATTCAATGAACCAGTTTCCTATGTTGTGTGAGCGGAAATGTGTTGTTTTATCCGATTACGATTTTGAATCGGCATCACCTGAGGAGTTTGAAAAAATTATTTTACTGCTTTCTGATAACTACGAGTTTTCAACCCTTATATTAAAGCTTGAGGATGTAGAGTTTGATTTTGTCAGATCCGCGCGTGCAAAAAAGATAGTTGCCGCGGCAGACTCTTGCGGAGGTTGCGTTGTTGAGTTCAAACATCGGAGTATCGGGGAGCTTTCAAAGATGCTTATTAACGGCGCAAAAAAACGCGGATGTGCTTTTAAGAATGACGCCGCAAAATATATGGTGGAAACCTGCGGCTTCGATATTAACACCCTTGTCAGTGAATTGGACAAGTTGTGTAATTATGTTAATAACGGTATGATTGAAATCGCCGATATAGATAAAGTCTGTGTAAAATCGGTTGACGCTTCGGTTTATGAATACGCAAGGCAAATTTTAAATATGAATTCATCTGCGGCTTTTAATATTCTGAGCAATCTTTTATATATGCGTATTGAACCTATGATTATTCTGTATACCACCGCTTCCGCATTTGTAGATATAGCAAGGGTGGATGCGGCAAAAAAAGCAAATAAGTCCAATTTTGATATTGCTTCGGATTTTCCATATAAAAATAAAGGATTTTTAATTGACAGAGCTAAAAATAATTTGCGAAGATTTGATGATAATAAACTGAAGCTGTGTATGAATGAGATATTAAATGCTGATAAATCACTCAAAAGCTTTTCTGCCGATTCAAGAGTTGTGCTTGAACAAATGACGGTAAAACTTATATACATTATTGCAAGCGGTGATTGTATTGATACGGCTTGATGAAGTTGTCATTGTTGAGGGAAAATACGATAAAATAACTCTTGAAAACATAATTGATGCCACAATAGTACCTACAAACGGGTTTGGTATATATAAGGACAAAAGCAAACGCGATTTGATTAAACTGCTTTCCGAAAAGCACGGTGCAATTATTATAACCGACTCTGATAATGCGGGGCAGCAAATACGGGCATATATAAAGAGTTTTTGCGACACAGGCAATATCGTTAATGTTTATCTGCCTCAGATTAAAGGAGTGGAAAGCAGAAAGACAAAGCCGTCAAAGCAGGGTTATTTGGGTGTTGAAGGAATGAATTGTAAAACTATTCTGTCGGCTCTTGAAAGAAGCGGTATAGTAGCTTTGACCGACAAACCAAAAGAGAAAATCAGCAAAACGGATTTATACTTATTCGGTCTCACAGGAGCAGAAGGAAGCAAATCCGCACGAAATAGTTTTTCCGAGTTTGTATCATTACCTGTGGGACTTTCGTCTAATGCGTTCTTAGATGCTCTCAATGCTATTTATGATAGAGAAGATTTTAAACGGGAGGCAACAAAATGGCGTCAATCTCAAGCAATAAATTAAAGCTTTTGTATATTGTCAAGATTTTAAAAAAGTACTCTGACGAGGAGCATCCGGTTTCGGCAGCTGACATTATTTCAAAACTTGATGCATATGGTATTTCCGCCGAACGAAAAGCTATTTATGACGATATTGAGTGCCTCGTTGAATTTGGGTACGAAATTATTAAGACAAGGGTGCCAAAGCCGGGATATTTTCTCGGTGAGCGTGATTTCGAATTACCTGAAATATACCTTTTAAAGGATGCTGTGCGCACGGCACATTTTATAACCGAAAAGAAAACTCTTGATTTGTGTCGTAAGCTTGATCGGTTTTTGAGTGGATATCAGGTAAAAAACAGTGCTCCGGGTATTTATGTAAATACTGACGGCAAGACTAAAAACGAATCTATATTTTACAATATTGACACTATAACCCACGCGATTGATAATAACCACAAGATAACATACAAATATGGCGTTCGCGAGCTTAAAGGCAGGGATGTGGTTACCGTATATAAAGAGCGTAAAATCAATCCATATGCTACCACATGGCAGGATGATCATTACTACCTGGTAGGTAACTATGATAAGTACGATAATCTTGTTCACCTGCGGATTGACCGTATGAAATCCGTTGAAGAAACAACAGAGAAATCAAGACATTTTAGCGAAGTATCTTCTTATAGCGATTCGTTTAATGTTGCTGATTACACCAAAAGACTGTTCGATATGTTTGTCGGCAATTTTTCAAGAATTCATTTACGATGTTCTAAAGATACACTTGAGCAAATCGTTGATCGCTTTGGAAATTCGATTTTTGTTTCAAATGTTACCGATAAATATTTTGAAATTAGTGTTGAGTGCGCTGTCAGTTACGGGCTTGTCAACTGGATTGTGGGATTTTCGGATAACATTGAGGTAATATCGCCTGAGCCGTTGCGCACAATGATAAAGGAACGAGCTCAAAAAGTGCTGAATTTGTATAAATAATGCTTGCATATTGTAATTATTTGTGATATAATCTATCGGTCAATCTATGTTGACTAAAAATACACACATTTCTTTTGTCCGGTAGAGGTGCGGCTTTTGATACAGAGCCGTTACCGGGAGGCGGAGGAGATGGAGGGAGAACCTCAGGAGGAATTTATTATGGCAGTTGTATCAATGAAACAACTTCTTGAAGCCGGTGTTCATTTTGGACATCAGACAAGGCGTTGGAACCCAAAAATGGCGCAGTATATTTTTACCGAGCGCAACGGCATCTACATTATAGACCTTCAAAAGACCGTCAAAAAGCTTAACGAAGCATATTTGTTTGCCCGCGATATTGCGGCTGAAGGCGGAGATATTCTTTTCGTAGGTACTAAAAAGCAGGCACAGGATTCAATTAAGGAAGAGGCTGAGCATTGCGGTATGCCGTATGTCAATGCTCGTTGGCTCGGTGGAATGCTTACTAATTTCAGCACAATTCGTAATCGTATAGGTCGTCTTAATCAGCTTCGTGCCATGAAAGAGGATGGCACATTTGATCTTCTTCCCAAAAAGGAAGTAGTAAAGCTTGAGCTTGAAATTGAAAAGCTTGAAAAATTTATAGGCGGCATACAGAATATGGAAAGATTGCCGGGTGCACTTTTCATAGTTGATCCGCATAAGGAAAGAATCGCGGTAGCGGAGGCTAAAAAACTCGGTATTCCGATTATTGCCATTGTAGATACAAACTGCGATCCCGATGAGATTGATGCTGTTATTCCCGGCAACGATGACGCTATCCGTGCGGTTAAGCTCATATCCGAAACTATTGCCGCGGCTGTCATAGAAGGCAGACAGGGTGAGGAATTCGGCACAGCCGCAAACGATGATGAAACAGATCAGGTTGAAGAAGCTGAAGCAGTTGCACAGCAGGAAGAGGTTATAGAAACCGAGGAAGAGCCTGCGAAGGAAGAAACTGCTGAGTAAATCAATTCCATAGGAGGTAATATTATGGCATTTACTGCTAAAGATGTACAGGCGTTACGCGAAAAAACCGGTTGCGGTATGATGGATTGTAAAAAGGCACTTACCGAAACAAACGGTGATATGGACGCGGCCGCCGATTATTTAAGAGAAAAAGGCTTGGCTTCACAAGCTAAGAAGGCCGGTAGAATTGCTGCTGAGGGTACAGTGTGCGCTATCAGCGAAAACGGAATTGGAGCGGTCGTTGAAATCAATGCAGAGACCGACTTTGTTGCCGGCGGCGAGGAATTTAAGGCTTTGGCGCTTAATGTTGCAAAAATCGTTGCCGCACAAAATCCTGCTGATCTCGATGCACTTCTTAAGTGTAGTGAAAACGGTCAAACCGTTGAAGAAATGGTACAGGAGTTATTCCTTAAGGTTCGTGAAAATATTAAAATTCGCAGATTTGCCCGCTATGAGGGTAAGGTTATCACCTATGTTCATGCAGGCGGCAAAATCGGCGTTATGGTTAACTTTGACACCGAGCTTGACGAGGGCAACGCGGATTTTGTTACTATGGGCAAGAATATTGCAATGCAGATAGCCGCTATGAATCCGGGATATCTTGATGAGGCTTCTGTACCTGCTGAAGTAATCGAGAAAGAAAAGGCTATTCTTATTGCTCAGATGAAAGAGGATCCGAAGATGGCTAATAAGCCGGACGCTGTTCTCGGAAAAATAGTTGAAGGAAAAATCTGTAAGTATTATAAGGAAAATTGCCTTGTGGATCAGCAGTTCGTTATGGATGGAGAGCTTACCGTTGGTAAGTATGTAGAGAAAACCGCTAAAGAGTTGGGCAGTGACATTAAGATTGTATCATTTGTGCGCTTTGAAAAAGGCGAAGGAATTGAAAAGCGTGTTGATGATTTTGCCGCAGAAGTCGCAAGTATGATTAAATAATTGTTTATCTGATATGTTAAAGAGCAGATTGCTTATTCGGCAGTCTGCTTTTTTATTGATTTTTAACGGTTAATATGATACTATAATTTGGGTGATGTTATGAAAATTATAATGATCAGACATGGTGATCCGGATTACGCAAATGATACGCTTACAAGAAAAGGAAGGTATGAGGCGCTCGCGCTTGCCAGGTATTTAAAAAATAAGCATGTAAGCGAATTTTATTGTTCACCCATGGGCAGGGCGCGGGATACTGCCGCTCCTACACTCAGCGCAACTGGCAGGAAAGCTCAGATACTTGATTGGCTTCAGGAATTTCCCGGGTATATAGTAGACCCCATAACTTTAAAAAAACGCATACCGTGGGATCTTATACCTGCTCAGTGGACGCAAATATCCGAACTGTATGATAAGGACAAATGGCTTGATGCCGATATAATGAAAACCGGTGATGTTAAAGAAGTTTATGAATATGTTTGCCGTGAGCTTGATGAATTTCTTGCAGCACACGGATATATAAGAGAAGGCGCCTGCTATAAAGCGGTAAGGTCAAATCACGATACCATTGTGTTTTTTTGCCATTTTGGTATTCAGTGTGTTCTGCTTTCGCATTTGCTTGGTATATCTCCTGTCGTATTATGGCAGGGCACAGTTTGTTCGCCAACAGGAATAACAGCACTTGCCACTGAAGAGCGCGAAGAAGGCACAGCTTATTTCAGATGTAATCGTTTTGGCGAGCTTACGCACCTTTATGTCGACGGACAAGCGCCATCCTTTGCGGCAAGATTTAGAGAGACTGCAAACGATGACGAGGGCATTTGATATGGAAAAATTTTTCGATGTTTGCATTGTGGGTGGAGGAGCTTCCGGATTAGCTGCGGCGGTTTACATTAAGCAGAAAAAACCGAGTGTTTCTGTTGCGGTGCTTGAGCGCTTACCGCGAGTTGGAAAGAAGCTTATCACTACCGGAAACGGTAGATGTAATCTTACCAATTCTGATGAGTCAATTACGCATTTTCACGGTGACAATCCATACTTTGCGGAGTATGCTATTCTAAAATACAACAATAAAGAGTTAGAGCGTTTTTTTAAATCTATTGGTTTGCCGCTTTATTATGACGAGACAGGTCGTGCCTATCCGGCGTCGCTTCAGGCTTCATCAGTAGTTGACGCTTTGCGGTTTTCTTGCGATATGCTGGGAGTCGATACATTTGTTGACTGTATGGTAACAGATATTATCTTTGGTCAGAGTTGGAGTGCTCTGAAGACCGAATTGGGCGATTTCAGCGCAAAAAGCGTTGTGTTTGCCACAGGGCTTTATTCCGGTGGCAAAAAACTCGGATGTGACGGATATATTTATAAGCTTTTAAAAAGCAAAGGGGAAAAATGTATACCGGTCACACCGGCCATTGTTCAGGTAAAAACCGATACTGATATTGTGCGCGCGCTTAAAGGCATTAAAGTTAATGCCGCCGCATCGCTTTATATTTCCTCAAAATTAGTAAAGCGTGCGACAGGCGAGGTGCTTTTTTGTGATTACGGTCTGTCAGGTCCGCCTATTTTGCAAATTGCCAGAGAAGTTGAAAGAAAGGACACCGAAAAGACAATTTCACTTGACTTAATGCCTGAAAGCAATATAGATGAAGTTGTTACCCTGTTATTATCTCTCAGAGATGTTTTATATTATCGTAAGCTTGATGAGTATTTAAGCGGCGCAATCAATAAGCGGTTAGGGCAGTCTATTATTAAATCCGCAGGCTTAAAGCTCTCTGACAGTGTTAATTGTCTGCAAGAAAGTGACATAAGGCAAATAGCAAAAGTTATTAAAAGCTTCAATTTCAGAGCAGTCAGCACCACCGGATTTGAAAATTCTCAGGTCACAGCAGGAGGTCTTGACACATGCGGCTTTGATAACAGGACGATGATGTCTAAAAAGTATAAGGGTGTTTATGCGGTAGGAGAGTTGCTTGATATAGACGGTGATTGTGGCGGATATAATTTACATTTTGCCTTTTCAAGCGCCTTTTGTGCCGCGGAAAGTATTTTAGAAGGAATAGAGAATGGTAAAGATTGATGGCGTTATTTTGCCGCTTGATACGGATTTTACAAATGTGAATAATATGCTTAAAAAAACGATAGAGCCTGAAAACTCTGTCGTTTCTGTGCGCTTGTTTAGAAAATCTGTTGACGCAAGAGGCAGTATCCCTCACTTTTCTTGTTCTTTTTTGCTTGAAGTTAAAGATGAAAAGAAGTTTTTGAAAAAGAATAAAAAAGGAAAGATTTTTAATGAATTTCCTTATGTTTTTAAAAAATCCGCTGTAACACTAAAAAACCGTCCTGTTGTTGTGGGATTTGGTCCGGCGGGGATGTTTGCAGCGCTTACTCTCGCGCGTGCAGGCATGAATCCAATAGTAATAGAGCGTGGTTGTGACATTGATACCAGAACAGAAGATGTAAAAGAGTTCTTTTCGGGAGGGAAGCTTAAAGAAAACTCTAACATTCAGTTCGGTGAGGGCGGCGCCGGTACATTTTCTGACGGTAAGCTTAATACCGGTATTAAGGATTTTCGCGTGCGTGCAGTGCTTGAAGCGTTTGTAGAATTTGGTGCTGACCGCGATATTCTATATGAGGCAAAACCGCATATTGGCACCGATGTTTTACGCCTGGTTGTTAAGAACATAAGGAAAGAAATAATAAAGCTCGGCGGCGAAGTAAGATTTAATACTTGTCTTGAAAATATATTTGTTTCAGGTTCAAAGGTTGTGGGTATTATAGCCTCCGATAATGAAATAAAAACCGATTATTTGTTTTTATGTATCGGTCATTCGGCAAGGGATACATACAGGCTTATTAAAAACAAAGGGTTTGATATGTGCCGAAAGCCGTTTGCCGTGGGAGTGAGAATTGAACACCTGCAAAGTGATATTGACAGTGCTCTTTACGGTAGGTATGCGAGTCATAAAAATCTAAGCGCCGCGGATTATAAGCTTGCTGTACATTTACAGTCGGGCAGGGGAGTTTATACCTTCTGTATGTGTCCCGGCGGTTATGTCATAAATGCCTCCAGTGAAAGCGGGGGGATTGTTACAAACGGTATGAGCTATAAAGATAGGAACGGTACTAATGCGAACAGCGCATTACTTGTGGGTGTATCGCCTGAAGATATTGCGGGATATGATGTTCTTGGAGGTGTGTATTTTCAGCGGGAAATTGAAAGACTGGCTTACAGCGCCTGCGGTGGTAAAGCTCCTGTATGCAGCGTTGGTTACTTTTTAGGGCGTACTGAAAATCAAATCGGCAGAGTGAAGCCCACAATAAAACCCGGCTATGAATTGTTTAATGTTGGGAAACTGTTTCCTGATTATATAACCAACTCGTTAAAAGAGGGCATTATTTCCATGGGTAATAAAATCAACGGGTTTGCAGACGACGAGGCTATCCTTACGGCACCGGAGATGCGTTCATCATCTCCGGTAAGGATACTAAGGCAGGATAGTATGCAAAGTGTTAATATCGAAGGGGTGTATCCGTGCGGTGAGGGTGCCGGTTATGCGGGTGGTATTGTTTCTGCGGCTGTTGACGGCATTAAAGCGGCAGAAAAAATAATAATTATTTGATAAAATGTCTTGAAAAATCTTCACAAATAGGTTAAAATAGGGAAAGTATAATTTTAGGAGGTTTTCTTATTATGGTAAAGGTTGCAATTAATGGTTTTGGTCGTATCGGTCGTTTGGCATTTCGCCAGATGTTCGGTGCTGAGGGTTATGAGATTGTAGCAATTAATGATCTCACAAGCCCCGCAATGCTCGCTCATCTCTTGAAGTATGATTCTGCTCAGGGCAGATATGCTTTGGCTGATAAAGTAGTGGCCGGCGAGGATAGCATCACTGTTGACGGTAAAACCATAAAAATCTATGCTGAGAAAAATGCCGCTGATCTTCCTTGGGGTGAAATCGGCGTTGATGTTGTTTTGGAATGCACAGGTTTCTATTGCTCAAAGGAAAAGAGTCAGGCTCATATTGATGCCGGTGCTAAAAAGGTTGTTATTTCTGCTCCTGCAGGCAAGGATCTTCCCACTATCGTTTTCAGCGTTAACGAGAATACTCTTACTAAGGATGATAAAATCATCTCTGCCGCTTCTTGCACAACTAACTGCTTAGCTCCTATGGCTAACGCTCTTAATAAGTATGCACCGATTCAGAGCGGTATTATGACAACTGTTCACGCTTTTACAGGCGATCAGATGGTTCTTGACGGTCCGCACAGAAAAGGCGACCTTCGTCGTGCCCGTGCCGCTGCTGTTAACATAGTTCCTAACTCAACAGGTGCTGCAAAGGCAATCGGTCTTGTTATTCCGGAGCTTAACGGCAAGCTTATCGGTTCTGCTCAGCGTGTTCCTGTTCCGACAGGTTCTACAACTATTCTTGTAGCAGTTGTTAAGGGCAAGGATATCACAGTTGAGGGTATCAACGCTGCAATGAAAGCCGCTTCAAGCGCTTCGTTCGGTTATACTGAAGAGCCGCTTGTATCTTCCGATATAATTGGTATTACCTATGGTTCGCTTTTTGATGCTACTCAGACGATGGTAACAAAGATTGATGACGATACCTATCAGGTTCAGGTTGTATCATGGTATGATAATGAAAACAGCTATACAAGCCAGATGGTACGCACAATCAAGTATTTTGCAGAGATATAATTTAAGGTATCATAAGACGGCGGCGCCCTAATAAGGGCGCCGCTTTTCTATGGATTTTTGCTGATTAGTTACCGCAACCGCAACCACAGCCACAACCGTTATCATTGTTGCCGCAGCAGGTGAGTAAGAGAATGAGGATGATTATCCAAGTGCAGTTTCCACCAAAACCATTGTTACACATAATATAAAGACCTCCTTTTCGTCTTTCACCACATACTATGCTAACCTTGTTAAGGTGTTAATAAAAAAATCAAATTACCTATTGACTTTTACTGACTTTGGTGTATAATAAAGGTCAGGAAAGGTCAAAAAAGGTGATGAGTATGAGACTTAGCGATTTGATAACTGAAAAGATACTTGAATTACTCGATGGGTCTGAGGAGAGTACTGCGGAAATTCAGCGTAATGAATTTGCGAATGGCATCGGTTGCGCTCCCAGCCAGATAAACTATGTTTTATCTTCGCGTTTTACGCCTGAACATGGTTTTATAATTGAGAGCAGGCGCGGCGGCGGCGGCTACATTAAAATCAAAAGAGTAGTTCTTGACGGAACATCGGCAATAATGCACATAATAAATTCCATAGGTGAAGAAATTGATGCGATGAGCGCTCGTATACTAATAGAGAATTGTTTTCAATCGGGCCTTATTGATAAACAGAGTGCGCATCTGATGGATTCGGCAATCTCCAAAAATGTTATGCACACATTGCCGCCGGAGATACGAAACAGTGTCCGTGCATCAATTATAAAAGAGATGTTGCTTGTTCAACTTTAATTTGAAAGGAAGCGATTGTATGCTTTGTGAAAAATGCGGAAAGAATATGGCTACAACTCATATTCATTCGGTTGTAAACGGTGTAGCACGAGAGATGTATCTTTGCGATGAATGTGCGGCAAAAGAGGGTATCAGTATGGCTGACAGCGGCTTTAGCAATATGCTTGCTTCAATGCTCGGTGATACTTTGTCAATTAAAAAACAAGGCGAGCAGACCAGATGTAAGTGCTGCGGAAGCACATTTTCTGATATTGCCGAAAAAGGTGTAGCCGGATGTCCGGAGTGTTATAAGGAGTTTTATAATGAGTTTCTGCCGTATATTAAGCGTGTTCACGGTTCGGTTAAGCACATAGGGAAAAATATCGGTGCATCCTCCGCAAGCCAACAAGAAGGAAACAAAGTAACTATTGAGAGTTTAAGAGATGAGCTTGCAAAGCTTATAAGCGAAGAAAAATTCGAACTGGCGGCAGAGGTACGAGATAAGATTAAGGAAATGGAGGCGCAAAAATGAGTTGTTGGTATAACAATACCGCACCGGACGGGGATATAGCCGTAAGCACAAGAATCAGGCTTGCCAGAAACATCAACGGATTTCCGTTTCCCGCGCGTATCAGTGATGAACAACGGCAACAAGTAAACCTTATAATCAGGAAAGCTATTAAAAACAAAGATTTTGCGCCATACAGTCTTAAGTATATCGATATGAAAGATGTACCGCAAAATGAAAGGCTTTCAATGCTCGAACGGCATATTGCGAGCCGTGAATTTGTATCAAACTCCGATAATAAGGCAATCATTCTTTCAGAGGACGAAACAATAAGCATAATGATTGGTGAAGAAGACCATATACGGATTCAGGTAATTCTTCCCGGACTCCAGCTTGAAAAAGCTTATGAAATAGCTGATAATATTGATAATGTGTTGTGCAGTAACCTCGATATTGCATTTGATGATAATCTTGGCTTTATTACCGAGTGTCCTACAAATTTGGGTACGGGACTTCGAGCATCTGTAATGTTTCATTTGCCCGTCAGTGAAAGTTACGGTGATATCTTAAACCTTACTAAATCTGTCAATAAGGTTGGGTTTACTGTTCGTGGTATGTATGGCGAAGGCTCAAATGCCGCCGGCTCGCTTTATCAGATATCAAATCAAATAACTCTTGGAGTAAGTGAGAAAAACGCCATTGATAACTTACGGGTGATTTCAGAGCAAATAATAAATAAAGAGAGAAAACTGCAAAATAATCTTAACAAAATAAATACTGAAGATATTTGTATGCGCGCCCTTGGCACCTTAAAATATGCCAGGAAGCTTTCAAGTACCGAGTTGATTGAGCTGATAGGAAGGGTTAAACTGGGAATTAACACAGGTGCGATAAGTGAGGATATAAATCCCATTAAATTACTTATTGAGGGTCAACCGTATATGTTGATGAAAACTTACGGAAATATGACAGAGGATGAGCGTGATATTTCGCGTGCGGAAATGGTGCGGAATGCGCTCAATTAAGGAGGTATTCTTATGAGATATAATTTTTCAGGATTTACCGAAAAGGCAAATGAAGCCTTAAATCAGGCAATAAATTCCGCTCAGGTTTTAGGACATACCTATGTTGGCAGTGAACATCTGCTTTTAGGTCTTTTGCGTGTAGGAAGCGGAGTCGCGGCGGCGGTGCTTAATGAGAGTGGCGTTACCGCTGAAAATATTGAAGATGAAATGCGGAAAAACATTGGCGTTGGCACGCCAACGAGACTCTCGCCTGACTATTTTACACCCAGGGCAAAGAAGGTAATTGAGACTGCAATAGCGGGTTGTGCCTCCACCGGTAAGAAGTTTGTGGGAACTGAGCATATTTTGATAGCAATACTAAGTGAAGGGGAGAGCTTCGCCATTAAGTTTTTAAGCGAACTTGGCATTGATATACAGTCATTAACCGCAAAAGCACTGAATGAGGCGGGTATCAGTGTAGAAGATATGAATGAAAACGCGCGGGATAATGATTTCGATTATCCTGTTTCACAGAGTAAAAGCAATAAAAAAGGCGGATTGAATAAATATGGTATCGACCTTACCGAACAGGCAAAAAAAGAAAAACTTGATCCGGTAATCGGCAGAGAAGAAGAAATAGAACGAGTTATACAGATATTATGTCGAAGGACGAAAAATAACCCTTGTTTGATAGGCGAACCGGGCGTTGGCAAAACAGCGGTTGTAGAGGGCTTAGCTCAAAAAATTGCGTCTGGTGATGTACCTGAAATACTTGTTGGAAAGCACGTGTTCTCACTGGATCTTACCGGTATGATTGCGGGAACAAAATATAGAGGCGATTTTGAAGAGCGGATAAAGTCGGTTATTAATGAAGTGAAAAAGTCTTCTGATATTATATTATTTATTGATGAAGTACACACAATTATTGGCGCAGGCTCCGCGGAGGGGTCGACCGATGCGGCAAATATATTAAAACCTTCTCTTGCGCGTGGCGATTTTCAGGTTATTGGTGCTACTACAATCGTTGAGTATCGAAAAAACATTGAAAAGGATTCAGCTCTTGAGCGTCGCTTCCAACCGGTTATCGTATCGGAACCGAGCGAGGATGATGCAATATTGATACTTCGCGGCTTAAAGGATAAATATGAGGCCCACCACAAGGTGAATATAACCGACGAGGCAGTCTGTGCCGCGGTAAAGCTTTCCGCAAGATATATAAATGACAGGTTTTTGCCCGATAAGGCTATTGACCTCATTGACGAGGCGGCATCTAAGGTGAGACTCTCCGCATTGGCGGCACCTGATGACCTCAAAGAACTGGAGAAAAAATTAATTGCTCTTCAGGCGGAAAAAGAGGATGCGATAAAATCTCAGGAATTTGAGAGAGCCGCGAATGTCAGAGATGAAATCAATGAAATAACAAAAGAATTAGCTGACAAAAAAGAAAAATGGCATGCAAAAAACGCACACACCTCCGGCGAAGTTACCGCAGAAACCATTGCGGAAATAGTATCGTCCTGGACCGGTGTTCCGGTATCGCAATTAACTGAGGAGGAGAGCGAAAGGCTTCTGCACCTTGAGGATGAATTGCATAATCGACTCATAGGACAGAACGAGGCGGTAAATGCTGTTGCGAAAGCTATACGGCGCGGAAGGGTCGGGCTTAAGGATCCTAAAAGACCTATTGGTTCATTTATCTTCTTAGGACCTACGGGCGTAGGCAAAACAGAGCTTTGCAAAGCTTTGGCGCAGGCCATGTTCGGCAGTGAGAGTATGATGATAAGGCTTGATATGTCCGAGTATATGGAAAAGCATACCGTATCAAGGCTTATTGGTTCACCTCCGGGTTATATCGGCTTTGACGAGGGCGGTCAGCTTACTGAAAAGGTTCGAAGAAATCCCTACTCAGTTGTCCTTTTTGATGAAATCGAAAAAGCACATCCGGATGTTTTTAACATACTTCTTCAAATTCTTGAGGACGGCATTCTTACCGATTCCCAGGGGCGCAAGGTTGATTTTAAAAACACGGTTATAATTATGACCTCTAATATCGGCGCCCGGCTTATAACTGAGAAAAAGGTTAGCTTTGGCTTTGGCGACAGCTCTGCCGATAACGGTGATAAGGCTGACATTAAAGAAAAGGTATTAGGTGAGCTTAAAAATGCCTTTAGACCTGAGTTTTTAAATCGCGTCGATGATATTATCGTATTTTCAAGATTAAGCAAAGATGAGATTAAGACAATAGCTTCTAAAATGCTTGAAAATCTTAATGTTCGTCTCGGCAATCTCAATATTAAGGCTCATTTTACCGATACGCTGATTGATAAGCTTTCTGAAAAGGGATTTGACGATACCTATGGTGCAAGACCACTTCGTCGGGAAATACAAAACGATATTGAGGATAGATTAAGTGAAAAAATACTTGACGGAAGTATAAAAAACGGCGATACTGTTTTATGTGATTTTAAAGATGGTGAATTTACATTCACAAATGAATAAAAGGATGGTAAATTATGCGAACTAAGCAATTTAAATCAGAATCAAAAAAACTCATGGATATGATGATAAATTCAATTTATACCCATAAGGAAATCTTTTTGCGTGAGTTAATATCCAATGCGTCAGATGCATTAGATAAGCTGTATTTTAAGTCTCTTACCGATAATTCCGTGGGGATTTCGGCAGACGAGTTTGTTATTCGTATTGAGCTTGACAAAGAAGCGCGTACACTAAAGGTTATTGATAACGGTTGCGGTATGACTGAGGAGGAATTAGACAAAAATCTCGGTACCATAGCAAAAAGCGGTTCTTTTAATTTTAAAAACGATAACGAAAAGGCCGAAAATGTTGATATAATCGGTCAGTTCGGCGTGGGTTTTTATTCGGCATTTATGGTAAGTGATGAAGTGACTGTGGAATCTAAAGCTTTTGGTTCTGATTCTGCTTTTTGCTGGAAATCAAAAGGTGCTGACGGTTATACCATAGAGCCTTGCGATAAGGATACGGTAGGAACCGTTGTCACTCTCAAAATAAGGGAGTCAACCGACGATGAAAACTACGATGAATTTTTAGACCAGTACAGAATAAGCGCGCTTGTTCGCAAGTATTCAGATTATATTCGTCATCCTATAAAGATGCAATTCACCACCAAAAAGCCGGTTGAAGGCAAAGAGGGTGAGTTTGAAGATGTCACTGAAGATAGAACGCTTAATAGTATGATACCTCTTTGGAAAAAGGATAAAAAGGATATTAAGCCGGAAGACTACAATAGCTTTTATAGGGAAAAATTCTATGATTTTAATGACCCTATTAAAGTTATACATACTAAAACCGAAGGTCAGGCAACCTTTAATGCCTTGTTGTTTATTCCGGAAAAACCGCCGTTTGATTACTATACAAAAGAGTTTGAAAAGGGACTTCAGCTTTATTCCCGCGGTGTTCTTATCATGGATAAATGTGCCGACCTTTTACCCGATTATTTCAGCTTTGTAAAAGGTATAGTTGACAGCGAGGACTTATCTCTGAATATTTCTCGTGAGGTACTTCAGCACGACGCACAATTAAAGCTTATTGCAAAAACTGTTGAAAGGAAAATCAAAAGCGAGCTTGAAAAAATGCTTAAGAATGAGCGTGAGACTTATGAAAAGTTCTTTAATTCTTTCGGCGTGCAGCTTAAATTCGGTGCATATGACGGATATGGCGCTAATAAAGAAAATCTTAAGGATTTGCTTCTTTTTGTATCAAGCAGGGAGAATAAGTTTGTATCTCTTAAAGAGTATACCGAGCGTATGCCTGAGAGTCAAAATGCCATTTACTACGCTTGCGGTGAAACAAGAGAAAAAATTGATGTTCTTCCGCAGACCGAAACGGTGAAGGCAAAAGGCTATGAGCTTTTGTATCTAACCGATAATGTGGATGAATTTGCGCTTAAGATGCTCGGTGAGTACGACGGAAAGAAGTTTATAAACGTCTGCGACAATGATTTTGATTTAGCGGATGAGGACGAAAAAAAGGAACTGAAAGAGCAAAACGAATCGTCTAAGGATATGCTTACAGCTATGAAAGACGAACTTAAAGAAAAGGTAAACGAGGTTCGCTTTACCGGTAAACTCGGCAGTCACCCGGTATGCCTTACAAGCGAGGGAGGAATATCGCTTGAAATGGAAAAGGTACTTAACTCAATGCCGGGGGCTAAAGAAAATGCCGTTAAGGCTACTTTGGTGCTTGAAATTAACGGCACACATCCTGTAACAGAGAGGCTTAAGACTTTGTATAAAAACGATAAGGATACATTTAACAAGTATACAAGGCTTTTGTACGACGAAGCGTGCCTTATTTCCGGAAAAGGACTCGATAATGCTCTTGAACATTCCAATCTCGTCTGCGAGCTGATGACAAAATAATTGACAAAAAATAAGCTCCTGTCTTTACGGCAGGAGCTTATTTTTTGTCTTTATTGTTCTTATAAGCTTTCCAGCATTTTATCTATCGCTTCATCGCTTGAGAAATCCAAATTATCAAACTTATACAGCGACCAGTTTTCGGTGTGATATATTTCACCGTTTGGCGCTACTGTTTCAATGGGTCCGAGTGTTTCAATTTCAATAAACTTATCGCAATTATATGTTTCAAATGAACAGCCGTTGTCAAAATACGATTTTTTATCGTGGAATGTGTCAAACTGTTTTTTGAAAACCTCGCCGTTTACAAAATAGTAAGAAATGCCTTTTTTCAAATCAAAGCCGAGCTTTAGCGGTCTTTCTTCCGCGGTGTTTTCAACAACGGCATATTTATTGCTTAGTTCATATCTATAATCCTTAATATCACTGTAAGGCCAAACAGATATGACCCGATTGGGAAGCAGAACGGTATCATCGGTGTTCATAGGTAGTACAAGCGTACCGCCGGTGGTAGAAACAGAAAGCGCCCATATTGAACAGTCACGGGATTTATCACTGATATTTTTAAGCGACATTTTTACTTGCATATTTGCGCAGTCATTACTCATAATGATTTCAAGTTTCTTCTCAAAACCGGCTTTTTCACTGGCATTACATGTGAAAATTGCGCCGCAATCGGTTTTTATATATGAAACAGGCACATCGTCAGGAGTATATGTAAGCGGCCATTCCTCAGGAGCCGCCCAAATTCTGTGACCGCCTAAGTTTTCCCACTTTTTACCGATTCCAAACAGTTCTTCATATGATTTGTCCGTTCTGCCGCCTAAAAGCTCGCGGTTATCACACATAATATTCTGACCGTCGATAAATCCAAAATATATTATTCTCGGTCCGACATCCAGCGTCACTACCGCGCGTATTGTACCGTTTTCAATCTCAAGAGCGCGGCCGTAATCCTTGTAAGCGTCAAGTTCTTTAAAGCTTATCATATTAAATCCTCCGTTTTCAAAAACTTTCGTTTGTATTCAAGTCCCGCCTCCAGCGGAGCTTTAAGTGTAAGAGTAAAAACATCCGTAGCGCGGCATTCGGTATCAAAAACCTTTTCGGCGTCACTACCAAGCGCCTTAATTTGCGAGGGTTTTGTCAAAACATCATATACTACGCCTTTTGTCAGAGTATCAAGGCCTGTATTACTTGCGCCTAACAAGCGCACATAAGGCGGAGTTTTCATAAAGAATGAATTGTCAAAGCCTAAAAACGCCGACAGTATAAGCCTCCGAATACGAGCGTGCGTGTATCGCTTGCTTTTTAGCTGAGTTTGTAAATTTTCAAGCGTGGTTGCGGCTCTGGACGCAAAATAAAGTCGGTTTTCCAGACCTTCACTTAAATCCGGCAGATTTTCAAAATCCTTCGCGCTTTTGCTTCGGAGTGCGGATAGTACCGCGGTGTTGAGCTTCTCGTTATCGGCAATATCATTTTCGGTTATTATGCCATGAAGAACACTTGGCATAAATCTTTCGGCAAAAGCGATGTTGCCGTCTGTAAGCTCCTGTCTGATATAAGAAGCAGAAACAAAATCACCGGAAACATACTTGCTGTTATGAGGCGCCCCTTCGCGCTTTATACATTTGAATTTTACAGGCAGGTTAAGCTTCTTAGCGGCAAGTATATATTCAACACCTAAATTATCGTTTGGATTGTTAAGAATTGAAATATCAGCACCAAGCTCGTGTGCCGCCGCCTCGCGGGCGGTTGCAAATGTAAGCGCACCGTTGACCTTTTTTGTAAGAGCGGCAAAAAAACTATCCGAGCACAATATATCCGCAACGGACATAATTTTTGAAATATCACCGCACTCGCTGCCGAATATTATATCGTCACATCCAAGTCTGTAAAGCTGCCAAACGCCTCCTAAGGCAAAATTCCGCGCCGTCGACATACTCCAGAGAACCGGCAGTTCAGCAACAATATCAACGCCGCAAATCAGCGCGCATTTCGTTCTGAATCCCTTTTCAAAAGCCGCGCATTCACCCCGTTGAACAAAATTGCCGGAGATAACAGCCGCAACGGGTTTACCAATAGCTTTTGCTTCTTTTATCAAGCGCATATGACCATTGTGAAGTGGATTGAATTCGGCAATTATTCCCGTTATAGCCAAAATATGCGCCACCTTTCAAAAAGCACTTGAAAAATAAATGAAAATAAAGTATTATTGACATTAGTGTAATTTTATCACAATTTTACTAAATCTACAATATTTATGTTGGGAGTAAGGAAAATGAAAATTTTTGTTGTAAACGCAGGCAGTTCTTCGCTTAAATATCAGCTTATTGATATGGACAATGAAAGCGTACTTGCTAAGGGACTTTGTGAGCGAATAGGCGTTACCGGCGCTATTTCACACAAGTCAGCTGACGGTAGGGAATATAAGGCTGAAACACCTATGCCCACTCACAGTGAGGCGTTTGAAGCGGTAGTATATGCTATGATGAAAAGTGAAGCAAAGGTTATTGATTCTTTTGAAGAAATATCGGCAATCGGTCATCGCATAGTACAAGGCGGCGCAATATTTAAGGGTTCTTGTCTTGTTAATGATAAAGTTATTGAACAGATATCTGAGCTTGGCGCAATGGCTCCGCTTCATAATCCTGCCCATGTTATAGCAATAAAGGCTTGTACAGAAACTTTTGGTAAAAAAATACCGCAAGTTGTCGTATTTGATACATCTTTTCACCAGACAATGCCGCCTAAAGCTTATATGTATGCTCTGCCTTATGATTATTATAAGCGTCTTGATGTCAGAAAATATGGTGCTCACGGTACATCACACCATTTTGTAAGCGACCGTGTTGCTTTGCTTGAGAATAAGGATAAGAAGGACATTAAAATTATTACTTGTCATCTTGGCAACGGTTGCTCAATAACTGCAATTAAGGATGGCGCGTGCGTTGATACTTCAATGGGCTTTACTCCGCTTGACGGTTTTATGATGGGCACGCGTTCCGGATCACTTGATCCTTCGGCGCTTACATATATTGCGGAAAAAGACAATTTATCTGCGGCTGATATAAACAGAATTTGCAATAAGGAATCCGGCATGTTAGGTATTTCGGGTGTATCAAACGATAACCGTGATATTGCGGCGGCGGCCGAGTCGGGAAACAGTAGGGCGGCTTTGGCTATAGAGATGCAGCGTTACCAGATACTCAAATTCATAGGTTCGTATATTGCGGCAATGAACGGTGTGGACGCTATTGCTTTCACCGGTGGTATTGGTGAAAATGACCCTGAGCTTCGTGAGTATGTGTGTGATAATCTGAAATATATGGGTGTTGAAATTGACAGGGAAGCAAACAAGTGTCGCGGAAAAGAAGTTAAGATTTCAACTGCGGCCAGCGGTGTTGATGTGTTTGTAATTCCTACAAACGAGGAGCTTGCAATCGCGCGTGATACGCTTAGTATTATTTCAAAATAAAGAGGAAAAACTATGAATGCAGATATGTTGAAATCAGCCATATGGAACGGCAGTTTTGACGAACAATTTTTAAAACTGTATGGTGAAACCTCTGTTGCACGCAGCAGGTATGTAAAAGCCATTGATGAGTTTTGCAATCTTTACGGTGACAGTGATGATATTCGGTTCTTCTCTGCGCCGGGCAGAACAGAAATTGGCGGAAACCACACGGATCATCAGCATGGCTGCGTGCTTGCGGCCAGTGTTGACCTTGATGTTATTGCGGTTGCCGCGAAATGCGAAGGTCATATAGTCCGTATAAAATCAGCCGGTTACAATGAAGATAATATTGATATTGATTCATTGTCAGCTAAAGATAATGAGCGTGGGCGGGCGGCTTCGCTTATTCGAGGCGTACTGTACGCCTTCAGGCAGGACGCGTTTGATGTGGGTGCCTTTAATGCCTATACGACTTCAAATGTTTTAAAGGGATCCGGTCTTTCATCATCTGCCGCATTTGAGGTTCTTGTTTCAAATATTGTAAATGGTCTTTTTAATTTCGGTAAGGTCGGGGCTATCAGAATAGCTAAGTATTCACAATATGCAGAGCGTGAGTTTTTCGGGAAGCCTTGCGGATTGCTTGATCAGATGGCAAGTTCGGTAGGCGGCTTTACATATGCGGACTTTCATGATCCGCAAAATCCTCAGATAGAGCAGGTAAGTCTTGATATCCGCGATTTCGGTTACACTCTATGCGTTGTTGATACCGGCGGTAATCATGCAAATCTTACAGGTGATTACGCCGCAATTACTGAAGAATGCAGAAAAATAAGCCGCGCACTCGGTACTGATTTTTTACGCGATGCGGATGAGTCTGAATTTTATGATAAAATGGGCGAGTTACGAAAAGAATTCGGTGACCGTGCGGTACTTCGCGCGTTTCATTTCTTTAATGAAGAAAAACGCGTTGAACTTCAACGCGAGGCACTGAAAAAACACGATTTTGAAAAATTCTTATACTTTGTGAACGAGTCAGGTGAGTCGTCTTATAAATACCTCCAGAACTTATACTCAAATTCGGCGGTAAACGAACAGGGTTTGTGCCTTGCTATTGCCGTAACAAAGCAGTTTTTAAATGGCAGAGGCGCCTGTCGTGTACACGGCGGGGGATTTGCGGGTACTATACAATGTTATATACCCAATGATTGTTTTGATGAATACAAAGCAATGATAGAAAAGATTTTTCACAAGGGCGCTTGCGTTCCGCTTCTTGTCCGTCCGGTTGGCGGTTATGAAATCAAAGGAGAAAAAGATGAGCATTAAAAAAATACAATTTGATGTATTATCGGCAATTGAATATGCAAACAAAATAATGTCCGAATCGGAAATATCGGCAAAAACGGGGATCCCGGCGGATGCTGTGACCGATACGGTAAAAGAACTCCTTAATTTCGGTTTTATTAATGATAAATCAATTACACAAGCCGGTATTGAGGCGCTTCAACCGTACCGCGTAAGGCGTGCTGTTTTTATGGCGGCAGGTTTCGGTTCAAGGTTGGTGCCTATTACGCTCAACACGCCTAAACCGCTTGTCAGGGTTAACGGCAAACGCATAATTGATACAATATTGGATGCTTGTATTGATGTCGGAATAGATGAAATATATATTATTCGCGGATATCTTAAGGAACAGTTTGACCAGCTGCTGTATAAATATCCGGGTATTAAGTTTATTGATAATCCGTTTTATAATGAAGCTAATAACATATCGTCTGTGTTTGCGGCCGGAAATCTGTTGCAAAACGCCTATTTGTTTGAATCCGACCTTCTTATCAATAACCCCAAAATTGTGAAAAAATATCAGTATGCATCAAACTTTGTGGGGTGTTTTCGGGAAAAGACCGACGACTGGTGCGTATATGTTGACAAAAACCTCCGCATATACGATGAAAAAATCGGCGGTGACAACTGTTATCAGATTTTTGGCGTCACATACATTAACAGCGAAGACGGTGTAAAGCTTGAAAAGCATATTAAGGAAATTTTCAATTTACCCGGCGGTAAGAAGAGATACTGGTCAACAGTTCCGTTATTAACATATGGTAAGTACTATAATATATACGTCCGACCTATAAGTGATAAGGATATTGTTGAGATAGACACTTTTGAAGATCTGAAAGCCAATGATAAGTCTTACGATGTGATATAAATACATAATTTTACCCGTAGCAAAGAATTTCTCGTTTGTTACGGGTTTTTTTGGTATATTTTAAAGGTTCCTGCGGCAACTATTTAGTAATCACGGAATATTCACTTCCGGATTGGAATCAGCACTTCCCGATATATTCGAATCAACCGTTTTAACATCGTCGCTTTGTTTAGGTAAACTCTCCGATTGTGATTGTGTATTATCGGATTGAGTGCTCTCAGATGACGGATTATCATTTTCGGTAATGTTGTCAATAGTACTGTCAGGGTTTGACGGTGCCGGTTCTTCCGGTGGAGACGAACACTGTTCTGTGCTTATGTTTTCTGTCGGCGCTATAGGTGTTATTATAACGGCTTGTCTGCCAATCGCATTATATCGGTTTTCTGCTACCTCGGCAGAGTAACGACAGTTTTTATGAGTAAGGGGATCGTTGAAATAATATCCTGAATTGTCGTATCCCACCAGCAACAGACAGTGATTAGGCGATATCCAGGTGTAAGTTTTTGTAGAATTGACTATAGTCCAAGTCTTTGATGTTTTGGCTGCCGCCATACCCTGAGTCGCCCAGATTATAACCGGAATATTCATATCGAGATATGAACACAGGCTGGATAGCGTGGCACCGGATATGTTTTCAACCTTATGTCTGCTGCTGTCAATACATCGGTTAAGCGCCTTTACAATTACCGGAGCCATACATCCCCAACCTTTGCTTGAGTATGGGTCTCCCAAAAAATATTCACGCGGGTCATATCCGTAGTATTTACCGTCAGTTCCTACATACGGTGCAACAGCTTTATCAAGGTGATTGTTAATGAAACTGTCGACTGAAATACCGTATCCAAAGTAATTAAGCGCCATAACTGCGCTCACGCTTTCACATCCAGTAGGATATCGGTTTACCTGATTAATATAAGGCGCATCTATCAGTTTAACGGGAGTTGTTGCAGCAATCTGTTCATGTTTTTTCGTCTTTGCCGACTCATCTTTTTCAAGAGCCTTGACATAATTTTTAGGAATAGGTGCGTTTCTTTGCGGAGTTATTTCTTGTGGAATAACATTAAGCTCTGATGATGTGACGCTTTCAATTTTCGATATGTCAGCCATAATAGGTTGAGAACTGGTTAAGGATTTCATGCTTTCGTTGCGGATAAACAGCGGAGCTGCAGCGGCAACCACCGTAACCACCACCAAACATCCTGTTGTCGCTATATAAAGCCAGGGCTTCATTGCACCTTTGATTATTATATTTCCGTTCAATTCATCACCATAATTGTTAAAATACTTTTAAAAATATTGTAAGGACGCAAAATCAAGTACGGCTCATAATTTGCAACTTTAAGCTTTCAACAAACTCATCTACGGTCATAACTACTGTTTCATCCGTGCCGCGATTGCGTACAGATATGTTATTGCTCTCAACCTCCTGAGCGCCGATTATAACCATATATGGCACCTTGTCGAGCTGACGAGCCTCCCGTATTTTGTATCCGATTTTTTCATTACGGTCATCAAGTTCAACTCGTATATGCTCATTTTTAATGCGTTTAAACACATTATTTGCGTATTCGATACTCTTTTCCGACACCGGTAATACTTTAACTTGAACAGGCGCAAGCCATAGCGGGAATATACCTTTTGTTTCTTCGATAAGATAGGCAATAAACCTGTCAAGACTGCCGAGAATTGCTCTGTGCAGAACAACCGGAGTTTTTTGCGTACCGTCCTTGTCTACATAAGTAAGATTGAATTTTGCAGGTAGGCAGAAATCAAGCTGGCAGGTTGAAAGAGTATATTCCGCGCCAACCGCAGGATGAACATTTACATCAAGCTTAGGACCGTAAAACGCCGCCTCACCTATTTCTTCGGTAAAATCAATGTTAAGCTCAGTAAGTACTTCGCGCAGTGCATTTTCGGCGTGGTTCCACATAGCGTCATCCTGGTGATATTTTACCTTATCATCGGGGTCGCGCAGTGAGAGTACACAGCGATAGTCGGTTATACCGAAATCTTTATATACATCAAATATCAGATCTACTACCTGACTTACTTCATCCTTTATCTGTTCAGGCGTTACAAAAAGGTGAGCGTCATTCTGGCAGAAGTGACGGCCGCGCTCAATGCCCTTAAGTGTGCCGCTTGGCTCAAAGCGGAAGTCATGAGCTATCTCACCGATACGAATGGGAAGATCGCGGTATGAGTGCATTTGATTTGCATATATCATCATATGATGAGGGCAGTTCATCGGGCGTAGTACAAACTGTTCACCCTCAACCTCCATTACCGGGAACATATTTTCTCTGTAATGCTCCCAGTGACCGCTTGTGTGGTATAGGTCGACCGTACCAACGCAAGGAGTCAGCACATGACGGTATCCCAGCATACGCTCCTTCTCTTTTATATAGTTTTCGAGCTCTTGCCAAATAGTATAACCCTTAGGAAGAAACATAGGAAGCCCTTTGCCTATGAGGTCATCTGTCATAAACAGGTTCATATCTTTGCCGATTTTACGGTGATCTCTTGCTTTTGCTTCCTTAATATAGACCTCATACTCGGCGAGCTCTTCATTTGTTTTAAAGGCAACGCCGTTAATTCTGGTAAGCATTTTGTTGTTTTGATCGTTTTTCCAATATGCGCCTGAAATAGTGGTAAGGTGAAAAGCCTTCAATGCTTTTGTGTATGTCAGATGAGGACCTACGCACATATCAACATACTCGCCTTGCTGGAAAAAGCTG
Organism: Clostridia bacterium; assembly: GCA_017618135.1. Classification (GTDB taxonomy): domain Bacteria; phylum Bacillota; class Clostridia; order Oscillospirales; family Acutalibacteraceae; genus UBA737. Next base: position 42,550 of record JAFZUV010000020.1, read on the forward strand.
ATAACGGCGTCCGGTTCAAGGTCGCCTATATGCTCCACTTTATAAAGCTCGCCTCGTTCTTTCATAAGCTTAATAGCTTCGTCCCGGGGCAGAATATAAGGCTTTATCGGTAAGTTTTCTTTAACAATTATTTTCATTTCCGATTCAATGGAAGCAAGATCATCGTCGGTAAGCTTTTTGTCACCCAAATCAATATCATAGTAAAAACCCTTGTCAGTCGCGGGACCGTAACCGAAATGTGCTTGCGGGTACAGCCGTTTTACCGCCTGTGCCAAAATGTGCGCGGCAGTATGGCGCAACACTTCGTTTTCCAGTTCGGGCGCGGCTTCACCTACAGAACCGTCTTTATAAATAATTTTCATACAGATTACCTCCAAAAAAATAAACCCCGTCCACAACATTGGGACGAAGTTAACTTCAAACTCCGCGGTTCCACCCGCATTCCGAAAATCGGCACTTAAAGCTTTAACGCAGCTGTACGGCTATGTTGCTACCCATAGCACTCAAAGGTGGTTTTCGTTTTTTTGTAAATATGCCGCTCACACCGCCCGGCACTCGCTTGGAATTACATAGTAAAAAACTACTGTCCTTCTCAACATTTTACCATCCTATAATATCTCAAAAGGGCTTTATTGTCAAGTATTATTGCGTTTTGTGTGCCTTGTGCGTACATTTTAGCAAAATTTTCAAAAAAATGCGTAATTATTATTGACAAAGACTATGCGAAGTAGTATTCTAGATTAGAATTTATTTATCAGGGGTGTTTTTATGTTTAAATCAGATTACTTAAACCGAGTTTACGCAGGTGTAGAGGCCCGCAACCCCGGCGAAAAGGAGTTTTTGCAGGCGGTATATGAGGTTCTCGAGTCTTTAGAGCCTGTAGTTGAGGCGAATCCGCGCCTTGAAGCTAACGGTATATTGGAGCGTATTGTTGAACCTGAGCGTCAGATTTTTTTCCGTGTTCCTTGGGTTGATGATAACGGTAAAGTACATGTTAACCGTGGTTTCAGAGTTCAGTTCAATTCTGCTATTGGTCCATATAAAGGCGGTCTTCGTCTCCATCCGTCCGTTAACGCTTCAGTTATTAAGTTTTTGGGCTTTGAGCAGATATTCAAAAACAGTCTTACATCGCTTCCGATTGGTGGCGGTAAAGGCGGCAGTGACTTTGATCCTAAGGGCAAATCCGATATGGAGGTTATGCGTTTCTGTCAGAGTTTTATGACCGAGCTTAGTAAGCATATCGGCGCTGATACGGATGTACCTGCGGGCGATATAGGCACAGGTGCTCGTGAGATTGGCTTTATGTATGGTCAGTATAAGCGTCTTCGTAATGAATTTACCGGTGTTCTCACCGGTAAGGGTCTTACATATGGCGGCTCACTCGCTCGTACAGAGGCTACAGGTTACGGTCTTTGCTATTTTGTTGAAGAAATGCTTAATTGTATGAAAAATGATAGCTTTAAGGGCAAAACCGTTGTAATTTCCGGCTCGGGTAATGTTGCAATTTATGCAAATAAAAAAGCAACTGAGCTTGGCGGTAAGGTTGTTGCAATGTCTGATTCCAATGGTTATATTGTTGATATGAACGGTATAAATCTTGATGTTGTAAAGCAGATTAAAGAGGTTGAACGCGGTAGAATTAAAGAGTATGTAAATCGTGTTAAGGGTGCTAAGTATCACGAAGGTTGCAGTGATATTTGGACCGTTAAGTGCGATATTGCACTGCCTTGCGCTACTCAGAACGAGATTAACGAAGAAAGTGCAAAAGCGCTTATAGCAAATGGCGTTATTGCTGTAGGGGAGGGCGCAAATATGCCGTCAACTCCTGAAGCCGTTGCGGCATTCCAGAACGCCGGTGTTCTTTTCGCACCTGCTAAGGCCGCTAATGCAGGCGGTGTTGCTACCAGCGCGCTTGAGATGAGCCAAAACTCAATGCGTTACAGCTGGACTTTTGAAGAAGTTGATTCAAAGCTTAAAAGTATTATGGTTAATATCTTCCATAACGCTTATGATGCGGCTGAGAAGTACGGTAAGAAGGGTAATCTTGTTGCCGGCGCAAACATTGCCGGTTTTGAAAAGGTTGCCGAGGCTATGCTTGCTCAAGGTGTGGCATATTAAAGCTTTTATAATTTTACTGAATTTTAGCGCGGTGGTTTTCCACCGCGCTGTATTTATGCCGAAACGACTTGATTTTTATATAGGGTTATTGTTATAATAAATCGGTCCTCAGTGTAAGATAATTATAAATTTAGGGGAGGGGAAATATATGAGCACAATAAAAACAACACTCGGCAGATTGGCGGTGTATATTTTTTTATTAGCATTAAACATTATTCCTTGTGCGAGCATTATTCCGGATACTTTCCCGACCCGTAATGTTTCCACAATTTATCTTTTGTTTCTTTCGGCCTGTCTTATATGGTATTACTCATATAGGATTATTGGTTCAGGTTATTTGCCATTACTGATGAAATCGCTTTCATGGATGGCATTTTTTCTTATTATGCTTAGAGGGATTAAATACAGTGTGTTTGCGGGCGTGGCGGTTCTCGCGCGCCATACATGGTATCTTTATTATGTGCCGATGTTGCTTATTCCTCTGTTTTTCTTCTACATTTCACTAATAATTACCTCTGAGGCTGACTTAGGTATACCAAAAATGTATTATTTGGTTGCGGTGGTAACGGTAGTTTTTGTATTGTTGGTTTTAACAAACGATTTACACAGACTGATTTTTCAATTTAATTCAGGTTTTACTAACTGGGATAGCGAATACACGCACGGATTTTTGTTTTATATAATTACCGCATGGCAGTATATTCTATATTTTGCGGCAGTTATAATACTCATTTTTAAGTGTCGTATCGGTGATTCTCGTAAAAACGCCTGGATTACCGCAATACCCTTTATATTAGGTATTTTTATGAATGCACTTATAATTACTGAAAAAATGCCTAAGATTAACGGTACATACATAATTGAATTTCCGGAATCATTAATATTTATGGTTTCAGGGGTGCTTGAATGCTGCATGCAGTTAGGGCTGATACCCACAAACAAGAGCTATGGCAAGTTATTCGAAATTCTCTCACTTTCCGCTCAAATCACCGATAAGCAAGGCAGGCCTGTATATTTATCTCAATATGCTTCACCGCTTAAAGAAGAGCAGTTTTACGCGCCTGATGGGGAGAGAGTTTCTGAGCATACCGTTTTACATAAAATGGAACTTCCCGGAGGTTTTGGCTTTTGGCAGGATGATATGACCGCTCTTGACCGTTTGAATGAAGAGTTAGAAGAGGCTAAAGAAGTACTTAAACAAGAAACTGAACTCATTCGTCTGCAAAACGAATTGAAAGAAAAACAGACAAAAATCGAACAGAGAACAGTAATGTATGATACTATCGCAAAGCGTATATGGAGACAGTCTCAGGCAATTTCCAGATTTGCCGGGAGTGCACGGGAATCTTCCGATACAGAGCTCAGGAAAAAATATCGTAACCGGATTACATTGATTGCTTCCTATGTGAAACGATACGCCAACCTAACGCTTTTATCGTACGAAAACAGCGATATCGAAATCGGCGAGTTGAGCCTGTCATTCTCCGAGGTGCTCAGATATCTTAATTTTTCCGGTATACCGGGAGAGCTGTTCTTGACGGCAACGGGTAGAGTATCTTCTGAGTCGGCTCTCGCTGTGTTTGAGGCTTTTGGAGCATTGCTCACAGCGAATATTTCCAATTTGCTCGGAGTTTTTATAAATATTTCGTCAGATAACAATGTGGTTTTAAAGATAACGCTTGAAAATCTGAAAGAATCACTATCAAACAAGGATTTTGAAGAGTTGTCAAACGCGGGGGTAAATGCTGAAATTATAAGTGAAGATGATGTTACTTATATAAGCTTCACTTTGCCCGGAAGGGAGCATGTAATATGACGCCTGTTATAATTCTTTCCGAATTGGCGAGATCAGTCTTTTCGCTATGGGCGTTTTTGTTGTGCCTTATTGGAATTTTCAGTATTATCTTAGCTGTAACTCAAAAGCTATATTACCATATCATAACTGCGCTCGTACCTTTTTTGCTTAGTTATCTTGTGTGGCAAGTGCTTTTTGATATACAATTATTTGGCACAACTAAAAACTACGCTGATTTAAGTCTGAAATTAGGCGCTTATCCCCGGATTTATTTGTTGCTGTTTTTGACGGTTCTTACTTTTACTGCAATGCTTATATTGGTAGTTGTTGTTCGCAACAGCAGGTTAAAAGTTACGCCTAATGCTATAAAGCTTTGCCTTGATAAAATGCCTTGCGGTGTGTGCCTGTGGAACGACAGCGGCAAAGTATTTTTTTCAAACATATGCATTAACCGTTTGTGTATTGATATAACAGGCTCACCACTTTTAAACGGTAATACTTTCTACGATGCGGTAAAGGATGGTATTGTGACTGTTGCGGAAAAACGGTGGCACTTTTCTTGCCGAGATATCATTTTCGGCGGTGAGCGCTTACACGAACTGATTGCCTCAGATATTAGCGCCGAGTATGCAAAAACACAAGCATTGGAAATGGATAAATCAGAGCTTTCACGCATAAACAGGGAGCTTAAAGAGTATAACCTCGGTATAAGTGATACTGTGCGCAGAGCGGAAATTTTGCAGGCAAAGGTCAATATCCACGATGAGATGAACCGACTAATGCTGTCGACGGTTGCGGCAGATGGCGACGATACCGCCGCGCTTGATACAATATTCACTCTGTGGGGGCAAAATGCACTGTTGCTATGTATGGAGGCCGATAAGTCGGCAGACAATAATGCGGCAACTTTGCGTATAGAAAACTTGGCTGAGGCGCTGAAAATCCAGTTGATATGGCCGGAACAGCTACCTGAGGGGTTAAGTGAAAGGCAAACAGGTTTGTTCTTTTCTGCCGCGCAGGAGGCGATAACCAACGCCGCCAAGCATGCCCGGGCAAAATTTATGGAAATATCTTTTGAGCAAAGCGACGCAGGTCTTTTGTGCATATTTAAAAATGATGGTGATGTTCCTTCCGGAAATGTGTGTTTTTCAGGCGGTCTTTATAACCTTTCAGAGCTGGCGGTAAGGCAGGATGCATCGGTATCGGTGAGTGTGGGCAAAACATTCGATTTGATTTTGCGTTTTAATAATCAGCCGGACGGCTGATGTGTGGGCGTTTTCAGGGTAATAAAATATAAACAACATAAAAGGTGGTGTGCAGATGAAATATAATGTTTTGATAGTGGAAGACCAGGATATTCCGCGCGAGCTTTTTGAAATATATATAAAGTCAAGCGGTGTTTTTAATCATCTGCTGTCAATTCAGAGCGCTTCCGCGGCGCTCTCGGTTTGCCGCAATAACAAGGTAGATTTGATACTTATGGATGTAATGACAGAGCTTGAAAGCAGTGGACTTGGCGCGGCGCAGGAAATAAAATCACAGTTTCCCGATATAAAAATCATAATAGTAACATCCATGCCTGAATACTCATGGCTCGGCAGGGCAAGGGAAATAGGTGTGGACTCATTTTGGTATAAGGACGGGCAAAAGGACAGTATCCTCGATGTTATGAAACGCACTATGGCAGGTGAGCATATCTATCCGGACAGTACGCCTCTCATATCAATAGGCAACGCAACAAACCACGATTTCACCAAAAGGGAGCTTGATGTTCTGAAAGAGCTTACCACAGGCGATACCAATGCGGAAATCGCAAAACGGCTGTTTATTTCGGTGCCTACGGTTAAAAGCCATATCGGGCACCTTATGGAGAAAACGGGATTTAAAACCCGTACCGAGCTTGTATCCGAGGCAAGGGGGCTCGGTATAGTTATAAAAGAAAAAACGCAATAAATATGGCTTAATTGATAATTCGTAGGGGCGGATAGTATCCGCCCGTTTTATTTTGTGCCGTAAGGCACACATACCGTCTAATGTCTGTCATCTAATGTCTAAAATCTAATATATCATCCTTTTGGCTGATGTGTGTAATTAAAAATGATATTATAATCTTAATGGGTATTTATAGCCATTTGTAAAGGAGACGGAAAAATGAAGAAAAAATTATTAAGTATTTTGCTTTGCGCGGTGCTGATTATGGGCGTAATGCCGTTTGGTATTTTTACCTTCACGGCGGCGGCTGATACCTTGCCCGAGCTTTCTAACTTCGTCGGCAGGTGGAACGGCAACCAGTACACCGTTACCTTCGACCAGTTCGAAGGCGCCGTTACCTACGATTGGAACTGCAAAATGACCCTGGGCGGCACCAAGTATGCTAAAAACTTTGGCGATACCGTACAAATAGACGTTTACAAAGGGGACTTTTATATTGGCGGATACTCTGTCCCCCCGTATTGGCTTACCGTAACCGCCGAAAATAAATACGGCGAAGATATTGCCGAATCCACCGTTTATATTAAATCGCCTTACAAAGCGCAGCTCGACTGCCCAAGAAATATCTATTTATCGTCTACCGGCGTGCTGACTTTTGACCCGGTTGAACATGCCGGCGCTTACGAAGTAGATATAGAATATAAAAACACCCACCTTCAAACCTATTATTATAACAAGATTCCTGCCGCTAACCCCTATGTTGACGTAAGCGACTGGGTGTGCGAAAAAGACGGAGAATATTTTACCTTTATAATTACCGTCTACCCCGAAAACTTCCCCGAAAACCGTTTTGGCGATTACCGCGAAAGCTACTACGAAACCAATATTAAATATTCCTCCGCAACCGAACTAAAAGGCACCGTTATTGTAAACGACGATAAAACCGTTACCTACGGCAGATATCTTAAATACCTTAACGATCGCACCTCCACCCCCTTACACCTTCAATGGCAGCGCTTTGACAAGGATGCGGGCGAAGGCAGCGCATGGGTAAATATTACCGAATCTCAAAAGGCAAGCTACCCCGCAAACGAGCTTCGCGTTATTGTTACTGCCGACGGCCACAGCGGCTCGGTTACAAGCAAAAACAACAGTTATACCGATAAAAACAGCCCCTATATCGCCACCGATTTCAGCGGGCTTAGAAGGGTATTTGAACAAGATCACGACGCCGATAAAACCGTATACATTAAACTGGGCGCCGATATTACCGTAACAAACGGCAACGGTTATCTTGAAGCGAACGGCGGCGACGTCGATTTAGACCTTTGCGGCTACACCTTAAGTTATCACGGCTCAACCCGTGCCCTTATCCGCGGCGGTTATGGCGAAAACGCCAGAGTACACATACGCGACAGCAGAAGATACGACGGTAAATGGTATTACGGTCAGATAATATTCAACCATTTCCAACTCGGTTATCATTGGAGCCACGGCACCACAACGACTTATAGTGATGACTGGTGGGAATATCGCGGTCTTACCACTACCGTACTTACCGGTAACGTTTCGGTTTACGGCGGCACAATTATAAACAAATCGCACGAGGGATATGCCTCCTTCCCGGCGCATGAATCGGGCGAGCTTACCGAATATGTTTACGGCCCCTATTACGGTTACGGCTACGGCGATGGATTTAGAATGTACGGCGGTACCGTAAAGTCGCAAAACCCGATACAGCTTGAAAGCAACACATACGGACAGAAACTTGGACTATACGGTGGCACCATCGTCCTACAGGGTACTTTAGCCGTAAAGGTATCGATTAACGCTGAAGAAGATACCGATTATCTCGTCCCCGATTTCCACGCTGTGAAGGTGGTTAACGAAAGCGGTAACTCGCAGGCGGCATTTATACGATATGCTTATACTACCGGTGCGGGCGAATACAACAGCACCAGGGCGTTTGCCGACCTTAACCGCGGTTATTTATCCGCCACCGAATCTTACACCGACGACGTAAAGAACTCTTTTGCGACCCAAGGTATGGTGTATAACGGCGATGGCGTAATTCAAGGCCCTCTGTTCAGCAACACCTACGAAATCAAAACCGAAACCACCCTTAAATCTCTTGAGTTTAATATTACCGAGCCGGTTGCGGGCGCAATCCCCGACTACACAATAACCGGACCTTCGACCGACCTTTACACCTATACCCTTGACTGGCAGTACGAGCGCACCCCCAACACCTTCCGTAGTTTAGAGGACAAGACCGCCCCCTTCAGAACCGGTCTTTACTACCGCGCGTTTGTTACGGTTACCCCTGTCGACGGCGTCCGCATTACCGGCGCTTCGGGTACCACCACCATAGGCAGCAAGGTGGCGTCAAGCTATAATTCAAGCGGTATTTATTACTACTATTCAAACTACCGCCTAAAAGACACCTATTTTGATATATGGATAGGCGGCACCCAGATAGGGCGGCTTAATAAGGGCGACGTTTTAGGCGACGGCGGCACGGTACAGCTTTATGAAGCGGGCGAATACCCCGACCCCTACTTCAAATATTCAAAAGTCCTTGTCTTTAATAATTTTAATATGATCAAGGACGATTACACCCTGTTTGATACCGAAACTTCCGAAGGCACTATAAAAGCGCAGATACTTATAAACGACGATATTTCAATATACGTTAAGGGTGAAAACAGCATAGGCGGCTACTACAGCACCGCCCACGGTATCTGTCTTGGCAAACAAAACAGCGTTTCGTTCTACGGAGACGGTAGGTTTACGGTTAACGAAAGCTACAACGATAACGACGCCATGGTCGGCTACGGCTCTTGCGTGTACTTTAACGAAGATGTCGAGTTTGACCTTAAGGGCAGATACGGCGCAAGGATGGAGTTTAATAGCGATACGGCGGGCTTCGATTTGTGGGATAACGCCAAGGTTACCTGCTATGCTCGTACGACCGAAGACGATAAAGACTACCCCGCGCTTAAGGTGGGCGGCGATGTTACCATCAGAAAACACGGCCATCTTATATGCGAACAGGCGTACACAGAAGGTGCAATGTCTTCTTGGAGCGGCGATTTCCCCAACGATTATTACGATATAAAAATACTTAAAAACAACGAATGGGCAACCGGTACACTCAACCCCGTAACACCCTATACGCCAGAAGGCGGTATAAACAATAAGGGCGGCGTGCACGAAAGCGAGTGCCGTTATATCGACATACAAGGTAAAACGGTTTACGCTACCGAGGTTAATTTCTATCCCGATGCCATTACAGTAACGCCTACGAGCAGTAATAAAGGAATAATGGCGCACTTAAAGCCCTCCGGCGCAGCGGATATTTATGATGACGTGACTTTCACAAGTTCAGACGAAAGTATTTTACTTGTCAACAAGGCGCCAGGCGATAAACGCTGGGCAACACTTATACCTCTTAAAAACGGCGTGGCAACAGTAACCGCTACCGCACCCGGCGGCGCAACGGGTACCCTTACGGTTACCGTTACGGGTTATAATGATTATATCGCCGGCGATATAAACGGTGACGGAATGGTTAATAACCGGGATTTAGCCCGATTATTCCATCATTTATCGGGATTGGATGTTGATGTTATTGAACCTGCGCTTGATACTAACGGCGACGGCGAAGTCAACAATCAGGATATTGCAAGATTGTTTAAGTATTTAAGCGGTTGGAAGGTTGAAATATTCTGATACTTGATTTAATATCAATAACAAATAAGCGCGGCGGAATTCTCCGCCGCGCAATCATTTAAGCAAGTATTATTTTGTTCCGAAAATCCTGTCACCGGCGTCTCCGAGACCGGGAACGATGTAACAATGCTCATTAAGGTGATCATCAAGTCCGGCGCAAAATACCGGAACATCAGGATGAGCTTTAGTGAAAGCCTCAAGTCCCTCAGGAGCGGCAATAATGCACATAAACTTAATTCTCTTGGGATTAAACTCCTTAATACGGGTGACCGCGTCTATGGCGCTGCCTCCGGTTGCAAGCATCGGGTCAAGCACAAAAACATCACGCTCATTAAGATCGGAAGGCAGCTTGCAGTAGTAATCTACCGGCTTATGTGTTTCGGGATCACGATACATACCGATATGACCGACTCTCGCGGCGGGAATAAGGCTTAAAACCCCGTCAACCATACCAAGACCGGCACGAAGAATTGGCACAAACGCCATTTTTCTGCCCGAAAGCACCTTTGTTTTTGCGGTTGCGATAGGCGTTCTTGTTTCGATTTCACGCAGCGGTAAATCGCGGGTTGACTCGTAGCACATAAGCATTGCGATTTCGCTTACCAGCTCGCGGAACTGCTTAGAGCCTGTCCTCTCATCACGCAGTATAGTCAACTTATGTTGAATAAGCGGATGATCCATAATAAATACATTCTTGCTTTCCATTTTAAATCCCCTCTTTATCTTTCTATATTTGAAATTTTTTGAATACGATTTATGTGTCTGCCGCCTTCAAACTCGGTATCAACAAACAAGTCAACAAGCTCAAGTGCGGTACCGATACCGATTACTCTGCCGCCGAGGCAAAGAATATTAGCGTCGTTATGAAGCCTTGTATATTTTGCGGAAAAATGATCGCTGCAAGCGGCGGCGCGTATTCCTTTTACTTTGTTTGCCGCCATTGACATTCCTATACCTGTTCCGCATACCAGAATACCGAGTTGACAGCTTTTATCCGTAATTTTTTTTGCAACCGTAACGGCGATATCGGGATAGTCAATCGATTTGTTTTCATATATTCCACAGTCAACAATTTCAAAACCGCGCTCTTTTAAATGATCGGATATAGCGCATTTATGTTCAAATCCGCCGTGGTCGCATCCTAAAGCAATTTTCATTTTTCTACTTCCTTTCTCTGTTTTGCTCTGAGTTCTCTTTCGGCTTGCGGAAGCTTGATATATAGCGGGGCAAGCTCTTTAGGATCACAAAATCCGTTCTCTTTTATTGCCTCTTCGGCATAAAGCGCCGCGCCGACAGCGTTTTGCAGCTGTAACAGTGGCGGAGCCAAACTGACATTATCCTGTTTGCAAACTTTAAATACCGACTGCGCCGCGTCACAACACAGGATGATTCTTTTATCATGTATCGTTTTAAGCTCAGATAATAAATCATCAATAAGAATCGCCCTGTCATCGCAAATGCGGGTAACAGTGTTACCGTTCACCTCAAACAGCGCGTTATAAACCTGAGAACAACGCGCGTCGATTACCGGGCAAATAACGGCGTTTTCACCTAAAAACATATACGCCGCTGCTAAAAGAGTGGATACTCCGACACATTTGAGCTTTCTTGGCTCCGCAAGTCCTTTAGCTGATGCAATACCTATACGCAGACCGGTAAATGAACCTGGACCGATGGCTACCGCTATTGCTTCAATATCAGAAAAGTCCAGCCTGCCTGCGGTCAGTGCATTTCGTATTACCGGAAAAAGTGTTTGTGAATGGGTGATTTTTACATCTGAATAGGAAAAGCCAATAATTTTACTACCGCTGACTATTGCCGCGGATACTGGCGAAGTAGAGCATTCTATAGCGAGAATATTCATATAAAACTATCACTCCAAACGGTAATTTTACGCTCGTTTTCCGATAACGGCTCTATGTTAATCCGAATAACATTTTCGCCTTCAAGAGCACCCTCGATATTCTCGCTCCATTCTATGGCTAAGATGCCGCCGGAGCGTAAATATTCAAAATAACCGGTGGAATTTAAATCATCCCAACCGGTTATCCTGTACATATCAAAATGAAATAAGCTGAGCCTTCCGCCAACATACTCGTTGACGATTGCAAAAGTGGGGGAGGTGACAGTACCCGCATAACCGAGGCCTTGCGCCAAACCCTTTACAAAACATGTTTTACCGGCGCCGAGTCCACCACTGAGCGCAATAACTTCACCGCCGCTTAGACTCTTCGAGAAATCCGCGGCGAAATTCAGAGTATCAGACTTACAGGAGGAAACAAAAGTTTTTTTCATATAAATTTCCCCCTTTCTCACTGTATGAAATTCTATCATAACGGGCATTTGATGTCAATCATAAAATTGTTTTTTTAAAAATAAGTTTAAAATATAAATTTATTCCTTGCAATTTTTTGTGAAATTTGATATTATATGATTGGACATAATTTAGCGAGGTGTTTATATGCACAAAAAATTTGCTAAGTATATTGCTTTATTTCTCATGCTTTTGCTTACCCTTGCTTGTTTTGCGGGTTGTAAAAACAAAAAGAATGTTTACGGCGCTGCCTCTGATTTTATAAAGGTCAGCCATCCGGATAAACCCAATACCAATGTTTTTTCGGATGAAAATTATACCGACAAAGAGTCATCTGCCGCCACTGATAAAGGCGGTAATTCGTCCGGCACCGATACTTCAAGTGTCAGCTCTGCCGATTCGGCGTCATCAAAACAGGAAGTCGGCGGTGTCTCTGGCGCGGATAGCCAAAAGGTTTCCGGTGATTCAAAAACTGATGATACTGTTTCGTCGGGCAGTTCTGTTCAACAAAACGGCAATTCGAACGATATACCTGTTGCCAGTGATGATCAGGGACCGGTTGTTGATGTTCCGTAATTATCTATGATTTGCATTAAGCTTAAACGCAAAGCCAGATTTGGTTTTGCGTTTTTTGTAAAAAAAATATTGCTCTTAATATCCTGTTATGATATAATATTATAGTTTAATATACTCTGCCATTGTAGGGGCGGTGATGTTTTGCGAATATTGGGTATCGATCCGGGATACGCAATTGTTGGTTTCGGTGTTGTTGATTATGACGGTACACATTTTTCTACCGTCGGATATGGCGCTGTTACAACCGAACCCAAAATGCCTTTTCCAAAGCGTCTCAAGTCAATTTATGATGATATGACCGTCATCATGGAAAAATATACTCCGGATTGTATGTCAATAGAAAAGCTTTATTTTAACACGAATACTACTACCGCTATTGATGTAGCTGAAGCTCGTGGTGTTATCCTGCTATCGGCGCAGAATAAAATGTTGGATATTTTCGAGTATACACCGCTTCAGGTTAAGCAGGCAATCACCGGTTACGGTAGGGCGCAAAAGTTTCAGATAATGGAAATGGTAAGAAGTTTGCTGTCGCTATCTTCAATTCCCAAGCCCGACGATACTGCAGACGCATTGGCGTTGGCTGTTTGTCACGGGCATTCTGCAGGCAGTCTGTACGGCAAGCTTAATTCAAAAATGAAAGGATAAACGGATGATTGCATCATTGAACGGAAGAATTGTTTATAAAGATGAGAATTCTGTTGTTGTTGAATGTGGCGGAGTAGGCTTTAAATGCTTTGTGACAAAGAAGACGCATAGCGTGCTCGGTGCTGTTGGTGATACCGTTTTTTTACATACTTGCTTGGTTGTAAAAGAGGATGCGCTTGATATTTACGGATTTTCAAAACGCGGTGAACTTGATGTTTTCAGAATGATAACATCAGTAAGCGGTGTAGGTGCCAAGATAGGACTTGCTATACTATCGGAAATTGATTGTGAGAAGGTTCTGTTGTTGATTGCAAGCGGTGATGCGAAGTCCCTTACTGTGGTTCCGGGAGTTGGTATAAAACTTGCTCAAAGAATGGTGCTTGAATTAAAAGATAAAGTTGGCTCGGTTGTATCGTATGATCAGTTTGAAACCTTAAGCAATATCGGCAACGCAACATCCGGCACTAATGCAAAAGAAGCGATAGAGGCGCTTGTTTCGCTTGGTTATTCGCAGAGTGAGGCGGCGTTGGCGGTTGGTAAGCTTGACACATCACTGCCTACCGGTGACTTAATACGCGCCGCGCTAAAGTACTTATCAAGGGGGATATAAGAATTGATAGAAGATATGGATTTTGAAAACCGAATTGTTTCCCCTGAATTTGCTTCGGTCGATGATGATACTGAAATAACACTCCGTCCTAAAACGCTTACTGAATATATTGGTCAGGATAAGGTAAAGGAAAATTTGAGCATTTATATTGAGGCGGCAAAGAAAAGGCATGAGAGTCTTGACCATGTTTTGCTCTACGGACCTCCCGGTCTCGGTAAAACAACCCTTGCCGGAATTATAGCCCGTGAAATGGGTGTAAATATTAGAGTGACCTCTGGTCCGGCTATAGAAAAGCAGGGAGACCTTGTCGCAATTCTTACGGCGCTGAATGAAGGAGATGTTCTGTTTATCGACGAAATTCACCGCCTTTCAAGAAGTATAGAGGAAATTTTATATCCCGCAATGGAAGATTTTTCACTTGATATTATTTTAGGCAAAGGGCCTTCCGCCAGATCAATAAGACTTGATGTACCGCGTTTCACTCTTGTTGGTGCGACTACAAGGTCCGGACAGCTGACTGCGCCTTTGCGTGACAGGTTTGGTGTTCTTTTAAGACTTGATTTGTATACTCCTGAACAGTTAGGTCAGATAGTTATGCGTTCAGCAGGTATACTTGGTATCCCTGTTGACAGTGACGGCGCGCTTGAAATTGCTTCGCGTTCTCGCGGTACGCCTAGAATTGCAAACAGGCTTTTAAAACGAGTTAGGGATATTGCTGAAATTCAGTTTGACGGTAGAATTAACGAGGATGTCGCGCGGGCGGCTCTTAAGCGGTTTGAAATTGATGAATTAGGTCTTGATGATTTTGATCGCCGCATGCTTAAAACAATTATTACAAATTACGGCGGCGGTCCGGTAGGCCTTGAAACGCTTTCAGCGGCAGTTGGCGAGGAATCAATAACTATCGAAGATGTTTATGAACCGTATCTTATGCAAATAGGTTTTCTTTCGCGCACACCACGCGGCAGATGTGTTACAGCAGCGTGTTATGAGCATTTAGGGATAGCTCCGACCGGTCAACAACAACAACTGATATAAGACGAGGTATTCTTATGCGTTGTGTTGAGGACTTTAAAGACTATGAGTTGATTGACGCCGATTGCGGCGAGCGCCTTGAGCGCTGGGGGAATACTATTCTTATTCGACCTGATCCGCAGGTTATATGGACGGATGAAAAAAACGATTTCAGGTGGAATAGTGCGGCGGCAATTTATCACCGTTCATCGAGCGGCGGCGGATATTGGGAAAAGAAAAGTTATGTGCCGGATGTTTGGTCAATAAACTATCGCGATTTGACTTTCAATCTTAAACCAATGGGCTTTAAGCATACGGGGTTATTTCCGGAACAGGCTGTAAATTGGGTATTGGCAAGAGAGTTGATTGAAGGCGCAAACCGTCCGATTTCGGTGTTGAATTTATTTGCGTATACAGGCGGAGCTACGGTTGCGTGTCTTAAAAGCGGCGCCGCGGTAACTCATGTTGACGCCTCGCGCGGTATGGTGAACTGGGCAAAAGAGAACGCAGTATCTTCAGGTGTTGCGCAATGTCAGGTTCGTTGGTTGGTTGATGATTGTATGAAATTTGTAAAGCGAGAGATACGCCGCGGTAAAAAGTATGATGCAATCATTATGGATCCGCCGTCATACGGCAGAGGGCCGTCAGGTGAAATTTGGAAGCTTGAGCAAAATCTCGGTGAACTTTTAAATGATATAGGTGCGCTTCTAAGCCCTAATCCGCTGTTTTTTATTCTTAATTCATACACGGGCGGTCTTTCACATACTATACTGAATTACATGGTTAGAAAATGCGTTGTCCCGGATTTAAGAGGCCAAGTTTCAACTGATGAAATCGGTCTGCCGGTTACAAATAAAGATGTAGTGCTTCCGTGTGGTAACACTACGGTTTGGAAAAGATAGATGGATAGTCTGATTAAATTAAACAATGTAGATTTTTCCTATGGTGAGGATAAAAACTTTATATTAAATAATTTAAATTTGGAAATTGAGCGGGGAAGTTTTACGGTAGTTCTCGGCCGTAACGGCTCAGGCAAATCTACGCTGGCAAAGCTTATGAACGGATTATGCAAGCCGAGCAACGATGACGGAGTTGTTATAGTTGACGGCATTGATACTAAGAATGAAAAAACCGAAATTGAAATCAGGCGACGGGTTGGTATGGTTTTTCAAAATCCCGACAATCAGCTGGTGGCAACTATCGTTGAGGAGGATGTGGCTTTCGGTCCGGAAAATTTAGGACTTACCCCGCAAGAAACGCGTAAACGCGTTGATGACGCGCTTAAAGCCGTTGGTATGTACAGGTACCGAAAATCTACGCCTCATCATCTCTCCGGAGGTCAAAAGCAGCGTGTTGCAATAGCCGGAATAATTGCTATGCGACCTGAGTGTTTGATACTTGATGAGCCTACCGCTATGCTTGACCCTGAGGGTAGAGATGATGTGCTTGATATCATAACAAAGTTTAACCGTGAGGACGGTATGACAATTGTGCTCATAACACATTTTATGGAGGAAGCACAATTCGCGGACAGAGTTATTCTTATGTCGGACGGTGAGATAATAAAGGATGGAAAACCTGAGGAAATCTTTTCGGATATTAAAACTCTTGAAGATATAGGTCTTGATGTTCCGCAAACCACCGGTCTTTTGTACAAGCTGAAAGAAAAAGGTATTGATATTACTACCGATGCTATTTCTGTCGAAGAAACAGCCGCCAAAATCAGTGCGGCGCTTCATTTGGAGGAAAATTAGTTGTCAAACATTATTGAGGTTAAAAATCTGTGTTATTCTTATGACGGTGACGCACAAATTGTAAAGGATGCCGTTCACAATGTTTCCTTTACTGTAAAAAGCGGTGAAATAATAGGAATTATCGGTCATACCGGATCAGGTAAATCAACATTGATACAACATCTTAACGGTCTTTTAAAGCCTGCAAGCGGTGAAATTATTATTGACGGTAAAAACATCTGGGATGAACCGAAAAAAATCAAAGATATACGCTTTAAGGTCGGATTGGTTTTTCAGTATCCTGAATATCAGCTGTTTGAAGAAACTGTTTTTGCCGATATTGCTTTCGGTCCAAAGAATATGGGTATATCAGGTGTCGATTTGACAAAGCGTGTTGAGGACATCTGTGATATTGTCGGCATAAAAAAAGAGTACTTGTATGTGTCGCCTTTTGATCTTTCGGGCGGTGAAAAGCGCAGAGTTGCAATCGCGGGCGTTATGGCTATGCAACCAAAAGTTTTGATACTTGATGAACCGATAGCCGGTCTTGATCCTGAGGGACGAAAAGAAATCTTAAAAATGATAAGTAAATATCGCGAGCAGTTTGACGCTACCGTTATTATTGTTTCTCATAATATGGAGGATATGGCTGTGCTTGCGGATAGATTGATTGTTATGAATGAAGGCAATCTGCACATGTATGATACGGTTTACAATGTTTTTACAAAGAGTGAAGAACTTGAAGGTATTGGACTTTCTGTTCCGCTGGTCACAAAAGTTTTAACATCTTTAAAGAAAAAAAACAGTGGTATTAGGACAGATATTTTTACAACCGATGATGCGGTAGAGTATCTGTGCAGCATAGCCGCAGGTGGCAGATATGCTTAAGGATATTACCTTCGGTCAATTTTTTGAAAGTTCATCGCCGATACATCGTATGGATCCAAGATCAAAAATACTCTTATTGATTTTAAACATTATATTTTTATTCTTAACTAAAAATGTATTTTCGCTTATAATACCCGCCGTCTTGACAATAGTTATTATTATAATCTCCGGCGTGCCTGTAAAAATGTTTATAAAGAATATTAAAACAATTCTTCCCATAATCATCTTTACTACCTTGATAAACCTTTTTTACGGTAGCGCAGGTACGGTTCTTATTGCTTTTTGGCATTTCACTATTACAACTTCGGGTGTAATGCGTGCTGTGTATATGGCGAGCAGGATAATACTTTTGATACTTCAAAGCTCTGTTTTAACATACACAACAACACCTAATGATATAACCGACGGAATTGAATCACTTTTATCGTTTTTAAAAGTGTTCGGCCTTGGAACGGCGGTTCATATGCTTGCTATGATGATGACAATAGCACTCAGGTTTATACCCACATTAGTTGAGGAAACCGAAAAGATAATGAGCGCGCAAAAAGCGCGTGGCGCTGATCTTGAAAACGGCAAACTGTTTGACAGAATAAGGGCGTTGATTCCGGTATTAATTCCGCTGTTGATTTCATCGGTTAGGCGTGCTTATGAGCTTGCAGAGGCTATGGAGTGCCGCTGTTATAATGGCGGTGTCGGCAGAGTTCGCATGAAGCAAATGAAATATTCATTACTGGATTTGTGGGCGGCGGTTGTTTGTGTTGCTTTTTCTGGCGGGGTAATCGCGCTTAATATATTACTTTAATCTGAGAGACAATTATGAAAAGAGTATTGCTTTGTTTGGCTTTTGACGGTACTAATTATCACGGGTGGCAGTTTCAGCCGAATGCCGTTACTGTCCAAAGTATTTTAAATGAGTCGCTTGAAAAGCTGTTAGGGGTTCCGACAAATATTACCGGTTGCAGTCGTACAGACGCCGGAGTTCACGCAAAACAGTTTTTCTGTCATATAGATTGTGCTGATAATATACCCCGCGAAGCGTTTTTAAAGGGACTTAATTCGATATTACCGAATGACATTGCCGTTATTGATTACAGGGAGGTCGATAAAAATTTTCATGCGCGATATTCCGCTAAGGGAAAACGATATGTATACGGTATGTATTACGGTGACAAGGAGCCGTTTGACGAAAGATATTATTATCGTATCGACTCAATACCCGATATTCGTTCTATGAATGAGTTTGCCGCAACACTTATTGGAGAACATGATTTTCAAGGTTTTTCTTCATCCGGCAGAAGCGTTGAGAATACAATTAGAAATGTAAATGAATGTGTTGTAACGCATGCAGGCAACAAAGTGTATTTCAGCATTTCGGCTAACGGTTTTCTCTATAATATGGTAAGAATACTTGCCGGTACTGCGCTCGCAGTGGGTTTAGGCAAATTACCAAGCCGCATAGCAAATTCGGTATTCAATGATAAGAACAGGTCGCTTGCCGGAGATACCTTGCCACCGCACGGCTTGTTTTTGGAAGAAGTTTTTTACTAAGAGGTTTTTTTATGCCCGAATATAAAAGGAAAAAGATACACACATCCAGGCGACGCCCTAAGAGCGTAAAAGTTCAGAAGTCTGCAAAGGGTACGCAGATGCGCTCTGAAAAAAGAATTAAGCGTGATATTACTCAAGATCGGTCGATTCGAGTAATAAGGGGTACAAAGAGCGATAAGCATAAGAAGCTTTATGTGTTTGCGTCAGTTGTCGCCGTTGCGGTTTTAACGGTAATACTGATGTCGGTATTACTGCCGGTGGGGTTATTTGAAAGCAGCCGTAATTTTTTCTATTCATTCGGCTCGGGTAGTTTTCCCGCAGAGCTTTCAGGTGCGCAGGTTATTGATTGTGTTCCCAAAAATAATTATTATTATGTGCTTACAGATACAAGTATTATGATTTTTTCAAACGGAGGTAAAAAGCTGTTTTCCTCTGTTCACGGTTTTTTATCACCGGTTATTACTACAAGTGAGACAAGAGCATTGGTGTTTGATCAAGGTAAGAATACGGCAATTATCTATAATTTATCCGGAATTGTTGATACAATCACCAGTAAGGATGAAATAATTACGGCGGATATTGCAAGAGACGGTCAATATGCTCTTGTCACAAAATCTGATTCATATGCAAGCAGTGTTACTGTATACAGCCGTAAAGGAAAAAAACTGTATAACATTAAATTTGCTAAAGATATGGTTAACGGAGTGGATATTGCTAACTCGGGTAAAAAAATCGCGGTATCAACATTAAATGCTCAATCCGGAAAAATCTTTTCAAGCATAAGAATATATGATTTTAATTCTGCCGATCCGAAATTCAAACTTGATTTAGGGCAGGATACCGCATACGATATTCATAATACCGGTAGCGGCTTTTTTGTTGTGACTCATAATAAACTGCGCTATATTAAATGGTCAAAATTTACAGTAAATGAACTTGATTTTGACGGCGAAATCGCCCATATGCGTTATTCAAATGCAGGTGTTATGGCAGTTTATAATAAAACAAATGATAAAAGTGACAACTATGTGTTGCTGCTTAAAAATTCGGGCAAGAAAATTGATGAGTTTGAGATTAAGGGAATAGTTAATGATATAAGATTTTCAAGAGGTCGCGTCTACTCGATTGGTGACAGCAAAATCAATATCTACAGCAAGCACGGTGAAAAACTGAAGAGTGATATCTGCGGTTTTGGAGTAATTAAGATTTCGGTTGTCGGGTCAAACGCCATATGTGTAATTACTGATAGTGAAATACAAAAAATTGTTGTTAAGAAAGGTAATTGAATGTAGTTATGGGTATCATTCTTGATTTGATTATTATCGGTATAATTGTTCTTAGTATTTTTCTTTCGGCAAGACATGGCTTTATTCGTTCATTTATTGAAGTAGTGGGCTTTATTGCGGCTATTGTGATAGCGTTTACAATAAGTTCACCACTTGCCAATGCTACTTATGATAAGATAATCGGGCCTAAAATTGTTTCAAATATTCAGCAGATAACCAGTGAAGGCGGCGGTTCTGTTGCTAAAAAGATTTGGGATTCCTTTCCGTCCATAATTAAGAGGAATACCCGGGAATTGGGTATAAACGAAGAAACCTTTTTATATGATGTTGATTCGGCTATATCAAGTGGCGCCTCTGACTCAGCGGCTAAGATTTCCAAGGATGTAACAAAACCTCTTATCGTAAGAATAACAAGCGGATTTTACACCACTGTACTTGTTGGGGTATTACTGATTTTCACCAGATTTTTAGCTAAATTTCTTAACAGGACTTTGAGCGTCTCGCTTATCGGTAGAATAAATGCATTTTTAGGCGGCACAATGGGACTTGTAAAAGGTGTGTTTTTTTCAATAGTTTTTTGCGCAGCGATCAGTATTTTTATGTTCTTTACAGAAAACGGCTTGTGGCTTTTCACACAAGAAAACATAGCAGATTCGTATCTGTTTAGATTTCTATATAATTATTCACCGTTTGTATAATCAGAGGAGTTTTTTAGAAAATGAAGTTGTGTTCCAAATGTAAAAAGCGTCCGGCAGTTGTTTTTATGTCAAATCCGCTGAACCCTTCAAACGAACCTGAAGGATTATGCCTTGTTTGCGCTAAAGAACTTGGTATAAAACCGGTTGATGATATGCTCAAGAGTATGAATATTACCGACGAAGATATTGAGCAAATGAGCGATCAATTTATGGAAATGATGTCACCGGACGCCGAAGATAGCGCTTTGAATGACGACACATTCGATTTAGGTACCGCACCGGCAATACCGTTTATTAAAAATATGTTTGGCGGCACTCAAAAACAGTCGTCAGACGAAAAAGAAAAGGGTGCAAGCAGCGATAAGCCTAAGAAAAAACGCAAAAGATTTTTAGAACAGTATTGCACTAATCTTACAGCTCGTGCAAAAGATGGCAAGCTTGATAATATTGTCGGTAGAGAAAAAGAACTTTACAGGACGATACAAATTCTCTCCCGTCGTTCCAAGAATAATCCGTGCCTTATAGGTGAACCGGGAGTAGGAAAAACGGCTATTGCCGAGGGACTCGCGCAAAAAATAGTCAGGGGTGAGGCTCCTGCTCGGCTTTGTGATAAGGAAATATACCTGCTCGATCTTACCGGGCTTGTCGCCGGAACACAGTTTCGAGGTCAGTTTGAAAGCAGAGTTAAAGGACTTGTCGATGAGATTAAGGAGACCGGTAATGTAATACTCTTTATTGATGAGATACACAATTTAGTAGGCGCCGGCGATTCCGCAGAGGGTTCGATGAACGCCGCAAATATTCTAAAACCCGCTTTGTCACGCGGTGAAATCCAGGTTATCGGCGCAACTACCTTTAAGGAGTATCGCAAATATATTGAGAAAGATGCGGCTCTTGAGCGTCGTTTTCAGCCGGTAGTTATTGAGGAGCCGTCTGTTGAAGATACTATAAGCGTGCTTTTAGGTGTAAAATCATATTATGAGGGCTTTCATGGCGTAAAGGTGCCGGATAATATTGTGAGGTGTGCTGTTACTTTATCTGAAAGATATGTGACCGATAGATTTTTGCCCGATAAGGCTATTGACCTGCTTGATGAGGCGTGTGCCTGTACAAGTCTCGAGAATAAGGCCATAGATGAATTGTATATTGCAAACAAGAAAGTTGCCGAAGCGCAAAAGCAATTAGATGAGCTTACATCCGATCCTGAAAATACCGATTACGAAAAGCAGGCAATGCTCAAAGCGGATATCGAGAAATATAAGGACACGGCAAATGGTTTGTATGAAGCCGCGTCTGATAACACCGTCAGCGAAAAGGAGCTGGCAAAAGTAATAGAGCTATGGACGGGTATTCCCGCATCAAAGATAGAGGAAAGTGAGCTTTCAAGGCTTTCACACCTCGAGGACAGACTAAATAAGAGAATAATCGGTCAACCCAATGCAACAAGACTTGTGGCGGCTGCCGTAAAACGCTCAAGAGTGCATACAAGCGCAGTGAAAAGACCGGCTTCCTTTATATTTGTCGGACCCACCGGTGTAGGTAAAACCGAGCTTGTTAAAGTCCTGTCCGAGCAGCTTTTCAGTACGCCTGAAACGCTGCTCAGGTTTGATATGTCTGAGTTTATGGAGAAACACTCTGTTTCACGGTTGATAGGCGCCCCTCCCGGATATGTAGGATATGATGAGGCGGGTCAGCTGACAGAAAAGGTGCGCAGAAAGCCTTACTCCGTAATTTTAATGGACGAAATTGAAAAAGCACATCCGGATGTCCTTAATATACTGCTTCAAATTCTTGATGAAGGCAGGGTTACTGACGCGCAGGGCAGAACTGTGAATTTTGAAAACACTGTGATTGTTATGACTTCAAATGCCGGCAGTGAAAGGGGTAACAATCTATTAGGTTTTGGGCAGAGCGCGGTGCAGGCATCAAGGGATAAAGCGCTTAAGGCATTAAGAGAGTTTTTGCGACCTGAATTTATTGCAAGAGTTGATGAAGTTGTTGTTTTTGACCCGCTTGATTATGATTCTTTAATTAAAATTGCCGTGCTAATGCTGGAAGAGCTTAAAAATTCGCTTGCCGAGCGGCATATTGCGCTTAAATTTGATAAGTCGGTCAGCAAATATATTGTAGATAATGCTGATACTGATAAAACAGGCGCAAGAGAACTCAGAAATGTTATTCGCAGAAATATTGAAGACAGAATAGTCGATATAATAATTGAGCGTGAGGATAACATTTCAGGAATTGCGGTTAGTATAAAAGCCGGCACGATTAATATTGATGTTCTGTAGGTGAGTTAAATGAAAGTGAAGCTTATTAAAATTAAAAGCACCGCTATTGTTCCGACATATGGCACAGAGTTTTCTGCAGGTGCGGATTTGTATGCGTTGCCGGAGGGCGATATTAAGGTAAAATCCGGCGATACAGTGCTTGTTCATACCGGAATTGCAGTACAAATCCCCGATGGGTATGCCGGTTTCATATTTGCACGCAGCGGTATCGCAACTAAAAGAGGTTTAGCTCCCGCAAACAAAGTGGGGGTAATTGATAGTGATTACCGTGGCGAAATAATGATTTCAATTCATAACCATTCTGATATTGATCAGGTGATATCTTCGGGTGAGCGTGTAGCTCAGATGGTAATTATGCCGCATATAAGGGCTGTTTTTACCGAATGTGAAACGCTTCAAGAAACTGTCAGAGCTTCCGGAGGATTTGGCTCAACCGGTACAAAATGAGCGCCTTGACTGTGTTTATCATTTTTAATTGCCGTCAATACTAATATTGGATTTTACGATTTTTTATTTTACATACAATTTTACGGAGGAAATATTTTTAATGGGTGAAACACAAAAAAACACAAAAAGCAAGAACCGTTTTAACAAAAATAACGGAAGTGTTTCTGTTGCAAAAAGTGCTGTAAATAATCTTGTCAGCGGTGGTTTTAATCAAAAAAATCCCGTTGAAAAACTTAATAAAAAGCAGAATACTAAGAATAGTACTTCAAAAAAGAAAAAAACAATTAGAAAAATAACGCCTGAAAAAAGTAATTCACCAATAAGAATAATACCGCTTGGCGGTTTGGGTGAAATCGGCAAAAACATTACGGTTTACGAGTTTGAAGGTGATATGATTCTGGTTGATTGCGGTATGAGCTTTCCCGACGAGGAAACGCCGGGAATTGACGCTGTAATTCCGGATTTTACTTATATTTTGGATAATAAAGACAAAGTTAAAGGATTGATAGTAACACACGGGCACGAAGACCATATCGGCGCGATACCATATTTGTTATCAAGCTTCAATATTCCAATTTATGCTACTCGTCTGACTATCGGGCTAATAGAGAATAAGCTGTCAGAACATCGTCTGCTTTCCGATGCTGTACTTAATGTTGTGAAGCCGGGTCATTCTGTAAAGCTCGGCAAATTCAATGTTGAATTTATTCATGTCAATCATTCTATACCGGATGCAGTCGGCTTTGCTATCAGTTGCTCGGCGGGAACAATAGTTCAAACCGGCGATTTTAAAATCGACACAACGCCTATTGATGATAAAGTCATTGATTTGGCTCGATTTGCTCAGCTTGGTAAGCAGGGGGTATTGGCGCTGCTTTCAGATTCAACAAATGCTGAAAGACCGGGATTTACTCCGTCCGAGCGAATAGTTGGAGAATCTTTTGCAAAGCTGTTCAGAAAGGCTCAGGGTCATCGGATAATTGTAGCGACATTTTCATCAAATATTCATCGTATACAACAAATAATTGACGAAGCCCATAGGTGTAAGCGCAAGGTAGCGGTTTCCGGCAGAAGTATGATTAATGTCGTCAAAATGGCGGCGGAGCTTAAGTATCTTAAAGTGCCGAGCGGTATTTTGATTGATATTGATCAGATAAAGAACTATGCTTCCGAAAAGTTGGTTGTTATCACAACCGGATCGCAAGGCGAGCCGCTTAGTGCGCTTCATCGTATGGCGTTTTCCGATCACCGGCAGGTTGAAATAATACCGGGAGATATGATTATTATTTCAGCAACTCCGATACCCGGTAATGAAATTTTGGTGAGTCGCGTTGTTAATGAATTGATGAAACGCGGAGCAAATGTCGTATATGAAAAAATGTACGATGTTCATGTTTCGGGTCATGCTTGCCAAGAAGAACAAAAGCTTATGCTCAGCATCGTAAAGCCAAAGTTTTTTATGCCGGTTCACGGTGAACAAAAGCATCTATTTAAGCATAGAGCTTTAGCGTATACAATGGGTGTGAAGCCTGAAAATGTAATAGTTGCGGCGAACGGTAATGTTATTGAGGTGTCGGATTCCGGCATTAAAAATGTAGGTTCTGTACCGTCGGGCAGAATTTTGGTTGATGGATTGGGCGTGGGCGATGTAGGCAGCATTGTTCTGCGTGACCGGAAGCATTTGGCGGATAACGGTATTATTATTGTTACCGTTGCTATTGATTCATTGACCAGAGAGGTACTGTCCGGTCCGGATGTTGTTTCACGGGGCTTTGTATATGTAAAGGAGTCTGAAGAGCTTATGGAAGAACTCAGGCGTGTTGTACTTGATGTTCTCGAGAGTAGCCGCTTCAGCCGCGCTAAGGACTGGAACAGCATAAAAACAATTATCAAAGACGGCGTTTCGAAATTTTTGTATCAGAAAACTCACCGCAGTCCTATGATACTGCCTGTAATTCTCGAAGTTTAATAATTAAGTAAGGGGTTAATTGTATGAAAGTTATTTTACTTGCAGATGTTAAATCAAAAGGAAAAAAAGGTGAACTCATAAATGTTTCGGACGGTTATGCAAGAAATTTTTTATTTCCGAAAAATCTTGCTGTAGAGGCAGATAACGCGTCAATGTCTGAAATGAAGAGTCGTAAGGCTGCCGCTGAGCATCACAAACAAGAGGAGATTAACGCCGCAAAAGCTACCGCACAAAAGATAGACGGTAAAAGTATTTGTCTTAAGGCAAAAGGCGGCGCTTCAGGCAGACTTTTTGGAAGCATAACATCCAAGGAAATTGCTGAAGAAATAAACCGTTCATTTTCTGTCGACATCGACAAAAAGAAATTAGTGGTTGCCGATATTAAAAATTTCGGTGAGTATAGCGCCGATGTTAAGCTATACCCCGGCATTACGGCAAAAATTGCTGTAAAGGTTGAAGAGTAGTATGAACAAAGATAACTTGATTTATGATATTGACGGCGCTAAAGTGCCGTATTCGGTTGAGGCAGAGCAGTCAGTGTTGGGGTCGATGATTATGGACCCCCAGTGTATTGCAGAGGTTATCACAATGGTTAGACCTGAGTTTTTCTACATACCTCAGCACAAGGAAATATATAACACGATTGTTACAATGTTTGAAATTAATCAGGTAATAGATTTTGTATCATTACTTGAAAAGTTGAAGGATAACAATGTTTATGATGAAGCCGGTGGTAAAGCATATCTGACCGAGCTTGTTACAAATGTTCCTTCATCTGCGAATGTAAAGACTTATATCGGTATTCTTCGTGAGCGTTACTATGCTCGCGCGCTGATTGCCGCCGCAAAGGGAATTCTCAAAGATATTGATGAAAACGCCGTTGATACAGAGCGAATGATTGAGAGTGCGGAACAGCGGATATATGATATTCGTATGGGTAACGACAAATCCGGACTCACACCAATTAAAGATATAATTGAACAGGAAACATATGATCGTCTTTCAAAAATTGCCGATCCCGAGACGCACGATGATTATGTAGGTATACCTTGCGGTATAGGTGATTTGGATAGAATGATTACAGGGCTTAATAAATCAGACCTTATAATTCTCGGCGCGCGACCGGGTATGGGTAAGACATCTATGGCACTTAATATTGCCAGAAATGTCGCGGTCAATACAGGAAAAACAGTTTGCTTTTTCTCCCTTGAAATGTCGCGTGATCAGTTGGCTCAGAGATTGCTTTCAAGTGAATCTGGCGTTGTGAGCCAGAAACTAAGAACGGGCGAGCTTACCGCGGATGAATGGACTATGCTGACAAAAGCAGGCGAAAATCTTTCCAAAGCAAAATTGTACTTTGATCAAACTTCTGATATAACCGTGCCCGAAATGAAGGCAAAATTGCGTAGAATGAAGAAAGTTGACCTTGTAATAATTGATTACTTAGGTCTTATGCACTCTGCGCGCAGAATTGATAACAGAGTTCAGGAAATTTCCGAAATTACGCGAAATCTTAAGATAATGGCAAAAGAGCTTAATGTGCCGATAATTACTTGCTCACAGCTTTCGCGCGGTACCGAAACAAAGGGTAAATCACATAGGCCCACCTTAGCCGATTTGCGTGATTCCGGCTCAATTGAGCAGGATGCGGATATTGTATTATTCCTCTACCGTGACGCTTATTATAACAACGAAAGGGACAATGAAGAAGATTTCAGCGAAGATAATGTAAGCGAGTGCATTGTTGCAAAAAATCGTCACGGTGAAACGGGTAAGGTCGAGCTTAATTGGGATCCTACTCATACTCGCTTTACTTCGATTGACAGGATAAGATAATGCTTAGTACGGTAAAAGACAGTATTCACGACCTTTGCCTTTTATGCGGCGTTAAGACACTTGCCGTTGCCGTTTCGGGCGGTGCAGATTCCGTGGCGCTTCTTAGTATTATGTTGCGCCTTAGAGGTGAATATGACATTGATGTTTTTGCCGCTCATTTTAACCACAAGCTAAGGGGAAAAGAATCCGAAAGTGATATGCTGTTTGTTAAAAAGCTCTGTGAAAAACTCGGCGTAAGGCTCGTTTGCGACGAAGGTGATGTAGCGGCTTTTGCAAAAGAGAATAAACTCAGCACAGAGCTTGCGGCAAGGCGGATGCGGTATGATTTTTTCGGTAAACTGTCTGCTGATGCGGTAGCCACCGCGCATACCGCAAGCGATAATCTTGAAACAGTTATTTTTAACCTCACTCGCGGAAGCGGTATAAACGGTCTCTGTGGAATACCGCCGAAGCGGGGAAAGTTTATCAGACCTCTTATATTCTGTACAAGGGAACAAATTGAAGCTTATTGCCGACAGAATAATCTCAGCTATGTTACGGACAGTACAAATCTGAGTGACGATTATTCAAGAAATCTTATAAGACACAGTGTTGTGCCGGTTCTAAAGCGATTAAATCCATCATTGGAAAATAATGTTTCAAACACTTCTTTGCAACTCGCGTTTGACCGCGATATGCTTGATAATCTTGCAAAAAATAAATATGAACGGATGCTTACAAAAACCGGTCTGCGTGTTGATAACCTGACCAAATACGGACCTGCGATATCCCATCGCATTTTACGGATGTTTTGCCTTGATAAAACTGGAGAAGTACTCGACTGTTTTCATACCGATAGTCTGTTTTCAGTCGCGGTAAACGGCGGTAGGTGCAGTATGCAAAACGGATACTATGCCGTGCGGCAAAAGGGTATTATAAAAATATTCTCCGAAAATGAAAAAGTCGAGTATACGGTAAATTTTGAAAGGCTGAATTACGCTTTAATAAAAAACAATCAAAAAATTAATAATTTGTTATTAAAAAACTTGATTGACTGTGATAAAATAGTTGGCGAATTAAGAATTCGTAACCGTGAACCGGGCGATAAAATCAGACTATTAGGCAGAGGTTGTACAAAAACCCTCAAGGGTTTGTTTAACGAAAACTCTGTGCCTTTAATCGAGCGTGAGTCGCTACCTGTAATTTCCGATGATTTGGGTGTTGTATGGGTTTGCAAATTCGGCGTTGCGGAGCGCGCCGCGGCAAGCGAAAATAGTAAATTTGTTTATAAAATCGGTTATGAAACTGTATTAGGGGGAAATACTACAAAATGAAAAAAGAAGATGTGCTTGAAGTTTTAATATCTGAAGAGAGGCTTAAGCAGATTTGTAAGGATTTAGGTCGGCAAATTTCTAAGGACTATGAGGGCAAGAATTTGCTGTTGGTGAGTGTTCTTAAGGGTGCAGTTGTGTTTCTATCAGATTTATTGCGTGAAATTACTTGTGACTGTCGGATTGATTTTATGGCGGTATCCTCATACAGCGGAACAAAAACAACAGGAGTTGTAAAGTTCAAAAAAGATCTTGACATTAATCCGGATGGCTGTGATATTCTCATAGTTGAGGATATTCTTGATTCAGGAATTACGCTTGCATATCTTAAAAATATTTTGGCTGACAGGAATGCCGCAAGCATCAAGATTTGTGCGCTTCTTGACAAACCCGAGAATCGTAGATCAGATATTGTTGCAGACTATGTTGGTGAAGTAATACCCGATAAATTTGTTGTCGGATACGGTCTTGATTACGATGAAAAATACAGAAATTTACCATATGTAGGCGTTTTATCGCCCGCGGTTTATGAAAGATAAGAAGGGAGAATTTTCTTTTGAATAAGAATCTTAAACGCACACTTTTATACATCGGTATTCCGATTATAATGATACTTTCATATGTTTTGATGACAACTGTTACAAAAAAGGCAACGCAGACAAAGTATTACGAGATTGTACAGCTTGTAAAGAATAATAAGGTTTCGGAGTTTAATATCAATCTTTACAGCGGCGAGTTGACATACAAGCTCAGGTCTGACGGTAAGACATATCATTATACCGTTGCTGACGCTTCAATGTTTTATAACGATGTTAACGATACCGTACTTCAGATAAACCAGGATGCTGAAGAAGGAAAAGGCAAAGAAATTGCGTATGATGTAACCCGCGGCGGTCAAGGCTCCTGGATTCTCAGTATGTTGCCTACCGTTGTACTCATCGGTGCGCTTGTAATTTTCTGGATATTTATGATGCGTCGTATGAATGCAACAATGGGCACTGATAAAACATTCGGCTTCGGTAAGTCAAAAGCTAAGCGTGTAGATAATAAAAAGAAGACAACATTTGCTGATGTTGCGGGCGCTGATGAGGAAAAAGAAGAAATGGCTGAAATTGTCGAGTTCCTAAAGGACCCCAAGAAGTTTAATGAGCTTGGCGCTCGCATTCCTAAAGGCGTATTGCTTGTCGGTCCTCCCGGAACCGGTAAGACGCTGCTTGCCCGTGCGGTAGCCGGAGAAGCTGATGTTGCGTTCTTTTCCATTTCAGGTTCGGATTTCGTTGAAATGTATGTCGGCGTTGGTGCGTCTCGCGTTCGTGATTTGTTTCATGAGGCAAAGAAAAACGCCCCTGCTGTTGTATTTATTGATGAAATAGACGCTGTTGGTCGCCAGCGCGGCGCGGGACTCGGCGGCGGTCACGATGAACGCGAGCAGACTCTTAATCAGTTGCTTGTTGAAATGGACGGTTTCGGCGAAAACGAGGGCGTTATAGTTATGGCGGCTACAAACAGACCTGATATACTTGATAAAGCACTTCTTCGTCCCGGCAGATTTGATAGGCAAATTACAGTTAACTATCCCGATGTAAAGGGAAGGGAAGAGATTTTGAAAGTTCACTCCCGAGGGAAGCCGTTAGGTCCCGATGTTGACCTTAAGACCATCGCAAAGTCAACCTCCGGTTTCACGGGCGCGGACCTTGAAAATCTCCTTAATGAATCGGCGCTTTTAGCTGTTCGGCACGGTAAAAAAGCTATTACGCAAGAGGAAATTGAAGAGGCTACTGTTAAGGTAGTTATGGGTACCGAAAAGAAATCCCATGTTGTAAGCGATAAGGATAAGCTTGTTACATCATATCACGAGGCGGGACATGCCGTTGTATCCTACTTCCTGCCGACTCAGGACCCTGTTCACCAGATTTCAATCATTCAGCGCGGTATGGCGGCAGGTTATACTATGTATCTCCCCGAAGAGGATAAGGGACACATAAGCCGTAATAAAATGCTTGAACAGATTTGTTCTCTGCTCGGCGGCAGAGCGGCGGAGCAGCTTACGCAGGATGATATTTGTACCGGTGCCTCCAATGATATTGAAAGGGCTACAGACCTTGCTCGTAAGATGGTTACCCGTTTCGGTATGAGCGAAAAATTAGGTCTTGTTACCTACGGCAATGATAATAATGAGGTTTTCTTAGGTCGTGATTTTTCGTCAACGCCAAATTATTCCGAAAAGACCGCCGCGGCTATTGATGATGAAATTGAATCGGTTGTTATGACCCAGTATAAAAAGGCTGTTGAAATTCTTAAATCCGCGATGCCTAAGCTTCACGAAGTAGCCAAGCAACTTTTTGAAAACGAAAAGATGTCCGGAGAAGATTTTATAAAAATTATGAAAGCTGAATAATTGTATAATAAAGCTCCGGCTATGTGAAATCTCGCATAGCCGGAGCTTTTTGTGCGGTATAACATCACCAACAGGATTACTGCTCCAGTAATTCGTTAATATTTAAATTCAGTACTTTACAAATTGCAAAAAGCTCAATATCAGTTACAGTTCTTTGATAGTCCTCAATTCGCGAAATTGAACCGCGACAAACATAAACGCCCAAGAGTTCAAGCTTATTTGACAGCATTTGCTGGCTCATCTTTTTACTCTCCCTGATTGCTTTTAGTTTGCCTCCTATTAAATTCATTTTGTCTCCGTCGATTATTCTTGCCATATATCTCACCACCATAATATTTTGTCTTGACATAAGACAATTTTTATGGTACCATCTATACAAACAATTATTGTCCTGTTATAGGACAAAAGGAGGAAATTATGAAAAAAGTTATTGTTTCTATTATTGTGGTGGGTGTGTTATTGATGGTGTTTTGCGGTTGTAATACCAACAGATTAACAAGAAATACTGATGCAGATATTATAAAGTCAGAAGCCACAATTTCGAGAGATGAATTTGAAAAAATCGAAACAGGTATGACTTATGATGAGGTTTGTGAAATTGTTGGTGGTGAAGGAACATTAGGCTCAAATGTTGATATTGGCGATGAAGAATATAAAACCGAAATATATCAATGGTCTGGCGAAGGAACGGTCGGTGCTAACGCAAATGTAACATTTCAGGGTGGTAAGGTTGTATCAAAGGCACAAATTGGTTTAGAATAATACTATCAACACCGGCGGTTAATTGCCGCCGGTGTTTTGTATCTGTTTGCCTGTATGGTCTATGGTGTAGTTATCTTTCATAATCAAATCATCAATAAATACAAACTCATACCCCTCGTCCTTGAGTGTTTTAAGTATGTTTGGTAATGCTTCGGGTGTGTGCTCTGCGTCGTTATGGAAAAGTACGATTGAGCCGTTTGTAACTCTACTTGTTACTCTTTGGTATATACTGTCTGCAGTTGCATTATCCTTCCAGTCAAGGGAGTCGACAGACCACTGTATTGTATGCATTTTAAGAGTTTCAACCGTTTCAATTACTGTGTTGTCGTAATCTCCGTATGGTGGGCGAAACAGCGTTGGGGCAGTACCGGTAATTTCTTTGATTTTTTCGTTGCAGGAAGTAAGTTCATCTGTCATCTTTTGTGGTGACATTTGTGTCATATACGGGTGAGTGTTTGAGTGATTTTGTATGTGGTGACCTGCGTCTGACAGCTCCTTTACCGACTCGGGATATTTATCAACCCACGCGCCTACTACAAAAAATGTGGCGGGCACATTATATTCTTTGAGAATTTCCACAAGTTTATGCGTATCATCATTTCCCCATGCCGCGTCGAAGCTTATCGCAATTTTTTTATCGGGTGTGTCAACACAGTAAATCGGCAGCTTTCTATCTGAACCTGCAAAAGCCGAAATTGATGTAATAACGGTAATTGCGGCGCAAACAAGTATCGCAGTCGCTAAAGCTATCTGCTTTTTTGTAATAATAAAGTATCGCATATTTTCAGCCTCTTTTCTTTCTCTGTTTTGAGATTATGTAAAGAGGCTTGTATATTATGATAATATTTTTATTTGAATATTGAAATATACTTTTGTGAATAATAAGCGCAGGAAGTAATTATTATGTTCAAACATGAAAAACAGCTTTTTCATCCCGTAGAAGTGGAAAGAGCAAATCCGCAATACGCGGCTTTGATGCACGAGCAATTAGGCGGTGCAAACGGTGAGCTTAAGGCGGCAATGCAGTATATGTCACAGAGTTTCAGGATAAAAGACCCCGAAATTAAAGACTTATTTCTTGATATAGCCGCGGAGGAGCTTGGCCATATGGAAATGGTGGCGACAACTATTAACTTGCTAAATGGGCACGATGTTGATGCAAGCAAAGTTCCGGCGGGAGAAATACAAACTCATGTTATTTTAGGACTTAACCCCGGACTTATAAACGCTTCAGGCTATTCGTGGACTGGGGATTATGTATCGGTTACCGGCGACCTGTGCGCTGACTTGCTTTCAAATATTGCGTCAGAGCAGAGGGCGAAAGTGGTTTATGAGTATCTATACAGACAAATAAACGATAAAAAGGTGAGGGAAACCATTGACTTCCTTTTAAACCGTGAAGAAGCTCATAACGCTCTTTTCAGAGAGGCGTTTAATAAGGTTCAGAATAGTGGCTCAAACCGCGATTTTGGTACAACTAAGGCGGCAAAAATGTATTTCAGTATGTCTGAGCCTTCGCCCGGAGACAATAAGTTTTCAGATACAAAAACCACTCCGCCATCCTTTAAGTAAAACTAAAGCCGGCACCATTTGGTGTCGGCTAAGCTTTTATTTACATTTATATTAAACCGTTTTAATGCTATCCGGCATATAAGCGGTAAACGCAGTGTTTGGGAATTCGGCTTTAAGGCGTTTACAAAGAGGTTCAACAATAATGTTTTCGGTGGAAAAATGCCCGCCGTCAAAAAGCGATATACCGGCGTTAATTGCGGAAATAAAATGATTTTGCTTTACATCAGCCGTTACATATGCATCAAATCCGCCAACTATTGCCTCATCCAAGTAACTGCCGCCTGAACCGGAGCAGACAAGCACGGTGTTAATCGGAGTTTTACCCGCAACATATCTGACAAATCCGCCAAGATTGTTTTTAATGTGCAACGCGAACTCATCGGCTGAATGCTTATCAGTCCTGCCGTACTTAAGCAGATAACCGTCAACTGTAGTATATGGCTTAATTTCGGTAAGACCTAAATACTCACAGAGCGTGTCGTTGACACCGCCGTCACCAACATCAAGGTTTGTATGCATGGATATTACCGATATGCCGTTTTTTATCAACAGAAAAACTATATCATTTTCCTTTACTGATTTTAACGGGTCGAAAATCACCGGGTGGTGTGTAATAATTAGATTTGCACCGTTCTGTATCGCAAAATCAAATGTGTTTACATCACAGTCCAGCGCGACAACCACAGAATTAGTCTCGCTGTTTTCATCGCCCACAAGCAAACCGACATTATCAAAATCACAAGCGGTATTTATGGGAAAAACACAGTCTAAGTAATTTATAATTTCTTTTACCTTAATCATTTATTTTTCGTAAACGAGTCCTTAAGCGCCACTGTGCGGTTAAAGACAAGCGCTCCTTCTTTTGAGTCTTTATCAACAGTAAAATATCCCTGGCGCATAAACTGGAAGGTATCTCCGGGCTTTGCGCCGACAATCTGCTTATCTATAAGACAGCCTTCAAGGATTTTCAGCGACTCGGGGTTAAGGTTATCTGCAAACGATGAAACACCCTCTTCATCACTCGGGTTCTCAACATTAAAGAGTCTGTCATAAAGCCTTACGGTAGACTTTATCGCACCGGCGCTGCTTACCCAGTGAAGCGTTCCCTTGACCTTTCTGCCGTCCGGTGTTTCACCGCCGCGGCTCTCAGGGTCATAAGTGCAGTGTACGGCAATTATATTACCCGCGCTGTCAGTTTCGTGGGAGGCGTATTTAATATAATAAGCACCTTTGAGTCTTACCTCTTTTTGAGGGCAAAGCCTGAAATATTTGCCGGGAGGATCCAACATAAAGTCATCCTGCTCAATAAATATTTCTCGTGAAAATGTGACCGTTTTATTCCCAAGCTCGGGTTTGTTGGGATTGATTTCAACGCTTATTTCTTCGGTTTTATCGGCCGGATAATTATCAACAATAACTTTAAGAGGTCGTAGTACCGCCATAGCTCTTTCTGCGTTTTGATTAAGATTATCTCTTATACAAGACTCCAAAAGGGCATAGTCGATAACGCTATATGCCTTTGAAACACCGATTTTTTCAACAAAATCTCTGATTGCCTCAGCTGGAAAACCGCGGCGACGCATACCGCAGATGGTTGCCATTCTCGGGTCATCCCAACCGGAAACCAAACCGTCCTTAACAAGCTTTAAGCATTTGCGCTTGCTTGTAAGTGTATAGTTTACATTCATTCTTGCAAATTCGATTTGTCGAGGCGGATTTTCAATGTCAGCCGCCTGTAAAACCCAGTTGTAAAGCGGACGGTGATTTTCAAACTCAAGGGAGCAAAGCGAATGCGTTACACCTTCTTTTGCATCTGAAAGGGGATGCGCAAAATCATACATAGGATAAACACACCACTTATCACCCGTCCGGTGATGATGTGCTTTTAAAACTCTGTAAATGACCGGGTCACGCATATTAAGGTTTGAGGATGACATATCGATTTTTGCTCGAAGCACCATTTTGCCTTCGTCAATATCACCATTTGTCATTTTACCGAATAGCTCTTTGTTTTCGTCTATCGGACGATTTCTGTACGGACTATCAATACCAGGTTCGGTCAGGGTTCCGCGCATTTCCCGAATTTCATCCGCGGTCGATTCATCAACATATGCAAGCCCCTTATTGATAAGTCTCAGCGCGCATTCATAAATGAAATCAAAATAATCAGAGGCATAGTAAACATTTGCCCAGTTGAAGCCCAGCCACTTAATATCCTCCATTATTGCGTCCACATACTCAACATCCTCTTTGGTGGGATTTGTATCATCAAGTCGCAGATTACAAACACCACCGTATTTTTCAGCTGTACCGAAATCTATACATATAGCTTTCGCGTGGCCGATATGCAGATAGCCGTTAGGTTCAGGAGGAAAGCGCGTCTGAACTTTATTATAAACGCCTTCTTTTAAATCTTCGTCAATAAAATCGTGAATAAAATTGGCGTTTGATTCCTTGTTAGACAGTACTGAATTATCTTCCATAAAAATTGCCTCTTAAATATTATCAATATAGTTATTTATTCTGTTTATACATTTCTCGCGCCCTAAAACACTCATAATGCCGCAAAGATCGGGTGTGTTAATTCTGCCGGTAACAGCCAATCTCAAAACTCCGCTTAAGTCGCCGGCACTACCCTTAAAACTATCGGGCTGAGCTTTATACTCTTTTGTTTCAGCAGCAAAACCTATCTGCGGCGCAATAGCTTTGATTTTATCAAACCAAGATTGCCTGTCATCGCAAGCATCGTAAACTGCCTTATATTTATCAAGAAAAGCTCTGGCATCTTGCGGCGTTACTCTTTCAGGCAATGAATATTCCGGTGAAAACAGGCGGTCAAAATAGTAGGCAAAGTATTCCTTTGTCTCGTTCCATTTCGCAATATCCTTACGCGCATTCCTTGCTCCGTCACGGTCAACCGCTAACATTCGCTTTGTATAATCGGGGCTTTCGGTTAACAACCCGTAAAATTCACCGTCAAATTCCTTCGCCCAATTAGAAAGTAAAGAATACACTTCTTCGCTTTTCATTTTCGAAATGATTATTTTACTGACATCGTTTAGCTTATTATTGTCAAAGAGGGCGCCTGAAACACTCATCTTTTTAGGATTGAATTTAAAGCATCTGTAATCGGATGTGGGATTGGCGCGTCGCCAGTCCTCAAAATCTGACGCGGCAATGGTCATAAGATACTCGATAACCGCCTCTGCAGGATAACCTTCTTCCGCAAAAAAGCGAACGGCGGCTTCAGGGTCTTTTCTTTTTGAAATTTTGCGCTTCGCGTCGCCGTCAAGCTTCATAATAGGGGATATGTGTCCGTACTTTACAGGTCTAAAGCCTAAAATTTTGAATAGTTCCAAGTGCTTTGGAACAGATGAAATCCACTCATCGCCTCTGAATACGTGTGTCGTACGCATAAGGTGGTCATCAACGGCGTGGGCAAAATGGTAGGTGGGTATACCGTCAGATTTCAGGATCACAAAATCTTCATCATTTTCCGGCATTTCAATTTTGCCTTTAATTACATCATCGAAAATTACCCGACGGCTTTCATCACCACTCGAGCGTAACCTGATAACAAAAG
This sequence comes from Clostridia bacterium, assembly GCA_017618135.1. Lineage (GTDB taxonomy): Bacteria > Bacillota > Clostridia > Oscillospirales > Acutalibacteraceae > UBA737. The sequence goes on from JAFZUV010000020.1 coordinate 79,610, forward strand.
ATTTTCCTTCATCAATAAGCCGTTTTGCTTCGGCATATGTTATATTTCTGTGCTCTGCCCATTCACCGTGGTATCCCGTGCGTATCTTGAGCCTTTCCTGTTTTTCACGCATTTCCGTCAGCTCTTCTGCGGTACAAAAGCAAGGATATGCGAGACCTCTGCGTAAAAGGTCTTTTACATAGCACTGATATATATACGCCCTTAGACTTTGCTTATAAGGACCGTAATCACCTTTTTCTCGGTTTTCACTCACAAAGCCTTCGTCAATCGAAATACCGAAACGGTTAAGACCGCCTATAATATCGGCAATGCCTCCCTCTATTTCTCTTTTTTTATCGGTATCCTCAATTCTGGTGTAAAATACGCCGCCCGAAGTTGTGGCGGTTATTCTGTTAATGAGAGATGTAAAAAGCGTGCCTAAATGCAAATATCCTGTGGGGCTTGGAGCCACTCTTGTAACTCGCGCACCTTCGGGTAAGTTGCGTTGCGGATATAATTGCTCGTAGTAATCGGGAGTTTTATCTATACCCGGCAGTAAGAGCTCAGCTAACAGTTTGTTATTGTCCATTGTTATCCTCAATTTTCGAGTAGCTTATTAAGCTCCGACATAAATGTATTTATATCTTTGAACTGCCTGTATACCGAAGCAAACCGAACATACGCAACCTCATCAATTTCCTTAAGCTTCTCCATAACGAGCTCGCCGATTTTTTCACTTTTTACCTCACGGTCGAGCGAGTTTTGAATAAGCGCCTCAATATCGTCAATAGCGCGGTCAAGCGTTTCAATCGAAACCGGACGCTTTTCACAAGCACGAAGCATACCGTTCATCAGCTTTTGGCGATCAAACACTTCGCGGGACTTGTCCTTTTTAATGACGATAATAGGCAGACTCTCAATGATTTCATAGGTTGTGAAGCGCTTGCCGCATTTAAGGCATTCGCGGCGCCTTCTGATGCGCTCGCCTTCATCTGTAGGGCGGGAATCTATAACCTTGCTTTCTTCAAATGCGCAAAACGGACATTTCATAAAAAATCAACCACCTATACATATTGTTGTAGGTTATTATACCATATGATGTGTACAAATACAAGTAAAAACTATAGTTTATGTTGCAAATCATCAGCTTTTGTGCTAAAATAAACAAAATGTTCAGGAAGTGTTGCTATGTGGGATTGATTCTTGCCTCTAAATCGCCAAGGAGGCGTGAGCTGTTGTCGCTTTTAGGTATTGATTTTAAGGTTGTGTCTGAAGATATTGATGAAACAATCCGTCCGGATGTTCCGGTGACTGAGGAAATAAAGCGCCTGTCATACGAAAAAGCTTTAGCCGTAGTAAATAGTATCGATACCGATGATATAATTATTGCCGCCGATACGGTTGTTGTTATAAACAATAGAATATTCGGCAAACCCGAAAATGAGGCAGATGCGGTGAGCATGCTTAAAGCATTGTCGGGAAAAACACATTCGGTAATAACCGGGATAACAGTAATGAGTAATGACAAATCGGATACACGTGCTGTAGTTACCGAAGTTAATTTTCGCAATTTAAGTGATACTGAAATATCTGCATATGTCAAAACCGGCGACCCGTTGGATAAAGCCGGCGCATATGCCATTCAGGGGATATCAACCATATTTATAACCGGAATTTCCGGCGATCATTTCAATGTATACGGTTTGCCTTTATGCACATTGGCTGATATGCTTCGCAGTTTCGGCGTTACAATTCTCGGAGAGTATACGGAGGGTAAAAATGCTTGAAAACAGTGTTGCGCTCGGTAATCAGGCGCAAGGATTTTTTATTAAAAACGATAGATTTAAAACGACTTATATTTCCTACAATTTTTATTTACCGCTTGATAAGAACAGTGTTGCAAGCTTTGCGCTTTTGCCTTTTATACTAACGACCTGCAGTAAGGATTATCCTGATTTTTCAAGGCTTAATTTCAAATTAAATAAGCTGTATTCGGCTTCTCTTTCAGCATCTGCGGAAAAAGTGGGTGATTATCAGTTACTTAAAGTGGCTATATCGGTAATTGATGATAAATATGCACTTGACGGAGAAAACTTGGTGAATAAAGCAGTTGAATTACTGAATCACTTAATATTTGAACCTCGTGTAGAAAATTGTGCGTTTTTCAATAGTGATGTTGAAAGAGAAAAGCGTAAGGCTATTGAGCACATACGCGGCGAAATGGCGGAAAAAAGAATATATGCCAGGCGTCGATTGGTTGAAGAAATGTATAAAAATGATGTTTATGGCATATCAAAATGCGGCACCGTTGAACAAATTGAGAAAGTAACTCCTGAAGGTCTCTATGCGGCTTGGCGTGATTTGATAGAGAGTGCGACTATTGTTGTTAATGTAATTTCAAAAACCTTGCCTTTAAACACATTTGATAATATTAAATCATACCTTTCGGCCTTTGACAGAAGCAGCGCAAAATCAGTTTTAGACAGCAAACCTACGCGTTCTATATGTGCCGCAAGGCGTGTTGAAGAACATTTGGATATTTCGCAGGGCAAGCTCGTTATGGGATTTTCTGTCGATAAGGCTGATGATAAAAACAACGCGGCGCTTACAGTTATGTGCGATATTTTCGGTGGTGGTCCGTATTCACGGTTATTCAGTAATGTCCGTGAAAAAATGAGCTTATGCTATTACTGCTCTGCAACAATTGAAAAAAGAAAAGGCCTGTTAATTGTTGATAGCGGTGTGGAAGCTTCAAACGCAAAAAGAGCTGAAGCTGAGATACTCCGTCAACTTGAAGTAATTAAAAGCGGAAGCTTTTCTGATTTTGAGTTTGAATCATCCAAAAAAGCGATTATTAATTTACTCAACGGTTATGGAGATCATCAAGAAGCAATTGATGCATGGTATACAATAAAGAGTTCTTCAAACATTCAGATTTCACCCGAAGATTTCGTACTTGCAGTTGCAAGAGTTGATAAGCAGGCTGTTACAAACGCCGCAAAGTCGGTAAAACTGCATACGGTATATAATTTATCACCAAATGTTTCTGAGGAGGGTGAGTGATGCAAAAGCAGGTTTTTGAAAGCGATATTGGTGAAAGCTATACGCTTGCAACGCTTGATAACGGTCTCAGTGTGTATATTTGTGAGAAACCTTCACATACATCCGTCTATGCGATTTTCGGTACCAAGTACGGTTCGATAGATACTTGTTTTTCTAAAAATGGTGGAGAAGCGATCAGCGTTCCGGAGGGAATTGCGCATTTTTTGGAGCACAAGCTTTTTGAAAGCGAGGATGGTGATGCTTTTACAAAATATGCAAAAACCGGAGCAATGGCAAATGCTTTTACCTCGTTTGACCGCACATGCTATTTATTCTCTTGCAGTGACAGATTTTATGAAAATCTATGTATTTTGCTTGACTTTGTTCAATCGCCGTATTTTACAAAAGAGACTATTCAAAAAGAGCAGGGAATTATAGGTCAGGAAATAAAAATGTATGACGACAGTCCGGCTTTCAGAGTCCTTTTCAATATGCTTTCGGCGATGTATATAAAACACGCAGTAAGAATTGATATTGCCGGTACTGTTGATTCTATCGCAAAAATCGATAGTAATTTATTATATAATTGTTATGAAACTTTTTACAATCCGTCAAATATGTTTTTATGCATAGCGGGAAATGTTGACACCAGCGAGGTGCTTAAAAAGATTGAATCGTCAATTAAGCCATGTGAGCCTGTGTGTATCCAAAGAATGGGTTTTGAGGAACCCGCTACGATAAAGAAGAGTTTTATAGAGCAGAAGCTTCCTATACTTACTCCGATTTTCTGTTACGGTTATAAACAAAAAATCAATTCACCTTATCGCAGGCTTAAAAGTAAGGTGTGCGTTGAGCTTTTACTTGAGATTATTTGCGGTGAAGCTTCACCACTATATGAAAGGCTTATGGTCGAGGGTCTTATAAATGATGAATTTGAATTTGAGTACTTTACCGGCAGAGATTATGCGTGTGTGATTTTTTCGGGCGAATCATCAAATCCTAAACGAGTAGCAGAAGAAATAAATTCTGAAATTGAGAATATACGTGAACACGGTTTTGATAAAAAACTGTTTTCTGCTGTTAAATGTGCTTTATACGGCGATGCAATAAAGGCGTTTAACAGCGTTGAGGCGATTGCACTTTCGTTTACCGAATGTGCAGTATACGATTATGATTTATTTGAAAAAATTAAATTGTTAAAAACCGTGAGTTATGATGATGTGCTTAAGCGTATTGATGTTTTTGACGAAGATTTATCGGTGCTTTCGGTAATAGCACCATTGGAGGGTTCTTAAATTATGTCGACATATAGCGTTGTTATTTTCGGTATCCATTTAAGAATACGACCTGTTGCATTTACATTACCCATCGGAAAAGACGGATGGGATATATATTGGTACGGTATTATTATCGCAACAGGGTTTTTGCTTGCAATACTATACGGTGCAAAGAATGCCGGCAGATTAAATATAAATTTTGATAAGCTTCTTGATGTTGTGCTCATAACTACACCTGTGGCAATACTATGTGCGCGCACCTATTATGTTATATTTGACGGTGAAAAAAGTATATCCGGTATTTCCGAGTTTTTCGGATTTGGGACAAATTCTGGCTTTTCCGGTCTTGCAATTTACGGCGGGATTATCGGCGCTGCTGTTTGCGGAACGCTGATGTGTAAATTTAAAAAAATAAATGTGCTTGACGCACTTGATTTGGCTTCGATATCATTTCTTATTGGGCAGGGAATAGGTCGTTGGGGGAATTTTATGAATCAGGAGGCATACGGTTCTTTTACAGGCAGCAGTTTTTGGGGTATGCAAAGTGAAAGAACAGTACTTGAAATGGGGGAAGGCCTTGTACATCCATGCTTTTTGTATGAATCAGTATGGTGCATCGCGGGATTTTTTGTTTTGCACAGGTTAAGCAAAAAAAGATTGTTTAGCGGTGAAGTGGCTTTATATTATTGTATATGGTATGGATTTGGCAGAGCAATAATTGAATTATTGAGAACGGACAGCCTTATGCTCGGTCCGATAAAAATATCTTGTGCGCTGTCATTATTGATATGTCTGTCATCAGTGATAACACTGATAGTAATTAAAAAGAAAATGGCAAACTCTGTCGAAAACTATGCTTATGTTGAGGTGTTTTCTTCAGTTGAGAATAATGATAATCAAATAAGTATGCAAAAAGAGGATAACAATGAGTAAAATTTTAGACGGTAAATTAGTATCAAAGAGTTTAAAAGATAAAGTCGCACAAGAAGTTGCAGCTTTAAGTGAAGATGGTATAACGGTAGGACTTGCCGTGATTTTAGTGGGTGATGACCCTGCCTCTCAAATATATGTTAATAATAAAAAGAATGCTTGTGACGCTGTGGGCATTAAATCATTTGAGTATCGTTTAGACGCAAATACAACACAGGATGAATTGATTTCGTTAATTAAAACTCTTAATTCCGATAAAGATGTTAACGGCATACTTTGTCAGTTGCCTTTACCAAATCATATTGACGAGCAGGCGGTGATTGCGGCTATATCGCCTCAAAAGGATGTTGACGCATTTCATATTTCGAATGTTGGAAGAATAATGCTTGGTAACTTTGAGTTTTTGCCGTGCACACCGGCAGGAATAATACATATACTGGATTTTTACGGAATTGATATTGAAGGTAAGAATTGCGTTGTCATCGGCAGATCTAATATTGTAGGAAAACCTATGGCAATGCTTTTGTTGCATCGAAACGGCACTGTTACGATTTGTCATTCCAAAACGAAATGTTTATCTGAAATAACTCGAAATGCCGATATTTTAGTATCTGCGGTAGGAAAGGCGGGTTTTCTGACCGCTGATATGGTTAAAAAAGGCGCTGTTGTAATTGATGTTGGCATGAACCGCTATAACGGTAAGCTGTGCGGCGATGTTTGTTTTGAAGAAATATCAAAGATAGCCGGTTATATTACTCCGGTTCCCGGCGGTGTCGGGCCGATGACAATAGCGGTACTGATGAATAACACTCTTACTGCCGCAAAAATACAAAACGGTAGGTGACCCGAATGGTTAAAAGTGTTCGCTTTTTTTCAGCTATGCTTGCTGTAATTGCCGTGTTGTTTTTTTCCGCATTTAAGGGTGGAAGTGGTTTTACCATTGAAATTGACGATAGCTTTGCGATATCTACAGAAGCGTCAGATGTGGAAGATATAGCCGAAAGATTAAATTTAGATGAAGAGGTAGTCGCTTCATATTTTGATTTGAACGACCTTAAATTGATTGCTGTTTCAGAGGATACTAAGACGCAGATAAGAATTTCCCGTTTTGCCGATAATTTTTCATCATCGGTTTATGATGCGGAAAACCTTACCGAGGCTCAAATCGGTGAAATGCTGTCACTGTATGGCGGTTCAAACAAGACATTTGAAATTATTGAAAATGATTCAAGAAAATTTGCCAAGATCACGGAAACTTTGAAAGATAGCGGGGGTGTTTACACTTCTACGCAGTATGTCACGGTCGCAGGCGGCAGAACCTATGTGATCACCTGCTATAATCCTTCGGATTCAACTTCTGCTGAGGTTGAAAAAATATTTTCGACATTTACCGTTCGGGATATGACGACAAGGATTGAACAGTATAAATGGAAGAAGAATTGGATTATTCCCGGCATTGTTGCAATGTGTATCGTATTAGGTATAGGTGTTTTCGGGCTTTGTAAAAAGCTATATGAACGATAGTGAATATGGCTTATGGAGATGTTTTGTAATGAATTATTTGTTTAATTTGCTCTTCAAATTGATTTTTAATGATACAATAGATATGGCGAGAAACGCCAAAGTAAGCGGGTGGGCAAGATGGCCGTTAATAGTGATATTATCTGTTTTTATCATAGGTATTATTTTTGGGATAGGATATGCCGGAGTTGCCATTATTAAGGTCCACGAAGATTCAGCTCAATTAGCCGCAGGTTTTATTTTTCTGCTGCTTGATATTGTACTTATCTTTTCGTCTGCCAACAAAGTCAGGGTACAAATAAAGGCAAGAACGGGTAATAGAAATACGGGAAGTAAAAAATGAAAAACAATTTGAAAAAGCAATTTATCTGGAATACGTTAGGTAGCGGTTTCTATTCTTTTAATTCGCTGTTTTTTATGATGATTGTTACGAGAATAAATGGTGTAAGCGTAGCGGGAGTGTTTAATTTTTGCTTTGCTACATCATGCATCTTTTACGCGATCGCATTATATTCCGGCAGAACTTATCAGGTAACTGAAACTAAAAAGGCACTAAATGACAATGTGTTTATACTTAACAGATTATTGACAACTGTCATAATGATAATTATTGCAGTTGCCTTTAGTTTTATTAACTCATATAGTGGCGATAAACTTTTCTTGTTTGTAATACTTTGTACTGTCAAGGCGGTGGAAGCTTTTTGTGATGTTTTTCACGGCATATTTCAAAAAAATAACCGGTTGGATATTGCAGGCAAATCAATGTTTTTCAGATGTATGTTTTCAATAATTCTGTTTTTCGTTGTGGATTTTATTACAAAGAATATCATTGTTTCAAGCCTTGTTTTACTATTTGCCTGTCTTTTATTTCTGGTATTTATAGATATTCCGATTTCAAGAAAATACAATGATTCTTTGGGTTGGAGTAATACCGCTAACGGTTCTCTTAAGCTTATAAAGCTCGGATTTTTCGCTTTTGGATTTTCTTTAATTTCTAACTATCTTATAAATGCGCCAAGGTATGCGCTTGATGCGGTGATGGAGTCAAAATACCAGGCAATATTCGGGATAATAGTTATGCCGGCTTCAATAATTTATCTTATAAATCAGTTTGCGCTTCAACCTATGATTACTGCTATGAAAGAGAATTTTTTGGCAAACGATAAAAAGAAATTTCAATCCAAAGTGTATATATTGTTCGGTGTTATTGTCATTACTTCATTGTTGTCAATGGTGTTTTTATATCTTTTTGGAGCGCAGTTGTTAAAATTACTCTACGGCGTAGATGTTAAGGATTATATTCCGGGTCTGATTATAATTCTTGTAGGTGCGGGACTTTGCTCGTTGGCAAATATTATGTCAAATGCACTTACCATACTTCGAAAAACAAGCGTTCAATTTGTTATATATGTACTATCAGCAATTTTCGCGTATTTTATATCAAAGTTTTTGATTAAGAAACTTATGTTTGACGGTGCGGTATTCAGTTATACGGTGGTAATGTTATTTTTATTCTTGTTGTATTTGGGATATTATATTTTCACTATGACAAAAATTCATTTCAACAATTAGAATTTTATATGAGGTGCGTGTGATGCCGAAACTTATTCAAATTAACTCCGTTTGTAACGGTTCAACCGGAAAAATAATGGGTGATATTCAAAGACGAGCAAATATAGAGGGTTTTGATACACTTTCTATTTATGCAAGAGGTGAAGGATACAAAAACTTAAGATGCGTAAAAGTAGGAGGATTTTTCTCTTTTTGGTTTCATGTCGCTCTGACAACCGTTTTTGATAAACAAGGTCACGGCTCATATTTTAAAACAAAAAAAATTGTTGATATACTCAGACGGGAAAAGCCCGATATAATTCATCTTCACAATATTCATGGTTACTATTTGAACTATCCACTGTTATTCCGATATTTAAAAGACGAGTTCAAAGGGAAGATTGTTTGGACATTTCACGATTGCTGGCCGTTTACGGGTCACTGTGCTCATTTTACCGTGGCAGCCTGCGACAGATGGCAAGAAATCTGCTATAACTGTCCTAATAAAACCAAATATCCAGTAAGTTTGATATTCGATTCTTCAAATTCTGAATATAAAAACAAAAAGGAATACTTTACCGGTCTAAATGACTTGACAATTACCACGCCCTCATATTGGCTAAAAGAATTGGTTTGCAAATCGTTTATGGGAAAATATGAGGTAAAAGTTGTTAATAATTGGATAAACAGCGATGTGTTTAAACCGACATTTGATGACGAGGTCTTAAAAAAATATAGTATTCCTAATGATAAAAGAATTATTCTTGGTGTGGCAAATGTTTGGGATGAAAGAAAAGGTCTGAGAGTTTTTAAGGAAATCGCAAATAGAATTAGTGATGATTATTCGGTAGTTTGCGTGGGGTTATCCAGTAAACAAATAAATGCGTTGCCCGACAATGTTATTGGTGTTTTAAGAACGGATAACCAGAGAGAATTGGCCGTTTTATATAGTAATGCTGCAGTGTATATCAATCCCTCAAAGGAAGAAACTTTCTCACTTACGGTATTGGAAGCAATTTCCTGTTCAACACCTGTGATTGGGTTTGATACGAGTGCGGTTAAAGAATTGATTAATGATGACAACGGTTTATTGTTGTTTGATGACGACATAGATGTTTATATAAATGCTGTTTATAAAATTGCTTCCAGGGCAAAAAATTCCGAAAAGATGAAGGCATTTTCAGATAGATATAATGCAAATGTACAAATAGGAAAATTTATAGAAATATACAACAGTTAGTTTTTATCGGCTTTGAATAAATTAAAATATATATTTGTTGTTTTTAAGAGGTTGTCCAAATGAATGATAACACTACAAATATAAACTGGTTTCCCGGTCATATGACAAAGGCGAAGCGCAAAATTGCCGCGCAGATAAAAATTGTTGACGCTGTCGCGGAAATTGTTGATGCTCGCATACCCGTAAGCAGCAGAAATCCTGATATTCCTGAACTTATAGGAGACAAGCCGCATATACTCTTACTTAACAAATGCGATATAGCTGATGCGAAAAAAACAGCCGAATGGTTAGACTTTTACAAAAGCAACGGAGTTATTGCACTGGCGGTTGATGCAAAAAGCGGTAAAGGAACGGGCGAGTTTAAAAATTCAGTTGCTACTGCTCTTTCTGATAAGCTTTCGTGTTATCTGGAGAAAGGTATGGTTGGTAGAACGCTGCGCGTTATGGTTTTGGGAATTCCCAATGTTGGCAAATCCTCATTTATCAATCGTATGTCGGGCAAATCAAAAGCAAAAGTGGAAAATCGTCCCGGTGTTACAAAAGGTAATCAGTGGTTTACTGTTGATAAAAATCTTGAATTGCTTGATACTCCCGGTGTATTATGGCCGAAATTTAACTCACAAACTGTTGGTGAACATCTGGCAATAACCGGAGCAGTAACCGATAGGATACTTGATATCGAGCTTTTGGCAATGAGATTGCTTCAAATACTGAAAGATGACTATATGCCGCTTATTTTGGAGCGTTACTCAATAGATATACTTCCTGATGATAGTTATGAGGCGCTTTGCGCCGTCGGCAGAAAAAGAGGGATGATCATCAGGGGCGGCGAGATTGATACCCTTAGGGCCGCAAATATGCTTTTAGAGGAATTCAGAAATTGCAAAATAGGGAGAATTACGCTTGAAGGAGTAGATTTTAATGCCTGATTTTTCTTATGAATCAGAATTGCGTGAGCAAGGTTATAAAACTATTTGCGGTGTTGATGAGGCCGGTAGAGGTCCGCTTGCGGGTCCGGTTTGCGCGGCGGCTGTAATACTCCCTTATAGTTGCGTTATTGAAGGACTTAACGATTCAAAAAAGCTTTCCGGGAAAAAACGAGAATTGCTTTATGACATTATAATTAAAAAGGCAGTTTCATTTTCCATAGCATACGGTGCCCTTGAAGAAATCGAAAAATACAACATATTAAATGCCACATATATCGCTATGAACAGAGCGATTAACGGGTTAAGTGTAAAAGCGGATTTTGCTTTGATTGACGGTAATCGTGCACCAAAGGATATCAGAATACCGTGTGAAACAATAGTGAAAGGTGATATGAAGTCGGCCAGTATTGCCGCGGCGTCAATTCTGGCTAAAGTTACGCGGGACAGACTGCTTTTGGAGTATGATGAAAAATATCCGGAATACGGTTTTAAAAACCATAAAGGTTACGGCACAAAAGAACACTATGAATCAATAAAAAAGTTCGGTGTATGCGATGTGCACAGGCTTTCATTTTTAAAAAATGTTATCAAGTAAGGAAAGCGCTGCAAAGCTTGGTAGAGACGGGGAGCATAAAGTTGCGGAATATTTGAGGCGAAAAGGTTATATAATTTTAAGGCAAAACTGGCGTGACAGTCGGTTTGGCGAAATAGACATAATCGCTGAGAGCCGTGAAAACATAATTTTTGTTGAGGTTAAAACCAGAAGTTTAAATGCTTTAGTTTCCGGTGCTGAAGCGATTGACGCCAAAAAAATAAATCGAACAAAAAATGCAGTTGCTGTGTTTATGCGAAAGCTTAACACTAATTTACCGCCTAGAATTGATGTTGCTGAAGTTACGGTACAAAATACTGAGAAGGGTAAAACAATTTGGAAATTAAACTACATTAAATCTGCTATGTAGGGTGATTGTTTGAAGTATTTTGATTTGCATTGCGATACTGTCAGTAAATGCATTAAAAATAGCGTTTTACCGGGAGATATGTCGCTCGCCGCGTCATTAGAAAAAGGTAAAATTTTCAGCGAATGGCGGCAGTGCTTTGCCGTTTTTATTTCGGATGATTCATCCAATCCCAAAAATGATTACTTATCTCAAACGAATTATTATAAAATAAAATTCCGAAACGATGATGCTGTTAAGCCAATACTTACTCTCGAAAATGCATTAGCTATTGATAGCTCTGATTTTGTCGATGTACTGGTATATGACGGAATAAGTGCAGTAACGCTCACTTGGAATAATGAAAACTCTATTGCCGGCGGAGCCTGTACTGAAGTTGGCTTAAAACCGTTTGGCAGAGAAATTATTGCTAAATTAAACGATAAACATATTGCCGTTGATTTATCACATCTGAATAAGAAAAGCTTTTTTGAAGTTGCTGATTGTTCCAATACTGTTTTTGCAAGTCATTCATGCTGCTATAAAACTCATCGACATATACGAAATCTCACTGACGATCAAATTAAGCTGATTGCTGAGCGTGGAGGTTTAATAGGTATTTGTTTTTATCCTGAGTTTTTGGGTACTAAATATGTCTTTGAGGGTGTTTGGCGACATATTTTTCATCTGCTGAATTTAGGATATGAAAAAAATATAGCGTTTGGTTCGGATTTTGACGGCGCGGTGATGTCACCTGAACTTGACGGTGTAGATAAGATACCGTTTTTATATGATTATTTGCATAATAAGGGTGTTGGAAGAACAGTACTTGATAACATATTTTTTAATAATGCCGAGCTTTTTTTCAAAAATCTTTGACAAAAACAGATCTGTGACATATAATACGAAGGTTGTTACAGTAAATGCTGTGCTTTAAGTCTTGGAAATAAAGCATCCGAGCCGCACGGCCCGGATGCTTTATTCAGCAATTATCCTTGCACTTGAAAGTATCGCAACATGTTTCCGATGTGCTTTTAGCCGTGCTGTTGCCAACCTTAATTTGTCCGGCGGTACATTTATTGTGTTCGTCGTGGTAGGTGCAGTTTTTTACGCTGCAGTCAATACAGTATTCTGTTTTACATTCTGTCATATCTGACACATCCTTTCCGGCTTTCGCCATAATTATTATGTGTTACTTTTTTTACTTTATGAAAGGAATGATTCTTTGCGTTTATTTGCTATTTCCGATTTGCATTTATCGTTGTCCTCAAACAAGCCTATGGATGTTTTCAGCGGATGGGAAAACTACACAAACCGTATTGCTGAAAATTGGCAAAAAACAGTCCGAAAAGATGACACTGTTGTTATTGCCGGAGATGTTTCTTGGGGAATTACATTAAATGAGTCACTTGCTGATTTGCGTTTTATTGATTCCTTAAACGGTAATAAGATTTTAATAAAGGGTAACCATGATTACTGGTGGTCAACAGGGTCAAAAATCAAATCATTTTTTGAGGCGAATAATATCTTTACTATCAGTATTTTGCATAATAACTGCTATTCCGATGGCAAATACGCATTATGCGGTACTCGCGGCTGGGTATATGACGGTGTCGGTGAAAAAGACCAAAAGGTTATAAATCGTGAGTGCGGAAGATTGGAAAGATCAATTGAATGTGCATATCATAGCGGTGTTAAACCGGTTGTGTTTTTGCACTATCCGCCGGTTTACGGTGATTTTGTTTGTTATGAAATTATTTCGGTATTGAAAAAATATGGTATAAACAAAGTTTTTTACGGACATATTCACGGTTCCGGTATTCACAACACGGTTGCTGAGTATGATGGAATCTCTTTAAAGCTATTGTCGGCGGACAATCTTGGCTTTAAGCCGTCTTTAGTGGGAAAGTGCGGTATTTTTACAGTATTGAAATAATTATTAAAAAAATATGGAAATTTTAAAATTGCTGTGTTATAATGGTTATAATTTGTGCGGAGGTATAAAAAATGAGTCTTAAAGAAACAAAAAAACTTGAAACAAATCGCTATCAGCTTGAAATTCTTATTGACGGCGAGCGTTTTCGCGAAGCAATCAAAGATGCTTACAGGAAAAACGGAAAAAAAATAAATGTGCCGGGCTTTCGCAAGGGTAAAGCGCCGTTACATATAATTGAAACATATTACGGCGCTGAAGTGTTTTTTGAGGACGCTTTAAATCTTCTCTATAATGATGTTGTTGAAGAGGCGATAACCGAGTCGGGAATTAAAGTGATAGACGATAAAATGGACTTTGATTTAGTTTCTATTTCTAAAGAGGATGGTGTTGATTTTAAAGTCAGCCTTACAACTTATCCTGAGTTAAAGCTAAAAAAATACAAGGGATTGAAGGCTGAAAGACAGCCGGTTAAAGTTGAAGCTAAAGAGATAACCGCTGAGCTTAAATCTTTAGCCGAACGCAACGCCAGAATGATTTTGGTTGAGGATAGGGCTGCCCAAAAAGGCGATACTGTTGTTATTGACTTTGAAGGCTTTGTTGATAACAAAGCTTTCGAGGGCGGAAAAGCCGAAGGCCATTCTTTGGAACTCGGTTCCGGTCAGTTTATACCCGGATTTGAGGATCAGATTATTGGTCATAACATAGACGATCAATTTGATGTTAATGTACAGTTTCCAAAGGAATACGGCGCGGAAGATCTTGCCGGTAAGGACGCTGTATTTAAGGTAAAGCTTCACGAGATAAAGATTCGTGAGCTTCCTGAAATTGATGATGAGTTTGCTAAGGATGTCAGTGAATTTGATACACTTAAAGAATTTAAGGCTGATCTTAAAAAGAAAGCACTTGAGCGGAAGGAAAAAGCCGCTGACGAAGCTGTTGAAAACGAACTTGTAAGTCAAATTGTAGAAGGTATAGAAGGTGAAATACCCGAGGCAATGTTTGAAAAGAGACTTAATCAGTCTGTAGAAGAATTCGCATATCGTTTGCAGACTCAGGGTATGGATTTTGATACATATCTTAAATATACAGGCAGCTCAATAGATGATTTCAAAAAGAATTTTCGTCCGCAGGCTGAAATGCAGGTAAAATACCGCTTAGCGCTTGAGAAAATTGTTGAGCTTGAAGATATAAAGGCAGATGAGGAGGCTCTCGAGGCTGAGTATAAAAAACTTGCAGAGGGCTATGGCGTAACTGTCGATAAAGTAAAGGCAGCAATTCCGCAAAGCGAAGTTGAAAAAGATGTTGCTGTCGGAATGGCAATTGATTTTGTTAAGGCAAACGCTATTATCACAGAGGCGACTGAGGTTAAATCTTCCGATAGAGAAACTAAATCTGCCGAAAAGAAAACGGCTGTTAAAAAGTCTACCGCCGCAACTAAAAAAGCTTCTACGGCCAAAAAAGCTCCCGCCAAAAAGGGCGCTGATAAAGAATAATTGTTTATTGTTTTAAATTTAGTCCATAATATCCTTGATTGGAGGAGAAATAATGAATATGAGTTTAGTACCTTATGTTATTGAGCAAACCAGCAGAGGTGAGCGTTCTTACGATATTTTTTCACGCTTACTTAACGATAGAATTATTATGCTTAACGATCAGGTTGACAATGCTTCGGCAAGTGTCGTAATTGCGCAAATGCTTTATCTTGAGGGTCAGGATCCTGAAAAAGACATAAATTTTTATATTAATAGTCCCGGCGGTTCTGTCTCGGCAGGTATGGCAATCTATGATACCATGCAGTATATAAAGTGTGATGTGAGCACAATTTGTATCGGTATGGCGGCAAGCATGGGCGCTTTTTTGTTGGCCGCGGGAGCAAAGGGCAAAAGATTTGCTCTTCCTAACAGTGAAATTATGATTCATCAACCATTAGGTTCCGCAGAAGGTCAAGCAACCGATATTCTCATACATGCAAATCATATCAAGCATATTCGCAGTACGATAAACAGAATACTTGCCGAAAAAACGGGCAAGCCGCTTGAAGTTATTGAACAGGATACTGAACGCGATAACTTTATGACTGCGCCAGAAGCTGCAGAATATGGATTGATTGATAAAGTTATAGACAAGAGGTAAGTTATGCCGAAAGACAGTCATACAGATATTTGCTGTTCTTTTTGCGGAAAGTTGCAGGACGAGGTAACACGGCTCGTTGAAGGTCGAGGCGTTTATATTTGTGACAGCTGCATCAGCTATTGCAATTCTTTGCTTTTTGAGGATGAGAACAGTCTTGATAATCATAAAAACAATGGTGAGGATAACGATAACGGCAAGCATTTTCTACCAACTCCCGTTGAGATAAAGAAGAAGCTTGACGAATATGTTATCGGGCAGGATGAGGCAAAGAAGACGCTGTCTGTAGCGGTTTATAATCACTATAAGCGCGTTTATTCCGATAAGGACAGTGATATTGAAATTGCAAAGAGCAATGTATTGATGCTTGGTCCTACGGGTGTTGGAAAAACTCTTCTTGCACAAACACTTGCAAAAATTATAGATGTTCCTATAGCTATTACCGATGCTACGACACTTACTGAGGCGGGGTATGTCGGCGAAGATGTAGAGAATATTCTTTTAAGACTCATACAAGCGGCTGATTACGATGTTGAAAAGGCTGAACACGGTATTATTTATGTTGACGAAATTGATAAGATTGCCCGCAAGTCGGAGAATGCGTCAATAACACGGGATGTAAGCGGTGAAGGCGTACAACAAGCGCTGCTTAAAATTCTTGAGGGTACTGTTGCCAATGTTCCGCCACAGGGCGGCAGAAAACACCCTCAGCAGGAATTTATCCAGATTGATACCACAAATATTTTATTTATTTGTGCCGGTGCTTTTGACGGAATTGAAAAGGTAATTGAGCGAAGAATAGGCGGCGGCAGCTTGGGATTTGGTGCAGATGTAAAATCGCCGAAAAGCGTTGAAGCGCAATCGCTTTGCGCTAATGCAACCCATCAGGATCTTGTTAAATTCGGGTTAATTCCTGAGCTTGTTGGTAGACTTCCGGTAATTACCGCTCTCAGTCCTATGGATAGAGATATGCTTATCAGCATAATGACTGAGCCAAAGAATTCAATTATTAAGCAATATGCCGAATTGTTCAGACTTGACGGTGTTGAGCTCACTTTTGAAGATGATGCTCTTCAAAAAATTGCCGATCTTACAATAGAGCGAAAAACAGGCGCTCGCGGTCTTAGGTCAATTATCGAGTGTGTTCTTAAGGATTTGATGTTCAGCACTCCGTCGAATAAGGATGTTAAGAAAATTGTTATTACCGCCGATATTGTTGATAATAATTATCCCTTAACTGCGTAATTATAAAAAAAGTGTTGACAAACAAAAAACAAGGTGTTATAATTTCTTCAAATTTAATCAAAGGCTGTGACGAAGACGGTTTAGATTTAGGTTTTTAGAGAGTCGGCGGTTGGTGTAAGCCGATATCCTGTATCTATTTTACCAATCACTTCCGAGCCGGTAGCCCGAAAGAGTATTTTAGTAGACGCTACCCGTGATTGCTGCGTAAAGGCATAGGGGTTGTCAGACCCTAAAGAGGTAGGTTTAACCTGCAATTTGAGTGGTACCGCGGATGTTTTTCACCCGTCTCAAAGTAATTTGAGACGGTTTTTTTATTGCATGTAAAAAGGAGAAATGGTTATGGCAGTAAGCTCTGTAAATAAATTAAAGGAAATAGCTTTCAGAATTAAGGAGATGCGCGATATTTGCGGCATTTCCCCTGAAGAAATGGCAAAAAAAACCGAAGTCAGTATTAATGAGTATATTGATTATGAAGCAGGAAAACTTGATTTTCCGTTCACTTTTATTCATAAATGCTCTCAGGCATTTGGTATAGGCATTACAGATTTGCTTGAAGGTGAAAGTGCTCATCTCTCTTCATACACAGTGACGCGAAAAGGAATGGGTCAACAGACAGCAAAGGAAAGCGGGATTGAAATTCAAAATCTTGCACCGTTTTTTGATAAGAAAATCGGGGAGCCATACTGGGTGAGATATTCATATGATGCATCTTTACAGGATAAACCCATTCATCTCACTAAACATTCCGGGCAGGAATTTGACCTTGTTTTAAGTGGAAAACTGAAGGTTCAAATTGGGGAACATATTGAGTTGCTCAGTGAAGGTGACAGTATTTACTACAACTCATCAACTCCGCATGGAATGATTGCCGTAGACGGTAGAGATTGTCTGTTCGCGGCTATAGTTATGCCTGGCGAAGAAAGTGATCAGGATAAAATAATCGAACCTTATATATTCCCGCATAAAGCACATACAGACAACTATATTTCCTCAAAGTTTATAAATACGGTTGAAGACTCTGACGGCAGGCTCCAAAAAATCTCATTCAACGAAGACGACAGTTTTAATTTTGCTTTTGATATTGTGGATGAACTCGGTCGTACCAAGCCTGAAAAACTTGCAATGCTTCATGTTGATAAAAATAAAGTGGAGCGTCGGTTTACATTCAGGGATATGAAGCGTTATTCAGCGCAAGCGGCAAATTATTTCAAATCACTTGGTATTAAAAAAGGCGATAAAGTAATGCTTGTGCTTAAACGCCACTATCAGTTCTGGTTCAGTATTTTAGCTCTTCATAAGCTCGGCGCTATTGCAATACCTGCTACAAATCTTTTACAGGAACACGATTTTGATTACCGTTTTAATGCGGCAGGTGTTTCTGCGATAGTTTGCACCGCCGATGGTGATGTTGCAGCCCATGCAGATGCGGCCGCTGAGCATTGTCCGTCTGTTAGGCTAAAAATTATGGTTGGCGGTTCGCGTGAGGGTTGGCATAATTTTGACGATGAGTTTTCCCTGTACAGTGCGCATTTTTACCGTGATGATGGCAGTGCGTGCGGTAATGATCCTATGATAATGTTCTTTACATCCGGCACGACCGGTTATCCTAAAATTGCCGTACATAGTTATAAATATGCGTTAGGACATTTTATAACAGCGAAGTATTGGCACGGTGTCGACCCTGACGGACTGCATTTTACAATATCCGAAACCGGTTGGGGAAAGGCGCTTTGGGGCAAGCTTTACGGTCAGTGGCTGTGTGAAGGCGCGGTGTTTACTTATGATTTTGATAGATTTTCTGCCGGTGATATACTTCCTATGTTCAAGATGTATAATATTACTACATTTTGCGCGCCACCGACCATGCTTCGTATGATGATAAAGGAAGATATTTCAAAATATGATTTATCATCAATAAAGCATATGACAACTGCCGGTGAGGCACTAAACCCTGAGGTGTATCGGCAGTTTAAAAAGGCAACCGGGCTTAAAATAATGGAAGGCTTTGGGCAAACAGAGTTGACGCTTGTCATAGCAAATCTTATAGGTAACTCCCATAAACTTGGTTCAATGGGGAAACCAACACCGCTTTATGATGTTGATATACTTGATGCAGACGGCAACAGTGTTCCGGTTGGCGAGACAGGTGAAATCGTCGTCAAGACCACCGAAAATGTGCCTTGCGGACTATTCTGCGGTTACTATAATGATAAAGAAAATACGAATGAAGTATGGCATGACGGTTATTATCATACCGGCGATACTGCCTGGCGTGATGAAGACGGATTTTTCTGGTATGTAGGTCGTGTTGACGATGTTATCAAATCTTCGGGTTACCGCATAGGACCGTTTGAAATAGAGAGCGTAATTATGGAACTTCCTTATGTCCTTGAATGTGGTGTTTCAGCGGCGCCAGACCCCATCAGAGGTCAAGTTGTTAAGGCAAGCGTTGTACTGATAAAGGGCAAAGAGGGAACAGAAGAGCTTAAAAAAGAAATCCAGGATTATGTAAAATCTAAAACTGCGCCTTACAAATATCCGCGAATTGTTGTATTTCGTGATGAACTCCCGAAAACCATCAGTGGTAAAATTCAGCGAAATAAGCTTTGATTTCCTATTGACAAACAGGTATTTGTGTGCTAAAATGCTATAGTCAAAGGCGATGACGAAGAGGGCGTATGGTATATGCTTTTAGAGAGCGGGCGGTTGGTGCAAGCCCATAAGCGGACCCGTGCGTTGTAACTTCCCAGCCGGAAGGAAGAAAGTCATTTGATTGATAAGTAGAACCTTCCCGTGATTGCTGCGTAAATGCATAGGAGTTTATTGACTCTGAGAGGTGGCGGGTCAAACCGCAATTTGAGTGGTACCGCGGGTAGCAAGTTTACTCGTCTCAAAGTATTTTAGCTTTGGGGCGAGTTTTGTTTTAGCCCCTGGGGAGGTTTAATATGGAAAAAATGACCGGTCTTGATTACAAGATTCACGAAATGGCGGCGAGAATCAAGGAGCTTCGCGAGATTGTCGGATTGTCGATTGCTGAAATGGCGGAGAAAACCGATGTGTCCGAGCAGGAATACATAAATGCGGAGAACGGTAAGACCGACCTTAATTTTGCTTTTATTTACCGCTGTGCAAATGCTTTTGGTGTGGATGTAACCGACATAATCGAAGGTCATAGTCCTACGCTTCGTTCTTATACTCTTACAAGACGCGGCGCGGGTCAGCGTATTGATAACGCTCACGGTATGACTTATTATAATTTGGCACCCGCTTTCAGAAAAAGAATTGCCGAGCCGCTTTATGTGAAAAGCATTTACAGTGAAGAAGCTCAGACTAAAGACATTGAGCTTACAACCCATAAGGGTCAGGAATGCGATATAGTGATATCAGGACATTTAAAGGTTAAAGTCGGAAATCACACAGAGGTATTAGGTCCTGGCGATACTATTTACTATGATAGCTCAACACCTCACGGTATGATAGCGGTTAACGGTGAGGATTGCTTATTTTATGCTATTGTTCTGAATCCTACGGGCGACCCCATACCAGAGCTTTCGGGTGCTAATGAACTTAACGCCGCGGCGCCGGTTAAGTTTGATACAAAGCAGAGAATTTATCATAAATTCATTGATGTTGTAAAGAATGAAAACGGAACCCCGACTTCCATTAAATTCAAGAACGAGGATAAGTTCAATTTTGCTTTTGATATTGTAGATGGCTTGGCTGAGAAACAGCCTGAGAAGCTCGCTATGCTTTATGTTTCAAGGGATAAAAAGGAGCATAAATTTACCTTCGATGATATGAAAAGGTCGTCAGCACGCTGTGCTAACTACTTTAAGTCATTGGGCATTAAAAAAGGCGACAAGGTAATGCTGGTGCTTAAACGCCATTATCAGTTCTGGTTTTGTATGTTAGCTCTTAACAAGCTGGGAGCTATTGCCATACCGGCTACTAATCAGCTTCAAGAGCACGATTTTGAATACCGTTTCAAGGCGGCCGGCGTCAAGGCAATCGTTTGTACGGCTGACGGTGACACAGCTCATCAGATTGATATTGCGGCTAAAAATTGCCCAACGCTTGAGCATAAGCTGTTAGTAAACGGTACGCGTGAGGGTTGGCGTGATTTTAACGCTGAATATGAAGTTTACCGTTCACATTTCGAAAGAGACGACGATTCGCCATGCGGCGATGATTTGATGCTTATGTACTTTACTTCTGGTACAAGCGGCTATCCTAAGATTGCAACACACAATCATAAATACCCGCTCGGTCATTTTCATACCGCAAAGTATTGGCATAATGTTGACCCTGACGGCTTGCATTTTACTATTTCGGATACCGGTTGGGCAAAGGCTATGTGGGGCAAGCTTTACGGTCAGTGGCTCTGCGAGGCGGCAACCTTTGTATATGATTTTGACCGTTTTGACGCAGCGGATATACTTCCGATGTTCAAGAAGTATAACATTACTACATTCTGCGCGCCGCCTACTATGCTTCGTATGATGGTAAAGCAAGATATTTCTAAGTATGATTTATCTTCAATCAAGCATATGACAACCGCCGGCGAGGCACTTAATCCCGAAGTTTACAGACAGTTTAAAAGGGCTACGGGGCTTAGTATTCTTGAGGGCTTCGGTCAGACCGAAAGCACAATGATCATAGGTAACCTTCGCGGTGCGCCGCATAAGATAGGGTCTATGGGTAAGCCTGCGCCTATTTATGATGTTGATATTGTTGACGCTGACGGTAACAGTGTACCTACGGGTGAAACAGGCGAGATTGTAATAAACATAAAAAACGGTTTGCCCTGCGGGCTTGCCGTGTGTTATTACGGTGACGAAGAAAAAACGCGCGAGACCTGGCGTGACGGACTTTATCACACAGGCGATACCGCCTGGCGTGATGAAGATGGATTTTACTGGTATGTAGGTCGAGTTGACGATGTTATCAAATCTTCAGGTTACCGTATAGGGCCATTTGAAATTGAGAGTGTAATAATGGAGTTACCATATGTATTAGAGTGCGGTGTATCTGCCGCGCCCGACCCCATCAGAGGTCAGGTTGTAAAGGCAAGTATAGTGCTTGTAAACGGTACGGTGGGTACTGAAGAATTAAAAAAGGAAATCCAGAATTATGTAAAATCTAAAACCGCTCCGTATAAATATCCGCGAATTGTTGTTTTCCGTGATGAATTACCTAAGACAATAAGCGGTAAAATTAAGCGTAATGAGCTATAATGAGGTGCTTGCGTGAAATATAAGCGAATAACTGTTGTTTGCGGTCATTATGGAAGCGGCAAAACAAATGTCGCACTTAATATGGCTTATGAGCAGAGGCAGAGAGGTGAAGATGTGTCTATTGCAGACCTCGACATTGTCAATCCCTACTTCAGGACTAAGGACAGTATAGATGAGTTAAATAATCGCGGCATAGGACTTATCTGCTCAGACTATGCCGGAACAAATCTTGACATTCCCGCGTTGCCGGACGAAATGTATGCAATAACCGACAATATCAACAAGAACTATGTTCTTGATATTGGTGGCGATGACAGGGGAGCGTTGGCGCTTGGTCGCTTGGCGCCTCAGATAATAAAAGAAAACGATTACAGTATGATTGCCGTAATAAATATGTACCGTCCGTTGACGCGTGACTATAAATCGACTATAGAGGTACTTCGCGAGATTGAATATGCCGGTGGTATAAGCTTTACGGCTGTTATAAATAATTCAAATTTAGGCGTACAGACTACCTCAGAGGATGTGCTTGCTTCCATATCTTACGCCCAAGAGGTATCGAACAATATGAGCATACCGATAATCGCTACATCTGTAAGTGAAAAGCTTAAAAATGAGTTAGATGGCAAAATTGATAATCTGTTTTTAATGAAACTGCAAAAATCTCTAATCAATAAGGAGTGTTGAATATGGCAAAGCTAACATTTAAGACCGACCTTTGCAAGGGTTGCGGACTATGCGTTAATGTATGTCCTAAAAAAGTGCTTGCGCTGTCGGCGGAAAAAATCAACAAAAAGGGACATCATCCGGTTGAAGCGGTAAATCCGGATGACTGTATCGGTTGCGCTTTCTGCGCTACTATGTGTCCCGACTGTATTATTAAGGTAGAAAGGTAGGGTGCATAATGGCTGATAAAGTACTTATGAAGGGTAACGAAGCGATTGCTGAAGCGGCTATAATCGCAGGTTGCCGTCACTATTTTGGTTATCCAATTACTCCGCAAACCGAGGTTGCCGCTTATATGGCTAAGAAAATGCCCAAAATCGGCGGAACTTTTTTGCAGGCGGAAAGTGAAATTGCCGCTATAAATATGGTTTACGGCGTGTCAAGTGCAGGAAAAAGGGTTATGACCTCTTCATCCAGCCCCGGAATATCTCTAAAAGGGGAGGGCCTGTCATATCTTGCCGGTGCAGACCTTCCTGCGTTTGTTGTAAATGTCCAAAGAGGAGGTCCCGGTCTTGGTGGAATTCAACCTTCTCAGTCAGACTACTTTCAATCAACACGCGGCGGCGGGCACGGCGATTATAGAATGATAGTTTACGCTCCTGCATCGGTTCAGGAAATGGCATCACTTACGGTGAAAGCTTTTGAGTCAGCCGATAAATACCGTATGACCGCTATGATTTTAGCGGACGGCACTATGGGTCAGATGATGGAGCCTGTTGACCTTGCATCATTAAAGGTCAATCCCGCGCCTGAGAAGCTTTGGGCTACAACAGGAACTGGTAAGAAAAGGGAACACAATATAATTAACTCGCTCTATCTGAAGCCCGAAGAGCTTGAAAAGGTAAACTTTGAGCGTTATGAGCGTTATCAGACCGTTGAGGCTGACGAGGTAATGTACGAAGAGTACCTTATGAATGATGCAGAAATCTGCGTTGCGGCATTCGGCATAGCTGCGCGTGTTTCCAAAAACGCTATAAACGAGGCAAGGGCGAGGGGTATTAAAGTTGGTATGATAAGACCTATAACACTTTGGCCGTTCCCGAAGAATGTGTTTAAAAAAGCGGCGGAGAAAGCTCATACTTTTATAAGTGTTGAGCTCTCTATGGGTCAGATGATTGAGGATGTTAAGCTTTCTACCGAGTGTAAGGCAAATTATCTGCTTTGCAATCGCGTAGGCGGTATGATACCATTGCCTGAGCAGGTACTTAAATGTATAGAAAATGCGGCGAAAGGGGAGCTAAAATAATGGTAGTATTTGATAAACCGAAGGCACTTTGTGATGTGCCGCTTCACTATTGTCCCGGCTGTACGCACGGTATTGTTCACCGTTTAGTTGCAGAGGCAATTGATGAGTTCGATATTGAGGGAAAAACCATAGGTATTGCGCCTGTCGGTTGTTCGGTTATGGCGTATGATTATTTTAACTGCGATATGATTGAAGCGGCTCACGGCAGAGCGCCTGCAGTTGCTACCGGTGTAAAGCGTGCAGACCCGAGCAAAATAGTTTTTACATATCAGGGTGATGGCGATTTGGCCTCAATAGGTATGGCTGAGACTGTACATGCAGCTGCCAGAAATGAAAATATAACTATAATCTTTATTAACAACGCAATTTACGGAATGACCGGTGGACAGATGGCGCCTACTTCGCTTCCCGGTCAGGTAACGCAGACATCTCCTTATGGCAGAGATGTAAAACTCTGCGGTTTTCCTGTTAAGGTTTGTGAAATGCTCTCTGAGCTTGACGGTGCAGAATACATAGAACGGGTTGCCGTAAATAACATTAAGAATATTAATGCCGCAAAGAAAGCTATAAAAAGAGCTTTCCAAAACCAGATTGAAGGTAAAGGTTTTTCACTTGTTGAGGTAATTTCAAGTTGTCCCACCAACTGGGGACTGACACCTGCAAATGCTCTCAAATGGATAGACGAAAAAATGATTCCTTATTATCCGCTTGGAGTTTATAAAGATAGATCGGCAAAGGGGGAGCGGATAGTATGAAAACAACACAATTTTTATTTGCCGGCTTTGGCGGTCAGGGTATACTGTTTGCCGGAAAATTTGCCGCATATAAGGGTCTCATTGAGAATAAGCAGGTAAGCTGGCTTCCTTCCTATGGTCCTGAAATGCGTGGTGGTACTGCAAGCTGCAGCGTAATTATTGGTGATGAACCGGTCGGTTCTCCTATAGTTTCAAATCCCGATGTGCTTATTGCTATGAATCTGCCGTCGCTTGACAGATATGAGGATAGCGTAGTACCCGACGGAATGATTTTTGCGGATTCCTCGCTCATTGAACGCAAGGTGAGGCGTAGCGATGTTAAAGTATTTTATATACCGGCTACGAAGCTTGCGGACGAAAACGGTATCGGAAAGCTTGCTAATATGATTATTGTCGGGAAAATTTTAAAGGAAATGAACGAGTATAACGAGGAGTCTGTCATAGCGGCGCTGAAAAAGGTTGTATCCGCAAAACATGCCGATATGCTAGATATTAACCTTAAAGCTATTAAAGTTGGTTTTGATAATTAAGGAGGAGTTATAATGAATATTACCATTAAGCTTACAAATTCACCCAAAGTAAAGCCTGACACTTCTGTTTTGGGATTTGGCAAATACTTTACAGACCATATGTTTATTATGGACTATACTGAGGGTGAGGGTTGGAAAAACGCGCGTATAGTACCATTTGAGAATATATCTCTTCATCCCGCTTCAACAGTTTTGCACTACGGTTCTGAAATTTTTGAGGGACTTAAGGCTTACCGCCGCACAGACGGCAAGGTTCAGCTTTTCAGACCCATTGAGAATATCCGCCGTATGAACCGTTCGGCTGAGCGTATGTGCTTACCGCAGATTCCTGAGGATGACGCATTGGAAGCTCTTACAAAATTTGTGGAAACTGAAAAAGATTGGACGCCGTCCGCACCCGGTACTTCTTTATATCTTCGTCCGTTTATGTACGGTAACGACGAGTCTTTGGGTGTCCACTCTGTTAAAAACGCGACCTATGTTATAATAGCGTCACCTGTGGGCAGTTATTATAAAGAGGGTATAAATCCGGTTAGCATTATGATAGAATCTGAGGATGTACGCGCGGTTCGCGGCGGCACCGGCGAGGCGAAATGCGGCGGCAACTATGCCGCAAGTAACCGCGCGGGAAAGCGTGCGGAGGATAAGGGCTATTCGCAGGTTCTGTGGCTTGACGGTGTGGAAAGAAAGTACATTGAAGAAGTTGGAGCTATGAATGTTATGTTCAAGATTGACGGCGTTATAGTAACACCGGCGCTCTTGGGCTCAATACTTCCCGGAATAACACGCAAATCTTGTATTGAGGTATTAAAAAACAAAGGCTTTAAGGTTGAGGAGAGAAAACTCAGTATTGAGGAATTAGAACAAGCGCTTAAGGCAGGAAATCTTGAAGAGGCCTGGGGATGTGGCACAGCGGCTGTTGTATCACCGATAGGCGAGCTTAACTATAAGGGCGAAAAATTCATTATCAATGATGGAAAAATCGGCGATGTGACACAATACCTTTATGATACACTCACCGGTATCCAGTGGGGAAAAATTGAAGATAAATACGGTTGGACATATCCGATTGATTAAAAAATGCTTGCAAAACTTAAATAAGTGTGTTATACTACTCTTCGTTAAATGCGTTGACGGAACTATTTTCTGCTTAAATTGCTTTAAAGAGAGTCGGTGTTTGGTGAAAGCTGATAACAGTTTTGCAGTTAAGTCTCATTCCTGAGCAGAGTCTCTGAAATCAGTAAGAGGTTACGGATTGCCCCGTTATCATGGCAAAGGGCTTATTTGAGTCCTCCGAGTGGTGGGTTTTTACCTGCAATCGGGGTGGTACCGCGAATTATATTCGTCCCCGAAGTCGTATATTGCGGCTTCGGGGATTTTTTTGTGAGGGATTTTATGAAAAACATTATTGTTGCTGACACTACTTTGCATGGAAATTCAGTTGGTTTTAAAGAAAGTATTGAAATTGCTCGCCAGCTTGAAAAGCTTAAAGTGGATATCATTGAATTTCCGTTAATTAAAAATATTGCTAAGGATACTTTGCTAATTAAAACTGTTGCTTCATTTATCAAAAACAGTATTATTTCGGTTAACGGTGGTTCTGATTTCAGTCAGATTGATGTTGCGGCTGATGCGCTTTCGGCTGTAAATAACGCCAGAATTCGTATTGAACTGCCGGTGTCCGATGTAGGTATGGAGTACGGATTTCATAAGAAGGGACCGGCGATGGTCAAGTTTGCGGCTGAGCTTGTTTCACATGCTAAAGATCTGTGTAATGATATTGAATTTGTAGCGTTAGATGCTACACGAGCGGATAAAAATACACTGTCGGATATAATAAATTCGGCTATTTCGTCCGGTGCGGCGACGATTACCTTTTGTGATAATGAGGGAATACTTTTTCCGGATGAAATTACAAAATTTATAGCGGGTATTCGGGCTGATCTGCAGAAGACAGATGATATTAAAATAGGTATCTGCTGTTCCGACATTACGGGTATGGCGGCGGCATCATCGTTTTCAGTTATTAAGGACGGTGCTGATCTTATCAAAACCGGTGTGGGATGCGGTATAACCGAGCTTAGAACCGCTGCACAGATATTTCGTACTTGTAAATTTCATAGTGAACTTTCAACAAGCATTGATTTTACCTCCTCAAGCCGTATTATATCCCGAATTGATTGGATAATTTCCGGCAAGGAAAGTTATGAAGGCGAGGAACAGTCAGACACAAGCGGATTTGCCCTTGATGGTAATGATGATATTGAGGCGGTTCGTGCCGCAGTTCTCAAGTTAGGCTATGATTTGTCAGATGACGATATTAAAAAAGTATATGATGAATTTAAGCGTATTGCATCGAAGAAAAATGTATCCGTAAAGGAAATGGAAGCTATTGTTGCTTCAAGTGCTCTGCAGGTACCGGCAACATATACGCTTGATCAATACTCAATTCAATCAGGAAATGTTATGACAGCATCAGCACAGATAAATATGATAAAGGATAGTGTTGCTGTTACCGGCATATCGGTTGGTGACGGACCTATTGACGCGGCATTCCGTACTATTGAGCAAATAACCGGCAGGCATTTCGAGCTTGATGACTTTCAGATTCAGGCAATTACTGAGGGTCACGAAGCAATGGGCAGTGCCGTTGTAAAGCTCCGCTCTAACGGTAAGTCGTATTCCGGAAAAGGCATTTCAACTGATATAATAGGTGCAAGCATCAGAGCGTATATAAGCGCCCTTAATAAGATTTTGTACGAGGAGGCATAAGTTATGAAATTTGCTTTTTCAAGCAAGGGTTGGCATAACGCGAGCTTCGATGAAATGTGTAAAATAGCCAAAGAGCTAAAATATGATGGTATTGAGCTGCACAATACTCACGGTCCGCTTTTCACAAAAAAAGGCGAGGCTTTCTATGATTACAAATCTGCCGCTACGGTGCGCAAGCTTTATGAAATCAAGCTTAAAATACCCTGTGTTGATTCTATATGCAAAGCCGGCGTCAAGACCGAGTTTGACAGCAGTGTTAATGAAATAAACCATTGTATTTCCATTGCAACCGCATTACATATACCTTATGTCAGAATTAAAACTGATGATAACGGTGATGAGCAGGCAATAAAAGCTGTAATTGACGAGGTTTTGCCGAATGCCAAATTAAACAGTGTAGTTTTGCTGATTGAATCCTGCGGCATTTTTGCCGATACGAAAAAACTTTGTGAGTTTTTAAACTATTTTCCTACCGATAGTGTTGCCGCGCTTTGGAATGTTTCCGCTACCTGCTTTTTTGCATATGAAGAGCCTGAACAATCTATTACTAATCTTGGTATATATATTAAACATGTCCATATGTGTGACGGTATACTTAAAAATGAAAAACTGAATTTTTGCCTTATAGGTGAGGGTGAATTGCCAATCAGCGACGTTATGTCCGCTCTTAAATCAATAAACTTTGACGGGTATATTTCGCTTGAGTGGGATCCTGCTTGGCTAATTGAGCTTGATGACATGGAAATAATTTTCTCTCATTTCATTAACTTTATGCGTCAGTTTGGCGATACTGCTAAAGCAAAAAGTAATCTTTATTTTAATAAGGCACATACCGGCAATTATATATGGAAAAAAGAACTGCTTATTGATTACACATTTCCGCAGGTTCTCGATAAAATGGTTGAGGAGTTTCCCGACCAATATGTCTTTAAATATACAACGCTTGATTACACCAGAACATACAGTGAATTTCGCGATGATGTTGATACATTTGCGCGCACGCTCATCGCTCTCGGCGTAAAAAAAGGCTCGCATGTTGCGGTTTGGGCGACCAATATTCCACAGTGGTATATTGCCTTTTGGGCGGCTACTAAAATAGGGGCCGTGCTTGTTACGGTAAACACCGCTTATAAAATACACGAAGCCGAGTATCTGTTAAAGCAATCAGATACTCATACCCTCATTATGATTGAATCATACCGGGACTCTAACTATTCCAAAATAATATCTGAGCTCTGTCCGGAGCTTAATAATAAAAAGTCCAGCGCACCGCTTTTCTCAAAGCGCTTGCCATTTTTGAGAAATGTTATAACTGTTGGCTTTGAGCAAAAGGGATGTATTAAATGGGAGGACGCCGTTCAGCTTTCTGAAACTGTACCGGCAGAGATTGTATATAAAATGGCGTCTGAGGTTAACAAGCATGATGTCTGCAATATGCAGTACACTTCCGGAACAACAGGTTTTCCGAAGGGCGTTATGCTAACGCATTACAATGTAGTAAATAACGGTAAATGTATAGGTGACAGAATGGATTTATCTACTGCCGACCGTATGATGATACAGGTGCCAATGTTCCACTGCTTTGGAATGGTGCTTGCCATGACTGCTTCAATGACGCATGGCGCAACCCTCTGCCCGCTTCCTTATTTTTCACCAAAGCCTGCGCTTGCCTGCATAAATAATGAACATATAACAGCCTTTCACGGCGTTCCTACAATGTTTATAGCATTGCTTGAACACCCGGATTTCAAAAAAACTGATTTTTCTTATATGCGTACCGGAATTATGGCGGGAAGTCCTTGTCCGATATCTATAATGCGTGATGTTGTTGACAAAATGAATATGAGCGAAATTACAATAGTTTACGGGCAGACTGAGGCATCTCCGGGTTGTACTATGAGCTCAACTGACGATTCCTTGGAGGTACGCGTGGGTACGGTAGGCGGACCGCTTCCCGAAATCGAGTGCAAAATAGTTGACCCCGAAACAGGGAAGGAGTGTCCTGATGAGGTTACCGGTGAGTTTGTTGCGCGCGGCTATAACATTATGAAAGGTTATTACAAGATGCCCAAAGCCACCGCGTCAGCCATTGATAAGGACGGTTGGCTTCATACAGGCGACCTTGCTTGCAGAACGCCTGAGGGCAACTTCAGAATTACAGGGCGGCTTAAGGATATGATTATCCGCGGCGGCGAAAACATTTATCCAAAAGAAATCGAGGAGTTTATTTATACTCACGAAAAGGTTAAGGATGTTCAGGTTATCGGAGTACCTGACGAACAGTACGGTGAAGAAATACTTGCCGCAGTTATCTTAAAAGACGGAGAAAGTATGACCGTGGATGAGCTGAAAGAGTATGTTGCTGCACATATGGCAAAGCATAAGGTACCACGCTATGTCGACTTCGTAAAAGAATTTCCGATGAATGTCGCAGGTAAGATACTTAAATATAAAATGCGCGAAAACGCAATTAAAAAGTTTCATCTTGAAAAGGCTGACAGCACGGTGACTGCATAATGGTTAATAATAAGTTCTATGTAATTGACGCGCACTGCCATGTGTATCCCGAACAGATTGCCGAGAAGGCGGCACAGGCAACGGGCAATTTTTACGGCGAGATGCCGTTCGGTAAGGGTACGATATCCGACCTTACTGAAAATGGTAAAAAAGCGGGTATTGATAGGTTTGTTGTGCAGTCGGTAGCCACTACCAAAGCGCAGGTCAGAAAAATCAATGAGTTCATAGCGCGCGAGGTGTCAGCGCATTCTGATACGCTTATCGGGCTTGGTACTATGCACCCCGAATCAGATGATATAACCGCCGATTTTAAGCATCTAAAATCACTGGGCTTGCACGGAGTAAAGCTTCACCCGGATATTCAGGGCTTCAAGATTGATGACTACAGATGCCTTAAAATATACGAGCTTTGTGAGCGTGACGGTCTGCCGATACTTATGCATACCGGCGACTACCGTTATGATTTTTCAAATCCAAATCGTCTTTTACCTATATTGAAAATTTATACCGGTCTTACGGTCATCGGTGCGCATTTTGGCGGCTGGTCAATTTGGGAGGAGGCTTCAAAAAAGCTATTTGACATGCCAAATTTGGTTGTTGATTGCTCATCAAGTCTTTCATACATTAAGCCTGAACTTGCAACTGAGATTATTAAGCGATACGGCACTGACAGGGTACTTTTCGGTACCGATTATCCGTTGCATTCACCTGTGAATGAGATGAATATACTTATATCGCTCGGCTTTTCCGATAGCGATTATAAAAAAATGTTCTCTGAAAACGCCATCAGAGTATACAAGCTCGAATAATTTGAAAATGCAAGCCTTTTTTGTCGAAAAGTAAAAAATTTTTTTAGTTTATTTAAATACACCTTCGGTAATAATTCTATTGTGTTATTACCGGAGGTGCTGTTATGTATATAAATAAAGTTCAAATTTGCGGGGTTGACACTGCAAAACTGCCTGTTTTAAAGGAACTGGAAATTAAGAGTCTTTTAAAAGTCGCGCACTCCGGCGATAAGTCCGCACGCGAAATGCTTATAAACGGTAACTTGAGGCTCGTGCTGAGTGTTGTCAAAAGATTTGCAGGCAGAGGTGAAAACCCTGATGATTTATTTCAAATAGGATGTATAGGTCTAATCAAGTCTATTGATAATTTTGATATTAATCAGAATGTCCGCTTTTCCACCTATGCGGTTCCTATGATAATTGGCGAGATACGCAGACATCTTAGGGACAATAGTCCTGTGCGTGTCAGCAGGTCAATCAAAGATACGGCATACCGCGCTATGCAGGTCAAAGAAAAGCTTACTGAAAAGCTGAAAAGAGAACCTAATATAAGCGAGATTGCAAAAGAATTGAATATTCCCAGGGAGGATGTCGTAATAGCACTTGAAAGTATTGTTGAACCGGTATCTTTATATGATTCAGTTTACTCAGACAGCGGCGATACAGTGTATGTGCTTGACCAGTTAGGTGATAACAATGATGATAAAAATTGGCTTGATGAAATTTGTCTTAAAGAGGCAATAAAAAACCTGAGTGACAGGGAAAAAACCATACTGTCTCTCAGGTTTATGCAGGGCAAAACACAAATGGAGGTATCTAACGAAATAGGTATCTCTCAAGCTCAGGTATCCCGACTTGAAAAAAATGCTATGGAAAAGATTAAAAATTAACAAAGAATAAATGCTACAGGCGATATCATCCTTTTATCTCATTAACATAGCGGCATGCGGCAAGTGCGGCGACAGTACCATCCGCCGCCGCGGTCGTAACCTGCCTTATTGATTTTGAACGACAATCGCCCGCAACAAATACACCCGGCGTTTTAGTGTCGCAACTTTCATCAGAATTAAAATATCCGTAACTATTGAGTTCCGCTAAATCTTTAAACGGTTCGTTCTCCGGTATTAAGCCGATTGCTACAAATAGTCCGTCGGCTACGATTTGTTTTTTCTCACCGGTATCGGTAAATTGAATTTCCACACCTCTGAACGCGCCGTTTTCAATTAGTAATTTTATTATTTTGACTGATGTATACTTAGATACATTGTCGTGTTCAAACAAAAGCTTTTGCAACCTTTCTTCACCGGTAAAATAGGGGAGATCCTGGAGCATAACAACCTGCTTGCACTTATCTGAAAGCAATATCGCCTCCTGCAATGCCGAATTACCGCCACCAGCCATAAGAACGGTTTTTCCGGCATAGAAATCACCGTCACAAACAGCGCAGAACGATATGCCTTCACCAATCAGCTCGTTTTCACCATCAAGTCCCAAGAGTCTATGCTTAACGCCGGTAGCGATTATAACCGACATACATTCATATTTGCCGCCTTCTTCAGTGTTAACGGTTTTTATTTGACCGTTATCCACTATGGAAGCAACTGTTTCAAACTCAATATCAGCGCCTTGTTCGAGTATTTGGGACATCATACTGTCAGCTAACTCTGTACCGCTTATTGTTATGATGCCCGGAAAGTTTTCGACCTTTGGTGAATGTGTTATTTGACCTCCGAAACCGTTTTTTTCAATTACCAGAACGGTTTTACCGTTTCTTCTGGCGTATAGAGCCGCGGTCATACCGGCAGGACCGCCTCCAACTACAATTATATCATACATATTACTCACCTTCATCAGACTAAGAGCAGAAACCGTGTTGCAGTTTCTGCTCGTGTTAATTTATTTACTCATTATATAGCCTTTAATATCAGATACACCTCGATATTTTTCAAATCCGTCAGATGTGTTTATTATCAGCGTTGGAGCTTGCCTGATACCGTATTTTTCAACAAGCTCGGGTTGCTCATCAGCATTAAGTGCCTGATATTTTATGCCCGCTTTGTCAAGCAACGCCGCCGCCGCCTTACAGTTAGGGCAAGTAGCCGTCTTGAAAAGAATAATATCTGAAGTATTATCGTCCGCAGACGCATCTGCCTTACGGGTTTCACAATCGCAAGGTGCATTGTCAACAGGAGCCGGATTAGGGCCGTTATGCGTCAGATGTGAATTGCCGATGTTATAAACCTTACGGTCTTTATACTCCTGTGCCTTACCGTCATTCCAGTTTTGTATCGGACGGTAATAACCTGTAATACGGCTGTTCACTTCTGTCTTCTGACCGCATATCGGGCAGGTGAACTGCTCTCCTGTAAGATAACCGTGATCCTTACACACTGAGTAGGTAGGCGACATTGTATAGTAGGGAAGCTTATAGTTTTCAGCTATCTTTCTGACCAGATTAGCAGCCGCTTTCCAGTCCGGTAATTTTTCACCCAAGAAAGCATGGAAAACAGTGCCGGAGGTATAAAGCGTCTGCAAATCGTCCTGAATATCAAGAGCTGAAAAAATATCTTCAGTGTAGCCTACAGGCAGATGTGAGGAATTGGTATAGTACGGGGTACCGTCCATATTGGCGGTAATAATATCCGGAAAGTCCTCTTTATCGTGCTTTGCAAAACGGTATGTTGTAGACTCCGCCGGTGTTGCTTCCAAGTTGTAAAGGTCTCCATACTGTTCTTGATAATCGGAAAGTCGTTCTCTCATATGATTAAGAACATCGCGTGCAAAGCGTTGAACTTTGGGATCGGTAAGATCAGCTTTTAGCCAATTCGCGTTAAGTCCAACCTCGTTCATACCTATAAGGCCTATAGTAGAGAAATGATTTGCAAATGTGCCAAGATAACGCTTGGTGTAAGGGTATAAGCCTTGGTCAAGAAGAGTCGTAATGACAGTACGCTTAGTTTTAAGACTTCTTGCCGCTATATCCATAAGATGATCAAGACGATTATAAAAATCTTTTTCATCAGCTGCCTGATAAGCGATTCTCGGTAAGTTAATGGTAACAACACCTATAGAACCCGTTGATTCGCCGGAGCCGAAGAAACCGCCGGACTTTTTACGAAGCTCACGCAGATCAAGACGAAGTCTGCAACACATAGATCGAACATCGCTCGGCTCCATATCCGAGTTAATATAATTTGAAAAATAAGGAGTACCATATTTTGCTGTCATTTCAAAGAGTAGCTTGTTGTTTTCACTCTCGCTCCAATCAAAATTACGAGTAATGGAATATGTGGGTATAGGATATTGGAAACCTCTGCCGTTAGCATCACCCTCAATCATAACCTCGATAAACGCTTTATTTACCATATCCATTTCTTTTTGGCAATCGCCGTAGGTAAAATTCATTTCCTTGCCGCCTATAATTGCGGGAAGATTTTTAAGGTCGTTTGGAACTACCCAATCAAGCGTTATATTTGAAAACGGAGCCTGTGTACCCCAGCGGCTGGGTGTGTTGACGCCATATACGAAAGACTGAATACATTGTTTTACCTCTTTTTGTGAAAGATTATCAACTTTAACAAAAGGAGCTAAATAAGTATCAAATGAAGAAAATGCCTGTGCGCCTGCCCACTCGTTTTGCATTATGCCTAAGAAATTTACCATTTGATTACAAAGAGTAGAAAGGTGATTAGCGGGAGACGAGGTAATCTTGCCCGGAACACCGCCAAGGCCTTCTTGGATGAGTTGCTTAAGGCTCCAACCCGCACAGTAACCGGTAAGCATTGAAAGGTCGTGAAGGTGAATGTCCGCATTTCTGTGGGCGTTGGCAATATCCTCATCGTAAACCTCACTTAACCAATAGTTTGCTGTGATAGCACCAGAGTTTGAAAGAATAAGACCGCCCACCGAATAAGTGACCGTCGCATTTTCCTTAACGCGCCAATCGTTAATTTTGAGATAGTTATCAACAATGTCCTTATAGTTTAAAAGAGTAGAATTAATATTGCGGACTTTCTCTCTCTGCTTACGATAAAGTATATATGCTTTGGCAACATCCGCGTAGCCGGACTCTGAAAGCACTTTTTCAACGCTATCCTGAATTGACTCGACCGAAATCTTATTGTCAACAATTTTCGGCTCGAAGTCAGCCGTTACATGAAGAGCTATTAAATCAATAACGCTTGGATGAGATTGTTTGCCCTGCGCCTCAAAGGCCTTTGAAATAGCTGCACTGATTTTGCTAATATTAAAATCCGTAATACTGCCGTCGCGTTTAACTACCTGATACATACTATACCCCTTTGTATTTAAGTTCATTGTTTTCGTGCACTATGTATTCTATCACGAACACAATATTTTGTCAATATATTTGATGAAAATATTTTTCAACCCCAATATATAGTTGTTTATTCAACACCGCGAAGTGATGTTTCCGGAATGAATTCTCGCATAATTGCGGCATAATTATACATATCCTTAAAGCTTGGAGCAGTCAAATTTCCGTAGGGGACAGAGTCCCGGTCAGTAAATCGTTGTAAAAAATACCTTTTTGAATTCTTTATAATCTCGCCGATTTTAGTAAAATCTTCTTTATTATGAAACTCGTTTACAACAGTTGTGCGAAACTCGTATTCAATACCCGAGTTTTTAAGAATTGAAATTGATTCATATATTCTCTTAAGGTCAACAGTTTCAACACCACAAGTCAAAGCGTATTTTTCGGGTGAATTCTTAATATCCATTGCAACATAATCGACAAGCCCGTTTTCTATTATCCTTTTTAAACGGTCAGGATGATATCCGTTTGTGTCCAACTTGACCTTATAACCCACATTTCGTATTTTACTTATAAGCTCTGGTAACTCTTCGTGCATAAGTGGTTCGCCACCTGTAATAGCAACACCTTCAAGCAATCCCTTTCTGCCTAATAAAAAGCTAATTAGTTTATCATCATCCATAGTTGGCTTCATTGTACCGTCTATCAGTTCAAAGTTATGACAGAACGGGCATCGAAAATCGCACCCACCCAGAAATATTGTGCAAGAAACACAACCCGGAAAATCCAGCAATGTCATTTTGTGTATTCCGTGTATTTTCATAATTCCTCCTAAACAGCCGCCAT
Organism: Clostridia bacterium; assembly: GCA_017618135.1. GTDB lineage: Bacteria > Bacillota > Clostridia > Oscillospirales > Acutalibacteraceae > UBA737. The sequence goes on from JAFZUV010000020.1 coordinate 116,018, forward strand.
AATATGCAGATTTCTAATACCGGCGTCAGCAATAGCGTCATTAACGGAATAGGCATGCTTCTCAAGATCACCGCAAATAGCATTAGTAATGTTTTGTTTCATTAATAAATCAACAATATCAGCCGCGACACTCTCAATAGCATCATACTTTTCTTTGCAAAGATCAGCGGTGTTATCTGTTGTAATAAGATATTCAAAAATTTCAGCTTCAATCGAAAGCTCCGGAAGTGCTCTTAGAGCCTTAAAGCACCATTTATAGTATGGCTTGTAAGCTTTGTTAAGAAGAAAAACAGTTGAAATTGCATGCTCAACAAACTCATACACCGCAAGCTGTGCCGCCGCAGTATCGCCGTGTTCTATACATCGCATATAATTATATTGCCCCGATTGTGCCATCATCAAAAGATTTCCGGCAATTTTTTTAAGTCTTATATCTTCCGGAAGATACTTTAAGCTTTCACGGATTTTAGTAACTTCACCGTAATTATCAAAAAACAATGTCCCGTTTGTTGCCTCCAGTAACGCCTGTTCCGGAATAGAAAGCCATTGTGAAATATCTAATACACCGTCAGCTGATCCGATTTTTTGGGCAAAAAAATCTTCAGTTCGCAAAACTCCTCTTCGCGCACCGCCAACAGGGGAGAGCAGACTTCTTTTTACACCGGAAAACTCCTTTGGCAGTTTTGCATACGCTCGTTCCAGTAAAAACGCAGTCCTGCGGTTTATAACATCTTCGCCCGGTATAAAAATACAAAATCCGGGATCAAAATCATGATCAGCGGAAACGGCATCATCAAAGCCCAAACATTCAGAACCACTACCGATAATGCCGCATGCGAGCTTACTTATCAAATCGGGAAAATCTTTTTCAAGCATTGGAAGTCCGTACTTATAAAAGTATTCTTTGGAAATTTCAATTCCTTTCATATATTTCCTTCGCTTTCCGGTTAAATTCATTTGCCGCCGCAAAATATCCGTAATAAGAGAAAGTAGGCGCACACTTTTCACAAACAAATGCGTAATATCCGTTTCTTGGTAAGCTTTGAGTGTTCAGCAGATCATAAGCGGTATCAAGTAAACCGTATATCTTGGATTCGGCTTCCTGTGAGCCAATGCTTGCGCTATACGCATCAGCCATATTAAGATATGTTATTGCCATTTCCAGCTCGCCGTTTTTTACATCTTTCATACATAAAAGAGCTTTATCATAGTAAAAAAACGCTTCATCAAATCTACCGAGAGCCACTAATGTAAGCGCCATATTATTATACAGGCCGCCAAATAATTCATTATCAACACTGCTCATTTTTTCAAAAGCCGATTGCGCCCTTTTAAAGGTTTTTAGTGATTTTTCGTTATCCCCGAAAGCATTGTACGCTGTTGCCGCGTTTATATATGTAATGCCGGCACTTCTGCCTCCATCATAACCGAGCTTGTCAAGCAGTTTGATTGCGGCTTCCGCATTCTCAAATGCCGCGTCACGATTACCGGTTTTGCGGTAATGTCCTATAAGCTCATTTCTGACCATAAGCTCTCCGCCCAAATCATAACCAAGCTGTGCTTCTTTTAACCAATAAATCAAGTGCCGCTCCGCACCGGAATAATCGTTTCTGCTCATATAATCGTTCATTTTATCAATTATTCGACTTTGCGGTACACTTTTTACTTGCGGCGTTACCCCATATGCTTCATCGCAAAGTAAACATCTCGGCTCCGTGTAATCTTCGGGTTTTATATAATCATTATACATCGCCTAACTCCAAAACAGATATATTGTGATTAATTATTTCAGACCTACAATAAATTGTGCTAATTGCATAATAATGATACAACAAAGGATAATGGCTGTCAATGAAGTTTATGTAAAAAAATACACAAAAAAGCCGAGGTATTTTTTACACCTCGGCTTTGATAGCAAAGATATTAAGCTAAAAATGCATCGTGTACAGCTTGAACAGCCTTTTCAGTCTGCTTTTCGTCGATAAGTACCGAAATCTTTATTTCGCTTGTGGATATCATACGAATATTTATGTTCGAATCATATAAAGCTTCAAACATCTTTGCAGCAACTCCGGGATGACTCTCCATACCTGCGCCGACAATAGATAACTTTGTAACACTGACATCTTTTGATATTTCAGAATAGTTAAATACCGATTTTAAAGATTCTATTGACTCAATAGCAATATCAGCCTGACTACGAGAAACTGTAAATGTGATATCTTTAGTCCCGTTCCGTCCTACAGATTGTAATATCATATCAACATTAATTTTAAATTGTGCAAGCTTGTTGAACATTTTAAAAGCAATACCGGGTGAATCTTTTAGACCGACAACCGAAATTGTTGCTACATCCTTATCACTTGTTACACCTCTGATTAACATCTTTTCCATTTTAACATTCTCCCTTACTATCGTTCCAACCTTTTTCTCAAGGCTTGAGAGAACCTCAAGCTCAACGTTGTATTTCTTAGCCATTTCTACTGAACGATTATTAAGTACCTGAGCTCCGAGCGTTGCCAGTTCAAGCATCTCATCGTAGGTGATTTCGCTTAACTTTTGAGCACCTCTCACTTTTCTGGGATCAGCAGTATATACACCGTCAACATCAGTATATATCTGACATCTTTTCGCATGAAAGGCGGCGGCAATAGCAACAGCGCTCGTATCAGAACCGCCTCTGCCCAGCGTTGTTAAATCATCATATTTGTTTATACCCTGAAATCCCGCAACTATTATTATGTTTTTTTTCGCGAGCTCAGACTTGATTCTCTCGGTATTTATATTCTTTATTCGTGCAATACCGTGGTTCGAGTCGGTGGTGAAACCCGCTTGCCAACCGAGCAGGGAAATTACGGGACATCCAAGCTTTTCAATAGCCATAGCGAGTAATGAAATTGAAATCTGTTCACCCGCAGTAAGCAACATATCCATTTCGCGTTTTGATATGTCGCCGTCATTAATTTCCTTTGCCTTCATTATCAAATCATCAGTGGTATCGCCCTGTGCTGAAACAACGGTTATTATATCGTTGCCCATTTTGTAATCGTCCACAATTATCCTTGCCACATTGAATATACGCTCTTTATCAGCAACGGATGTACCGCCGAATTTCTTAACAATAAGTGCCATAAATTTAACCCCTTTATATAAGCGCTTTCATATATTTAAAACTATCGTACTTGATTTTTTTGATTTTAGCAAATATTTTATCTTCAAAATCCTCATCGGTGATAAAAGCAATCTCACCTGAATATTCATTTTTTATATTCCATGTGTTTTCGGGAAAAGCATTATTAAAGCTATCAACAAGCGATTTAAAATCTGATGATTTTAACAAAACATATAGTCTTTCCTTACTGTTTTCATCAACAACATAATCGCTTTCACCATCCTGCCAGTAAAAGTATTTACGGGCGTGAAGATGTTTTGCACAGTCGATTATGTCTGCTACAACAGCGCTTGCGGTAGGCATTTTACCAGCGCCTTTTCCATAAAACATAACATCACCGGTTGCGTCACCTCTGACAACTATGGCGTTAAATACACCGTCAACACTTGAAAGAATATTATTTTTCCCTACAAGTCTCGGCGATACATCAGCACATATTTTACCGTTTGGCAGTCGCTTTGCTCTGGCTATCAGTTTAATTGCACAGTTAAATTTATCTGCATATGATACATCTTCAAGCGTAACTTTGCTGATACCCTCTGTTTTTACTTGTTCGGGATATACATGTTTTCCAAAGGCAAGGGAAGCGAGAATGCATATTTTTCTGCATGCGTCGTGACCTTCAATATCTGCAGTTGGGTCCTTCTCTGCAAACCCTTTTTCCTTTGCTAAAGACAGCGCAGTTGCAAAATCCATACCGTCTACTATCATTTTATTTAGTATGTAGTTTGTTGTTCCGTTAAGAATTCCTGTAATTGTATTGATATCGTTTGCCGCCAAGCATTGTGCTATAGGCCGCAAAATCGGTATTCCTCCGCCAACGCTCGCTTCAAACAGGAAGTTAACATTATTTTTTGCGGCAATCTCTAAAAGCTCAGCTCCTTTTGCAGCTACCAATTCTTTGTTTGATGAAACTACGCTTTTGCCTGACATAAGACACCGCTTAACAAAATCATAAGCGGGGCTTATGCCACCCATAACTTCTGCAACAATTTTTACATCATTATCGTTGATTATTTTTTCAAAATCTTTCGTAAACTTAGCGGCATAGCTTAGATTACTGAAATCCCGAAGCTCGAGAATATACTTTACCGAAATATCGTCATGTACTTTTTCAGAAACATGTTTATTATGCTTGATTAGTATTTCGGCTACTCCTGAGCCAACCGTTCCGTGTCCTAATATTGCTGTGTAAATCATTTTATAATACCTCTTTAATAGAAATTATGCCGTCAACCGATTTAAGCTGACTCAGAAGTTCTGAAGCAGAAATCTTTGCAGTATCTGTTCTGACTGTCAAAGTCACAGAGGCGGCACCACTTATCGGCTTATTCTGGTTAACTGTAATTATATTTGCACCGTATTTTGAAAGTACAGCAGTCATAGCTGAGAATACGCCTGCGCGATCAGAGAGTACAGCGCTTAATGTAACTTCGTGTCTGTTATCAAACTCATAACGAAAGACAAAGTCCTTATACTTATAATAGGCACTTCTGGAAATGCCGGCTATTTTAACAGCTTTTGATATATTTGCCGCCTTACCCAAAGCGAGCAATTCCTTTGCGATAATTACGCCATTGAAAACTTCCGGTAAAACTTTCGAATTGACGAGCATATAATAATCATTTTTCATTGATGTCCTCCGATAAAAAACGCTGTCCACAATTATAATACACTTTTTTAAAAAAATCAACCTATTTTTTAAACTTTTCGGAAATATTATTTAGCAGGTGATTGTATGGATTCAAGTCATAAAATTGATTTTTTAACAAACATATTTTACGCATTAACTATAGTTGGAATAACGATATTTATACTAAAATACCTGCCGGAGTATCTTTTGCCATTCGTTGTCGGTGTTGTAATTGCTTATTCTGTTCAAAAGCCCGCAAAAACCATTTCATGCAAAATTCATATTAAAAAGCAAATATGCGCTGTAATTTTAACTGTAATAATTTGCGTTATGTTTTTTGCGGTACTTTTATTCGGAATTTGGATGATCGGTAATAAGCTGATTAAGTTTTTAAGTGATTTACCAAAATATTTTTCGAGTATTGAACAGGTTTTTTTTGAAATAAAAGATAGAATAGCAGGCAATATGAACTCGTTAAACACCACCCAAAAGGACAGCTTTGAAAAAATGCTGTCACAAACTGCGGATTCATTTATGTCCGGCTTTACGAGATTTTTGTCGGCATTTGCTACAGGTCTTATAAAAAATTTTCCGGCTTATATTATTACCGGAATTGTTACGGTAGTATCGAGTTGTTATATTGCAAAAGATTTTGATAGACTGAAGAATTTTGTCAAAGGAATAATATCGACCGATAAGGCAAAAAAGCTCAGCATTATCAAAAAAATTATGCGTAATAACACCTTTAAATTTATAAAAGGTTATTCGTTGATAATGCTTATAACATTTATTGAGTTAACAGCTGCGTTTCTGATTTTGAATATCAAAAATGCGCTTTTTGCCGCTTTACTTATCGCGATAGTTGATTTATTACCGATTTTTGGCGTAGGAACCGTTTTACTGCCCTGGTCAGTCATTGAGTTTTTAAATCAAAACTACTTTTTGGGGATCGGGCTCTTGATTTCATATTCCGTTATTATTGTTGTCCGTAATTTTATAGAGCCAAAAATAATCGGCTCACAAATCGGTATCAATCCGATATTCACTTTGGCAGCTATGTTTTTAGGACTGAAAATTTCCGGGTTTACCGGTATGTTAATTTTACCGCTGGCACTTACGATTGTTATCTCTTACTATAATGAAATACCGGCTGCGGAGAATACCCAAAATTAAAAGGACAGCTATTGCCGCCCTTGAAGCTAGTCGTTTTTATTGTTATTCTTGGATTTTACACCAGATAGCGGATTTGAATCAATCGCTTTTTTTATCTGCTTATCAGATATATGAGTGTAAATTTGTGTTGTACCGAGATTGGCATGACCGAGTATATCCTTTAAAACCCTTATATCAACATTTCCGTGCTGATACATAAGGGTGGCCGCAGTATGACGGAGCTTATGAGTTGAAAAACCTTGACCGCCAAGGCCTGCTTTATCAAGATAAGTATGTACTAAATGCTGAACTGTTTTATTGCTGATCCTGCGCCTGTTACGACTTATAAATAAAGCATTCTTATCATTTACATTTACGCCTTCATTGGGTCTTACAGCAAGATATGCTTTAAGCGCATCATTGCAGGCGTTATTCAGATAAACAACTCTTTCTTTATTACCTTTTCCAAGAAGCCTTATTGTACTGTCAGGCCTTATATCGGATAAGTTAAGACCGCAAAGCTCCGAAAGCCGCATTCCGCAGTTTAGGAATAATGTTAAGATACAGTAGTCGCGTTCACGATTGGGTCCATCAACGCTTGTTAGTAATTCAAGCGACTCTTCGAGCGTTAAGTGATGGGGAAGTGCGGATTTAACTTTTGGCGCTTCAAGCAACTCGGCCGGGTTAACTTCAAGCAGATGCACTTGTGAAGTAAGATACTTAAAAAAAATTCGCAAGGTTGATGTTTTGCGAGCTCTGGTAGCCGAGCTGTTTCCGCGCTCATTTTTGCAGTATACAATAAATGCATATAGATCGGAAATAGTGATACTTGATACTAAGTCCTTATCCACAACGCCTATATCAATTTTATTAAACTCTGTATCCGGAGGTACCATACCTCTGCTTGTTAACAAATATCGAAAAAAAGTTTGTAAATCAAGATAGTATTCTTCTACGGATTTAGATGATTTACCGCGGATTGTTTCACTATATGTCAAAAAATCACGCAGTATGGGTGGTGAAGAAAGAATTATCTCATGTTTCACATATATACTCCTTAATACTTTTATTAAGTATATTTTAGCATCTTTTACGAAAAAAAGCAACTTTTGAAAATTTTTCTTTATTACTCTGAGCGGGTGTTGTATAATTGTTCAGGAGTGATAAGCTTGAAAGAAATCAAAGAATCAAAACTTTCCGATAAACAAAAAAAGATATTTACAGCTATATCAGTATTTTTGGTGATAGTGTTCAGCGGCATAATTGCGTTGCTTGTCGGCAAACCTATGCTGCAGTTTGTCAACTCACCTGATGAATTCAGAAAATTTGTAAACAGCTACGGAATTCTCAGCGATATAATTTTTATAGGTATGGTTGTTTTTCAAATGATTATCGCAATAATTCCGGGTGAACCGTTCGAAATTGCCGCCGGATATGCTTTCGGAGCCGTTCGGGGCAGTATTGATTGTATATTTGCCTTTGCAATAGGAGTAGCCGTTATTTTTCTTTTTGTAAGAAAATTCGGAATAAAAATAGTTGAGGTTTTCTTTTCGATTGATAAAATCAAGGAATTAAAATTTTTACAAAATTCAAAGCGACTCAACACGATAACTTTCATTGTTTTTCTGATTCCAGGTACTCCGAAAGACCTTCTATCGTATTTCATAGGACTTACAGATATGAAATTGTCGGTTTGTATTCTAATTACTACAATTGCAAGAATTCCATCCCTTATAACCTCAATACTAACGGGTAATGCTCTCGGCAACAAACGATATGAAATTGCCGCTTTCGTCTTTGTTGTTACATTGCTTATCAGCGGTGTGGGGCTTATTATATACAGACACATTAAGAAATGGCACGAACATTAAAACTTTGCTCTTAGCTTAAGAAGTGCAGATTTTTCTATCCGTGATACATAGCTACGCGATATGCCGAGTAATTTTGCAACTTCTCTTTGTGTAAGTTCCCGATTACCTGATAAACCGTAACGCATACGAATTATCTCTAACTCTCGCTCATCAAGCACACCGTTAATAATTACACGAAGCTTCTCCAGCTTCATCTTTTTATCAATTTCATCAGCAATATCAGTTTCATCCGCGATTACATCAATCAGTGTTAATGTGTTTCCCTCCTTATCGGTATCGATAGGGTCGCTTATGTAAACATCCTGTGCGGATTTTTTCAAATTTCTGAAGTACATCAATATTTCATTTTCAATACATCTTGACGCATATGTTGCCAACCGTATACCTTTATTGCTGTTGAATGTTGATATTGCCTTAATTAAACCAATTGTACCTATTGATATCAAATCGTCCTGTTCACAACCGGATGCATAATACTTTTTCACAATGTGCGCCACGAGCCTTAAATTGTGCTTGACTAATTTGTTCCGCGCTTCAATGTCTCCGCTTGCGGCTTTTGACAGTAATTCATTTTCCTCTTTTGAACTAAGCGGCGACGGAAAAGAGCCGGCGCTTTTCACATGCAATGATAAATAAAAAATCTTGCTGATAATCTCAAATATATAATTAAGCATATAAATCATCTCCGGATTTTTAATAAATTATATGCTCTCAAAAGTTTGTACATTGAATGTTTTTTTACTTTATGTTATAATTTATTTGTCATACATGCATCGTTCTGCGTACTATGTACTGCAAAGGCGGTGTTGTTTTGAAAAGTAAGATAGGCGCATTTAAGGCTGTTTTGTTTAGGTGGTTGTTTGTTGCTTTAGCAATAACGCTGATTTTGGCTATCGTTATTATAAGAGCAAGACCGATAGTTATTTCTTACGCACAAAGTCACGCGAAAGCTCAAATGATTAGTGCATTTGATGTCGCTGTAAAATCAGCACTTTTGTCTCTTGAATATTCCTATAATGATTTAGCGGTAGTTACAAGGCTAAGTGATAACACTGTCAGCAGCATTGAAATTGATTATGCAAAGCTTAATACTTTAAGGTCTGAAATCTCAAAAACAATAAGCGACGAAATTTATAAAAAATCCGAAAATGTTTTGAAAATTCCGATTGGTACATTACTGGGAAGTGAGTATACAACCGGCTATGGTCCGTATATAAAATTTAAACTGAAGTTTTCTCATATTCCGCTTTTGGATTTTGAAAGTAATTTTAGAGCGGCAGGCATTAACAGTGTGTTTCATCAAATAATAATTAAGGCCAACTTATCATGCGGGATAATTATGTTGGGTGCAGATAAAACTTTTTCGGTGGATCTTTCAGCTATAGCGGCGCAAACCGTAATTCAAGGAGCCGTTCCGGACAATTTTACAAATGTTGTAGAAACGCCCGACAGTACTGTGGCAGATGATATATTTAATTTTTCTCAATAACGGAGGTATTTATGGATATAAGACAGGCAGAAGAACGAATTTCTCAACTTATAAGCGAAATTAGGAAACATAATGACCTTTATTATAATCAGGATGCTCCGGAAATTGAGGATTACCAATATGATGCTCTTACACGCGAGCTTAAAGCGTTGGAAAAAGAATTTCCAGAGCTTGCAAAAAAGGATTCGCCTACGCAAATTGTCGGCGGAAAACCTGATAGTCTTTTTTCTCCCGTAAATCATACTGTAAAAATGGAAAGTCTGCAAGATGTATTCAGTATTGACGAGTTACGAGAATTTGATTTTAAAATTGATAATTCGCGTACAGTATACTCTGTTGAGCCTAAGATTGACGGTCTGTCAGTATCTTTGGAATACTCTCAAGGAAAGCTTGTGCGCGGTTCAACACGCGGTGACGGTATAACAGGAGAGGATGTTACCGCAAATCTTCTTGAAATCAAATCAATTCCGAAAACAATTAAATATTTTAATTATATTGAGGTTCGCGGTGAAGTATACATGCCGAAAAGCTCATTTTTTAAGCTCGTTGAGCGTCAGGAGCTTATGGGTGAAAAAATCGCTAAAAATCCGAGGAACGCCGCCGCCGGCACTTTAAGGCAAAAAAATCCTGCTGTTGTGCGAGAGCGTGAGCTTTCAATATTTATTTTTAATATACAGCGTATTTCCGGTAGAAACTTTAGCTCACATATTGAGTCACTCAATTTTTTGAAATCGCTTGGATTTTCGGTGTTACCAAGCTATAAGCAATGCGATAATATAGAACAGGCAATATGCGAAATTAAGCGAATTGGCGATTGCAGAGGAAGCCTTGAATTTGATATTGACGGTGCCGTAATAAAGGTTGATAATCTCGCATATCGCGATGAGCTTGGCAGTACGGCTAAATTTCCAAAATGGGCGGTTGCCTTTAAATATCCACCTGAAGAAAAAGAAACTGTGCTTCGTGAAATACAAATAAATGTAGGCAGAACCGGCGCATTGACGCCGACAGCCGTTTTTGATTCTGTAGAGCTTGCCGGTACGACCGTAAGCCGGGCGGTCCTTCATAATGAAGATTTCATTAACGATAAACAAATAGGTATTGGTGATACAATCGTTGTTCGAAAAGCGGGAGAAATAATTCCGGAAGTTGTATTTGTTAAGAGGCACGCACCAAATTCCAAAGTATTTAAAATGCCGAGTATTTGTCCTTCATGCGGCGCACCGGTTTTCAGAGAAGAAGGAGAGGCGGTTATTCATTGTAATAATGCCGAATGTCCCGCTCAGATTTTAAGACATCTTATTCATTTTACTTCAAGAGACGCTATGGACATTGAGGGGCTTGGACCTGCAATGCTTGAACAATTATTAAACGCGGGGTTAATAAGTAATATTGTTGATATTTACAAACTTGACTATGATGCGGTTATAAAGCTTGATCGTATGGGCAAGAAAACCGCCGACAATCTTAAAAACGCTATTGAGAATTCTAAGAAAAATGACTTGTCACGACTTATAGCAGCCCTTGGCATTCGTCATATCGGTACAGGTGGCGCCAAACTGCTCGCAGAAAACTATGAATCTATTGATGATATTATGGCGGCAAGCAGGGATGAGCTTGAAGCGATACCGGGGTTTGGCGGTGTTTTAGCTGAAAGCACCGCAGAATTTTTCTCGTTGGATGATACAAAGCATATGATTTCATTACTTAAAAGCTGTGGCGTAAATACTAAATCTTTAAATACCAAAACAGGTGATAAATTTCGCGGTATTTCATTTGTGCTTACGGGTACTTTGCCAAATTACACCCGTAGCGAAGCCGGAAAGATAATTGAGTCATTGGGCGGCAAAGTTTCATCATCCGTTTCAAAAAACACCACTTATGTCTTAGCCGGAGATGAAGCAGGCAGTAAGCTAGACAAAGCCAATGCCTTGGGCATACCGGTTATTGATGAACAGGAATTCAGAAAAATGATTGTTTAATATTTAAAGTCAATAAAATTACCCGGTGATACGCAAGACCACCGGGTAATTTTACTTTATATACTCCAAAACTTTTTTTGGATCATCCGTAACTTTATATAAATTTAAATCCTCTTGTGCTACAAAATGCATGTCAGCGCTTTTTTTCAACAAAGCTGTAAGATTGTCATAGTATCCATTCACATTATAAATAATAAGCGGTTTTTTCAGTTGATTGAGCTGTTTTAACGACACCGTTTCAAAAAACTCATCCATTGTTCCTATACCTCCGGGTGTCACAATAAAAGCTTCCGCCATGCTTTCAAGCTTTTCTTTGCGTGATCTCATATCTTTTGTGTATATCATTTCGGTACATTGGTCATAAAGAATACCGTCAACATCAAAAAACTCCGGAGAAATTCCTATAACTTTACCTCCGTTTCTTTTTACACCCCGGGCGACTGCACCCATCATACCGCTTGCGCCGCCGCCGAAAATCAGTGTATGACCGTTTATTGCAATCAGCTCGCCTAATCTTTCACCGGCAATACGGAAAGATATATCAATCTCCTCATTAGCAGAACCATAAATACAAATATTCATAAATACTCCTTATAATTTAAGCTTTTACCGTTTAATTGCGCGTCAATAAGCGTGTCACCTACATATTCAAGCCTCAACGAAAAAAACGGGTATTCAGGATCGTTAATAAGCTTTAAAAAGATTTTATCACCTTCCCATATCGGCAGGGAATAAAGGTCATTTTTATCAATCCATGCAAGCACCCCTTCATCACACTGTTTCAGTGAACCTGAAAACCTATCGGCGGTAAAGACATGCATAATTTCGCTTTCCCAAATATCGGAAACAAAGGTTACAACACCTCTGTATTCAGCGTCATAAATCGTAAGTCCGGTCTCCTCAAAAACCTCACGCATATTACACTGCTCAGGACTTTCTCTTTCTTCAATTTTTCCGCCGATCCCTACCCATTTATCGCGATTAAGATCGTTCTTCTTTTTTACACGATGAAGCATTAGATACTTTCCGTCTTTTTCGATGTGGCAAATGGTAGTATTTCTCATTCTTCCTCACCGTCAACAACAGTATTTATTGTAAAACCGTTGAGATAAAACATATCCGTTTTTTTGTTTACATTATCGAAAACATTATTATACTGAATTTTCTCATATTTTTTAAGTGTATCACTATACTCCGTATCTTCACTCCAACGATAATAGACATTTTGATTATCAATATATCCGACGGTATCGATAACCGGAAGGGTTTTTGAAAGATTCAAGAGATATTTATTATACTCGGTAAGCTTTAGACCGGCTGTTTTCAGTAAAAGCGAGGACAGATAGTTAGAGCTAATCTTTTCAATATATTGTTCTTCAATATCATAGTTAGCCCAGATGTAAAAGGGTGTTATATGCCTTTGTTGTTCCTGCTCCTTTGTGAGGTCGCTCAAGCTATCAACACCCATAATTGATGAAATAAACTCAGTCTCTATTGATGGCTGATGATCACCGAACATACATATTATTGTGGGTTCCTTCACGGCACTAAAGTAATTGATTAGTCCTTCAAAAGCATTATCGCTGGCCTTTACAAGTGATAAATACTTTGAAGCTTTGTTGTAGTATTTTTCGCCTGAAGTTATCGAGATACATTCGTTGAAATTTGAGGACGATACAGTATATCCGCCGTGATTCTGCATAGTTACATTAAATATAAAGTACGGTTTACTCTTATCTCGATTTTCATAATTATCAATGATTGTATCGTAGTTATATGAATCACTTATGTACTGACGAATCAGCATATTTTGCCTGTCTGGGTAGTAACTGTCAATAAGAGACTGCAAATAATCCGGTCCTTCGCCGCTATCAGAGTATTCCTGTAAAACCGAAGTATCAATTAAGTTTTCAAGGCTGATAAATCTATCAAAGCCAAAATACTCGTAAACACTTGTCCTATGCCAGCCTGAGGCATAATACGGATGAAAAGCAACAGATGAATAGCCCTGCGCCTCAAGAGTGGACACCAACGACGCCATAGGATTTTTAATATACAGCATATATGCATTGCTGCCGGAAGGCAGAAATGCAACCGAATTTCCCGTTAAAAACTCGAATTCCGTGTTTGAAGTACCTGCGCCGATTACCGGCACATATAAATTACCTCGTATTGTGTTTTCATTCAGAGAGTGCATAAACGGCATATAATCTTCGTTTGTTGAAAACTCTCCGAGAACCTTCATATCAGCCAATGACTCATTCATTATACAGATAATATTCGGCGCGGATTTTGGAGTATTAACAGTCGGCTCATTGTATGCGGTTGCGTTTTCTGAAACATAATTTCCGACTTCCTCGGCGGCATACCCGTTTGGAACGCTCATAAATAAGTATTTTGTGTTACAGAAAAAAGAAAAAACAAAACCATAGTTTTTATATCCGCGAGTTTGATTCCAAAAATCCGGTTTTACGCCGGCATCGGCAAAAACAGTTGTAAAATAGAATAGCGATATCAACACCGCAAAAAAAGCGCCCATAAAGCTACGCAGCGTGATTTTTACAATTGCATTAAATTTCGGAGTTTTGATTTTAATGCCTAAAACCATTATGAATATCAGCAAATAGGTTGCTATAATCACATTGTACAGAATCTTAAAATTATATGTTCCGGCAACATTCATTGCAGTAGTAATACCCGAAAAGTCCATAGGTAAAAACGGAGTGCCTCTGAAATCCACAATATACGCATGAGCTAATGCGAAAAGATATAAAAACGGATTTATTATAAAGATGCATAGCTTTATGCTGCCGCTTAGCGAAAACACAAGAAAATAGAACAGTAAAATCAAGACATAGTTTGCAAAAAAGCCAAGATATGTCATATCATAAATGAAAATGCAATTTAGACATTCGGTCATAGTAATTGTGAGGAAAGGCAACAGAAAAATCAGCACCACCGAAAAAATCTTTTTTGCGTATTCGGCTTTTACCTTAATCGTATATGCGATTTCAAGACCTATGATTAACGGCAAAACTAACGCAACCGCCAACAGTAACCACTTTGACGCATTATCAAGAAGTAAAAATGAAGCACGGGAAATCATTGTAAATAAAAGCAAAACCGCAGTAAATATCATACCGGTAATTATACAGGATTTGCTCGAAGTAATTAAAATATTATTTTTAAACCACAAGCATAACGCTTTGCATAACTTTCTTGAATTACGCGATATGCGATCTAAAACCATTTCCATCATAAAACAGCTCTTTTCAAATACTAATGCAATAATTATATCACAACAAAAATAAAATACAATATTTTTTTGTGCGTAAGATATTGATTTTTGCGGTAAAATATGTTAGAATATCAAACGGTAAAAGCTGTGACGGAGAAAGTGATGTCATCAGGTGTTTTTAGCGAATCGGTGTTGGTGTAAGACCGGTAACACTCTACATCAGTATCACTCTCGAGCTGCTGCGTGAAAGGTTACGATTAGCGTTTGCCGGTTGCCAAACCGTTATCTTGGCGCGGATGTCGGTCCGTTATAGGTGGTTATTTGTTTTTCCCTGTCCTATTGAGGACGGGGATTATTTCTTTTATTTGGAGGGAACAAAATTATGTATAAGGATGTTAAACCCAACATTGATTTCGTTAAGCAGGAGCAGGAAATCAAGGAGTTTTGGGATAAAGAGAGAATTTTTGAACAAAGCATTGCGTCGCGCGATAATAGTAAGCCGTATATATTTTATGACGGTCCGCCTACCGCTAACGGTAAGCCGCATATCGGTCATGTGCTTACCAGAGTTATAAAGGATATGATACCGCGATATCGAACAATGAAGGGCTATATGGTTCCGCGAAAAGCCGGTTGGGATACGCATGGATTGCCGGTTGAACTTGAAGTTGAAAAACTATTGGGGCTTGACGGTAAGGAGCAGATAGAAAAATACGGTCTTGAAGAGTTTATTGAGCACTGTAAGGAAAGCGTATGGAAATACAAAGGTATGTGGGAAGATTTTTCTAAAACCGTTGGTTTTTGGGCAGATATGGACCACCCGTATGTAACCTATCACAACAGCTTTATTGAGTCTGAATGGTGGGCGCTTAAGCAAATATTTGACAGGGGACTTTTATATAAAGGATTTAAGGTTGTGCCGTATTGTCCGCGTTGCGGAACACCGCTGTCTTCGCATGAAGTGGCGCAGGGGTACAAGGCTGTCAAGGAAAGAAGTGCCGTCGTCAGATTTAAGGTTAAAGGTGAAAATTCGTATTTTCTTGCTTGGACCACAACTCCGTGGACGCTGCCTTCGAATGTTGCTCTCTGTGTCAATCCCGAGGAAACATATTGTAAAGTGAAAGCGATTGACGGTTTTACTTATTATATGGCTAAACCATTGCTTGATAAGGTTTTGTCACCGATAACCGACGAGGGAGAATCGGCCTACAAAATACTTGAAGAGTTTATAGGCAAAGACCTTGAATACAAGGAGTATGAACCGCTTTTCGAATGCGCGGCTCCGATGGCTGAGAAGCAACATAAAAAGGCCTTCTTTGTTATGTGTGACGATTATGTTACTATGACTGACGGTACCGGCATAGTTCACTGTGCGCCCGCATTTGGTGAAGATGACGCGCGTGTCGGCAGAAAATACGATTTGCCGTTTGTTCAGTTTGTTGACGGTCAAGGTAATATGACCTACGACACGCCCTTTGGAGGTATGTTTGTAAAAGACGCTGATCCTGAAATTTTACTTGACCTTGAAAACCGTCACCTCTTGTTTTCAGCGCCTAAATTTGAACACGATTATCCTTTCTGTTGGCGATGCGATACACCGCTTATTTACTATGCCCGCGAATCCTGGTTTATCAAGATGACTGAAGTCAAAGAGGACCTTATAAAGAACAACGATACTATTAACTGGATACCTGAGAATATAGGAAAAGGTCGGTTCGGAGATTGGCTCAACAATGTGCAAGATTGGGGTATTTCCCGTAATCGTTATTGGGGTACTCCGCTTAATGTCTGGCAGTGCGAATGCGGTCATCTCCACGCAATAGGCAGTATTGAAGAGTTGAAAAGTATGTCAGATAACTGTCCTGATGATATTGAACTTCACAGACCAAAAATTGACGCTGTTACAATTAAGTGTCCAAAATGCGGCGGTGAAATGCACAGAGTACCCGAGGTAATAGACTGTTGGTTTGACTCCGGCTCCATGCCGTTTGCTCAACATCATTATCCGTTTGAAAATAAAGAGTTGTTTGAATCACAGTTCCCGGCAGACTTCATTTCGGAAGCAGTTGATCAAACTCGTGGATGGTTTTATTCACTGCTTGCCATTTCAACCTTGATTTTTAACAAAGCACCTTTTAAAAATGTAATTGTATTAGGTCATGTTCAGGATGAAAACGGTCAAAAGATGTCAAAGTCAAAAGGCAATGCTGTTGACCCGTTTGATGCTTTGGAAAAATACGGTGCTGACGCAATACGCTGGTACTTCTATACAAATTCAGCACCATGGCTTCCAAACAGATTTAACGGTAAGGCTGTAATCGAAGGTCAACGCAAGTTTATGGGCACACTTTGGAATACCTACGCTTTTTATGTTTTGTACGCCGGCATAGATAAATTTGACCCCAGCCGTAATTCTCTTAATACCGATTCGCTTACGGTTATGGATAAATGGTTGCTTTCAAAGCTCAATTCAATGGTTAAGGCCGTTGACAGTAACCTATGCAATTATCGTATACCCGAGGCTGCTAAAGCGCTTGACAACTTTGTTGATGAGATGAGCAATTGGTATGTAAGGCGCTGTCGTGAGCGTTATTGGGTACAGGATATGACTGAGGATAAAAAAACTGCTTATCTTGTGTTATACAAGGCGATATGTACAACCGTGCTTGCCGCCGCACCCATGATTCCGTTTATGGCAGAAAGTATTTATCAAAATCTTGTCAGAAATATTGATGATTCAACACCTAAAAGCGTCCATTTATGCGATTTCCCCGAAGTTGATGAATCGCTTATAGACGCGGATCTTGAAGCAAAAATGGATAGCGTGCTTGATATCGTTGTACTTGGCAGAGCCGCAAGAAACGGTGCCGCTATTAAAAACCGTCAACCGCTTGCTAAGATGTTTGTTAAATGTGGCGTTGATTTAGAGGATTACTATATCGACATCATACGCGACGAGCTGAATTTGAAGCAGGTTAGCTTCTCTGACGAGGTTGATAACTTCGTTTCTTACAATCTTAAGCCGCAGCTTAAAACAGTAGGGCCTAAATACGGAAGGCAGCTGTCGGAAATCAGAAATGCGCTATCAGAAATTGACGGTGACGCCGCAAAACGAACGCTCGACAAAGAAGGTCAGATCACCTTAAATCTACCGTCAGGCGATGTTGTTCTGTCAGGTGAGGATGTTATAATTGAAGCAAAGCAAAGAGAGGGATACTTCACTGTCAGCGACAAAGGCATTACAGTTGCTCTCGATATAAATCTTACTGCCGATTTGTTAGAAGAAGGTTTCACCAGAGAAGTCGTCAGCAAAATTCAGACAATGCGCAAAGAAGCCGGCTTTAATGTTATTGATCACATTGCTATTACTGTTTCAGGTGATAAAAAAGCCGTCGACTGCGTTCTTAAGTATTCATCCGGAATCAGCGCCGACACTTTGGCGGATAATATAACTGTTGATGAACCCGAAGGGTATGTAAAGTCCTGGATTATTAACGGAAGCGAACTAAAGATTGGTGTAAAGACTATTTAATTTTAGGAGATGGATTTATGAACAATAATAACGGCAAAAACAATGAATTTATAGAAGATATCAGTTCTTCTTCCCGTAAATCAAAGCTTAAGCTTAATATTGAACTGAAGGACCCTGTTGATCTTTACGGAAAACTCATTTACAACAATCTCGGTAAAACGCTTAAGACGATTGCATATATAGTTGCAATCGCAACAATTCTGTTAGGTTTTGGCGCCGCCTTCTTAATTTTTAAAAAGGAAGCAACCTATATTGCTCTGTCCTTCGCTATGGTTTTAGTATTCACCGCCGTTGCCGCTGTAGAGTTTTTCGTAATTTACGGTCTTGGGCACAGTATTCAGCAAAACAATGAGATTTTAAAGCGATTAGCTGGGGTATGAAATGCGTTTCTACGAGAACTCAAGAAAAACTTCTGAGAATAGGGAGAAGCCGCGAAGCTATTATATTCCAAAAGGTATATCAGAGTTTTTGCTCTTAAATGGGATCTGGCGTTTTAAGTATTTTAAACGCGATTTTGATGTACCGGATGTTATTGATAATTGGGATGAAATTAGAGTGCCTTCGTGTTGGCAAACAGAAGGCTTTGAAAATCCAAATTACTCGAATATTCATTACCCCATACCTGTTGACCCGCCATATGTTCCCGATGAAAACCCTTGCGGTGTGTATGAGCGCGACTTTGATTTACAAAATATACTCGGCAAAGTATATTTTGTATTTGATGGCGTTGCGAGTTGCGGAATACTGTATATAAATAACAACTACGTCGGCTTTACACAAGGCAGTCACTTACAGGCGGAATTTGATATAACCGGTTTTGTAAATCCCGGCAAAAACACCGCACGCGTAAAAGTTCTCAAATGGTGCGCGGGCAGTTATCTTGAAGATCAAGATTCCTTCAGGATGAATGGGATCTTCAGGGACTGTTACATACTCAACAGACCGTTATCGCATATTAAGGATATAAGCGTTACTGCCGAAAAGAATACTATCAGTGTAAAAACAGATAAAAAAGCAAATATTTCCGCTTATGATACCAACGGTATGTTGATTGAAACCAAGTATGATACTGATAAGGCTGACTTTAATATTGAATACCCTGAATTTTGGAATGCGGAAAAACCGGTTTTATACAGTATTACCGCAGAGCGTAACAGTGAAATTATCACTCAGAATACAGCATTTAGAAACATTAAAGTATCAAAAAAGAAAGAGCTGCTCATAAACGGTGTTCCCGTAAAGCTTTTGGGAGTTAATCATCATGATACGAGTGCAAAAGGCGGTTGGTATGAAACTGACGAGGAGTTGAGATGCGACCTTGAGAATATGAAAAAGCTCAATATTAACTGCATCCGTACCTCACATTACCCGCCTGCTCCGAGATTTCTTGATATGTGCGATGAAATGGGTTTCTATGTAATTCTTGAAAATGATATAGAGACTCATGGATTTGCGAGCCGTGAGCCATTTGCTTTAGGCGGTTATGATGTCTGGGATAAAATTTGGCCTTGCCGGCACCCGATGTGGAAAAAAGAATTCTTAGAGCGAATGAAACGAACTGTCGAAAGAGATAAAAACCATGTATCAATCATTATGTGGTCGACAGGCAACGAAAGCGGTTACGGCAAAAATTTTGAAATCGTTATTGATTGGTTGCGCTCACTTGGTGACGGCAGACTTGCACATTATGAGGGTGCAAGTGCAAAGGGTGTTATTTCCGGAACTGATGTATATTCGAGGATGTATTTGTCGCCGGATGAACTTGTAACGGCGGTAAAGAATAAAGAAATTGACCGACCTGTATTTCTTTGCGAATTCTCACATGCCATGGGCAACGGACCCGGTGATGTTTATCAGTACGCCGAGATTTTCAATAAGTATCCGAAAGCTATTGGAGGATGCATTTGGGAGTGGGCCGATCACACGGTTCTTGATAAAAATGGTGTTGCAAGATACGGCGGCGATTTTGAAGGTGAGCTGACAAACGATTCAAACTTCTGCTGTGACGGCCTTGTTTTTTACGATAGGTCTTTTAAGGCAGGCTCTCTTGAAGCTAAAGCTGCATATCAACCAATTCGTACTGAATTATTAAACGATAAGCTTGTAATTAGAAACCTTTATTCTTTTACAAATTTATCAGAATTCACATTTAAATACAGTATTGAAATTGACGGTGTTGTCAAGTCTGAAAAAACCGTAGACATAAATATTGAGCCACTATCCGAAAAGTCAATACAAATTCCTGTGAAAAGATACAAGTGTAAATACGGCGTTTTTCTCATTTGCCGTTTGTTTAGAGGTGATTATGAGATTGCGCACACTCAGCATGAATTAAGCTCCGAAATTATAGGTAAAAATGCAGTTTCTTCTATGCCAAAAATTGTCGAAGACCGTGAATTCTATACGATAAACGGAAATAGCTTTGAGTACAAATTTTCAAAGGTATATGGCACTATAACATCGGCGGTGGTTAACGGTAAACAGCAGCTTGATGACCGTATGCGTCTTTCGGTTTACAGAGCGCCTATTGATAATGATCGTAGAATAAGAAATAATTGGGTTCAGGGTGAGGCATGGAAATCCGAGAATATCAACAAAATCTTTAATAAGGTCTATGATATTAAGCTTAATAAGAACAGAATTACTGTAATCGGCGCACTTGCCGGCGTTTCTAGATACGCCGTCGTTGATTATATCTATACAGCCGTATTTTCAGGCGACGGTCGGGTTGACTTTAATATTGATGTTAAGGTTCGTAAAAGTGCATTTTGGTTACCGAGGTTTGGCTTTGAATTTACTGTGCCTATCGAAAATGCCTCTTTTAAATACTTCGGGAACGGACCGTCAGAAAGCTATATTGATATGTGTCACGGAGGTCTGATAAGTAAATATGTAAGCAATGCCGAAAGGGAATATGTGCCGTATATAAGACCTCAGGAACACGGCAATCACACCAACGCTCGTATGCTTCAAATAGGTGATTTGCTTTTTGAAGGTAATAGTTTTGATTTTTGCGTTTCACAGTACACAACCTCTGCGCTGGACAGTGCAGAACACACTGACGAACTTGTAAAATCACATAACACGCATATAAGAGTTGATTACAAGATGTCGGGCGTCGGTTCTGATTCCTGCGGACCGAAGCTCCCACTTCGACATTCGCTTTCGGAAAAGAAGTTTACTTTTAAATTTAGTTTAAGTCCCATATGACAAAAAAGTAACGCGGAATTCCGCGTTACTTTTTTGTCATAAAGAAAAAACGGTTGTCATATTATTCTAACAGAAAAAGTAAAATTTCGGAGGAATAACTATGGCTAATAGCAGTATCTATGAGGACATTGCCGCAAGAACCGGCGGAGATATTTATATTGGTATTGTCGGTCCCGTGAGGTCAGGAAAATCAACTTTCATCAAACAGTTTATGGATAAACTCGTAATGCCAAATATTGACGAAGAATATTCAAAAGAACGCGCAAACGACGAGTTGCCTCAGGCATCCTCCGGTAGAACAATTATGACGACCGAGCCAAAATTCATTCCCGAAAAAGGCGTTAAAATAAGTATTGATAATACAGCCTCAATGAATGTGCGACTTATAGATTGTGTGGGTTATATTGTACCGAGCGCATTGGGTTACATAGAAAACGATCAGCCGCGTATGGTTAAAACCCCCTGGTATGAAGAACCGATACCATTTGATATGGCGGCGGAAATCGGCACTAAAAAAGTCATTATCGAGCATTCAACAATAGGGCTTGTTATAACTACCGACGGTTCAATTAGCGACATTCCGCGTGAAGAATATCAGGATGCGGAAAAAAGAGTTATTGATGAGCTAAAGAGCATAAACAAGCCCTTTGTGGTACTATATAACTGTCTTGAACCGGAAAACGATGAAGTAAAGGCGGCAGCTGACGAGTTATCGGATATGTATGGCGTTCCGGTGATACCGGTGAGCTGTCTCACGCTCAGCGACGATGATATAAGGAATATACTTTCCCGTATTCTTTATGAATTCCCCATAAAGGAAATCAATCTCGATTTTCCTAAATGGATCAATTCATTATCTGCGGATCATTGGCTTAAGCTTAAGCTGCTTAATGATATTAAATCCGCCTCAAACGGAATTGTCAGAATATGTGATGTAAATAAATTCAACAGTCAATTCAGTGATGATGAAATATCTGACGGCGCAAGTATCGAATCAATTGATTTGGGTCAGGGCAGTGCGGATATTTCACTTGAAATGAATTCCTCACTATTCTACAGAGTTTTGACAGAAACAACCGGTATCAGTATATCCGATGAGCAAGATTTGTTGGATAACATTATCGATTTATCCAGAATCAAAAATCAATATATGCGTGTAAAAGATGCGCTTGACGAGGTAGAAGCTACCGGTTACGGTATTGTAATGCCGACTATTGAAGAGCTTTCGCTTGAAGAACCGGAAATAGTTAAACAGGGTGGAAGATATGGAGTAAGACTTAAAGCGTCCGCGCCTTCAATACATCTAATGAAAGCGAATATTACTACTGAGGTAAGCCCTATTGTGGGGAGCGAAAAGCAATCGGAAGACCTAATTATGTATTTGCTCAGTGAATTTGAAGAGGATCCGATTAAAATTTGGGATTCGAATATTTTCGGTAAATCATTGCACGAGCTTGTAAACGAGGGACTACATACCAAGCTTGCCCGAATGCCTGCCGATGCGCGTATGCGTGTTCAAGAAACGATTGAGCGTGTAATAAACGAGGGATGTAACGGTCTTGTCTGCATAATCCTGTAAAAGTAACCCTCCTGTGCCTTATCGATATAATGGTACAGGAGGGTTAAAAATGTCACTGAATATTATTTACGCTTTAATTGCGACATTAGGTACTTGGGGTATTACCGCGCTTGGTGCCGCAACTGTTATATTTCTGAAAAAACCGTCACCTAAAATCTTAAATATAATGCTCGGCTTTGCTTCAGGTGTTATGATTGCAGCATCATTCTGGTCACTTTTGGAACCGGCAATCGAAAGGGCAGAGGCTTCACTTAAAACACCTGCTTATTTTATTGCAACAATAGGTTTTTTATCCGGTTCGATATTTATGTGGGTTTCAGACAAAATCGTATCAAAAGCCTCGAAAAAAGCAAATAACGGCTTAATGCATGCAAACCGTTTAAATAGAATCGTACTATTGATTTTATCAATAACGCTTCATAACATACCTGAAGGATTAGCAGTTGGGGTCGCTTTTGGTGCGCTGACTGGTGATAATAAAAATTCAGAATGCCTGATGGGCGCTATCAGTATAGCCATCGGAATAGGTTTGCAAAATTTCCCCGAAGGCGCCGCGGTATCATTACCACTGAGAAGAGAAGGCATATCACGCTTTAAAAGTTTTATGATAGGTCAGGCTTCTGGATTTGTTGAGCCGATAGCCGGCGTTATCGGCGCAGTACTTGTTGTAAAAATGGAGGCAATACTGCCGTTTGCACTGTCTTTTGCGGCTGGCGCTATGATTTTGGTGGCTGTTCACGAATTGATACCGGAATGTCAACAAAATCAAACTGAAAATCCATATGCCGCCACAATGGGTATAGTTTCGGGCTTTGCAGTAATGATGCTTCTCGATGTTATGTTAGGATAAAAAAGTGCTATGGTTTCTCATAGCACTTTAAGTTTACCGGATTTTCAAAGCGGATTTAATATTATCATCGTATTCCTTAGATGAAATGTGAATATATAAATCTTCCGCGGTTGATAAAACGCCCATCATACATACCGAGAAACAAAACGGTACAGAAAACGGAGTTACCAGTAAATATGGAATAGCGAATACGAATAAACCGGTAATCTTGTTAAGCCATGTATGGTGCGATGCAAATCGCCTGAATTTTATCGCGGCAATTATGTAGGATAAAGTTCTCAAAATAAGAATGAGCGCTACAATTATCCAAATGAAATGCGGTAGATTTTTTATGAGGGTAGGCAAAAGCTTTATAAGGCTTACGGTGTAGAATAATAAATCAGCGATACTGTCAAGTTTTGCGCCAAATGCGCTTGTGAGATTCATTTTTCTTGCAATATAACCGTCAAACAATTCAGTAATACCGGTTGCGGTATAAACCATAAAAAAAGGCGGTTTAAGTGGCGCTAAAAACAGTATGCACAGTGTTCCGAAAAATCTGAGCAAAGTTATAATATTCGGTAAATTCTTTTTATAACACAAGCGTACCTATCCCTTCTTTAAGTTTTCAGTAGCCGTTCAGTCCAAAGGCTTCATCGTCGGGATTTTCGTCGGAAGCAAAACACAACTCTTCAAAAATCCTCAAAGCCCTTTATTTAAGCGGCTTTTCAGCCTTGTACCATTACATAAGTTTTCGTAAGTCTGCATAAAACATGTTCCGATTGGCTTAACATGTGGCTTATGCGGCTTACGCACCCAGGAAAGATGATGTGCCGTCTTGTTCTTTTTTGAAATACGAATCAAGACCAGCAAATTCACTTTTCCGAAGGTCTTTTGTAACATCGGCATATATGCCGAGCGTGGTTGAAACATCGGCATGGCCTAACGCATCTTGGACAACTTTGATGTTCACTCCCGCCTCGATCATTCTTGTTGTGAACGTGTGCCGTAAACTGTGGCAGCTGAAATGCGGAAGCAATACCTTCGCGTTTTCGTCACGGTTCAGTTGCTCGTCGTTGCAGTCGCGAATGATCCTGCGGATCGCTTTGTTCAGCGTTCCCTGGTGCTGGGTTTCGCCGAAACGGTTGACGAAAATAAAATCCGTGTACCCTTCAATCGAAACGTTGCACTTGATTCCCGCTTCTTCCTGATAGGCTCGTTCTTCCAAAAAGGCTTCTTTCACAAAGCCCAGCATCGGCACCTTCCGTTCTCCGGCTTTGGTCTTCGGCGTATGGATGTTGAAGTGACATCCGTCCTTCGGTCCGTGGTCGTAATAGACGAGGGTGTGGTTGACGTCGATCATACCGTCGTCGAGATCGATATCACACCAACGAAGTCCCGTCGCCTCGCCGACGCGAAGCCCGGTCCCGACCATCACGGCGAATACCGGATACCAATGCCGGTACTGAGGCGTCCGTTTCAGATAATCAAGGAAAAGCTCCTGCTCCTTGACTGTCAGCGCACGCCGCTTTTCAGTTTGAAAGCAATGTGATTGCTTCAACTCTTTCATAACCCGATCCGAAGGATTGGTGCGAATGTAACAGTCGTCAACCGCCAAATCAAACACTTGATGTAATACGGTATGGATCCCGTCCAACGTGGACGCCTGAAGACCTCTTTCATCCACCAAGGTATTGTAAAACCGCTTGACATCCGTTTTTTTAATTTGCGAGATTCTGAGTTTGCCGAATTTAGGACGAACAAAGAGATTATACATATACTTATAGTTTTGAAAAGTATTGTCTTTTAGCCCGCGTTTAACTTGACACCACAAATCAAAAAGTTCGTTAATAGTGGTATTTCTCTTTTCAGTTTTGATTCCGTCGGAAATATCACGCTCAACTTCCTTTTCTTTTTCGCGTAGTTCCTCAAGAGTTTTTGCGTAAATCACATGGCGTTTTCCATAGAAATCCGTCCACCGATAATCGTAAGTGCCGTTTGGACGCTGCCATTCGCCTTGTTTGAGAACAATCCTGTTTTTATCTTTGCGCTTTTGCGCTTGTCCTGCCATTGATACTCCTTTCCGGTATCGGCAAGGGCGATGTTCTTTATAAAAATTATACCATAAACAACGCCCTTTTGCAACACCTAAATGTGAATTCAGTCAGATGGAATAAGCCTTTTCAAGGTATTCATCAAACTTCTTTCGCTTAATTAAACGTTTCGATCCGACCCACAAAACAAACTCACATTTTTCACTGTTTGTAAGTTGACGGATCTTATGGATACCGACACCGGAATAAGCCGCTGCTTCTTCGAGCGTCAGATTGCTTTTCTCCCATATGGGGATTTCTTGTTTCACGAGGCACCGCCTCCTTTGTTTATATTACCTCCTTTCCCGTCGGAGGCAGACGTAAGTTCTAAACATTTAGATTTCTCCTTCATAATTGTGAATGTATAATATTGGTTGGACGGACTGACCGATTTACACCTCTTTTTTCCTCCTCTCAAAACAACAAATCGGTTTATCAAGGTTCGGGTCAAAAATATAGGTGCGTTTTTGCTTGCTTAAATCTTTCATAGTCGTCAGATAAACCTTAACATCGTTCATAATCAGAATGTCTCTTCTTTTTCTGACCCAGCTTTCAATTTGGGGAAGTAGTTTGGTTTTGGCATCATACCTGTTTTTTGCAACGATATTTATATTTCTCGTAATTGCTTTTAAGCGATCACATTTATCGTTGAAATCGCCTTGGTTATGATTGCCGCATTCAACCTCAAAAAACTGCACTGTTCCGTTTTTTCGTCCGATAACATCCGGAATTATCTGACGATCATCAAAAAGCTTGATACAGTTTTCTTTTCTTTCGATTGTCACATTGGCATATCCGAGTTTTTCGAGAATAGATTTTACATCCTTGATCATATATCCATGTAAAATGCTACCGTGATTTGCCATAATTCTTTCATGCTCTGCTTTTGCGGGGTTCTTTTTGAATTTTTCCATATAGGCAATCGTGCCAATAGTAGTAAGAACCAAAATATTGAATATTCTGTAACCGGTATTGATTTCCACGGATTTGAACATATTGGTGTTGACCAATTTCTTCACAACCCTCCATATACTGGTATAATTGTAAAAATAGCAGTCCTCACGGATTAGTCTTGTGCTAACGGTTTCGATGGCTTCCTTTTCTTCGGAAATACCTTCGGAAACAATGATACGAAATGTTTTCCAATCCAAATCAACAAACCCACCCACAAGATCGCTGATTTTCAGACTGACAAACGGATCATCTCCGTCATTGTACTGGGGTCTTTTAAATTCTCTGAAATCATAATCCACAGATTTTTCCTCCTTGTTTTTTATTATCAAATTTTTTAGGGACAGTTATTGTTACATCGGTATTTGATTGGCCGAATACCGAGTTAAAAGCATCATCTATAATTTTTTCATAACCGAGATGCAAGAGTGCAGAATTTGCGTGTAAATTATCCTGTGCGGCACAACACCCAAGGATAGCACAAAAGAGCGTTTTTATTGCCAATTCGTAACTGTCACACAGTTTTCTGTGCTTATCTTGAACACCAAAATAGTCGGTTTCTTTTTCCTTAATTTTTGCCTTAAAGCCGTTTATGATATCACACACATTTTTAACACATATTTCAGTCGCTTTCCGATTCATCTCTCTGTTTGCCTGAATATGCTTTCGAATAATACAGTTAATTTTTTCGGTTGCAAATCCTTTTTTCATCTTTTTGACGAAATTGATGGCAGCAGGGTCGGTAAGATCAATACGCCCGTTGATTTCCTTGACTTCTTTTGAGTACGAAAAATCGCAAGGGATATTTGCAATCGCTCCTTTGCTTTCTGCAATCAGAATTTCGTTCACAAATCCGTTGAATGAACGCGGCGGCAGTGCATTTTTCCAGCGGATAATGTCTTCATTGTCTTTCGGGACAACTAAATGAATTGATTTTTTATTTTTTGTCATCGTATTCACTCCCAATATTTTTCATCCATAGCCAGTAATAACATAAGGTCATTTTTTCTATTGAACACATTTGCCAGATTGTCAAGGGTTGCACGATACGCTTTCAGTATCTGCTTGTTTTGCTCCGCCGTATTTGCGTATCTTTTACGGATTTCATCCAATGATTTTTCTGCATCAAGGAGCAGTCGTCTTGTTTCCTCTGTATCAATCATACAAGCCGCGATATCTTGCCTGTTTTTCCATAAAAACCTTTTTATGTCGTTCTTTATGCCGGTTGTAAACGGTTCGCCGGATGACCTATACCTGTCCCTGCACTTCTTCTCAAGTTCGGCAGGGAGTTCAACTTTCGTGTGCATTGTCGGCGCATACACATCAATTTCAAATCTCATCGGGTTATCAGGGATATCGCCTCTAACGGCATGCCATAAAATTCTGTTGACGGTTTCATTAAACTTTCCATAGGGCAGATAGTTTTTAAATGCAATAATGTCAGCGTCATTTTCTGCCACGAGGATTACATGATGCTTCATAGTCTTTTACCTCCAGTTGATTTTAATTTGCAGGACCTTTTAGTCCAGTTTCAAGAAAACATTAAGGACAGGTTTTTGTAAACGATTCCTCTTTTTACTTCTGTAACGAAAACTTTTTAACCCCGGCAGCATAGGTATTAAAAGATTTTCGTTCAGAAAATGCCCTCATTTTATTGTTTTCTCGATAAATTATTACGGGACCCTAAATGTGAGTTTCAAGAAAACATTAAGTGTTTTCGGCGTTTTCATAAAAGTTTAGGGACATTATTTATCACATCCAAGTGTCCCGCAGTGAGTGATACTGTTCTGCCCGGCTCAGAAAAATATCTTCTGTACGAAGATGCGACGGATCATTTTCATACAGTTTCAATATGCAGGACCTTATTTATGAGTTTCAAGAAAACAATAAAAATTTTTTGGTTGAGAAAATAAAAACAGACCCATCTCACTACGAAAACGGATCCGTTAATATTTATATTGCACTTAAAATTTTTAGGGACACTATTTGTCACATGGCAAGTTATTCTAATTACCCGAAAAAAGCGAAAATATATTTGCTGCTTATTGACTAAAAGGATAATAAATGATATAATTACTGTGCCAAATAATTATAAAATGAATAATGATTGCTTTATGTATAAGCTTAACTGCATTTGTGGAATGGTGTTTTTATCAATCTTGATAAAAACGCTATGCTCTGAATAATTATGACCTATTCTACAATGTAGTTTAGCAATCATTTTTATAATTGTTTGGCGACAGTTGGAGTATGCGTTTTTTGTGCGTCAGCTTCGGCTGGCGCACTTTTTTATGCCAAAAATACACAAATGTGCAAATTTTGACACACATAAGAATATAAAATAAAACTGCCAATATTTGTTTCGGAATAAAACAGGGGGGTATTTATGAAACTGATTTTTTGTGTTGATAAAAAGAATGGCATTATGTTTTTCGGAAAGCGTCAAAGCCAGGACAGTGTTTTGCGAAAATGGATAATTGCTCATACCGCTGATAGCAAATTGTGGATGAGTAATTATTCAGCGGAGCAATTTTCCGATTTATCCGGCTATATTGCAGATGACGATTACAATGCAAAGGCGGGCAAGGACGATTATTGTTTTGTAGAAAATAATAATTACAATCTTGAAAATGTTAATGAAATAATAATCTGCCGATGGAAACGACAATATCCGGCAGATTTGTTTTTTAATATTGACCTAAAAGCAAATGGTTTTAGAAATGTCCGTAGCGAAGATATTGTTGGATCTTCACACGACAAAATCACAATAGAGATCTATAAGAGAGGTTAATTATGAAATACACTAAAAAACTTCTTGCCCTGTTACTGTCGGTCATAGTGCTTGCATCCTTTGTTGGATGCGATCTAAGTTTGCCGGAGGGTGACAGTAGTTCTCAAATTGGTTCGTCAATAACCGTTGTTGATACAACAAGTGAACCCACAGACATTTCAAGCGATCAAACAGAGCCGGGTTTTACAGATATTTCATCAAGAGATGCCGGAAGTTCGACTGTATCCCAAAAAGCAGAAAGAAAAACTCCGGTAGTCGCAGGCACGGGAATTGCCACCGCTGTTAATCCCATAGCAATACCGGCTTTTTCGGGGACGCCATACTCTGTTGTTAATAACAATCAACCTAATTTTAGTGCTGACGAACTAACCACGACAGGTTATGAAAAATATTCAAATCTTGATAATCTCGGTCGGTGCGGGGTAGCAATTGCTTCATGCGGAAAAGAAACTATGCCCGGTCCAAATGAAAAACGAGGTAGTATCAGCAGTATTTATCCGACAGGTTGGGTTCAAAAATCTTATAGCGGAATATCCGGCGGTTATCTTTGGAACAGGTGTCACCTAATCGGGTGGCAACTCTCCGCAGAAAATGCAAATAAACAAAACCTCATTACAGGTACAAGATATATGAATGTAAACGGTATGCTGCCGTTTGAAAATATTGTTGCCGACTACATAAAAGAAACCGGAAATCATGTGGCATACCGCATTACACCGATCTTTGATGGGAATAATCTTATTTGCAGCGGTGTGCAGATGGAAGCTTACTCTATTGAGGATAAAGGAAACGGCATCTGTTTTAATGTATATTGCTACAATGTTCAGCCGGGGATAACCATAAACTATGCTACTGGTGATAGTTCGGGTCCTGCAAGCAATACTTCGTCTAAAACGACAAGCACAACATCTTCCAAGCCGGCAAGCGAAACAACTTCGTCAACATCTTCGGTACAGCAAAACAGTTCAACCGTAACGCAAACGCCGAGCGATGAAATGGTATGGATACCGAGAACTGGTAGTAAATTTCATCGTAATGCCAGTTGTAGTAATATGAAAGATCCGACACAAGTTACACGTCAAGAAGCAGAGAGTCGGGGCTATGAACCGTGTAAAAAATGCTATTAGGAAAAATTTAGGGGCACAGGTTGTTACATAATAAAAGCTGAGACTAATAAAACTCTCACCGCGGTGAGGGTTTTATTAATGTTTTCTTGAAACTGCAAATAAACCTCCTGCATATTAAACATACCAAAATTTAATTTATGAAGGAGTTTTTCAAAATGACAAACACAAAACAAATCGCAGTTTACAAGAACAAAAAGGCACTGATTGAGTTCATGGATGATACTCGGTACGAAAAGAAACCGTCGGCTTGGCCGCATGCCGGAATGTCGAGAATCAGAATCAATGCAAAGGACTACAGCGAAGGCCATGGGGACGCCTCTGTTGACGCTTTTTACAATTTGTCTCCTGACGAATTTTATCGGTTGTCCAATGCGCTGACCGCGGCAAAAGATGCGACCGCGGCGGATTATGCCAGGTGCTCGAAGTATCTAAAGCGGCTTTCAGAACTAAAACAGAGTTTTGGTCACGAAACCGCTTCGGGCTCATCGGAAATTGTTGAGATTGCAAAGCAGTTCGCAGGAAGCAAGAACGAAATTTTCAGTGAGGCAGGTCAGAAACTAATGGGTGCTATCGGTCGGCTTAATCTGACGACTGTGAACGAAAATAGGATTCTCGAGGAGAAGATTACAGAAGCAGAAGCCGAACTGGAGGAAATTAAAAAGGCACGCGTACTGTACTCGAATGTAAAGATTTTGAACTTTGAGAAGTACATCAATCCGGAGAATGAAAAAGAGCATCGCGTTACCATGCTCAAAGTGGTGTATTATCCCAAGCTTAACTTTCCGTATGCTTTCACGGTTGCCAACGGCTGGGGCGAATCGCTCGTGACGAAACAGAAGGGAGTTATGATTAAGGAAGGTTCCGCTCATTACGAGGAAACAATCAATATACTTCTGGACGAAAAAGCCCTTTTTCCGATGCTTCATCGCGCAGATGTATTTTTGCGTGCGATGGCAACACATGCACTCTCCGAATACTTTGAGGCCGTGGTAAACCCGCCATTGTTCTACACATTTGCGGAAGAGGAAATTTGAAACATGGGGCCGGCTTACGCCGACCCCGAACATACATACCGACCTGTCCTTCTCGTCTTATGGGAAATATCTTTCAAATGAGTGTCATTTCAAAATGATAAAGGACAGTCATTTGAAAATCCTTTCAGATTTATTAAAGTTCCGTCTCAGATTAATATTAGAAAGCTATCGCTTTGAAATGACAGTCCGGTCTTTCTTTTTGAAATGATAGATGCGACCCGTCATTTTGAAATGAACATCATAGATTATTTTTAGATTTATACTTGATTAATGACAGTCCAAACTGTCATTTTGAAATGAAAGGATTGTCACATCATTTTGATATGACTACGGCGGATTTTCGATTCGATATGACGATGACTTTCTCTTTGAAATGAGGGATTCCTCGCCCTCTTGCTTACGATCAAAATGATAGTCATTTTCTTGTCATAAATTAGAGAAAGATACAGCCAAATACACAATATAAAATCATATCAAAATGAGCAGTTTTTTTGACCCCTAAACAAGAGTTATTTCGAAATGAAAATACGGTCAAAAAACTCTCAAAACTTTATCATCTCAAAAAGACGGCCCGTTTTATAGAAAAAATCTATTGATCCGGTTTAGAAAAGATTATCCTCATTTAGAACGATTTATAACAGATTATCTTCATTTTTCTATCAATTTTTCGTCTTTTAACGAGGCAAATTAACGTTATTTATATTGTTTTCAATAATTAATCTATAAGGGAGAGTATATTTTTGCAAAATGCATTTGTCATTTTTTAGAGGCATATATCCGTCATTTTCTCCATAAGTTTTATATCCATTGTTTTATCCATAAGGCGGTATCATTAGTTGTCACATCCGAGCGCGGGATAGCTATCCCACCTTTTTCCCATAATGTAAGTTCATCGGTTATCACATTCAGAAAGTTACAGTAGGGACATCTATTATAACATCCGGAGGCGAGGACGAAAGGGACATCCATAGTAACATTTGCAATTGTTCGGCAGTCATATCAATTATATGCCAAATGGATAAGCAGGTAAAGCAGAAGAAACAAAGTTTTTGCACAACTTAAAAAATATTTTATAAATCTATTGACATCGTGTCAGCGATCGTGTATAATGTGATTACTGACACGATGTCAATGATTTTGACGCAGAAAGGAACCGATATGATTAAAGGAACGCCCGAACTGATTTTTGAACGGCGGGAGGAAATCATCAATGCTTGTGAGAAACTTTATGAGACTATGAGTTTTAAGGAAATTACACTTAAAGAGATCGGCAATGAAGTGCCGTTTTCCCGACCCACCATATATAACTACTTTCAGACAAAGGAAGAAATATTCTTAGCCCTTTTCCGTAGAGAGTACGAACGCTGGATAATTGACCTTGTGGCAATATATAACGAAAACGAATGTCTGGGGAAAGAGGAACTTGCCTCAAAGATAGCAAAGTCCCTTGCCGACCGTCCGCAGCTTCTTAAACTAATCGCTATGAATATTTACGATATGGAAGGGAACAGCCGCGTTGAATTGCTGACCGAACTCAAGTTGACATACCGAAAACTGATTGACACCTTTGAAGTTATCTTTGAAAAGTTTCTTTCGGGAATGACGAAAGAAGAAACAAAAAAACGGCTGTATATGTTCTTCTCTTTCATCTTCGGTGTTTATCCCATGACGAACGCTACCCAAAAACAGCGTGAAGCGATGAAAAACGCAGATATTGATTTTGTTCAGGTTAGCGAATACGAATTAACATACGATTTTCTTTTGAAACTAATATAAACGGAGGAAACAAAAATGATTGGCAATTTTACTTACAACACACCTACTACACTTTATTTCGGAAAAGACTGCATCAAAGACCTGCCCGGCGTTATCGGGCGGTACGGCAAGAACGTACTTCTCACCTACGGCGGCGGCTCTATTAAGAAAATCGGGCTCTACGACAGAGTAAAAGAACTGCTTAAAGATTTCAACATCGTCGAGCTTTCGGGTATCGAGCCGAACCCGAAGTACGACCCTTCCGTGATCGACGGCGCGAGACTTTGCAAGGAAAACGCTATCGACGTGATCCTCGCGGTCGGCGGCGGCTCGGTGCTTGACTGTTCAAAAGCGATAGCCGTCTGCGCGAAATACGACGGCGAGGGTTGGGATCTTATCTCCGGCAAAGTCAAGGCAAAAGCGGCTGTCCCGATAGTGGATATCATCACGCTTGCCGCTACCGGCAGCGAATACGATATGGGCTGCGTTATCTCCAATACCGCTATAAACGACAAACGCGGATACCTCGACCCGCTCATGTACCCCGCCGCTTCGTTCCTCGACCCAGAATACACTTTTACGGTAAACAAGTGGCAGACCGCCTGCGGCACGGCGGACGCGATAAACCATGTGTTAGAGCAGTTCTTTGCCGACCCGCATTCGACTTTCAACGACGGAATAATGATCTCCGCGCTCAAATCGCTTATGGAAAACGTCAAGATCGCGCTTGAAAAGCCGGACGATTACGCGGCGAGATCGGAACTCATGTACGTCTGTTCATGGGGCTGCAACGGGATCCTCGCAAACGGCGCAGGCTATTCCGGCTGGCCGATGCACTCGATAGAACACGCGCTTTCTGCCTACTTCGACATCACGCACGGTGCGGGACTTGCGATCATCACTCCCCACTGGATGAAAGAGATACTCTGTGAAAGAACGGTCGAAAGATTCGTAACGCTCGGTACCGGACTTTTCGGCTTCGACAAATCGTTGCCCGATATGGATATGGCTGAAAAGGTCATAAAAGCTTTCCATGATTTCTTTGAGTCGATCGGTATCCCGATGCATTTAGGCGAGCTCGGAGTAAAAGCGGAAGCGATCGACGAAATGGCGGACCACATTCTCGAAAACGACAGTACAAACGAGCCGTGGATGTACGCGCCGATCGACAAGGACGCCCTGATACGCATCCTGACCGCGAGTATGTAAAGGTGAAAGCAAAGATGAAAAAGATATTAGTGACATATTTCAGCGCAAGCGGCGTAACGAAAAAAGTCGCCGAAAATATGGCGAAAGCAGCGGGAGCGGATCTCTTTGAGATCGCGCCGGAACAACCTTACACCCGCGCTGATCTGAACTGGATGGACAAACAAAGCCGCAGTACGCTTGAAATGAAAGACAGAAGCTGCCGCCCAGCCATGGCGGCAACACCCGACATTTCCGGCTATGATGTGATCCTCGTCGGCTTCCCTGTATGGTGGTACCGCGAGCCGTCGATCATCGATACGTTTATGGAGAGCGCGGACTTTTCGGGCAAAACCGTCGTTCCGTTCTGCACATCGGGCGGCTCCGGACTCGGCGACAGCGCCAAGAATATTCATGCACTCGCACCCGGCGCGAAGGTGCTTGACGGTAAACGGTTTTCGCATTCCGCCTCAGCCGATGATCTGAAAAAGTGGGCGGAACAGTTTTGAAAAAACGGAGGTTTATATGGAATACGCAACACTCAATAACGGAATCAAATGCCCGGTCGTGGGGATCGGAACCTTTATGATCGCCCCGCCCGACGCGGAAAACAGCGTGCGCGAGGCGCTGAAAATGGGTTACCGCCTTGTCGATACCGCCGCCGCGTATATAAACGAGCGCGCTGTCGGTCACGGTATCAAAGAAAGCGGCGTCGCCCGCGAGGAAGTATTCATCTCGACCAAGCTCTGGCCGAGTGAATATGAAAACGAAAACGCGGTCGATGAAACGCTGGAACGCCTCGGCGTCGATTACGTCGATCTGCTCTATCTGCATCAACCCGCCGGAAACTGGCTGAACGGTTATAGAATGCTTGAAAAAGCGTACCGCGATGGCAGGGCAAAGTCTATCGGCATTTCCAATTTCGAGGGCAAATATATCGCCGAACTTGAAACGAAATGGGAGATCGCGCCGCAGTTTATTCAGGTTGAGGCACACCCGTATTTTACGCAGAAAGAACTGCGCAAGACGCTTGACAAATACGGCATCAAGATTATGGCATGGTATCCGCTCGGTCACGGCGATAAATCGCTGATAAGCGAGCCGATATTTACAGAGCTTGCAAAAAAATACGGCAAATCAAACGCACAAGTCATACTCAGGTGGCACACGCAAATGGGCTTTACGGTTATCCCCGGCAGTAAAAACGTTGCGCATATCAAAGATAATGCAGAAATCTTCGACTTTACGCTGAGTGACTATGAGATGGCTGAAATAGCAAAACTTAACAAAGGCGCGCGTTATTACAACGGAACAGAAGAACAGCTTGCCGGCTATGCTATGTGGCAGCCGACTTATGAAACAAGATAGATCTATATGTGGTATATTGTATTGGCTTTTGTTTGGGCAATTTCTGTAGCAAACATTATATATGTTGCATCGCGAATTCGTCGTTTTTCGCGTGTAATGAATCTTGCAAAAAAACACAGGATTTCCGCGTGGATCGTTTCACTGATCCCACCGTTATCCCTGTTGCTTTTCGCATTTATAAATGTTTTTACATTGCTGATTGTTACAATGCACTTTCTTATCGCATTTATTTTGTGCGATTTGGTTACGCTGATTATTAAAAAAGCGGCAAAAAAAAGTTTTGGCTACAACATTCAAAATATCGTAGCTATACTTCTTGCTGTGATTTACCTTGGTGCAGGGTGGTTTTTTGCTCATCATGTTTTTGTAACCGAGTATACGGTTTATACCGACAAAGACATCGGCAAAGATCTGCGAATTGTTGAAATTGCAGATTTACACCTTGGCATTACATTAGACGGCGAAGGGTTCGCAAATCAAATAAAGCGAGTTCAGAACACAAACCCGGATGCCGTTGTAATAGCCGGTGATTTTGTCGATGATGACACAAAAAAGCAGGATATGATAATCGCCTGCCGTGCACTTGGAAATCTTAAAACCACATACGGTGTTTATTTTATATTTGGAAACCACGACGAAGGATATTTTAATTCCCGCAGTTTTACAACGGAAGAACTTCGAAAAGCACTTACAGATAACGGCGTAACTATTCTTGAAGACGAAAGCGTTTTAATAGACGACAGATTTTATATTGTCGGCAGAAAAGATAGAATTGTTAAAACTCGAGCAAGTGCAGACGGCTTAACAAAAGAACTCGACAGTTCAAAATTCATAATTATTCTTGACCATCAGCCAAACGATTATGAAAACGAAGCAAAAACCAAAGCCGATATTGTTCTTTCGGGACATACCCACGGCGGACACATTTTCCCCGCCGGACTTATAGGAATAATTACCGGTGCAAATGACAGAACATACGGCACAGAAGTGCGAAACGACACTACTTTTCTGGTGTCATCCGGAATATCGGGTTGGGCTATTCCCTTTAAAACCGGAGCTGTTTCGGAATTTGTGGTTATAGATATAAAACATTCAAATAACGAAAGCGGTGACAGATTATGAAATACGGAGAGAGCACATTTGACATAATATACCTGTTATTTGCCGTTTGTTCGGGGATATTTATCCTTTACACACGCAAAGACAAGACAGGAAACCTGATGGGCTTTGCCACGCTGATTCTCGGCTGCGGCGACGCGTTCCACCTTGTTCCGAGAGTGCTTGACTATTTTTGTAAAGCCGATTTTACCAAATGGCTCGGTATTGGAAAACTTGTTACTTCTGTTACCATGACCGTATTCTATGTATTTATGTACCTGTTGTGGGTAACCGCCTATGGCAAAGAAAAGAAGAAGGGCGTAAGCGTTGCGGTTTATCTTCTGTTTATAGTTCGCATTATTCTATGTGCGCTACCGCAGAACAAATGGTTTCAAAACGACAGCCCCGCTGTTTGGGGGATAATACGCAACATTCCATTTGTGGTACTTGGCACAATTATCGTATGTATTTATTTCAAAACCCGAAAAGAGATTGCGTCGTTCCGCCCGGTTTGGTTGCTTGTAACTCTATCGTTCCTTTTCTATATACCGGTTGCAGTCGCAGCGCCAATAATGCCGATACTCGGAATGCTTATGCTACCGAAAACGGTTTGTTATATGATACTTATCGGGTTGTTTATAAAGCATTCAAAAGAAACACAAAACAAAAGCATACAGATTAATGGAGAGTGATATAATGTCAACGATATACGATTTCACTGTAAAAGACAGAAGCGGAAACATCGTTTCCCTTTCAAACTATAAAGGAAAGGTGCTTCTTATTGTAAACACAGCTACGGGTTGTGATTTTACACCGCATTACGAACCGCTTGAAGAAATGTATAAAGTATTAAAAGACAAGGGCTTTGAAATTCTTGATTTTCCTTGCAATCAGTTTGCAAACCAGGCGCCGGGAAGCGAAGACGAAATACACAATTTCTGCATCCTTAAATTCGGAACAGATTTTCCGCAATTTGCAAAAATCGACGTTAACGGAGAAAACGCCGATCCGTTTTTTGTTTATCTCGCGACTGAAAAGCCGTTTGCAGGATTTGGAAAAGGGCTTAAAAATGCTGCGCTGAATAAGTTTGCGAAAATAAACAACAAGAAATTCGGCGACAAGACATACATCGGCTGGAATTTCACAAAGTTCCTTATAAACCGCGATGGAAAAGTTGTTACGCGTTTCGAACCGACCGAGGATATGAACAATGTTCGCGCAGCGGTTGAATTCGAACTGAATAAATAAAGGAGAAACATTTATGAATATTAAAGCAGTTAAATTCAGAGAAGAAGGTTTTTACACTCAACCGTTTGTCTTCGGCGGCGAGGAAGGACCGGATAAGTTTGATAAAAACATACGTTATCGCGGTAGTTTGCAAAATTATTTGATCGATACAGGCAATGAGATAATTCTTGTTGATACCGGACTTCCTGCCGGAACGCCCGAGGAAGTGCCGGATGAAAACAGCCCGCTCTATACGGGTAAAGATATTTGTTCCTATATGGATGCGTTTGCCGCGCTCGGCTACAAACCCGAACAGATCACGAAGATACTTCTGACACACAAGCACGGTGACCATTCGGGCGAGCTTCGTTCTTTCCCCAATGCAGAAATCTATGTTAATCAGGATGAAGCTTCAGCCGACGAGCTGAAAGACCTGCCTAATATCGTTCCCGTAAAATTTACCGACGGTGCATATTATAATTTCCCGGAAAGTCAGAAAATTGCAGACGGCGTTTTCTTAATCAAGGCGAAGGGGCATACAAACGGAAACAGCATTGTTATCGTCGAAAACAACGGCCTGCTCTATATGCTCCACGGCGATATTACTTACGTTGACGAAGCGCTTTACGAAAACAAACTCTCGATTGTATATGAAGATCCCGCCGCCGCGCGCGAAACGCTTGACCGTGTGCGAGAATTCGTTCGCAATCACCCGACAGTCTACTGCGGAACGCATACGCCCCAAGGATATGAAAACCTTGAAGCAAATCGAATAATCGACCTCGATCACCCTGTTCCGACGGTTCTTGCCGAAGTTGATTTCACCGCCAAAAAGGCAAGTGGCAAATACGTTTGCTCGATTTGCGGTTACGTTTACGATCCCGCCGAGCACGACAGCGTTGCTTTTGAAGACCTGCCCGACGACTGGAAATGTCCTCGATGCAAACAGCCGAAGGAAAAGTTCAACAAGGCATAACCCCCTTTAAAAAAACATAAAAATGAAACTATAAGCGCCCGCACGGAAAGATTCGTGCGGGTTCTTTTTGCAACTTTCAGTAGTATTATGTGTGTTTCGATAATTTTTCGAGCGTATATATATATATATATCTTCTTCTGTTCTCTTTTTGTCCGACTTAAAAA
Source organism: Clostridia bacterium (assembly GCA_017618135.1). Lineage (GTDB taxonomy): Bacteria > Bacillota > Clostridia > Oscillospirales > Acutalibacteraceae > UBA737. The sequence goes on from JAFZUV010000020.1 coordinate 155,474, forward strand.
ATTTTTTAAAAAAATTCGTTGTAACGATTGACATTACAACAACAGTATGCTATAATGTGACCAGGATGAAACCGTAAGGGTTACATCTGACAAAATTATTGCCGGATAGACACCGGCGGAAAGAGGTTCAAAATGAAAATCGCAGTAGTAGCAGCTAACGGACGTGTGGCGCAGAAGGTTATTAAGGAAGCTCTTGACAGAGGCTTTGAAGTCAAAGCATTCGGACGCGACGATGAAAACAAGACGGCGGCAAAGGATTATGTAAAAAAGGATATCATGGATCTCACGAAAGAGGATCTCGCGGGATTCGACGCTGTCGTTGACGGCTTTGGCGCTTGGACACCGGAAACGCTCGACGGTCACGTAAAAACGTCTCAGCACCTTTGCGACATACTCAGCGGCAGCGATACCCGTCTGCTGATCGTCGGCGGTGCGGGCAGCCTGTACGTTAATCCCGAACACACGGCGGTCGTATGCGACGGTCCGGATTTCCCCGCTTTGTTCCTTCCTCTCGCAAAAGCGCAGGGTGAAGAACTTGCAGAACTTCGCAAGAGAGACGACGTGAAGTGGACGTTTGTAAGCCCCGCCGGAGATTTCCAGGCGGACGGTGAGCGCACCGGAGAATATATCCTCGCAGGCGAAGAACTGACTTTGAACAGCAAGGGCGAGAGCATCATCAGCTACGCCGATTACGCTATCGCCATGGTCGATGAGATTGAAAAAGGCGATCACGTCAAAGCCCGTATCAGCGTTGTCAGAAAGTAAAATTCGTTGTAACTCTTGAAATTACAGAATGTTTGTGATAAGATAAAGGCAGGAGGTGAGACCCGTGCAGATCACAAGCAGATTCACGGTGGCGCTTCATATCTTCACCTGCGTTGAATATTTTAAGGACGATCATAAGGTCACCAGTGACTTTCTCGCGGGGAGCATAAACACCAACCCTGTCATCATCCGAAAAATACTGACGCAGCTGAAAAACGCCGATCTTATCACGATAGCCAGAGGCACGGGCGGGATCACCGTCAACCGACCGCTATCGGAGATCACGTTTTACGACGTATATCGGGCGATCGAGCCGGTGGAAAACGGAGACCTGTTCCACTTTCACGAAAGCCCGAACCCGGAGTGCCCTGTCGGACGGAACATCCATGGGCTGCTCGACGGCAAACTGAAGGCGGCGCAGGGCGCTATGGAAGACGAGCTGAAAAAACATACGCTCGAAGACTTGAAGAAAGAGGCGCTCGATCTGATCGCAAGCGAAAAATAATGACGCAAGGCTCCGGGATAAAAGCTCGGAGCCTTGTTTTCGGAGGAAAACTAATGCAGGCGAAAGATTACCTTACCTATCTTGTGAATGAAATACACACCTGCATCGTCGCAACGGCGGACGACAACGGACTGCCCGTTACCGCCGCGATTGATATGATGGACTGTGATGAAAACAGTCTGTATTTCCTGACGGCAAAAGGCAAAGGATTTTATGACCGGCTGAAAAAACAGAAATATATTGCGCTGACCGGTATCAAGGGCAAAGACACGATGACCAGCGTTGCTTTATCCGTGCGCGGCAAAGTGCGTGAGATCGGTTATGACCTTATCCCGAAGTTGATTGACAAGAACCCGTATATGAAAGAGATCTATCCCACACAGGAATCGAGAAAAGCGCTTACGGCTTTTCAAATCTGCGAGGGCGGCGGCGAATGGTTCGATCTGTCAAAGAAACCGATAGAAAGAGCGTCGTTCTCCTTCGGCAAAGCAGATCGCAAGGAAGAAGGATATTTCATTACGAACGCCTGTATCGGCTGCGAGACTTGCGGCTCGGTCTGTCCGCAAAGCTGCATTGATTTCAGCAATATCCCCGCCGTGATCTGGCAGGATCACTGCCTTCGCTGCGGCAATTGCGCCGAGGTCTGCCCCGTCGGTGCGGTGGAAAGAAGATGAGAATATAACGGAGGGAAAAAGGATGATCAAGATTGCGTTTTACGATACAAAGGCATACGATAAGCCATCTTTTGAACAATACGGCGGACAAAATGGTATACGATTCCGTTTTTCTGAAACAAAGTTGAATGAAGACACAGCCGCTCTTGCCGAGGGATGCGACGCGGTATGCGTTTTCGTCAACGACGACGTGAACGCCACCGTGATAGACAAACTGTATGAATACGGCGTCAGGCTGATCGCCCTACGCTCAGCGGGGTACAACAATGTGGACGTCCGTGCCGCGTTCGGCAAGATACACGTCGTTCACGTTCCGGCATATTCTCCTTACGCCGTTGCCGAGCACGCGGCGGCTCTGCTTCTGACTTCCGTGCGGCGCATTCATAAAGCGTATAACCGGACGCGTGAGTTCAATTTCTCGCTTGCCGGGCTGACCGGCTTCGATCTTCACGGGAAAACCGTCGGAGTTATCGGAACTGGAAAGATCGGGCGAATCTTCATCGACATCTGCCGTGGTTTCGGGATGAAGGTCATTGCATACGATCTTTACCCGGCTGACGG
>JAFZUV010000002.1 GCA_017618135.1 Clostridia bacterium
GAGAGGACCGGGATGGACGCACCTCTGGTGCACCGGTTGTTCTGCCAAGGGCATGGCCGGGCAGCTATGTGCGGATTGGATAAACGCTGAAAGCATCTAAGCATGAAGCCAACCTCAAGATTAGATTTCCCATAGCATAAGCTAGTAAGGTCCCCGGAAGACTACCGGGTTGATAGGCAGCAGGTGTAAGTATGGTGACATATGTGCCAGGCTGTACTAATAGACCGAGGGCTTGACCTACACTTCGATTTCTCTTTGCATTCGCTTTGTTCGGTTTTCAGGGAATAAAGGAAAGAGTGCGGATTTTTTCCGCGCTCTTTTTTGTTTCAGATAGCAGATTGCAGAAAAACGCAAAATTTTAACAAAACTGGACAAAAATTTAATATACTTTTTATTGTGCATTCTGTATAATATATGTGTATATCTGTACATAACATTTTGCGAATTTTTAAAATGAGGTGTGGATTTATGAAAACTAAGAGACTATTGTCCGTAGTATTGACGCTGTGCATGGTATTCTCCATGTTCACGGTGTTAACGCTTACATCGACCGTTGCTTTGGCTGAGCCAGCTACCGCAACAACGAAGGCTTTGTATGTTGGCCCTTCTACCAGATACACTCAGGTGCCTTCTGGCCTTGTTTTCCCGCTTGAATGGGGGAAGCATATGGGTGGTGGTAATGATTGGAGTAAATGCACCAAAGCCGAATTTACCGCTAAGATAAAAATGCTTAGTGGCACAAAGCCCTATATTGGAATTTATCGTGTAAGAAATAGTTCAGGCACTTTTGGTAGCTTTCCTGAGTGGGTTGACAATGAAAATTCCTACTTTGATAGTGACGGAATTTTCCACTGCGATGTGTATTTTCAGGATGTTCCAGGCAGTGCGGACAAATGTTTCTATTCCGATATTTGGGACGGCGATAAGCAAACACGCAAAACCGATATTCCCGGAAGAAACACTCCGATTTGGGCGGTATTTCATATAGGTAATATGAACCATGAAGATGATACTCCCAAACCGAAGTCAAGTGAAAGTGATTTCAGCGATGAGTTTGTTATGTCTGATGCGCACTTGGTTCTCAAGCGTGTTGTCGCCGGATCATTGGGAGAGAGCGCTGCTCCTGTTGGTACGGACCTCGCTCCTTCAACTTCTGATTTAGATGAGGGTAAACTCTATTCTTTCGTAGGTAATAACGGTAAAAGCGGCGATACAGATGCACACAATCATCCGTTTAATGCGGAACTCGGAAAGTGGAGTGCATTCTCTACCGATGAAGATACCGTTCGTCAGGTAACGGTTGCCGATGATCTTTTTGACGGCGAAACTCACAGTTATACTAAGCATGCCGAAACAGATTACGAACTTGAATACTACACCTGCCCTGATTTCGGCGATACTAAGTTTGAAAAATTCGGTAACTGCTACAGCGTACTTAAAAATAACGATTCTGCCAAGAAGGCGTTTGTTATTAAATCCCACGCCGGCGATACCGTTTCCGTTTCGGACGGGTTGGGAACATATGCCAACATATTTATCCCGTTAAATACCCATAAATGGTATTCCGCGTTCGATTCGTCAAACTGCACTTCAACGAGTCTTACAGAAGCAAACGGAAGAGTGCGTGTAAGAGTTCAGTTCACGGCAAAGCGGTTAAGCGGAACCGGTCAACCTACCGTAGGCAGATTGTATGCCTATGCTTATGTTAAATCTTCTTCGGAAGAACCAAAAATGGGTGCGCCTAATCCACACGACGGTAAAGACGCTTACAATAATAATTGCGGCAGTTCTTATGGCTTGACCGATGATAAGGACAGCTCATACAGTTATATCGGATCATCCTATGATCCGGCAACCGGAGAATTTATCGGCGACCTTTCACTGGGAACGGGATATTATAAGCAATTGACCCGTCATGGCGTAAACGAGTACATTACAATCGGTCTTGCTGAACATGATTCAGATACAACAAAAGACGCTGCTTCTTATGATTCTTCATTTATTATAAGCAATATCAGGATTACACCTTACGCTATGGGTGATGACAACACCGTTAAGTTTGACGGCAAAAACCAGGCGCCTAAGATGAGCGCAGCGAACTGCGATGCAAACACCCGTTATAAATATCTTAATTATTACAGCGGCACAGACAAACTTAACGGCACACTTGATGTTGCGATGCGCCACGCTCCGATCAACAAGTTCTCTGTAGAAGGTGCGGTTCAGAATGTATCGCTTATAGATGTTAACGATTGCAACAAAGGTACATGCACGCTTGAACATCATGCGGCTACCGATACAACAGTCGAATACTGGTCATGCGCTACTCATAATAAGAATTATGACGATATGTATGCGTCACATGAGCTTTCCGATATTACGGCTACAAAGAAAATGATCACCATTAACGCTACCGCGGGTGAGTCAAACGATTGCCGCGGCGCGTTCATCACGCTTGATAACGACGGTTGGGTAGGTAATAAATATTTCATTTTCAAATGCAAGATGAAAACACTTTCAGGCAGTGGCATACCGCGGATTTCTGTTCTCAAAGCCGGTTATTACGGCAATGGCACAGTATATGAAAAAGACTGGACCAGCATGGATGATCAGGACGGAACAAATGCTTTATGGACCCATTACGACCCAATCACTCTCACCTATACCGCGGCCTTTAAGATTGAACGCCACGATCCGCACGATAGCGACCAGCTTAAATATTATGAGTCGACCACCGGCGCCCATACAGCGCTTTTGATAGGCAACTTTACTCCGAACGCGACCGGCGCTTACGGTTCGGATGTGACCACCTTGAACCAGATATCGGATACGGCATTTTCTTTCGCGGAGCCTGAAATATATGCGGCGGTTGACTCCGCGGCGGGCACCTATACGGGTGATAATCTCTGCGCGCCTATCACAGATAAGACTAATACCTTTGAGACGGCGTACCATTATAATAATTGTACACAGATAAACGGTGCGGGCGAATATGCTGACCGCGAGCCCGGGTCTGTTATTACCGCTCCGATCGGCAAATGGAGCAGAAATTACTATGACGATAATATAACGCTTGCCGATATACCGGACGGGTATTTCGAACCTGCTGTTGCCGGCGATGCAAAGATGCTTAAAATGGCGGGCTACGGTTCCTCCTCGAGCGCGCAGGCGATATTGCATGACACTGTTATTGCTTCTTCAACGACATATCGATTTGATATGGACTGCCGTGCTTTCGGCGGAACATATATTCCGAAAGTGATTTTAAGTGAAAAGCAGGAAGGCGGCACCTTCGGTGCCGGCGAAATTGTAGATTTTGATACATTCAACGGGTATCACTACACATATCAGTTTACAACCGCAGCAAATCTTGCGGCAAGCGGTAATAACTTCAGATTGCAGATAGGTCTTTCCTGGGATGCACGCAACACCAGCTCAATGTATATTGCGAATGTACAGGTGCGCGAGGTGCTTGGCGGCGATTCTTACGGCGACAATATCCTCCAGAACGGTGATTTTGCTTGGAGCACCGTGGGCAAAGTTACAGCAGATAATGTGGCCGCTCAAATGTTGTATTGGAACGGATATAGTAACCTTCTTAAATACGATGATGTTGAAATTATGTCGATTCCCGACGGCTTCTTTGACGCCGATAACAATCTTACAGGCAGAGAAGATATAGCGCTTAAATCCTGGGGCGGCGATTGGCCGGAGCTTCAGTTCAAGACCGAGCTTAAGGCAGACAAATATTATAGGCTTTCATTTAATTACCGTGACACCGGCGTTATGCCCGGTATTGAAATTCAATCAAAAGGCACGGTTACGCTCACCAAAAAATCGGTTGTCTCCGGCGGCAAGTATGTTATGACATATGAGCTTTATTCAGCCTCCGATAACACGAAATATGACAACAAAAACCCGAACACCAGGATAAGGTTCAGGTTCGAGGACTCGACCGCGAACAAGGTGTTATATATCAACAATGTACAGCTTTATGAGCTTGACGGTGCGGACGGTAACATAGTAGGCGCCAACGAGGCGGGCAACCTTAATGCCATTTACGATGACAGCTATTATAGCGGTCTTGTAAACGCAGGCGACAGCGTATCGTTCAAATGTACTCAGGATAGTGAGGAGAATATTTCCCGCGTTCTGGCAAACGGTTGGTTCGGATCAACCAGGTTGGGCACATTCCCGACAGATAACGCTCAGCTTGTAAAACTCCCCGATAACTTCTTTAATTACAAGACGCCGGAACAGCGTTTCGAGATTGTAAGGAAGGTTCTCCTGGGCGAATCTGAAATTACAGATACGACCGACCTTCACTATGATCCCAACGGTGACGGAACATTGTGCGACATTAAAGATATTGTATGCGCTAAGCACGAAGCCATAAAGGTTGAAGGCGAATTAGAATAATACAATCCCTAACAGCCGGCTAATCAACAAACACAAGTCCCCTGCCCTCGGGCAGGGGCGTTTTATATGTATGCTTAATCCGGCGAGTTCGACTCCCGTCAGCTTAATCTGGCTCCCGGCATATAAAAAGGAGAAAACATGAATATTTGAGATACTGTTCTCATATTATTTCCCGGGTGGTGCTATGAAGGTTTTGGGAGCGGTATACATATCCGTCATTTCATTTTTCGGGGTAACAGTTCTGTTTTTACATATAAAAAGCCGCCGACCGTTGCGGTCAGCGGCAATAAACGCGGTATTGGGGTTGGCGGCGCTTTTTGCTGTGAATCTCACATCCCGGTTTACCGGCGTTCATATACCGGTTAATATATATACAGTGCCTTCATCGGCGGTGTTCGGCATACCAGCCTGCGCCGCGCTGGTTATAATGCAGATGCTGTTATGAAAGTAATCCGGCGTGGGTTCAACCCATGCCGGATTACTTTCGCCTCAGGATATCGTCAAGGTGGAAATTGTTCAGGTGAAAAACATTGTTCTTTATTCGGGCGCCGAAAATTCTGAGCGTCCGGCAGAAAAATTTTCTTAAAAAATACAAATGCAGTTGTGCAAAAGTATACGCCCTGTAGGCTTTTGAGGTTTTGCAGTCTCTGTATTTGCCTTTTCTGAAAAAGCCTTTAAGTACGGCTTTTATGTTTTCAAGCATTACCGGTTCATCCCAAAAGGTGTTATCGCCCCTGATCAGGAATTTTTCGGGGGAAACCGCCTTTACTATTCTGTGGAGCACCAACTCGTCGTTCCTGTCCGGCCGGACAAACAGCACTACATCGCCCGGACACAGCGTATCGGGTAGCGCCTGAAGCACCGAAATATCTCTGCCCTCTTTGAGCATAGGCAGCATACTGAAGCCTTTTGTATAGCAGAAGGCTTCGCCTTTATTGTCGATTTCCTCTAAGATAACGGCAAGACTTTGCTCGCGCTTCATATTAAAAAACCTGCGGAGGCAAGCTTGCCTATGATATCGTCAACGCTCTCTGTAATCTCTTCAGCGGTGCCGTCCGGGTATTTTTTCTGCAGCGATGATATTACCTTTTCGCGCGTGGTTTCCTTTCTTAACAGCTCAAAAATATCCCTGCCCGTCTCATTAAGGCGGATGTAGCCTTTAAATCCGGCTTCTTTGCCTACGGGGACGGCAATATTTTCGCCCGCAACGCAATTTATAACAAATTTACATCTTAATTTCATTTTGCACCTCAAACACAATATCTTGTATATATGATACCCAATTTTGTGTTAAAAGTCAAACTGTTTGATAAGCGGCGGTAAAACCGAACAACAAAATTGTATGATTTACCCGAAACGCAAAAAAATTTTGTGCAATATTTTTAAAAAAACACTTGCATTTATGGGTTGTTGGTGTTATAATCATCGTGAGCCGAAGTCTATTCGGTATTGAATTATACATATTTGGCATATGCCAGTTAGGAGTAGGTTTTAATGACAAAGAATGTATTTTCTAAGGCGATTGCTTCCGTATTGGTTGTAGCAATCTGCATGGTTGCGGTTTTCGCGTGTGCAGTCAGCGCTACTACCGAGCGTACCGCGGTGTGTGCGGTAACAGGTGCGGCATATGATGTAGGTGCTAAGGACTCCTATGTTACGGCGGAAGTTAATTTCGCGAGCGAAGTTCCGTTTACAGCGGGCAGCTTCGTGGTGTCGGCGGCCGATCTTACACTCAATGAGTGCTCTGTAGCTCAGAGCGAGGGCGGTACCGCACCTGAGGTTTATATTAATGTGTCCAACAAAAAAATTCTTTTCGCGGGCTTTCAAGAGAATGCGGAGAACGATTTTAAGAGCTATACCTCGCTTACCCTCATTCTTAAATTCACGGTAAGCAATTATCAGTCTGTTGAGAAGGCTCCGGCGGGTTGTCAGTGGGCGGTTAATGTTACCGATATTGATATTACCAATACCGCTGAGGAGACATACGCCACCGATGATGCAAGCGGCAGCATTCATGTTCATAATTTCGGAGCCGGAAGCGGCACCAATATACAAACATCAACCTGCTCGATCTGCGGTGCAACACATGTAGAGGTTGCAGATACGACCGGGATTGGCACTAACACTCTTGCTGATACAAAGAAAGCTAACATTACCTTCAGCAAGACCGGTGATACAGTTCTTAACGCACTCGTTGCAAAGGGCACGATTGACGCCGGCGGGTATGACAATGTTTACTTTGTATATGAGTACAAGGGAGACGACGCTGATCCGGTAAAGGCTACTACGACATATAAAGCGGATGATACGGTTACGCTTGGCGGTACCGTGTATTATAGGTTCCCGCTTTACGGTGACGCGGGCGTCGGCAGAATAAGCCGTGAATATACCGGTAACTTTGTAACCGTTAAAAGCGGTACGGTTACTGTAAGCAGCGACACTTGGAATTACAGCATTATGAAGTACGCGGCAGATATAATAAACGGTGATTTTTCTGCCGATATTAAAAACTATTCCGAGGCTCTCCTTGATTATGGTTACTACACCGCTGAAAAGCTTGGATTTAGCACAGCGGCATATGCAACCTGTGGAGCAACGGTACCGACCGGTGTTACTAACGCAGACCTTCCCTCCAGCAAGAAGGCGACCACAAACAGCGGTACTGATAATAACTGGGGCATCGGCGGTATTTCGGTAACCACCGGATTTAAGCCCAAGATGAACATCAGGTTTGATCAGGCAACCTTGAATAACAAGTCTTCTGTAACCATTAAGGTCACAGTTGACAGTAAGCTTAAATACTACAAAGAAGTTGCCGTATCCGCGCTTGTTGTGAACCCCAAAGGCGCGGTAGGTGCGATTGCGGAAGATACTTACATTCTTTCCGATATCCCGACCAAGTATTTGACCGGAGATATTGCGATCTGCGCAAAGTCAGGCGCTAATGACAGTGCTAAAATTGTTTATTACAGCTACGGGAGATATGCTAAGGCTAAGCAGGGTACAGGCGAAGGCAATGTATTCCAGGCGCTTGTAAACTGGTCACATTATCTTAATGTTGCATATCCGGGTTAATCAAAGGAGGTATAAATAATGTTTAAAAAAGCGAATCTTGATATTTATGAGATTGATGTTGAAGATATTATAATGGCCTCCGAAGGCGATTATACCGGCGACGAGGAAGATCCTTTCGCATAAACAAGTAATAGTAAATTCCCCTGCGGGCGAACCGTGGGGGAATTTTGTTTCCCCCATGCTGTCCCCTTGAGGGAAAGGCGGTGCACAGCACCGGAGCAGGCGGGAACGCCGTTTCTTTTGGGTAAGGCAACCGGCTCTCAAAAGGCGAAGGCTAAATCAGGCGTTGACAATTTTTTCATAATATGATATGATACATAACACTCTGACATAATTTTTTGCCGTTCTGTATTTTAAGTTAGGTAAGTAATGCCTTACCGCGGGTAAGCCTTGTTTTAATAATCATTTTTTTGGGTGATGCAAATGGAAAAGGTTATAAGCATAATTCCGCCGATAGTGGGCGTGATAGCCCTTATTACCGCCGGAATTATTGCTGTGTGGATCACAAAACAAAATGCCGGAAATGACCGTATGCAGGAAATCTCCGGATACATTCACTCCGGCGCCATGGCGTTTTTAAAGCGCGAGTATATAACTATGGCAATCGTTGTTGTTCTTTTGGCAATAGTTATTTGTCTTGCAATAAGTCCTGTCACAGCGGTTTTGTACATTATAGGTGCTTTATTTTCGGTTCTTGCCGGATATTTTGGTATGCAGGTTGCGACAAAAAGCAATGTCCGCACCGCCGCGGCGGCACAAAAAGGCGGTATCAACAGGGCGTTAAGCGTTGCTTTCAGGTCGGGAGCTGTTATGGGCCTGTGCGTGGTAGGGCTTGGCATTTTAGGTGTTGGCGCGGCATTTTTTATACTCGATAAAAGGACCGCGGCTGAATGCCTCACCGGGTTCGGTCTTGGCGCTTCATCAATGGCGCTGTTTGGAAGAGTCGGCGGAGGTATATACACTAAGGCCGCAGATGTCGGAGCCGATCTTGTAGGTAAGGTTGAGGTTGGCATTCCTGAGGACGACCCGCGCAACCCTGCTGTTATTGCGGATAATGTAGGCGATAATGTGGGCGATATTGCCGGTATGGGTTCAGATCTTTTTGAGTCTTATGTCGGTTCCATTATTTCAGCTATAACACTGGCGTTTGCCTCCGGTTTTTTATACAAAGGCAAAGAGGTTCTGGGTGCATTGTTTCCGCTTATTATTTCCGCTGTCGGAATACTTGCCTCCATCGTAGGTATACTATGTGTGCGAGGCACAAAAGGCGGCAATCCTGCCGCGGCTCTCAATCTGGGTACATATGTTTCGGCGTTTATTGCGGCGGTAGTATCTGCGGTTCTCGCAAAGGCGTTTTTCGGCAGCGTCAGGTTGGCGGGGGCGGTTGTGATTGGTTTGTTCATAGGAACAGCTATCGGCAAGCTCACAGAGTTATATACTTCGGAACACTTTTCAAGTGTTAAAAACATAGCGCATGAATCCGAAACCGGCGACGCCACAACAATTATAAGCGGCCTGTCAGTTGGTATGATGTCTACGGTATTCCCGATACTGCTCATTTCGGCAGGTATTGTTGCAGCCTTCCTTTTGGGCGGAGTTTACGGCATTGCCGTTTCCGCGGTGGGTATGCTGTCTACAGCCGGGATGACAATAGCGGTTGACGCGTACGGGCCTGTTTCCGATAACGCGGGCGGTATAGCCGAAATGTCCGAGCTAGAGGATGAAGTCAGAGAAATCACCGATAAGCTTGATTCGGTAGGTAATACAACAGCCGCTATAGGCAAAGGCTTTGCAATCGGCTCTGCCGCGCTTACGGCGTTAGCTCTCTTTGTGGCGTACACTCATGTAGTAAAGCTGACTACAATCAATTTCCTTGATCCATGGGTTATTGCCGGCGCATTTATCGGCGCAATGCTTCCGTTTATGTTCTCCGCGTTTACTATGAATTCGGTAGGCAAGGCCGCTAACAAGATGATTGAAGAGGTGCGCCGTCAGTTCCGCGAGAAAAAGGGTATTATGGAGGGAAAAGAAAAACCTGATTATGCCCGCTGTGTATCGATATCCACATCTGCCGCGCTCAGGGAAATGATAGTCCCCGCATTGCTTGCGGTTTTAGCGCCGTTGACTGTCGGCTTTATTATGGGTGCCGAAGCTCTCGGCGGTATGCTCGTCGGCGCATTGCTGACCGGCGTAATGCTCGCCATTATGATGTCCAACGCGGGCGGCGCGTGGGACAATGCGAAGAAATACATCGAGGGCGGCGCATTCGGCGGAAAAGGTTCTGAAGCGCACCACGCTGCTGTGGTTGGGGATACAGTCGGCGATCCTTTTAAAGATACATCCGGACCTTCAATCAACATTCTTATTAAGCTTATGACCATAGTTGCTGTGGTTTTCGCACCGCTTTTTGTTAAATACGGCGGCTTGCTTTTACAGATATTTAAATAAATGTTTAATACTTTTTGCTGATATATTATGCGGTAAGCTTGCCTTACCGCATATTTTTTTTGGTCTTTGAATATAAATTTAAAAAGGCGGTGTGAGCGTTGAGCGACAAGATAAAGGTAAATGAAAAAGCAAAAAATATGTTTTTTTCGGTGGCGCTGACCGAAAGCGTATTGGCAATAGTGTTGATACTAAGCATAATCGTCTTGAAGTTTTTTATAAAGAAACCTTACAGTCAGCTTAAAAAGTGGTGTTTAAAAAATATGACGACCGATATAAATATTTCGGAAATAGTAGACGGAGCAAAAAATGAGATTTAGCCTTTTCGGCACAAAGATTTATGTGTCTTTTCTTTTTTGCGCCACGCTGTCTTTAATGCTTGCCACTGACCGTACAGGGCTTGTTATACCAACTCTTTTTGCCGCGCTGATACACGAAACCGGCCATCTTTTTGCTATGTGGGCGGCGGACCGCGCGCCAAAGGAAATAAGGCTTATCCCGGCGTCGGTTCAGATAATAGAAAAATACGGTTCCGTGCCAAAAAAACAGGTGGGCATAATAATCAGCGGTCCGCTCGCCAATATAATGATATCAGCCGCAATTTTTATAAACTTTTACCTCACCGGGTCTGATGTATCGCTCAGGTTTGCTTTACTCAACGCGGTGATTGCCGCGTTTAACCTGCTTCCCGTAGCCGGGCTTGACGGAGGCAGACTCTTAGAGCTTTTGCTGCTCAGAAAGACAGATTCGTATACCGCCAACCGAACTGTAAACATAATAACAATAGTTATGGCGTGTATAATATTCGTTTTAGGAGTATTTCTGATAAAAAGAGGAGATATGAATATCTCAGTGTTTATTGTCGCGCTATACCTTGCGATTTGTGCGGTGATTAAGAAATAGTATTCAGACAATGGATAGAAAAGACTTAATTGTATAGTTTCCGGTGTCTGCCATCTGCCATCTGTTGTCTGTTTCGCAAACCGCCCTTTTCGAATCTTCTCCGAAAAAAACAATAAAACCGCAAAAGCGGTTTTCAATACAGAAGTATAAAGACGGGGGAAGATTCGCCCGTCGGCAACGCCGCCGGCACGCACGCGGGCTTTGTAACCGTCCGCCGGAAGGTTGCAATTTGCTTCGCAAACCGCCCTTTTCGAATCTTCTCCGAAAAAAACAATAAAACCGCAGAAGCGGTTTTCAATACAGAAGTATAAAGACGGAGGAAGATTCGCCCGTCGGCAACGCCGCCGGCACGCACGCGGGCTTTGCAACCGTCCGCCGGAAGGTTGCAATTTACTTCGCAAACCGCCCTTTTCGAATCTTCTCCGAAAAAAACAATAAAACCGCAGAAGCGGTTTTATTGTTTTTGGCGCGCCGGAGAAGATTCGAACTCCCGACCTTCTGGTCCGTAGCCAGACGCTCTATCCAGCTGAGCTACCGGCGCATAGATATTGTTTTTTCCGTGCCATAGTATGATAGCACAAATCGGAGATAAAATCAATAGCAAATTTTAAAAAAGGTGATATTTTGCAAACGCTTAATTTAATTCACTCTATTTTTTTGGGTATGCCTTCGCTCGTTTTGATTTTCGCCGTTTTTTTGATTATAAGCATTAAAGTTCGTTTTTTAGGAGTGCGCAGGCTTCCTACAGCTTTCAAAAAAGTGTTTGCCTCTGCAAAATCGAGAGGCACATTGTTGTCTTCATTTTGTTTGTCGCTTAGTGCAACGGTAGGTACCGGTAACATTGCGGGTGTCGCGGGCGCGGTTACTTTAGGCGGACCGGGCGCCGTTTTCTGGATGTGGATATCTGCGCTTTTGGCGATGTCGGTAAAATTTTATGAGGTTTACCTTTCCTCCCTTTACAAAAAGAAGGGGTCGGCGCACGCATACATATATGCGGTAATAAAAAATAAGCTTCTGAGAAACGCTTTTTTGTGTTTTGGAATTGTCGCCGCGTTCGGAATTGGAAATCTTACGCAAACAAACACCGCCGCTGCCGCGGCGGTTATGGCTTTTGAAGGTACACTGCCGCGAGGAGCAGCGAGAATATTTGTAGGCTTGATATTTGCTGTTCTTGTCGCGGCTCTTTTAAGGCACGAGTCTTTTGCGGTCAGCTTTTGCGAAAAGTTCTTGCCGTTTATGGCGGCGGCGTATATTTTGTTTTGCATAACGGCGCTGATTATATCTCGTGCAGACATTTTGGAAATTTTTATAAAAATAATAAAGGGTGCGTTTTGCCCCCGGGCCGTGACCGGCGGCGCCGTGGGTTCAACAATAGTTTCGATAAGATCAGGAGTGGCACGAGGGATTTTTTCGAACGAGGCGGGCCTTTCCACGGCGGCTCTCGCCTACGAAAAAAGCCAATCGACGCCCGAAGACGCCGCGCTTTTCAGTGCTTTTGAAGTGTTTATAGATACTATCGTTTTGTGTACGCTGACCGCGTTTGTCTTATTATCCTCTGACGCGGCGGTTTACGGAGAGGATATGGGAGCTTATACTACGCTTTGCGCATTTATAAACATACTTGGCAGAAAAACGGCGGGGATATTCTGCGTTATTATGAGCTTTTTCGCTTTTTCTTCGGTTATCGGATGGGGAGTTTACGCGCGCAGGTTTTCATCGACGCTCGGCTTAAGCTCCCGTGTTATAACGGTTGTTTATGCCGCAGGTTGTGTGGCGGGTGCGGTTTTAAAGGTTGCCGCGGTATGGCAAATCGCTGAAATTGGTTGTATACTTATGATGTCTTTAAACTGTACGGCATTACTGTCGAGCAAAAAAACACCGAATGATTTTTCCAAAAACGCTTGAAATTATGCTTGAAAAAGAGTAGAATGTTTTATTATAAAAGCATGCGGAGGTAAAAAATATGTCGGAAAACAAAAGACCCGAGAGTTTGAAAAGAATAACCACGCCCGAGCTTGCTCGCGCGTTTATTGATGAGCAAATCGGGGAGCTTAAAGCCCGGATTGGCGATAAAAAGGTACTGCTCGCTCTGTCCGGCGGCGTTGATTCATCTGTAGTTGCGGCATTGCTTATAAAAGCAATCGGCAAAAATTTAGTATGTGTGCATGTTAACCACGGGCTTTTGCGTAAGGGCGAGCCTGAGCAGGTAATCAAAGTTTTTCGCGATGAGCTTGGCGCTACCCTTGTGTATGTTGACGCGGCCGACCGTTTCTTAGATAAGCTTGCGGGTGTTTCTGATCCCGAGACAAAGAGGAAAATAATAGGCAAGGAGTTTATTGATGTCTTTGCCGAAGAGGCAAAGAAGCTTGAGGGAATAGAGTTCCTCGCGCAGGGCACAATTTATCCCGATATTTTGGAAAGTGACGGCGTAAAAGCCCACCACAATGTAGGCGGTCTGCCGGCAGAGCTTAACTTTGAGCTTGTTGAGCCGGTTAAATTCCTTTATAAAGACGAGGTTCGCGTTGTCGGAAAGGAATTGGGACTTCCTGATAATATGGTTTACCGTCAACCGTTCCCCGGCCCGGGGCTCGGCGTGCGTTGCGTGGGCGCAATTACGCGCGACAGGCTTGAAGCTCTCCGTGAGGCGGACGCGATTTTGCGCGAAGAATTTGCGGTTGCCGGACTTGAAGGCAAGGTATGGCAATACTTTACTGTTATTCCGGATTTTAAATCTACCGGTATTAAAGACGGAAAAAGAACCTTTGAATGGCCGGTTATACTGCGCGCGGTAAACTCGGTAGACGCTACGGCGGCCACCATTGAGGAGATACCGTACGAGTTGCTCTATAAGATAAGGGACAGGATTTTATCCGAAGTAAAGGGCGTAAACCGTGTGCTTTACGATATTTCGCCCAAGCCGGTGGCTACGATAGAATATGAATAAACCGCCGTGAAAGCTTTGCGGCACTGTTTAATGCAGGAGGCGACAATATGAAAAAACTAATCGCTTTAGCAATTATCTGTTTACTCATTCTCGGCACGGTTACAGCTTGCAAAAAGGCGGAAAACACTTCGTCTGCACCGAAGCCCGCGTCTATTGATGAAATAAAAACATTAGGTGATATAATCGCACTTGGAAACGATGATGACCAAAAGGCTGCGTATGATAGCGTTTATATATACGCCTTCAAATTTGACGACATATATTACAGAGCTATATGCAATATACCGCAGGAAACTTTTGATACTATTATTGACCTTGATGTAACTGAAGAGGATTATGATAAGAAGCTTAACAAAATCATAGCGCCCATAAAAATAGATAAGATGGAAAAGCTTGAAGATTATAAGCTCAGTCAGTATGAGCTTGACGCGCTCGTAGGAAAGACCGGAAAGGATTTGTTTGAAGCCGGTTGGACAAGCAGCGGCCATAATCTTGAGGATATGGAGTTTTGGTTGAATTACGGTCCGTTTGAATACACCGTTGTTTTTGACGGCAAGGTGGAAGAAAAGGATTATGAGGACTTCGACGACGAAGAGGACACAAAAGATTTGGTCATAAAGTCGATAGAGTATTCTCAGGTAGGCGACGCGACAAACATTGAAACCGAATGATTTTTGAGGCGAGAGATAATTTCTCTCGTCCTTTTATTTTGGGGGACTTGACAATGCGAATACTTCGTGATATGATGTATTACGCAAAGGGAGGTATAAGATGGATATACAACTTAAGCGCGGACTTTTAGATATTTGCGTTTTAGCGGCTATAAGGGAGCAGGATTCATACGGATATAAAATAATCAAGGATATGAAGCCATATATAGAGCTTTCCGAGTCTACCCTTTATACAATCTTAAAACGGCTTGAGGCGGCGGATATGCTGACGGTGCGTACAGCCGAGCACGAAGGCAGACTTCGTAAGTATTACCGCATAACCGCCGGCGGTATAAGCCGTATAGAGGAATTTAAAAAAGATTGGAAAGAAATAGTTTCAATCTATAATTTTGTGACAAAGGAGGATGCGGATAATGACTAAAAAAATTTTTTTAGAAAAGCTTGAAAACGGGCTATCAGGGCTTCCGCGGGAGGATATACAAGAGAAAATTGCGTTTTACAGTGAAATGATTGACGATAAAATGGAGGACGGTAAAACCGAACAGGAGGCGGTAAGCGAGACAGGGTCGGTCGAGGACATCGTATCGCAGCTTGCGTCGGTTACGCCCCTTAAAAAGCTTGTCAAAGAAAAAATACGCCCGGTGCACAAACTCGGCGCATTGGAAATCACACTTATAGTGTTGGGCTTTCCGCTTTGGTTTCCGCTTATTGTTGCCGTGGCGGCGGTAGTGCTGTCGCTTTATGTTTCGGTGTGGGCGGTAGTAATATCTTTATGGGCGGTAGTGCTGTCGCTTTTTACAGGCTTTATAGGAGGCTTAGCGGGCGCGGTGGTTTTTGCCGTGCAAGACAGACCTTTAAGCGCGGGAATTTTACTCTCTTCAGCGATTATACTCTCAGGTCTTGCAATATTTATGTTTTTAGGCTGTAAAGCATTAAGCCGGGGGTTAGCAGCAGGAACAAAAAAGGCTGTAATAAGGCTTAAATCTTCGCTTATAAGAAAGGGGCGCTCACAATGAACAAGTCAACAAAAATCGCGCTTATAACGGCGGCGGTATTACTTACGGCGGGGCTTACAGGTTTAATTGTTTCGATAAGGCTTGCGGATTTTGACCTGTCAAAACTAAACAGCGAACAGAAAAAAATCGAAACGGTCAGCGTCATCGAACCTTTTTCCGATATATCGGTTGACGCTCAAACCGAGGATATTTCCTTTGTAAAATCGGATTACGGACAGTGTAAGGTTACATTTTCGGGCGATAAAAAAACCGAGTATGAAGCGCGGGTGGAAAACAATGTGTTAAAGATAAGCACGAAGGATGCCCGAAAATGGTATGAGCGTATAGACTTTTTCTGGGGAACAAGCAGAAAAATAGAAGTGAGTCTGCCAAATGACGGCTATTCGGCTTTAACCGTAAAACTATCCACAGGCGATATAAAGCTTAAAAACCTTTCCTTTAATTCGCTATTGCTTACCGCTTCTACCGGTAGTATACAAATTGACGGAACAAAATGTGATGGAGACATAAAAACAGCCGTGAGCACAGGAAATATTAAAATGACCGATATAACCTGTAAAAATCTCGTTTTAACAAGCAGTACGGGCGATATGACGCTTAAAAATGTTATAGGGGAAAACAAATTCAACCTTAAAAGCAGCACCGGTGATATTTGCTTTGATGGAAGTGACGCGGGTGAAATAACGGTTAAAACAGGCACCGGCGATGTGATTGGCACGCTTTTAAGCGATAAGATTTTCTTGACGGAAACCTCAACGGGAGAAGTAACAGTACCAAAGAGCGTTACCGGCGGCGTATGCGAGGTAAAGACCTCAACCGGCAATATAACTCTTGGTATTAAACATAAATAGGACGGGTGTTATCTATGCAAAAGTATGATATAACAGGTATGAGTTGCGCCGCCTGCAGTGCAAGAGTTCAAAAGGCGGTAGAATCGGTAGAGGGAGTTGATCTCTGCGAGGTAAACCTGCTTACAAATTCTATGACCGTTTCGGGCGACGCTAAAGCCGAGGATATAATTGCCGCGGTAAAGAGGGCGGGATACGGCGCGGCGAGGCAGGTAAAAAACGGCGGAAAAACGCAAAAAAAGGTTTCTTTATTTGCAGAGGAGGAAAAGAGATTAAAAATAAGATTTCTTTTATCCTCAGCCTTGTTATTGGCGCTTATGTATTTTTCTATGGGGCATATGTTGGCTTTGCCGGTCTTGACGGAGAATCTCGTGGCTAAAGGGCTTATACAGCTGCTTTTGTGTGTTGCGGTAATGGTAATAAACCGCCGCTTTTTTATAAACGGCATAAAGGGCGCCGTACATTTAGCGCCCAATATGGATACGCTGGTCGCGCTCGGTTCGTTTTCTTCCTTTGCGTTCAGTACGGTGGTATTTTTTCTTAAAGCGGTAACCCCGAATTGTTCAGGGGAATACTATTTTGAGTCGGCGGCTATGATATTAACGCTCGTAACTCTCGGCAAGATGCTGGAGGCTAAGGCAAAGGGAAAAACCGCTTCGGCTCTCGGTAAACTGGCGGAATTGGCGCCGGATACCGCAACCGTAATTAAAGACGGTAAGGAAAAAGTTTTGCCGATAGGAGAAATCCTTGAGGGCGATATAATTGCTGTAAGACCCGGTGAGCGCATGGCGGTTGACGGAGAGATTATAAACGGAAGTACCGCCATTGACCAATCAGCGCTGACGGGTGAGAGTATACCTGTGGATAAACAGCCCGGCGACCGCGTTTTTTCAGGCACGGTAAATATAACCGGATATATAGAATTCCGCGCTACCGCGGTGGGTGAGGATACGACTCTTTCGGCTATTATTAAAACCGTGTCAGACGCGGCGGCAAGCAAAGCGCCGGTGTCGGCTTTAGCCGATAAAGTAGCAGGCGTTTTTGTGCCCTGCGTTTTAGGCATCGCGGCGATTACCGCGGCAATATGGGCATTAACAGGCGCCGGTATATCGGTAATACTGTCTCGTGCTGTGAGCGTTTTGGTTATCAGCTGTCCCTGTGCGTTGGGACTTGCAACACCCGTTGCCATTATGGTATCGTCCGGTGTGGGTGCAAAAAACGGAATATTGTTTAAAAACGCAACCGCCATAGAGAACGCCGGCAAGGCGGATATAATAGTGCTTGATAAGACGGGAACCGTGACGATGGGCACACCTCAAGTCACCGATGTTTACGCGCTCGGCGGTACAAGCGAAGAAGAATTACTCGAGCTTGCATACTCACTAGAAAGCAAAAGCGAACATCCTATAGCAAGTGCTGTTACAAGCTATTGTGAAGCCAGAAATATAAGCCTTGTCGAAACGCAAAACTTTGTTTCTCTTGCAGGAAGCGGAATAAAGGGCGAGTATAAGGGAAAGCCGGCACTGGCTGGAAGCGTCAGGTTTATATCCGAAAATATTGCCTGTGCCGAAACCGTCGAACGCATGGCGGAAACTTTTTCCCGTGAAGGCAAAACTCCGCTTGCCTTAGCACTCGACACTGAAATTTGCGGTATAATAGCTGTTGCCGATAGAATAAAGCCGGAGGCGAGGCAGAGCATTACTGAACTTAAAAATATGGGCAGGCGCGTAATAATGCTTACGGGAGATAATCCCGTTACCGCCGAGGCGGTGGCTTTAAAGGCGGGAATAGACGAGTTTAAAGCGGGCCTTATGCCGGGAGATAAGCATAATGAGATACTGAAGCTTATGAGCTCTCAGAAGGTTATAATGGTGGGCGACGGTATAAACGACGCACCCGCCCTCACGCAAGCAGATGTAGGCATAGCGATAGGGGCCGGTGCCGATATAGCGATAGACTCGGCGGATATAGTGCTTATAAGGAGCAATCTTTCCGACCTTGTATCAGCGATAAAGCTCAGCCGGTCGTCATATAAAAACATAAAAGAAAATCTCTTCTGGGCGTTTTTTTATAACGCTGTGTGCATTCCGCTTGCCGCAGGCGCGCTGGCACACTTCGGTATTACGCTAAGCCCTATGATCGGAGCGGCAGCAATGAGCATATCCAGCGTATGTGTGGTATCAAACGCGTTAAGACTAAATCTGTTTAAGCCGTTTAAGATAAAAGAAGAAAAATCGGAGGAAAAAGAAATGAAGGTCATCAGGATAGAGGGTATTATGTGCGAACATTGCGAGGAGCGCATTAAAGCCGCGTTAGAAGCGTTAAGCGGAGTGGAGAAAGCCGTAGTCAGCAGGCGGAGCGGAACCGCTGAAGTGGCGCTTAAAGCGCCGGTTGACGACCAAACTTTAATTTCGGCAATCACCGCCGCCGGTTACAAGGTTACAGAGAAATAAGATTTAACAAATCAAACACCCCCGCCGTACGGCGGGGGTGTTTGAGTATGGGGATGAATATGGTAGCTTTTCATTCGGCAGTGCAGAACCGAATGAAAAGCTTTTAAAACCGCGTTTGCCCAAGGGGAAAGGCAAACGGCAGATTTTAACAAATGAGAGCACGAAATTTGTCCTTTAAACCGGGTTCATCTCTCGCCGGAGTAATCAAAGCTCTAAAAATGAAAGCTGTTTTTCCTCCCGGTTGGCTATTCGTATTGTGTACTCAATAAAGCCTGACTCTTCTTTTCGCTCAAGGCTTGTACGAATACCGGAGTTTTGCAGAGTTATAAGCAACTTTGTAAGACTGTTTGAAAAGAGCTTTATATCGCCTATTGCCGATTTTCTCACCGGCGGAGAGGGCGGTTGATCCGTGCATACGGGAGTTGATATGGAATGAATAAGCTCTTTCGTTTGCTTTATATTAAGTGCTTCGCTTATTACAGCGTTCATAACAGGCGTCAGATTGTTTTGACTTAGCCCGGCGATGAGGTTTATGTGATCCTCGGTAAGACCGGCGGAAATTATTCTGTCACGCTTGTCCGCGGGTATTCTTAAAAGCTTTAACTTGTTAAGCAAAGCGGAAGAGGACATTCCGAGTTGTTGTGAAAGATCCGATACCGGCATACCGTAAGCACCTATGAGGCGGTTTATCGCCTGTGCTTGATCAAAGCAGCTGATATTTTCCCGGTTCAGATTTGCCGCAAGCGAGAATATGGCGGCGTTTTTTTCGTCCGCCTCGTGTACTATGCACGGGATGCGGCGAAGACCTGCTATTTTTGCCGCCCTTAACCGGCGCTCACCTGAAATGAGGATGTATTTGTTCTTGTCCTTCCGCCTTACACAGACCGGCTCTAACATTCCGTTTGATATAAGACTTGAAGCCAAGGCGTGCAAACCGTATTCATCAAAATGCTTTCGCGGATTTTCTCTGTAGGAGAGTATTTCGGCAGGGCGAAGCAGCAGTACTTTCTTATCGCTTAAAGTGTGCATTTTTCGCCTCCCGGAAGATTTAATGATCTTATGCTCTAATTATGAATGAGGATTGTTCCTTTGTAAAGCTTTTTCGGTCGCAAAATTCGACCGCAAAAAAGCAAAGCCGCGCTTTTACAGCGCGGCTTTTTTTATTTTTGCCGGATTTCTCGGGTATTTTGGCGGAGTTTGCGAAACTTTTTTTGCTGTTACAATACTCCTTTTTTCGTTTTCTCTGAGAGTGAGAATTTTTATTTCAGGCTCCTTAAGCCCAAGTGTTTTAAAGGCGTTTTTTGCGGCGGCAATCTCGGCGCCGATGTCCGAGCCTTTCATTGCGGCAAATACACCTCCCGGGCTTACAAGCGGAGCGCAGTATTCACAAAGCACTCTCAGCTCCGCTACTGCGCGGGCACAGCAAATATCAAACCTTTCTCTGAACGCGGGGTCGTTTCCCGCATCCTCCGCGCGCAGGTGTAAAGCCGTACCGTCAAGCGACAGCGACCTTAACACTTCATTTAAAAATACAACGCGCTTATTAAGACCGTCAAGCATAGTTACAGTTATATCAGGCCGAGCAATTTTAAGCACTATCGAGGGAAAGCCTGCGCCTGCGCCTACATCAATTATCTTAGCTTTCTGTTTTACCTCAACGGCTGAAAAGAACAAAAGACAATCGTAAAAGTGCTTATAGAGCACATCTTTTGGTTCTGTTATCGCAGTCAGATTAAACTTTTTGTTCCACTCCAACAGCAGATTGCCGTACGCCTCAAGACGGTCTACCGACTCAGCTTCAAGCGACAATCCGAAAGAATTGCAAAGAGGAACTAAAGATTTTACATTAAAATCAATCATTTTTTCACCAAATCATTTGTGATATGTTTTTCCTGAAATTATGGTAAATGCACGGTAAATCTGCTCTAAAAGCATTACTCGAAAAAGTCTGTGCGGAAAGGTCATTTTCGAAAAAGAGAGGTTTTTCCCCGACAACTTTACTTTGTTGCCGAGTCCGTAAGAACCGCCGATGATAAAGCAGATATTTCGCCCTTCGTTTTTAAGCGTTCCAAGCTCTTTTGCAAGCTCCTCGCTTGAAACACACTCACCCTCGACGCAAAGCGGGAAAACGGCGGCGCCTTTTGGTATTTTTGCGATAATTCGTTCCGCTTCAAACTCAAGCGCGGATACAATCTGCGCTTGTGAGGGGTTGTCCGGAAGAGGATAAGGCTTTATTTCGGTAATGCTTATTTCACAAAAAGTACTCAGCCGTTTTTTGTATTCGTCTGCGGCGTCACAAAACGCCCTTTCTTTTATTCTGCCAACGGCTATAACGCTTATTTTTATCAAAAAACGCTCACCTCGCTCATCCCTGGTTTTGCGGCGGATAAGAGGTAATCAATATCAACCTTTGCGCCCACGCTCTCTGCCGCTATTCTTGCGGCGGAAACGGCGAGCTGAGGAGTGTTGTTTTGCCGGCTTATATGTCCGCAAATTATCTGCTTTGTTCCGGAGGTGAGCAAAGCCGGAATTTCCGCGGAGGCGGCATTATTTGAAAGGTGCCCGAGGTCGGAGAGAATTCTTATTTTAAGATGAGGCGGATAAGGACCGCGGCGGAGCATATCTATATCGTGATTAAATTCCAACAGCACTACATCGCAACCCAAAAGCGCGGTACGCATATTCTCGGTTATGATTCCCGAATCGGTGCATACTGCGCAACAGCCGCTTTTCGTGGCTATTCTGTATCCGCAGGAGCCGGGTGCGTCATGGCTTACAGCAAAACGGAAAATTTCCATATCGGCAAAGCTTGTTCGTTCACCGTCTGTTATTATCGACGACACGCCGCCGGGCAGCATATTCTTCGCTGTAAGATGCTCTGCGGACTCCTTTGTGCAGAAGAGCGGAGCACCGGTTTTTTGCAGAAGAGTTTTGAGCCCTTTTATATGATCGTCGTGAGTATGAGTCAGAGCAATGCCGGAAATTTTACTTATATCTCCGCCAACGGCGGCTACGCGCTCGCAAATAGTTTTATAGGGTATACCGGCATCGATTATAACGGCACTTTCGCCGCTTGAAATATATGTACAGTTACCGCTTGACCCACTTGCCAGCGGACATAAACGAGCCATTTCCTTTCCACACTCCTCTATATATTGCAAAATTGAGCAAGCTAACGCCTGCTCAATTAAGATTTATTTATGCAAGTTTTGCCGAAGGGGCGTCGTAATCATTTATCCTCTTAATATCAGCGCCGAGTCCCGAAAGCTTTTCGGTTATCAGCTCATAACCGCGGTCGATATGTGAAATATCCTCAACGGTTGACTGCCCCTCAGCCATAAGACCGGCTATTATCATTGCCGCGCCCGCTCTGAGGTCAACCGCTCTGACCGGCGCCGGCTTAAGATTCTTAACGCCTGTTATCACGGCGGACTTACCGTCAACCTGAATATCGGCGCCCATAAGCGTTAACTGTTCAACATAGCGGAAGCGCCCTTCCCATACGCCCTCAGTTACAATGCTGGTGCCCTCCGCAACGCTCAGAAGTGTTGCTATTTGCGGCTGCATATCAGTCGGAAAACCGGGGTGCGGCATGGTTTTTATGTTACAGCGGCGGGGTCTGCCCGTCATTTTTACTCTGACGGCTTCGTCAAACTCCTCTATTTCGGCACCTGTTTCAACAAGTTTCGCGATTATCGACTCCAAATGCTTGGGCGTTACATTCTCTATAGTGACATCGCCGCCGGTCGCCGCCGCCGCAACCATATAGGTTCCGGCTTCAATCTGATCGGGTATTATACTGTACTGCGTGCCGTGCAGATGCTCTACGCCGCGTATTTTAATAACTCCGGTACCGGCGCCCATAATATCGGCACCCATTGAGTTAAGAAAGTTTGCAAGGTCAACTATGTGCGGCTCTCGCGCTGCATTTTCAATAATGGTAAGGCCCTTCGCCTTTACGGCGGCAAGCATAATGTTTATTGTGGCACCTACCGATACCATATCAAGGTAAATACTCGAGCCGCGAAGCTCTTTAGCACGCGCGTCTACCATACCGTTTTCTATTGCAACATAAGCACCTAACGCCTCAAAGCCTTTTATATGTTGGTCAATCGGGCGTACACCGAAATCACAGCCGCCCGGAGGAGCAACGCGAGCCTTGTTGTTGCGGCCGAGAAGAGCGCCTAAAAAATAACTTGAGGCGCGCATACCCTGCGCCATCTCTTTGGTTACAACAAAGTAAGACGCACGACGCGGATCAATACTGACAGAAGTTTTATTTATTGTTTTAATCTCAGCGCCGAGTTTGCTCAGCGAAGAAAGCAAGGTAGAAACATCCGATATTTGAGGTAAGTTTTCTATAATGCACGGCTCGTCCGACAAAAGGACAGCCGGCAATATTGCCACGGCGGCATTTTTAGCACCGCTTATATGAACACGTCCTATAAGAGGCTTGCCTCCGTTTATAAGAAATTTTTCCAAAAATCCGGCCACTCCCGTTCCGTTTTTTAATAAACACCAGAGACTATTATATAATATCAGGCACGATTTGTCAAATCAGTGCTTACCTATATAATATATAGACACCGCGTCGTCGCCCTTCTGCACGAACGCCAGCCTTGAAAAGACTTCGCAAGCTATATAAAGTCCCGAAAAAAACAACAGATATTCGTTTAGCGACATATCGTGAACCGACGAGGGCGAAACAAGCGATATAAGGATTTTAGGCAGGGAAAAGCAGAGCGATAAAAGCGCCGCCGCAGTGCCGAACGCGGCAAACTTTTTAACTGATTTTTTACCTGTAACACCGTTTGCCGCACGCGCAAATTCCAAAAAGTAAAGCATTATAAAGCAGTATGCCGTAATTTGAAAAACCGTATCGCTTATAACCGTGTGATAAGCGCCGGTAATTGCAGAGCAGGCCGATTTAAACACGAAAAACGCCGCCGGAATAACGGCGAAATACGGAGAAAAGGGGAAATGTATAATCGACCTTAAGGCAAAGGCGATAAAGTAAACGGCGGATAAAACGGCAAAGACGGTGCACAAAACTTTTAAAAAGCCGGGAACACCCAAAAAGCCGCCCATTGGCTGGAGTATCATCATACCTCCCGTAAAAAACGCCGATACAGACGAGGTCAGGTAAAAAACATTGCTTTTTTTACCGCCTTTAACGCAGGCACAGGAAAAAACGCAGGAAAGCAAAATTATCAATGCTGTAAAAGCGGTTATTATAACAGCTTTGTTGTAGTGCTCCGGCAGAATAAATCCGGTCTCATATTCAGTAAGAGATAAAAGCTGAAAAACCCTCAGTCCCGCAGTGATAACCAACGCGGTAAGAAAAACATAAAGGCAACGGTTCCCTTTCATCATGTCCACCTTCTATTGCAAAAAGAACTTACATATACATATAAAGTATTATAGTTTTCAAAGCGTAAAAAGTCAATAGAGAGGTTCAATATGCGGAAAGTGATAATAACAGGTTTTATTGTTGCCCTGAGTCTTCTTATTATTCCTCTGTGCGGCATAAAAACACAAAGCAGGGCAAAACAAACGGCGGCGCCGGTAAAGGTTTCGAAAAAGGCGGAAAATGAGAAAAACGAAGAAACGAAAACTAAAGATGAGAAGTTTCTCATAAAAACAGAGTCGGGAACGGTTGAGTTATCCGCGAAGGAGTATATTTCCGGTGTTCTCGCCGCTGAAATGCCTGTTGGATTTGATATTGAGGCGCTTAAAGCGCAAAGCGTTGCGGCATATACTTTTGCGCTTTATCGCAAGGGTGAAAAGCGATACAAGGATTACGATCTCACAGACAGCTATAAAACCGATCAGAGCTATATAAGCGAAGAAAAAAGAAAGGAAATATGGGGAGATTCTTACGCTGAAAAAAACGCCAGGATAAGTGAAGCGGCAGAAGCGGTGGCGGGCGAGTATTTATCATATGCCGACGCACCGGCTCTTACTTTGTATCACGCGCTGTCGAGCGGAATTACCAACAACTGTGAAGATGTTTTCGGCTCAAAAGTAGAATACCTGACATCGGTTGACAGCGAAAGCGATAAATTAAGTCCGGATTACAAATCAGTATTTTCCTTTAGTAATGAAGAGCTTAAAGAAAAGCTTTCGTTGCCGTCCGTTGACGGCGGAATTACCGATATAAAGACCGCAAAAAGCGGACTTGTACTGTCTCTTAAAATAGGTGAGAAAAAGTTTTCGGGCGGCGAAATTTCCGGGCTTCTCAATTTGCCGAGCGCCGCGTTTGGTGTTGAACAACCGGACGGAGGATGCATTTTTACCTGCATCGGGCGCGGACATGGAGTGGGTATGAGCCAGTACGGCGCGAACGCAATGGCGCAAGGAGGTGCAGATTATAAAGAGATACTATATCATTATTTTCCGGGAACCAAACTCAAAAAGCAGTAAAAAATGCTTGACAAACTGTGCCGAGTAATATATAATAGCCTTTGCAATCCAAAGACAGCAGGTGGCGAAAGCCGTAAGTTTTACGCCTGCCGAGGTGAGCGTGAAAGTGTTTGCTTATATTTTCATGTCCATCCTGTCTTGGGGTGGGCATTTTTATATTTTTTGTTTGAGTTGAGGTGAAAAAATTGCCAAATGCAAAAGTTTTAGAACAAAAACAAAAAATTGTTGCGGATCTTAAGGAAAAAATCAGTGCCGCGGTTACCGGTGTTGTAGTAGACTACAAGGGTATAAATGTGGCGGATGATACCGCGCTCAGGCGTGAGCTTCGCGAAAACGGAGTAGATTACTTTGTTGTTAAGAATACGCTTCTGTCCCGTGCGATAGCGGATACTGAGCTTGAGGGTATGCAGTCGGTTTTAGAAGGAACGACCGCCCTCGCTCTTTCAAACGAGGACTATGCCGCTCCGGCGCGCATTCTTTCAAAGTATGCCGAAAAAAGCGAAACATTTAAGATCAAAGCCGGCTTTATTGACGGCGCTCTTGCGGATCTCGAAACCATTGGCGCTATTGCCAAATTGCCGAGCCGCGAGGTACTTCTCGCAACAGTTGTCGGCGCTTTTCAGGCGCCAATCGCAGCCTTCGCCCGTGCCGTGCAGGCAATAGTTGATAAAAACGGCGAAGCAGCAGAATAAGTAATTTAAACAAAACTATTTGGAGGAAAAGAAAATGGCAGCAGAAAAAGTTACAGCGATTGTTGAAGAGTTAAAAGCTCTTACGGTTCTTGAGCTTTCTGAGCTCGTAAAAGCAGTAGAAGAGGAATTCGGCGTATCCGCAGCGGCGGCAGTTGCAGTTGCGGCTCCCGCAGGCGGCGAAGCGGCAGCGGCTGAAGAGAAGAGCGAATTTGATGTAGTTCTCGCAGAGGCCGGCGCTGAAAAGATTAAGGTTATCAAGGCGGTAAGAGAAATTACAGGTCTTGGTCTTGCTGACGCTAAGGCGCTTGTTGACGGCGCACCCAAAACTCTTAAAGAGGCGGCTTCTAAAGAGGACGCTGAGGCTATCAAGGCTAAACTTGAAGAGGTTGGCGCAAAGGTTGAGCTTAAGTAAGCAGATACCGGATTGCAGATTTAAGATTGCAGAAAAAAACCGCACCCTGCAGGGTGCGGTTTTTTTACCTTTAGTTATTCTGCTTCCTTTTTATCTGCTTTTTTCTTTATAACAACAATCGTCACGGCGCCGGCGATAAGCAATGTCGCGATAACCGCAAACACCCATATAGGCGTGGTTCTCTTTTCGGCTGACGCTTCTTCCGTCGGGACAGGATTGCCGTTTTCGTCCTCAAACTCAAGTATTTCTTCTCCGCCCGTATAATTACCGTCGCCATTGTCAAACCCTTCGCTCTTTTCGGTTACAGACGCATTTTCAGTGGCGGTTTTTGAGGCGGTCTTTGATGAGGACTTTGCGGCAGAGGATTTTTTTGTATCCGCAGCTTTGTCGGTTGAGGCTTTTGTGTCAGACGAGGCGGAGCTTGATGTTGCCGCTTTACTTCTTGTACCTGCTTCGTCTTTGCCGCCCGATATGGTCACAACACCGTTAATTGGTTTAAAATCAATTACCTTTTCGGAAACATTGAATACATCTTGGGGGTCAAAGCTAATCGCTACTTCGTGGTCGCCGTTTGCGGCGGACTTGGAAGCTGTGAATGAAAGGGTAGCGTAAACAGCGTCCTTTTTCAAATCCTCAAGCCCGTTCACCCAGTTGATAATAATGGGAGAAGTGAGCTTTTGAGGAAGCTGCTTCATACCTTCAATATCTTTTCCAAACTCAACCGAGTTAAGCTTTAAATCGGTATCGAATTTAACTGAAAATTTTGCTGAAGTAATGCCGGGATTGTCCTTTATGGAAATTGTGACCTTAAAGTCTTCGCCGGCTTTTACCGAAGCGGAGGACACCTCAAATGCAGGTGTAGGCGTGCCTTCCGCAAGCGATATGGCCGGGCATATAAGGACTGTTGCCACAAAAATCGCAAGGGCTACAGATATTATCTTTTTCATATTCTTTCCTCCTGTATTTTCATAAACTAATTATACTCTAAGTAAAATGATTATTCAAGCAAAAATTCTTGGAAGCTTGACAACAGCCGGTTTTTACAATATCATTATAAAAAAAGAAAGATGGAACGGAAAATGTACAGGTATGAAACGCATTCGCACACCTTTCCCGTAAGCCGCTGTGCAAAAGTGAGCGCACAGGAAACGGTGCGATTTTATAAAAAAAAGGGATACGACGGTATTTTTATTACCAATCATTTTATAGAGGGTAACACAGTTGGGACAGAGAAAATGTCTTACGAGCAAAAAATCGAGGTTTATTTTTCCGATTATGAGGAAGCGCTGAGGGAAGGAAAGAGGCTTGAAATAAAGGTCTTTTGCGGAATAGAAACAACAAACGGCGGCACGGATTTTTTGGTTTACGGTCTCGGCAAAGAATGGTATTTGCGGCATCCGGAGATTGACAATATGATAATGTCGCAAAGACTGAGTTTTTTCAAGGAGCACGGCGCGTTGATAATTCAGGCGCATCCGTTCAGAGAAGCGGGATATATTGACCATATAAGGCTTTATCCAAGGCATATTGAGGGCGTCGAGGTTATTAACGCCAATCGCACCGAATTTGAAAATGAGATGGCTCGGATGTATGCGGAGAAATATGGTCTGCTGGGCTTTGCCGGCTCTGATAATCATACGGCGGGAAAACAGCGGTTCCTTGCCGGAATGCAAACCGAACGCCCCGTAAACAGTGAAAAGGAATTTGTTGAGGCTGTAAGAAAAGGACAAGCTGAAATATTCACGCTTGATAATGAGCAATAAACAATAAACAGTCGGCGCCCCCCGAACAAGTCGAGTAAGAACGGACAAAAGAAAAGACAGCCTCCCATGGTAGAATTAAAACAACTACCGCAGGAGACTGTTTTTGTGCTGTCTGTACAATTTGGGGCAGTTCATTACCGCCAGATGTTTTTTTATATGAATAATTCGGTTATAAACACCGATATTACCGATAGAATAGATACTATAGGCAGGCTCGCGCCCAACAGGCTTACCGCGACTGCGACTAAAAATCCTATAAGTGCGGATATAAAGCCGCCGGTACTGGAAAGCACACCCGGGAAAACCATCACCGCTAAAGTCACAAACGGCACATAGTGCAAAAACGATTTAAAAAACCGGCTTTTTATTCTACCTCTTATCGCCACCAGCGGTAAAGCGCGGATGAAATAGGTAACTGCCGCCATAACGGCAACGCATATATAAATATTAGTTTTCATTTTTTTCCTCCGTTTCCACCGGAAAAAACACCGCCGCGACCGCCGAAATCAAAACGGTAAGAATTATTATCTTAAAGCCGGAAGAAATGTTTTTTATTACAGGCAACGCGGAAAAGAGAAAGCTTGCCGCCATAGAGGCGCCCACTATACCGGCTACGGTTCTGTTTTTTCTTGCCGGAGGGATAATTATTGCAATAAACATAGCGTATAACGCTATTCCTAAGGCGCTGAGCAAACGGGCAGGCAGAATGCTGCCTGATATAACGCCTAAAGCGGTGCCCGAAACCCAGCCGGGCAGAGCGGCGGTCATAAGCCCGTAAAAGTATGCCGGCGTAAGCTCACCGCCATATGAAACAGCAAGCGCGAAAACCTCATCGGTATTGCCGAAAGCCATAAAAAGCCTGTGGAAAAACGGGGCTTTATCGCTTATCTTTTGTGACAGCGCCGAGGACATAAGGCAGTATCGCAGATTTATTACAAGCTGAGTAAGTGCAAGCTCAATATATCCCGCCCCCGCGGCAATACTGCCTATGGCCGCAAATTGACCGGCGGAGGTAAAATTAAGCGCCGACATAAGCACTATACCGGCCGGGTCCAGCTTAAGTCCGCGAGCTAAAATACCGAAGGAAAAGGAAACTGCAAGGTAGCCGAAAAACACCGGCAGTCCGTTACGAACTCCGCGCAGGTATACGCTTGTCGATTTCACGCTTATCACCTCTTTTATTGACTTTATAAATTTAAGCATATATAATAAATTCAAACAAGTGAACTCGTTTGAGGGGTAATATGAAAAGTTTTACGGTTTTAGAAAATGACGACGGTAAAAGACTCGATAAATATATATCAAAAATCTGCCCTGCATTGCCAAATACGCTTCTTTACAAGTATATTCGCCTTAAGCGCATAAAGGTAAACTCCGCACGCGCAAAGGGAAATATGCGGCTGAGCACCGGCGATATTTTAGAGCTATACATAAATGATGAGTTTTTTGCGCCGGTTTATCCGAAGTACGATTTCCTTTCAGCCTCGGACAGCCTTAGTGTCGTGTATGAGGATGAAAATATAATTATTACCGATAAGCCTCAGGGGCTTTTGTGTCATCCGGACGATAAAGAATTTACCGATACGCTGATAGGCAGAATTAAGCGCTATCTTTTTAATAAAGGAGAATATTCCCCTGAAAAAAGCGGAAGCTTTACTCCGGCTCTTGCCAACCGAATAGACCGGAACACCGCCGGCTTGGTTCTCGCGGCAAAAAACGCTTTATCACTTAAAATCCTTTGCGAAAAAATAAAAGACCGCCAGATCGACAAGCGGTATCTTGCCGTAGTGCACGGCACGCCGCGCGAAAAGAGCGCAACGCTTACCGGTTATCTTGAAAAGAACGAAAAGAAAAACCGGGTTTATATGACTGATAAAAAGCGTGATAACAACCGCACGGTAAAGACTAAATACACCGTTTTAAAAAGCAAAAACGGTCTGTCCCTATTGGAAATAGAACTGCTCACCGGACGCACTCACCAGATAAGGGCGCATATGGCGTCAATTGGACATCCGCTTTTAGGCGACGGAAAATACGGCCACATCGCACAGGATAAAAAAGCAGGCTTCACAAAGCAAGCGCTCTATTCATATAAGCTGACTTTCAGCTTTACAAGCGACGCCGGAATACTAAATTACCTAAACGGTAAAACCTTCGCGGTTAAAGATGTTTATTTTGCAAAACAGTTATTTGATACAGATATCCATTGCATTTAATATTTCGTCCTTTCCCGTACCTTTAAGGGCGGAAAACGGGAAAACCGGCGTATCGCCCAACAGAGTTTGCCAGTAGTCTATCTGACCGGCAAGCTCTTTTTTGTTAAGCTTATCACACTTTGTAAGAACCGCCGCAAACGGCACCTTTCTTTGCGTTAAAAAGTTTATCATACGCCGGTCGTCGCCCGACAGCGTACGGCGTACATCCAAAAGCTGTAAACAAAGCTTAATGTTGCGCTCGCCGGAAAAATACGCGTTCATAAGCGAGTCCCACCGTTCGCGCTCGGCGTCGGATATTTTAGCGTATCCGTATCCCGGCAGGTCGACAAGATAAATCTCCGCCGCTTTGAAAAAATTGATGGTTGTAGTTTTGCCGGGAGTAGAACTCACCCGCGCTATCGCTTTCCTGCCAAGCAATTTATTTATAAGTGAGGACTTGCCGACATTTGACCTGCCGCAAAAGCATATTTCGGGGGCTATGCTTTCGGGCAACTGGTCCTTCGTGCCGAAGGATGCCGTAAACTGAGCGTTGCTTAAATTCATAATAACCTCTAATTTCTTATCCGCGCCGCCCTCATTGGCGGCACCGTACATGTTTTGTCAGGCTTTTTTTGAAGCGCCGATTCGATCACTTCGTCTGCAAAGCTTACCGGCACGAAACGAACATTTTTCAGTACCGTGCTGTCAACCTCATCAAGGTCAGGCAAATTGTCTTTCGGAATAAATACCGTTTTTACCCCTCCTCGGTATGCCGCCATACTCTTTTCTTTAAGTCCTCCTATTGCCATAACCCTGCCGAGAATTGTAATTTCGCCGGTCATAGCGACATCCCTCTTTACCGCTCTTCCGGTAAGTGCCGAAACAAGCGCCGTTGTTATCGTAACACCGGCACTCGGTCCGTCTTTAGGCGTTGCCGCCTCGGTTGCGTGAATGTGAATATCCTTTGTTTTGTAAAAATCAGAATTTATCCCGTATTTTTCGGCGGCGGCGCGCACATATGATACCGCCGCCGCGGCTGACTCTTTCATAACATCTCCTAAATTACCGGTCAGCTCAACTTTGCCCGTACCTTTCATTACGGATATCTCTATCTGCATTATTTCTCCGCCGGTACGCGTCCAGGCAAGCCCGTTTATTATACCGACTTCGTCACGCGGCAAAATTACCTCCGGACGATACTTTTTATGACCTAAAAGTTTTTGGAGGTCGTTTGGTTTTATGCTAACCGTGCTCGTGCCGCCCTCGGCTATCTGCTTCGCCGCTTTAGCACAAAGCGAACCGATTGTTCGTTCGAGCGACCGCACGCCTGCCTCCCGCGTATAAAAATCTATAAGGGAATATATCGCCCCGTTTGAAATTCTGCAGTTTCCGGCGTTAACTCCGTGACTTTTAAGCTGACGGGAGAGCAAATGCCTTTTGGCAATATTAAACTTTTCTTCTCTCGTATAAGAATCAATTTCTATTATTTCCATACGGTCGAGAAGCGGAAGCGGTATAGTATTTAGTGAATTAGCGGTTGTGATAAAAACCGCCTTGCTTAAATCATACGGCATATCAAGAAAATTATCGGTAAAGGCGCAGTTTTGCTCGGGATCTAAAACCTCCAGCATTGCGCTTGCGGGGTCGCCCTTGTAATCGTTTCCTATCTTGTCTATCTCGTCAAGCAGTATTACGGGATTTGCGCTTCCCGCGTTTTTCATAGCTGTTATTATTTTACCCGGCATAGCGCCCACATAAGTCTTTCTGTGCCCCCTTACTTCCGCCTCGTCGTGCAAGCCTCCGAGTGACACCCTCGCATAATCGCGTCCCATACATTCCGCGATTGTTTTACCTATAGAGGTCTTGCCTACTCCCGGAGGCCCGGCAAGGCAAATTATCTGTCCCTTAACATCGGGGGCAAGCGCATAAACAGATATGGCTTCAAGTATTCTCTCTTTTACCCTTTGAAGTCCGTAAAAATCGCGGTCAAGTATCTTTTTCGCACGGTTTATGTCAACCCTTACCTTGCGCTCCTTATCCCAAGGCAGATTTAAGCACAGTTCTATAAAAGCGCGCTGTGATGTTGATTCATGAGCTCCCGGAGGCATTTTTGAAAGCTTGTTTATTTCGGTGTGTATGCGGTTTTTCACTTCGTCCGCCGCAATAAGCAAATCAACCTTAGAATGGTACTCGTCAATTTCATCCGCACCCTCGTCGCCGTAAAGCTCATCGGAAATCACCTTTATCTGCTCTTTTAAATAATAGTCCTTTTGAGTTTCATCCAAACGGTAACGGGTTTTTTCCCCTATACGGTTATCTATTTCGGTTATTTCGCGCTCCTTTGAAAGCAGTTCCAGTAAAACCTTTGCCCTCGTCACCACATTAAGCTGCTCTAAAACATACTGTTTATCATCAAAAGGAGCCGGAACATTAGTAGCGATATAATCGCAAAGATAGGAGAGATTTTCATTTGTTGCGACCGTCATCACAATATCAGCCGGCATTTTAGGGCTGACCTGTAAATAAAGCTCAAATTCCGACCGTATCCTGCGAATAAGACCTTCTATGTAAACCGGACGGTTTTTTATGGGTTTATCATCAATTCTCGTAACCGCCGCTTTGTAAAAAGCACTGGCGGCGTTAACGCTTATGTGCCGTGCGCGCCAAAGGCCCTGCACAAGTGCCTTAACGCTGCCGTCAGGAAGCGTCAGCACCTGACGCACGCGACAAACACAGCCTATTTTATAAAGGTCCGCTTCTTTCGGATTTTCAACCGAGATGTCCTTTTGCGTTACAAGATAAAGCGGAATGTTATTCTCCATTGAATGATTAAGTGCCGAAACGGATTTTTTTCTTGCGACATCCAGCGTTAACATCATATCCGGAAAGGCAACCAGTCCCCTGAGTGCCAAAAGCGGATATTCAGCACCGGTATTCATTATTTGTGACATATATATTCTCCCTGAAAAATTTATAACTCAACCTAAAAGCACCGCGCATAAAGCATTGTCCTCAAAAACAAACCGCAGGGGGTTTTTAAGAGAACCGCATTCCACTACAGAGCGGTTGTTGCCGGCGGGCAGGAAGAACAACTCTTCCGCCTCAGGCTCTCTCTCGGTATATTTTATTCCCTGCTCGTCCAGAACATCGGTGACCTCAATGCTTATCGAGCCGGTTTCAAAGCCTAAGCAGGTATCAAACGATACTATTTTATTAAAAACAAGATTGCCGTCATCATCACGGTAATAATAAAAATTAAACTTACCGTTTGAAGCGTAATAAGGCTCTTTTTCGCAATAAATTACAAATTCATCCTTTTTGAGCTGTTCTTTATCGGGCAGCAACTCCCCTATTTTAAACGGGCAATCGTTAAAGGTTCCCATATCTGCAAAATAGGCAATATCTATGTTGTGAGACGCCTTCTTTTCCGCCTTCTCCTTACATCCTGCGACAAACACAAGGGTCAATAAGCAAACAAATAAAGCAATAATCTTTTTCATTGCTTTCCCTCCTTGTTTTTTCTTAAAAGCTCGTTTCTCTGATCCCAAAGGTCCTGCGATAAATCAACATAATAATTATGCGGCTTTTCAAAGCGGGTGACCTCTTCCCAAAGATTTCCGACCGCTTCTTCGCGGTATTTTTTAATTTCGGATACCGCGGGACTTACATACACCTGTTTCCCGGCTTTAAAAATCTGAGTCTGTAATTTTTCGGCTCTGAAATTTTCCACCGTTTTGCGCTTCCAGGTATAAGTCGGGTCAAATATCTCATAAGGCTTGCTGTCATCAATTTTCTCGTAATTAAGCGTTATTACATCGGCTATTGCCTTGCCTGTCTCCCTATCGAATAAACGCCATGGGATTTTCACCCCCGGAAGGGTGATTTTGGTAATATTTTCACTGACTTTTATCTTAGGCGTAACAACTCCGTTTTCCTCAACCGCGGCAAGCTTATAAACGCCGCCGAACACCGCTTCGCTCGAAGCGGTTATAAGGCGCTCGCCAACGCCGAAGCTGTCTACCTCCGCGCCCTGAAAGATCATATCTCGTATAAGATATTCATCAAGGGAGTTTGAAACGCAAATCTTAGCGTCGGGATATCCGGCATCATCAAGCATTTTGCGAACTTTTTTTGAAAGATAGGTTATATCTCCGCTGTCTATGCGGATACCAAGCGGGCGGAAGCCCTTAGGCTTTAACACTTCGTCAAACACCCTTATCGCATTTGGAATACCGCTTTTAAGCACATTATAGGTGTCTACGAGCAAAAGGCAGCTTGCCGGGTATTTTTCCGCATAGACTTTAAAGGCGGTGTATTCATCGTCAAAGAGCTGCACCCAACTATGCGCCATTGTGCCGGACGCGACGGTCCCGAAGTCCTTTGCCGTACGAATGTTTGAGGTTCCCGTGCAACCGCCGATAACCGCGGCGCGGGCACCGTAATATGCGGCGTCGGCTCCCTGAGCGCGGCGAGCGCCGAACTCCATTACAGGTCTGCCGTCAGCCGCGCGGCAAATGCGGTTCGCCTTAGTGGCTATAAGCGACTGGTGGTTAATGACCAGCAGCAGCATGGTTTCAAGTATCATACACTGTATTGCCGGACCTCTTACCGTTACGATAGGCTCCTGCGGAAAAATAGGCGTGCCCTCTTTTACCGCCCAAACATCACAGCAAAACTTAAAATCTTTGAGATAATCAATAAATTCATCCGAAAACAAATTAAGCGAACGCAGATACGCTATATCGCTCTCGTCAAAATGCAGGTCGTTAAGATAGTCTATAAGCTGTTCAACGCCCGCCATAACGGCATAACCTCCGTTATCGGGTATTCTGCGGAAAAACATATCAAAATAAGTTGTGGTATGCTTAAAGCGACTGTCAAATATGCCGTTTGACATTGTAAGCTCGTAAAGGTCCATTATCATTGTAAGATTTCTGTTGTCGATTTTCATAAATTACACTCCTACATTTTTTCCGGCGCTGTAATGCTAAGCAGATTAAGAACATTTTTTATCACTATGCCGGTAGCCTTTGTAAGCGCCAGCCTCGCAAGCGTAAGCTCGCTATCTCCGCTATTCACCCTGCAGGCGGCGTAAAACTTGTGAAAACGGGTGGCAAGCTCGGTGGCGTAATGTGTTATTCTTGCCGGATCGTAAGTTTTGGCGGCGCAGATTATCTCATCGGTAAGCGAAGCGATATACAAAATCAACTCCCGCTCCTCCGCGGCGTTAAGCAAGGACAGATTTTCGGCTTCTACATCGTCAGTCGATATTCCCTCGCTCTCTAAGTTTCGAAGAATACTGCAAATGCGCGCATGCGCATACTGAACATAGAAAACCGGATTGTTATTTGTTTCGCTGATTGCCAGGTCCAGATCAAAATCAAAATGTGAATTAGGCTCACGGAGATTAAAGAAAAATCTTGCCGCGTCTATAGGCACCTCTTCAAGCAGCGTTACAAGTGTTATTGCTTTGCCCGAACGCTTCGATGCCTTTATAACCTCGCCTCCGCGCACCAAGCGCACCATCTGCATTATGACTACATCGAGGTTGTCCGCCGGAGCGCCTATTGCACTAAGCGCCGCCTTAAGCCGCGGAACATATCCGTGGTGGTCGGCGCCGAGAACATCAATGGCGCGGTCAAATTTTCTCACGCAAAGCTTATTATAATGGTATGCAATATCTGGTACAATGTAGGTGGGAACACCGTTTGCCCTGACTAACACAAAGTCTTTATCGCACCCGAAATCGGTAGCTTTAAACCATAAGGCACCGTCGAGCGTATATGTATGACCGCTCTGCTTTAGTTTTTCTGTTATTTCCCGCGTTGCGCCGCTTTCGTGAAGCGTGCTCTCTTTAAACCAGGTATCATAATGTATTCTGTAAGATTCAAGATCTCGTTTCAGCCCCTTGATATTTTCGGGCAACGCGAAATCAACAAGAGCCTGACGGCGCTCCCGCTCGCTTTTTTGGACAAAGCTGTCGCCGTACCTGGCAGCGAACGCCTTAGCGTGAGCAATAATATCGTCGCCGTGGTATGAATCCTCCGGCATTTCTATTCCGCTTTTAAAAAGCTCAAGGTACCTTAAATCAAGACTTAAAGCAAATTTATTTATCTGATTGCCGGCGTCGTTTATATAAAACTCACGCTCGGTATAATATCCCGCGGCACTCAGGACAGACGCCAGACAATCCCCAAGCGCTCCGCCTCTCGCGTTGCCTATATGCATCGGCCCCGTCGGATTGGCGGAAACAAATTCCACAAGCACACGCTTGCCTTCGCCGTAATCCGACCTGCCGAAGCTGTCGCCTTTATTAAGAACATCAAGAACTATATCCGAATAAAATTTATCCGACAGAAAGAAATTTATAAATCCCGGACCGGCTATTTCGCATTTGTCTATATATGTTCCTTCTAAATAGGCGCTTTCAAACAGTTTTTCAGCTATTCCTCGCGGTGCCGCATGCAATTCCCGCGCCCATATCATCGCGGCGTTTACGGCAAAATCACCGTGTTCTCGACTTACCGGTGTCTCTATTACAAATGCCGGAAGATCATCCCGGTTGAATGCCGCCTTCGCCGCGTCTTTAATTATATTTTCGATTTGCCCTTTGGCAGTTTTTACAAGCAGTGACATACCTTACTCATCTTCCCTCAACATTTATCTCAACTGAATTTTCGCTTATAAGCCGCAAATCAGCGTCAAGCGTGTATACCATTTTTATTTTTCCGCCGTCCTCACTCAGGCTGTTTTCGATTTCTTTGCCGTAAATACCAAGAGTAAGGCTGCCCTCGGGCACCGAGTAAAAGCAGCTGTTGCGAACGCCTTTTTCAATGAAAAGCTTGGACTTCACTTCACCGCTTCTCTCTAATGTTACGCTTTTGTTGCCCGACGCAATCACCCGAGTTTTAACTTCCGCGTTTTGAATGACGGCGCCGTCAAGATAGCTTAGCACAAAATCTCCGTCAACCTTTCGCAAGGTTCCCTCGGTTGTAAACTCGATTATATCCTTTTTTTTACCAAGCCCCTGTGTACCTCTTATTTTAATCATTACTTTTTTCATTTTTTTCTACATCCACCAAGTCTATTTTTATATCGCCGCCGTTGTCACGCAAGAATATTTTAACCACTTTTTCAAAGGTGACCGGCTTATCGCTTGCAAAAAATTTGTGTTCGCCCGCGCCGCCTGTGTTTACGGCTCCTGATTTTTCCAGCGTGTCTTTAATATACTTTGCCGCCGAAGCGCCCATATCAATTAAAATTACATCCGGTAAAAGCCTACTGAAAAGCTCTTTGAAAACCGGGAAATGCGTGCATCCGAGAATAATTGTGTCAACCCCTGCAGACTTCATCTCATCAAGATATTTTTCCGCGGTGAGTCGCGCCACCTCATTATCCGGCGTATACCAACCCTCCTCTGCAAGAGAAACAAGCAAGGGAGCCGCTGTTTCGATAACAAGCGCGTCCGGCAAAAGCTTTTCTATCAACTTTTTGTGCGCGTGGCTTTTAATTGTAGCAGGCGTGCCCAAAACTCCTATTTTTTTGTTTTTTGTCACGCTTACTGCGTCCTTTACCGAATGGGATATAACCTCAACAAACGGGACAGGCAATTCTTTGCCTGTGTCTGCCGCCACCGCCGATACCGTACCGCAAGCCGCAACTATCATTTTAACATTCTGGCTTATTAAAAATCTTTCGTCCTCCACGGCATACTTTTTTATTGTGCTTACACCCTTTGTTCCGTAAGGCACACGACCGGTATCTCCGAAGTAAACTATTCTTTCCTCCGGCATAAGCTCCATTATCCTCTTTGCCACGGTAAGACCGCCAAGTCCCGAATCAAAAACGCCTATTGCGCGAGAGTCGCCCATAAGGCACCTCCAAGAAACAAAATTATATAATATAATTATTCATAATAATATAACATATTCCGTTCCTGTTTTCAAGCGTACATAATAAAAAACAGGAATTTTTGTGTATTCACAAAAATTCCTGTAAAAAGCTTTAAAGCGTTATGCCGTAAGATAGTATTTAACAAGCGACTGCAAAAGCGTGTCCCTGTCAATCCTGCGGATAAGATTTCGGGCGTTTTTATGCGTAGTGATATAGGTGGGGTCCTCTGATAAGATATATCCCACAATCTGATTTATAGGATTGTAGCCTTTCTCTTTGAGAGCGTCATAAACCTCTGTAAGTATGCGGCGTATTTCCTGCTCAGTCTGGTCGCCTATGGAAAAAGTCATGGTCTTATCAATCAAAACAATCACTACCTTTCTTATACATTGTATACCGCTCCGGCGTAAAGT
Source organism: Clostridia bacterium (assembly GCA_017618135.1). Classification (GTDB taxonomy): domain Bacteria; phylum Bacillota; class Clostridia; order Oscillospirales; family Acutalibacteraceae; genus UBA737. The sequence goes on from JAFZUV010000002.1 coordinate 38,566, forward strand.
TCAAGAGTTATTTTCGGAGTTCGCCGCCGATTTTTGTGAGTTTATCTATTATTTTTGTGCAAACCGACTCGGTCTGTTCCTCGCTGAGAGTACCTTCGTTTGAGCGAAGCCAGACGCTGAATGCTACGCTCTTTTTACCCTGCGGTATCTGAGAACCGGTGTAAACATCAAAAAGCTTTATTTTTTCAAGCAGCCTGCCGGCACCGGAACAAATAGCCTTTTGAATATCACCTATCGGCGTATCAACATCGACTATAAGCGCAAAATCACGTTCAACCGCCGGGAATTTCGGCAGAGGCTTGTAAGTCGGCTTGCGCCGTTTTATGCCATAGAGCACCTCGAGTTTAATTTCCGCGACATAAACCCGTGTCTCGATACCTAATTTTTCCGCGACTGCCGGATGAACTTCGCCGAATGTTCCCGCAAGAGTATTGTTGGCATAAACCGCCGCCTGACGGCCGGGATGTAAATACTGCTCGTCTGACCGCCTGTACTCGGTATGAGCACCGCACAATTTCATAACCGCTTCTATTATGCCCTTAAGAGAGAAGAAATCCTCATCTTCGCCGTAAATGCCTATTGCCAATACGGGAATTTCATGTGGCTGAGCTTTAAGCGGCAATTCACCTTTAAACCGCTTGCTAATTTCAAAAAATCTTGCCGACTCGATTTTACGGCTTAAATTGGTTGAAATCACCGAAAGCATACTCCACACAAGCTGTGTTCTCATAGCAGAGTATTCGTCGCCGAGCGGATTGAGTATCTTAATCATCTTGCGACGCTCGTCATCCTCTTTAAGACCGAGTGTGTCCGCCGCCGCCGGATTTATGAACGAATAAGTCGCAATCTCTCTTGCACCCGCGGCGCAAAGCAATGATTTTATCTTGTCCGCCTTAACACGCTCGGGCAGCTTTCTGCCCCTTGTAACTTCGCCGCGCATAGGTCTGCCCTTTATGTGTGAATATCCGTAAATGCGCATTATTTCTTCTGCGAGGTCGGCTCTGCCCTCAACATCATCGCGAATAGAGGGTACGCTTACCGTCATCTCATTGCCGTCAAGCGTGGTTTCCAGTCCCAATTTGTTAAGAATAGATATCATAATATCTTTCGGCACATCTACTCCTATAAGCTCTAAAACCTTATCTGTAGTTGTTTTTATAATGCGGTTTTTCGGCAACTCTCCTCTCACATCGGCAGTACCGTCTATAATATCGCCGGCGTCAAGCTCATAAATCAGTGAAAGGGCGCGGTTCATTGCGTATTCGACATTATTGATATCTACGCCCTTTTGAAATCTCGCGCAAGACTCGGTATGAATGCCGAGCGCGTGAGCCGTGTGGCGGATATTATCCCTGCGGAATTTGGCGCATTCCAGGAACAAATCGGTCGTATCGTCCTCAATTTCGCTTTCCTTACCGCCCATAATGCCCGCAAGACAGGAGGGATTTTTACCGTCCGCAATTACCAGCATATCCGGAGTTAAAGCAAACTCGTTTCCGTCAAGCGTTACGATTTTTTCGCCCTCTTGGGCATTCCTGACTATTATTTTCTTGTCCTTGAGTTCGTTATAGTTAAACGCGTGCATTGGCTGACCCGTTTCAAGCATAACAAAGTTTGTTATGTCAACAATATTATTGATAGGTCGCATACCTGAGGCGATTATCGCCCTTTGCATCCACAACGGCGACGGCGCAATACGCAGATTTTTAACCATTCTGCCCATATAGCGCGGACAAAGGTCGCTGTTCGCCACGCTGACATTTATATAAGCGTCAATATTTCCGCCCACGGTCTTGTAGCTTGTTTCGGGCGACTTAAACTCAGTGCCCAGCACTACGGAAATCTCTTTTGCTATACCTAAGAAGCAACCGGCGTCAGGTCGGTTGGATGTAATTGAAAAATCAATAATAGTATCATTAAGCCCTAAAACCTCTTTAATATCGGTACCGGGAACAGGCTCGCCTTTAAGTATCAGTATACCATATACTCCGGCACCTTCATAATCGCCTTCGGTAAGTCCTAATTCCTCACCTGAGCAGAGCATTCCGTGCGACTCTACGCCGCGCAGCTTTCCCGATACTATGTGAGTTCCGTCAGGCAAAAAACTGTCATTAAGCGCCGCCGGCACATAATCGCCTTCTTTTATGTTTTGAGCGCCGGTTACTATCTGGACCGGCTCGCTTTCACCGATGTCCGTTTGGCATATCTGCAAGTGGTCACTGTCTTCGTGAGGCGTAATTTTAAGTATTTTTGCCGCCACTACGCGCTTTATTCCCTCGCCCTGTTTCTCCATGCTTTCAATTTCAAAACCGGCAAGCGGCATTTTTTCGGCAAGTTCCTCCGCCGTAACATTTATATCTACATATTTTTTTAAGTGATTAAGTGATACCTTCATTCCTTCGCCCCCTTAAAACTGCTCTAAAAAGCGCTTATCGTTTTCAAAAAGCAAACGAATGTCGCTGATTTTATATCTTGTTGTAGTAATCCTGTCAATGCCTATACCAAAGGCAAAACCGGTATAAACATCCGGGTCAATACCGCAGGAGCGAAGCACATTCGGATGTACCATACCCGCGCCTAAAATCTCTATCCATCCCTCGCCCTTACATATTCTGCAGCCCTTTCCGCCGCACTCTGTGCAGGAGACATCAACCTCAACAGAAGGCTCGGTAAACGGAAAGAACGACGGGCGAAAGCGCACATTTACATCCTCGCCGTAAATCTCGTGCGCAAACTGCTCAAGAACGCCCATAAGGTCGCACATTGTAACGCCTTTATCAACCACAAGACCCTCAAGTTGGTGAAAAACGGGGGAATGAGTCGCGTCTACCTCGTCAGCTCTGAACACTCTTCCGGGGCAGATTATTCTAATGGGCGGCTTCCTTGTTTCCATAGTTCTTATCTGTGCCGCTGAGGTCTGTGTGCGCAGAAGAATTTTATCGGCAAGATAAAAGGTGTCCTGCATATCGCGCGCCGGATGATCCTCCGGTACATTAAGACACTCGAAATTGTAGTGGTCGGTCTCAACCTCCGGCCCGTCAAGAACATCAAAGCCCATAGACTGGAAAATATCTATGAGGTCATTCGTAACTATGCTTAACGGGTGAAGCCCACCGCAGTTTACCGGTTTTTCCGGCATGGTAATATCAACGGTTTCGGCTTTAAGTTTAAGCTCTACCGCCTTTTCTTTAAGCTTTACCTTGCGCTCACTGACAAGCTTTTCAACCTGACCCTTCGCCTCGTTTACAAGCTGACCCATTTTAGGTCTTTCCTCAGGTGTCAGACTGCCCATCTGCTTAAGAAGCGCCGTAAGCTCGCCTTTTTTGCCGAGATACTTGACCCGTAATTCTTCGATTTGTTTTTCATCAATCGCCTCTTTTGCGGCGTTTTCCGCCGCCCGGCGTATAGCCTCAAGTTTTTCTCTCATTTTATCCTCCTAAAAAACAAGCTTCGTCCAAAACAGGACGAAGCTGAAAATTTATGCTCCGCGGTACCACCCGCATTTTTGCGAATTACGCAAACACTCTATGGCGTTAACGCCGCCTGTACGATACCGCTTAATAAAAGTTCAGCGATACTGCTCGGAAGCGAACTTCATAATACTTACCTCAGACCGCTTACAGCCGGCGACGGTCACTCTCTTGGAGGTTATATATTACTACTCTTCTTCGTCACTGCATTTAGACAAAAGTATAATAACACTTATCTACCGTTTTTGCAAGCATTTTTTGAGTTCTCCCGAAATGGCGGCAAGCGTTTTCATATCGAAGGTCTCACCGCGGGCGGTTTCGTTTATACCAAGTTCGGAAAGCACTTGTTTTACTGTTTTTTTATCTATATTCATAGCGTTAGATATTGAATTCACAGCGGTTTTTCGCCTCAGCATAAAACAAGCGTTTACAATTCTAAAGAAAAACTCACGGTCCGCGACCTCAACAGGCGGCATCGTTCGGATTTTAAGGTTTATCACTTCAGAGTCGACCTTAGGTTCCGGCAAGAAGCTGTTTTTCGGCACAAAAAACAAAGGCTCCGCCTGAGCATAGTAGTTTATTGCTGCGGTTACCGCGCCCGCCGCTCTGCTCCCCACTTTCGCGCAAATACGGTCTGCCGCTTCCTTTTGCACCATTACGGTAACGCGTTCTATCGGCAACTCGCTTTCAAGCAGCTTCATAATAACCGGAGATGTTATATAATACGGGAGGTTAGCGCAAACGGTTATTCTCTCGCAACCGGAGAACCTTTCCCGAAATACGGCCTTAAGGTCGGTCTTTAGAACATCGCCGAATATAACCTCCGCGTTTTCACAGTCCTTAAGAGTATCCCGAAGTATAGGGCGCAGGCTTTCGTCAAGCTCGATAGCCACTACCTTTTTTGCCCGGCGGGAAAGCTCGCGGGTAAGCACGCCTGCTCCCGGTCCGATTTCCAGAACTCCGGTATTTTTATCCGCAGAGCATTCCGCCATTTTGGGCGCCACCGTGCTGTCTACCAGAAAATTCTGTCCTAATGATTTTTTAAAAGCAAAGCCCTTTTTTTCAAGGATATTTTTAACGCTTTTTTTATTTGCAAGCTCCAAAATCATCACCTTAGAGTAATTATATATAAAAAGAGCCGGGCTTTCAAGAAAATTTTGTTTGCCAAGCACCGGTATCTGTGTTACAATGTTAAAAACAGTATTTGGAAGTGAGTTTTTTGGATAATCGTTATATTGGTAAAGTAATTGAGGAAATGTCGCCTTTTCTTGCGGAAAACGGATTTCACAAAAAGGCGGAGAATGAATATGAAAGTGAAAAATGCAGCATATTAATAGAGTATGACGACGCGCGGCAAATGTATATCCTTAAAAAAGCCGAGCCTGAAGGTGAATACGCGGAGATTTCCGCCTGGCTTTTTGATGACAGTCAGACCGAGCGGGACGCTGTAAGCGTAGGCATTGATTTTACCGAAACACTGTCAGAAAATTTAGGCGTTAAAAAGAATTCCCGCCTTGCCGCCGCGGTGGATATGCCAACTGCCAATAAGGACGGAGCCGATATCGGCACATTTGCAAAAAAAGTGCTGGATGTTTATCCGCAGTTTAAGGAACCATACCGCGCTCACATTCAAAAATACGGTAATTTTCTGTATCTTAATTTTTTTGGCGAAACGCTTGTGCCTCAGCTAAAACAAACCCTGGCGTCTGGTGATAAAAAAGCTATAAAGAAAATTTTTACCGTTTTTGATTCGACATATATTACAGGGGACAGAGATACCGTAAATGCCATGCTTGCCTGCATTGCCGCCGCCAGCCTTGATGATGACAACGCCAAAAAAAACCTGGCGGAAACGCTCAGGGACAACAATCATATGTTAAGAGCGGTGGCCGCGCTGAGCGAGCGGCTTAAAACAAATAAAAAACTATCCGCCGCCCTTATAAAGTAAAGGAGAGAAAAATGGAATATTTTTTGATTGTTTTGATAGTCATAGTCGCAATTTTGATTTTTTCCAATGTTCGCGTTGTTCCTCAGGCTACTCAGTATGTAATCGAGTTTCTGGGTAAGTATCACGCAACATGGGACGCGGGTATTCATGTAAAAATCCCGTTCGTACAAAAAATATCGAAGCGAATAACCTTAAAAGAGCAAGTACTTGATTCAGCGCCTCAACCGGTTATTACCAAGGATAATGTCACAATGCAGATAGACACTGTGGTTTACTTCCGTATTTTTGACGCGCGCCTCTACACATATGGCGTTGTAAACCCCATAAACGCTCTTGAAAATCTCACTGCCACAACACTTCGTAACATTGTGGGAGAACTAGAGCTTGACGGTACGCTTACCTCCCGCGACACCATAAATACAAAAATGACCGCCATACTCGATGATGCTACCGACCAGTGGGGGATGAAGGTTACGCGCGTTGAGCTTAAAAACATCATTCCGCCGGCGGAAATTCAGAACGCCATGGAAAAGCAGATGAAGGCGGAGCGCGACCGCCGTGAGACCCTCTTGCAGGCTGAAGGGCACAAAGCCGCCGCGATTACAAGGGCTGAGGGCGATAAACGGGCTATGATACTTGCCGCCGAGGGTGAAAGGGACGCAAGAATTGCCCGTGCAGAGGGCGAAGCAAAAGCAATTTATCTTTCTAAAAAAGCCGAGGCGGACGGTCTTATAGCTCTTAAAGAGGCAGGGGTAGATGCCGCTGTTTTAGAGCTTAAAAAGTATGAGGCGCTGGTAAACCTTTCAAACGGCACCGCCGCAAAGATTATAATTCCCACCGATGCGGTAAACGCCGTCACCAATAATACAATTTTTTCGGAGACTACCGGGCTCGGAGATGTTACCAAGGGGGCTAAAAAGTCCGCACCGGCACCGAAAAAGGACGAATGTTGCGATAAATAGAACAACCCAAAGAAGTGGTTGATAAAAAAGCAAGAGACTGCTGTTAACTGACAACAGTCTCTTGTTTTGGTAAAACTTTGATGAAACTCATTTTGGTTGGCAGTTGTATTTATTGAAGCAATCTTTACAAACCTTTCGATAACGGGTGCCCATTTTATCAACGATTTTTGCCTCGCAAACTAACACTTCTGTTTTGTCACACATTTCACAATTGCCCAAAAAACTATGCGATGGTTCTTGTTTATCTACAAAAGTGTATTCAACAGTATCTTGATTTTGATTGTTTTGTGTACGAACCGGATTTAATCGATACTCAATATCGGTTACTTTATCAATTAACTCACCAAATCCATAAAGAACAAAGCTACTTATCCAAGACAGTAACGAACCAGCAACCGCAACAACTAAAAAAATCAATGCTCCTATTTCGTCGTCTGCTGCTACCCAGGCAACTATTCCGCACACAATACTTATTATTATTCCCAACCAACATAAAACAGTTGCCAGCTTTTTGATTTTCTTGCCAATATTACTAAACATTTTTTCACCCCCTAACATTTGACATTCGGTTAATGTCATATTTTGAAATATTATAACATATAATTTCTTTGTTGACAAGCACAAAATGTCAAAAAGAGGTTTTATATGTTTATCAATAAATCAAAAGACGGACTTAATAATATTTGCGGGAAAAACATAGCGAGTTTTAGAATAAAGCTTAAAATATCGCAACGAGAGCTTGCGGACCGTATGCAGTTGGTGGGTATCGACATAGATAAAAATGCTATTCAACGAATTGAATGCGGAAAAAGGTTCGTGACCGATATAGAGGTTATTGCATTTGCTGAGGTTTTTGGCGTTACGCTGGATGAATTATTAAAGATTTGATTATTTTGACAAGCCAAGCTTTTGAGAAGGTGATAAGGTGTGAAGCTGCCGGTAAGAAAGAAAAGCCGATTAGAAAATTATGATTATAGCCAAGAAGGCGCATATTTTATTACAATATGTGTAAAAGACCGAAAGAAAATATTGTCAAAAATCGTAGGGGCGATTCACGAATCGGCCGAAATAGAATTAACCCAATACGGAAAAATATTGGATAATCACATCAACAACCTTAATGCAAGGTTTAATATAAATGTTGATAAATATGTAATTATGCCTGACCATATTCATTTGATAATTACAATAAATGAACGGGCGATTCGTGAATCGCCCCTACAAAGGCGGCCAACAATTTCAAAAGCGATAGGTTTTTTGAAGATGAACGCTTCACGCGATATCCATAATGCCGGATACAAAGGCGAGATTTGGCAACGCTCATATTATGACCATGTTATCCGCAATCAGAATGATTACAACGAAATATGGGAATATATTGATAGTAATCATAAAAAATGATTATTAATAAAATAATGCGGCGAGGGAAATTTCCCTCGCCGCCAAATTTATTTGGATACAATTAAATTAAACAACTCTTTAATTCTGTCCTTTTTCCCCGAAAGGTGCAGAAAGCCAAAGATACATTCGAGCCCGGTGGCGGTGTGATAATCGGCGCCTGTAGAGGACTTTGGCGTGTTTGATGTATGAAAATTCCTGCCCCTTTTAAAAACCGATAATTCATCTTCGGTTAAATACGGTTCAATTTTCTTAAATGCCGCCACCTGTGAGGTTGCGCTGACATATTTTACCGCCATATTGTGAAGATCACCCGAAGGTCTATTCTTATCGGCAATATAGGTGCGAACAAGAAGGCTATACACGGCATCTCCCACAAATGCGAGAACCGAGGGGCTAAGCAGTTTAATACTATCCATATTATTTACTCCACATAATCGAATTCAACATCATAAACGCTCACCGTGTCGCCCTCTTTTATACCGCTGTTTTTGAGTGCGTCTACAATTCCGGAAGAGCGAAGCACCCGCTCAAAATATTGAAGCGACTCATAGTCCTCGGGGTTAATATCGTTCATAATATTTAAAAGCCACGGTGCATTTTCAACTATATAAACGCCGTCACATACACGAATATTAAATGTGCGTGCCTTTGGCTTTAAATAGTCCTCTCTCGGTTTTGGCTCTGCCTCGTATCGTTTTACCGGAGGGAGCTTTTGAAGGGAGGCGGCAATATGATTTATAAGTGGTGCGGTGCCCTCGGCAATAGCTGCCATAATGGGGAAAAAGGCGTATCCCTTATCCTCAAAATATTTGTGCACGGCATTAATTTTTTCCTCGTCGCACAAATCGCATTTGTTGCCTACGATTATCTGCGGTCGCTCGGATAATTCCTTGCTGTAAACCGAAAGCTCACGGTTTATTTTTTTAAAATCTTCTATCGGGTCTCTGCCCTCGCTGCCCGAAATATCTATTACATGCAAAAGAAGCCGGCAGCGCTCTACATGGCGTAAAAACTCGTGACCTAACCCCACGCCCTCACCGGCGCCCTCAATAAGACCGGGTATATCCGCCATTACGAATGATGAACCTTCGCCTAATCGCACAACGCCCAGAACGGGAGTAAGTGTGGTAAAATGATAGTTTGCGATTTTAGGCTTCGCTTCACTTACTACAGAAACGAGGGTTGATTTGCCCACATTCGGAAAGCCGATAAGTCCTACATCGGCCAGGAGCTTAAGTTCAAGCGTTACATCCAGTTTTTCGCCTTCGGCGCCGCGCTTTGCAAAGCGCGGTACCTGACGGGTTGCCGTGGCAAAATGGGTGTTGCCCCAACCGCCTTTTCCGCCTTTGGCTATAACCGTAGGCTCACCGTCCGAAATATCGGCTATTATTCTGCCGCTTTCGGTATCCTTTATAACCGTGCCTTCGGGCACCCGGATTATAAGGTCGTCGGCACTTTTGCCGGTACACCTGCCGCCTCTGCCGTTTTCGCCGTTTTCCGCGGCATATTTGCGCTTGTACCTGAAATCGGCAAGGGTTGAAAGGTTTTTATCGGCAACAAAGATAATGTCGCCGCCCTTGCCGCCGTCGCCGCCGTCGGGTCCGCCCGCGGCCACATATTTTTCCCGGTGGAATGAAACGGCGCCGTCGCCGCCGTTTCCTGCCTTAAGATGAATTTTAGCTATATCAACAAACATTTTTATTCCTTTTCTGTATCGTCAGAATTTAATTCCTCAAAATCTTCAAGCGAAAACTCGCTTTCAGACAGATTTCGGTAAAGCTCCTTCGCCATATCTATATTCTTTTCGTCAACATATACATCAATGGCGAAAAAGCCGCCTCCAAAGCCGGTGTGAAAAAAATCGCCCTTTTCGTCAACGCTGTATGCAATACCGTTTTCATCTAAAATGTCCTTGTATATTTCGGCTGTAACCGGACTGTCCGCACTTGCCGCCAAAACAGGGTTGTTTATTAAATTTTCTTTTATATTTTCCTCTTGAGCGGCCGCTTCATTCTCTGCATCCGTGACATTGTTTTTCAGCTCTGCGCCGCAAACCGGACAAAGCACGGCGTCGTCATCACATAAAGCAAAACAAACATGACACTCTTTCATACTATCACCTGTAATCTTGATATTTTTCCGTTTGAAAAACAAAAGCCGAGCGAAGCCCGGCTTTTGTTGTTATTGCTCTACAGCGTAAATGCTGACTTTCTTTCTGTCCTTGCCGAAACGCTCAAATTTAACTTTGCCGTCGATAAGCGCAAACAAAGTATCATCCGAACCGCGTCCCACATTATTGCCGGCGTGAATATGAGTGCCCCTCTGGCGGACTAAAATGTTACCTGCCAGAACAAACTGACCGTCAGCCCTTTTTACGCCGAGGCGTTTTGCCTCGCTGTCACGACCGTTTTTGGTCGATCCCATACCTTTTTTATGAGCGAAAAGCCCAATGTTTATCTTTAACATGATTACACCTCCGTAATAACTAGTCGTTTACCGTATTGCCTTGAAAGCTCTGTCAAATGAAGCTTTAGTCCTTTAAGTACCGTAACGGTACCGTCCGAAGGACATTCCGCCTCAAAATGCATTTCACCGTCGCGCACATCCGCCCGGGCACTGTCGCCTATAATCTCCGTTATAGTGTTGGCTGCCATATACGCCGCGCTTGATACCGCCGCGCAGAGGGCTTTGCCTTGGTCGTCCCCGGCGTTTTTTGTACTGTGGCCTTCAATGTGAAATCCATATAATTTGCCGTTTTTTACCAAAAAACACGCTTTAGTCATAAAGCTTTAACCGATTTCACCGATCTGCACTTTGGTATACGGCTGTCTGTGACCCATCTTGCGTGAACTGCTCTTCTTCGGCTTATAGGTAAATACTGTTACCTTCTTGCCCTTGCCGTTTTTAAGAACGGTGCCCTTTACAAAAGCGTCCTTAACATAGGGCTTGCCAACCTTGAGAGTTCTGTTGCTTACGGCAACAACCTTGTCAAAGGTGACTTCGCTGTCTACTTCGGCGTCGAGTTTCTCAACATATATAATGTCGCCGCTCTGAACGCGGTACTGCTTTCCGCCTGTTTCGATAATTGCGTACATTTCTTTACACCACCTGATATAAACAGTCTCGCTACTGTCGGGCGTGTGTTTTTATGGCACAACTTAAAAGCCCGCAATATGCGGCTCGATTATTCTATCACATAGAAATACAGTTGTCAAGCACTTTTTAAGGCGCTTCTATACCTTGTATTTAATACTTGACAATACACAAAATAGTGTTATAATATAGGCAAAGCGAGGGAGCTGGATGAAACTCCGGCTGAGAGGGCGACCGACCGATAAAGTCTATGCCGCCGACCTGTAACCTGATTCGGATAATGCCGGCGTAGGGAAATACATTCAGCCTTTTTACGCAGTCCGAACAGGGCTGTTTTATTTATTTTAGGAGGATGTTTATTATGGCAAATTCGAAAAAAGTTATTTTCAGCGTGTGCGAATGTGCGGTAATGATTGCGCTTAGTGTGGCGTTATCATTTATCAAAATTTCCACCGGCGGTTTCGGCGGCTCCATCGACTTTGTAATGATACCGCTCTTTATTATCTGTTACCGTCAGGGCTTTGGTTACGGCGTGGCTTCCGGTCTTGTGTTCGGTCTTATCAAATGCTTAATCGGCGGCGGTATAGGCTGGGGACTGCCGAGCGTACTGCTTGATTATGTTCTGGCTTACGGCGCCTGCGGCGTTGCCGGCATATTTAAAGGAAAGAAATATCTTTTCCCGCTTGCCGCGTTTACCGGTTGCTTTGCGCGGTTTATAATACACTTTATAAGCGGCGTTACTATCTATGCGATTACGGCTGAAAAAAAGGTTGCAAATGTTGTGACCTCAAACGCTTGGCTTTATTCACTCATATACAACGGTCTTTATATGCTTCCGAATACCGTTATCGCCATTGCCGCGGCGGCGCTTCTAATACCCGTTCTTGACAGACTGCCTGAGTATAATTACCGATAACCCTTGTATGTTTCACACCCTTCTCGCATAAACATTATGCGAGAGGGGAATTTTTATGAAAATTTTTAATGCTTTAGTATGTTTGTTTATTTGCGCCGCCGTACTCTTTTCGCCGGTATGCGGCGCTAAAACCGTATCAAGCGAGTGCGATATATCCGATGTCGCGGTGCCGATAGCGTCGGATAATGTTGAGGCGCCCATAGGCACGGTGCTGGAAATCAAAGCGCGCTCGGCGGTTCTTTTGGAGCCGGATACGCTTACGGTGCTTTATGAGGATAATCCGGATGAAAAACTGCCGCCGGCTTCCATTACCAAAATAATGTCCTTAATACTTATCATGGAGGCTATAGACAGGGGCGATTTAAAGCTTCAAGACCGGATAAGCGCCAGCGACCACGCCGCGGGTATGGGCGGTTCTCAGATATGGCTCAAGCCGGGTGAAAAAATGACGGTTGACGACCTTTTAAAGGCTGCCGTTATAGCTTCTGCCAATGACGCTACTGTGGCGCTCGCCGAAGCGGTTGCGGGTAGCGAAGAGGGCTTTGTGGCCTTGATGAACGACAAAGCAAAAAGTCTCGGAATGACGGGTACGGTATTCAAAAACGCGACAGGCCTTGACGCGGAAGGGCATTTAAGCACGGCGGCGGATGTTGCGAGAATGTCCGCCGAGCTTTTAAAGCATCCGCTTATAAAGAATTACTCAACCGTATGGATGGATTCTCTGCGCGGCGGCGAAAGCGAGCTTGTAAACACAAACAAGCTGGTTCGGTTTTATGACGGTACAACCGGGCTTAAAACCGGTACCACCGCGGACGCGGGATACTGCCTCGCCGCTTCCGCCGAGCGCGACGGTATGGAGCTTGTTGCAGTTATAATGGGCGGAGAGACTTCGCCCGCGCGATTTGAGGGTGCTAAAAAACTGCTTGATTACGGCTTTGCGAATTATTCCATAGCGAAGATAAATCCGGACTTTAAAAACGGAACGGAGATTGCTGTATCGGGCGGAGAGCAAAGCAGAGTGCCGCTTCTGGCGCAGGGCGGTATGGAAATACTGCTTAAAAAAGGCGCCGCCGCCGAAATAACGCAGAAAACCGAACTGCCCGAGACCTTAAAAGCGCCGGTCAAAAAGAGGCAAAAGGTCGGGCTTATAAGAGTGATGTCGGGGAAGGATTTAATAGGAGACATAGATATAGTCGCCGCAAAAGAAGTGAAGAGAATGAGTTTTATACGCGCGTTTTTATGGATGGCGACCGGTCTTTTTACAGCTTAATTGACGACTTTGTTCAAATTAAAAAAATATATTCATATTTACCCTTGAAAATAAGCTGGTAATAATGTAAAATATGATTACAAAGGTTATGGAGGCATAAAAATTGGGACTGAAGTTTAACAGTGATTACGCCAAGAGCTTTATAAGGACAAACGACCTTGAGGGACTTAAAAATCAGGTGTCCGCATCACACAAAACCGTAAATGAAAAATCAGGACTCGGGAGTGATTTTCTCGGCTGGGTAGAGTTGCCCGTAAATTACGATAAAGAGGAATTTTCGCGTATAAAGCGCGCGGCGGAAAAGATAAAGAGCGATACTGACATACTGCTGGTAATTGGCATAGGCGGCTCCTACTTGGGCGCTCGTGCGGCGATCGAGTTTTTAAGAGGGCAAAACTATAATCGCCTCAGACAGGGAGTGCCTGAAATCTATTTCACCGGCAACAGTATAAGCGGCTCGGCTCTTAGCGACATTATTAAAATTTGCGAGGGCAAACGCGTCTCGGTGAATATAATTTCAAAGTCGGGCACTACTACCGAACCGGCGGTGGCGTTCAGGGTGTTCAGAAAAATGCTCGAGGAGCGTTACGGTGAAAAAGAGGCTGCAAAGCGTATTTACTGCACAACCGATAAGGCGCGCGGTACACTTAAAGCTCTTGCCGACAGTAAGGGGTACGAGTGCTTCGTAGTGCCGGACGATGTGGGCGGCAGATTTTCAGTGCTTACCGCTGTGGGGCTTTTGCCGATTGCGGCGGCCGGATGTGATATTGATGCGCTTATGAAAGGCGCGGCTGACGCTATGGCTGATTATAATATTGATGATGTTGAAAATAATCCGTGCTATAAGTATGCCGCGATAAGAAACGCTTTTTATCGCAAGGGTAAAGCGGTAGAGCTTCTTGTTTCCTATGAGCCGAGATTTACGATGATGTCGGAGTGGTTCAAGCAGCTTTTCGGCGAGAGCGAGGGTAAGGATAACAAGGGACTTTTTCCGGCGTCTGTTATTTTCTCAACCGACCTGCACTCAATGGGTCAGTTCGTCCAGGACGGCGCGCGCATTATGTTTGAGACGGTCGTAAATATTGACGATAACGGGAGCGATGTTACAATAGAGGAAGAAGAAAATAATGGCGACGGACTCAACTTTCTTTCCGGCAAGCCTATGTCCTTTGTAAACAGAAAGGCGTTTGAAGGGACCGTGCTCGCGCATACCGACGGCGGCGTGCCAAACCTTGTTATAACAGTGGATAAGGCGGACGAGGAAAATTTAGGCAGACTTATTTACTTCTTTGAAAAAGCCTGTGCAATATCCGGATATATGCTCGGCGTTAATCCCTTCGACCAGCCGGGAGTGGAAAGCTATAAGAAAAATATGTTTGCACTGCTCGGCAAACCCGGATATGAGGATATGAAGGCGGAGCTTGAGGCTCGTCTGTGAGAAAATAACCGCTGGGCGGTATAATATAAAGGAGTGGTTTTAAATGATAAAACTTATTATCGGCAAAAGAGGCTCGGGTAAAACAAAAAGGTTGGTAGACTTTGTAAACAAAGCGGCTAATGAGAGCCTCGGTAATGTTGTTTGCGTTGAAAAAGGGGATACGCTTACCTTTTCCGTTACCCATAAGGCACGGCTTATAGACGCTGACGCTTGCGCTATTTCCGGTTACGGTGAATATTACGGTCTCCTTGCCGGTGTTAAGGCGGGAAATCATGATGTAACACATATTTTCGGTGACGCGACGCTTCGTATAGGCACAAGAAATTATGAGGAATTGGCGGATTTCTTAGAGAGACTGAAAACAATAGAGGATGTCGAGTTCCTGTTCACCGTTTCGTGTGATGAATCGGAGCTTCCGTCAAGAATTTTTGATATAGCTGAAAAGGTATAATATACATAACTGTAAATTGCCGGTCGGAATTCCGACCGGTTTTTTTATTAAAAAAAGGGGACTGTGCGGTCAAAAGACAGCACAGTCCTTTTAGGGGTTATTAATTCCGATGACAGTATCGGGATTAATCTACTTATTCATTCGGATTGTCGATTGGAGAACGCATAGTGTTTCTGTATTTGAAAATCAATATGCCGAAGCATACCATTGAAACTACTGAACACAGCGTGCTGAGAACGCTTAATGCGCTACCAGCAAAGAAAACGGAAATAAGAGTAAATCCTGCCAAAATAAAAGTTAGGATCGCAACATAACTTGAAACCTTGTTGCTCATAATTCCTGAAGTTATTGTTTCTTTTACCGTATTTATACTTTTTATAATTTTCGCATAATAAAGTATAGCTATCACAAATCCGGCAACAATCAGTAAATCCAACACTAACAAAACACCTATTCCTGCACTTGCGATACTTCCTGCCGTGCTGCTTATATCGTTTAATGCGGAATAGCCTTTTGACGATTGTACCATAGCAATAATAAATATTATTTCGACAATGCCAAGGCAGACGCATATGCAAACTAAACGAATTATATTTATTACCTTTATCATAGTAAGCCCAGAGGTTTTCATACCGTCTGAGTTACGGTTGATTGCCGATACAAAAATCATCCACAGTCCAATTGCAACAATAATTGAGGGTATCATCCCAAAAAACGACATCGCCGAATACAGGCAACAGAAGTAAACATTCTGAAACAAAACAGCAGTTAACCTGATTTTTGCGCTTTTGCGCAGAAATCGGGTTTTTTGTTACATTTGAAACAAAAGAAATTAAAAATCGAACGATATATATTATTTTTTTAACAACTATTAAAAAACGGGTAAAAAACGGTTGCAATTTTTATACTGAAGTAATATACTGTTATTAAACTGGGGGAGTTTGGTTTTCAACGCTCTCTTTTATTCTCGGCTCGGAGGCGAAAAGTATGAGCAATATATATTTATCGACGGCTGAAATACCTAATTGGTTCGCCGTAACCATGGGTATAGGAACAGTGTTTGCGGGGCTTATTTCAATTATAATAATTTGTGTTATAACCGGATTTTTTTGCGGCGGGTCAAAGCGCAAAACGGACAGTCCGGCAAAAGCCCTGACAACCGTGACAAAACGCGAGGACGACCGCGAAATAATTGCGGCGGTTTGCGCCGTTTGTGCCGAAGATATGGGTGCCGATGTTAATTCACTTAAGGTAATTTCTTTTAAAAAATTATAAACTGAGGAGAGGGCAAAGAGATGAAAAAGTACAGAGTAAAGGTAAACGGAAATGTTTACGAAATAGAGCTTGAAGAAATAAAGGGCGGCGTTTCCGCGCCGGCTAAGAAGCAAGAAGGCGCGCCGGCAGTAAGCTCGGCGGCAAGCGGTGACGGTGAGGCTGTAAGCAGTCCTATGCCCGGCAATATCCTTACTGTGAATGTCACGGAGGGTCAGTCGGTAAGCAAAGGCGATGTGCTTATGGTGCTTGAGGCTATGAAAATGGAAAATGAAATTATGGCGCCGGTATCCGGCACTGTTACAGGCGTAGTTGCAAAAGGCAGCGCAGTTGAAACCGGAACGGTGCTTTGTACTATTAAGTGATTTGGTGATTTGGTATGCTTGAAAAACTGTTTGATTTTTTGAAAAGCACCGGTTTTTATCTGCTTTTCGGCAATTTAAAAGATAACTGGGGCTCGCTTGTGATGATATTTGTAGCGCTTTTCCTGTTGTGGCTCGGTATCAAAAAGCAGTTTGAACCGCTGTTGTTAGTGGGTATCGCGTTTGGTATGCTTCTTACAAATCTTACGGCGTTTACTTCGTTTGACGCACTCTATCATACCGACCTTTGGGCTCAGTTTATGGATGAGGGAAGCGAGTTTTACCATTCTTACGGGCATATTATGTCTGAAGGCGGACTGCTTGATTTCCTCTATATAGGTGTTAAAACCTGCATTTATCCCTGCCTTATCTTTGTTGGTATAGGCGCAATGACAGATTTCGGACCTCTTATTTCCAATCCTAAGTCGCTGATACTCGGTGCGGCGGCGCAGGTGGGTATATTTATAACCTTTCTCGGCTGTGTTTATATGGCGTTTCCGCAGGCGGCGGCGGCTTCCATCGGCATTATAGGCGGGGCTGACGGTCCGACCGCGATTTACACTACAAGTAAACTTTTTCCGAATCTTTTAGGTCCGATAGCGGTCGCGGCGTATTCTTATATGGCTTTAGTGCCGGTAATTCAGCCGCCCATTATGAGAATGCTTACCACAAAAAAAGAGCGAGCTATAGTTATGAAACCACTCCGCAGCGTTTCAAAAACCGAAAAGATTGTTTTTCCGATAGTGGTAACTATATTTGTGGCGTTGTTAGTGCCTTCGGCTACACCGCTTGTAGGTTGTCTTATGCTTGGAAATCTTTGGAAAGAGTCGGGTGTTTGCGAGCGGCTTTGCAAAACTGCTCAAAACGAACTTATGAATATCGTTACGATATTCTTAGGTATATCCGTAGGTGCTACGGCTACCGCGCAAGCGTTCTTAAATCTCAATACTCTTAAAATTATGGGTATGGGAATTGCGGCGTTTGCCGTAGGTACCGCCGGCGGCGTACTGCTTGCCAAACTGATGAATTTATTTACCAGAAACAAGGTCAATCCGCTTATCGGCTCCGCCGGTGTTTCGGCAGTGCCTATGGCGGCGAGGGTATCTCAAACCGTAGGACAAAAAGAAAATCCCTCTAATTTTCTGCTTATGCACGCCATGGGACCGAATGTTGCCGGCGTTATCGGCTCGGCTATTGCCGCAGGCGTTTTAATAACACTTTTTGGATAACGGAGATTTAATATGAACAAAAAACCTTTGTATATTACCGATACCGTTCTTCGTGATGCGCATCAGTCACAAGCGGCTACCCGTATGACGCTCGAGGATATGTTGCCGGCTCTCGAAAAACTTGACAGAATCGGCTATTGGTCGGTTGAGTGCTGGGGCGGAGCCACTTTTGACGCCTGTATGCGATTTTTAGGCGAGGACCCCTGGGAGAGATTGCGCACAATTAAAGCGCATATGCCCAACACAAAGCTTCAAATGCTTTTCAGAGGGCAGAATATTTTAGGTTACAAGCATTATGCCGACGATGTTGTTGACGCCTTTGTAAAAAAGTCTATAGAAAACGGAATAGATGTCATACGCATTTTTGACGCGCTTAACGATGTTCGAAATCTGAGCCGTTCTATTGAGTCTTGCAAAAAATACGGCGGTGTCTGTGAAGCGGCTATAAGCTATACGGTAAGCCCTGTGCATAACGAGGAATATTTTGTAAATCTTGCAAAAACACTCGAAGAAATGGGCGCCGATATTATTTGCATAAAGGATATGGCAAATTTACTTTTGCCTTTTGACGCTTATTCTCTCGTTAAAAAGCTAAAGGAGAATGTTAAGGCGCCCATTCACCTTCACACGCATAATACAACCGGCACAGGAGATATGACCAATCTGATGGCCGCGCAGGCCGGTGTTGATATAGTTGATACCGCGCTTTCTCCGCTTTCAAACGGAACTTCTCAGCCTTCCACCGAGGCGCTTGTCGCCACGCTTAAGGGGACCGACCGTGACACCGGACTCGACCTTAACGCTTTATGTGATGTTGCCTCGCATTTCCGTACGGTCGCTGAGCGGCTGAAAAGTGCCGGAATACTTGATCCCAAGGTGTTATCCGTTGATACAAAAACCCTTATTTATCAGGTCCCCGGCGGTATGCTTTCAAATATGATAAACCAGCTAAAGCAAGCGGGTAAAGAGGATAAATACTATGATGTTTTAGCTGAGGTGCCGAGAGTACGCAAAGATTTCGGATATCCTCCGCTTGTAACGCCGACCAGTCAGATAGTGGGCACACAGTCGGTTATGAATATCATTTCCGGCGAGCGGTATAAGATGGTGCCCAAAGAGTCAAAGGCTCTGCTTCGCGGCGAATATGGAAAGCTTCCCGGTGAGGTTAACGATGAAGTAAGGCGTAAGGTGATAGGAAACAGCGAGGTTATCACCTGCCGTCCCGCAGATCTGATCGAGCCTGAGCTTAAAAAATACGCCGCCGAAATGAAGGAAAAAGGCATCGGAAAATCCGAAGAGGATGTTTTAAGCTATGCGCTGTTCCCGTCTGTTGCGGAAAAGTTTTTTGCCGAGAGAGACGGAAAAAAGCAGGATAAAAACACAGTCAGAGAACTGACGGTGGAATATTGATAAATATTCAGTTATTGAGCCGGCAAAACGCCGGCTTTTTTGTTTGCTGAAGGCATAGCGCGAAATATTTGAATAAGTTAACAAAAAGTTCTTTAATTTTATATTACTGTATGATATAATCTATAGTGTATAACTTTGCGAAGGAGGGGAGCGCATGAAAATCCGCAGAATAACGGCAGTGTTTATGGCGGCTTGTCTTTGCGTATTGCTTACCGGTTGTAAGATGTTTTCTGTTGATACCGAGCAGCTTATGACTCCTCCGGAACTTACCGGTGAGATGGTTCCGATAAGCCGCGCCCTTTCAAGCAGCATAAAGGGTGAGTATCAGCTCAAATACCCTTCGTCAGGCGAGCGCAGAAGCGCGATAATACTTGAGGATATTGACGGTGACGGTGCCGTTGAGGCGTTTGCGTTTTACAGCACGCAGGATGATGAGACTACCAATATGCACATCAACGCCGTTTGCAAGGGCAAAAGCGGTTACAAAAGCGTAGCGGAGCAATCAATCGTAGCGGGAAATGTTGAGATGGTTGATTTTTGTGACCTTGACGGCGACGGAATAAAGGAGATAATCGTAGGTTGGGAAGTATACGGCGCAAGTGAAAAGCGACTGTGCGTTTATTCGTTGGACCGCAAAAAGCTGTCCCGGCGTCTTTCTGAGAAATACACGGGCTTTGCCTGCTGTGATCTTACGGGAAGCGGCAGTTTTGAATTATTTATTCATCTGCTTGATACATCGTCAATGATAAACAGCGCGTCGTTGTACAGATTTTCGGATGGCGGACTTCAAAAAATCGGCGGCTGTATACTTGATTCTGAAGTAAAAACGGCGTCCTCACCGGTTTTTTCAAGGCTGTCGAGCGGAAGACCGGCGGTTTATATTGATGAAATAAAAGGCGCCGGTGCCGTTACTGAAGTTTTAGTGTTCGGTGATGATGAGCTTAAAAACCCGCTTCTTGAGACCGATGATACTATTGAAAACATCAGAACACTGCGCTCCGCTTCAATACCCTGTATGGACATTGATTTTGACGGAGTACCCGAAATTCCGGTTGCAACAAACCTTCCCAACGCGGCTGATACGGAAGAGCTGCTCTACTATACCAACTGGTGCGAGTTTGACGGCGAAAATCTGCTAACGAAAAAGATAACGGTATTTAATACGATAGACGGTTACTATCTTGATGTACCGCAAAATCTTGAGGGGCATTTAGCGGTGCTTAAGGATACTGATAATCACCGGAGAGTGTTTTACTATTATGACGCTCAGTCGGATATAATAGGCGAACGACTGGCGTCAATAGAGGTAATATCCGAAAAGAAATGGCAAAGCAAGAGCTTTGACAGAAGAAATCTTTTTGAGCTCGGCGAGGATAAAAGCGTAGTTTTCGTAGGTTCGGTAAACTTGACCGGTGCGGTTCAGATAAGTCAGAAGCAGTTGAAGGAATTATTTAATCTTATCCCGCAGGAGGTGCAAAAGTGAAAAGAGTTTTAATCGTTGAAGATGAGGCTGCAATAAGGGAGTTCGAGGCTATAAATTTAAACCGAGTCGGTTATGAGACCGTTGAGGCGGGCTCCGGAGAAGAGGCTCTCGAAATTTTTGACAGTGATCTTAAGGGCTTTGATCTTGCTCTTATTGATGTTATGATGCCCGGGATGGACGGATTTCAGCTCGTAAAGGAGTTAAGGGCCAGAACAGCTACTCTCGGTATTATAATGCTTACCGCAAAATCACAGGAAATGGACAAAATCAGCGGACTTATGCTTGGGGCTGACGATTATGTAACAAAGCCCTTCAGTCCTACCGAATTGCTGGCGCGGGTGGATTCGCTTTACCGCAGGGTAGGTGTAAATTTGCGAGCCAAATCGGATTCCGGTAAGCTTACTTCCGGCGAGTTTGAGCTTGATATGCGCCGTCGGACACTTTCAAAAGGCGGCAAGGGTATAGAACTGACACAGGTTGAATTTCAGATAATGGAATACTTTTTCACAAATCCGGATACGCCGATATCCAGGCGGGATATTTTAAAAAAGGTCTGGGGCGAAAATTATTTCGGTGAAGAAAAGATAGTGGATGTAAATATACACAGACTCAGAACCAAGATAGAAGATAACCCGTCCGACCCTGAATACATTGTTACGGTTTGGGGTATGGGTTATAAATGGAATGTTTATTAAAGCTTTGATTTGAATGCGGAAATGGCGGTGATGCGGTGAAACTTAATATGCATTTTAAGAGCGTTGCGATGCGCTGGTTTGTTGAGGTATTTTTAATAGTTCTGCTTGTAGTAACCGTGCTCTCTGTTGCAATTTCAGTCTTCTTAAGATCTCTTTATGTTGAGCGGGTGCAAACGCTTGCGGAAGAATATGCTTTTGAGTTTCGCGCGCTGGAAGCTACCAATTCGGACAGTTTCCTTGATACCGCAATGCAGATAACAAACGCGTTTTCTCATAAAGACAAAATGGAGGTTCAGATACTTGACGCCGACGGCAAAAGCATAATAAGCACAACCGGATTTGAACCGAAAGACAGTAGACCAATCGAATTTAAAGCGGCGTTGTCCGCTGAGGACGGACTTGCGAATTTTACCGGAAAAGCACCGTCCGGTGAAAGCATAGTTTCTCAAACTCAGATAGTAAAAAACGAATATGGCACGGTGATAGGCGGGTATCGTTGGATAGTATCGTTAGCCGAAACATATAAACGGTTCCGGATAACAGTTGCGCTTATCGCCGCGCTGGCACTTGTTGTACTCGGTCTTTGCGCCGTATCCGGTATATTCTTCATCGGCTCTATTTTAAAGCCCGTAAGGGAGATAAGCAGTGCGGCGAGGAAAATTGCGCTGGGCGACTTTAAAACCAGAATAGAGAACGAAAGAGGCGACGAAATTGCCGAGCTGTGTGACAGCATAAATGAAATGGCAAGCGAGCTTCAGCATGCGGAAGAAATAAAAAACGATTTTATTTCTTCTGTATCGCACGAACTGCGCACGCCGCTTACCGCCATACGGGGTTGGGGAGAGACGGCAAAGATGTCGATAGGAACCGATGAAGAGCTTGTATCGCGGGGTATAGATGTTGTATTAAGCGAGGCGGACAGGCTTTCGGGTCTTGTCGAAGAGCTGCTTGATTTTTCGCGTATGCAAAGCGGAAGGCTTACCGTAAACACACAACCCATAGATGTATCAATGCTTCTTAAAAGCACCTACGATATGTATACCGAGCTGGCTTCAAAGCAGGGGATTGAAATATCCTACACCCCGCCGATTCAAAACTCTATCGTTATGGGCGACCCCGACAGGCTCAAGCAGGTTTTTATAAATGTAATTGATAATGCCGTTAAATATACCGAAAAGGGCGGACTCATTCTTGTTGTACAAACAAGAGAAGAGGGATGTGTTCAGATAGTAATAAAAGATACCGGCGTAGGCATCCCTGCGGAAGATGTAGACCATGTAAAAGAAAAGTTTTTTAAATCCAACAAAACCGTGCGCGGCAGCGGTATAGGGCTTGCCGTGGCGGACGAAATAATAAAACAACACGGAGGACTCTTGTTTGTTGAGAGTACCGAAGGCGTAGGCACTACGGTTACAATTGTTCTGCCGCTTTATGAGCCTAAGGAGGAAGCGCAGGAGGAAAATCAAATTGAAACGAAGGAAGGCGAAAGCTGATGGCTAAATATACCGCAATGGGAGGACAGGCGCTGATAGAAGGAATACTTATGCGTTCCCCCGAGAAAACGGCTCTTGCCGTCAGAACCCCTGATAAAGGTATAGATATAACCTATATGGAGCAAAAGTCCTTAAAGGATAAATATGAAATACTTAAAGCGCCGATACTAAGGGGTGTTATCTCATTTGCGGAGTCTATGATACAAGGTTATAAAGCGCTGATGATTTCGGCTGAAAAATCAGGATATACCGATGTGGAGGATAAAGAGGAGCACGAAGAGCGGACAGAGGACGAAAAGGCGAAATCCAAAGAAAAGTTAAGCAAGATAATAAATATTGTTATGGTACTGGGTACCGTGCTTGGCGTGGTGCTGGCGGTAGTGCTGTTTATGCTTATTCCCCGACTTGCGGTAAAGGGGTTTGAAGCGGTGTTCGCAACCGAGTTTTCAAAGATTGCGCGTTCAAGCATAGAACAGCTTATAAAGCTTATTGTTTTAGTGGCGTATATGTACGGCGTATCTCTTATGCCGGATATTAAGCGGGTGTTTATGTATCACGGAGCGGAGCATAAAACTATTTTTTGCTATGAACACGGGCTGGAGCTTACGGTGGAAAATGTACGCAGAGAACGAAGATTTCATCCCCGGTGCGGAACATCGTTCTTAATTCTTATGATACTTGTAAGTATTATCGTATCGACGGTGGTTCAGCTCATTTTCCCGGGCGTTTATTCGATAGTGTGGCTTTGGGTAATAGCTAAGATACTAATGGTGCCGGTAATTTGCGGACTTGGCTTTGAGCTTTTACGGCTTTGCGGCAGATATGATAATTTGTTTACTAAAATCGTATCGGCACCGGGCCTTTGGCTCCAGAGAATTACAACAAAGGAGCCGCAGGATGAGATGATTGAAATAGCTGTTGCCGCACTCCGCGCGGCTGAGCCGGATGTGCCGGATGTTGACCGCAGTATTGATAAAGGACAGGAGAAAGTTGACGAATAATACTATCTTTAATATTTACAACAAAACAAAAGAAAAGCTCAGAATTTCGGGTATTGATGACTGCGGATTTGAAGCTCGTGTGATAATGAGACATATAACCGGGTTTGATAATAAAAAAATATTGATGAATTATAACTATGTCTTAAACAGGAGTCAGCTCCTGAAACTTGACAGTATTATTAAAAGGCGGCAGGCGCGGTACCCGCTTCAGTATATTTTAGGTGAATGGTCTTTTTACGGCAGAACCTTTAAGGTGGGCGAGGGCGTTTTAATTCCGAGAAGTGACACGGAGGTTGTTGTTGAGACCGCGTTAAACCTCATAAAAGATAAAGAAAATCCGAGAATTCTCGATTTATGCGCGGGTAGCGGCGCGATAGGAATAACACTGTCGCTTGAGCGGCCGGACAGTAATGTAGTGCTGCTTGAAAAGTATGAAAAGCCGCTTCAATTTGCCGAAAGAAACAGGGAAATAAACAAAGCGCAAAACGCCCAATGCGTACAGGGGGATGTGCTCAAGTCGGATTTGGCTGACAAGGAATTTGACTTGATTGTTTCGAACCCTCCGTATATAAGCGTAAGTGATATGAAAGCTCTGCAGCCGGAAGTCAGATTTGAGCCGTCGGAGGCGCTTTGCCCCGGTGAAGATGAATTGCTTTTTTATAAAGAAATAATCAAACGCTACGGTAATTCGGTCAGCTTTGGAGGAAGCATCTGCTTTGAAGTGGGCATAAATGAGGCTGAGCGTGTGAAAGAGCTGATGTCCGAAGTATTTAATTCGGTAGAAACTGAAAAAGATTACGCCGGAATCGAGAGAGTGGTTTTCGGGACAGCGAAATAGTATACAATCCAGTTAAAATATATTTACGGAGGCAGAAAAATGGCAAGAGAAAAAATTACAAAAACCGTAGGCACGGATAAATCAAGCGAAGGCCGCGAAAAGGCGTTGGCTACCGCAATGGCACAGATAGAAAAACAGTACGGCAAGGGTGCTGTCATGAAGCTCGGCGAAAACGCTTCCATGAGTGTTGAGCACATAAAAACCGGCTCGTTGGCACTTGATATGGCACTCGGTATCGGCGGTATTCCGCGCGGCAGGATAGTGGAGATTTACGGACCTGAGTCGTCCGGTAAAACAACCCTGGCGCTTCACTGCGTTGCCGAAGCTCAAAAGGCCGGCGGAACTGCGGCGTTTATAGATGTTGAGCATGCGCTTGACCCGGTTTACGCCGAAAATTTGGGTGTGGATATTGATTCCCTTTTGGTATCTCAACCCGATTCCGGCGAACAGGCGCTTGAAATTGCGGAGGCTCTCGTTCGCTCAGGCGCTATAGATATTATCGTTATAGACTCGGTCGCCGCGCTTGTTACCCGTGCTGAAATTGAGGGCGAAATGGGAGATAATCATGTAGGACAGCTTGCGCGCCTTATGTCGCAGGCACTACGCAAGCTTACCGGCGCGCTTTCAAAGTCAAACTGCTCTGCTATATTTATCAATCAGCTTCGTGAAAAAATCGGTGTAATTTACGGCAATCCCGAGACCACGACCGGCGGCAGGGCGCTTAAGTTTTATGCAAGCGTAAGAATTGATGTCAGAAAAATCGAGGCAATAAAGAACGGAAGCGAGATTATCGGCTCACGCACACGAGCTCGAGTTGTTAAAAACAAGGTTGCGCCTCCTTTCCGTGAGGCGGAGTTTGATGTTATGTACGGCAAAGGCATATCCCACACGGGAGAGCTTGTTGATATGGGCCTTGAGCTTGAGGTTCTTAAACGCTCGGGCGCATGGTTCTATTACGGCGAGACCAGAATAGGTCAGGGAAAGGATAATGTTAAACA
The DNA here is from genome assembly GCA_017618135.1 of Clostridia bacterium. Classification (GTDB taxonomy): domain Bacteria; phylum Bacillota; class Clostridia; order Oscillospirales; family Acutalibacteraceae; genus UBA737. The sequence goes on from JAFZUV010000002.1 coordinate 64,296, forward strand.
GCTGCTTGAGGAAAACCAACAGTTGGCAAAAGAAATTGAAGATAAGATAATGGACAGATACGATATGCGCCTTTCCGGTAAAAAGGAACCGTCTAAGCAGGATGAAGAGGTTATTATGCCGATTGAAGCTCAAGAACCCGTCCGGCATAAAAAGGTAAATATTGATATAGCGGTTGAAGACTGATGAAGGTGATCTCCTTAAAGCGTGAAAAGAGTCATCTTGTCAGCGTTGCGTTTGAAAACGGCGAAAGCGTGCTTCTGGATATTGACTTGTGCGTACAAAAATGTATTCATGAGGGCGATGAGATTACAGACGAGCAAATAAGCGAATATAAGTCGGAATCTGATTATATGCGTGCAAAATCAAGGGCGCTCTGGCTGCTTGACAGATATATCTACAGTGAGCGAAACCTTTTTAAAAAGTTAAGGCAGGCGGGATTTGGAGAGATTCCGGCGGCAAGGGCAATATCCCGCCTTAAAGAACTTGGCATTATTGACGATAAATCCTTAGCCTACCGTTACGCGCAAGCCCTCGAGCGGCGCGGCGTATCAAAAAGAGAAGCTTACGGAAAGCTGTACGGCAAGGGTTTTAATTCCGATACGATAAATGAGGCGCTCGAAGGCGCGGCGTTTGACGAGGATAAACAACTCAGGGAACTGATAGAGCGTAAATACAACGGCAAGCTTCTCTCAGGTGATATTGATAAGGTTTATGCCGCGCTTGTGCGTAAAGGGTTTTCATACAGCGCAGTGAGAAACGCACTTAAAGAATTCAGTCGGAAAATCGAATTAAGCGGTGAAGAATAAATGAGTAAAGTAAGTATGGTAAGCCTCGGTTGTCCTAAAAACCAGGTTGACGCCGAGCAGATGTTATATACTCTTAAATCGGCGGGCTTTGAGATAACCTCAAGTGAAGCGGAGGCTGATGCGATAATCGTCAACACCTGCGGCTTCATAGAGGCGGCAAAGGCGGAGGCGATAGAAAACATACTTGAAGCGGCGAAGTATAAAGCGGAGGGCAAGTGCCGGGCGTTGATAGTCACAGGCTGTTTAGCTGAGCGTTACCGTGACGATGTAACAGAGGAAATCCCTGAAGTGGATGTCTGCGTAGGTATAGGGCAAAACCGGAATATTGCCGAAATAGTAAAAGAGGCTCTTTCCGGAAACAAGAAAAACCGTTACGGTGAAAAGTACGAGCTTGACCTTGACAGTCCGCGAATGCTCGGTGGACCTTTTTATACCGCGTACTTAAAAATAGCAGACGGTTGCGATAACTGCTGTACATATTGCGCCATACCCAAAATTCGCGGCAGGATGCGCAGCCGCAGGATAGAGGACATAGTAAAAGAGGCTTCTTTACTTGCACGCGACGGAGTAAAGGAAATTGTTTTAGTTGCGCAGGACACTACGGCTTACGGACAGGATATTTACGGCAAGCCCGTTCTTTGTGACCTTTTAAGAGAATTGGTGAAAATTAAAGAGCTTGTCTGGATAAGAACACTCTACACATATCCCGAGAGAATTACAGATGAATTCTTGACTCTTGTGCGGGATGAAGATAAGCTTGTAAAATACATAGACATACCCGTTCAGCACTGTAACGATAATATACTTTCCCGTATGAACCGAAAAAGCGACAAGAAAAGTCTTTACGCTCTTATGGAAAAAATACGCAAAACGGTACCGGATATAACGGTAAGAACAACGCTTATTGTAGGTTTTCCCGGCGAGAGCGAAGAGGAGTTTGCAGAGCTTGACAAGTTTGTAAAGGATATGGAGTTTGACAGACTCGGTTGTTTCACATATTCCGCTGAGGAAGATACAGCCGCCGCCGGCTTTGACGGTCAGATAAGCGAGCAGACCAAGCAGGACCGGTGCGAGGTTATTATGCAGTCGCAAAACACCATTACCGAAAAGAAAAACAGCGAAAAAATCGGCAAAACATACAAGGTGCTTATTGAGGGTTATGACGATTATATAAAATGTTACTTCGGAAGAAGTGAGTCTGACGCGCCGGAGGTTGACGGAAAAGTGTTTTTTACAACTCCCCGCTCACTTAAAATCGGCGAGTTTGCAAATGTTAGAATAAATGATGTTTTGGAATACGATCTGTTAGGAGAACTGTGTGATGAATTTACCGAATAAGCTTACTGTGGCTCGAATTATTGCCACGCCGGTTTTTTTGGCGATAATGCTGGCGGATAGAATTATGTTTAACTCTACTGTTGCTCTTTTCCTTTTTATCGCAGCGTCGCTTACCGATTTGCTTGACGGGAAAATAGCGCGTTCGCGCGGCATGATTACAAACTTCGGAAAGTTTTTAGACCCTATTGCGGATAAAATGCTTACTACTGCGGCAATGCTCGGGTTTATCGTAATTCTGCCAAGCGAAAATCTTAAAATACAAATGGCTATTATTACATTTATCACCCTGTTCAGGGAGTTTACAGTCGCATCGGTGAGGCTTATAGCTGTTTCCTCCGCCTCGCAAAAGGTTATTCCGGCAAACATTTGGGGAAAGCTTAAAACCGTTGCGCAAATGACGAGTATCATTATAGGGCTGGCGGCATATTCTGTTAATGAAATATTCTGTCTGTCTGCCGCGTTTTTCGGCGTAACACTTGCGGCGTTTATGGCAGTCAGTTGGGTTTCTGCCGTACTTTGCACCGTATCGGGACTCATTTACTTAAAAGACAGCAAAGAATTCATTGATTCGAGAAAATAGGAGTGTTTGGCTTGTTTGATCAAATAAAAGAGGATATTCGCGCGGCAATGGACCGCGATCCGGCGGCGAACAGCGCGCTTGAAGTGTTTTTTCTATATCCGGGAGTGAAGGCTATCAGAGCGTACAGAAGGGCGCATAAGCAGTATTTGAAGGGGCATAAGTTTCGTGCCCGTATGATTTCTCAGCGCGCCGCAAAAAAGACCGGCATTGAAATTCATCCGGGCGCCAAGATAGGCAAACGCTTTGTGATAGACCACGGTCACGGTGTGGTTATAGGGGAAACCGCGGAGATAGGCGATGATGTGCTTATATACCAGGGAGTGACTTTAGGCGGCACCGGTAAGGATACAGGAAAAAGACATCCGACGATCGGCAATAATGTTATGATAAGCGCCGGAGCTAAGGTTTTAGGGCCGCTTAAGGTAGGGGATAATTCCCGCATTGCGGCGGGCGCGGTAGTGCTTGAGGAGGTACCGCCTAACAGTACGGTGGTGGGCGTACCGGCGCGCATTGTTAAGCAGGACGGTAAAAAGGTCTACTGCAAGCTGCTTGACCAGATTCATGTTCCGGATCCGATAGCGCAGGAGATAACACGGCTTGAAAAACGCATAAAGGCACTCGAAGGAGAAAGAAAAAAATGAGGATTTTTAATACTCTCACACGCGAAAAGGAAGAGCTTAAGCCTATAAAAGAAGGCGAGATTAACATCTACGCCTGCGGACCTACGGTTTACAATTATATACATATCGGTAATGCGCGTCCGCTTTGCGTGTTTGATGTTTTCAGGCGCTATCTTGAGTGGCGAGGATATAAAGTGAATTTCGTTCAGAATTTTACCGACATTGACGATAAGCTCATAAACAAATCCAACGAGGAAGGTATTACGGTAAGCGAGGTTGCCGAAAGGTATATAAAGGAATTCTGGGTGGACGCCAAGGGACTTAATGTGAGAGAAGCTACCGTTCACCCGAGAGCGACCGAGAATATAGATGAAATAATACGGCTTATAACCGTGCTTATGGAAAAGGGATATGCCTACGGCGCAGGCGGAGATGTCTATTACAGAACCAAAAAGTTTGCCGATTACGGAAAACTTTCTCATCAACCGCTTGAGGATCTGGAGGCGGGCGCCAGAATAAGTACCGGCGACATCAAAGAGGATCCTATGGATTTCTGCTTGTGGAAGGGCGCAAAGGAAGGCGAGCCTTTCTGGGAGTCGCCTTTCGGGAAAGGCAGACCCGGCTGGCACATAGAATGCTCGGCTATGGCGGGGAAATATCTCGGCAAGACCATAGACATACACTGCGGCGGCTTTGACCTTATATTTCCTCATCATGAAAACGAGATTGCTCAGTCTGAAGCGGCAAACGGATGTGAGTTTTCACATTACTGGATGCATAACGGTTTTATAAATGTTGACAACAGGAAAATGTCAAAGTCTTTAGGTAATTTCTTTACAGTGCGTGATGTGGCGGAAAAATACGGTTATGAGCCTATAAGGTACCTTATGATTTCCTCTCAGTACAGAGGACCGATAAATTATTCAATCGATATAATAGAGCAAAGCAAAAATGCTTTAGAACGGCTTTATAATTGCCGCGATAACATTGATTTCGTGCTTAAAAGCGCCCAAGACGGAGATGTTTCCGCGTCGTTTTGCGAGCAAAGAAAACAAGAGTTTATTGCCGCCATGGAGGATGACCTTAACACCGCCGACGCGCTCGCGGCGCTTTTCGGACTTGTTCGTGATATAAACACAGCGGTATCGCAGGGCGCTTCAAAACAAACACTCATCAAGTGCGCGGAGGCGTTCGATGAATTATCTTCGGTTTTAGGACTTGTATATAATCGTAAAACACAGGTGCTTGACGGCGAAATAGAAGAGCTTATAATTAAGCGTACACAGGCGCGAAAAGACCGCGATTTTAAAACGGCTGATGAGATACGCGACAAATTAAAGGCAATGGGTATAATACTTGAAGATACCAAAGACGGTGTTAAATGGACAAGGCAGTAAATATTAAAAAAGAGCCTATAGGTAGCGGTCGTCATATACTTGTATCAGGCGAGCATACCTTTGGTACCGACGCGGTTCTGCTTGCCGATTTTGCAAAAGCAAAAAAGAGCGATATAATGGTAGACCTCGGAACAGGCTGCGGTATAATACCCTTTTTAATGCTAAGGGACGGTAATTTAAAATCGGCTGTGGGCGTCGATATAGCTTCGGCGGCGATAGATATTGCTTTACAGACAGCGAAAGCGGAAGGATTTGACTCATTTTCGGGTATTGTATCCGATATAAGCAAACTTAAGGGCAAAATTTCTTTCGGCGATAAAACGCTTGTTACCTGCAACCCGCCCTATAAAGCGGCAGGCGCGGGCATAAAGGCACAAAACGGCGCCCGGTTGACGGCGAGGCAGGAGACCTCCTGCACTCTTGAGGATATAGTAGCCGCAGGAAGCAGGCTTCTTAAAACGGGCGGCAGACTTTGTATGTGCCAGCGTCCGGAGCGTACAGCTGAGCTTATATGCCTTATGAGTAAATATAAATCGGAACCGAAAAGACTGCGATTTGCAGCAAAAAATACCGGTGAGGCGCCTTGGCTTGTGCTCATAGAGGGGCGGAAGGACGGCAGGCCGGGACTTACGGTAGAACCCACGCTGAATATTTATAAAGGCGGCGAATTATCCGACGAAATGAAATCCATATACGGACCTTACAAGGAGGCGTATCTTTAATGGCAGGTAAAATTTATGTTGTGGGTACGCCGATAGGAAATCTTGAGGATTTTTCCCCGCGCGCGGTAAGGGTATTATCCGATGTTGATTTTATTGCCGCGGAGGATACGCGGGTCACGCTTAAACTGTTAAACCATTTCGGCATAAAAAAAGAAACAGTATCATATTACGAACATAACAAAGCTTCAAAGGGTGAATACTTAATTCGCCGTGTGCTCGGGGGCGAAAATCTCGCGATAGTAAGCGATGCGGGGATGCCGGCAATATCCGACCCGGGGGAGGATATTGTCCGCGAAGCTCACGAAGCCGGCATCACTGTAGAATCAGTACCGGGGCCGAGCGCGCTTGTTACGGCGCTGAGCATATCGGGATTTCCGTCCGGCAGATTTTGTTTTGAAGGATTTCTTTCGGTAAACAGGATAAGTCGTAAAGAGCGTTTGGAGGAAATTAAAAACGAAACGCGCACGCTTATATTCTATGAGGCGCCGCACAAATTACTGAAAACGCTTGCCGATATGAGAGAAGCACTCGGCGAAAGGGAAATATGTATAGTAAAAGAGCTTACAAAAATTCATGAAACGGTTTACAGAACCGATTTTTCATCTGCGATAGCATTTTTTACCGACAATAAACCGCGCGGTGAATATGTGGTAATAATAAAGGGTGCGGGCAAAGAGGAATGCAACCCCGAATTTACTTTGGCAGAGGCTCAAAACTTGGCGAGAAAGCTTATGAGCGAAGGCTGTTCGGCCTCTGCGGCGGCAAAGGAAGCCGCAAGCGTCAGCGGTTATAAAAAAGGTGAAATTTATAAGGCAATCGTGTAAAATTGCCTTTAAAATATTTTTAGTATTCTAAGGTATGGGAAGTTGAATTATGGGAAAAAATGATGAGTTGAATTTTGATTTTAACGAGTTCGATGAATTTGAAGATATAGCGTCGAACAGCAGTAGGGCAAAAGCAGAAAACGCAATAAATTTTTCTTCTGTGGGCAACAAGCATTATGCCCGCAAAAAACACGGCTTTAAGGGCTGGTGGGGAAATCTTTCACGCGGCAAAAAAGCGTTATCAATCATTCTAAGCGTGGTTGTGCTTTTGACAGCTTTAGTAGTAGTAAATCCTTTTCATATGATAGAACACCTGATCTACAACTACAACAATATGACCGAAAATCAGGATGAGCTGGGCTTTGAGGGCAAGATAGATAAAAATGTAATAAATGTAGCGCTTTTCGGTATTGATACGAGGAACAAGAATACATTTAAGGGCAATTCCGACAGTATCATGATACTAAGCCTTAATACCGAACTTAAAACCGTTAAAATTATATCCATCCTCAGAGATACGATAGTCCCTATTGAGGAAAACGGAAAGATTAAATACGGAAAAATAAATTCGGCGTATGCGAAAGGCCCTGAAGTCGCCATAAAAACATTGAACACTGTCTTCAACCTCGACATTTCCGAATATGCGACTGTTAATTTTTACGGGATGACCGAGATTATCGACGCGGTAGGCGGTATAGATGTCACAGTGGTTGAAGATGAGCTTAAGTGGAAAGGACACGACCATCCAAACCTTAATAACTGTATGGATGAAATTTGTAAAAACTTAAAGCTTGACCCTAAAAAGTATTATATTAATGCGCCGGGCAAGTATCATATGAACGGCGTTCAGGCGGTAGCCTACTCGCGTGTTCGTAATTGCAAAAGTGTTTGGGGCACAAATAACGATTACGGCAGGACCGACCGCCAGCGCCATGTTATGGAACAGCTTTTTAACAAAGCCGTAAAGCTCGATAAGAGCAGGTATCCAAAGCTTGCCAAAGCGCTTATCCCTTGTACCGAAACATCGCTTTCTTATACGCAGGTGTTAAATCTCGCGTTTAATGTTTTGCTTGATAAGCCGACATTTTATCAGACCCGCTTCCCGCAAGACGATTGGCTTATGGCCTTTAGATGGAAGGGTTACGGCTCGGTGGTTTATTACGACCTTGATTATGCTTCGAGGGTTCTGCATTCAATAATATATGAGAATAAAACACTTGAGCAGTATGTAGAGGAAAACGGTGTTGAGCATAATGATTGGTTTGCCAAGAGAGAAAAGACCGCAAAAAGCTCTTCAGTCTCTTCGTCTGCGTCGCAGAAGTCCGGCAGTACGGTATCCACCGGATCGTCGCAAGCTCCTCAGCAGAATAATCAAACTGCCGGTTCGTCAAGCGCACAGGTAAACAGCGGCGCAAATTTAACTTCGCAGACAACGCCTCCGGCAACCGTTATCGACGATAATAAAGAAGAGCAAAGGCCGGAGGAAGAAAAGTCCGCTGAGGAAAAACCCGTCGATGAAAAGCCTGCAGAAGAGAATAACGGAGAGAATAACGAATGAGTCAAAAAAGCTTCTCTGATTGTGAAAACTGCTCGCACTGCGTTCTTGATGTTGAGGCGGAGGATTATTATTGTAATGCTCCGCTTGATGAGGATGATGTGGCGCGGCTTATAAGTACCAAATCTTATAAATGCCCGTATTTTGATTTTTATGATGAATATAAAATAGTTCGCAAACAAAATTAGGAGAAAGAAATGCTTTATGTGTATATTGTTGCCGCGGCGGCGGCGGTACCTCTTCTTAACAACTTTTTTCCGATCTTAAGGCAAAACTACTCAGTCTGGCTTGTACCCTGCGTTTTTGCAGGTGTTTTGCTGAGCCTTTTGATTATTCATCTTTTGATTTTTGTTATTTGCGGATATATTGTAGACCTTAAAAAACCTCAGGAAAAACAGTCGCGCTTCTACAGGGGCTTAGTAAAAATCACCTTGCCTATGCTGTTTAGCTTGCTTCGTGTAAAGGTGGAAAGCACCGGCACTGAGAATACCGACGATGTATATCCCGCTATGCTTGTTTGCAATCACCTTGATAATATCGACCCCGCCGTAATTCTTAATGAACTGCCTGAGCTGAAGCTTGGCTTTATAGGTAAAAAGGAAATATATACCGACATGCCGTTTGTGGCCCGGTATATGCATAAGCTTAATTGTTTGCCTATAGATAGGGAAAACAACCGAGAAGCGGCAAAAACCATTATAGAGGCTATAAGGCTTATAAAAAATAAAACCGCAAGCGTGGGTATTTTCCCGGAAGGATATACCAGTCTTGACGGAAAGCTTCACGATTTCAGAAACGGCGCGTTTAAAATCGCAACAAAATCCGGTTGCCCGGTAGTTGTTTGCACTGTTGTCGGTACTCACGAGGCGGTAAAAAACTTGTTTAAGAGGAAGAACACGATATATTTCGATGTGCTTGAAGTAATATCCGGTGAAGAGATTCTATCCATGACAACTTCTGAAATTTCAGACAGGATACATAAAGAAATGCGGGAGAACATAGAAAAAAGGGAGGCGCAGTTATGTTTAAGGAAATAAAAGCTACCGAGATAAAAGAAAACATTATAGATATGATAAGCCGTGAATGGATGCTGATTGCCGCCGGTGACAAATCCGGGTATAACATGATGACCGCTTCCTGGGGCTTTATGGGCGAAATGTGGGGTAATCACAGCGTATCCGTAATGGTAAGACCGCAGAGATATACAATGGAGTTCATCAATAAGAACGATTATTTCACCTTAAGCTTTTACGGTGATAATAGGGCTATACATAAGATTTGCGGCAGTCTTTCGGGCCGTGATGTTAACAAAACAGAAATGGCGGGGTTGACTCCAATTTTTTGTGAAAAGGCGCCTTTTTTCTGCGAAGCGAGGCTTGTTCTGATTTGTAAAAAACAATATGCGGCTCGGCTTGAAGAAGGTGGTTTTACCGATAAGACACCCCTTAAAAAATGGTATAAGGACGATCTGCACTACAATATAATAGGCAAAATAGAGAAAGTATTGGTGGCAAAATGAGATTTAAGGAAATACTTGGTGCGCTTTCAAAAATACTTTCAAACAGCATAGTAAAATCAGTTGTTATAATAATAGCCGCGCTTGCTGTTTATAAAATTGTATCCTATATTCTTTCTGCAAGAGGCAGGCGGCTTAAAAAGCTCGAAAAAAAGAGCAGAGAAACATATTTAAGACTGGTAAACAGTATTTTTAAATACACTCTCTTTGTTATCTGCTTTTTTGCGCTGCTTCAGGTCAACAATGTAAATATAACCTCTATGGTAGCGGGTCTCGGTATTGCGGGTATAATTTTAGGCGTCGCGGTGCAGGATGCACTTAAGGATATTATTCGTGGTTTCGATATAATTTCCGATAACTATTTTAAAGTGGGAGATTTGGTAGAGTATAACGGAATAGAAGGAAAAGTGTTGGAGCTTGGGCTGAAAACAACCAAAATAAGGGATATTAAAAATGATAATATAATTTCCATACCCAACCGGAATATTGACGCGATAGGTATTGTTTCAAATCTGATTTACATAGATATTCCCATGCCTTATGAAACACCGCTTTCGGAGGCGGAAAAAGCGGTCGATGAAATTTGTGCCGCCGCCTGTAAGACGGATAATATAAAAAAATGTGTTTATATCGGCGTTACTGAGCTTGGTGATTCAGCAATCAAGTATTATATAAAAGTCGTGCTGACAGACAACGCCAAAAAGCTGCAGTCAAGCCGCGATGTGCGCCGGGTGATACTTGATGTTATGGCGGCAAATAAAATACCTGTTCCGTACACTCAAATTGATGTACATACTAAATAAAGAGAACCAAAAACATTCCCGGAGGAAGTTTTCCTCCGGGAATGCTTTTTATTTCATAATAAATTTCAAAATATCTTTCGCCGATTGTTGTTTGCAACTGTCGTTGTGTATCTCGTGTCTGCAGTTTTCGTAAAGATTAAGAGTAACATCGTACCCGTATTTTTTAAGCCTACTGTAAACTGTCCGTACGCCTTTTCCGTAATTGCCTACAGGGTCATCTTCGCCGGAAATCAGCAATATCGGCATATCTTTTCTTAAGGATTTAAACCAACCCGGTCTGTTGCAAAGGGAATTAAGCTTAACAAGGTCTTTAAGGGCGGAAAGAGTAAACCTAAAGGTGCAAAGCGGATCCGCGGCGTATGCCGACTGTACCGCTTCGTCCTTGGTAAGCCATGAGTATTTACCACCCGTAAAGCGCTTATTATAACTCCCGAACGCCATGTTTTCCACAAAATCAGAATAACCGTGTTTACCCTTAAACAGCATCAGTATATTTATCAGCGCGAGCCCTGCGCCGGACGCGGGATTTGGACCGCCCGTACCGCAGATTATCAGTCGGTCAATACTATTTTTATACTTTTCGGCGGTAAGGCGTACAATAAACGAGCCCATGCTGTGACCCATAAGATAATACGGAATACCGGGGTAGTCTTTTTTGACTGAATTTCCGAAAAGCATTACATCATCAATAAGATATTTATATCCTTTTTTCGACGCAATAAAGCCGCGCTCACCTTCACTCGCCGTTTTTCCGTGACCTAAGTTGTCAAAGCCGCAGGCGATAAACCCGGCTGAGGCAACAAGCGATAAAAGCGCGTCATAGCGCCCGATGTACTCGGTCATACCGTGTACCAAATGAAATATACCCAGCGGTTCGCCTGCGGGCATATATACTACGCCCTTAAGCTTATGAAGGCTGTCGCTTGATAAAACTTCTTTTTCGATTATATGTGCGCTCAAAAAATCACTCCTTGTGAAAAGCAACAGTGCTTCTTATCGCCTGTTTCCATCCGTGCAGAAGCTTTGTTCTTTTTGTCTCGTCCGCGGCGGGGGAAAACTTATCCGCGTCGCCGCCAAGTCGTTTAAGCTCTTCGCGGCTTTCAAAAAAACCGCATTTCAGTCCCGCAATCAGCGCTGCGCCGAGCGCCGTTGCCTCCGCGTTTTTCGGTCTGCAAACCGTAATATCTGATATGTCCGCCTGGAACTGCATAAGGAAATTATTTTTTGAAGCGCCGCCGTCAACCTTCAGGCTTTTAATGGGATTACCATAATCTTCAACCATTGCTCGAAGCAGGTCGTTAGTCTGAAAAGCAATCGACTCAAGGCAGGCGCGTACAATATGATTTCTGTTTGTACCGCGCGTGATACCGCAAATGGTTCCTCTCGCGTACATATCCCAGTGTGGGGTGCCGAGTCCGGAAAACGCGGGTACAACATACACGCCGCCGCTGTTTTCAACCTTTTTTGCCATATTTTCACTCTCGGCGGCATTAGATAACAGCTTAAGCTCATCTCTTACCCACTGGATTACCGCGCCGCCTATAAAAACACTGCCCTCAAGGGCATATTGCACGTTTTCTCCGTCGAGCGTCGCCGCAACAGTTGTAATAAGACCGTTTCGGCTTTTAACCGGCTTTTCGCCGGTGTTCATAAGTAAAAAACAACCGGTGCCGTATGTATTTTTAACATCGCCGGCACAAAAGCAGTGCTGACCGAACAGAGCCGCCTGCTGGTCGCCGGCTATGCCGCATACCGGTATTTTTTCGCCTAAAATATCAACATCTCCGAAATTACTTCCGCTCGGCATAACTTCGGGCAGCATTGAGCGCGGAATATCGAATATATCAAGCAGCTTATCATCCCAGGAAAGGGTGTGAATATTAAAAAGCATTGTGCGCGAGGCATTAGTGGTATCGGTAGCAAATATTTTTCCGCCTGAAAGCTTATATAAAAGGTAAGTGTCAATAGTACCGAAAAGCAGATCTCCATTTTCCGCCTTAACTCTTGCACCTTCGACATTATCGAGTATCCACTTGATTTTGGTGGCGCTGAAATACGCGTCTATTTTAAGACCGGTGGTATCTAAGATATAGTCATCCATACCCATAGCCTTTATTTCTTCGCACATTTCAGCCGTTCTTCTGCACTGCCATACAATAGCGTTGTATACGGGCTCTCCGGTGTTTTTATCCCAAACGATAGTTGTTTCCCTCTGGTTGGTAATACCTATCGCCGCGATGTCTGCGGAGGTGGCGCTTGCGGCGGTTAAAGCCTCAATTATCGAAGAATATTGAGCGGTAAAAATCTCTATGGGGTTATGTTCCACAAACGAGGGATTCGGGTATATCTGCGTAAATTCGTGCTGCGCCACACTTACGGCGCGGCAATTTTTATCAAAAAGAATAGCTCTTGCGCTGGTAGTCCCCTCGTCAAGGGTCAGAATATATTTTTTCATATATTACCTCTTTCTGAAAACAAACAGGTATTCATGTGCTATGAGTAAAAAATTATATTTTATACTATTTGTTTTCCAATAACCCGTTGCTTTGCAGTTGTGTTGCTCCTTAATTATAGTCTCTTTTAATTTAAAACCGGAGTTTTCAAATATACGCATAACTTCAAATGATAACGGTATCATATGACCGTTTTTGCGGGTATCACCCATAAGTATTGCGCAGAATTTATCCCTTTTAAGAACGCGATGGCTTTCTTTAGCAACCTTTTTCATTTCCGTTAACTTTCAAATCATTAAAACGGTCACGCTTTTTTGCGTAATACGCTTTACGCTTATCTGTGCTTAACGGTACAAATTCGTTATGCAATGCGTAAAGCATTTCAATAAGTACATCAACATCATCGCGAATAATACGGTATGCATTTATGAGTTCTGCATTTATATCGCTTATATAAACTGATTGCAAATCATATTTGTTGAGAATATCAAATAAAACGGCGCCACCACCAACAAACGGCTCCGCATGTTTGCTGATATTTTTTTGGCTGAATGGATAGTAATGCTGAAGTTCTCCGAGAAGTTGACCTTTACCACCGGCCCATTTCAAAAAGGGTTTAGCTGTTTTTTGCTGCTTTTCATATCTTTATGCTCCATAATCTGGCGAGAGTTGAACTCACCGCGGTTCGGCTCCCGTCACCTTAACCATAACTTTCAAGAAGATTTGATAATCATAAACGAGCTTATTTAATGATTACCCGCGGTACACGCGGCGCTATTCCGCATACGATTTCATAGTTTATTGTGCCGCAAGCTTCCGCGATTCCATCTACAGACAGACCGTTTCCGAAAAGCGTTACTTCATCGCCCATTGAAACGCCGTCAATATCGGTAACATCTATCATAAACTGGTCCATACAAATTCTGCCGACTATTTTTGCCCGTTTACCGCGAACGATTACCTCGCCTTTGTTTGAGAGAGCTCTCGGATACCCGTCGGCATAGCCCGCCGCAACGGTGGCAATCCGCATATTTTTTTGCGCCGTGTAAGTAAGACCGTAACTTATACGCTCGCCGGTTTTAATCCTTTTTACAAAAGAAACGACCGATTTGACCGTCATAACAGGTGAAAGCTTTAGCTTAGGGTCAAACATTCTGTCCGGAGTGAGTCCGTACAGGGCGATGCCCGGTCTTACAAAATCACAGGTGTACTTGTCCCGACAAACAGCCGCCGAGTTATCGCAATGAATAAATTGCGGATTTATTCCGGCGGTTTTCAATTCTTTTACACCGGCGAGCAGGTGTTCGTATTGAGATTTTGTAAATTCAACATCCGTCGCTTTGTCAGAATCCGCCGCCGCAAAATGGGTAAAAATGCCCTCTATGTTAAAACAAGGGAGATTTGCCGCCTTTATTGCGTCTTTTATGCCTCGTGTATCTTTTCTGCAATCAAAGCCTAAGCGCGACATTCCGGTATCTAATTTCAGGTGTATGTTTAAGTTAACATCAGCGGCGAGGGCATAGTCGGATAGAATACGAGCATATTTAAGCGAATAAACGCACTGCGAAATATCGTTTTGCGCCAGGGTTTCAACATAATTCTCAGGCGTATAACCGAGTATTAAAATCGGTTTTTTTATGCCGCATATACGGAGTGACAATGCCTCTTCAATGTTTGAAACGGCAAATCCGTCAACACCTTGTTTTTGGAGTATGGGTGCAACGATTTCTGCACTGTGACCGTATGCGTCCGCCTTTACAACCGCCATAATTTTCGCGTTGCCGGCGTGCTTTTTAATCTCATTTAAATTGCACAGTATGGCGCTTTCGCTGATTTCCGCCCATGTTCTGCGTAAAAAGTTCAAAACATCACCCTCAAACATTAAAACGGAACAAAACAATATCTCCGTCTTTCATTATGTATTCTTTTCCTTCGCTTCGTACAAGACCTTTTTCCTTTGCCGCTGTCATATTGCCGCCACACGCCATAAAGTCGTCAAACGACACAACCTCCGCGCGTATAAATCCGCGCTCAAAGTCGCTGTGAATTTTGCCTGCCGCCTGCGGAGCTTTTGTACCCTTTTCAATAGTCCACGCCCTTACTTCCGGCTTTCCGGCTGTAAGGTAGGAAATGAGACCTAAAAGAGAGTAGCACTTTTGTATCATGCGGTCAAGCCCGGAGCGATCAAGGCCTAATTCTTCTAAGAACAATAACTTTTCTTCATCATCAAGCGTTGCTATTTCAGCTTCAAGCGCGGCGCATATCGGCAAAATTTCGGCGCCTTCACCGTCAGCGATTTCCTTAACCTTAAGAAAATAAGCGTTTTCGCTTATTCCCCCTTTAAAATCCTCCTCGCCCATATTGCAGGCATAAATTACGGGTTTGTAGGATAAAAGGCTTGTTGTTTTGAGAATTTCCTTTTCGTAGTCCTCCTCAGCCCTAATACTGCGCGCGTTTTTACCGCTTTCAAGATGAGCTGTAAGTCTTTTTAAGAAATCAACCTCAGACTGCATACTTTTGTCGCCTTTGAGCACCTTCTGGGCTTTATCAAGCCTTCGACCCACTATTTCAAGGTCGGAAAGAATAAGCTCTAAATTTATGGTTTCAATATCTCTCACCGGATCTACCGAACCTTCAACATGGATAATATCCGCGCTGTCAAAACAGCGAACAACATGAACTATCGCGTCAACCTCACGGATATTTGATAAAAACTTATTGCCGAGTCCCTCTCCTGAGGCTGCGCCCTTTACAAGACCGGCAATATCAACAAATTCTATGACCGCCGGTGTGAATTTATCGGGGTTATATATTTCCTTCAGCTTTTCAAGTCTGCTATCCGGTACACTTACCATTCCCACATTGGGCTCTATGGTGCAAAACGGATAGTTTGCCGAAGCGGCGCCCGCGTTTGTTATAGCGTTAAACAGGGTTGATTTGCCCACATTCGGCAGTCCTACGATTCCTAATTTCATTAAAATTTGCCTCCGAACGGTATGAGTATAGTACAATTATATTATATCGCCGCGAAAAAAGCAAATTTTTTAAAAAAAACATTTTATTTTCGAGATGTTTATAGTATAATAAATTATATACTAAAATTATTGTGGAGGAATGCTCTTGAAAACCGGTTATAAAATCTCTCTCGATAAAATAATAAAAGAGTTTTCACTTGAACCGCTTTATATGCCCGAAAGCGGAGATAAACTGTTCGTATCAAGCCCTGAAATTAACCGTCCGGGGCTGCAGTTTGCAGGGTATTTCGAATACTTTGCGCCGGAGCGTATTCAGATACTCGGAATCAGTGAGATTGAGTTTTTGCGCCGTTTTACGGAAGAAAAAGCCCGCGAACGGTTAGAAAAATTCTTTTCGGGCTCCCCGTCGGCGGTGATAATTGCAAGAGATTTACAGGTTGAGGATTACTACAAGGAAATCGCACAAAAGCATTCGGTTCCTCTTTTACGCTCCAATGTTACAACATCGGAATTTACCGCGGCGTTAATAGCGTTTTTAAATCTTCATTTGGCGCCGCGCATTACCCGTCACGGTGTTTTCGTTGAGGTTTACGGTGAGGGTATTCTGATTTTAGGCGAGAGCGGAATAGGCAAGAGTGAAACCGCTATTGAGCTTGTAAAGCGCGGTCACCGGCTTATTGCGGATGATGCGGTTGAAATAAAAAAGGTTTCAAGCAAATCGCTTGTTGGTTCCGCACCTGAAAATATAAAGCACTTTATTGAGCTTCGAGGCATAGGTATAATAAATGCCAGCCGTATATTCGGTATCGGCGCAGTAAAGCCTACCGAGAAGGTGGATATGGTTATAAATCTCGAGCTATGGGATGTTAATAAGGTTTACGACCGAATTGGCATGGAAAACCAGACTACCGAAATACTGGGGCTTGACATACCTTCAATGACTATTCCGGTAAAGCCGGGACGCAATTTGGCGGTTATAATCGAGGTTGCGGCGATGAACAGCAGGCAGAAGAAGCTGGGCTATAACGCGGCACAGGATTTGCTTAAGCGCCTTGGTATTGAGGACGATATAACAAATCAGGAAGGATAGCGAAAAGAAATGAGAGAAACGCTCAAATCAAAGTTTATTTCGGCTTTGGAAAAATGCCGGGAAAAAGAGGACTTCAATTCAAAGGCGGAAATAAAGAAGCTGTCTTTATTTAAAAACGAACACCAGTCGGTCCAGCTTCTTATATTTGAGCAGGATGGTTCAATAGGCACGAGGATTATATCAAAAATCGAGGTCGAAAGCGAACTTAAAGAGTGTGTGAACATAAGAAATGTTGAGCAGGTTTATGTGGCTATGCCGGTGGCGAACGGGTGCGGAGATGATGATTATATCTCAAAAGAACCGGGCGCATTCCCCGATTTGCTCACGCCTTTGCGTTACGGTAATTCGGCGATTATTCCGCCAAAGCGTCTAATATGCCTTTGGATAGATATTAAACCGGACGGGAAGTACAACGGCGGCGAGTACCCGCTCACGGTTAAGCTTTATTCCGAAAGCGGTGACGAGCTTTATACAGAGAGTACAATGGAGATAGAGATAATAGACGCTTTATTACCGGAAACCGACCGTCTTTATACTCAGTGGTTTTATGTTGACTGTCTGGCTGATTATTATAATGTGCCTATATGGTCTGAGCGCCATTGGGAGATAATAGAAAACTATGTAACTGCGGCGGTAGCCGGCGGAATAAATATGATACTCACTCCCGTTTTTACCGTACCGCTTGATACAAAGGTCGGCGGCGAACGCCCTACGGCACAGCTTGTGGATGTAAAGCTTCAAAACGGTGAATACGCTTTCGGTTTTTCCAGACTTGACCGTTATATAGATATGCTTCTGAGGCACAATGTAAAGAAAATCGAGATGAGCCATCTTTTTACACAGTGGGGAGCCGCTCACGCGCCTAAGATAGTGGCAACGGTTGATGGGAAAGAGAAAAAAATATTCGGTTGGGAAACAAATTCTTCCGGTGAAGAGTACATAAAGTTTTTAAGGGAGTTTCTCCCTGCGCTCTTTAGTTATCTTGATAAAAAAGGCGTTAAAGATATGTGTGTGTTCCATATATCAGATGAGCCGCACATAAGCCACCTTGAAACCTATATGAAAGCTAAGGCGGGTATAGAAGATTTGCTCCGGGGCGTAACGGTTATTGACGCGCTGTCTGACTACGATTTCTATAAAACAGGCGCTGTTGCCACCCCGGTCCCGGCTTGTGACTTTATAGAGCCGTTTGTAAAGAATGGAGTAAAACCTCTTTGGACATATTACTGCTGTGTGCAGACCAAGGAAGTGCCCAACAGGTTTGTCGCTATGCCGAGCGCCAGAAACAGGATTTCAGGGGTGCTTGAATATATTTATGATATAAAAGGCTTTTTACACTGGGGATTTAATTTTTACTACAACAGGTTTTCGGACGCGCTTCTTAATCCGTATGCAGACTGTTGCGGTGATTATTTTGTTCCGGCGGGAGACGCGTTCAGCGTATACCCGAAGGCCGACGGAACCGCGCTTGACACGATACATTTTCTTGTGTTTAAACACTCAAGAGAGGATATCAGGGCAATGGAGCTGCTTGAGAGTCTGACCTCCAAAAAACACGTCATGAGTCTTGTGAACGAAGGCATAGATTATGAGATGTCCTTTAAAAAATATCCAAAGGGCGAAGATTATATACTCACATTAAGGGAAAAAATCAACGCCGAAATAAAGAAAAGAATATAAAAGCAAGGGGATAAAAATGAGCGCTAATAAAGAATTATTGGAAAAGTGCGTAAGTCAATTTGACATATCCGGAGAAATAAAGTCTGCAAATACATACGGAAACGGTCATATAAACGATACTGTTCTCGTGCTCACAAATAACGGTGGTATTGAGAAGAAGTACATTCTTCAAAGGGTAAACAGCAATGTTTTTAAGAAACCCGAGCAGGTGATTTTAAATATTGAAAAGGTGACGGCGTTTTTAAAGGTGCGGGCAGGCAGTGAGCGCGAAGTGTTATCGCTGATACCCACAAAGGACGGCTCCACATTTTTTAAGGACGAAAACGACGATGTCTGGCGAATGTATAATTTTATTGAAAATTCTATTTGCCTTGATATTGTTGAAAACGAGCAGGATTTTTATGAATGTGCGTACGCTTTCGGTAAATTTCAAAGAGATCTGCGTCATTTTCCTGCGGATACGCTTTATGAGACTATCCCGAACTTCCATAACACTCCGATTCGCTTCGGTGCGTTTTTAAGCGCGGTAAACGCCGATAAGTGCGGCAGAGCAGCGGGAATTAAAGAAGAAATAAACTTTATAAAAGAAAGGCAGGATTTTTATTCTTGTCTTATCGACGCCGAGGCAAGAGGAGAACTGCCGCTTCGGGTAACGCACAACGATACCAAATCAAACAATGTTATGCTTGACAAGACCACCAGAAAGGCGCTGTGCGTTATAGACCTTGATACGATAATGCCGGGTTATTCGGTAACCGATTTCGGCGACGCGATAAGATTTGGAGCCTCCACCGCGGCGGAAGATGAAAAAGATTTAAGTAAGGTCCATTTCAGTATGGAGCTGTTTGACGCATACACAAAAGGATATATGGCGGGCTGCGGCGGTAAACTCAAGCCTACTGAGATAATGCTTATGCCGGAAGGCGCTAAAATGATGACTATTGAGTGCGGCATGAGATTTCTGACCGATTATCTTGAGGGTGACACCTATTTCAAAACCTCTTACCCGGAGCATAATCTCATAAGAGCGAGGACTCAGCTTAAGCTTGTAGAGGAAATGGAGGAAAACTGGGATAAGATGAAGGAAACGGTAGCAAAATACCGCTGACAGAAAAGAGTGCAATTTTAATTTTAAGGTGGAAATGATATGTATAGACTCGGAATTGATTTAGGTGGTACGAATATTGTTGCCGGAGTAGTGGATGAAAACTACAGTGTAGTGGCAAAATCTAACATTAAAACGCTGGCACCCCGTCCCGCGCAGGAGATAGCGGACGATATGGCGAAGGTGGCGTTTGAGGCTATAAAGCGGTCAGGAGTTACGATAGATGACATTTCCGGTTTCGGTATAGGCACACCCGGCTCGGTTGAGGCAAAAACCGGCAAGGTGATATACGCAAATAATTTAGGATTTAATAATGTTCCGTTGGCAGATATGATGGAAGAACGCACAGGAAAAAAATTCTTTGTCGCAAACGATGCTGACAGTGCGGCTTACGGCGAATATATAGCCGGTGCGGGCAAAGGTGCTAAGGACTTTATAATGATAACGCTCGGTACGGGTGTGGGCGGCGGAATTATATTAGACGGTAAAATACGCGCAGGCTACAACGGTGCGGGCGGCGAGCTCGGACATACCGTAATACAAATGAACGGGGAAGCGTGTACTTGCGGCAGAAACGGATGCTTTGAGGCGTATGCTTCAGCAACGGCGCTTATTCGTCAGACCAAGCAGGCGATGATAAAGAATTCAAGCAGTATTATGTGGGAGATATGCGACGGAGATCTATTAAAAGTGAACGGCCTCACCGCGTTTGACGCAATGCGAGCCGGCGATGAGACCGGCAAGCAGGTGGTTGATATGTATATCAACTATTTAAGCGTTGGCATTACCAACTTTATAAATATTTTTCAGCCCGGTATTTTATGTATCGGCGGCGGTATTTCCAAAGAGGGCGATACGATAATAAAACCGCTTACACGAATTGTCGGCAGTGATAACTATGCGAGAACCATTGAAAAGAAAACAGTTATAAAGGCGGCGCAGCTTGGTAATGACGCGGGAATTATCGGCGCGGCATATATAGGCGAGCAGAAATAATTTTTACAGGAGTATTTATGGGCAAGCCGGAGTTTATAAAGGATATAAAAAATCACGGTATTGTTTTTTTATGCGATGAGGCTATGAAAAAACATACTACCTTTAAAATCGGCGGTAACGCCGATGTGTTCGTGTTGCCTGCAAGCGAGGAAGAACTGGTTTTTTCGGTAAAAGCGGCAAAGAAACGGGCGGTGCCCTATTTTATACTCGGCAAGGGTTCTAATATACTTGCGTCTGACAACGGCGTGGAAGGCGCGGTTATTTGCCTTGATAAAATGAGGGGAATTAAGATTTTCGGAAACACCGCTGAAGCGGCGGCGGGGAATAGTCTGCAGTCGCTTTGCATAAAGCTTCAAAAGGCCGGTCTTTCGGGACTTGAATTTGCTTACGGAATACCGGGTACTGTGGGTGGCGCCGTATATATGAACGCCGGAGCTTACGGCGGTGAAATAAAAGACCGTATTATTTCGGCACGGTATCTTGATAAATCGGGCGATATTAAGAAAATCGCGGCGGAGGATATGTGCCTCGCTTATAGAAAAAGTATTTTTCAGGCAAATGGCGGTGTCATACTTTCGGCAAGCTTTGAATTGGATTATAAAAAGCCGTCTGAAATCCTCGAAAAAATGGAGGATTTCCTTTCAAGAAGAAAGCAGAAACAGCCTTTGAATATGCCGAGCGCCGGCAGTGTGTTTCGTCGCCCGGAAGGTAATTTTGCCGGTATGCTCATAGAGAAAAGCGGACTTAAGGGTATAAGCGCAGGCGGTGCGGCGGTCAGTCAAAAGCATGCGGGTTTTATAGTAAACACCGGTAATGCCAAAAGCTCCGATGTTAAAAAACTTATTAAAATCATAAAAGAAAAGGTTTTTAAAGACAGTAACATTATGCTGCAAACCGAAGTTGTTTATATGGGCAGGGATGAATAATGGATTTAGTGATAGTGACCGGTCTTTCAGGGGCGGGAAAATCTCAGGCGGTAAACGCACTTGAGGATATGGGGTACTATTGCGTTGATAATATTCCGCCTGCTATCATACCGGCGTTTGTTGATTTGTCAAAGAGGGAAAGCGAGGGCTTTTCAAAACTCGCTGTTGTGACCGATATACGCGGCGGAAGTATGTTTGAGGAGATACTAAAGGTGTTAGGAGACCTCAAAGAAAAAGGCATTAAGTACAAAATACTGTTTCTTGACGCCTCAAACGATGTCCTTATCCGCAGATATAAAGAAAACCGCCGTAAGCATCCGCTTTGCGATACGCGGGATGTGTCATTGTCCGATGCGGTAAGTCTTGAGCGTAAAAAGCTCTCCCGCATTCGCTCAGACGCGGATTTTTATATTGATACCAGCCTTATTTCAAGTGCACAGCTTAAAGCAATACTTACCGAAATGTTTTTAAAGAAGGCGGAAGAGGGACTCAGAATACTTTGCAAATCCTTTGGTTTTAAGTATGGAATTGATGTTGATGCCGATAATGTTTTTGATGTTCGCTGTCTTCCAAATCCTTTTTACATTGAAGAGTTCAAGCATAAAACCGGGCTTGAAAAACAGGTGAGCGATTATGTGATGAACAGTCAAGAAAGTGAGCGTTTCCGCAATATGGTGTTTGCTTTTGCCGACGTTGCCATACCGCTTTATATTAAAGAGGGCAAGAGTCAGCTGGTAATATCTTTCGGCTGTACCGGCGGTAAGCACCGCTCCGTAGCATTTGCCGAGCTTCTTTGCGATTACCTTAAAAGGAAAGGGTATAATGCCAGTGCCATACATAGGGATATAATTAAGAGTTAGGTGATAAAATGTCGTTTTCATCCGATATAAAAACCGAACTGTGCGAGTTGAGACTGCCTGAATATGCCAAAATGCCGCTTATATACGGCTTTCTGCTTTTCAGTCGGTCTTTTTCAGTAAGCAATATAAAAATGCAAACCGAAACTAAAGCGGTAGCCGAGCTGTTTTGCGAGTTGTTAAACGAAGTTTATTCGGTAAAGGCGCAAATAGAAACGGGCGGGGGTAAAAAAACGGTTTACAGGATTGAGGTCATAAGCGAAGCGGACAGGCTGAAACTGTTAGCTTCTGTCGATTTCGGAATATATGAAGGGAAAATCAATCTTGATGAGCTTAAGGGCGATAGTCAGATAGCCTGCTTTGTAAGGGGAGCGTTTTTGGCGTGCGGTCAGATAAGCGACCCGAAAAAGACAAGTCGGGTAGACTTTTTAGTGCGTGACAAAAAGCGTGCCGAGGAGTTCAGAAGTGTTTTGAAAGACCATTATATCGAGACAAATCTCGCGGTCAGGCAGAACGCATATGTAGTTTATATAAAACGCAACGAAATGGTAACAAACCTGTTGGCATTAATAGGCGCTTCCTCAAGAAGCCTTGAGCTTATAGAAATGAGCATACTAAGCAGTGTAAGAAACAATATGAACAGGGCGGCAAATTGCGATAACGCTAATCTTGACCGTATGGTGGAGGCTTCTATAAAACAGCGCAAGGCAATAGATTTTTTAAGAAAAAAAGGAATACTGCAAACACTTGACGGTAAACTTATTTATGCCGCAAAGCTAAGGGTTGATAATCCGGAAATGTCAATAAAGGAATTATGCGCATTAAGTGACGAAAAAATAAGTCCGTCGGGGCTTAATCACAGATTAAAACGGTTAGTGGAATTATATCAGGAAAGAAATAAGAATTAAAAGAGGGAGTGATGCGGTGTGTCCTTTGCACATCTTCACCTTCATACGCAATATAGCTTGCTCGACGGATGCTGCCGTATCGAGAGTCTTCTTGATAGGACGCAAGCTCTTGGGCAGACCGCAGTAGCCATTACCGACCACGGTGTTATGTACGGCGCCATAGAGTTTTACAAAGCGGCTAAAAAGCGCGGGATAAAGCCTGTCATCGGTTGTGAAGTATATGTAGCTCCGAGAAAGCGAACCGATAAGCAAAAAGGCCCGGATAGCCAGTACAGTCATTTAGTGCTTCTTTGTGAGAATAACAGGGGATATGAAAATCTTATAAAGCTTGTATCGCTTGCGTTTACAGAGGGCTTTTACTCAAAGCCGCGGGTAGATAAGGAGTTGCTTGAAGCTTATCATGAAGGCATTATCGCTCTTTCCGCCTGTTTGGCGGGCGAAATACCTCAGGCGTTGCTTGCCGGAGATTATCAGCGCGCAAAGGATACTGCAATTTGGTATAAATCTGTGTTCGGAGAAAACAATTTTTTTCTTGAATTGCAAAACCACAACCTGCCCGAACAAGCGCGTATAAATCCCTATCTCATGAAGCTTTCGCGCGAAACGGGCATAAAAACTGTTGCAACCAACGATGTGCATTACATTGAGAAAGAAGACTCCTTTATGCACAAGGTGCTCTTGTGCGTTCAGACCGGAAGTAAAATCAACGAAAAAAACGCTCTTGAGTTTAAAACGGATGAGTTTTATCTCAAAAGCGAAGAAGAAATGCGAGCCGCATTCCCCGATTGTCCCGAAGCAATAGATAATACCGGGAATATTGCCGAAAGATGTAATGTTGCTTTTGAATTCGGAAAAATCAAACTCCCATATTTTGACACCGGCGGCGAGGACCATTTCGAGTATTTTAAGCGATTATGTTTTGACGGGCTCCACAGAATTTACGGTGAAAACCCCGGAAAGCAGGCTACCGAGCGTTTAAATTACGAGCTTTCCGTAATTAACGATATGGGGTATGTGGATTATTATCTTATAGTGGGCGACTTTGTAAATTACGCAAAGACGCATGATATATCGGTAGGCCCCGGGCGCGGCTCGGGAGCCGGAAGTCTTGCGGCTTACTGTATGGGAATTACAGGTATAGACCCGCTTAAATACAATCTGATTTTTGAACGCTTTTTAAATCCCGAGAGGGTGTCAATGCCCGATTTCGATATAGATTTTTGCTATGTAAAAAGACAAAAGGTAATAGATTATGTCATTCAGAAGTACGGTGAAGATCATGTGGCGCAGATAGTTACCTTCGGTACGCTTGCCGCGCGTGCGGCGGTAAGGGATGTGGGCAGAGCCTTGGATATCCCGTATGCATTTTGTGACAGGCTTGCTAAGCTGGTGCCTCATAAAATTGGGGTTACATTAAAGAGTGCGATAGAAGGCTCGAAGGACTTGAAAGCACTGTATGAATCGGATGAGCGCGCAAAGCAAGTGCTTGATATGGCAATGAGGGTGGAGGGAATGCCGCGCCATGCCTCAACTCATGCGGCGGGAGTGGTTATATCAGATAGACCGGTCAGCGATTATGTGCCTCTGTCACTAAATGATAACGCTGTTGTAACCCAGTATACAATGACGGCGCTTGACGAGTTGGGACTTCTTAAAATGGACTTTTTGGGACTGCGCAATCTTACGGTGATTTCTGATTGCGCCTTTGCAGTCAGAGCTGAAAATCCCGGTTTTTCGGTTGACAAGATACCTATGGACGATGTTGCCACGCTTAAAATGATGGGCAGGGGAGATACCGACGGAGTATTTCAGTTTGAGTCTGACGGAATGAAAAATGTACTTGTCCGTTTCGGACCTGCAGGTATAGAAGATTTAATCGCGATAATCTCGCTTTACCGGCCGGGACCTATGGATTCAATACCCACATACATTCACAACCGTCATCATCCGGAGGATGTAAAATACGATACTCCGCTTTTAGAACCGATTTTGAGCGTTACTTACGGCTGCATAGTTTACCAGGAACAGGTTATGCAGATATTCAGAAGTCTCGCCGGTTATTCGCTCGGCCGCGCGGATATTGTAAGGCGCGCTATGGCAAAGAAAAAACACGATGTTATGGCGCGTGAGCGAGAAGCGTTTATTTACGGCGAGAAGGACGCAAACGGAAATGTATTGTGTGAAGGTGCTGTAAACCGCGGAGTTCCTGAAAAAACAGCAAAAAAAATATTTGACGAAATGTCGGCGTTCAGTTCATACGCCTTTAACAAGTCGCATGCGGCGGCATACGCGGTGCTGGCATATATTACCGCATATCTTAAATGTCATCACAGGAAAGAATACTTTGCGGCACTGCTTACGAGCGTGCTCGATTCATCGGATAAGGTATCGCTCTATACCGCCGAATGTAAAAACTCAAAAATAGATATATTACCGCCGTCGGTAAACGAAAGCCGTGAAGGATTTACCGCAACTAAAGAGGGTATCCGTTTCGGACTTTTAGCTGTTAAAAATCTCGGTAGAACGCTTATTGAAAAACTCATAGCCGAGAGAGAAACCGGCGGCAAATATAAAGATATGTACGATTTTTGTTCTCGTAACTATGGCAGAGAACTTAATCGCCGCGCGCTTGACGGGCTTATTAAAAGCGGCGCGCTTGACGGGCTTGGCCCAAATCGCCGCAGTATGTTATTTTCGGTTGACAAGATATTGTCGGTCATAGGTGAGGAAAACCGTTTTTCCGGCAAAGGACAAATCGGATTTTTTGATGAATCGGACAAGGGTGTTGTAGAGGTAGCAGCGGTTGAAGAAATGCCGCAAAGTGAGCTTTTAAGCCTTGAAAAACAGTCTACCGGAATGTATCTTTCAGGTCATCCTATGGCTGAATATGCTTCTGCCGCAAAAAGAGCGGGGTGTACTCCGGTAATAAATATTATAAGCGGCAAGGTGCCGGATGGGGCGCGTATAAAGATAATGGTGATAATAGGGAATATAAGTGTGAGAACGCTTAAAAGCGGAGCAGTTCTCGCGGCGGCTGTGGGAGAGGACACAACCGCCGCGGCTGATATAACCGTTTTCTCTGCCGCGTATGAGGCGTACAGACATCTTTTGACAGAGGGCGCCGTAGTTATAATAACCGGTAAGGTAAGCGAGCGCGAGGATAGAAACACCGAAATAATATGTGAGAGTGTTGCTGCTGTGGACGAAACACTTTTAAATGAAGCGGCAACACCTAAGCAGCTTAAAATCCGTGTAAGTGGAATAAAAAGCCCTGATTTTTTAGCGGCTCAAAATATACTTCGCCGCTTTAGCGGAAATATTCAGGTGGTAGTTTTTTGTCGGGATACTGAAAAAAGATTTCTGGCACCTGAGAGACTGTTTGTACAGAATGATGAAAAAATGATAGCAGAGCTTAAGAACCTTTTGGGTGATAAAAATGTTAAAATGGAATGATTTTGCTTGAATTTTTCTTAAGTGTGTTGTATATTTAGTGTCGGAGATGATTTATATGAAAACAATAGGAGTATTAACTTCCGGCGGCGACGCGCCGGGGATGAATGCCGCTATTCGCGCGGTGGTGAGAACTGCAGTATCGCTCGGTATGAATGTTAAGGGGATTAAAAGCGGATACAGCGGTCTTATACACGATGAGGTAGTAGATCTTGACGCAAGATCCGTATCCGATATAATAAGCCGGGGCGGCACAATGCTTTATACCGCGAGAAGTAAGCGGTTTATGACAGAGGAGGGTGTACTCGAGGCGGTAGACACCTGTAAGAAGCACTCAATAGAGGGTGTCGTCGTAATCGGAGGAGACGGTTCTTTCAGAGGCGCCAGAGATTTATCAAACCACGGCATACCCTGCGTAGGTGTTCCGGGTACCATTGATAACGATATAGCTTCTACTGAGTACACTATCGGTTTTGATACCGCGATGAATACCGCCGTAGATATGATTGATAAAATAAGAGATACGGCTCAGTCACATCATCGTTGCTCGGTAATCGAGGTTATGGGCAGGCATGCCGGATATATAGCTCTTCAGGTGGGTATAGCTACGGGCGCTACCGGAATATTAGTGCCTGAAATTCCCGTGGACCTTGATATGCTCGTAAAGAAAATAGACAATGTGAAAAAAACAGGCAAAAAGCATTTTATTATTGTTGTTGCAGAGGGCGTTGGCGGAGTTGAAAAAATTGCCCGGTATATTCAGGAAAATACCGGTATTGATTCGCGCGCCACAATACTCGGCCATGTTCAACGCGGCGGCAGTCCCACGGTGCGGGACAGGGTACGAGCGACCCAGATGGGTAACGCGGCGGTTCATCTGCTTTATAAGGGCATCGGAAACAGAGTTGTGGCTTATAAGCGCGGTGAAATAGTTGATTTTGATATTTTTGAGGCGCTTAATATGACCAAGACATTTGATGCTGGAATGATTGATGTCGCACACGAAACGGCTATATAATACATTTTATCAAACAAAAGAAGAAAACCGGCGAGGTATTCCTCGCCGGTTTGTTTTTTGCTAAGATATTTATTATTCAGCTGTATTAGTTTCTACAACCTCAACTCTTTCATCCTTTTTGCCTGAAACAATGAGATTTACGATGATGCCGAGGATGAGTGCGCAGGCAACCTCTGTAAGTGTAACCTTGCCGAAAGTAAGAGTAAATCCGCCTATGCCCGCTATAAGAATGACAGCTGCAACGAAAAGGTTTTTATTCTCGTTGAGGTCAACCGGCTGAAGCATCTTAAGACCGGATACCGCGATAAATCCGTAGAGGGTCATGCAAACGCCGCCCATTACACAGTTGGGTATAGTAGAAAGGAAGGTTACGAACGGTCCGAAGAAAGAGATTACCACAGCCATAATTGCGGTTGTAAGTATTGTAACGATTGAAGCGTTACCGGTTATGGCGACACAGCCTACCGACTCGCCGTAAGTTGTGTTCGGACAACCGCCGAAGAAAGCGCCTGCCATTGAACCTATGCCGTCACCGAGAAGTGTTCTGTGGAGGCCGGGCTCTTCGAGGAGATCGCTCTCTATTACTGTTGAGAGGTTCTTGTGGTCCGCAATGTGCTCAGCGAATACAACGAATGCAACCGGTACATAAGCTACCGCTACGGTTGCTATGTATTTTCCGGTAATTGCTTTGATTCCGTCAAGTGCTGTTATAAATGTGAAATCAGGGATAGCAAACCATTTCATATTCTCAAATACGCTGAAGTCGATTATCTTAAGTGAATCATTGCCGGTGTTGATACCGATTATCGTAATTATTGCCGCTACCGCGTAGCCTGCAAGAATACCTATGATAAAGGGTATGAGCTTGAGCATTTTCTTACCGTAAACCGAGCAGATGATAACTGTAATAAGAGTTACGATACCGCAGATTATGCAAAGATAAGGATTTGCTACCGAAGCACCTTCTTTATCGAGAACTTTTCCAAGTGAAAGGTCGCCTATTGCATTGCCTGCAAGGGATAAACCGATTATTGCAACTGTAGGTCCTATAACAACCGCAGGCATGAGCTTGTTTATCCATTTAACGCCGGCGATTTTAACGATCAGTGCAATAACCACATAAACGAGGCCCGCAAAGATAGCGCCGAGGATAATACCGGCGTATCCGGCTTCCGCGCTCGCGGCGCCTGCGAAGGCTGCAAACATAGAGCCTAAAAACGCAAAGGATGAGCCTAAGAACACGGGGCTTTTGAATTTGGTGAACAGAAGGTACACAAGAGTACCTACGCCGGCGCCGAACAGAGCCGCCGATTGCGACATACCGTTTCCTACGATAGCAGGTACGGCGATTGTTGCCGCGAGGATCGCCAGAAGCTGCTGGAAGGCAAAAATAAGTAATTGCCCGAACTTCGGCTTGTCTTGAACATTGTAAGCGAGTTTCATATTTTTTTCTCCTTTATATTCCGCACACTCGGTACGGTTTAATATATTAAATCAGGTTTCCCTGCTTTAACCGTATAATTCTACCGCCGTTATATCGTCTATAGGCGGTATTTTTACCGATATCCGTTCGGATTTTGATGTTGGTACATTTTTGCCCACGAAATCGCCTCTGATGGGAAGCTCTCTATGCCCTCTATCAATCAGTATCGCAAGCCTGATTGCGGCGGCGCGACCGACTTTCATTATGGCCTCCATAGCCGCCCTTGCTGTACGACCGGTGTAGAGCACATCGTCTACTAAAATCACCGTTTTACCCGTTACATCAAAGCCCAGCTCGGTATCTCCGAGAACAGGTTCGGCAGATATGTGCTTCAAATCATCTCTGTAAAATGTGATATCTACTGTACCGGTAGGAACGCTTTTGCCCTCAATTTCAGCAATGTTTTCGGATATTATTTTTGCCAGAGGTACTCCGCGCCGCTTGATACCTACTATACAAAGACTGTCAGTGCCGTGGTTTTTTTCAACAATTTCATGAGATATTCTTTTAAGAACACGGTAAATCGCCGCTTCATCCATAAGCATTGCCTTGAATTCCGACATAACGAACGCGCCTCTCTAAAAGGAAATTTAAAACGCCGCCGCGCATCAAAGCGCGGCGGCATAAAAATACACTACAACACATATATAATATATATGTCAACTGTAACACCTTTCCGGTCTCTCTGTACCGCGCTTAAAGGAAGTTTTTAACCATATGATATATTACCATAGTTTATGCCGTTTGTAAAGGCTTTTTTTAACGGTATTTTTATCATTTTTTTTACTGAAACTACTATAATATATGTATAATATGCCAATTTCGTAACTTTGCACAACTAAATTGGCAAAAACTGTCAATAACCCTTTTAAAACAAATGGTTACATTTTTGTAACTATTTTAAATGGCGTGAGTTTTTGTGCAATGTGCATAAAAATCAGGGCTTTTAGCTGTCTTGACATTATAAAAAAGGATGAATATAATGTTGCACGCATGGAGATACCATGAAAAAGGAGACATTGAATGTTGAAATTTTCCAGGGATACATTTAAATATCTTTTTGATTTTGTAAAGCCAAGGGCATTGTTTTGTCTGGCGCTATCAGCGGCGCTTGTACTCTCTGCTTTTATGTTTTTCGGGCAGGTAAACACCTTCGAAATAAACTACGGTTCAAATACTAAGGTTGTTCGCAGTCTTTCCGCAAGCGTGAATAATGCTATAAGATGTGCCGGTATTAACACGGATGATTATAAGATAGAGAGTACCGATAGTATTGGCGGTAAAACGGTTATATCGCTTCTTAAAACTTTTCCGGTGTACATCACTTCGGGAGATAAGACTCACAAGATTACAGCGATAGAAAACGATACGGTTCAAAAGGTGCTTTCGTATGCCGGATTTGTTGTTGATGAATACGATATGATTGAGCCTGCGCTCGACTGTGTGGTTTCAAAGGACACATATATAGACTATGTAAATGTTGATTATGTTAGCGGAAGCTATACCCAGGCCGTGCCGCATTCAATAGATACGGTCTACTCTGATAACCTTGAGGAGGGCAAGCAGATTACTTCGCCGGGTAAAGACGGATTAGAGCAAATAATATATACTCAAAAAATCGTAAACGGTGAAGTGGTTGACACCTCGGTTGATAACAGAATAACGCTTTTGGCGGTGCAGAATTCCATAAAAACATTGGGTACTCGCCGAGTTGCGGTTAAGACAAGTGCCGAAGTAAGCTCTGTATCACAGCTTACGCCGGATATACCAATTGAGCTTGATGAAGCGGGAAATCCCGTGAACTATACGAAGCATGTAACCGTTCAGGCAACCGCCTACACCTATACCGGGCATAACTGCGCTACCGGCGTATCTCCGAAACCCGGATATATTGCGGTAAATCCGAGAGTCATACCGTACGGAACAAGGATGTATATAAAAACGAGCGACGGTAAGTATGTTTACGGTTACGCCGTAGCGGCGGACACAGGCGGATTTATAAAGAAGCGCCCTACAAACGTGGATTTATTTTTCCCGACGGCGGCGTCCACCAAAAATTTCGGACGAAGAAATGTTGAAATATATATTTTAGGATAAAAAAAGACCTCTCGCAGTCAACTAACTGTGAGAGGTTTTTTAAGATATCAGTCCATGTTTGGAAGCTTTGCTCTGGCAACAGCCAGGTCTTCATCTGTGGGAATGGTATCGCTCATTTCTCCGTCGTGGAACTTTTCATAAGCTACCATATCAAAGTAACCTGTACCGGTAAGACCGAATACAATGGTTTTTTCTTCGCCTGTCGCTTTGCACTTAAGCGCTTCGTCTATCGCCACGCGAATAGCGTGAGAGCTTTCGGGGGCCGGGAGGATGCCCTCAACGCGAGCGAAGTATTCAGCCGCTTCAAAAACATCTGTTTGTTTAACGCTCACTGCTTCCATAAGCTTTTGGTCATACAGCTCGGAGAGCGTGCTACTCATACCGTGATAGCGTAGGCCGCCGGCGTGATTGGCGGAAGGTATGAAGTCGGAACCCAATGTATACATTTTAGCGAGGGGGCATACCATACCGGTATCACAGAAATCGTAAGCATAAATGCCTCGGGTAAAGCTCGGGCAGGAGGCCGGCTCAACGGCAATTATGCGGTAATCTGCCTCGCCGCGCAGTTTTTCGCCCATAAACGGAGCTATAAGACCGCCCAAGTTGGAACCGCCCCCGGCACAACCGATTATCATATCCGGCTTTATGCCGTATTTATCGAGTGCGGTTTTGGTTTCAAGCCCTATGACCGATTGATGTAAAAGCACCTGATTGAGTACGCTGCCTAACACATAGCGGTAGCCTTCGCTTCCTACCGCAACCTCAACCGCCTCGGAAATTGCACAACCGAGGCTTCCCGTAGTACCGGGATGTTCAGCTAAAATCTTTTTGCCGATATTTGTGGTCTCGCTCGGGGAGGGTGTAACCGTAGCGCCGTAGGTGCGCATAACCTCACGCCTGAACGGCTTTTGTTCATAAGAACATTTTACCATAAACACTTTACAGTCAAGCCCGAAATACGAACAAGCCATTGAGAGCGCGGTACCCCACTGACCGGCGCCTGTTTCGGTGGTAACACCTTTAAGCCCCTGTTTTTTAGCGTAATAGGCCTGAGCTATTGCGGAATTGAGCTTGTGACTGCCGGAGGTATTGTTTCCTTCAAATTTGTAATAGATTTTAGCCGGTGTACCAAGCTTTTCTTCAAGGCAGTAAGCCCGTACAAGCGGTGACGGACGGTACATCTTGTAAAATCCTCTGATTTCTTCGGGTATTTCGATGTAAGGGGTGGTGTCGTCAAGCTCCTGCGCTACTAATTCGTCACAGAAAACGGCGCTGAGCTCTTCGGCTTTCATCGGCTCTTTTGTTCCGGGGTTTAAAAGCGGCGCCGGCTTCTTTTTCATATCGGCGCGCATATTGTACCAGCTTTTGGGCATCTCACTTTCCTGCAAATATATTTTATAAGGTATTTTTTCATTTTTCATTATAATTCTCCTTTAATTTTGATTGGTATTTTTGTGTCGGATTTTTATTTTGTTTCTTTGGCATTACGCCATCGCTTCACAAGTATAAACATATGCCATCGCTCCTATAAAAAACTAAAAAACAGTCTCATCCCCTGATAGGGACAAGACTGTAAACACACATCCTGCGGTACCACCCTGATTGATGATAAAATCATCCGCTCTGCCGCGTACTCAATATACGCGCTGTACTTTAACGGGTACAAACCGTCAACTACTACTAAACCGTAAGGTTTTTCGGTTGCCCTCATAAGTCCATTCACCCGGTACCTTGCCGCAGCCTTTTCACCGCCGACCGCTCTCTTAAGACTTAAATACCAAGCTACTACTCTTAATCGCAGGTTTGCTTTATATCGGCATAATACACCCAAAAAATGCATATGTCAAGCAAAATCTTTAAAAATTTTTATTTTTTTTTACGATAGCGGCACATAACTCTTGAAAAGTATCCGCAAATATATTATATTATATGAGTTACACCCGTTATCAGTTAGGAGATTTTTTAAAATGCTAAAGTATACTGAAATGAACACCGAACAATTAAAAAGGGAATTCAGTAAAATAAAAGAGCAATACGAGGCGATAAAGTTAAGGCATTTATCGCTTGATATGTCGCGCGGCAAGCCGGGCAAGGATAATATGGATTTAAGCGAAAAAATGTTTGACTTGGTCGGTAACGATACCGGCTTTGAAAATGTTGACGGAATTGATTGCCGGAATTACGGCGGGCTTGACGGGCTTACAGAGCTTAAAAACCTTTTTGCCGCAATTCTCGAAATGCCGCCCGAGCAAATAATCGTTGGGGGCAACTCCTCTTTGAATATGATGTTTGATACCATTTCTCAGGGAATGACGCACGGCCTTGGCGATAAGCCGTGGGCAGGGCAGGAAGGACTTAAGTTTTTATGTCCGGCTCCGGGGTATGACCGCCATTTTGCCATAACCGAATACTTCGGATTTGAAATGATAACCGTGCCGATAAACAGCGACGGTCCGGATATGGATATGGTTGAAGAACTGGTTAAGGACGAAAAGGTCAAGGGTATCTGGTGTGTGCCTAAGTATTCAAATCCCGAGGGTATAACCTATTCGGATGATACGGTGCGCCGTTTTGCGCGGCTTCAACCTGCGGCAAAGGACTTTCACATTTTCTGGGATAACGCCTATGCTGTACATGATCTTGTTGATAACGGTGATAAGCTTCTCAACTTATATGATGAGTGTGTAAAGGAAGGAAATCCCGATTTACCGATAATATTTGCGTCTACTTCTAAAATCACCTTTCCGGGTGCGGGAGTAGCTGCTCAAACCGGAAGCCCGAAGATTGTCGATAGTTTGAAATCCCGTATGAGATTTCAAACTATAGGTCCTGATAAGCTTAATCAGCTTAGACATGCGCGTCTTTTGCATTCGCTTGACGATTTGAAGGCGCATATGCGTCGCCATGCCGGGATATTAAGACCCAAGTTTAAAAATGTTCTTGATTCATTTGATAAAAATCTTTCAGGGCTTGGTATTGCGCGGTGGAACAAACCGAAAGGCGGATATTTTATAAGTCTTTATGTGTTGCCCGGGTGCGCTAAAAGGGTAGATGAGCTTTGCAGTCAAGCGGGTCTTATATTGACCCCCGCGGGAGCCGCGTTTCCTTACGGCATTGACCCGGAGGATTCCAATTTGCGCATAGCTCCTACATATCCGAGCGCGGATGAGGTCAAGGAAGCGGCGGACTTGCTTACCGTGGCTGTCAGGTACGCGGCGCTTGAAAAGTTGATAAACTGATTGACTTTATTGTAAAAATTTAGTATAATCTTATATAACTTCAGACTTTGAAATCGGAGGAACCTTGATGAAAACCAAAAGAACAGGGAGGTTGGCGTTTTTTGTAGTGTTCATTCTGATTCTGGCGCTTACTTATACCGCCTTTTTCGGAATAGAAGATTACTACGGCGACACCCGAAAAATTTATGTAAAGGGAGCAAGCGACATTCGTTGGGGTATTGATATATCCGGCGGTGTTGAAGCGGTATTTTCTCCCGACAAGGAGGATGTCGATATCAGCGAAGATGATATGGCGTCCGCTAAAACTATAATTGAAACAAGATTGGTTGATAAGAATATAACAGATTATGAGGTTTATGCGGATAATGTTAACAATCAGGTTATCGTGCGTTTCCCCTGGGCGGCGGACGAGAGCGATTTTAACGCGCAGGAAGCCGTTCAGGAATTGGGCGAGACCGCGCTTCTCACTTTCTGCAAAAACGAGGATAAAGACGATGTTATACTAAGCGGTTCTACCGATGTCAAGAAGGCAACCGCCGGTTTTGACGATAAGGGCGAGCATGTGGTATATCTTGACCTTACAAATGAGGGAAGCTCTAAATTTGCAACCGCAACCACCGAGCTTGTAGGTCAGAAGATTTCAATATGGATGGATGAAACCGAGATTTCCGCGCCTACCGTTAATACCGCTATAACCAACGGTACGGCGGTCATTACCGGTATGGGCACGGCGGATGCGGCAAGTGACCTTGCAAATAAAATCAATGCCGGTTCTCTTCCGTTTGCGCTTACGGTTGATGAGAGCAAGCTGCAGATAATCTCCCCGTCTCTCGGCTCTGACGCGCTTGATGTTATGCTTAAAGCGGGCGCGATAGCCTTTGGGCTTGTTTGTCTTCTTATGATATTGCGTTACAGACTGCACGGTGTTATAGCCTCAATTTCGCTGCTCGGTCAGCTTGCCGGCACTATTGCCTGCATTTCGGGCTTTTTCCCGAATACCGAGAGCTTCACTCTTACGGTTCCCGGTATCGCGGGTATCATTCTTTCGATCGGCGTGGGTGTTGACTGTAATGTTATCGCGGCTGAGCGTATAAGAGACGAGTTTAAAAAGGGTAAAACGATTGACGGAGCCATTGATTCCGGCTTTAAGAATAGTCTTTCCGCGATTATTGACGGTAATGTTACCATCGTTATCGTATCGCTTGTGCTTATGGGTGCTTTCGGAACCAGTGAAAACTTTATAGCCAAGATACTTTCTCCGGTAATGGCGTTGTTCGGCGGCTCTATCACAGGTTCTATTTATTCGTTCGGATATACCCTCCTTATAGGCGTTATATTCAATCTAATAATGGGCGTTCTTGCTTCCAAGACTATGTTGAGGAGCATTTCAAAGCTTTCTGTTTTCAGGCGCCCCGCCCTTTACGGAGGTAAGAAAAATGGCTAAGAGCATAAAAGATTTAAAAATAAACTCCAAAAAGGTTTTCAAAATATCACTGATAGTTTACGCCGCTATCCTGCTTGCAGGTATCGTTATGGGCATAATTTTCGGCGTATCGCTTGATATTAACTTTAAGGGCGGTACAAGAATTACCTATTCATTTACCGGCGAAATAAAGGATAAAGATTTCACATCCGCCGTAGGTGAGGTTATTAAGAATAAGTTTACCGTATCGAGAAATACTTCTATTGCAGG
This sequence comes from Clostridia bacterium, assembly GCA_017618135.1. Taxonomy (GTDB): domain Bacteria; phylum Bacillota; class Clostridia; order Oscillospirales; family Acutalibacteraceae; genus UBA737. The sequence goes on from JAFZUV010000002.1 coordinate 100,428, forward strand.
GGATACAGATACTTTTTCGATTTCTCTTGTGGGTAAAAAATCTCTTTCGGCGAAAACTCAGGAGGAGCTTACAGAGAAGCTTACCGAAAAATTCCCCGATAATAATATCGAGCTTTATGATTCAAACTCGGTTAGTCCTACCGTTGCAGGAACATTTTTTCTTAAAAGCCTTGTTGCCGTGCTTATAGCGGCGGCGCTCGTTGTGGTTTATGTTGGTATCCGCTTTAAGAAAATCGGCGGTATCACTGCGGCGCTTACGGCTCTTTGCGCGTTGGTGCTTGACCTTATGGTGACCTTTGTTACCTGTATAATTTTCAGGCTGCAGATCGATTCAAACTATATCGCGGTAGTGCTCACTATCCTCGGATATTCGCTTAACGATACCATTGTTTGTTATGACCGCGTTCGTGAAAACAAAAAGCTCTTCCCCGAGCTTACCACCGAAGAAAATATGAACCTCAGTATAGACGGTATTTTAACCCGCAATATTGTAACTTCGGTTACTACTTCGCTCGCTGTTCTAACAATAGTTGTTGTATCTGAGCTTTACGGTCTGTCTTCACTCCGCACCTTTGCAATTCCGATGACCTTCGGTCTGCTTTCGGGTTGTGTGTCCTCGCTCTTTATAGCAGGTCCGTTGTGGGTTGTATGGCGTGGCAAGCTTGATGCAAAAAAAGCCAAGAAAAAAGCAAAAAAATAACATATTAAAGTATAACAGCCGCCTTGCTTTTGCAGGGCGGCTGTTATACTATCTCGGAATTGTTAATTCCATACCTCAAAATTAAATTTATAAGCTCGTTTCTTGAATAGTTGCTTTCCTTTGCTATTTTGTTAAGGTCGGCTAAAATATCATCCTTTATTCTCACCGAAATAATGGTATTTCCGTCATCTCCACGCCGCTTAATCTTCAGCGGCTCATTTTTCATCTGTATCATTTTCGTATCACCTCTACATATATATTATTGTTGACAATTCCTTATTTATATATTACAATACGATATGTATTTGTAATACAATAATATTTTCGGGGTGGAAATATGAAAAAACAATTACAAAAACTTTTAGCGGTAGTATTATTAATAATTATGATTTTGTCGGTATTATCCGTCATACCATTTACGGCATTTGCTGATTCTTTTAGTTACAATACTGAAATATTTTCCATAGAACCATCCTCGTTACCAAATTGCTTATCAATTAATTGCTATCTAAATTTTTCAGTTGTTAACTATGATAGCGTAGGATTGGAAATAGTAAAAAACGGGGTAACGGTTTTATTTGATACCGACGCTCTTTTAGATTGTCTGTGCACAACGACCATTGATTTTGATTGGACAAATTTAATGGGATATGGAGACGGAGAATTTGTATTCTATATTTGCTCATGTAAAAAATTGCAAAATGGCGATGTTTCATGCTCCAGATTATCTGCGGGTTTTAAGTATTCAGTTAAGGTAGACGATCTGGTTAAAACATCCTACTCAGGCAAGTGCGGAGCTAATCTTCAATGGAATATTGACACTAAAGGAACACTGAGAATTTTCGGTGAAGGTGACATGGAAGATTATCTCAATAACAGTGCGATTGGTACCGCTCCATGGCTTAAATATTATAGTCTGATAAAAAAGATTATTGTTGAAGAAGGGGTTACCGGCATAGGAGATTATTCGTTTTATTGTTGTCTTGGCTGGAATGTGACAGAAGTATCATTGCCAAACTCGTTAGAGAGAATAGGCAAAATTGCATTTTATGGCTGTCTGAAATCAGGGGAAATAGTAATACCGAAAAATGTCAAGCAGATAGGCGAAAGGGCATTTAAGTTCTGCAAAGGAACTATCTATGCTCCATATGGTATAGGTTATGATTTTAGCGACGATTCATCTGAAAATTTATCATTGGTGTATTATTATCCCGAGCCCGAAGAAGATACACCTCAAATAGTAGTAGAAAGCAAAAAAGCAAGAGCCGGCAAAACGGTTGATGTAAATATCAGTCTTAAGAACAACCCCGGAATTACATCGGCTAAAATTAAAGTTTATTTTCCGGCAGGACTTACCCTTGAGGATGTAAACTTCGGTGATATCGGCGGTCAGACAATGATGTCGGAATCGTGGAACAGTCCGGTAACGCTTAACTGGTTTATCGGCAACAAAGATTTAAAGGATACCGATATAACTTTTGCCACGCTTACCTTTAAGTTAGCTGATGATATAGAAACAGGCGCAAAGGAGATAGGTATTGAGTTTGACCCGGACGATATCTTTGATATTGCAAACAATGTAATAGATTTTGTGGCTGTCGGAGGAGAAATAGAAGTAATAGGATACGAGCCGGGTGATATAAGCGACGACGGCAAGGTTAATAACCAAGACCTTGTACTTCTGTTCCAATACCTTTCAGGTTGGGATGTTACGGTAAACCAAGCGGCGGTTGATGTAAACGGCGACGGTTCGGTGGATAACATAGATTTAATAAGACTGTTCCAGTATCTGTGCGGTTGGGCTGTAGACATATTTTGATAAAAAAACTCACCCGGCAAGGGCAACCTTGCCGGGTGATATTATGTTTACTGTCTGAAATCTAAAATCTCTACTTACAAAGCTCTTTAAGCTTGTTACCGTTTTTGATTATACTGCCGAGTAATTCGGTATAATCGGTATCTGTATCTGCGCGGAGCAATTCCGTTATTTGAGCTGTCGGCTCATAAATCGGGGTTACGGACAGGTTGCCGAACACTCCTTTTATTGAATGCGCCGTCTCAAAAGCGGTTTTATAATCCTTTTGCTCAACGGCGGTTTTAAGGAGGTCAAAATCGGTAGAGTCCGCCGCTTTTTTTACAAGCTTTAAATAAAAATCCTCATCATTAAGGCAACGCGCCAGCCCCTCTTCAACATTTGCACCGAATTCCTTTAATGCGTTTATTGAAAGCATTTCTATTCTCCTTTTTTAAGATTTCGTTTTAGCGTCGCGGTCATTTCCTTTATTTCTATCGGTTTGGCAATGTAATCGTCCATACCGGCTTCCTTTGTTCTTTTAATGTCCTCCGCAAAAACATTGGCTGTCATTGCGATTATCGGAAGTTTTCCTTTGATTCCTTGTAAACTGCGGATTGTTTTAGTCGCGTCAAGCCCGTTCATAACCGGCATCTGCACATCCATAAGTACGGCGCCAAACTCGTCGTCCTCAGCATTGGCAATAATATCGACCGCCATTTGACCGTTTTCCGCGGTCACCACATTAAAGCCCATATTTGTAAGTAGCATTTGAGCGATTTCTATATTTATGGGGTTGTCGTCAACAAGCAGAACCGTCATACCGCTGTAATCAACATTATCGGATGCGTCATCTTCCGCTGTCGCCGACTCAACTTCATCCGCTATCGGCAATAAGAGGGTAATTTCAAACCGGGTGCCTTTGCCCTTTTCGGAGGTTACAGAAATTTCGCCGCCCATAAGGTCAACAAGATCCTTAGTAATCGACATACCGAGTCCGGTACCCTGAATTTCGTTTACTTCGCGCGTTTTTTCGCGTTCAAAAGCCTCAAAAATATGCTTGCGGAATTCTTCACTCATTCCGATACCGGTATCCGAAACGGTGATCATATAAACGCCTGAGTTGTCCCTGCGCGAGTTTTCGGTCAAATTGACCGTTACACTGCCGCCGGATTTTGTAAATTTTATAGAGTTTGAAATGAGATTTAAAAGTATACGGTTAATGCGTTTCTCATCACAAACGGCAAATGGGTCATCAACATCTGTATTTACAACAAAGTCTATGCCTTTCTGCTCTGCCTGATTCAGGAAAATATCATAAACTCCGCGCATCATATTTTTAAGGTCGCAGGGCGCGGTTTGCAGTTCAACCTTTCCGCTTTCAATGCGGCTCATATCAAGTATATCGTTTATAAGCGCAAGTAAATGCTTGCTTGAATAATCTATCTTGCTTAAATAATCATGTGCATCGTCAGGCAGATTTTTGCTTTCAAGAGCTAAGGCCGTATAGCCGGTTATGGCGTTCATCGGCGTTCTGATGTCGTGACTCATACTTGAAAGAAAGGTGCTTTTTGCCGCGCTTATTTCTTCCGCGCGCAATCGCTCGGTTTCAAGTTGTTTTTCCCGCTTTTTGATAATCGAAAAAATGCTGAACACCATAAGCACCGAAGCCGTTACCATAGCCATCTGTATTATGATATTTCTTGTTACCATTGAGCCAAACTCATAAATACGACCGTCAATATACTCTTCGGTTTCGGTCGCAAAAGAGTCGGAAGTCATATCAATTCCCGCTTCGGATAACTGCTCTGAGTAAACGCCGTTTACATCGTTTGCTATATCTTCCGCCTCGTTTACGGTGAGCTTATATATCCACACAACCGAAATAGTCACAATAATCAGCAGTAAAGCTATCCAAACGACCTCGCTTTTTCCAAAACGGCGGCTTTTATCCTTCTGTATTATTATGCGGAAAATCGCAATACCCAGTATGCTCCAGACAACGAGAGCAAGATAAGATTCCGTTGCAAATGAACTACTGCCCAGAAAGTCCGGTATAATATACATAAACACGAACAGCATCGAGATTACGGTACCGACAGAGCCGAAAATTTTTAAGGAAGTCTTTTTTTCACGCCGGCCGGTAACAAACGCCGATATGGAAACATAAGCGTAAACTATTGAAGCACCGATGGTGGTAACATCAACAATCCAGCCTATTGCTGTTCTGCCGAGCGTGGGCACCAAGGCGGATATGGCGGCTGTGACAGTAAGGGCGAAAACGGGTGTGCCGCGCGCCGACAGTGTGCAGAATTTTTTGGGCAATATACCGTCTTGCGACATAGCAAAAACAAGGCGGCTTATAGCCACAAGATTTGCTGTTATTCCGGTTATGATGCCGCTGAACGCCGATATTGCAAGCACGGTAAGTCCGGTGTTTCCGAGAACCCGCTTTGCTTCAAAGAATGTCGGTATAGACCGTATACCGGAATTGTTTGATAAATCCTTTATGTATTCGTACCAACTGCCATAACCGTCCGGCAAGGCGTTCGCCGCGATAAGGGTGAGCATTGTATATGCAACCACGCCGGCAAGCAAAGCCAGTGTAATAATCGGCAACAGTTTTTTAGTATTGAATTTCATTTCAGCGGTTGAGTGCGAAATAGATTCAAAGCCTATAAACGCCCAAGGCGCCAATATGACAAGCGAAACCACCTGAACCGCCGGATCACCGCTTGCAAACAAGGGGGCTTTAAATACGACGCCGCCCTTTAAAAGCACGGAAATAAACACCGTAATAATGCCGACAATCAAAAATAACGCCATAACCGTTTGAACAATTTTGAGTACTGCGCCGCCGAGAACACATACAAGCCAACCGAGAACAATTACGGCGGTCGATAACAGCAATTCGCCGGAATAAACGGTATATCCCGCCAAGGTGTAGCTCATGCCAACGCAAAAAACATTGCCGAAAATACAGCGTATTATTATGGAAAGCGCGGTAGCGTTTGCCCAAATAATAGCGGCGTAAGTGAGAAGAAGCAGCCAGGCGCACAAAAAGCCGTGGTCGCGCCCGAGTGCCGCGCCGGCATAGGTGTAAGCACCGCCGGGGGAGGTATGGCGTTTCATAAGCAAATAATAGTTAACACCGATTATAAGCATTACCACTGCGCCTAAAAAAATGCCGATAGCAGTGCCCAAGGGTCCGGCTAACGGTAAAAATGTTGTTCCGGGCATAACAAACGCGCCCCAGCCGACACTGCAACCAAAGGCTAACGCCCAAACAGAGAGCGGAGAAAGATATTTTTTAAGTACAATATGATTTCGACAGTTGTCTGTTCTCACTGAAATAACATCCTTTACTTTAAAGGTTATTTAAATACCTTTTAATATGTTCTTCAAACTCTTCGGCAGGCAGGGGCTTTGAAAAATAGTAACCTTGAATAATATCACAGCCTATCGCTTTAAGAGCCAGATATTGTTCCCCGGTTTCAACGCCCTCCGCCACGGTGGGAACATGCAGATATTTAGCAATGTCTATCATAATTTCAAGGAGTCGCAGATCTTTTTTATCCTTAAAAGCCGAGCGTATAAACGCCATATCAAGTTTGAGCACATCTATCGGTAACGAGGAAATCATATTAAGAGACGAATATCCGCTGCCGAAATCATCCATTTCTATACGGAAGCCATACTCACGCAGTCTGTCAAGTGTTTCAATTATACTTTTAGAGTCCTCACTGTAAGCCGATTCGGTTATTTCAAGAAATAAATCCTTTGCCTTTAACCCGTTTGAATTACAGATTGCCACCAATTCGTCAACCAGAGAAGGATTATAAAAATCTATTCTTGAAATATTTACAGATACGGGTACTATGACGCCGTATTTCTTTTCCCATTCCGCAATCAAATGTGCCGTTTGATTCCATACATATTTATCAAGCTGTTCAATAAGACCGTTACTTTCAAAAAGCGGTATGAACACACCGGGTGATACCATACCGTACTTGGGATGGGACCAACGAACAAGGGCTTCGGCACTCGAAAGAACCGGATTTTCACCTTTTATATTGTACTTAGGTTGAAAAAACACCTTAAACTGATTGTCTTTAAGAGCAGTCGGGAAATCGTCAATCAGTTGTTCCTCGAAAAGCTCTTTCTCGTAAAGCGATACATCATAAAAGCCTATATTGTTTGAAAAACTGCCGCGCAGTTTGTTGGCGGCGGTACGAGCGCGGTCAAATCTCGCCGCGACATCCAGATTTCGGTCAACATTTTCATATATGCCTATGCGAAGGCGTATTTTGTTATCTCTGAACACTTCACCCGATAATGAGTCCTCAGCCGTCTTCAGAATCGATTTATAATCGTCCTGATGAGGCAAGTACATTAAAAATGTGTCCGCACCGCTTCTGCATACCATACCGCCTTTCTCGGTGACTATTGCCTTAAGGCAGGCGGCCACGGTTTTCAGCACCTCATTTCCGTATGCGGCGCCGAAGCGTTCATTTATCATATGGAAATGATAAATATCTATAAGTGCGGCATCCATTTCGGTATCTTTATGAAAATGGTCAAGCTGTACAGCATAACGGTTAAAATAATGGATATTATAAAGACCTGTAAGCCGGTCACGCTCAGTTGCGCTTATAATCCGGCGATCTTCGTTCAGCTCTATTGTTTTTCTTACACGGGCGAGCACTATTTCTGCGTCCGGATAGGGCTTTGAAATAAAATCGCTGGCGCCCATGTGCAGGCTTCTCGCCTCGCTCTCTCGGTCGGAGGTTGCGACGATTACCGGAATATGAGCAAGCTCGGGTGAGGTGCGGATGAATTTAAGCACTTCAAATCCGTCCATAACAGGCATTACAATATCGAGCAAAACAAGAGACAAAGTATCTTTGTTTTCCTCTATTTTGTTTATTGCCTGTTTTCCGTCTTCCGCAAATATAAGGTCATATTTATCCTCAAAAAGATTGCCGAGTATTTCTCGGTTGATGAATTCATCATCCGCTATCAGTATCTGTCTTTTTCCGTTTACCGAAAAAAATCCCTTACTGTCTTTTTGCATAAAGATTACCTCTGATAATAGAATTATGATTATATTTATTATAACTAAGGACAGTAAGCTTTTCAATAGGTTTTTTGACAGACTGATGCGGGGCGGACACAATCCGCCCCGCATCAAATATTTACCGTCTAAAGTCTAATATGCTTTTCCCCAATAAAGCATATGCTTTGCTTTTTTACCGCAGCAAACGCAGGTGTCGGAAATGTTTTCCTGCTCAAACGGTATGCAGCGCGAGGTAACGCCCGCCTCTTCCTTAAGCCTGTCCTCGCATTCGCGGTCACCGCACCACATGGCTTTTATAAAGCCCGGTTTTGTTTCGGCAATTCTTTTCAATTCATCGAGCGTTTTAGCCGTAAATGTCATTTTTTCCCGGCGTTCTGACGCACGATTATACATAACACTGTGCGCTTCGGCTAAGTGCTTCGGTAGTTCATTTTCTATATCGTCAATGCTTACGGTAAACTTTTCACCGTCAACCCTTCGGGCTATCACACACCGGTTATTTTCAATATCGCGCGGACCTATTTCTATGCGAAGCGGCACACCTTTCATCTCATACTCAGAGAATTTCCAACCGGGTGATTGTTCACCCTCGTCAAGTTTTATACGACAAACGGAGTCAAGCCTGTTTTTTATTTCACGCGCTTTATCAAGCACACCTGCTTTATGGGAAGCGATGGGTATAATTACCGCTTGTATCGGTGCTATTTGAGGGGGGAGAACTAAGCCGTTATTATCTCCGTGAGTCATAATAACAGCGCCTATAAGGCGGGTTGTTGTACCCCAAGAGGTCTGATAGGGATATACAAGCTTGTTTTCTTTATCGGTATACTGAACGCCAAATGCACGGGAAAAGCCGTCCCCAAAATAATGTGAGGTTCCGCTTTGAAGCGCCTTTCCGTCGTGCATAAGCGCCTCTATTGTGTATGTCGCTTCGGCGCCGGCAAAACGCTCTTTTTCGGTTTTTTGACCTTTAACAACCGGCATTGCAAGCACTTCTTCGGCAAAACGCGCATAAACATTCAACATCTGCTCGGTTTCCGCTTTTGCTTCTTCGGGTGTTGCGTGCAGGGTATGGCCTTCCTGCCATAAAAACTCGCGTGAGCGCAAGAAAGGACGGGTGGTTTTCTCCCATCTTACAACACTGCACCATTGGTTATAAAGCTTTGGCAGATCACGCCATGAGTGTACAACATTTTTAAAATGATCACAAAACAGAGTTTCGCTCGTAGGACGAACGCAAAGACGCTCTTCGAGCTTTTCTTCTCCGCCGTGGGTTACCCAAGCAACCTCAGGCGCAAAGCCCTCTACATGGTCTTTCTCCTTCTGTAGTAGGCTTTCGGGAATGAAAAGCGGCATATAAACATTTTCGTGCCCCGTCTCTTTGAACATACCATCCATTATGCGCTGGATGTTTTCCCAAATCGCGTATCCGTAGGGACGAATGATCATACATCCCTTAACAGAGGAATAATCAATAAGCTCCGCTTTAAGGCATACATCGGTATACCATTTTGCAAAGTCATCATCCATAGATGTAATCTCTTTTACCAATTTTTTGTCATTTGCCATAATATCACCAAGTTGTATTATAATTTAATACGAGGCAGTTTGCAACTGTTTTGTTTCCAAATAAATATAAAGGCTTAAATTTCTTGACTTTGTATTATGTTTGTTATATAATTAAGCTCACTGAGAATGCAGATATCAATGCACCTGTGGCGGAATAGGCAGACGCGCTAGATTCAGGTTCTAGTCGGGGCAACTCGGTGCAGGTTCAACTCCTGTCAGGTGCACCAAACTTAACAAATCCGAACCCTAAGCCGGTGGGCGCTGGGTTCGGATTTGTTTAATATAACAAACAGGACAGATGGTGGTAATATCAGTTATACAGCAAGCTTTTTTGTAAATTCAATTTTTCCGGACACATATATTTTTCACCGGGAGAACAGTTTTTTCAACCGCTCTGCGGCTAACGCGGTATCTTCCGGATTTCCAAATGACGAAAAGCGGAAATATCCCTCACCGCATTTTCCAAAACCGGCTCCCGGTGTGCCTATTATTCCGGCTTCGCTTAGCAGATAATCAAAGAAAGACCAACTGTCAAATCCGTCCGGTACTTTCATCCACACATAGGGCGCGTTTTTACCGCCGCAGTACCAAATTTCCGGTTTGTCAAGCGCGTTTGTTAGTATTTTTGCATTTTTCTTATAAACATTTATATTCTTTTTAATCTGTGCTTGACCTGCATCAGTAAAAACGGCGGCGGCACCCTTTTGGATGATATATGAAACGCCGTTGGTTTTAGTTGTGCGGTTGCGCACCCACATACTGTTAAGATTCATTCCTCCGCGCGAAAGTTCTTTTGGAATTATCGTATATCCAAGCCTTGTTCCGGTAAATCCGGCGGTTTTTGAAAGCGAGCATATTTCTATCGCACACTCTTTTGCACCCTCAATTTCAAAAATACTGTGCGGGAGCAAAATATCTTCAATAAACGCCTCATATGCGGCGTCGAAAATGATAACCGAACCGTGTCTGTTTGCAAAGTCTACCCAGCTTTTCAGTTGCTCACGATTGAAAACCGCGCCGGTAGGATTGTTTGGTGAACAAATATAAATAATATCGGCTTTTGCCGTTTTTGGTGGAGACGGTAAAAATCCGTCCTCTTTCCCGGCAGGCAAATGAATGATTTTTCTGCCTGCCATAATATTAGCGTCAACATAAGCGGGATACGCCGGCTCCATAATAAGCGCAGTACTTGATTTGTCAAATAAATCAAGTATATCTCCGAGTTCGTCGCTTGCTCCGCTTGATACAAATACTTCGTCATTGCTTATTTTAACGCCGCGACTATTATAGTGCGCGGCTATCGTTTTTCTGAGAAAAGGCGCGCCGCATTCGGGCATATATCCGTGAAAAGTATTTTTTTTTGCCTGATCGTCCACCGCTTCATGAAGTGCTTTTATCACAGCGTCGGGGAGCGGTAGAGAAACATCACCAATGCCGAGTCGAAGTAAATGTGTGTTTGGGTGCTCTTTAAGATACGCATTTACTTTCTGCGAAATATTATAAAAAAGATAAGAGTTTTTAAGATTGTCGTAATTGGTATTTGGCTTTAACATACAGCATCACCCTCGTATACCGTCTCGGCAGGACCGGTCATTGTAACTTTATATTCTGCACTCACCGTAATTTCAAGTATTCCACCGTCAAGCGTTATTGTAATGGGTTTATCGTATTCGCACAGTCCTTTACTCACCGCCGCCGCGGCTGTGGCGCAAGCACCGGTTCCGCAGGATAAGGTTACACCGCTTCCCCTTTCCCAAACGCGCATACGGATCGCGTTTTCACCTATAATCTCGGCAAATTCCGCATTTACGCCGTCGGGGAAAAGCTCGCTTTTTTCAATTTGCGGACCGAGGGTAGCAACAGCGGCGTTTTCCGCATTGTTTACAAATATAACAGCGTGAGGATTACCGACAGATACCGGAGTGCAGACAATCTCTTCATTTTCAAGCGCAACGGTTATATCCTTTGATACTTCCGCTTTTCCCATGTCCACCGATACCTGTTTTACCTTGCCGGCAATAAGGCGTAAGCTGAGCGTTTTAATGCCGGACAGTGTTTCTACGCGCAAACGGGTTTTGTCGGTATATCCCTTTTCGTAGACATATTTGCCCACACATCTTATTCCGTTGCCGCACATTTTTGCCTCGCTGCCGTCGGCATTAAAAATTCGCATCTTGAAATCCGCCACCGGAGACGGTGATATAAAAATCATACCGTCCGAGCCGGCGCCAAAGTGACGGTCGGAAAGTCGTGTGCAAACATCAGCGATTTTCTCGGGAACATTTCCGTAAACATATAAATAGTCGTTTCCGAGTCCTTGCATTTTTGTAAAGTGCATAAAATCACTTGCCTTTCATTCTGCTGAACGCCGCACCGATAAAGCCTAAAAAAAGCGGATGCGGCTTGTTCGGGCGGGATTTGAATTCGGGATGATACTGTACGCCGACATAAAAATCACGGTCGGAAAGCTCTACCGTTTCAACCAAAAGACCGTCGGGCGACATACCCGAAAGAGTCAGACCACAGCTTTTAAGAGTATCGCGGTAATCGTTATTGAATTCGTAACGATGGCGGTGGCGCTCACTGATGCTTGTCGATTTATAACAACGCGCCATAGTAGTTTCCGGCTTAATTTCGCAAGGGTATGCGCCAAGGCGCAGTGTGCCTCCCTTGTCCACCTCATCGCTTTGTCCCGGCATAAAATCAATCACTTTGTTCTTGCAGCTTTCATCAAACTCGCCGGAGTTCGCATCAAAAATGCCCGCGACATTTCGGGCATATTCAATTACCGCTATCTGCATACCGAGGCAGATACCGAAGTAGGGTATACCGTTTTCGCGTGCATATTTTGCCGCTGTTATCATACCTTCAATTCCTCTGCCGCCGAAGCCGCCGGGGACTATAATTCCGTCAAGACCGCAGAGCGTTTCCTCTGCATTATCGGAATTGAGATTTTCGGAGTCAATCCAGTGGATTTTAATGTGGGTATTATAAAAATATCCCGCGTGTCGCATAGCCTCCGCAACCGACAAATACGCGTCGTGAAGCGCCACATATTTGCCTACAAGACCTATATGCGTGGTGTAGGGCCTTTCCTTTATGCGTTTGACCATAGCCGACCAATCGGCAAGGTCGGGTTCTTCTGCTTTAATACCGAGTTCCCTGCAAACAACAGAAGAAAAGTTTGATTTTTCAAGCATAAGCGGCGCTTCATAGAGATTAGGCAAAGTGATATTTTCGATTACGCAGTCTTTTTTTACATTACAGAAAAGGGAGATTTTATCAAAAATACTCTCTTCCAGAGGCTCGTCGCAACGCAGAATTATGATGTTCGGATTAACGCCCATACCTTGAAGCTCTTTAACAGAGTGTTGCGTGGGCTTGGTTTTATGCTCCTCCGAACCGTGCAGATAGGGGACAAGCGTTACATGAATAAAAAGACTGTTTTCGCGCCCGACTTCGAGTGCCACCTGCCTTGCCGCTTCAATAAACGGTTGAGATTCTATATCACCTATCGTGCCGCCTATTTCGGTGATTACTATATCCGCGTCGGAATGCTTGCCGACATTATATACGAATTCTTTTATTTCATTTGTGATATGCGGAATTATTTGAACGGTTGAGCCTAAATACTCGCCCCGCCTCTCTTTATTAAGCACATTCCAATACACCTTGCCGGTGGTAAGGTTAGAGTATTTATTAAGATCCTCATCAATAAACCGCTCATAATGTCCTAAATCAAGGTCGGTTTCGGCACCGTCCCCGGTCACATAGACTTCACCGTGCTGATAAGGGCTCATGGTTCCCGGGTCAACATTTATATAAGGGTCAAGCTTTTGTGCGGCAACCTTAAGACCGCGCGCCTTTAACAGACGACCGAGTGAAGCGGCGGTAATACCCTTGCCAAGCCCTGAAACTACACCGCCTGTTACAAAAATATACTTTGTCATAATCCTCTCTCCTTATTCCCACTCCACCGTTGCCGGAGGTTTTGATGTTATGTCGTAAACCACTCTTGTTATGCCTTTAATTTTATTTGTAATGCGGCTGCTTACCCTTTCAAGCACATCATAATCAAGTTGCGACCAACCGGCGGTCATAAAATCATGGGTATCCACCGCGCGAAGCGCCACGGTGTAACCATATGTCCTGCCATCTCCCATAACGCCTACGCTTTTAGTATCAAGCAAAACGGCAAAGTATTGGCTTGGCCTTTTTTGTGAGTTTTCAAGCTCTTCCCTGAATACAGCGTCTGCCTTTTTCAGCAGTTCAAGCTTTTCTTTCGTGATTTCCCCGATAACACGCACTGCGAGTCCCGGTCCGGGGAACGGTTGGCGCCATACCAACTCTTTCGGTATGCCAAGCCTCTCTCCGACTTCTCTCACTTCATCCTTAAACAAGTCGCGCAGAGGTTCTATAATGCTTTCAAAGGACATCACATCAGGAAGCCCGCCCACATTGTGGTGACTCTTGATAACCGCCGAGTCCCCTTTGCCGCTTTCTATCACATCGGGATAAATCGTGCCCTGCGCGAGGATGTCGATTTTTCCCAGCTTTTTGGCTTCGCTCTCAAATACGCGGATAAATTCTTCGCCTATAATCTTGCGTTTTTGTTCCGGTGAGGTAACGCCTGAAAGCTTGCCTAAAAACTTTTCTTCAGCGTTTACCCTTATAACATTGACTCCAAGTTTACCACCCAAAGTTTTTTCAACATAGTCGCCTTCGTGCAGCCTTAATAGTCCGTGGTCAACGAAAACGCAATAAAGGTTATTACCTATAGCTTTATGTAAAAGAACGGCGGCAACCGACGAATCAACGCCGCCCGAGAGTGCCAGTAAAACTTTTTTGCCGGCGAGTTCTTTTTTGTATTTTTCGGTTGTCCGTGTGATAAAATCACTCATTTTCCAGTCAGGTTTGCAACCGCAAACGCCAAACACAAAGTTTTTTAGTATCTGACTACCGTATTCGGTGTGGGTAACTTCCGGATGAAATTGTACACCGTAAAGTCTGTTTTTATCGTTTGCCATAGCGGCACAGAGGCAATTATCGGTGTGCGCTATAATCTTAAAACCGTCCGGTAGTTCGCTCACATAATCAGTATGGCTCATATAGCAAGTGCTGTTTTGCGGCACACCGTCAAACAAAATGTTTTTATCGGCAAACAATTCTGTTTTGCCGTATTCGCTTCCGCTCCTTGCAGGCTCTATTTTGCCGCCGGATATGTATGCTAACAGCTGATGCCCATAGCAAATGCCTAAAATCGGGATGCCGAGCGAGAGTATGTCTTTACTGTAATGCGGCGATTTCTTATCATATACGCTGTTAGGTCCTCCGGTAAAAATCACGCCTTTATATCCGGCAGAGGCTATTTCTTCCGGAGATATTTTGTTGTAAGGCTTAATTTCCGCAAATACATTAAACGCCCGAACTCTTCGGGCTATCAGCTGGTTATACTGACCGCCGAAATCTAAAACAAGAATTTTATCCATAGCATTATTCTCCGCTTTGACCGTAATTAGAGAGCACTCTCGCTGACGGGTCGTTTACATTACAACCGTCCCACGCTTTGTTAGGCATCCAGAAATCTATTACCATTTCCGACTGACCGGGATAATATTTTTCAAAAATCTCTCTGTATAGAAGTGATTCCTTTGTAAAAGGCACCGCGTGTTTATATTTGATTCTGCGCGTTTTATACTGTTCATCTGTGTAAACACTCTCGGCGTATTCTTTCAGGTAATCTACCATCGAGTGTCCCACCGCATCCGAAAATGCCGCTTTTTCACGCCACAAAATGCTGTCAGGCAAGTAGCCAAGTCCTTCAAATGCGTGTCGTAAAAGGTATTTACCCTTGCCGTATTTATTTACCTTCATTTCGGGGTCAAGGTTTATTACATACTTTGCAAAATCAAGGTCGCCAAACGGCACTCGCGCTTCAAGCGAGTTTACCGAAATACAACGGTCAGCACGAAGCACATCGTACATATGAAGCTCTCTGACCCGCTTTTCGGACTCTTTTTGGAACTCCTCGGCACTCGGTGCAAAATCAGTATATTTATAACCGAATAATTCATCTGATATTTCGCCTGTAAGAAGCACCCTGATGTCAGTGCTTTCGTGTATAGCCTTGCAGATAAGATACATACCCATACTAGCTCTGATAGTGGTAATATCATAAGTTCCAAGCAGTTGTATTACTTCTTCGAGCGACGAAATAACTTCGTCGGGGGTTATATAAACTTCTGTATGTTCAGCGCCTATGAAATCTGCCACCTGACGGGCGTATTTAAGGTCAATAGCATCTTCGCTCATACCTATCGCAAAGGTCTTTATAGGCTTTTTGCTTTCTCTTGCGGCAACAGCGCAGACAAGAGAGGAATCAAGTCCGCCCGAAAGCAGGAAGCCCACTTTTGCGTCTGCTACAAGTCTTTTTTTAACTCCCGTTATCAGCTTTTTTCTGATGTTTTTGCAGGCGGTTTCCAAATCATCGCTGCAAACGCTGTCCGCTTTCGATATATCGTTATAGCAAATAAACTTGCCGCCTTTATAATAATGACCGGGCGGAAACGGCATTATTTTTTTGCAAATATCCACAAGGTTTTTAGGCTCGCTTGCGAAGATTATGGCGCCGTTTTTGTCGTATCCGAAATATAGCGGTCTGATACCGATAGGGTCGCGCGCGGCTATCCATTCATTACTTCTTCCGTCATATATTATGCAGGCAAATTCGGCGTCAAGCATATTAAACATATCTGTTCCGTATTCAAAATAAAGAGGAAGAAGTATCTCACAATCGCTGTCGCTATTAAACTCGTAGCCCTTTTTTATAAGCTCTTTCCTTTGCTCGGCAAAGCCGTACAACTCCCCGTTACATACGGCTACGCAACCGTTTAAAATAAACGGTTGCATACCTTCTTCGTGGAGCCCCATAATTGAAAGTCTGTGAAAGCCTAAAACTCCGGATTTTACTTCTATAATTCTGCTGTCGTCGGGCCCGCGAGATTTTGTCTGAGCGAATCCTTTTTTGAATGCGGCTTCGTCTGAGATTTCGCCGCAATATCCTATAACTGAACACATAAAACCACCCTTGTATTACTCCACATCCTGAAGCGCATCGTAACCCTCTTCGCCCGTGCGCACCTTTACGGCGTTTTCAACATCGTAAACAAATATCTTGCCGTCTCCGATATGTCCGGTATAGAGCACCTTTTTGGCTGTTTCTATAACGCTTCTCACCGGCACTTTGCTTACAACTATATCGACCTGAATTTTAGGCAATAGATTTGCCTCTACCTGAACGCCTCTGTAATATTCGGGCTGACCTTTTTGCGCTCCGCAGCCTAATACATGAGATACCGTCATACCGGTAATACCTATATTCATCATTGCGTTTTTAAGTGCCTCAAAGCGCGGTTCTTTGCAAACTATTTCTATTTTTGTGAGCTTCGGAGTGCCGTCGTCAAAGGTCGGCACTTTTTTAACCGGTATTGCTTCCGACACAGGTGTTTCACCTGTTACCGCAACAGCATTTTCATATCCGTAATCAATGCTTTCAACGGCAGGGACAAAATCGGCATACGCGCTCGGAAGACCGTGTTCTGTTTTATCAAGACCTTTTATTTCTTCCTCCACAGTAACGCGAAGCCCTATCGTCTTTTTGATTATTAAGAATGTTGCGGTCATCATAACCGCCGTCCAACCGAGAATTGCGGTAATACCTAAGAGTTGAACGCCCAAAAGCCGGAAACTGCCGGTGTAAAAGAGACCGTTTAATCCTGCCGGGGCAGATGGATTTGCAAGCAGCCCTACCGCAATCGTTCCCCAAACGCCGTTTGCCAAATGAACACCTACGGCACCTACGGGATCGTCAACATGAAGCTTTATATCTAAAAGCTCTACGACAAATACTACAAGGAAGCCTGAAACAACACCGACAACCGTTGAGCCAATCGCGTCAAGAGCGTCACAACCGGCGGTTATACCCACAAGACCGGCAAGAGAAGCGTTTATACACATAGAAACATCGGGTTTGCCGTTTTTTAACCAGGTGAAAATCATAGTTATACAGGTGGCAACCGCAGGTGCTATTGTTGTAGTTACAAAAATTGAGGCGAGAGAATTGTTATCCCAAGCGGCGGCGCCGTTAAAACCGTACCAACCAAACCAAAGAATAAAGCAGCCAAGCGCGCCGAGTGTTATCGAGTGACCGGGAATGGCGTTTACCTTTTTAACCTTTTTATCTTCACCTTTTATGTATTTGCCGAGTCGGGGACCTACCATTACAGCACCGATAAGAGCTGTAATCCCGCCTACCGAATGTATAGCGGCACTGCCGGCAAAATCGTGAAAGCCGAGACCGATAAGCCAACCTTTACTGTTCCAAACCCAACCTGCCTCTATGGGGTAAACAAAGAGAGAAATAACACCTGAATAAATGCAGTAGGAAATAAACTTTGTTCTTTCCGCCATAGCGCCGGAAACTATCGTTGCCGCTGTTGCGCAGAAAACAAGGTTAAACACGAAGGAAGGCGCCGCTCCGCTTTTAAGAAAGCCGCCGAAATCGGTCAGTATTTTGAAATTGGGAACACCTATAAACCCGAAAGCATAATCCTCCGCCATCATAAGCGAAAAACCAATTAGTACAAACACAACTGTACCGATACAGAAGTCCATAAGATTTTTCATAATAATATTTCCGGCGTTTTTAGCTCGTGTAAATCCGGTTTCCACCATAGCAAATCCTGCCTGCATAAAGAACACAAGCGCCGCGCCGATGAGAAACCACACTCCGAAAACTTCGCTCGTAGCGGTTTCTTTTATGAGTTTTACAATTTCTTCTGTCAACATATATATCACCCTTTTATTTTACGCTGAAGAGTATATCTGCATAGGAGGGATACGGCCAGTAAGACTTAGATGTAAGCGTTTCTGCGGTATCGACGGCAAGCCGCAGCTCGCACATCTTAGGCAAAACGCTGTCTCTTATCATTGCTGATTCTTCTATAATATCCCTTGCGCCGCAAAGTGCGACAATGGCGTTTTTAAGCTCATCGGCGCCCTTTGCGATTTTATCCGTAAGGTCTGAAAGCTTTGAAATAAGACCTGTTTCATATTCGCAGGCTATGTTTGCACGGACCGCTTTTTTAGCTGCGGTATTTTTTGCAACATCTGCTGTGAACAGTTCTACTGCCGGCGCTATCTCGGTTTTCGCCATATCGACCATCGTGTTAGCCTCAATAGTTACCGACTTGCAGTAGTTTTCGAGCATTATTTCACAACGGGAATTAAGCTCGGCTAACGAGAACACCTTGTGAGCCGTCAGCATATCCACATTCTTTTTATCAAGCAGGTGCGGCATACAGTCAGCAGTAGTGCGGTAATTTAATAGTCCGCGCTTTTCGGTTGCCTCTTTTATCCATGCGTCGTCATAGCCGTTGCCGTTAAAGATAATGCGCTTGTGATCTTTGATTGTTTTCTTTATCATATCGTGAAGCGCCGTTTCAAAATCCTTAGCGCCCTCAAGACGGTCGGCATAGATTTTAAGACTTTCCGCCACAGCACTGTTTAACATAATATTAGCACAAGCTATACTGTTTGACGAGCCGAGCATACGGAACTCAAACTTGTTGCCTGTAAAGGCAAAGGGCGAAGTGCGGTTACGGTCTGTTGTATCACGGTTAAATTTAGGCAGGACATCAACGCCTAATTTCATCTGTGTTTTTTCTGCTCCCTTATAAGGGGTATCATTTTCGATTGCTTCCAAAACCGCGTTTAATTCGTCGCCTAAGAATATTGAAATCACTGCCGGCGGCGCTTCGTTTGCACCGAGCCTGTGGTCGTTTCCGGCGGTGGCTACCGAAATACGCAACAAATCCTGATAATCGTCAACCGCTTTTATGACCGCACACAGAAACAGTAAAAACTGTGCGTTTTCATACGGTGTATCTCCCGGAGATAAGAGGTTCTGACCTTTGTCGGTAGATATAGACCAGTTGTTGTGTTTGCCAGAGCCGTTAACCCCTGCGAACGGCTTTTCGTGAAGTAAGCATACAAGGCCGTGCTTGGCTGCAATTTTCTGCATAATTTCCATTGTAAGTTGGTTGTGGTCGGTTGCCACATTGGTAGTGGTATAAATAGGCGCTAATTCGTGTTGTGCAGGCGCCACTTCGTTATGCTCGGTTTTTGCAAGAATTCCGAGTTTCCATAATTCCTCGTTTAATTCTTCCATATATGCGGCAACTCGCGGTTTAATAACGCCAAAGTAGTGGTCGTCCATCTCCTGACCTTTCGGCGGCTTTGCTCCGAAAAGCGTTCTGCCGGTAAAGCGAAGATCAGGGCGTGCGTCATACATTTCTTTGGTGATAAGAAAATACTCCTGCTCAGGACCCACAGAGGACACTATGCGCTTCACGCTATCGTTTCCGAAAAGGTGTAAAACACGAATGGCCTGTTTACTGAGTGCCTCCATTGAACGAAGAAGCGGCGTTTTCTTATCAAGCGCGTGACCGCTGTATGAGCAGAAGGCGGTAGGAATACATAAAGTCTTTCCTTTAATAAACGCATAAGAAGTCGGGTCCCACGCGGTATAACCTCTCGCTTCGAAGGTAGCGCGGAGTCCGCCTGACGGAAAACTCGACGCGTCCGGTTCACCTTTTATAAGTTCTTTCCCTGAAAACTCCATAATAACGCCGCCGTCAGGCGAGGGAGCAATAAAACTATCGTGTTTTTCCGCCGTGATGCCGGTAAGTGGCTGGAACCAGTGCGTAAAATGAGTTGCGCCCTTTTCAATCGCCCAATCTTTCATAGCGGCGGCAACCGCATTTGCAACTCCGATATCAAGCGCGGCGCCTTCTTCAATGGTCTTTTTAAGTGAAGCGTAAACCTTTGCGCTGAGAGTAGCCTTCATAATTCTGTCGTCAAATACTAAGCTTCCGAAATAGTCTTTTACCGTTTTCATAATTTAAATCTCCTTTGCCGAAAAAAGAAAAAGCGTCCTTCGTAAAACTACGAAAGACGCCTTTGCCTTTTTTCCATATTAAAATGAGATAACGGCACCGTTAAGCTAAAAAACTTAAAGACGCCGTTGCCTTTTATGTGGCGTATTATACAACCGTTTTTTTTACTTGTCAAGCCCTTTTTTGAAATTTTTTTATTTTTCCTTGACAAACCGGCATTCCGCGCGTATAATATGAGCCAATGAGCAAAGGCGTTCATTTTTACGCGGAATTATCCGCGTAAAAACGGGCGCTCTTTTTTTATTTGTTTTAGAGGGTGAAAAGATGAAAAAAGAGGGCGAAACAAGAATACCGTCCGGCTGCGCTATTGCGGCGGTAATATCCAAAACCGGTAAATTGATGACGGGTCAAAGAATTGTAAAGGCTATGGAGCCTATGCACGATCGCTCAAACGGTCTCGGCGGCGGCTTTGCGGCCTACGGCATTTATCCGGAGCATCGCGACTTTTACGCATTCCATATGTTTTTTGATTGCCGCGATACAAGAAAAAAGTGCGAGGCTTTCTTAAAAGAGCATTTCGAGGTTGTAAAGGGTGAAATCATACCCACGCGAAAAATACCCGAAATTACCGACGAGCCGATTATATGGCGTTATTTCGTGACGCCGCTTAAATCCGTACTTGCCGATTTACAGCTTGACGAAAAGGAATTTGTCGCCCGGACGGTTGTAAAAATCAATAATGAATTAAACGGTGCCTATGTCTTTTCAAGCGGCAAAAATATGGGAACATTCAAGGCTGTGGGCTTCCCCGAGGATGTCGGAAGATTTTATAGGCTTGACGAATACGAGGGCTACAGTTGGACCGCGCACGGCAGATATCCCACAAACACGCCGGGCTGGTGGGGCGGCGCTCATCCGTTTACTCTGCTTGATTTTTCGGTGGTTCATAACGGAGAAATATCGTCATATGACGCAAACCGCCGTTTTATTGAAATGTTTGGGTATAAATGTAATTTGCAGACCGATACGGAGGTTATTACATATATACTTGATTATCTTATCCGCCGACAGGGGTTGACATTAGGCGAGGCAGCAAGCGTAATAGCGGCACCGTTCTGGAGTACGATTGACGGCAAAACCGATGAATACGATAAAGAAAAACACAACTATCTGCGAACGGTTTTTCCAAGTTTGCTTGTAACCGGACCTTTTTCAATAGTTTTAGGCTTTGACGGCGGACTTATGGCGCTTAATGACCGATTAAAGCTTCGCTCAATGGTAGTAGGCGAAAAAGATGACAAGGTATTTATAGCAAGTGAAGAGGCGGCAATAAGGGTAATGGAGCCGGAAGCTGAAAATATCTGGTCGCCCGCCGGCGGAGAACCGGTGATAGTTAAGATAAAAGAGGGGGATTTTTAATGTCTGTAAATTTTATATATCCCGAATTTGAAGTTATAAGAAATATGGACCGTTGCATCGCCTGCCGCGTATGTGAGCGGCAGTGTGCTAACGAGGTACATATGTTCAGCACCGAACGCGGCATAATGATAAGCGATGAAAGCAAGTGCGTAAACTGCCAGCGGTGCGTGTCGCTTTGCCCGACAAGGGCGCTAAAAATAGTAAAAAGCGATTGTAGGATCCGCGAAAACGCCAACTGGCAGAACGATACCATAAACGAAATATACAAGCAGGCGGCAAGCGGCGGAGTACTGCTTTCCTCTATGGGAAATCCAAAGCCTTTGCCGGTTTACTGGGATAAGATTTTACTCAACGCCTCACAGGTAACAAACCCACCTATAGACCCGCTTCGTGAGCCTATGGAAACTAAGGTGTTTTTAGGAAAAAAGCCCAATACGATTACAAGGGACAAAAACGGTAAAATTGACTGTACGCTCTCTCCTCAAATAGTTCTTTCAATGCCCTTAATGTTTTCCGCTATGAGTTACGGTTCTATAAGCTATAACGCCCACGCGTCGCTTGCCCGCGCCGCAAGCGCGCTCGGTATTCTATATAACACCGGCGAGGGCGGTCTGCACGAAGATTTTTATAAATACGGTGCTAACACGATTGTTCAGGTGGCTTCGGGGCGCTTCGGCGTTCACGAGGACTATTTAAGTACCGGTGCCGCTATTGAGATAAAAATGGGACAAGGCGCAAAGCCGGGTATCGGCGGTCATCTGCCGGGAGCAAAAATCGTGGGTGATGTATCGAGAACAAGAATGATACCCGAAGGATCGGACGCTATTTCTCCGGCGCCTCACCACGATATTTATTCAATAGAGGATTTACGGCAGTTGGTATTTTCGCTTAAAGAGGCAACTCAGTATAAAAAGCCGGTAATAGTTAAGGTTGCCGCTGTGCATAACATTGCCGCCATTGCAAGCGGAATTGCGCGAAGCGGCGCGGATATAATCGCCATAGACGGCTTTCGAGGCGGCACCGGCGCCGCGCCTACAAGAATACGGGATAATGTTGGAATACCTATTGAACTGGCGCTTGCCGCTGTTGACAGCAGACTCAGAGAAGAAGGAATAAGAAATAATGTATCACTGGTAGTGGGCGGTTCCATTCGCAGTGCTGCGGATGTGGTAAAGGCGGTGGCGCTGGGCGCAGACGCTTGTTATATAGCCACAGCGGCTTTAATTGCTCTCGGCTGTCACCTTTGCAGAACATGCCAGTCAGGCAAATGCAACTGGGGTATTGCAACACAGCACCCGGATCTTGTAAAACGGCTTAATCCCGATATGGGCGCTGAGCGCCTTATAAATCTTATGACTGCGTGGCAACACGAAATCAAAGAAATAATGGGCGGTATGGGTATAAATTCTATTGAGGCGCTTCGCGGTAATCGACTTATGCTTCGCGGCGTAGGACTAAACTCAAAAGAACTCGAAATACTCGGTATTTCTCATGCGGGAGAGTGATAATATGAAGCGTGTATATGTAAATGAAGAATGGTGTCTCGGTTGTCATTTATGCGAATATAATTGTGCTTTTGCCAATTCGGGACTGAATGATATGGCTTTTGCGCTTAAAGATAAAAAGATTTATCCGCGCATTCATATTGAAGACGGAGACAAGATATGCTTTGCCGTATCCTGCCGTCATTGCGCCGACCCGATTTGCGTGAAAAGCTGTATTGCCGGCGCCATTTCAAAGGTGGACGGCGTTGTAAAAATAGACCGCGGCAAATGCGTAGGGTGTCTTACCTGCGTGCTTGTGTGTCCTTACGGTGCGCTGGCTCCGGGTGAAAACGGAACTATGCAGAAATGCGAGTTGTGCCTTGAAAACGCATGCGGCGCGCCCGCGTGCGTTACAGGTTGCCCTAATAAAGCAATAGTCTATGAGGAAAGGGGCGAGGAAAAGTGAAAAGTTATGTAATTATCGGCAACGGTACTGCCGCCGTCGGCTGTATTGAAGGGATACGCTGTGTTGATAAAGGCGGTGAAATAACCGTTATATCAAAAGAAAAACATCCGGTTTACAGTCGCCCGCTTATTTCTTATTATCTTGAGGGTA
Organism: Clostridia bacterium; assembly: GCA_017618135.1. Classification (GTDB taxonomy): domain Bacteria; phylum Bacillota; class Clostridia; order Oscillospirales; family Acutalibacteraceae; genus UBA737. The sequence continues at coordinate 124,040 of JAFZUV010000002.1, forward strand.
AGACCGATTGTGAACGAATGAAATACAGAGGCGACTCGTTTTATAAAGACAATAAATGCAAGGTGCTTTACGGCGCCGTCGCCGATATGATAGATAAAGATGATAAATCGGTGCGGTTAAACAGCGGAAATAAGCTTTCGTATGACGCGCTTTGTGTCGCCGCAGGCTCGGAACCTTTTGTGCCGCCGTTTGAAGGACTCAATACAGTAGACAGCAAGTTTTCTTTTATGACTCTTGACGACGCATTATCCCTTGAAGACACACTTAAAAGTGAATCGCGTGTGCTGATTGTCGGCGCCGGACTTATCGGTCTTAAGTGCGCCGAGGGCATACATAGCAGAGTTAAAAGCATAACGGTTTGCGATTTGGCGGACAGGGTGCTTTCAAGTATCCTTGACGCCGACTGTGCCTATGCTGTGCAAAAGCATTTAGAAAAAAACGGCATTAAGTTTATGTTGTCGGATACCGCTGTCGGCTTTAATAAGAACATGGCATATATGAAAAGCGGCAAAAATGTGGAGTTTGATATTTTAGTATTGGCGGTCGGTGTCAGGGCAAACACCTCGCTTGTAAAAAACGCTGGAGGAAGTGTAAAACGGGGTATTATAGTAAACGAAAGAATGGAAACCGATATTAAAGACGTTTTTGCGGCAGGCGACTGTGCTGAGGGGTTCGACTTATCAATTGGCGCAAATCGAGTACTTGCAATCTTGCCAAACGCCTATACGGGCGGCTATACGGCAGGTGTAAATATGGCTGGCGGCAAGGAGGTTTTCAATAACGCAATACCAATGAACTCCATTGGCTTTTTTGGTTATCACATTATGACCGCCGGAAGTTATGACGGCGAAATGATAGAGGAAAAAGATTCCGCTTCAGTCAAACGCTTTTTTATAAAGGATAATAATTTAATCGGTTTTATCCTCTTAGGCGGTACAGATCGGGCCGGTATTTACACTTCGCTTATTCGGGAAAAAACACCACTTGACACTATTGATTTCGAGCTCACAAAAAAAGCCGCTTCAAATTTGATTTTTAATAAAGAAATTCGTAGAAAAAAGTTTGGAGGTGTGGTATAATATGACGACAGACACAAAACTGATGGAATTTCCGGCAATAAATGAGTCTATAAGAAAAGCCGGAAAAAGCGTTACATTATCCGGCGTTATCGGCCAGCGGTTTATCGGAGCCGGAATGTCGGATAAAATCGTTACCGTAAACGGCGTTCCCGGCAATGCTCTCGGCGCTTATTTAAACGGCGGAAAAATTGTTGTTTGCGGCAATGCGCAGGACGCCGTAGGCGATACAATGAACGATGGGAAAATCATTGTCCATGGCAATATAGGCGATGCCGCCGGTTACGCTATGCGCGGTGGAAGTATTTATGTAAAAGGCAACGCCGGATACCGCGCAGGGATACATATGAAAGCGTATAAGGAAAAAGTGCCGGTTATGGTAATAGGCGGCACCGCAGGAAGCTTTTTAGGCGAATATCAGGCCGGCGGCGTAATAGTAGTTTTGGGACTTAAAAGCAAAGATGAAAGAATAGTCGGCAATTTTCCTTGTACAGGTATGCATGGGGGAAGAATGATTTTGCGCTCTGATTGCAGGGATATTGTTTTTCCGGCTCAGGTATCAAAAAAACCCGCCACACAAAAAGACCTTAAGGAAATAAAAAAATATGTTACGGAATACTGCCGTTTGTTCGGCGATACTGTCGAGGGTATTATGAACTCACCATTTATGATTGTTACACCTAACAGTAAAAATCCATATAAGCAGCTATATGTTGCAAATTAAAAACGGAGGGTACTATGAATTACTCAAAAGAAGAGGTTATGCAGTATGTTGCGGAGGAGGATGTAAAATTTATCCGCCTTGCCTTCTCGGATGTGTTCGGCAAACAGAAAAATGTCTCTATTATGCCGGATGAATTGCCGCGCGCTTTTAAATACGGTATCGCTTTTGACGCATCCGCCATAGCAGGCTTCGGCGACGAGGAGCATTCTGATTTATTTCTGCACCCTGAGCCGGAAACGCTCACTTGGCTTCCCTGGCGTCCCGAGCACGGCAAGGTTGTGCGAATGTTCTGCAATATAACATATCCGGACGGCACTCCTTTCCAGTGTGATACAAGGGGACTTCTGAAAAAAGCGATAGCAGACGCTAAAGATGCCGGATATACCTTCTGTTTCGGTGCTGAGCAGGAGTTTTATCTTATGGAGCTTGATGAAAGGAACAACCCGACTAAAATCCCGTACGATAATGCCGGATATATGGATATAGCTCCCGAGGACAGAGGCGAAAATGTACGCCGCGAGATTTGCCTTACCCTTGAGCAAATGGGCATTTTCCCTGAAAGCTCGCACCACGAGGAAGGACCGGGACAAAATGAAATTGACTTCCGATACACCGAAGCGCTTACCGCTGCTGATAATGTTATGACATTCCAGACGGTGGTAAAAACCGTAGCGCGCCGAAACGGTCTTTTTGCGGACTTTTCACCCAAGCCGCTTCAAAATACCGCGGGCAACGGTTTTCATATAAACTGCTCTGTAAAGACGAAGGAATCAACCGCCAATTATAACCTGCTGCTTTCAGGAATACTCGAAAAAGCGATACCTATGACGCTGTTTTTTAACCCGCAAGAGGATTCATATAAGCGCCTGGGAAATGGAAAGGCGCCGAAATATGTTTCGTGGGGCAATGAAAACCGCTCTCAGCTTATACGCATACCTGCAGCGGAGGGTGAGTACCGCCGCATAGAACTGCGCTCTCCTGACCCTACAGCAAATCCTTACATTGCATTTGCACTGCTTATCTGGTCCGGTCTTTACGGAATGAAACAAAATAAAGAAATGTCTGCGCCGATAGATATAAATGCTTACAAAGCGGATGAAAAAAATATGCAGTACCTGCATAAGCTTCCTGAAGGCATAGCCGAGGCAAGGCGTGCTGCACAAAATGACGACTTTATAAAGAAATATATTCCTGCAACGATACTTAATATCTATTGTGCAGAATAGATTTAAGGTGCTTATTTAAGAAAAGGGGGAACGGTTTTGAGTCTGAAAAAACAGGCGTATAGCGTGCTTATTGTATCCGCCGCAGAAAAATTCAACAGCGCAATGCCCGAAATCTTTTCCGTTCCTTTGTTTTCTCCGGTCAGTACGGTAAACAATATAAGCGCGGCGAAAAGGGCAATCAGTGAGCGCGATTTTGATATTATTATTGTAAATTCCCCCCTGCCTGATGATTACGGACTCCGATTTGCTATCGATACTGTTTCTTCCTATAACACGGTTGTATTATTTCTTGCCAGAGCCGAGCAGTATGAAAACGCATACGATAAGCTTGCCGAGCACGGCGTATTTTTGCTTCAAAAGCCGACTGCCCGCTCGGTCCTTGAAATTGCTTCCGGTTGGATGGTCAGCGCGCGCGAGCGGATAAGGAAAACTGAAAAAAAGACACTTTCCATAGAAGAAAAAATGAACGAAATCCGCCTTGTTAACAGAGCAAAATGGTTGCTTATAAGTGAGCTTAAAATGACCGAACCTGATGCTCACAGATACATAGAAAAACAAGCGATGGATCGTTGTGTTCACAGGCGGCAGGTGGCGGAAGAAATAATTAAAATGTATGGATGAAATTTGTTGTATATATGCTTTCTGTTGTCAGTAAAAATCCGAACGATATTACCGCAGGTAAAACCGTTCGGATTTGTTTTTCATCAATATCCTTCACATAGAGTTTAGCTTTCGGCGGTTGATTGCAATATGAGAATATAAAACTTCTTGCAAACGGTCGGCGGAATATATATAATGAACATAGTACATATTGTAAACGCGCAAGGTGAGATGAAACAGTTATGAAAATACTTGATATTATCGGGTTTTCTGATATTTTAATCATTGAATAAGTGGTGCGTATAGTATGAAAGAAAGAAAACAATCTTTATTTACAAGACTGCGTCTGCGGCTTACGGCTGATGAAATGTTTCACGAAACCGAGGTTCAGGCAAATCGGCTTGGATTCGTTATACTTTTGTGTAACGGCATAGTTCTTATGCTTGTTGTGGCTTTAACCGCAGTGGGAATTTTCCCTCTGTCGTGGGAAAGTGTTTTTCCGCCGACAATTCAGGCTATCGTGGAAGTGCTTATTTTGCTTTTTATATGCAAACTCGTGAAAAACGACGCGTGGTGGCTTAAATACCTGCTTATAATAGGTCTTGTTGTTGTGTATGCAAGACTTGACAGTATGCTTACGCACAAAGCTTCGCTTCTGATGATATTGCCTGTGGTTTTCAGCAGTCGGTATTTTTCAAAGCGACTTACGGTATTTACATCTCTGTTTTCCACGGTGGTTTTCTTTTTTTCCGCTTTATGGGGTGCGACGCACGGCTTTATTAACCTGAATATTGTAACTATGCCCGCGGGCACCGAAATAACAGCAACTGGCGGATTCTTGGGTGAGGCGGTAAAAAATGCCGGCGCAAGCGATAGAATGCTTATTATAAATACTCTGCTTTACGATTATTTGCCCAAATGGTTTATGTTTTCAATTACTTCAGTTATTAGCTGCAATATAGCGCGTCGGGGTCGCAATATGGTACTGACGCAGCATGAAAAGGATGTTAAAACCGCGCGTATAGAGTCTGAGTTAAATCTTGCTACGCGGATACAGGCGGATATGTTGCCTAATACTTTTCCGGCTTTCCCCGGTCGTGTCGAGTTTGATATATATGCTTCTATGGATCCCGCAAAAGAGGTGGGAGGAGACTTTTACGACTTCTTTTTAATAGATGATGACCATTTGTATATGGCTGTGGCAGATGTTTCGGGTAAAGGCGTACCGGCGGCACTGTTTATGATGGCCTCAAAAATCATTCTGGCAAATAATGCAATAGCGGGTAAAAGTCCGGCACAGATACTTACGGATACAAACGCCGCTATTTGTTCTAATAACCGCGAGGAAATGTTTGTAACGGTATGGATTGGAATATTGGAGCTTTCCACCGGAAAGCTTACCGCCGCAAATGCGGGGCATGAATATCCTGTTATAAAGAATCCCGACGGTGTGTTTAAACTGCTTAAGGATAAACACGGATTTGTGATCGGGGGTATGTCCGGTATAAAATACAAGGAATACGAATTAACTTTGAGCCCGGGTTCAAAAATTTTTCTTTATACAGACGGCGTACCTGAGGCAACCGATGCTGAAAACCGGCTTTTTGGTGCGGACAGAATGATACAGGCGCTTAACCAAAAGCCTGAGGCGTCACCGGAGGAAATACTTAAAAACATTAGAAAGTCGGTGGATGACTTCGCAGGCGGTGCTGAACAATTTGATGATTTAACAATGCTTTGTGTGGAATATACGGGAAATGACAATAACGATGATCATAAACTTACGGGTCGCAATTGCTCTGACAATGCGGCGCAAACCGAAAAAGGAGTATTGAAACAGTTGCCGGAGGAAAAAGGCAGTCCCAATGAGCTTGACATTGAAGCTGTTGTGGATAATTTGCAAGAGGTGATAGAGTTCGTCAACGCACGGCTGGCGGAGGCAAAATGCTCTGCTAAAATGCAAATGCAAATGGATGTGGCTGTTGAGGAAATATTTGTGAATATCTCAAATTACGCCTATTCTCCTGATGTCGGTAATGCTACTGTACGAGTAGAGTTTTCAAAAGAGCCGGTTACTGTTACGATAACCTTTGTTGACAGCGGTATTCCGTATGATCCGCTTAAAAAAGAAGATCCCGATATTTCGCTTTCCGCGGAAGAAAGAGAAATCGGCGGACTCGGTATTTTTATGACTAAGCGTATGATGGACGATGTATACTACGAATATAAAGACGGGAAAAATATACTGAAAATAAGGAAAAATATTGATTAAAAGTTATGATTAAAAAAGTTTTCAGACAAATGCTGATAACACAGATTGTTTCGGCTATGACGGTAATGATATGTATGCTGATAGACAGTATAATGATAGGCAGATTTTTGGGGGTTGACGCGATGTCGGCCTACGGACTTGCAACCCCTGTATTGCTCATATTTGCCGCTTTCGGAAGTATGCTTTCGGCAGGTATTCAGGTTATGTGCGGAAAAACAATGGGAAGCGGCGATATGGAAGCCACCAACGGTTGCTTTTCTGTCTCGGTGTTTTTAGCGGCGGCAGTATCATTTGTGGGGCTATTGGCGGTGCTTTTGTTTACTTCTCCCATCTGTACTATGCTCGGAGCGGGTAGCCCTACTCCGGATAATACGGTGTTTTTTCTGACTCGTGATTATATACGCGGCTTCATAATAGGGGCTCCTGCGTTTATTTTTGCGCAGATAATGGTGCCGTATATGCAGATATCCGGCAGTCGCAAAAGGCTGGTAGCGGCGGTAATAGCTATGACATTAGGTGATGTGCTGCTTGATATTCTGAATGTGTTTGTAATAAAGGGCGGCACGCTTGGAATGGGGCTTGCGTCAAGCTTCAGCTATTACATTGTGTTTTTTATAGGCGCGGCGTATTTCTTAAAAAAGAAGTGTATTTTCAAATTCCGCACGGCGCTTATTAAATTAAAGAGGTGCATTGAGCTTATCAAATACGGAATACCTACTGTAATAAACCAAATAAGTCTTGTGTTGCTTGTCTTTGTGCTAAATAAAATATTGCTTGAAGTAGGGCAAACGGTGGCAGTTGCGGCTTATTCGGTAATATCCACCGTAGGCAATATCTGTTATTGCTTCGGTTCCGGCGTTGCCGCAGTTGCACTCCTCCTTTCCTCAATGTTTTATAGTGATGAAGAAAAATCCGCATTGCGTAATCTGGTTAAAACCATGACCTTTTATGCGGTAGTTCTTGATGTGGCCGTAACGGTTATTGTTTTGTTCACGGCGCCCTTGCTTGTCGGGCTGTTTCTTGATAATCCCGCGGCTGAGGATATTTCCGTAATCGGTTTACGGCTGTTTTCACTGTCACTCCTTCCTTGCTCTCTTAATACAACCTTTAAAAACTATTATCAGGGTGTTAATAAAACCGGTTTTACGCAGGCAATATCGGTAATGCAGAATTTTGCATTTACAGCGTTTTTTGCTTTTATTTTAAGCAGATTTATAGCTGCTACGGGAGTATGGCTTGCTTATGTATGCGGTGAAACTCTCACATTTTTTGTAATAACCGCAGTTGTATGGATTAATTACAAGAGGGCGTCTTTTTCGGCGGACGCCTATTCGTTCCTGCCTAATGATTTTGGTGCGCATGGGGACGATTATATTGAGATGACCGTAAATACAAAAGAGGGTGCTGTCGAGGCTTCGGTCAACGCGGGTGAGTTTTGTAAAAGACATGGTGAGTCTGAGCGTAATTGCAAACTCATATCTCTTTGCGTTGAGGAAATGACAAATAACATAGTTGAGCATGGATTTACTGCCGATAAGCAGGATCACAGTATTGATGTTCGTCTGCTTTTCAAAAATGAAAAGCGAATTATCCGAATACGGGATAACTGTGTCGATTTTGACCCGACAAAATATATTGAGCTTCATAAAAGCGACGATCCGGCGGCGCATATCGGTATAAGAATGGTAATGAAAATGGTAAAAAGCGCAAATTATGTCAATTCATTAGGACTTAATAATTTAACGCTGGAGCTTTAGATGATTTCGGTAAATAAATATGTGCGTCAGACGGTACCGATTCCGGATAAACTGTAAGGCTTTTCGGAAATATTCACCAATATAAAAAGAACCGGCAGGAGATTTCTCCTGCCGGTAGTAGTATTTCTTATTCGGTTTTATATCAGTTGCCGAATCTTGCTACATTAAGCTTGACACCGGGACCCATAGTCGTAGCCAGAACACAAGATTTAATGTACTGACCTTTTGTAGCCGCCGGTTTTGCCTTAACGATTGCCGCCATAACCGCTTCAAGGTTTTCTTTAACCTTTTCTGCACCGAAGGAAACCTTGCCGATGGGGCAGTGAATAATATTTGTCTTGTCAAGACGGTATTCGATTTTACCCGCTTTTGCCTCTGTTACCGCTTTGGCAACATCGGGAGTTACGGTGCCGGCTTTCGGTGACGGCATAAGACCGCGCGGACCTAAAACCTTACCGAGTCTGCCCACCATACCCATCATATCGGGTGACGCGATAACAACATCAAAATCAAGCCAGTTTTCATTCTGAATTTTGGCAACCAGATCATCGGCGCCTACAAAGTCAGCGCCTGCCTCTTTTGCCGCTTCGGCGTTGTCGCCCTTTGTGAGAACTAAGGTTCTGATATTTTTACCTGTTCCATTGGGCAGAACAACAGCGCCTCTTACCTGTTGATCGGCATGCCTTGAGTCAACACCCAAGCGAACATGAACCTCAACGGTTTCGTCAAATTTCGCACTGCCGGTTTTAACGGCAACCTCTACTGCTTCTTCAAGATCATAAAGCTTACCTTTTTCGATGAGCTTTAAGTTATCATTATATTTCTTTCCGTGTTTCATTTAAAGCTACCTCCCGATCAGTCCACAACCTCAACGCCCATGCTGCGTGCTGTGCCGGCTATCATACTCATAGCCGATTCAATGCTGGCAGCGTTAAGGTCGGGCATTTTGGTTTCAGCAATTTTCTTTACCTGCTCGCGTGTGATCTTAGCAACCTTTGTTGTATTAGGTGTGCCGGAAGCTGTTTCAATTCCGCAAGCCTTTTTTATAAGAACTGCGGCAGGCGGCGTTTTAGTGATGAAAGAGAAAGAACGGTCGGCATAAACGGTAATAACTACCGGAATAAGCAATCCGGCGTCATTCTTCGTTTTCTCGTTAAACGCCTTAGTAAACTCCATGATGTTTACACCGTGCTGACCGAGTGCGGGGCCTACCGGGGGAGCGGGAGTCGCTTTTCCCGCCGGAATCTGCAATTTGATATAACCTACAATTTTCTGAGCCATAATTAGCACCTCCATTATTCGTGGTAACCGTGTTTTTTAACACTTGGCGGAACACATCCTTTTTGTGTTCCTCCCACCGTGACACACGAACGCTCAAATCCGGGCAGACGGTAACCTAACCGCCCGGAAATCCGTGTGCCGGAGTTAATAAGCGCAATCGGCGCGTATTAACAAATCAAAATCAATCTAAGGATATCTGGTCAAGCTCCAGATCAACCGGCGTTTCTCTGCCGAACATAGACAAAACAACGCAAACGCTGTTGTTTTCTTTGTCAAGCGTTTTAACAACGCCGCTGTAGCCTTCGAGCGGACCGCTGATGATTTTAACGGTGTCTCCCTCTTTGTAGCCTACTTCAACGCTGTGCTTTTCAACGCCTAAATCAGCTACCTCCTTATCAGTGAGCGGTACCGGCTTTGACGCAGGTCCCACAAATCCCGTGCAACCGCGTATGTTTCTTACAACATACCAGCTATCGTCCGTGACAATCATTTTGATAAGGACATAACCCGGGAAAACCTTTCGCTCATATTCCTTTGTAACACCGTCCTTAGTTTCGCTTACGGTTTCCATAGGAATATTGATATCCTGAATTAAATCCTGCATACCGCGGCTTTCCACCATGGTTGCAAGGTCGCTCGCCACTTTGTTTTCGTAACCTGAATAAGTGTGAACGACATACCATTTTGCTTGAGTGTTTTCAGCCATTCAAGTTCCCTCCGTACTCTTTTAACCGAGGATTACTTCGAGCAATTTACCGAGACCGAAATCTAAAAGCCAAATGAACGCGCCTACGATAAGGCACATGATGAGAACTATCAGAGTGTTCTTAAGAACATCCTTGATTCCCGGCCAAACGATTTTCTTTACTTCGCTCTTGTAGTCTTTAAAGAACGCAATTACACGCTTAAATATTGTTCGCTTTGAGCCCTTAGATGCCTTAACCTCAAGATAATCGTCTATCAAAAGGTATGCGGCGCTGAAAACGGCGAAAGCAAGCAATGCTATTGCGCAAAGAAGCACGCCTTTACCGTAGGTTATTTTGCTTACATCAGGCAACGGACGGGTATCTACAAACAAATTGGGCTTGCTGAGTGCTATTACCAGCATATAAATACCGTCTATTAGACCTACTGCGGGAACGGTATAACGAAGCCCCTTCGATTTGAATGACAAGATACTGAAAATCAGACCGAAAACCGTAAGGAAAAAGCAAAAAAGAATATCTGCCGAGCGCGCCATATCATAAGCAGCCTCGCCTACGGTTTTCTTGATTCCGAAGCCTAATTCCGCGCCTACAAAGCTTGCATTGCCGCCGGAAAATGCAACGGTTGCAAACTTGGTAAAGAAAAGGACTAAAGCACAAAGAGAAAAGGCAATGCCGAGAATTTGACAAAGTCTGTTGATTATTTTCATACTCTCGCTCCTTACTTTGTTTCCTTGTGCAAGGTGTGCTTTCTGCAGAACCTGCAATACTTGTTCATTTCGAGCCTGTCAGGGTCATTTTTCTTGTTTTTCATCGTGTTGTAGTTGCGCTGTTTGCATTCTGTACATGCAAGTGTGATTTTTACTCTCATAACGGCACCTCCCGCTTTACGGAAATTATTTTTCTTTTTTTAAAGAGAAAAACTACTCTTTAAAAAGAAACGCCTCCCTCAAAACACCCGTTCCCCAATTGTACTTTTTACCATATCTTGAGGTAAAAAGAAAGCACTATACAACATAATGAACAAGGTGGCTGACAGGTAATTTTTTTCAAAAAAAAAGAACCTTCAAGAGGTAGAGAAATTATAGCACAGAGTGTGTGAAAGGTCAAGCATTTTTTTAAACATATATAATATATATGTGTTTTTTGAAAATGAGACACTCTATGATACAATGCGGTTGACAAATGTTGCGGTTTACTGTAATATATTTACAATGTTACGATACTATTTAATTTGGAGGGCTGTTATGAAAACCGAACTTTTAAAGCTTTTATCGAATAATGCGCGCTATAGTGACCGTCAGCTTGCCGATATGCTCGGCACAGATGAGCAAACTATTGCCGAGGAAATTAAATCTCTCCAGAAACAAGGCGTAATATGTGGCTATAAAGCAGTAATTGATTGGGACAGCGTTGAAAACCAGTCGGTTTCAGCAATTATAGAAATTAAGGTTGTGCCCCAAGCGGGTTTAGGCTTTGAGGAGGTAGCAGAAAGAATATCGTCTTTTAGAGAGGTTGAATCGGTTTACCTAATGTCCGGCGGATATGATCTCAATGTTGTCGTAAGGGGTAAAACTCTGCAGGAGGTAGCCCAGTTTGTGGCTCGTGAGCTTGCAACCATAGATTCTGTTACATCCACTGCAACTCATTTTGTAATGCGCAGATATAAGGAACTTGATGTTAAGCTTTTTGAAGGCGAAAAGGATAACAGGGGGAATATACTTTTATGATAGACTATTCCCGGGTGCTTAACAAAAATGTAAGCGAAATTAAGCCTTCGGGGATAAGAAAGTTTTTTGATATTGCCGCAACTATGGAAGATGTTATTTCCTTAGGTGTAGGCGAGCCGGACTTTCAAACTCCGTGGGCAATAAGAAAAGCCGGTATAATGTCGCTTGAAAAGGGTAAAACCAAGTATACCTCAAATCGTGGTATAGAAAAGCTCCGTGAGGAGATTTCGAGCTATATTGACCGAAAACAAAATATCGAATACGATCCGGAAAACGAAATTCTTTTAACGGTAGGCGGCAGTGAGGCAATAGATGTTGCCGTTCGTGCTATTGTAGGTGAGGGTGATGAAGTAATCATACCTCAGCCGAGTTATGTCTGCTATGAGCCTATAAGCGTGCTTGCGGGCGGAAAACCGATAATAATCGAAACAAAGGCGGAAAATGATTTTAAAATAACTCCGGATGAATTAAAGGCCGCTATCACCTCGAAAACCAAGGTGCTTATTCTTCCTTATCCTTGCAACCCTACCGGCGCGGTTATGGAACAAAGCGATCTTGAAAAAATAGCAGATGTGCTTAAAAATACGGATATAATAGTTATATCCGATGAGATTTACTCCGAGCTTACCTTCACGCCAAATGGGCATATTTCAATTACTCAAATTGATGGTATGCGTGAACGCACTGTGCTGGTTTCCGGTTTTTCAAAAGCGTTTTCTATGACCGGTTGGCGTTTGGGGTTTGCCTGCGGACCGCACGAGATAATTGCTCAGATGACCAAAATTCATCAATTCGCTATTATGTGCGCTCCTACAACAGCGCAGTACGCCGCGGTAGAGGCGCTGAAGAATTGCGAAGAGGCGGTTGCGGATATGAAGTCCGAATACAACCGCAGGCGTAGACTTATGGTGGCGGGTTTTAATCGTATCGGTCTTACATGTCGTGAGCCTTTGGGTGCTTTTTATACTTTCCCGTCCATAAAATCAACCGGACTTTCAAGTGATGATTTCTGTGAAAGACTACTTGAAAGCGAGAGGGTGGCTTTAGTGCCGGGTACGGCATTCGGTAAAGGCGGAGAAGGCTTTGTACGGGCGTCTTACTGTTACAGCACAGAACATATAATAGAGGCGTTAAGCCGAATAGAAGAATTTTTGAAAACCTTGTAAGGAGACAATTTTATGAAAAAAACACTGATTTTAGTATTGGTAATAGTCGCAATCGTGGGTATATTCGCGGTAATAGTCGCCAGTACCTATAACGGATTTGTTTCAGCCGAAGAAAATCTTAAAAGCGTTCAGGCACAGGTTGGCGTTCAACTGCAACGTCGTGCTGACCTTATACCTAATTTCGTTGCAACCGTAAAGGGATATACCGAATATGAAAAATCAACGCTTACCGCTGTTACCGAAGCGCGTGCAAGCGTAGGCAAGGCGAAGACCGTAACTGAACAGGAAGCAGCGAATACCGAACTCGATAAAGCAATAGATGTATGGGTAAACGCTGTAACCGAGGCATATCCCGACCTTAAGGCCGACAAACAGTATATAGCCTTGCAGGATGAGCTTGCAGGCACCGAAAACAGGGTTGCTACCGCGAGAAAAGATTATAATACCGTGGCCGAGAGTTACAATAAAAGAATTCGCAGTTTCCCGTCTAATATAATTGCTAAAATGTTTGGATTTGACAAAGCGGATTATTTTACACCCGACGATACCGCCCTTATGCCTCCGGTAGTTGATTTCAGCTGATATGAAAAAGCTGTTTCGCGCGATTGCGGCATTGTGCGCCGCGACGGCACTTATATGTCTTGCCGGTTGCAAGAATGAAAAAGCGGCTATTCCAGAGCCTACGGAAAAATTTTTTGTCAACGATTTTGCCGAAGCCTTAAACAGTCAGGACGCCGAAGCAATATTTTCCGCAGGTGTTGCTCTTGACAAGGCGGTGGCGGAAAAACTTGATAAAGATATCGGTGCTCAGGTAGTAGCGGTCACTGTTAAGACAACTGAAGGCGAGGAACCCTCCGAATATGCTTTGAGACTCGGACGAGAATGGGGAGTGGGTAACGCCGAAGATAATAACGGCGTTGTAATTCTGCTTGCAACCGAGGACAGAGAGGTTTTCGTATCAGTCGGTTATGGGCTTGAAGGTGCCTTACCGGATAGTAAGGTCGGCAGACTAATAGATAACTACGGCTATGATTATTTTGCTGAAAACGAGTTTTCGTCGGGCATGAAATCGCTTTATAATGCGGTAGTACGCGAGGTTTATGCCGAGTATGATCTTGATGTGCCCGAAAATGTTTCAGCGCCGAAAAGATACGAACCCGAAATAAACGCAAAGGAAGCTGTTTCTTCCTGGGCTGCGATACTGGCCGTAGTGGTTTTCTGTATAATATATTTGCGGCTGCGCGGTTTCTTTATACCGTTTGGCTTTATGGGCGGCGGTTTCCGCGGCGGATTTTTCGGCGGAGGACATTCGTCCGGCGGCGGTGGATTCGGCGGATTTTCAGGCGGCGGTGGTGGATTCGGCGGCGGCGGTGCCGGTAGAGGTTTTTAAAGCCACTTGCAAATTGTATCTGTTTGTGCTATTATAGCTTGTGTAAAGAATAGAAGAGAATGGTGGTTAAAAATGCAGGAAATAAGCATTTTTGTTTTGTTCAAAATTGCGCTCAGGAGAGCATGGGCTTTGATACTTGCTTTCGTTATTGCGGCTGCTGCTGCATTTTGTTATTGTGAGTTTGTGGCGACGCCCGTTTACGGAGCCAATGCGTCGATTATCGTTACAAACGGCGCGGTTGTGAATTCGGAGGAGACATCTTCCGCCAACAATAAAGTTTTAGGTTCGGATATACAGGCATCGCTTATGCTTGTTGATTCGGTTGTCGATATGCTTAAAACCCCTGATATTTACAAATATCTCGCAAGAAAGCTCGGCTCCGAATACGATTATAAGGCGCTTAAGGCTTGTACCACCATTGCCCGCAGGGGCGAGGATACGCTGTTTATTGACATTTCTTATAAAGACAATGATCCTCAGCGCGCCATAAAGGTTACCAATGTGTTTGCATCCGCAGCGTGTGATTATGTTGCGGAGTTTATAAACAGGACGGATCCAAAAATCGTATCAAGTGCGGACAGAGCAAATTTGGTTGCCCCCCGTACCATCAAGTCAACATTGCTTTACGGTTTCGGCGCGGCGTTTATTTTGTACTTGATATTTGTTTTCTTTGAGCTGTTCAATAATAAGATAAAAGGAGAAGAGGACTTTACTTCGAGATATAATATACCGCTTCTCGGCTCTATTCCCGACTTTGATGAGGCCCGCAAAGCTTCCGCGTACAAGAAAGGCGGTTACTATAAATGAGTGTTTTCAGCAGAAAAAAATATTCCTCATACGAAGATATAAGCGTGCAGAACAAAAAAATTCCGTTTGCTGTTGTTGAGTCCTATAAAGCCGTCAGAGCTAACCTTTCTTTTCTCTTGTCTTCAGCAAAAAGGAACACGGTGGTTGTCACATCTCCGAATTCCGGTGAGGGTAAATCCACAACTGCCGTAAATATGGCTATAGCTTTTTCTCAGCTTGGCGAGCGCGTCTTACTGATAGACGCGGATATGCGTAAAGCTACCATTCATAAAAAGCTTAAAACCGAAAACGGTGACGGTGTTTCAAACATCCTTGCCGGTATGGCTGAAGTGGGCGACTGCATAAAGAAGATAAATGAGAATTTATTTTTCCTTCCCGCCGGCAGAATCCCGCCCAATCCGTCAGAGCTTTTGGGCAGTCCGGAGTTTGAAAAGTTGCTTTCCAAGGTATCTCCGGCATACAGCTGCGTAATAATTGATACGCCGCCTATAAATGTGGTTTCGGATACGCTGGTTGCGGCTCCGCTTACTGCAGGTGTAGTTATGGTGGTGCGTGACGGTGTGACTCAGCATGATGATATAAAGCATGCCATAAGCTCAGCCGAGTTTGCCGGGATTAAGATTTTAGGCGCCGTTATAAACGGGATTAAGAATTCAAGTGCGCGAGGCTATAGGTACAACTACTATTCAAAATATTACAAAGCACATTAGTTTTATGGTTATTATGACAATCGGAAGATTCATGCGGTCTTCCGATTTTTTTAGAGGTGCGAAATGATTGATATACATTCACATATTCTTCCGGGTATTGATGACGGCGCAAAAGATCTAAAGGATACAGAAGAGCTTTTAAAACAGATGGAAAACCAAGGAGTAACTACCGCTGTTGCAACGCCGCATTTTTATCCTGGCAGTGCTGTTTTTGACGACTTTTTAGAGAGCAGAGCGGCTGCTATGAGTAAGGTTTGCGACTTATGCGGCGGAGCAAAAAAAATTAAAATTCTTCCCGGCGCCGAGGTGCTTTATTTCAGCGGCATTGGTAATTCTGAGGATATTTGCAAGCTGACGCTCGCAGGCAGCAATTATCTGCTTTTGGAACTTATGGGACTTAAGGCGATTGACTACAGGGTTATAAATGATATTTACAACCTGAAAGCTAATTTCGGTATAATTACGATTATTGCTCACATTGAGCGTTATTACAAATATAAAGGATATAAAGAATTGCTGACCTTAGTTCAGTCCGGTGACGCTGTTTCGCAGATAAATGCTTCGCATATCTTTTCTTCAAGAGAAAAAAGGGCGGTAAAAAAACTCATTAAATCCGGTATGGCTCATTTTGTGGCGTCCGATTGTCACAACCCCGTAAACCGTCCGGTAGAACTCGATCACGCATATAATGAAATAAAGACGCTCTCAAACGAACAATACCTTAAAATAGTTAATGATAACGAAAGCATGGAAAGGGAGTTGCTTGCTGCTTATGAAAAGCAAAACGGTTAACATAAAGCGTTCGGGAGATTTGGAATATATAACATTTCCACGCCTTGAAGCGGCAGGCGGAGTTCACCATATTTTTTCTACCAGAAAAGGCGGAGTGAGCGGCGGCGTGTATGCCGAAATGAACTTGAGCTTCAGAAACGGTGACATCAGAGAAAATGTGATTGAGAATTATCGCCGTTTATGCAAAGCGGCGAATATTGATACGGCGCATCTTGTGCTCTCCCGTCAGATGCATACCAAGAACATCAGATATGTAACTCATAAAGATTGGGGAACGGGAATTACAAAACCTGGTTTTTGTGATGTTGACGGACTTATTACCGATGAGCCGGGCGTTGCACTTGTCACGCAGTATGCGGATTGCGTTCCCCTGTTATTCTATGACCCGGTAGCGCGTGTTTGCGCGAATTCTCATTCGGGGTGGCGGGGAACTGTTCTTAAAATGGGCGAGCAAACCGTAAAGATGATGGTTGAAGGGTTCGGTTGTGATGTCAAAAATATTGTCGCGGCAATAGGACCCTCGATTTGCAAAAAGTGTTATGAGGTTGACCTTCCGGTATATGAGGCATTTAAAAACACAGGTATACCGCTTGATACGGTGATAACAAAAAAAGACGACGGCGAGCATTTCCTGCTTGATTTGCGTGAGGCAAACAGAATTATACTGACCGCCGCCGGTATTCTGCCTGAAAATTTGGATATTGCCGATATTTGCACCTGTGAAAACAGTGACCGGCTTCATTCGCACAGGGCAACAGGAGGTAAGCGCGGAAATCTTGCCGCAATAATAGAAATGTATTGAGGAAATAAAATGAAACTTAATTATAAACAAACAGTGCTTATAGGATTTGCTTTTATGTCAATACTGGCATTCTGGCAGTTTTACGATCAGGTAATACCATATATTCTTGAAAACCGATTTGGACTAAACACATTTATCACCAATGCCGTAATGTCGATAGATAATGTTTTGGCGCTCTTTATGTTGCCGCTTTTCGGTATGCTGTCTGACCGGACTAATACCAGACTCGGCAAGCGCACGCCTTATATACTATTCGGCACTATTGCCGCCGCTGTACTTATGTTTGTTCTCTCGCTGTTTGAGAGAAAGCTTATGTTTACCGGATTTATGATAACGCTTATAGCTCTTTTGGTGGTTATGTCCACTTATCGCTCGCCGGCGGTTGCTTATATGCCTGATGTCACCGAAAAACCTCTTCGCAGTAAAGCTAATGCGGTTATAAATCTCATTGGATATATCGGCGGTATTTTTGCAACAATAGTAATGATGTTTCTCCTTAAATCTGAAAAGACCGCTGACGGAACGAGTGTGTATTCAAGTAATCAGTCATTTACAACCGTATTTGTAATAATTGCGGATTTTATGCTTATTTCCGTACTAATTATGACCTTTTTCGTAAATGAAAACGCAATTTCTCATGTTGCCGGCGAGAGCGTGGGCGAGGAGAGTAAAAACAATGAATATAAGTTGACCCGTGGCGAAAAAACCAGCTTTGCATTAATTCTCGTGTCGGTATTTTTGTGGTTTTGCGCATATAATGCGGTAACTACCGCGTTTTCAAGATACTGTCAAAAGATATGGGGCGTATCTGTGGGTAAATCGTCCGGTTATCTGCTTCTCGGAACGCTTGCCGCCATAGTCGCATTTTTGCCGCTTGGTTTTCTCTCGAGCCGACTCGGCAGAAAAAAGACTGTTCTCATCGGTATAGCCATTATGACGGTTTGCTTCGCTGTCGCCGGTTTTATAAGGCGGGAAACACCGCTGATGTACATTATATTTGCATTTGTGGGAATAGGCTGGGCGGCAATAAATGTTAATTCCTATCCTATGGCGGTAGAGATCGGCTCGGGTGGAAATATCGGAAAGTATACCGGTCTTTATTATACATTTTCTATGGCGGCTCAGATAGCAACGCCCCTGCTTTCGGGACTGATAATAACCAGGACCGATTGGGGTTACGCTACATTGTTTCCTTACGCTGTGGTTTTTTCGGCGGGTTCGTTGATTACTATGAGTCTTGTCCGTCACGGCGACTGCAAGCCTGAGATTAAAACCGCGGTTATGGAGAACCTTTCAGGTATGGAGGACTGAATAACTATAGAGGTGGGTCTATGAAAAAAAGAATTTTCGGGCTATCGGTAAAAGAGATAATAATTGACCTGCTTTTTTATATTGTCGGTTGTGCGATATATTCGGTTGCGGTTACATCTCTTATAACGCCTAACGCTGTTTCACCCGGCGGATTTACGGGTATTGCCGCGGTTGTGAATTACCTTACGGGATTTTCAACCGGTTTTGTACTGTTGGTCTTGAACATTCCCGTAATAATACTGGGTATTGTAAAGCTCGGCGGCATATTTATAGTTAAAACCGCAATAGCCACCGGAATTTTATCGCTTTGCCTTGAAATTTCAGAACGCCTTGTGCCGCAGTTTACGGTCAATAAAATTTTGGCAAGTATTTTCGGCGGTATACTTACCGGCGCCGGGCTGAGCCTGATTCTTCGCAGAGGAGCCACAACCGGCGGTGTTGATATTATCGGTAAGCTTGTAAACCGGCGATTCAGGTATATCACGGTGGGAAAGGTAATATTTGTTGCCGATATAATGGTTATTGCTTTCGTATCGGTAGTATATAAAAATATTGAGAGCGGACTTTATTCGATAGTCGCCATGTATGCTTCCGCCAGAGTTACCGACGCTATCCTTTACGGACTGGATAAGGGAAAGATAGTTTACGCGGTTACCGATAAGCCGGAAGAAATTTGCAACAGGGTGTCGGAAAGGGTAGAACGGGGGGTTACAAGACTTTCCGTAACAGGTGGTTATACAGGAGATAACCATACAATGCTTATGTGTACCGTGAGGATAAACGAAGTGTCTGCGGTTTGCGATATAGTAAAAGAAATTGATCCGAAGGCGTTTGTTGTGGTGTCCGACGCGGGTGAGATAATCGGCGAGGGATTTAAGACAGACGACAGTTGACAGACATCAGATGGCAGATGACAGATTTCAGACCATATGTGCGGCTTTGCCGCACATTATAAAACAGGCAGATGGCAAACATCAAAAAAACACCCGGCGAGTTCGCCGGGTGTTATCGGTTGAGCCTATATATAAAAGGCGCAGCTTTTTGAATTTCAATAAATGTTTCTTCCTCTTTTAATACTTTTCTTGCCAAATTTGTCACGCACTGAGTATATGGAATCCTCGATTTTTTCTATCTTTTCGTTTTTATCGCTTTCACCGAAAAGGTCCTCTTGTACGGCGCAGTTGTCGTCTTTAAGATTTATAGCTCGTATCCCTACCGAGCGAAGCGGCAGGTTCCATTTATAGGTTTTATCGAAAAGCTCCATGCCGTATCTCGCTATCAAAAGAGCCGAGTTTACCGGCATATCTGTTGTATGTGATACTTCTTTGATTTTAAGTGAGGTGTCGCGCGTATGCACCTGTATTCCTGTGGCATAAAGCCCCTTTTTGCGGAGTTCATCCGAAATTTCTTCAGCCAGCTCCAAATATATTCTCCAAACCTCGCCGCGCTCTTTTATATCGTGGTCGGGCGTTGTGCTGCGACCGATGCTTTTAGGCTTATACTCCTTATCCTCCGGCGTTACCGGCGAATCGTCAAGCCCTAAGGCGTACTTTTTAAGAAGTAAGCCGTTTTTTCCGAAAATGCGCGTCAGCATACCGTCTTCGCAAAGGGTAATATCTCCTATTTTGAATATCCCGTTTTCTTTAAGCTTTTCCGTCGTCCGCTTGCCTACAAAAAGCAGGTCGCCTACCGGCAGGCACCATACCTTTTCTTTAAAATTCTCTTTTGAAATAACTGTTACGGCGTCAGGCTTTTTCATATCCGAGCCGAGCTTTGCGAAAATTTTGTTAAAGCTGACGCCCACCGATATAGTGATACCGAGCTCACGCTTTACTGTTTTCCTTATCTCGTTTGCTATTTGCTCACCCGTGCCGAAAAGCAGTGTGCTGCCTGTAACATCAAGCCAGCACTCGTCAATACCAAACGGCTCAATAAGGTCGGTGTAGCGCGAATATATTTCGCGCACCGCTAAAGAGTATTTATGATATGCCTTGTAATCGGGCGGCAGGATTACAAGGTCTTTGCATTTCTGTTTTGCCTCCCATACCGCCTCGGCGGTTTTAACGCCGTATTTCTTTGCTATCTCGTTTTTGGCGAGCACTATGCCGTGCCGCGCTTCAACGCTGCCGCATACCGCCACCGGCATATCGTAAAGCGTGGGATTTGAAAGTAATGACACCGAGGCAAAAAAATTGTTAAGGTCGCTGTGTAAAATTATTCTGTCAGACATAAGCATAGCGCGGTAATCCGAACCCCCAAACAAATGTTCTGTGAATATTATAAAAAAAATAAACCGGTTTGTAAAGAGGAAATTTTTGTTTCTTGGGTACGAACCCCCACCAAAAAACACTCGTTTTTATCACTTCTCGTCAACGTATGAGCCTTCATAAGTTGACGAGAAGCAAAATGTCTTTTATCTGGGTTCATAATGCACATAATCTGCCGCCCGCCGTCCGTAATCCGGCGGCTTACAGATGATACTTTTATATTTTTATCGCGGCAAGGGCTTTAAGGTGGAGGCGCTCGGTCTGGCGTTTGCTGTAGCAGATGTCAAGGGCGATCTCCTCAAGCGTTTTACCGCACATATATTTAAGCGAGAGTATTTCGGTCATAACATCGCCGTCAACCCGGCTAATCGCGTTTTCGATATTGTCGCGCTCGACAATGCAGTTCTTTATTTCACATTTATATCTTCTTTCATTTTCAGGGCACAATTTAAGCATATTTTTAAGTCGGGCTATCTTTGAAATAAGTATGCGATATTTTTTAAGCCTTTCCCTGTTTTCATCAATACCCATAGGCTTTTCTTTCCTTTCTTTGAAGTTTAGGCAGCACTAACGATACAAACTGACCGTAGCTGTATTTTGTTTTGTGTTCACGGTTATAAAGCGTGAGCATACGGACTATTCGCGCTATCGGGTCATCCTTGATTTTGCGCCTTCGCCTCATTTCCCTTGTCCAAAGCTTTCTGCCGAGTCTGCGGCAGTTATCGCTGCAAAATCCGTCCTTTTCGTTGCCGATAAGATGATTTCCGCAGCAGCGGCAGTATTCGGGCGCCGAAACAATCAATTCGTTTAAACATATGGGGCATAGCGCCGTCGT
The DNA here is from genome assembly GCA_017618135.1 of Clostridia bacterium. Classification (GTDB taxonomy): domain Bacteria; phylum Bacillota; class Clostridia; order Oscillospirales; family Acutalibacteraceae; genus UBA737. Next base: position 145,490 of record JAFZUV010000002.1, read on the forward strand.
GTGTTTTTTCTTGCCACCATTGCGGCTTTTGAATTTTGGGTCCTCAATAAACATTTTACAGTCCGTACAATAGTACATAGTATTTGCTCCTTCTGATAAAAATCTTGACAATTACGAAAATATGTAATATAATTTGCTGTGGAAGGCAATTTTTACTAAAACTCGTAACCGCAAATGCATTATATTACGAAAAACCATAATTGTCAAGCAAATTTTTACTAAATTCAGTAAAAAATTTTCAAGGGGGAGTTGATTTCATTGCCTGAAATGTATGACAGAATTGAAAAACTGTGCAAAGAAAAAGGGATAAATATTACTTTAATGTGTAAAGAGTGCAAAATACCGCGCGCGTCACTTTCAGACTATAAAAAAGGCAGAAAAAAAAGCCTTTCGGCAGAAACTCTCGCAAAAATCGCCGGTTATTTCGCCGTCAGCGTGGATTACCTCTACGGCGGGAGTAATTCGGCTTCGGTTGAGAGAGAATTAAAGGTTGCGCTTTTCGGCGGTGACGGAGAGGTTACCGACGAGATGTGGGAAGAAGTGAAAAGATACGCGCGTTATATTAAGGAGAAGAAATGAAAACAACAGAACTTTACCGCATAGCCGAGCGTGACGGAATAAAGGTTGAGCGTTTTTTGCTTAATGAGAATAAATCTGTGTCGGTTTGTGTGGACGCGGGACTTTTTGTAGGGCTTGACGGGGAGCTTAACGGTGCGGATGAGAAGGTGTGCTTAGCGCACGAACTCGGTCACTGTGAAACGATGAGCTTTTACAATATGTATTCACCCTTTGATGTAAGAGGCAAGCACGAGCGCCGCGCGGACATATGGGCTATAAAAAAGTTGATACCCAAGACAAAATATTTCTGGGCTGTCAGGCACGGTTATGATGATGTTTATTCATTGGCGGAATACTTTGGCGTAACTCCTGAGTTTGCAAGAAAAACCGCCGAATACTATGGAAAGCTTACAGCTTAGCATAAATAATGTTGAATATTTAACAAAGCTGTGATAAAATAAATTCATAATAAACAGGGAAGTGTTTTTGTGATTCGCCAGCAAGCCTTTATTGAGAAAAGAAAGATGTTAAAGGGAGGGTTACACTGTCATACAACCCGGTCTGACGGGGAGATGTCCCCCGAAGATACTATAAGGTATCACAAGGAATGCGGCTATGATTTTTTGGCACTCACCGATCATAGAATTTATAATTTTGAAAACTTTGCTCCTGAAACCGGCATAACGGTTATTCCGGGCATGGAGTACAATAATCATCAGGTTGAGGGTATTTCCGGAATAAGGACATTTCATACAGTGTGTCTCGGTTATCTTAAGGAGGACGGAAACCTTTATAATCAGGACGAATATTATCCGTCTGTCAGGGCTGATACGCAAGAGGAGTATCAAGATACGCTTGACCGCATACATAAAAAGGGAAACTTAACAATATATTGTCATCCTCAGTGGAGTGCAACATCCGTAGCGCATTTCGGAAAGCTTAAAGGTGACTGCGCTATGGAAATATTCAATTCCGGCGCCGCGATTGATAACGAGCTTGATACTGATGCGGCGTACTGGGATGAGCTTTTGGGTATGGGTAAAAAGATATACGGTGTAGCCGCGGATGACGGGCACAGTAAGTATCATCACTGTAACGGTTGGGTTATGGTGAATGCCGAAAACAATGTTAAGGATATACTTGATTCAATCAGGGAAGGTAGGTTCTATTCGTCCTGCGGACCCCGGATATACGATTTTTATGTTGATGGTGACAAGGCGGTTATAGATTGTTCTCCTGTTGCGAAAATCAGACTTCATTCGGACCGTCATCCTACAACAATAGTCAGAGACGCCGGCGGCAATCTTACACATGCGGAGTTTGACTTAACAAAAAACTTTGCACCTTACGATTATGTCAGAATAAGTATTGGTGATAGTGAGCGTAGGCTTGCTTGGACTAATCCGATATTTTTAAAATAATACAATTTAATATTACCCCGGATTTTAAGGAGTGTATTCTAATGAGCGCCAATTCCACAAAAAAACCAATTACCAACGGTCTTTTATGGGTTTTCGCCGTAGGTCAGTTCGGGTGGAGCCTGCTTTCGGGCATAATTTCCACCTGGCTTGTGCACCTGTATACAGGTGCACATTCTGCAGGTGAAACAAATGGCATTTTCGGCAACTTTATTTCACAATCTCCGCTTTTTGCTTCAATAACGCTTTTTGGTCTCATAACCGCGGTCGGAAGAATATTTGACGCTATAACCGACCCGCTTGTGGCTTCGTGGTCGGACAGGGCGGATTTTAAAGGCGGTAGAAGAATACCGTTTTTAAAAGCAGTTGCAATACCTTTTGCCGTGTGTACGGTTGCGGTGTTCATTGTGCCGCAGACCGCTAACATCGCCCTTAATAATACCCTTATGTTTGCATTGCTTATACTTTTTTATTTGTTTATGACTATCTACTGCACACCTTATAATGCGCTTATTGCGGAGCTTGGCGATACTCAAAAGCACCGTATAAATGTGTCAACTTATATTTCATTCACATATATTGCGGGTTTTTCGCTTGCGACGCTTGTTCCTACCCTTTCAGGTATGTTAGAGAGCGTTGCCGGCAGTCAGGAAAACGCAATAAAAGCGGGAATAGGTATTATGTGCGGTGTTGCGGCTATAGCAATGCTTGTTCCTGCTTTGTTTATAAAGGAGAGAAGGTATATTGAAAGTAAACCTGTTAAAACCTCTGCGTTTTCTTCCCTTGCCAAAACTTTTAAAAACAAGCAGTTCCGCCGTTTCGTTTACGCTGATGTAATATATTTCTTTGCGGTAACTCTTTTCCAGACCGGACTTGCCGATTTTGAAACTCGCATTATGGGTATCGGTTCGGATAAAACCTTTTTGCTGACAGTGATTATGACGGCGTTCTCGCTTTGTCTTTATCCGGTCGTTAATATGCTGGCGCCGCGCTTTGGCAAGAAGCCTCTTATAGTGACAGGCTTTTTTGCATATTCGGCAGTATTCCTTATTACCGCGCTTGCGGGTCATGGCATGGTGTGGGGAATACTTGTAGCGGTATCCGCCGGTGTTCCTATGGCGATACTCGGTATACTTCCGCAAGCATGTGTTGCCGATATTTCCGAGCTTAATACTCTTAAAACAGGTGAGGATAGAAGTGGTATGTTTTTTGCCGCGCGCACTTTTGCTATGAAAATGGGTCAGGCAATATCAATGGTGGTCTATACCTCCATTACCGCAACGGCTCTTACAACCTTTAAAAATAATACTCAAGTACCTTACCGTATGGCCGCCGCTGTCGCTACTGCTTTTTGCTTACTCGGCGCAATACTGTTTCTTTTGTACAATGAAAAGAATATTATGGAAAAAATCAAAAGTTATAAGCAATAAATAATTTAAAAAGCACTCGGAACAGTTCAATTCTGTTCCGAGTCTTTTTAATGTTATATTTATTGATAATCCAATTATTCGGTGGTATAATTACTATAGTTATTTTTTTAAATTACAGGGGATGAAAATGAGAGCAAGGGGAATAAGACTTATTCTTACTGTTGCTATGGCGGTGATGGTATTGTTTTTAGCTGCGGCAGGTCTTGTCTTTCGCCTTAACAGGTTTAAGGTGGAATTTAGCGTTCCCACCGGACAGACAGATACAGTAGAATTAGGTAGTGAGTATTCACCGCCTGAGGTTGATGCTTTTCTTGTGGGAAAAATTTTTTATAAAGCGGGCAAAAAAATCAAAATAAAGCGTACGGGCGATGTTGATACGGGTAAACTCGGCACATATAAGCTTTCTTGGTCTGCTTCGGCTGTGGGAGTGGAAAGCTTCGGTGTTCGAACAATAAATGTAACCGATACTACTCCGCCCAGTATATCATTAGCGCCTTATGATAAAGAGTATTTATATACGGGAGCGGAGTACAAAGAGCCGGGGTATACGGCTTCAGACGCGGCGGACGGCGATTTGACCGGTGCCGTTACGGTAAGTGATATTGATACAGCTACCCCCGGCGAAAAGGAAATAATTTATACGGTATCGGATAAAAGCGGTAATATTGCTACAGTCAGCCGGACGGTTACCGTAAAAGAAAAACCTAAGCCTAAGCCCAAACCGATAGCGGTAACGCCTGCTCCGGCGAGTGAGAGCACCCCTGTCGAATCAGCACCTGCACCTGCTAACGGAGCGATTATCTACCTTACTTTCGACGACGGACCTTCAGGATATACGGCGTCACTTTTGGATATTTTGGCAAAATACGGTGTTAAAGCTACTTTTTTTGTTACGGGCAGGGGAGATCGTTCACTTATTACCCGCGCGGCAAGCGAGGGACACAGTATAGGGATACATTCGCTTTCGCACAACTATTCCGAAATATATTCGAGCGAAGAGGCTTTTTTTGCCGATATGAACGCGATGAACCAGATAATATTCGAGCAGACAGGCTCATATACCAATATAATGCGTTTTCCCGGTGGTTCGTCAAACACTGTAAGCCGAAAATACTGTCCCGGTATTATGTCAAGGCTGACGGAGGCGGTTACCGAGCAGGGATATGTGTATTTTGACTGGAATGTTGTAAGCGGTGACGCAGGAGGAGCCAAAACCGGCGAAAGAGTGTATACAAATGTTATAAACGGCGTGCGCGGCAAATCGCATTCGGTGGTTTTGCAGCACGATACGAAAGGCTTTAGCGTGAGCGCGGTTGAAAGCATTATTGTTTGGGGGCTTAACAACGGCTATATATTTGCTCCGCTTGGCGCTGACAGTCCTACGGCTCATCAGAGAGTTTGCAATTAGAATTGTGCCTATATAAAGGAGAAAAATATTGATTTATACTGTGACATTTAATCCGGCTCTTGATTACATTCTGAAGGTCAAGGAGCTTAAATACGACAATATAAATCGCTCATATTTCGAGGATATTCACTATGGCGGCAAGGGGATAAATGTATCGGTTATGCTGACGCGGCTCGGCATACCTAACCGCGCGCTCGGGTTTATTGCGGGGTTTACAGGCGACCGGCTCCGGGAAATGCTTGAAAACGAAGGTGTTGACTGTCAGTTTTTAAAGCTTGAGACGGGAAACACACGAATAAATGTAAAAATTAAATCGAATACGCAACTTGATATAAACGCCAAAGGACCCGAAATCGGTGATAATGATATTGAAAGACTTCTTGATTTGTTAAAGAATATAAAAAGCGGCGATTTTTTGGTGCTTGCCGGCTCCATGCCCGGAAATCTCCCGGATGATATTTATGAAAAAATACTATTTTCGCTAAATAATAAAGATATTAAATTTGTTGTTGATACAACAGGTGAGTCGCTAAGATGTGCTCTTAAATACAAACCGTTTCTTGTAAAGCCCAATCAGTATGAGCTTGGTGATTTGTTCGGCGTCAAAGTCAAAACGGATGAGGATGTTGAAAAATACGCAAAAGAGCTTAAAGAAAAGGGTGCTTTAAATGTTTTGGTTTCGCTTGGCGACAGGGGAGCTATTCTTTTGGACGAAAAAAGCAAAACACATAATGTCGGTACGGTAGCAGGACATATAGTAAATACCGTAGGTTGCGGGGACAGTATGGTTGCGGGTTTCCTTGCTGGTTATATAAAAACAGGCGATTATAAAGAGGCTTTAATGCTCGGCGACGCCTGCGGTAATGCTACGGCTTTTTGTAATGATTTGGCAAGTGGAGACAGTGTTTTAAATTTGTTTGACAAATTGCATAAAACGACGATTTAAAGCATATAATTCTGCTGTGGGTGGTCAATGTGAAACAAAATATATCACTATGGCAGTTTTCGGGTTTTGCGGTTACTGCGCTTCTCGGTGCGCTACTTCATTATCTTTATGATTGGAGCGGTAAAAGCATAATTATCGCACCTTTTTCAGGTATAGACGAGTCAACTTGGGAGCATATGAAATTACTCTACTTTCCGTTACTTACTTTTGCGCTTTTTCAAAGTTTCTTTTTTAAGGGGTATGGTAACTTCTGGTGCATAAAGCTTCGAGGTGTTTTAACAGGGCTTTTGGCAATACCGGTCATTTTCTACACATATAACGGAGCTTTGGGTAAATCACCGGATTGGATAAATATAGTTATATTTTTTGTCGCTGCCGCTTTGCCGTTTATAACAGAAGCATATTTTTTAAAGAAAGGGAAATCAGACTGTAAACACCCGCATCTTGCCTTTGCGGCGATATGTCTCATAGGTGTGATGTTTGTGTTTTTCACTTTTTATAAACCCAATATTCCGATATTTAAAGATAATTGAATAATGTAATAAATACCGGATTCCGTTGTTTCTGTGAAACTGAAAAAGAGGACCACACCAAAAGGTGTAGTCCTCTTTTTTCTGGTGACCCGGACGGGATTCGAACCCGTGTTACCGCCGTGAAAGGGCGGTGTCTTAGGCCTCTTGACCACCGGGCCGGTGGTGGCTGTAACTGGATTCGAACCAGTGACACTCCGGGTATGAACCGAATGCTCTAGCCAACTGAGCTATACAGCCGTATTCTTTTTGAGCGACCTACATATTATATAAGTTATTATGATGTTTGTCAAGCAAAAAATACAAAAAAGCGGCGCCGCGGCGCCGCAAAATACCTAAACATTTAAATACCGTTTTGTATTTCGTCCAAGTCTGAATAAATTATATTGTAACCGAAGGATGAATCGGAGTTTTGTACAAACAGCGTTTTCGCGGTTGTCTTATACTCATCACTATCGTGAGGATTAACGGTTACATCGGATAGCACAGTAAAGCTTCCGTCTTCATTCTCGTTGATGTTGGTAACGGTGTGATGATAAGTGGTAAAGCCGATGGGATCTATATACACAAATCCGTCTTTATGCATAGTGGAGTTATCGTTAATTTCTAAAACTCCTATATCGTACATATCATTTACAAAGTTCTTAACAATTTCTTCGGAAATATAATCAGGATCAGTGCCGTCGCGTTTATCAAGCAAAGCAATAATGGCATTATCAGTCAGAATCTCCGCATCCTCAAAATTATCATTATAAGAATAATTGCGGTTGAGCATATTGGTAAAGCGGGCGATAAGAGCTTTGTTGCCGACTGCTTGCTCCGCAGGTGTTTCAACCTGAGCGGAAGCCGGCATAAATGCGCAGGCAAACAAAGCTATAGTACAAAGAGAAAGTGCCAACACAAGTATTCGGTTTTTCATAAAAGCACTCCTCCTCAGTATTTTATATTTCCATTATACATATAATTACGAAAAAAGTAAGGTACAAATCAGTTACAAATATTCTCAATTTTGTTACAAATGAGATAAAATCTTTATAAGACCACGCTGTTGTTATAAGTTCACAAATTTTATCCGTAATTTTAAAAAAATCGGTTGTAATTGCATAAAAGATATGATATACTCTTAATATCGTTAAAACATTACTGGGGAGTGCTGACTTTGAAAGTATATGAATCTGAGAAAATTAAAAACATTGCCTTTTTAGGACACTCTAATTCCGGCAAGACCACTTTAGCCGATTCAATAATATATTGTTGCGGTGAAGCGGATAGGATAGGAAAAACGGCTGATGGTACAGCTATACTTGATTTTGACCCTGAGGAGAAAAAGAGAGGATGTTCCGTATCGACCTCGGTTTATTCTCTTGAAACCGGCGATCAGAAGATAAATCTTATTGACGCTCCGGGACTTTTCGACTTTGCCGGCGGAATAAGCGAGGCGCTCACAGCCGCGGATTGTGCCGTTATTACAATATCGGGCAAATCGGGTATTACCGTGGGTGCCAGGCAGTGCTACGATAAGGCTCGTGCCGCTAATAAGGCAGTAGCGTTTTTCGTCGGCAAGCTTGACTCTTCCCATGCGCATTTCTATCGCGTAATATCTTCGCTTGTGGGCAGTTACGGCGCGGTAGTATGTCCGGTTATCGTTCCTTATGTTGTCGACGATGCCGTAAAGTGCTATGTTAACCTTGTGGAAAATCAGGCGTATTCATTCAGCGGAACTAAGGCGACTAAATGCGATATGCCCTCGAGCAGTGATATTGACGGTATGCGTGATATGTTGCTTGAGGCTGTGGCGTCGGCTGATGAGGCGCTTATGGAAAAATATTTTGAGGGAGAAACCTTTACTCCCGAGGAAATATTGCGCGGACTCAAAGCCGGTATGGCGTCCGGCGATATTTGCCCGGTATACTGCGGCGTTCAGCAGACGGGCGAGGCTATCAGCTTTTTAGTTGACGGAATTCTGAATATAATGCCTTCGGCGGGCAAGGCCAATTCCGCCGAGAGCGAGAGCGCGGCGCTTGTGTTTAAAACCATCGCCGATCCGTTTGTAGGCAAGCTTTCATATTTCAAGGTTTTAGGCGGCGAAGTAAAGGGCGATATGAGGCTTAAGAATAATCGTACGGGGGAAGAAGAGCGCATAGCTAAGGTTATGGCGCTTAAGGGCGGCAAGCAGGAGGATGTCGAAAAAGTACCCTTTGGCGACATTGGTTGTGTGTCTAAGCTTTCCGGCACCGTTACGGGAGATACGCTTTCTGTTTCCGGCAAAATTTCGCTTGACGCGGTAGATTTTCCGAAACCTACGCTTAAAGCCGCAATTTATCCGGTTAAGAAGGGTGATGAGGAAAAGATCAGCTCCGGTCTTGCGCGTATATGCGAAGAGGACCCGTCGCTGGAGGTTTATACCGATTCTGAGACCCATGAACAGATAATAGTAACGCTTGGCGACCAGCATACCGATGTTGTATTATCTAAGCTTAAGGCAAAATTCGGTTGTGAAGCAAAGCTTGAAGAGCCGAAAATCGCTTATCGTGAAACTATTAAAAAATCGGTTAAGGCGCAGGGAAGGCATAAAAAACAGTCGGGCGGTCACGGTCAGTTCGGTGATGTTTGGATTGAGTTTGAGCCTTGTGACAGCGATGAATTGATATTTGAAGAGAAAGTGTTCGGCGGAGCCGTGCCTAAAAACTTCTTCCCCGCTGTTGAAAAGGGCTTGCGTGACAGCGCCCAGTCCGGCGTTTTGGCTGGCTTTAAAATGGTGGGCATAAAGGCGACGCTGTATGACGGTTCATATCATCCGGTTGACTCTTCAGAAATGGCGTTTAAAACAGCCGCGTCCTTAGCTTTCAAGGAGGGCGTTACCAATGCAAATCCGGTACTGCTCGAACCCATCTATACGCTTAATGTAATAGTTCCCGATGAAATGCTCGGTGATGTTATCGGCGATATAAACAAGCGTCGCGGCAGAATAATAGGTATGGAGCCCGGCGAAAATAAAATGCAGAATTTAACCGCCGAGGTGCCGATAGCCGAAATGGGCGATTTTTCAACAGCCATGCGGGCGATTTCTCAGGGAATGGCGACTTTTACCACAGAGTTTGCCCGTTATGAGGAAGTGCCGGCGGCTATAATGCAAAAAGTAATCGAAAAGGTAAAGAGCGAATAAGGCAAAAAATCAGTTGCGGGGGAGAGATAATTCTTCCCCGCCTTTTTAATATATGTACACAGAAAAACTCCCCGGCATTGCCGGGGGAAGACAATATCAGTTGATTAAATCGCTTTAAGGTATTCCAAAAGTTGGCTGAAGTTACCGTGCTTATACTTATCTATACTTTCTCCCGATTTATTTATCATACAATCGGTAAGCAAAAACACATCTATACCGAGAGTCTCGGCTATCATATCTTCGCTCACATCGTTGCCGACCATCAGACATTCTTCCGCCGTAAGCTTGCTGCGGCGCAAGATTTCCAGATAGTATTCAGGGTTAGGCTTACAGAAGTTTATGTTTTCGTATGTAGTACATATCTCAAAATCCGAAAGGTCAAGCCCTGCCCATTCGGTTCGCGTTTTGGTTGCGGTAAGGGGGAAAATCGGATTTGTGGCAAGTATAAGCCGTTTGCCTTTGTTTTTAAGCAAATCTACAGCCTCTCGCGCCATAGGAGTATAACCGCAGGTCTGCCGCGCCGCCTTAAAGTCAACATCGTAAAACTCTTCAAAAAGCGGTCTGTCGCGTTCTGCCCTGTCGGCACCGTAAATGACGGCAAAATCCTCCCAAAAAGCCTGCTCGTTGGTTTTTTCGCCGCGGTTTTTCACCATGGCCCCGGTACCGTGCCAAATGGCATTTATGAGGCTGTCGGGCTCATATCCGTGCGGCGCAAGCTTTTTTATGAGGTATTTGAAATATCCTTTTGTAAATTCATCCTGATCCATGGGGAGCAGTGTGCCGTCAAGATCAAAGAGAACGGTTGTAATTACATTTTTCATGAGCATAGCGCAATAATCCGAACCCGGTTTTAGCGGTCGAATTTCGCACCCTCCTTTGTTAAAATACTCGGAAATCCGTCAGGATTTCCTGTTTTTTTGACTCGCACAGCGCTGAAATTTGCTTTCCGATAAAATTCCGTGACCTTAAGTTGTCAGTGCTTTCCTCTCTTGTTTTTATCGTAGGGTATATATTTTATTTTTTTTCTGTTTTTAGTTTTTTTCCTCAGGTTAAGCGACCACAAACGCCAAATAAAAATAACTATCAGCAGTGCGATTACCGCATACACCGCTTTCATGTATTTTGAGGTAAAAAAAGTTTTTAAAATATCAAAACCCGCGAGAAGTATGTTACGGTCAATGTCCTCGCGGGAAACAAGGTTTACTTTTCCTATAACATTATTTGCATAAATTATATCCGCGGTACCTAACACCTGCCCTTTTTTGACCGGAGCCTTTACAGACTTATTTTCATAATTCGGCTTTATTGTTATTGTGGAATCGTCTGCATCACTCGGCAGTACCGACACAAACTCTTTTTGGGTATAAAGGGTAACAAAATCTTTTTGGAAAGAAAGGCTTACCCCTATTTCGCAAACAGGATTATCGGTATCGGCTATCTCCTTAAAGGAAAAGTTGTTAAATGCCCAGCGGTAAAGCTCTTTGCTCTCGATAAACTCATGGCGTTTTCCCTCGGTGTTGGGACAACCGAATATAACGCACAGGTAATTATAGCCGTTATAAGACGCCGTGCTTACAAGGCATCTGCCCGCCTCGGTTGTATATCCTGTTTTTACGCCTTTTGCATAGGCGTAAAAATAGTTTGTTGAGCTGTCCTGCAAAAAATTAGTTGTTGAAATGGTGCGAGCAGGGTGCATATTTGTCTCCGGCACCGTGTATCTTACCGTTTCGCAAACCTCTTTGAATGTTTCGTTTTTGAGAGCATATGCGGTAAGGGTATAGGTATCTTTCGCGGTGGTATAGTTTTGTGGGTCGTGAAGACCAACGGGGTTTTGATAATGAGTTCCGGAAAGCCCCAGCTTTTTTGCCTTTTTATTCATCATATCTACGAAGTTTTCAACCGTGCCGCCGTAGGTCATAGCGGCAAGGTATGCGCAGTCGCCGCAGGACGACATAAGCACATAATACACAAGATCAAGCGAGCTGATTTCCTCACCGACCTGTAAATTCGATACAACGCTGCCCGTTCCGAGAACAAGCTTTTGTGCTTCGGCAGTCATTGCTATTTTTTTATTTGGATCAAAATCGGGACTTTCAAGCATAAGTGTTATGACCATTATTTTGGTAATTGAAGCCGGATAAACTCTCTCGTTTTCCGACTTGGAGTATAATACTTCACCGGTGTCGAGAGATACGAGCATTATGCTTTTTGCGGTCAACTCAATGCCGGTAGGTTCAAATGCGCAAGCGCTTGAAATCGGGACGAAAATAAGTAAAAAAGCCAAAAACACGGAAAAAATTTTTTTAGGCATAGAAATTCACCTCAAAATGTGTTAGAATACAGATACAAAAATATTATACATCATAACTTCCGAAAAATAAAGAAAAAAAGGTGGTGATTTATAAGTGGTATATATAACCGGTGATATGCATGGCGATTTAAGCAGGCTTTACGATAAGGAATTCAGAAAACTCAAGTCCGGAGATATACTTATAGTATGCGGAGACTTTGGGTATATCTTTTCCGGTGACAAAACCGAAAAACAGGTTATAAACTTTTTTGCGAAGCGCAAATTTGTTACCGCTTTTATAGACGGCACCCATGATAATCTCGAGCGTATTTTCCGGGCGCGTGCCACTGTTTGGCATGGCGGCAAGGTCCATAGGATAAAGGGAAATCTTTTGTATTTATGTCGAGGTCAGTTGTTTAAAATAGAGGGGAAGACTTATTTTACTTTTGGCGGCGGTGAAAGTACGGATAAGGATATGCGCGTGACTGCCGGCAACTGGTGGCGCGAAGAGGAGCCCACTCCCGCGGAAATGGCTGACGGGGCGCGTGCTCTTGATGAAGCGGGACTTAAGGTCGATTATTTTATTACCCATGAGCCGCCGTCCTTGGTTAAGAGCTCGATGTTGCTTCGCAGAGGGGAAAATGATAACACGAATAAACTGAACGGGTATTTTGAGGAGATAGGTCGTTCCTGCCAATTCAGTCATTGGTATTTCGGTTCACTTCATGAGGACAGGGTAGTTACCGACAGGTATACTTGTGTTTTCAAAAAGCTTATACCGGTAGTGCCATCTGACTTGACAGAGGTAGTATAATAAACAGAAAAGACTTTGGAGGTATTTATGCCGAGTATTGAAAGACTTTGCCCGGGTTGTATGAAGGATAATGGGGGACAGAGCGTTTGCGGTGTATGCGGATATGACAGTACAAAGGGCAACGCGCCGGATAAGCTTCCCTTAAGATTTATTATCAGAGACAGGTATTTTGTCGGCAGGGTTATTTATTCCGATGTATTTATGACCGTTTATTTGGGATTTGATACCATAGAGAATAAATCTGTAAGTATAAAGGAATATTTCCCTAAAAGTATCGCCGAGCGTAATCCGGATAAAACGGTGTATGTTTCACAGCAATACCAGTTTGATTATAATAACGGGCTTATACAGTTTATCGAGGTTAACCGTAAGCTTGTAGGTTATCCGCTTGCGAGTTTACTTTCAACCTATTCGGTTTTTGAGGAAAACTCAACCGCGTATGCGATAACCGAGTCTGTTTCCGCAATTACGCTTAAAAGCTTTCTCGCGCGCAATGGCGGCAATCTTCGTTGGGAACAGATAAGACCCTTGTTTTTACCTCTTATAGATACAGTAAAATCACTTCACGACATGGGTATTATACACGGTGCGATTTCGCCTGAAACAGTGCTTGTCTGCCGTGACGGAAAGCTGCGATTGATGTCCACTCCAATGGGGAGAAATGCCGGCTCCGCTTCAAAAGTATTCGCATTGTATGACGGATACTCTGCGGCTGAACAGTATGCGGACGACGGTCAGGCAGACGAGTATACCGATGTATATTCAATTTGTGCCACTTTGTTTACCGCTTTAATAGGTACCGTTCCGCCCTCAGCAGAAGAAAGAGCCAGGAAAGACAGTCTTACTATCCCGTCTCATTTTGCTGACGAACTTCCCCGCCAGGTTCTGGTATCAATGGCTAACGGAATGCAGATAAAGCCGGAAGACCGTACGCCTGATGTGGAAACGCTGAAAAATGAGCTTATTTACGGAGAGACAAAGGAAAATGTGCGCAAGGTCCAAAATGCGGCAAAGAAAAAAGAGAAGAACGCCGGCTCCACTAAAGCAGCTTCTTATGAGGAATCGGTTGAAAGTAAAGGCTCCGGTGTGAAATATGCCGCAATAGCCGCCGGTATCACGGCTGGCGTGTTCTTATTGCTTGCTGCGATACTTGTGCTTACGGTCTTTAAAAATCAGGTGTTTAAAAAGAATGAGGATTTCAGCAATAATGCGGCACCGTCTATTCCCGAAACAGCTTCCATAGGCGATGTGGATTCCGACGCTGTTGAATCAAAGCTTGTATACAAGGTTCCGGATCTTCTCGGTAAGTACTATGCGGAAATTGAGAATTCAAAGGACTGTGAGCATATAAAACTTGTGATTAAAGGAAAAGAGTATTCAAGCACATATACTAAGGGCCAGATATGTGCTCAGTCTATCGCGGGCGGTCAGTCGGCCGAGCATGACAGTGTGGTAGAGCTTACCATAAGCTTAGGTCCTAAAGAATTTAAAATGCCGGACCTTTCCGGTTATACGCCGGAGCAGGCAAAAATAGAGCTTTTGAAGATAGGCATTCTTTATGACAACATAGAAATTGTTGATGAATATGATTCCGAAGCAAAGTCCGGCATAGTGCTGAGGCAGGATCCCTTGCGTGACGCAATAATAAACGGTGAGGTAAAAGTAAGAGTGTTTGTTAATTCTTATAATGGTGAAACCGGCTCGACGGTTGCGGGCATAAATTAAAAAAAGTACTTGATTTTATATAATATTGTGTTATAATACTGTTGTCAGGTCAGTTTACAGAAAGGTGAGTGGGGTTACCCACTCACTTTTGTTAATCCGGTGCAAGTCGGCAATTTGAAGGTTATGACGGAGGCAGATATGGCAAAGGTGGCAGATGTTGTTTACAATTTGATTGAGCCTACTGTTTCATCTCTCGGTATGAAGCTTTGGGATGTGCTCTTTGTGAAGGAGGGAGCATCCTATTACCTAAGGGTGTATATTGATAAGGAAGGCGGCGTAGGGATTGACGACTGCGTTCAGGTGTCCCGCAAGATTGATCCGTTAATTGATAAAGCGGATCCGATAGATAAGCAGTATTATTTAGAGGTTTGTTCCCCCGGGATAAATAGGGAATTGCGGCGTGACTGGCATTTTATCGCGGCTGACGGTAAAGAGGTAAGCGTAAAGCTTTTCAGTGCAATTTCCGGCAAAAAAGAATTTTGCGGAACGCTTAAAGCAGATAGTGATAATATGTTATTGTTGACAGATGAGGGTGAAATACCGCTTATTCGGTCTAAAATATCAAAAGCATATATAAAATCGGAAAATTGATTTTCGGAGGTTAAATAAAAAATGGCTAAAAGAATTACGGCAAAAGAAAAAAAAGATATGAAGGAGTTTTTTGAGGCTCTGCGCCTTATGGAGCAGGAGCGCGGTATACCCCGCGAGTATATAGCCGAAAAAATCGCCGAAGCGATAACCGTTGCTTGCAGGAAGGATTACGGCGGCAATGATATTGTGGTATGCGATATAGATACTGAAAACGAGATTTTTGAAGTATTTGCTAAAAAGGAAGTAGTAAAAGAGGTAGAAAATCCATTCACTCAAATTTCTGAGGAAGAAGCTAAGAAGATAGACCCAAAGTCGGTTAAAGAAGGCTTTGTAAAAATCAAGATAGACCCTAAGAAGTTTGGAAGAATCGTTGCTCAGAATTCTAAAAACAACTTCCGTCAGGGTGTTCGAGCGGCTGAAAAGGATCAACTGCTTGCCGATTTCCAGAGTAAAAACCGTGAGCTTGTGACAGCGCTTATTGAGCGGATAGATCCCAAAACCGGCAATGCGATACTCACTATCGGTCATAATGAAGCGACATTGCCCAAGATAGAGCAGGTACCCGACGAGGAACTTCATGAGGGCGACCATATTAAGGTTTATGTTGTGAATGTTAAGGATACCGAGCGCGGACCGCGCATAATGCTTTCGCGCACGCATCCGGGCCTGGTGAAGAGACTCTTTGAAACCGAAGTGCCTGAGATTTTTGACGGTACTATTGAGATAAAAGGTATTGCCCGTCAGGCAGGTTCACGCACAAAAATCGCGGTTTATTCGGAAAATCCGGATATTGACGCTATAGGCGCGTGCATAGGGCCTAAGGGTGCTCGTGTAAACAATATAGTTGATGAGCTTGCCGGCGAAAAGATAGATATTATTAAATACAGCGAAGACCCGGTTGAGTTTGTGGGCGGTGCATTGTCGCCGGCAAAGGTTGTATCGGTTGAGGTAACCGATCCGGAGGAAAAAAAGTGCAAGGTCAGCGTACCGGAGGCTCAGCTTTCGCTGGCAATAGGTAATAAGGGGCAGAATGTCCGTCTCGCCGCTAATCTTACAGGCTGGAAAATAGATATCCATCCGGAAAGCGGATTTTTCGGCGAATAGGCATATAATAATCCGACCCGTCAAGGGTTTTAAAGGAGAGAATTTGATTGTCGGTTAAAAAAACACCTATGAGAATGTGCGTCGCCTGCAGGCAAATGAAACCGAAAATCGACCTTATAAGGGTGGTAAAAACTCCCGAAGGCGAAATTGTTTCCTGTGCGGCAGGAAAACTGAACGGCAGAGGCGCCTATGTCTGCAAAGACAAAGAGTGTATTGAAAGGGCAAAAAAAACAGGAGCGCTCAGCCGTGCGCTTGAAGCGACGATAAGCGACGATATATATGCAAGCCTTAAAAAAGGGTGTGAGGACCTTGACTGATAAGGTCGGTACTCTTTTGGGTTTTGCGGCAAAGTCAGGCTCATTGTGTTACGGCTTTGAAAAGAGCATAGCCGCAGTGAGTCGGGGGCTTGCAAAAGGTGTTTTCTTTGCAACCGATATTTCGGCTAAAAGCCGTAAAGAGATTTTGTTTCATTGTGACAGATTGAATATAGCGGCATATGAACTTAAAGATACGAGTATGGATGAATTATCGCAAGCTGTAGGGAATAGATGTGCGGTAATTGCACTTACGAGCGAATCGTTCTTAAGACCCATTGTTTCATATCTGACACCTGATGTCTGATGTCTGTCATTCGGTAGGGAGGTAATATAATGACAAATAAATATAAGATAAGCGAAATTGCAAAAGACTTTGGTATGACTTCAAAAGAAGTGATTTCTGTAGTTAAGGATATAACCGGTGAGGAAAAAAAGTCCGGCGCGTCTCTTAATGAAACAGAAACAGCGCTTTTATTTGATGCTATAACCAAAAAGAATTCTGTAAAGAGCTTTAAAGATTATTTCGCAACAGGCGAGCAGAGCCGGGCGGAAGCGGCAAAACGCCGTGCCGAGGCGAGGGATAAAAAGCTTGCGGATCAGATGGCGATTTTAGAGCAGCTTAAGGCGGCGGCGGAAGCGGCAAAAAAACAGGAGGAAACACCGAAAGAGGATGTTAAGCCGGCAAAGGAAACCGCCAAAAAGGTTGCAAAAGCCGAAGAAGTGCCGAAGGAAGAAAATAAGCGGGTAAAGAAAACCACTCCTAAAAAATCGGAAAAGGAAATTAAAAAGGTTGAAGAAAAGCCTTACGACGGTCCGCTTGTAGCACCTCCCAAGAAGGAAAAGAAACCCGGAATTGCGCCTAACCGCGGTCCGGCACAGCTTAGGCATGTCGATACGCGTGTATCAAACGTCAACATAGATAAGTATAATGAGAAATATGAAACAATAGCTCCGGCAAACACTATGCGTGATAACTTTACGCGCAAGCAGAAGATAAAACAGAAATCTCAGGATTATCGCCGTCCTCAGGGTGCGAAACGCGAAACTGAGGCGGATAAATTAAGACGGCTTCAGCTTGAGCGGATAAAGAAAACACCGATAACCGTAACCGTAGGTGAGGAAATTACGGTAGGCGAGCTTGCCGCAGCACTTAAAAAGACGGCTGCCGAGGTAATAAAAGAGCTTATGAAGCTCGGTATGATGGCGACGGTTAATCAGGTCATTGATTACGATACCGCTGAAATCGTGGTAACCGAAATGGGAGCTAAAATTCAGAAAGCGGTAGTTGTTACAATCGAAGAGCAGATAATGGATATTACTGAGGATAAAGAGGAGGATTTGAAGCCGAGAAGTCCGGTAGTAGTGGTTATGGGACATGTTGACCACGGTAAAACCTCCTTACTTGACGCCATTCGTAACACGGCGGTCACTGATACTGAGGCCGGCGGCATAACCCAACACATCGGCGCATATCGCGTTAAATGCAAAGGTGAGGATATAACATTTCTTGATACTCCCGGCCATGCCGCGTTTACCGCAATGCGTCAGCGCGGCGCTATGGCTACCGATATTGCAATACTTGTAGTTGCCGCGGATGACGGTATAATGCCGCAAACTGTAGAGGCGATAAATCACGCTAAGGCGGCAAATGTACAAATAATTGTCGCTATAAATAAAATGGATAAGCCGGGAGCCAGCCCTGATAAGATTATGCAGCAGCTCACAGAGCATTCCCTGGTTCCTGAGGAGTGGGGCGGCGATATTATATGCGTTCCGGTTTCCGCCAAGACGCACGAGGGAATTGATAAGCTCCTGGAAAGCGTACTGCTTGTAGCAGAAATGCTTGAGCTTAAGGCCAACCCCGACCGTAAGGCGAAGGGTGTCGTTATAGAAGCTCGCCTCGATAAGGGCAGAGGCCCTGTGGCAACTCTTCTTGTACAGAACGGTACTCTCAATTCGGGCGATATTATCGTAGCGGGCACATCGGTAGGAAGAGTCAGAGTTATGACGGATGAAAACGGAAAACAGGTGAAAACAGCCGGTCCTTCGGTGCCTGTAGAGATTACCGGTCTTGCTGAAACGCCATCCGCCGGTGACAGCTTTGACGCAGTATCCGATGAGCGTTTGGCTCGCGAGCTTGTTGAACAGCGTAAAGATAAAGCCAAGAAAGAACTTTTCGAGGCAAAGGAAAAGGTTACGCTTGATAATCTGTTCAGCCATATTGACGACGGCGATTTGAAACAGCTCAACATCATCGTCAAGGCGGATGTACAGGGTAGCGTTGAAGCAGTCAAGAGCAGTCTTGAAAAGCTTTCGAATGATGAAGTCAAGGTATCTGCTATTCACGGAGGAGTCGGCGCAATCAATGAATCCGATGTTATGCTTGCGCAAACCTCCGGTGCAATAATAGTAGGCTTTAATGTAAGACCGGACAGCGTCGCTAAAGCGGCGGCTGACAGGGAAGGTGTGGATATACGCACATATCGCGTGATTTATGATTGCATTGAGGAAATAGAAGCGGCTATGAAGGGTATGTTAGCGCCTAAATTCCGCGAGAGTATACTCGGTACGGTTGAAGTCAGAGATGTTTATAAGATTTCCAATGTCGGTACCATTGCCGGTTGTTATGTTACGAGCGGTAAAGTTACTCGCGCGTGCGAGATAAGAGTTATCAGAGACGGTATCGTAATAGCTGAGGATGCGATTGCTTCATTGCGCAGATTTAAAGATGATGTCAAGGAAGTTGCACAGAGCTATGAATGCGGAATCGGACTCGAAAAATTTGCTGATATCAAGCTTGGTGACCAGTTTGAAGCTTTCATTATGGAGGAATACAAAGACTGATGGCAGGATATAAAATTAACCGTATAACTTCTGATATCAAGCTTTGCCTGAGCGATTTATTAAGAGAAATTAAAGACCCGAGAGTCAGCAGGCTTTTAAGTATCGTAAAGATAGTTGTTTCGGGTGATATGTCATACGCGACGATTTATGTAAGCGCTATCGAGGGCGATGAAGCAACGAAAGAGTCGGCTAAGGCATTAAATAAAAGTGCAGTCGGATTCTTAAGGCGTGAACTCGGTGCGCGTATTAAGCTTCGCAAGGTGCCTGAGCTTCGTTTTGTGGCAGATGATTCCATTCGCAAAAGCAGTGAAATTTTATCAATTATCAAAACCTTTGAGGGTAACACCGGAAAAGGCGGCGAGGGGGAAAGCAATGAGTAATAATTCCTGCAATGATATAACATTGAGCAAAGCGGCAAAATTTCTTAAAAAACATGATAATTATATAATTCTCACCCACTCTTCGCCGGACGGGGACACTTTAGGCTCCGCTTATGCCATTTATTACGGTCTGAAGGAAATGGGGAAGATAGCTGAAATATTATGTCCCGACGAAATACCGAAAAAGTATTCTTATTTTGCGGTAAAAACCGAGCGTGTAACCGTAGATTCTCCAACCGTTATATCGGTTGATTTGGCGGATGAAAAATTGCTTGGCGGTCTTGAGGAAAGATTTAGGGGCAAAATACAGCTTGCTATAGATCACCATATTTCAAACACACGCTTTGCGGAAAATCTGCTGCTTGACAGCAATGCCGCCGCGGCATGCGAAATAATATATGAGTTGTTAGGGGCTTTAAAGGTTTATATAAACGATGTTACCGCAAAAGCCCTTTATACCGGAATTGCTACCGATACAGGCTGCTTTAAGTATTCAAATGTCACCGCTAAAACGCACATTATTGCTTCTGAACTGTTTTGTTATGATATTAACGCCGCCGAGATAAACAGATTGATGTTTGATACTAAGTCAAAGCGGTTGTTACAGCTTGAAAGAATGGTGCTTGATACTGCGGAATATCATTTTGACGATAAGTGCATAATGTTGACTGTTACCGATGAAATGCAGAAGGAAACCGGTTGCTCCGGAACAGATCTTGAAGGAATTGCCGTAATATCGAGAAGCATAGAGGGTATACTTGTCGGTATTACAATCAAACAGAACGGGGACAGGGAATATAAGTTATCACTTCGCACTTTTGAGCCTCTTGACGCTTCGGAGATTTGCAAATCACTTGGTGGAGGCGGTCATAAAAGAGCAGCGGGAGTAACGCTCAGCGGCACTCTTGAAGAAGTGAAAAACACTATACTTGCCGAAGTCAGAGATAATATGGAGAAAGCAAATGTGCGGGCTTCTTCTGATAAATAAACCGGAAGGCGTCACATCTTTTGGCGTTGTTAAAAAAATAAAAAAGCTCACGAAAGAAAATCATGTAGGACATACCGGCACGCTTGACCCCATGGCAACAGGGGTTTTACCGGTACTCATAGGCAGGGCTACAAAGCTGAGCAATTATATGCTTTGCGCCGATAAATGCTATCGCGCCGGGGTGAAACTCGGTATTACTACCGATACGCTTGATATTACCGGTAGGGTGATTAAAGATATAAAGGTAGCAGTTACAAACGAGCAAATTGATTTGGCTCTGTCGCGATTTTCAGGTGAGATTGAGCAAACCCCACCGATGTTTAGCGCGGTAAAGAAGGACGGTGTGCGCCTTTATAAGCTTGCCCGTGAAGGCAAGCAGGTGGATATTCCTTCAAGAAAGGTAAGCGTTTTTTCAATAAGGCGTGAAACTGAAATCGACCGGAACGGCGAGTTTTTGATGTACTGCCATGTTTCAAAAGGTACATATATAAGGTCGCTTGTAAGGGATATTGGTGATTTTTGCGGTACGGGAGCGGTACTTTTATCCCTTGTTCGCACAAAAACTGCCGGATTCAGTTTGGAAAACTGTGTTTTATTGGATGAACTTACCGAAGAAAACATAAATGAGCATATTTTGCCGGCAGACGAAGCGGTAAAAGAATTTCAAACCGTTTTCGTCACCAATGCTCAGGCGTTGAGATTTTCAAATGGAGGCAGTCTTGATATAAGCCGCTTGCGGCAGAAAAGTTTTTCGCTCGGCGAAATTGTAAAAATAAATTTTAAGGACACATTTTTAGGACTTGCGGAGGCGACTGATAATCAGCTTAAATTTAAATGTATTATCAATCCCGCCGAAAAGGAGTAAAACAATGCGAACCGCAGTAGTATTAGGTACATTTGACGGGCTTCATGAAGGGCACCGCGCAGTGTTGGCGGAAGCCGCCGGCTATTATACTGTTGCCGTTACATTTGATATACCGCCAAAAGCTTTTTTTGGCGGCAGTCACGAGTTGCTTATGACGCCTGAGGACAAATCGGCAGGGCTTAAAGCTCTTGGTGTTAGTGAAATATTAACGCTTGATTTCAGTCGGGTGTTTAATATGTCGCCGGAGGAGTTTTTCAATCTTTTAAAAGAAAAGTATAAGCCGGCGCTTATCGTGTGTGGATTCAACTACCGTTTCGGCAGTGGGGCGAAGGGTGATACCGAAAGGCTTTTTTCTCTTTGCAAGGAGAGCAAAATCCGTTTCAAGTGCGTAGCGTGCGTAGGCGGTGAACAGCCTATATGCTCAAGCGTTTTAAGAAAAATGATTTTAAGTGGCGATGTTTCGAGCGCCAATAAGCAGATATTCGGAGGCTTCGGGTTTGCGTCACCGGTAATTCACGGTGACGCCAGAGGAAGAACCTTAGGCTTCCCCACAATAAACCAAAAATTTCCCGAAGTGCTGGTAAAGCCGAAATTCGGCGTATATAAAAGTAAGGTTATTATCGGTGATAAGGAATATGACGGTGTGACCGATGTTGGCGTAAGGCCTACTTTTATGACGGATTTTATAGGGTGCGAAACCTTTGTAAAAGACTTCAATGAGGATATTTATGATAGCGAAGTCAGGTTAAAGCTTATTGATTTTATAAGGAAAGAAGAAAAGTTTTCAACGGCAGAGGCGTTAAAATCAGCAGTGGCGGCGGATATAAAATCCGCACTCGGAATTGAAATCAAGGAGGCTTAAAATAAACAATGAAAAAGCGTTTTTTAGTATTATGCGTTTTGCTACCGGTATTTATGGTCTGCATGTCGGGTTGTAGTATTTTCGATAAAGACTATGGAAATTCTAATCCGGCAGGACCCAAAAGAACCAATACGGAGAATATAAGAATTCCCGAAATAAAATCGGATGATACCGTAATGCCTACTTATTTTGATATAAGCCTTTACGACGAAGAAAACTATGCAGATATTTATCTCGGAAAGAATTATACCTACAAGGCAACTTATTCCGGATGTTCAATGGAAGTGCCCTCGACATATAAAGATATGATCAAACGGGGATTTAAGTTTTTGGAAACCGACGAAATAAAATCAGGCTCTAAAATTATGGCGGGCAAGTCGGCTAAGGTCAGCTTTGAGGATTCTTACGGAAAACAGATAACAGCCGTGTTTTATAACGATTCAAGCTCAATAAAAAAACTAACTTCCTGTTCAATAGTTAAATTTATTATAAACGAAAATTTTCTTTATAGTCCGGATTCGGTTTACGGTCAGTTCTGGGTGAACGGTATAACTAATGAATCTGCAATTACCGATGTCATTGAATGTCTTGGCGAGCCATCGCATTTTTACGCTGTAAATGAGGGTAGTTATTATCTTGACTATTTTCTGACCGAAAAGGATAAAAGAAGCAAAATAAGGGTTTATATAGATATTCCCGGAGACTGTGTGACAGGAGTTGAATTCTCGCTTTATTGATATGAAAAATAAAACTTGTTTTACTGCGGCGGATATTTTATTGCCTAAAGAAAATCCGGAGCGGTTTGCCGTAATCGCGTGTGATCAGTTTACGAGTGAGCCGGAATACTGGGATAGAGTAAAGAATTTTACCGACGGATACCCTACGGCTTATCAGCTCATATTGCCTGAAATTTATCTGTCGGATGACAATACTGCATATATAGACCATATTAACCTGAATATGAAAGAATATCTTAAAAACGGCGTTTTCAGGGAAATCCAAGACAGTTTTGTTTATGTAGAGCGCGTACAGAGTGACGGTGTGATAAGGCAGGGTCTTGTAGGAAAGGTAGACCTTAAAGACTTTACATATACGGCAGGCGGCAACGGTAAGATTCGTTCCACTGAAAAAACCGTGCTTGAGCGCATACCGCCGAGAGCCGCGATACGGGAAAACGCACCGCTTGAGCTGCCTCACGCAATGCTTTTGTTTGACGATGGTGAAAATAAGGTTATGTCTTATCTGCAGGGCGTTAAAAGTGAAGAAGCAAAGCTTTATGATTTTACGCTTTTCGGTGGTTCCGGCAGCATATCGGGATACAGGGTTAACGATGAAAGCGCAGAAAGAGTTGAATCGCTGCTTTCATATATTGAAAACGAAAATAACGGTCTGCTTTTCTGTGTGGGTGACGGCAACCATTCTCTTGCCGCGGCAAAAAGCATTTATGAGAAAACAGGCAGGGAGATCGACAGATATGCATTGGTTGAGATAGTAAATATAAATTCACCCGCAATAGATTTTGAACCGATTTACAGAGTAGTATTTGGCGTTAATCCGAAAAGTGTAATAGATGAATTTACGCTTTACTGTTCAGAAAAAGGCGGAAAGTATAAGCATAGCTTTAGGTGTGTATTCAAAGGCGGAGAAAGGGAAATAGAAGTAAGCTCTGATTTTTCCCTGCCGGTCGCCGCGCTTCAGGATTTTCTTGACACAAAGAAAGCAGAGACAAAAACCGACTATATTCACGGTATTGATTCAACCTGCAAAATCGCATGTGCGTCTGACAGTGCGGTCGGCTTTATATTTGAAGGTATGAAAAAGGAAGAGCTTTTCAGTGCGGTTATCAAAGACGGGTCTCTTCCGAGAAAAACATTTTCTTTGGGACATGCTCTTGATAAGCGGTTTTATTTAGAAGGCAGGAAAATAAAGTAATATTTGGCGGTTGACATAATACCGCGGCGACGGTATAATGTTGATATATAGAATAAAAGGGGGAGTTTTATGCGGAAAAGGAAACTTTTGTCTGTCTTTTTGTGCGTAACGCTCCTTTTTTTGTCACTTTTTGTACCGTCCGTTTCGGCGGCGACCCAAGGGAGAATAACCGGCAGCGGCGTGAGAATGCGCACTGAGCCGAAAACGGACAATAACGACAATGTCATCATGAGTTTAAACAAGGGCACAGTGGTCACCATAAACGGAACGGTTAAGGATTCGTCTGATAACACTTGGTACAATGTGACCTACAGCGGCAAAACAGGATATGTTTCCGGCAAACATGTAGAGGAAATAGCGGAAACCTTCAATCCCGACTTTGAAGCAAATCTTGCCAATTTCCCCGCGAGTTATCATGCAGGTCTCAGGGCGATACACAACGCATATCCCAACTGGATATTCAAAGCCGATCCGGTTGATATGAGTCTTGACGAGGCAATAAACAGTCAGTACAGCGATAATATGTTTTCCACAAAAAAATGGGTTGAGCTCACCTACGGTCTTGAATGGCGCGATCCGAGAGTCGATCAGAGCAATCCGGCTCATATAAAGGAGAACAGGTGGACATTTGCGTCCAGGCAGACTATAGGCTTTTTTATGGATCCGCGAAACGCCTTGACCGTATCCGCCGCCAAAGCCTCATTTCCTAACATTTTTACTTTTTTACTGCAGACTTATGATAGTGCTTCCCAAAAGGCGGAAGGTCTCAGAACGATTGTAAACGGTACTTTTCTGAACACCGATGATTACATAAATATTATTATGAATGCCGCGGCGGAGTCGGGCGTCAGCCCTTATATAATAGCTACTACCATTATTACCGAGCAGGGAACAAACGGAGGGAGCTCTCTCATAAGCGGAAATTATCCCGGCTATGAGGGATATTATAACTATTTCAATTACGGCGCTACAGGTGATAATGTAGTTGTAAATGGTCTTGAATATGCTAAAAGTAAAGGCTGGAACAGTCCTCAGTCGGCAATTATCGGCGGCGCTAAACAATACGGCTCCGGCTATGTGGGCTCAGGTCAGGATACATATTATTATATGGACTTTAATGTCCACGGCGGCAGTATTCATCAGTACGCAAACGGCGTTTATGACCAGTGCGTTAAAGCATATTATGCCGGGAAGGCGTATGTTTCAAATCCTTTCAGCGCGTTGACCTTTAAAATTCCGGTTTACAGCAATATGCCTGACAGCGTTTACAGCGCGCCCACTATGGAAAATTACAGTCCGGCTGTAACGACCGAAACGCCCCCTTCAACTTCAAGGCGAAGAGGCGATTATGACGGAGACGGTTTAGTTACGGTAAAAGAGCTTGCGCTTATAAGAATGTATCTTTTGGGAGTAAGGCAGTTATCGGCGGTTGAGTGTTCATATCTCGATGTTACGGGGGACGGCGCGTTGTCCGTAAAGGATCTTGCAACCGTAAGAATGTATTTGCTCGGTCTTGTATCTATTTAAATTACGAAAGGTGTAAAAAAATGAAAAGAGTTATATGTGTACTGTTTGCGATAATACTTATGACCGGCGTGATGAGCTTTCCGTCTTTTGCCGACAGCGCGAGTATTTCGCTCAGCAAGTCGAATGTGCCTGTCGGTTCCAATGTTACGGTAAATGTAAGGTATAGCGCCGGATTTGCGATGTACGCTATAGATGCGTCGCTTACTTATAACAGTTCGGTTTTACAGTATGTATCGGGAGGCACAAATAACGGCTCAACCGTTAAAATGGTTGAAACCTTAAGCGGTGAGACTTCCAAAAGCTTCAGTGTTACATTTAAAGCTATAGCCGCAGGCGCGGGCTCGGTTTCTTTTTCAGCTAAAGCTTCCGGCGACGGAGACGGCTCGGCTTCATCCGGGGCAACAGTTACCGTTACCGCGCCGCAGCCTTCGTCAAACGCAAATCTTTCGTCAATTAAGCTTAGCGAGGGAACTTTAAGCCCCGCTTTCAAACAGGCTACAACAAAATACAACGCGAGTGTCAGGTATCAGACAGAAAAAATATCGATAAGCGCGAATGCCGCGGCAGGCGATTCCACCGTCTCGGGCGCCGGCACATACAACCTTAAGGTGGGGGACAACAGCTTCAGTCTCACCGTTACCGCCGCTTCGGGAGAAAAAAAGACATATACTGTAATCGTAAAACGAATGACCGAAGAGGAAACCACCGCCGCGTTACAGGCGGAGAGGGATAACAATCCGAATCTTATAGTGATAGACGGTAAAGACAGGTTTATTCAGTCGGATGTATCCGCTTTAGGTCAGATTGAGGGGTTCAGCCCGTCATTGGTACAGCGCAAGGGCGCCGACATAGGCGTTTTGAGTGATAACGCCGGTAAATACACCCTTTATTGGGTGACCGATGAAAACGGCGAAAACGGGGCTTTTTACACGGCGGACGATAAAGATAATTTCACGCGGCTCAATTATATAAGGACAAATGACCGTTTGTATATTATCGAGCCATTCAAAGAAAATATAAATGTAAGCTCAGAGTTTGTTGTCGGAGAGTACGAGGTTGACGGTCAAAAAATCCCGTGCTATAAATATACGGATAGCGATTTATCCGATTTCTATGTATTCTATTGCTATATAAACGGCCAGAGCGATTACTATAGATTTGACGCCGCGCAGAATACTATGCAGCGTGAGCCCAAGCTTTTATCAAAAGAGATTAAAACACAAGTTGAGGCGAAAACCGGACTTTTAGATAAATTCAACAAACTCGGCAGTCAGGCAAAAATAGTATTGTGCTTAATAATGCTCGCCGCCGCTCTGATAATAGTGCTTATTGTTCTTTTGATAATAAGGTCGGCAAAGAAAAGCGGAGCAAATAAAAGGCGTTCGGAAGAGGGTGCTCTCGTTCTTGAGTCCGGTTTCGGCGAGGAAAACGATATTGTGGAGATTGAAAAATCAGAATCGGAAGCCGGGCAACCGGAGGAAATTCTTGACGGCGACTTTTTAGACACGGACGATTGATACAGTATAACCCCATAAGACCAAAGGTGCTTGTGGGGTTTTATTAAACAGGGAGATATTATGAAGGTTTTAGTTGTATGTCAGCATTTTTATCCTGAAAACTTCAGGATAAACGATATATGCTATGAGCTTAAAAAACGCGGCAATGATGTAACTGTGCTTACAGGACTTCCCAATTACCCTAAAGGAAAAGTCTTTAAGGAATACAAATGGCATAAAAACCGAAAAGAGATAATAAACGGCGTTAAGGTTGTAAGATGTTCGCTTGTAGGGCGCGGGTCTTCGCTTCTCGGTATGATAGTGAACTATATGTGGTTTGCAATATCCGGCAGTATTAAAGCTTTTTTTATGAAAAAAGACTTTGATGTTGTATATGTTTATCAGTTATCTCCTATAACTATGACATGGCCCGCGAGGGTAGTGAAAAAAATTGCCGGAATACCGTTGGTTATACATGTGCTTGATCAGTGGCCGGTAAGTATTACAACGGGCGGAATATCAAAAAATTCACTGCCTTATAAAATACTTTCAAAATGGAGTAAAAACGCATATAACAGCGCCGATGTAATAAGCTGCAGCTCGAAATCCTTTAAAAAATATTTTTTAAACGAATTAGGCATAAGTGAAGATAAGAGATTTGTTTATTTGCCGTCATACGCGGAGGATGACTACAAGAATACAGATACCGATTACAACGATGATTTTGACCTTGTTTTTGCCGGTAATATAGGTCCTGCTCAGAGTGTGGAGACTATAATTGAAGCGGCAAATTTGCTTAAAGACCGAAAGAACATCAAATTTCATATAGTCGGTGACGGACTCTCTTATAACAGTTGCCGCTCGCTGGCGGAAAAATACAACCTCGATAATGTTATTTTTTACGGCTATCATCCCGTTTCGGATATGCCGAAATACTATTCGCTTGCCGACGCGTTCCTGATAACAATGGTGGATAACGAAGTCGTAAACAGTACTCTGCCTGCGAAAATACAGTCTTATATGGTTGCGGCGCGCCCGATAATAGGCGCTATAAGCGGCGAGGTTGCCGATGTTATAAACGATGCGGACTGCGGGCTATGCTGTAAATCTCTTGACTATAAGGGACTTAGCGACCTGATACTGGCCGCGAGTAAAAGCGATAAGCTTAAAAGCTGGTCTGAAAACGCATATAACTATTACCAAAAGCATTTTGAAAAGGAAAAGTGCTTAGACGATTTGGAACGACTGTTAAAATCCTTGTGCTAAAAAAGAAACCCGGTCAGATCTGACCGGGTTTCTGTCTTCTCCTTTACCCTAAAAACTCCTTGACTTTATCAAGAAAGCTTTTTTGTTTTTTGTAGTTTTTGGCGTTTGTAGAGGAATCGAATTCTCTTATTTTTGCCTTCTGTTCTTTTGTAAGCTCGCGCGGCACCTCTACCGAGATTTTCACATACTGGTCGCCTCTGCCGGGGTAATTGAGCCGCTGAATGCCCTTGCCTCTGAGCTTAAATTCGTCACCCGGTTGAGTTCCCTCGTGAATTTGAAATTTAACCTTTCCGTCAAGAGTGGGGACTGTTATTTCGTCACCCAACGCCGCCTGCGCAAAGGTTATGGGTATATCACAGTAAACATCATAACCCTGCCGCTCAAATATGGGGTGCGGACGAACATTGACGCTTACTCTAAGATCTCCCGAGGGACCTCCGTTAATTCCCGCGTCACCGCCTGAGCGTACGCTTAATACCTGCCCGTCATCAATACCTGCCGGGATGTTGACTTCGTGTTCAACCGTGTGGCGTATTCTTCCTTTACCGGCACATTTTTTGCAAGGCTTGTCGATTATCTTGCCAGAGCCGTGGCAGTTGTTGCAAACCGATTGCGTCTGCATTTGACCAAACGGCGTTCGCTGAACGCTTGTAACTCTGCCCGAACCGTGACAAACAGGGCAGGTCTTAGCAGATGTTCCGGTTTCACAGCCGGAACCGTGACAAACATCGCAGCTGTCGATTTTATGAACCTTTACGGTCTTTTTGCATCCCTTTGCCGCCTCTTCAAAAGATATGTTAACATTGGTGCTGACATCCGAACCGCGACGCGGCGCGTTTGGATTTGCCCGACTGCCGCCGAATCCGCCGCCGAAAAACGAGCTGAAAATATCGCCTAAATCTCCGAAGTCGCCGAATCCGCCGCCAAATCCGCCGGCACCGGGATTAAAGTTCGGGTCGACGCCCGCGTGACCAAACTGGTCGTAACGCGCACGCTTTTCTTTGTCCGATAATACTTCGTATGCTTCGTTTACCTCTTTAAAGCTTTTTTCGGCTTCCTTGTCGCCCGGGTGTAAGTCCGGGTGATACTTTTTTGCCGCTTTTCTGTATGCTTTTTTAAGGTCGTCGTCGTTTACATCTCTGTCAACGCCTAAAACGCTGTAATAATCTCTTTTATCCTCAGCCACAATAAGTTACTCCTAAAAATTTATGTATGGCAAAACGGGACCAAGCCCGTTTTGCCTTTTAAGGTATTACTCCTTCTTATCGTCAACATCGGTGTAGTCGGCTTCATAAACATTGTCACCGCCGGCATTCGCCGCGTCACCCTGCGGCGCGCTCTGCGCGTTTTGTGCGCCTTGTGCCTCAGCCGCCGCCTTATATACTTTTTCACTGACGCTGTAAAGCTCTTTTTGCAGTTCTTCCTGCTTAGCTTTTATAGCCTCGATATCCTCACCTTTAAGCGCCTCTTTCAGCGCGTCTTTAGCGGTGTTTATTTTGTTTTTTTCGTCGTCTGTGAGCTTATCGCCAAGCTCGCTTACCGTTTTTTCGGTCTGATAAATCATCTGGTCGGCACCGTTTCTGATGTCAACCGCCTCACGGCGCTTTTTATCCTCTGCGGCATAAGACTCCGCTTCTTTAACCGCTTTGTCAATATCCTCTTTTGACATGTTTGTATTTGATGTGATTGTGATATTGTTTTCCTTGCCCGTGCCGAGGTCCTTTGCCGATACATGGACGATACCGTTTGCATCTATATCAAAGGTAACCTCAATCTGCGGGATACCGCGCGGAGCCGGAGCTATACCGTCAAGGTGAAATACACCTAAGGTCTTGTTATCCTTTGCAAACTCTCTTTCTCCCTGCAGCACATGAACCTCAACGGAAGTCTGACCGTCAGCTGCGGTTGAGAATATCTGGCTTTTCTTAGTCGGTATGGTGGTGTTACGCTCAATAACTTTTGTGGATACGCCGCCCATGGTCTCAATACCGAGTGAAAGGGGCGTAACATCAAGGAGCAGTAATCCTTTTACATCACCGCCCAAAACGCCTGCTTGTAAAGCCGCGCCTAAGGCTACGCACTCATCCGGATTAATTCCCTTAAACGGTTCTTTGCCCATAAATTCCTTTATGGCCTCCTGAACTGCGGGGATACGGGATGAACCGCCTACCATAAGAACTTTGTTTATATCGCCTTTTGAAAGACCCGAGTCACTGAGCGCTTGACGGACAGGTCCCATAGTAGACTCAACCAAATCAGCGGTGAGTTCATTGAACTTAGCTCTTGTAAGGGTTGTTTCAAAATGCTTAGGACCTGTTGAATCTGCGGTTATAAAGGGGAGGTTGATGTTAGCTGTGGTCATACCCGAAAGGTCGATTTTAGCTTTTTCAGCAGCTTCCTTAACGCGTTGCATGGCCATTTTATCGCCCGATAAATCAATGCCTTGCTCAGCTTTGAAGGTGGAAACGATAAAGTCCATTATGCGCTTGTCAAAGTCATCGCCGCCGAGTCTGTTGTTACCGGCAGTCGCTAAAACCTCCTGAACTCCGTCGCCCATTTCGATTATGGATACATCGAATGTGCCGCCGCCGAGGTCATAAACCATAACCTTTTGGTCGTCCTCTTTATCGATACTGTAAGCAAGCGCCGCGGCGGTAGGCTCGTTTATAATTCTCTTAACATCAAGCCCGGCAATTTTGCCCGCGTCCTTGGTCGCTTGGCGCTGTGCGTCGGTAAAGTAAGCCGGAACCGTGATAACCGCTTCCGATACACTTTGACCTAAATAGCTTTCCGCGTCAGCTTTAAGTTTCTGCAGAATAATAGCCGATACTTCTTGCGGCGTGTATTTTTTTGAGTCGATTTCCACAGTGTAGTTACTGCCCATTTCGCGTTTTATAGAGCTTATCGTTCTTTCCGGATTGGTAATTGCCTGGCGCTTAGCAACCTGACCCACCATTCTTTCGCCCGTCTTTGAAAACGCCACGACTGACGGAGTAGTTCTCGCACCCTCCGCATTAGCGATTACAACCGCTTCGCCGCCTTCCATAACGGCAACACATGAATTTGTAGTACCTAAATCAATACCAATAATTTTTCCCATAATAATATCCTCCTTAAAGGTGTGTGTTTGTTTATTATAACCGTTTCCGGTCAATTTGCCACTTTTACCATTGCCGCGCGGATAATTGTATCTCCGAGTTTATAGCCCTTTTGAAGCACCTCTGCTATTTCGTTTTCGCCGAAAGCCTCATCCGCGATATGCATAACCGCCTCATGTAGGTTCGGGTCAAACTGCTCGCCTGCCGCGCCGATTTCTTCAATTCCGAGCGATTCGCTCAGTGAAGAGAACTGCTTTATTATCATCTCTATACCTTTTATATAATCTTCGCTTTCACGGTCTGCGGATTGGGCGCGGTCGATATTATCAAGTATAGGCAGTATTTTTTTAATTATTTCGCACTTTGCATATTCGGCAATTCCGGCGCGTTCGCGGTCGGTTCGCTTTTTGTAATTATCAAACTCCGCCGCTGTACGCAAAAGCTGATCCTTCGCTTTTTCCAATTCATCTTTAATCCTTGTAGCCGCCGGATCTTTTTTCGGCTTTTTAACCTTTTTTATTTCCTTTTCTTCGGAAATTTCTTCGGTGGAATTGTTTATGTTTTCTTTCTCTTCCATTTTCTTCCTCCGTTCACGCTTTGGGTGTTTGACTTTCCCTGACAAATATCATTATAACCACATTTTTTCAAAAGTCAAGAAAATTTTGAAAATTTTTTTGACTTTCCCTGACCTTAGTTTGTGCCCGGTAAGGACAAGCCAACACATTTTGTTAATATTTACCGCTCTTGTTAAATTGCGGAAGTCATGTTATATTTATTGTATGAAAGACATTTGGAATTATCTGAAAGAAACCGATAAACCGATTGTCCTCTATGGTATGGGCAACGGCGCCGATAAGATAGTATCGGTCTGTGAAAACAATAGGATAAAAATATCGGGCGTGTTCTCGTCCGACTCATTTGTGCGCCCTAAAACATTTCACGGTATGCCGGTAACAAGTTATAAAACCGCAAAGGAAATTTTCGGTGATATGATAGTGCTTTTATCCTTCGGCACTCATTTGCCCGATGTAATAGAGAATATAAAGAAAATAGCGGCGGATAGCCGGCTGTACGCTCCTGATGTTCCGGTTTACGGCGATACGCTTTTTGACTTTCGCTATTATCAAAGCCGAAAGAATGAGTTTAACGGTATTTACAATATCCTTTCGGATGAGCAGTCGAGAAAAGTATTTGAAAATACAGTTAAGTATAAGCTCACGGGTGATATAAGTTATCTTCTCGACTGTGAAACAGATGAGGACGAAGCTTACAGTACTTTTTTCCGTTTGACTGAAAACGAAACATTTTTAGATCTGGGCGCCTATAGGGGAGATACGGTTTTAGCTTTCGCAAACAGAGCGAAAGTTTGGAACGGTATAATTGCAGTTGAACCGGATGTAAAAACATATAAAAAACTATTAACTGCGACAGAGAATATATGTAATATAAGGTGTATAAACGCCGCGGCGGCTGATATATGCGGCGAGAAAACGATTAGTGTCAACGGCTCGCGCGGCAAAGGCGCTTGCGGAAAAGCGGTACAAATCAAAACCTTATCGGTGGATTCGCTCGGCGTTTCGCCTACATATATCAAAATGGATATTGAGGGTGATGAAGCAAAAGCGATAAGCGGCGCGGAGGATACAATTATTAAGTGCAAACCAAAAATGAAAATTGCCGCATATCATCGGAGCGGCGACCTTATAGATATACCAAAACAGGTTTTAAATTTACGGAGAGATTATAGAATATATCTTCGCCATAACCCCTGTCTCCCCGCGTGGGACACCGATTATTTCTTTATATAATACCTGCGACGAAGTCGCACCAATTTGCCTCTCTTGCCTAAAGGCAATTCCACACCGTGTGGGGAAATTTCGCTTGCGACAAATGGGACGGCTACGGCAATATGTGGGATGTCAGACAATAGGTGCGACTTCGCCGCGAAAGAGATAGCAGATTGCAGAAAAACGCAAAAATTTGATAAAACTGGACAAAAATTTAATATACTTTTTGTTATGCATTCTGTATAATATAACCGTGTATCTATACATGACACTTTGCGAATTTTTAAAATGAGGTGTGGATTTATGAAAACTAAGAGACTATTGTCCGTAGTATTGACGCTGTGCATGGTATTCTCCATGTTCACGGTGTTAACGCTTACGGCGACCGTACCGGCGAGTGCGGAATCGGTTGAAACCGAGACGGCTATATTCATAGGCAGCACAA
>JAFZUV010000003.1 GCA_017618135.1 Clostridia bacterium
CGCGTTTCGCGGAAGCCCGGTTTGTTATTAGTTTTGATTCGGGCTTTGGAAAGAGAAATCTGAGCATCAGACGGCAACTTTAATCCCTTCCTTCAATACATTTTGATAAAAAGGAACGGCATCTAAATACATATTAAATGTTTTTGTGTCCTTTAAGGTGACTGTAATTACAATGTCATTTTCAAGCCCCAATTCAGAAGTAAGTTCTAAAAAAGGGCGTTTATATGAGGAGGGATATTCACGCGGGACATCTGCTAAAACCATAATGTCAACATCGGAATCAGCGTCTTGGTCACCTCTGGCATACGAACCGTACAAATACACAGCAGACAAGTCACCGCCGAAAACTCTTTTTGGGGTTTCATCTACACGGGTTAATATTTTTGATAATTGACTCTGTGTACACATTTTCATCCCTCCTCGTTTATTTTTACATATATATTTAACCTTAATATTTGTATTAGTCAAGTTTTTCGCCTGAGCAGATTTGTTCGTACTTTTTTGAGAATAGCAAAACTATTCAACCTGCCAGATTGGTCATTTCTGTTTGGTTGAAGCTAATACCAATATTAGCAAAATATTCATCTGTTTTAGCGATATTCTCGTGTTGAAAATTTTCAAACGCATCGCAATAGGTGTTTAACTAAAAACAACACTTGAGTTTCCATCACCTCATTAAGAGCGCCCGGGCGTTTTGGGCAAAGAAAAATCCGCCTTAAAAAAGACGGATTTTTGGAGCGGACAACGGGAGTCGAACCCGCCTTACAAGCTTGGGAAGCTAGTGTTCTACCGATAAACTATGTCCGCGTATCAGACACCGGATAAAAGATATCAGATGTCAGACCCCATGAATTTTTGTTGCTGATCACTCGTCATAGCCGCAAAGGAGCATTCCGCCGCTTCACGGCTGATATTACAGGATAACTCATAGAAAGGTACGAGCCTTATTATATCATTTATTATCTTTATAGTCAAGTCAAGAGAGTTCTGATTTTCGGGCAGATATATTTGCTTTATTATAGCCTCGAATGCTTCCCGGTTTTCAAGCCTCTTTATACTGTTTTTTTCATTTCTTTTAATAAGGCAAATACCTTTAAGCGGTGCGACGGTATTTTCTTGCAGCATTTCCTTGCCTGCCCAGGGTGTGCCGAAAGCGTAAACATTATCATTTTTCACATACAGTATCGGCTTATCTCCGTTTATTACCTTTACACCCTCAAAATATTTTTGCCATAGGTTCATATGGGTTGTCTTACCGGTACCGCTTTTTGCTATAAACATATAGGCATTGCCATTATAAGAAACAACTGCGCCGTGCGCCACCGCTCGTGAGAACCGTGGGAGTTTTTCGGCTATCTGCCGATAAATATTGGCAAATTCCGCCTGAGCTCCCGCGTGACCGCTTATGCGAGCCTCGTTTTCGCACCCTTCTTTACTGTAAGTGACCCTTATATCGGGAGCAGTAAACTCGGATGTGTAGTCGCGGCATAGGCCGGCAATAATTTCATTCTTATACTCTATATCAACAGAAAGCCCGCTGAGTTTAATTTTAATATGCTTACACATATGCTTAATCCTTAAATCTTATTTTACAACCAAGTGAATTCTGGCACTCGGTAAGTCCCTCACCCACGACCTCTTTTGTTCTCGCAAAAGACTCTTTAAGTTTTGCAACTGTGGTAGTGCCAAGACCGTAACTGTCCGCGGCAGCGGCATTGTCAATAGGATACATTGTATATCTGTATTTTCCGTTTTTTGTGAATTTGTCAAGATAGGTAGGTACTAAATCTACCGCCGTCAGCTTTGTTTTGCCGTCGGTTTTCGTGAATGTATAGGTGAAAAGAGCGCCGTCCTCACTATGCCCGGTAGGGCAGAGTGTTTTAAGTAATTCGCGGCGCTGATTTGATATCGCATTTCCGAGTGAATAAGCACAAACGGTGGTTTTCTTTGAGTTTTCGGAATGCAGGAGTGACACCGGCTGTAAAACATGCGGGTGACCGCCGACTATCACATCAACACCCATATTGCAAAGCTTCTGGGCTATGCTTTTCTGCCAGGTATTGGGAGAGCGTTTATACTCTTCGCCCCAGTGCATATAAAAAACAATAGCGTCAGCCTTATCAGCCTTCATATTTTTAACAATACTTTTTGCCGCTTTATAAAACTTTTCTATTTCGTCATAATCAAAGGAGTTTATAAAGTCTTGAGCATCGCTTGCCAGCACATTGCCGTTAAGAGTTTTTCTGCCGTCCGGTGCGCTTTTTGTTTCATAGGTAAAGCAGGTTATACCGATTTTAATGCCGTTTATATCCTTGATTATGTATGTAGGGTCATTTTCGCTTTCCTTAGTGCCGATAAAATCAAAACCGTATTCTTTTACTCTTGAAACAGTGCGCTTAAGACCTGAAAACCCGGTATCGTAACTATGGTTGTTTGCGGTAAGCAACAGGTCTATACCGGCGTTTTTTATAGGATCTAACAGGGTATCCGGTGAATTAAATGCCGGAAAACCGGAATAAGCGCCGGCTTCACTGCCGCCTAAGGTAACTTCAAGATTTGCAACCGCGTAATCCGCAGACTTAAAGCGATCACCCGTAACTTTAAAAAAATCCGAAAAATCAAACGACCCGTCAGGCAAAAGCGCATCCTTGAATATACGGTCGTGAAGAATTATATCACCCGTGTTTATAACCGTTGCGGTAACGGTTTCGGTTCCTTTATCAGAGGAAGAATCAACTGTTTTTGATTGTTTTTCTTTCGGAGATGTTTTTATCCGTTCCGGTTTTACCGTTTTAACTATTGCCGATACGGCGAGACAAATAACGGCTATAGCCGATACTAAAATTATAGCGCAAGCTCCGAGAAAAATCCTGCGTTTAATTATTGCTTTTTGCCTTTTCGTCCTTGTTTTCAATACAGTCTCCTAATCTATTAAACTTTTTCGCATAACAATGGTTTTATTCCTGTAAATTCGGTTTGCTATCATACTGCCTGTTATTCCGAATACTATACCAAGCGCCATACCTGCCAGCACATCACTTGGAAAATGGACATACAGGTAAAGCCTTGAAAGGGAAATAAGCGTTGCAAAAATCAGCGCCGCAACGCCCCATTTTTTATATCTTATAAATATGCAGGTTGCCGCCTCAAATGAGGCAAGCGAGTGACCTGAGGGGAAGGAATAATCGGAAAGCCTGGACACTAAAAGGTTTATTTCGCTTCTGTATTCATAGGGCCTTGTCCTGGCTACGATATTTTTTACTATAAGATTGCCGCAAATATAGCCGAGAGCTAAGGATATCGCCATAGAAAGGCCAAGCGGTCTTGTCTTGCGAAAGAGTAGCAGCACTAATGTAAGTGTCATCCAAAATATTCCGTGGTCACCGAAAATCGTAATTATCGGCATAACCTTATCAAGAAACGGCGACGAAAATTTATCGGCTATAAAATCGAGTATTCTAAGTTCAAATTCAGTCATAACAAATCACTTAAAGAAAAGCGGCAACTTTTCGAGGAAAATAATATCGTCACGCTCGGCGGCGTCACCCTCGGCTAAAAATGCGGCTGATGAAGCCTCAATTCCGCCTGCCTCTTTTACAAGTTCCCTTACAGCTTCAAGCGACTCTCCCGTGCTTATTACATCATCAACAATAAGCACCCTTTTGCCTTTAATCTTATTTACTTCGGTTTCACCTAAATAAAGGTGCTGTTCGTGCTGAGTGGTAATTGAAGTAACAGCCACATCAAGCGGATTTCTCATATATACCTTAACGCCCTTACGCGCTACGATATACGGCTTGCCTGATTGACGGGACGCCTCATAAGCTATCGGTATTGATTTTGCCTCTGGCGTTAAGATAATATCAAATTCGGGGACTTTTTTTAAAAGCTCACTAACGCCGGCAACGGTAAGCTCAACATCACCAAAGATAATAAAAGCCGCTATATCGAGCTTATCGCTAACAGAGAACATTTCAAGCTCACGCTCAAGACCTGCAATTTTCATTTTATAATATTCAGACATATTAAAAATCTCCTTTAAGAAAATTTAATCAGCCCGGAGGCCATTGTAAATATCTGCGGGCAAGCAGGTGAAAGTGCAGATGACCGACGGTCTGTCCGCCCTCCTCGCCGCAGTTTGTTACTACCCTGAAACCTTTTTCGAGATTTTCTTTCTTTGCGATTTTTGCTATTGCCTCATAGATTTTAGCGGTGTAAATGCTGTTATTTTGGTCAATTTCCGCCGCCGAGGTTATATGAGTTTTCGGCACTATAACCGCATGAAAGGGTGCTTGCGGCTCGATATCGAGAAAGGCATAAACATAATCATCCTCATATACCTTAGTGCTCGGAATTTCACCCTTAATTATTTTGCAAAATAAGCAATCATCCATAAATATCCCTCTTTATTTTAACATTTCTTTCACGATATCGTTCACACTACTTAGTGCGTCGTCAAGCTTTGATATATCCTTACCGCCTGCCATAGCCATATCGGGCTTTCCGCCGCCTCTGCCGCCGGTCATTTCCGCAATTTGCCGTACAAGATTACCGGCGTGGACGCCGCTATCGACCGCTTTCTTGCTTGCGGCGGCAAGTAAGGTTATTTTACCTTCACCCTTTGCGGCAAGAACTAAAACGATATCGTCGTTTTTATCTCTCAGGCTGTCCGCCATTTTGCGAAGCTCGTCAGCGCCGATATTATCGAAAGCGGCGCTTGCCACACGGATACCGCCGATATTTACGCAGTTATCCAAAACGGATGTGGCCTTTCCTGCCGCGAGCTGAGTTTTGAAAGCTTCAATTTGCCGCTGATTTTCTTTTATTGTATTATTAGCCGCCTCTGCCTTTTGCGGCAGGTCATAAAATGCACATTTAAGAGCCTCGGCAGTAGATTTAAGCAGGGCTTCATATTCGCCGAACAGCTTTAAAAATCCGCTTCCCGTAACCGCTGTAATACGGCGCACGCCTGCAGCAATTCCCGTTTCGCTTGTGATTTTGAAAAGTCCTATTTTGCCGGTGTTGTCAACATGGGTGCCACCGCAGAATTCAATCGAGAAGTCACCCGCGGATACAACCCTTACAACACTGCCGTATTTTTCGCCGAAAAGCGCCATGGCGCCCAGCTTTTTAGCCTCTTCAATCGGCATTTCACGGCTTAAAACCTCTATGCCCGAAAGAACAATGCTGTTTACTTTTTCTTCAACCGTCCTGATTTCTTCTGCTGATAAAGCGGAAAAATGTGTAAAGTCAAAACGCACTTCCTTATCGTTTACAAGCTGACCCGCTTGTTCAACATGAGCGCCGAGCACCTCGCGCAGGGTCGCCTGTAAGAGGTGGGCGGCGGTATGGTTTGCGCGGATTTTATTTCTTCGTACCTTGTTGATTTGCGCCTTGACAGTATCGTCAACGGCAATTTTACCCTCAACAGTACCGGAATGTGTAAAAATACCGGAAGAGTTCTTTTTAACATCATTTACGGTAAAAACACTACCGCTTGCCAGAATTTCACCTGTATCAGCAACCTGACCGCCGCTTTCGGCATAAAACACGGTTTTATCAAGCACAAGTATTGCATTTTCATCTTCCGCGCTGTTTGTGTGCTCTCCGGCAACTATTATATCAAGTATTTTCGCATCACAAGTGTCCGCACCGTATCCTAAGAATTCGGTTTCATCTATACTGTCAAAGCTTAAATCGTTACTGCTCCAGCTTTCGCCGTCCTCCGCTTTTCGCGCATTGCGTGCAAGCTCGCGCTGGCGGAGCATAAGCTCGTCGAAGCCGCTCTCGTCCACCGTCATACCGTTTTCTGCAAGTATGTCCTTTGTAAGATCAAGCGGAAAACCGTATGTGTCATAAAGCCGGAAAGCGTCCTCCCCTGAAAGCTCGCCGCCCGGTTTCATAAGGTCATTTAAGATGGTAAGACCCTGGTCAATGGTTTTTGCAAAGCTTTCCTCTTCGCTTAAAATTACCTTTTTTATAATTTCCCGTTTATCATAAATTTCGGGGTATCCCGCCTTATTTTCATTTATTACAGAATCGGCAATTTCGCAAAGGAAGGGGCGGTGCACGCCTAACAGTCTTCCGTGTCTTGCCGCACGGCGAAGAAGCCGGCGCAGGACATATCCTCTGCCTTCGTTTGAGGGAATAATTCCGTCGCTTATCATAAATGTTGCGGCGCGCGTATGGTCTGTTATCGCTCTTATCGAAATATCAGTAGTGCCGCCTTTACCGTAGGCTTCGCCCGAAATGCGGCAAACCTCGTTTAAGGTATTCTTTATACTGTCCACCTCAAACATATTATCGACCCCCTGCATAACGCAGGCAAGTCTTTCAAGTCCCATACCGGTATCTATGTTCTTGTGTTCAAGCTCGGTATAGGTGCCGTCACCCATATTATTAAACTGGGAGAAAACATTGTTCCAGATTTCCATATAGCGGTCACAGTCACAGCCCGGGCGGCAATTTTCTTTGCCGCAGCCGTATTTTTCGCCGCGGTCAAAATATATTTCACTGCAAGGCCCGCAGGGACCTGTTCCGTGCTCCCAGAAGTTATCCTCCTTGCCGAGCTTTACAATGTGGTCCTCGCGAACGCCTATTTCGTCGCGCCAGATAGCGTAAGCCTCATCGTCCTCCTCGTAAACCGAGGGCCATAAAAGGTCTGACGGTATTTCGAGCGTTTCGGTAAGAAACTCCCAAGCCCACTTTATCGCCTCGTGCTTAAAATAGTCGCCGAAAGAGAAGTTGCCGAGCATTTCAAAATATGTGCCGTGCCGCGCGGTATGCCCCACACGCTCAAGGTCGGGCGTTCTTATGCACTTCTGGCAGGTGGTAACACGGTTACGGGGCGGAGTAACCTCACCGGTAAAGTACTTCTTCATCGGCGCCATACCCGAGTTTATAAGTAAAAGCGACTTGTCACCCTTTGGTACTAACGGGAAACTCTCAAGCCTTAAATGTCCCTTTGACTCAAAAAAGCTCAAATATTTTTCTCTTAAATCGTTAAGTGATGTCCACTGCATATCCATACTACCTCAAGATATATTATAATAATACTGAAATATTATATAACAAGCACTACTTTTTGTCAATCTAAAGGCATAAAAAAGCCGGCGAACCGCCGGCGTAAATGTCATTTTTTTAGATTCAGTATTGAGGGATTTTTAAGTAGCAGGTAATAAAGCGCTGTGCCGAGCGTGAGCATTACGGCAAGCTCGCCGAGTGCCACCTCAGCCGCCGCAACCAAAAACCCGGCAAGCGAAGCTCCGCCCTCTGTGAAGAAAATCGCTATTTCAAGTCCTACGATAATTCCGTTTGAGATAACCGGCATAAGCAAAGCCAGCAGAGGAAAACTTCCTATTTTAACATTCTTTAAAAGGTACATAAATACTGCCGCAATAAGCGTTGCCGAAGTACCCATAACAAGGTCGATAGGATTAAAGGAAAAAATATTCGCTATCAGGCAACCGACTGTAAGACCCGGTATCGCCGCCGGGGTAAAAAGGCAAAGCACATTAAGCGCCTCAGAAAAACGGAACTGTATAGGACCGTAGGCGAGGTTGAAAAATGCCGCCGCATATGTAAATACCGCGTAAAGCGCCGCGATAACCGCGCTGAAAACCAGAAATCTGACTCTTTTACTGCTCATTATCATTGTTCCCCTTAAATCTTTTGTAGTATTCCACGGCAAGCTTATCACACCGTTCGTTTTCCTTGTGTCCGTTATGACCTCGTACCCAAACGAATGTTATATCGTGTATATCGTCAAGCCTTAAAAGCTCTTCCCAAAGCTCTATGTTCTGTGCAGGCTTTTTATCCGCCTTTTTCCAGCCGTTTTTTCGCCAGGAGCGCGCCCAACCTAAGTTCATACCGTCGCAAACATATTTTGAATCGGTGGTAAGAAGAACTTTGCAAGGCTCTTTTAAAGCGGAAAGCGCCATAATTACCGCGGTAAGCTCCATTTTATTGTTCGTGGTGCTTTGTTCGCCTCCGGACAGTTCTTTTTCTCTGCCGCCATAGCGCAAAACAGCGCCCCAACCGCCGGGACCGGGGTTGCCGGAACAGGCGCCGTCAGTAAATATTTCAACATATTTCATCATAATCAATACTTCCTGAATGAACCTACAACCTTACCCAACACCTGCGGGTTTTCGGGATATATGGGTGAAAAATCCGGATTTTCAGGCATAAATACAACCTGACCGTCTTTGAT
The DNA here is from genome assembly GCA_017618135.1 of Clostridia bacterium. Taxonomy (GTDB): domain Bacteria; phylum Bacillota; class Clostridia; order Oscillospirales; family Acutalibacteraceae; genus UBA737. The sequence continues at coordinate 8,213 of JAFZUV010000003.1, forward strand.
AAGCAACCGTTTTACGGTGGCGGAATCACCGTCAAGCCCTATTACTATATCACCGCTTTTGCAGGGCGCGTTTTTATCGGCTATTACTATATCTCCGTCAAGAATACCGGCGTTTTTCATACTGAGTCCCACTACCTTCAGAGCAAAAAGCCCTTCGGAATCACGGGTAGGGAAAGGTATGTAATCTTCAATCTGCTCGACCGCCAAAATCGGTTGACCGGCGGTAATTTTGCCTACAAGCGGCACCATTGAAGAACCAAAATCGTCTTTAAGCCTTATCGCCCTCGAAAATCCTGCGTCACGCACAATATAATCGTTTTCTTCAAGAAAGTTGAGTATTGCGTGAACAGATGAGGTGGAGTGAAGCCCTGTAGCCTCGCAAATCTCGCGCACGGTAGGAGGCAGACCGCCATCCAGCCGTTTCACAAGAAAGCGGTATACCTTTTCCTGGCTATCGCTTAAAGGTTTTTTCTCCATAACAGCACTCCTTTGCCGAATATCTGTTCGAACATATTATAACATTATTTTTATAGGTTTTCAACAACTATTTAAAAAAACACTTCTTTTTTCACGGTTTATCTGTTATAATATAAAATGATATATTGTGATTAGCTGAAAGGGCGGTTTTATGGTAACGCAGATTTGCGGACTTAAAACTGAATATATGATATCAGGCGGAGGCGATATCCCTGTAGTACTGCTGCACGGTTGGGGATCGTCTTTTGATGTTTACAAAGGAATTATATCCGGATTATCCAATCGCTGTCGGTTTTATGCCGTAAACTTCCCGGGTTGCGGCGGAAGTGAAACAATGAAAGAGGCTTGGAATATAGATAATTACTGCGATTTTGTAGAGGAGTTTTTATCTTTTGTGGGTTTAAGTCATCAAAGCCCTGTTTTTATAGGGCATTCGCACGGCGGCAGGGTTATACTTGCTTTGGCAGGGAAGGGCAGAATCGAGCCTTCAAAAATCGTGCTTTTAGACTCTGCCGGTATAGTAGCTGAGAAAACTCCAAGCCAAAAGCGCAGAGCTAAAAATTTCAAAAGAATTAAGAGGTTTTTAAGCCTGCCTGTTATTAAAAAATTCAGCGGCGGTCTTTTGGAAAAAGCCCGTAAACATTACGGCTCGGCTGATTATAACGCCGCGCCGCCGGTTCTCCGTAATACTATGGTTTCGCTTGTGAATACCGACCTCAGAGATATTATAGGCAATATAAAATGCCCGACACTTCTTATCTGGGGCGAAAACGATACCGATACGCCGCTTTCAAGCGCGGAGATTATAAAAAGTAAGATTATCGATAGCGGACTTTGCGTTATAAAGGGAACGGGACATTTTTCGTTCTGCGAGAAACCTTATGAGGCGATTGCTATACTGCGAGCTTTTATAAAGTAGGGAGGGTATATGAATATTTTTATAACTCTTTGTCTGGGCTTTTTAAGCCTTTCCGCGGTTTTTTCAATCTATAATCAGTACCGTATGTTACAACAAAACTCATATTTTATCGCCAGGTATTTTGTTTGGTTGAAAACCTCTTACACAACAGGTCTTTGCGCACAGGCTTTTTTATATTGTATAATTTCGGTACTCTTTTTAAAAGATAGCTGTATAATAATGTCAGTGCTTGCGTTTTGCGTGCTTGTTATCAGAGTGATTTCAGCGGTTAAGTGCAAAAAAGATGCCATAAAACCACTCGTGTTTACAGGCAGGGTGAAAAGACTTTATGCTACAGCGATTGTGATATTCGGCATTCTTATAAGTATTTATGAGATATTCCCCCGGAATAATTTCGGTAAATCTGCAGTTTTATTATTGTTTTGTCTGTCTTGTGCAACGCCGATTACCGTTATAATTGCAAAAAACATAAATTCGCCTTTTGAAAGGTTAGTCAGCAGATATTATGTTAATGATGCCAAGCGTATTCTTAAATCACATAGCGGCTTAAAGGTCATAGGCATTACCGGCAGTTACGGCAAGACCACAACAAAATTTATACTTAACAGAATTTTAAGCGAGAAATACAATACGGTTTGTACTCCGCAGAGCTTTAATACCCCTATGGGCGTAGTTCGCACAATTCGCGAGTATTTAAAACCGCAAACACAGATTTTTATCTGCGAAATGGGCGCTAAAAAGACAGGTGACATTGAGGAAATATGTAATATAGTAAATCCGGATTTCGGCATTATAACCTCTGTCGGTGAACAACATCTTGATACCTTCGGTTCGGTTGACAATGTGTTTAAAACCAAATTTGAGCTTTATGACGCTGTAACTGAAAAAGGCGGAATATGTCTTGCAAACATTGAGAGCGCAGGCATTTACGAGAGAAAAAGCAATTGCGGAAAAGCCTCGTTTTTTGGCTCAGGGACCAAATACTTTGCCGATAATATCAGTTATTCATCAGCAGGCTCTACTTTTACTCTGCACTTAGACGGTGAGGATGTAACCGTTACAACAAAGCTTTTAGGTAAGCATAGCGTTTCGGATATTACAGCCGCCGCCGCACTGGCGCACATACTCGGAGTCGGCGCTGTGGATATTAAGGTTGCCATAGCGGCGCTTAGTGCCGCCGAGCACAGATTAGAGCTTAAACCTTTTAAAAACGGTTCTCTGCTTATAGATGACGCGTATAATTCAAACCCCGAGGGATGTCTTGAAGCGGTGAAGGTGTTAGGCTCTTTTGATGGTATGAAAAAGACAATTATCACGCCCGGTCTTATAGAGCTTGGAGAGCGTGAATACGATTGCAATTTTGCTCTCGGTCTTGAAGCGGCAAAATACTGTGATATTATAATACTTGTCGGTATTAACAGGTCGGTCCCTTTAAGTGACGCCATTAAAACCACCGGTTTTAACACCGATAATTTATATGTGGTTTCAAGTTTTAAGGAGGCTATGAATACCTATCTGCCTATGTGCGATAAAGATAGTGTGGTACTCCTTGAAAATGATCTTCCCGATAACTATTTGAATTGAGGTAATGCATTATGAAAATCAGCGTTGCGGTATTTTTCGGTTGCCGCTCGGTTGAACATGAAGTGTCAATAATTTCCGCCGTCCAGGCTATGCGTGCTATGAACGCAGATAGGTATGATGTTACGCCTGTATATGTTACAAAGCAGGGCGTGATGTTTACTTCCAAGGAAATGTTTAAAATAGAGAGCTTTAAGGATATTGATAATCTTTTGGGCTTAAGTGATGAGATTACATTTATAAAAAAAGCGGGCGGTGTGTTTATGCACCCTGTTAATAAAAAGGCTTTTAAAAAGATTAAAGATACTAAAATCGACCTCGCTTTCCCGATAGTTCACGGTACCAACTGTGAGGACGGTACGATAGCCGGTTATTTTGAGTTTTTAGGGCTTCCCTATATCGGTTGCGATATAATTTCCGCCGCCGTGGGCATGGATAAGGCGGTGTTTAAGGATGTTCTTAAAAGCAAGGGACTTCCCGTCCTTGACTGCGTGCGTTTTTCCTCCAGAGAATATATGACCGACAGTAAAAATACATCTGACAGGATAAAAAACGAAGTGGGCTTTCCGCTTATAATAAAGCCTGTAAATTTGGGCTCAAGCGTGGGCATAAGCAAAGTTAAGGATGAATCAGGGCTTGACGAGGCAATCCGTTTAGCGGCGAGCTTTGCGGATAAGATTTTGGCTGAAAGAGCCGTGGTCAACCTCAGAGAAATAAACTGTTCTGTTTTGGGAGACGCTGACGATTGTGTTGCTTCTGTCTGCGAAGAACCGATTATGCACGATGAAATACTCTCATACAAGGACAAATATGAGGGTGGTTCAAAGAGTGAGGCAAGCAAGGGTATGGCGTCACTCGGCAGAAAAATACCTGCTGATATTTCCGACGAGCTGAGTGATAAAATACGCGATATATCCTGTAAGATATTTAAAGCTATCGGCGCTTCGGGCGTTGTGAGAATCGACTATCTGTTAGATGACAAAACAAAGGATGTTTATGCCAATGAGATAAACACGATACCCGGTTCGTTGGCTTTTTATCTTTGGGAGGCAACCGGTCTTAAATACGGTGATTTAATAGATAAGCTGGTGGATACCGCGTTCCGCCGCGAACGCAAAAGAGAAAATCTCAAATTTACAATAGATACCAACATACTTTCGGGAATATCTTTCGGAAGTAAGGGAAGTAAAGGAAGTAAGTTTTAATGACTGAGCTTCTTGTAAGACTGTTTGTAAAAAACAGTTATGATGTTAAAAACCAAGCTGTTAGACTCTCCTATGGTAACTTAGGAAGCGTTACCGGTATTATCTGTAATATACTGCTATGTGTAGTGAAAATAACTGCGGGCATGCTGGTCGGGAGTATGTCTATAGTTGCTGACGGTCTCAATAATTTATCGGATATGGGTTCGTCTGTAATATCCATGATAGGATTTCGCTTATCGGGTAAGCCCGCTGATTCCGACCATCCGTTTGGTCACGGAAGAATGGAATATCTTTCGGCGTTCACAGTGTCCGTTTTTATTCTTGTTGTAGGCATTGAGCTGTTGATAAGTGCTGTTAAAGCATTAGTGTCGGGCGCCAGCACGCCTCGGTTTACAGACCTTTCTTTGGCTATACTTGTTTTCTCGATTTTGCTTAAACTGTGGATGTTTGTGTTCAACAGAAAGCTCGGCAAAAAAATAGGGTCCTCCGCGCTTTTAGCTACTGCAAAGGATAGCCTTAACGATTGTGTCTCTACCTTTGCAATTTTAGTTTGCGCTGTTATTTCAATGAATGTAACCTTGCCGTTTAATCTTGACGCGGTAGTGTCGATAGGCGTTGCTGGGTTTATACTTTGGGCAGGTATCGGCTCCTTAAAGGAAACCATAAGCGAGCTTTTAGGTAAACCGCCGGAATCCGAGCTTATAAAGGAAATTGAACAGGGAATAATGGCGTTTGACGGTTTTCTGGGTGTTCATGACCTTATAGTACATAATTACGGTCACGGCAGGCAGTTTGCTTCGGTTCATGTGGAGGTGCCGCAGGATATAGATATAGTAAAATGCCATGAGCAGATTGATATCTGCGAAAAGGTCGTGGGTGAAAAATGCGATGTCAGTCTTGTTATTCATATGGATCCCGTAAATGTAAATGATGAATCTGTGCTTTCGGCAAAAAGGGAAATGACAGAAATAATTAAATCCATACACCCTGATTTATCGCTTCACGATTTTCGTATGACGCCTCCTTCAGATGAGCGCACAAATCTGATATTCGATGTTGTTATTCCTAAGACCTTAACACTGGGCGAAAAGGAATTGGACGAGCAGATAAAACACCTCGCAAAGCAAAAGAATAAAACATACGAGTGTGTAATAACATATGATATGAGTTATGTTTAACTCCTGGTGATGAAATGTTTTTTAAACACAAAACAACGGAATTTGAATATCTGATAGTAGGACTCGGTAATCCGGGGCTTACCTATGAAAACACCCGCCACAATGCAGGATTTGCGGCGGTGGACGCGTTGTTATCTGACTTGAAAATAACGCTTAAAAAGCATAAATTTGACGCGGTTTACGGGGATGCGTTAATAGGGAAAAAAAGAGTTATAATAGCAAAACCACAAACATTTATGAATAATTCCGGAAGGGCTGTCCGTGCAATTTCGAGGTTTTATAGAATACAGCCGAAAAAAATAATTATTCTCTTTGACGATATATCTTTGCCGGTGGGCAACATAAGGATAAGACGAAAAGGTAGTGACGGAGGACATAACGGCATTAAGGATATAATTGAACTTTTGGGTACTGAGGATATTATGCGCATAAAAATCGGCGTGGGTAAAAAACCAAATCCGGATTATGACCTGAGAGATTGGGTACTGGGTAAGATACCGAAAAGTGAATTTCAAGCGTTTTCAGCGGCCTGCGAAAACGCGGCAAACGCGGTAAAGGAGATTATAATACACGGCATTGATAGCGCTATGAACAAGTACAGCAAATAATGTGTTATGAAGTTTTTAGATAGATTTTTGGAGGACGAGAAAGACTATTGTCGGCTTGTAAGTCAAATAAGAGAACGCAAGCTGCCGCTTTCGGTATCAGGAGTTACGGGTGTTCACAGGGCGGTTTTATGCTCGGCGCTAATAAGCACGCTTGATTGCAGATTACTGATTGTAACCGATACCGAAGCCTCGGCGGTTGCCTTAAGGGATGATTTGCTGGCGCTCGGTTGTAAGGCGGGTCTTTTGCCGGTTCGAGACTTTAATCTTTCCCGTATGACCGGATACTCAAAAGAGTATGAAATTATGAGAATTGATACCCTGTCAAGAGTTCTTGACGGGGAGTTTGCCGTGCTGTGCGCCTCAGTTCAGAGTGCTACACAGTATACCGTACCGCCACATGTCTTAAAAGGCGGAATATTCACCATTTCAGATAAGGATACCGTTGATATAGACGGCCTTGTAAATCAGCTTATAAGCTTTGGATATACCAGGGCGGATATGTGCGAGGGAGCAGGGCAGTTTTCAGTGCGCGGCGGCATAATAGATATATTTTCAGCCGGGCAGGATAATCCTGTAAGAATAGAACTTTTCGGTGATGAGGTGGACAGTATATCTTATTTTGATACTGTATCTCAGCGCCGTAACGAGAAGGTGAAGTATGTTAAAATTATTCCCGCTCAGGAGTTGTCCTATAATGCGGAAGAATTACATCGCAAATTAAAGGAGTGTATAAAGAACGATAAAAAGCTTACAGACCCTCAAAAAGTGCAGATAGAAAGGGATATTGAGGCATTAGAGGATGGGATTAGAATAAATGCCGATCTGAATTTACCGCTTTTGTATGACCATCCTTCTACGCTTTTTGATTATATCGGTGATTATAAAACTATAGTTTGCGATTACAGCAGTGTAAAGGCTAAGCTGAAAGCTGTTTTTGAAAGCGAAGCAGAGGAGATAAGCGCGCTTGCCGAGAACGGTATGATGTCGCATAACACTTATAAGCTGAGATTGTCTCTCGATGAATTTTCAGGTTATTTAAACAAAGCCGTATACTTCGACAGCTTTACTAAGACCGATTATGGCACCGACATTGCCGCCACGGTAGCCTTCGATTTTAAGCGTTTTCCGGCGTGGGGAGGTAATCTTGAAACACTTATTGAAGACATAAACGCGATAAGAAGTATCGCGGGTACTGCGGTGGTTTTTGCCGGTGGCGAAAAAGCGGCAAGGTTGCTGGCGGACAGTCTTAACGATAATGCCGTTCCGGCACATTATTTATTAGATGAGAGCAATGTAACGCCCGGCGGAGTATTTGTTCTCTCAGGCGGACTTTCCGGCAGTTTTGAGATAACCGGAAAAAGATTGCTGGTTATAACCGGGCGGCATATAGGAGCCGAGAAGCGGCGTCGCAATTTTAAATCCGGTAAAGAAATTGGTTCGCTTGAGGAAATGAGCAAGGGCGATTTGGTTGTTCACGCTATGCACGGTATAGGCGTTTTTGACGGTATAAACCGCATAACTCAGTCGGGTGTCACAAAGGATTATATCAAAATTAAATACTATGGCGGCGATGTGCTTTATGTTCCGGTAACTCAGCTTGATTTGGTTTCAAAATATATTGGTGCTTCCGATGAGGGCGGTGTAAAGCTTAACAGATTAGGAACCGCCGGTTGGCAGAAAACACGCGCTAAGGTTCGCGCCGCAGTCAAGGATATGGCAAAACAGCTTTTGTCGCTTTATGCAAAACGCCAGGCGGCAAAGGGGTACGCGTTCTCTCCCGATACAGATTTGCAAAACGATTTTGAGCGTCGCTTTCCTTATGAGGAAACTGATGATCAGCTCCGTTGCAGTAATGAAATAAAGCACGATATGCAGCGTCCGGTGCCTATGGATAGACTTCTTTGCGGGGATGTTGGATTCGGTAAAACGGAAGTCGCCCTGCGTGCGGCTTTTAAGTGTATAAGCGAGGGAAAGCAGTGCGCTATGCTTGTTCCCACTACTATCCTTTCCGCACAGCACTATAATACCATTATTTCCCGCTTTGGTGATATGCCGGTAACGGTGGAAATGCTTAACCGCTTTGTAAGTCCGGCGCGGCAGAAAAAAATCATAGCCGGTATAAAATCCGGTAGGGTAGATATGGTAGTCGGCACTCATCGCCTCATTTCAAAGGATATAGGATTCAAGGATATAGGATTAGTTATAATTGATGAGGAACAGCGCTTCGGTGTGGCTCAAAAGGAAAGGTTTAAGGAGAAGTATCCGTTTGTTGACATTCTCACACTCTCTGCGACACCCATACCGAGGACGCTTAATATGGCTATGAGCGGGCTTCGTGATATGTCAAGTATCGATGAGGCACCTGCTGACCGATACCCTGTACAGACATATGTTCTTGAATACAACAACGGCATTATAAATACCGCGATAGAAAGAGAACTTCGCAGGGGTGGTCAGGTATACTATCTGCATAATAGGGTGGGAAGTATAGAAAACTGCGCGTTAAAGCTTAAAAACTTTTTCCCTGACGCTAAAATAAGCGTAGCTCACGGACAGATGAGTGAAGATGAGCTTTCAAATGTCTGGCAGAATCTTATTGACCACGAGATTGATATTCTTGTTTGCACAACAATTATAGAAACCGGCGTGGATGTGCCGAATGTGAATACGCTTATAATAGAAAACGCCGATAGAATAGGTCTTTCTTCACTTCATCAGCTTCGCGGAAGGGTGGGCCGTTCTCCGCGTCGGGCGTATGCTTACTTCTGTTTCAGACGGGGCAAGGAAATATCCGAAGTGGCGGCAAAACGCCTTGAGGCGATCAAGCAGTTTACCGAGTTTGGCTCAGGCTTTAAAATCGCTATGCGCGACCTGCAGATAAGAGGCGCCGGCAGTATCTTAGGCGGCGAACAGCACGGAAATTTAGAGGCTGTCGGTTATAATATGTATCTTAAGCTCTTAGATGACGCGGTAAATCGAGAAAAGGGTATAAAAGTGCCCGGCGAGCCTGAGATTGAATGTACGGTTGACTTGCCGATTTCAGCCCATATACCTGAAGATTACATTGAATCTTTGCCTTTGAGGATAGGTATATATAAGCGTATTGCGGATATTTCCTCTTCGGACGACGCGAGCGATGTAACAGACGAATTGTGTGACCGCTTCGGCGAACCGCCGGATGCTGTTATGGGACTCATAAATATATCGCTTTTGCGTGCAAGAGCAATAAAAGCGGGGATATCGGAAATAAAGCAAACCAATATCGGTATATTGCTTATCACCGAAGCGGTAAAGGAAGATATAACGGCACGACTTACCAACGCTTTCGGTGATCTGTTCACATTGTCGTTTGTTAAAAGACCTTCTTATGTTGTTAAATACGGTAAAGGTCAAAGGCTCAATGAAATGGTGAAAAAGTTATCATCTGTTTTATAAAATTAGTTGTAGACTTTTTATCCAATATGTTATATAATCAAAATAATAAGTTTTTCGGAGGAAGTATAAATGAAAAACACCAAAAAAATTGTTTGTCTGCTTTTGGTGCTCTGCTTTTGCTTTGCGTTTGCGGCGTGCCATAAGAAAAATGAAACAGCGGTAAAAGTGGGCTCCCTTAAGTTTTCGTCGGGATACTATGCTTGCGTACTGTTTTTTACAGACAGTCAGGCGCGTTCTAAGGTAGAAGAAGAATTGACCGACAAAGGTGAAAGCACTGAAAACATCAATTACTATAAGCACAAGATTGACGGTAAATCTTATGTAAAATGGGTAGAAGAAGAAACTATTAAAACTATAAAGAAAATTGCCGCGTGCAAGCTTTACTGCAAAGAAAACGAGCTGAAGCTTGGTGAGGATGAAGCTCAGATGAAGAGCTACGCCGAATACTATTGGGATCAGGGATATTCGCAGGTATTGATTGAAAACGGCGTTTCAAAGGAAACATATGTTAAATATATGACGGATTTGTCCTACGAAGATCTTTATTTTAACCACATATACGGCGCCGAGGGCGAAGAGGCGATATCGGCTGAGAAGCTCAGCGAAGAGCTTTCTGAAAACTATGCTGTTGCAGATATGCTTGATGTTGATTTTTCAAGTATAAGCGAGGATGAAAAAACCACAAAAACTGAGCAGCTTAAAGGCTATGTTGAAGATCTCACCAAGGGTACTCGTACATTTGAAGAGATTTATCACGAGTTTAACGGCGATGAGCATAACAGCGATGAGGAGGAAGCAGGCGATGATACGACTGCAAAGCCGCTTGATTCCCATGCTACTTTTATCGGCAATAAGGATACAGATTACAGCAACGATTATTTTGATGATATCTATGCTATGGAGACCAACGCGGTTAAGATTATTGATAAAAAGGATGACGCCGGTCAGATATTAGTGGTTAAGAAAGATGTTATGGAAGACCCTTATTATCTTTCAAATTATGATACGGTTTTACGCCATTCGATAGCAGATGACGATTTTGATAAAAAAATCGAAAAAGATATAAAGAAGCTTGGTTTTAAAGAATATAAAAGGGCTACAGGGCGTTTTAATGTAAAGAAGATTTATTATCCGGAAACGCAGCAGAGCCAGCAACAGGAACAGTAAAAGCAAACCGCGGTGCAATGCACCGC
>JAFZUV010000004.1 GCA_017618135.1 Clostridia bacterium
CCGCCTTGACATCATCGCTGACGGTGTAACAGAAAAACGTTGGTTCGATGTAGACGCAGATACAGTATTTGATGTTTCAACAGATATGCAGACCGCAGCTGACGCAAGTTCTACAAGAACAGGACAGTTGAACGGACGCGATTACTTTGTTTACCTTGTTCCGGACGGAACAGGCGTTAAACTTGTTGTTTCTTGCAACTCGACATACCCTAACGATATTGACGCAAATTACAATGCAAACAACACACGCAAAATCGGACAGTTCTCTACATTGTGCGTAGACGCGGGCGATTCTTTACAGGGAAAAATCGCGGCAGCTCCTGGAACAGAGACCGCCGGCGGAAAGTATTTACTCAAACAGTATGACGCTGACGATGAAGACGGATTCTACGATTTCTACAACAAAACTATTGTTTCCGTATCGACAGGAACTTGCTACGATGTTCTTACAGTAGAACACCCGCTTGCCGGATTCAAAGCCGGAGACATCTTGCCGGAATCTGTATGGTGTTTGACTTTCAGACCTCATTCAGACGGCGCGGGAATGGTTTACGATGTAGACACAGACATTGCAGCTGACATTTACTTGCAGAGCGGTAAAGGAAAACTGACATCAAGCGTTTATGGCGGAACTATCACCGATACAAGACCTCAGCAGAATCACCAGGACGACATGAGACAGGTAAGAAAGCGTCTTTTGTTTGATAACGAGTTTGCAAGTATCGCAAGCGGTTCTAACGAAGGCACTAACATCTACGGTTCAGCAGACCCAGGCACTACCGGCGGACACAAAGACACCGCTGAAAGACGCATGATTTCCTTTATCGGTTGCGAAGACTGTTGCGGTGCTTTGTGGCAGTGGGCAGAAGATTGCGGCCCGGCGGGCGGAAGCGGAGATTCTGTATATGACGGACAGGGCAACTTCGGTAAGATGTACGGAACTTGCTATGGCTTGCTTTTCGGCGGTTATTGGTATGGTGCGGCGGGTTGCGGTTCGCGCTGTCGCTTTGCGAGTTATGCGCGGTCGGCTGCGAGTGGCATTCTCGGCGGGCGCGGTGCGAGCCGAGTTGTCCGCAGAGCGTAAATCGTCAATCGTTATTCGTACGCAAAATTGGGTACAGAATCCTAAGTGCAAGCGAATAGCGATTTTGTAGTTGGAAATATCCTTATTGCGGAGCGACAGTTCCGCAATAAGGTTAATATTTTAGGTTAAGGGTTGAATTATTGGCTTGCTTTTCGGCGGTAATTGGAATAATGCGGCGAATTGCGGTTCGCGCAGTCGCAATGCGAATAATGCGCGGTCGAATACGAATGACAATATCGGCGGGCGCGGTGCGATACGGAATATGTCAATGTAAACTCCTATACAGGTGCGACAACTCCGGCTGAATCCTTAACCTTGGCGGAACGCCAAAACACAAAAAGGAGTGGTAGGACAATTAGTAGCCGGAAGCGGCAAATATTGCCCTACCAATATTTTGAAGGAATTGAAATATGAAATCTTACGGTGGGAATCTATTTGAATCCATAGTAGAAAAGGACAATTTCAAGGTTGCTCAACAATTATCAAGACAGGGAAAGTCGAGAAGAAAAGAAATCCGGATTTTTGAATCGAATCTTGATGAAAACCTGGAAGAAATTAGGCAGCTTGTTATAAACAAAAAGTTTCATACGGCAAAATACAGAAGTAAAAAGATTTACGAGCCGAAAGAAAGAATTATTTATATCTTGCCGTACGCTCCGGACAGAATTGTGCAGCACGCAATTATGAATATCTTAGTTCCATACATGGAAAAGATGTTTATTACTGACAGTTTCGCTTGCATTACAGGAAGAGGACAGACAAGAGCGAGTTTAAGAACTATGGAAGCGGTAAGAAGAAACAAGTATTGTTTGAAATGCGACATACACCACTTTTACCCTTCAATCAATCAGAATATTCTATCAGAAATGTATCACAGAAAGTTCAGAGACAAAGACTTTTTGTATCTCATGGACGATATTATTTTTAGTTTTCCGGGCGGTTATAATTGTCCGATTGGAAATTATACAAGCCAATGGAACGGCAATTTTTACCTCACACCGCTTGATAATTTTTGCAAGCACGAATTAAGAATAAGAGATTATATCCGATATTGCGATGATTTTCTTTTATTCAGTGATGATAAAGCGTATTTGCATGATTGCAGAAAGCGCATTGAGGATTTTATCGGAAAATATGAATTGACATACTCAAAGGCTGATGTATTCAGCATAAAACAGGGAATTGACTTTTGCGGTTACCGGCATTTTGATAATTACATCTTATTGCGAAAATCTACCGCAAAGAAGGAAATAAAACGCTTAAAAGAACTTCCTGGAGAGTTTGAAAGCGGTTTAATTACAAAAGATGAAATGCGTTCTACAATCGACAGTATTATGGGTTGGCAGAAACACGCCAACACTCATAACTTGCAGATTGCAACGGACATAGATTTTATAAGGAGTAAATATTGTGCTTAAATTCAGCGAGTTTGTAGAAGATGATGAAAAACCTATTGAAGGTGAGAAAGTCTCAATTACCAATATTTTGAATAAGGAAATTGTCATAACGAAGTACAAAATCCGCAATTCAAAATATAAAGACCGTTGCGACAAATGCGCTACGGTGCAGTTTTATGAAGAATCTGACGCAAGAAAACGGATTTTCTTCACAGGCAGTGCGGTAATTATTGAGCAGCTTGAAAAATACGGCGAAAAATTACCGTTTATGACTACGGTAACAAAAATTGATAAA
>JAFZUV010000005.1 GCA_017618135.1 Clostridia bacterium
CGTGTCTCAGTCCCAATGTGGCCGGTCAACCTCTCAGTCCGGCTACCGATCGTCGACTTGGTGGGCCGTTACCCCGCCAACTATCTAATCGGACGCGAGGCCATCTTACAGCGGATTGCTCCTTTGATAACAAAAGGATGTCCTTTCGCTATGTTATGCGGTATTAGCAGTCGTTTCCAACTGTTGTCCCCCTCTGTAAGGCAGGTTCCTCACGCGTTACTCACCCGTCCGCCACTAAACTTTGCAGGAAAAATCCTTTAGTAAACTAATCTCATTTTCAGCGCAAAGCTCCGTTCGACTTGCATGTGTTAGGCACGCCGCCAGCGTTCGTCCTGAGCCAGGATCAAACTCTCTAAATATTGTATCTTAACGCCGAAGCGTTAAAACCTTTAGATAAGCTTTTCAGCTCATTCTTACTTTATGCTGACGCATTCTCTTAATTCCAGATTTCTCAAAGAATCTCTTAGGGTCCTTATCTTTCTGTCGTTGTTTAATTTTCAAGGTCCGCTTCTCTGCCCGGCTTTATCTGTTCATACGGGAGCTTCGATTGCGAGCAGTTTTGCTTTGCCGCTATAATCTTTTCCTCTCATATGTCCGCAATCCGGACTGACGGGGAAAGCCCTGTATATAGCTGTTTTTTACCGCTTTTCCTTGCCTCTCCCCTGCGCTCCCGCCTTTCAGGGCGCCCGATTATATTACCACATCCTATCCCCCTTGTCAACACTTTTTTTCTACTTTTTTTAAAGTTTTTTAAGTTTAAATGCCCGGTGTTGTCACACCGGGCAAAAAAGAGTCGTTTTTATGTTTTTATGTCTTTCCGAACATTATCAACCGGCAATCCCTTCTGAAACGCCGAGCGCCACTATACCTATAACAACGACCGCTACGCAGGCGTACTGCGCCGCTTTCAGTTTCTCCTTTATAAATATACGGGCAAGTATTGCCGAAACAATACAGTATGACGCAACCATAGGCGCCGCCAAAACAGGCTTTGAAGCCATGGCGTAGACATAAAATATCTGACCGCCCTCTTCGCAGAGCGCCGCAACGCCCTTAGTTCTTTCGCCTTTTGCAAACGGGTTATACACAGCGGTTTTGTTTTTTATATTCAGATAAACCCACGCGATGATACCCGCGGCAAAGAATGTAAGACCGTAAAGAATAAGCACATCAATTTCACCGAGTCCCAGTCCTGTTTTTTCGTCAAGAATAATTCCGTCCGCCGAGGTGCCAATCGTATCAAACACGCAGTATAAGACGGGGAACAAAAGCGCCAGCGCGCCGAAACGGTATTTTCTCTCCTCTTTTTTAAGCTCCCGCTCGGCGGAAGAAAGACGCTGCTCGACAACACCTAAGAATATGACTCCCAACACTATAAATACGGTTCCCGCAATATCGAGAGCCGAAAATTCTTCAAAAAATCCGCCCATTTGTCCCTTCAGAGAAAAGTAAACAAACATAGCGACCGCCGAAAACGCGCCCGAGGCGTTTTGCACCGGAGAAACAATCGAAACCTCTAAGTATCGAAGTCCGGCATAGCCGATAACCATTGAAATTATGTAGCAAAGCGAAGCAGGTGAATACCTGACCGCGTTAGTTATAAGCGAAGATACCGAAAACTTCGTTTCCGAAAAGGGCATAAGCACGAACGCAAAAGCTCCCATAACAAGGCCGACCCAAATGCCTGTTTTAAGGTGAGAATACCTGTCGCTCTCGTCCGTTCCCTTTTTATAAAATAAATCTGCGGCGCCCCAAAAGAGCATACACGCCAACGATAATATAAACCACATAAAATATGCCTCACAATAACCGGTACGATGTGGACGTCGTACCCTACATTTTATTTTTCTTCATCTGACAGCCTGCGTGCAAAACCGGCAAGCTCGTCCTTTGAGTAAAACTCCAGCGTTATCGTACCTTTGCCGCCTTCTTTCGGTTTTATGTTAACCTTGCGGTGCAAGGTCTTTTTAAGCGCTATGGCGACTTCTTCATAGAAGGTGTCTTTCGGAAGCTGTCGCGCCTTCGGCTTTTTCTCATTGGTACGCGCCATTCTTTCAAGCTCTCTTACCGAAGCGCCTTTTATAGCCTCCGCAAGCATTTGCAGACGCAGTCCGTCGTTACCGACGACCGACAAAAGCGCCCTCGCGTGACCTGCGGTGATTTTGCCTTCAGACAGCGCCTTTTGTTCCTCGTCGCTCAGATTTAAAAGCCGAAGAGCGTTAGCAACCGTAGTCCGCGCTTTGCCTACCGTTTTTGCCGCTTGTTCTTGAGTAAATGAAAACTCATCAATAAGGGTTTTATAACCTCTTGCCTCTTCTATGGGATTTAAATCCTCCCTTTGAAGGTTCTCGATAAGAGCGGTTTCATAATACCCTTTATCGTCAAGCTCTTTTATTATTACCGGCACTGTTGACAGCCCCGCCATACGGCAGGCGCGCCACCGCCGCTCACCCGCCACTATCTGATATGTACCCCCCGCGACAGGGCGGACAACTATCGGCTGAATAAGCCCGTGCTCGGAAATACTGTCCGCCAGAGAGGCGAGCGCTTCCTCATCGAAATCTTTTCGCGGCTGGTTTTTGTTAGGCTCAATTTCCGAAAGCCTGAGTTCAACCGCACCGGCCGTATCCACCGCATTTTCATCGAAAAGTCCTTCAAGACCTCTGCCGAGTCCTTTTTTTGCCGCACTCATATTTTATGTCCTCCGGTTTTTCTTTAAAAATTCTTTTGCCAGGTCGTTGTACGCGGCGGCACCCTTACTGCGCCCGTCATAGTATTGTATCGGTTTTCCGTGACTCGGAGCCTCCGAAAGACGAACCGCGCGCGGTATTGCCGACTTGTAAAGCTTGTCCGCAAAATACCTTTTCAGCTCGCTGACAACCTGATTTGTAAGATTGAGACGCGCATCATACATAGTAAGTACTATCCCCTCTATTTCAAGTGTGGGGTTATAAAGTCGCTTTACCTGGCGAACAGAGGATATAAGTTGGGAAAGCCCCTCAAGCGCATAATACTCGCACTGAATAGGAACAAGAACGGTATCGGCGGCCGTAAGCGCGTTTATGGTTATAAGTCCGAGCGACGGCGGACAGTCCAAAATTATGTAATCGTATTTTTCTCTGACCGCCGAAAGCGCGATTTTGAGCCGTGATTCCCTGTGCTTTACCTCAATTAAATCAATCTCCGCCGCTGCAAGGTTCATAGACGACGGTATTATATCAACATTTTTAAAGTCCGTGGGCTTTATTGCCGCAACGGCAGACACATTGCCCAAAAGCAATTCATAGCTGGTCGCTTCGGTTCCTTTTTTGCTTATTCCGTAACCGCTTGTAGTATTTCCCTGAGGATCCACATCAACCAGCAGAACCCTTTTGCCGAGCAACCCTATGCCCGCGGAGAGGTTTACCGCCGTTGTCGTTTTTCCAACGCCGCCCTTTTGATTGACTATCGCTATCAGTTTTCCCAAAGCTCTTCCTCCATACTGCGCAAAGCTCAAACTTTAGATGTATAAACAATACAGTCGTATGTTAAAATTATATAATAATAACCGGCGGAGCGGATCCGCCGGTTATTATTATAACAACAATGCTTCTAAAAGTAAACGATTTTATGTTATTTCTCTTTTGATTTGAATATAAAAGACATTATCAGCCCGGAACAAACTGCTGTTGCAAGCCCCGAAGCGGTTGCCGTAAACCCACCGGTAACGGCTCCTATGAGTCCCTGTTCATCGACTGCCTTTTTAACCCCTTGACTCAGCGCGTACCCGAACCCGGTAATCGGCACCGTTGCGCCGGCCCCGGCAAACTCCGCTAACGGTTTGTACACTCCTATTCCTCCGAGAAAAACACCGGCAACGACAAAAGCGGTCAGTATTCTGGCCGGAGTCAGCTTGGTATAATCAATCAGCACTTGTCCTATAAGACATAGCGTTCCGCCAATCAAAAAAGCCCAAAGACACTTAAAAATCATACTTTTCACCTCTTTATTGTTTCACATGAAACAACGCTATAAGTATACCCGGACATTTGATGTTTATTCATCTGTGCCAAACTCTTGCCGTACAAAATCAAGAGTTTTTCGGTAATCAATGTTGCGCACTTTGACCTTATCCGCACTCTCGGAGCAAACCGTTATCTCTGCCTTACATGTATTGTATCGGCGGTCTGCCGGAGTTCTTATTATCTTTATCTCGCCGATTCTTTGCTTGTCACAGTAAAGCTCTCTTGTGGTCAGACCAAAAAATCCGAACGCAGAAACACTCTTGGATATGCACAGTTTGCCCGTTTTATAGCTCAAAAAGCAGAGGTTCCCATAGTAAACTATAACCGCCATAACGACTATGCCGCTTGCAACAAAGAAACGAAGAACCGACGGAAAACATATTGACATCGCCGTCGTAAAGCATATGTCTATCGCGGCGGCAAAGCGCGCCGGCCATAAAGCGCGTAAAGCGTTTGTTTTTGTACGCTCTGCCCGAATCGGTACCGCTTTGGGGCATAGAAACGGAAAATATGCTCTGAATTGATTTTTAATCCGAAACCGACGCGCGGCGGGCACTATTATTGCTTTTTCGCCTTTTTTATCCCCGTATCCTCCGACCGCAGCCCGCATAGAAAACAATCCAAACGCACGCATCAACGGCGTTTGCTCTATACAGACATCGTTAACCGCAGATTTTTTGAATATGACGCGGCGCCGGGATATAACGCCGTATTCCACCTCCGCTTTTTTCTCGCCGATACGCAATCGAAATCCAAGCATTCTTATAAAGCCTATCACAAACGACAAAGCATATCCGAATATCAGCGTTACCGTTATTACATTGACTATTGGCGGAAAGTATGCGTCAAACCGTGCAGAAGCCCGGTTAATTTCATCAAAAAGGATACGAGAGAGCGCTATTCCGAGAATTTTGCCCGAATTGTTAATTATGGGCACACCAACAAGCAGACCGGTTATGGCAGACGATGTTGCCGCGGCGAAAATCGCCGACTTAAACGCATTGAACCGCACAGCGACACGGTTTTCTTCGCCGTAAAGAAATTTTGACATCTCCACAGCATCGTTCAGCCGCAGTTTGAACGAAAAGTCGGTTTTTCCTGAAGCTCCGGCTTCGGTATTCACCTTATATGTTCCTGACGCAAACATCAAATCGAATATTCCGCGCTCAAACGAAACGCAGGACAATCGCTCCTTTTTGATAACAGCCACCGACTTTATTAAAAATCCTTTTTGAATAACCAGTTTTTTATCGTCTATCACTACCTTAAAAGAGCGGAAGCTCAAAAATGACAAAACTCCGACGACAGCAAACGCTGCTATTTCGAGGGTCAATACTCCGGTGATACGACCGGTAATAAAATACTGCAAAACTCCCTTAACCACCGGCAAAACAAGCACAAATAAAAAAGGTTTCATAATGTTTATCATCATCAGCGGATGCGCGACATAGGTTCTCTCAAGCATCACACTTCACCGCCGATACTGAAAATCAGGCGGTCTGCCTCCGCCGCATCAATTTCGGGAATCAGAACCGCGGTCCGCGCCGCACGAAGCGTTATCCCTTTAAGCCTCATAACGCGTGCCAGCGGTGTTGAAAATCCACCCGCAAAAACCAGCCGCTTAAACGGCATAATATGCGAGGTGTTTATAAATACGCCGCGGGTAACAACAACGGCGTTTTTCCCGACAAAAATCTTATATTTTTTAAAGAATGCAGGGAGATACCAAAAAACCGACGCGCCGCCAAGCATTACAGAAACAGCCGTAGGAATATACATATATGCGTTGTATCTTGACAACAGGCAAAAAAGAACGGCAAGAATAAAAAATGCCGTCCCCGTTCTTATCTGCCATAAAGTGCGCGTTTTGGCGCCCGTACCGAATTCCATAACATCACCGCCGCATGTTTCACATGAAACATTACCTTATTTCTTTATATTGTTCCAATACTCACCGATTTTTCGCTCAACCTTGTTATCGCCGTAGGTATAATAGCGGCGGTTTTTCAGATTGTCCGGAAGATATTGCTGGTTAACATAATGCATCGGGTAGTCGTGAGGATACAAATAGTTCTGCCCCTTTTGCACGGCACCCTCACCGTCAAAATGCTTATTCTGAAGCCGGCGCGGAATATCGCCGGTGTTTCCGCTTTCAACATCCGCCATAGCCGAATTTATCGCCATATACGCCGAATTGGATTTTGGAGCCGTCGCCACCGCTATAACGGCGTTCGCAAGCGGTATCCGAGCCTCCGGCAAACCCACCTGGAGAGCCGTGTCCACAGCCGCCTTAACTATCGGTATTATCTGGGGATATGCCAATCCTACATCCTCGTTTGCGCACACCAGCAATCTACGGCAGGCGCTCGGCAAATCACCGGCCGCAAGCAGTCGTGCAAGATAATAAATCGCCGCGTCCGGGTCAGAACCGCGCATTGATTTTTGATACGCCGAAATGATGTCATAATGTTCGTCGCCCTCGCGGTCGTACCTGACCGAATTGCCGGCGAGTATCTGTTCGACAACATCGTCACTTATAGTGCTCTTATCGGCCCCTATAGTTAACATAAAGCACAGCTCTAACATATTCAAAGCGCGGCGCACATCACCCGCCGCCGCACGGGCAATTTTTGCCTTGTTCTCTTCGCTGACAGTAATTTCCCCGCCGTTTTCCTCGCCAAGCTTTTTCACGGCCCGCCCGAGCAGCTCTTCAATATCCGTCGAGCTGAGAGTCTTAAATTCAAACACGGTAGAGCGGCTTAAAATCGCATTATACACATAAAAATAAGGATTTTCGGTAGTCGAGGCAATGAGCGTTATATCGCCGTTCTCGATATAAGAGAGTAATATCTGCTGTTGCTTCTTGTTAAAATACTGTATTTCGTCAAGATATAGAAGTATACCGTTTTCAGCTTCTATGCCGCCTATACTGCTTACTATCTCTTTAATATCGGCTGTTGAGGCGGTCGTGGCGTTCAAATAGCACAGCTTTTTACCGCTTTTTTTTGCAATTATTTTTGCGACCGTAGTTTTTCCGACCCCTGAGGGACCGTAAAAAATAAGGTTAGGTGTATCGCCCGACTCTATTATGCGCCTTAATATCCTGCCCTCGCCAATAAGATGCTTTTGCCCCGCAACCTCGTCTAAAGTTTCCGGTCTTATTCTATCCGCCAGCGGTGACGACATATTCTCCCCTCCTAATAAGTATGTGCTTATTTTACTATATATTTCAGTCTTTTTCAACATATTAAAACATATAAATAGTATGCATTTGGAAATCTCGCCCGGAGGTCAATATGAAAAAGACTCTTTTTATAAAAAACGCCGCGTATCTTACCGTTTCTTCCCTGCTCCTCCGATTTGCCGGAATACTGTTCAAAATCTGGCTTGCCGCAAAAATCGGTGCGCAGGGTATGGGACTTTATCAGCTCGTGTTTTCGGTTTTAACTCTTGCCGCCTCCTTCGCGCAAAGCGGCATACCGATTGCGGTAACCAGGCTTGTTTCCGAGGAAGAGGCCGCCGGCAGTAAAGCGGGAACAAAAAGGATAATTAAAGCGACGCTTATTATAAGCCTTGTCATAAGCGCGGTGTCAGCCGTTGTTTTGATAGTCGCTTCAGATTTCATATCGACCCGTATAATGAAGGAGCCGCGAGCCGCGCTTTCCCTGAAAATCGTGGGAGTATCGTTGTTTTTTACCGGTTTTTCATCAGTGCTTCGCGGATACTTTATCGCGCGCAGAAAAGCGGCGCCAAACGCCGTTTCGGTTCTGCTTGAGCAGTCTGTCAGAATAGCGGCGGCGGTCCCCGCCGTAAAGCTTGCCTCCGACTCGATTTATTTTGCCTGTGCCGCTATATTTTCAGGAGAAGCGATTTCGGGTATATTTGCCTTTGTCTACCTGTATCTCAGGTATCTGTACGACCTTAAAAAAACGCCGTCCGGCAATAATATTCACATAAAGTCCCCGACAAAAAGCGCCGTACGCATAGCCTTACCGCTTTGCGCCGGCAGATATATAAGCCAACTGTTACGTACCGGCGAAAACATTTTGGTTCCGCGCGCACTGTATGTATACTCAAAAAAAGGCGCTTTGTCGCTTTTCGGTATGATTAAGGGTATGGCGTTGCCTGTGTTGTTTTTTCCGTCAGCCGTGCTGGGAGCCGTTTCAACTCTTTTGGTTCCGGAAATGTCAGAAGCAAGTATAAATCAAAAAAAGCTTGTAGTAAGAGCGGCGGTTGAAAATATTCTGTCCTCCGCGGCAATCGTCGGATTTCTGTTTTCGGCAATTTTTGCCGCGGGAGGAACGGAAATAGGTCTGCTTCTTTACAAAAGCCGCGATGTGGGATTCTTACTCACCGCGCTCTCTCCTATTGTTCCGCTTATGTATATAGACAGCCTTTGCGACGGTCTTTTAAAGGGGCTTAATCAGCAAAATTTCTGTTTTCGCGTAGCGGTGAGCGATTCTGCGATAAGAATAGTACTGATACTTCTTCTGGTAGGGAAGACCGGCATAAAAGGATTTATCGGAATTATGTATTTTTCAAATCTTATGACCTGTGTATTGAATGTAAACAGACTTTTAAAAATAAGTGAAGCGCAAATAGACCCGCAAAAAACCGTCGTTGTTCCGGTCCTTTCCGCTTTCTTTGCCACACTGATTATAAGAGCCGTCCTGTGCTTTTTGAAAACAGAAAATTTAGTTTACATAATTGTTTTATGTGCCGCCAGCTCAATAATATATCTTATGGCTCTTTGTTATTTTGGATGTATAAACCCCGATAATGTGCGGCGGATACGAACACATAAAAAGTATGCCGCGAAAAGAACCGCCGTATCCTTGATAAAATAAAGCGCAAACGCCAGTATAGCAGCTTTTGCGGAGTTGCCGGTTACAATTATATACTGTAATACGCCTAAAATGTAAAGCAGTAAAAGCGAAGCGGCGCACAATGTGATTTTCCCGACGGGTCGGTTTACATAAACCACCAAAGACAGACCAACAGCGAAAATCGGGAAACCAAACAAAAATCCTCCGGTTGGTCCTAAAAGCACCGATACTCCGGCGGAAAATCCGGCAAACACCGGCACTCCTGTTGCGCCAAGCAGTATGTAACATACCGTTGCCGCCGCCGCGCGCAAGGGGGAAAGCAAAAACGCGGCAATCGCTATACCGAGAGTCTGAAGTGTTATATAAACCACCGGCGTGGGTATCGCTATTTGAGAAAGCGCCGCTATTATCGCCGTAAATACAGCCGTAATACAAATTTTTTTAATGTTTATTCTCTTATTCATAATTTGTAATGGTTACCTCTCCGCTCAGCAGCGGTCTTTCGCCCTTTTTATCTTTGACTATCAGCTCTGCGTTGTCGCCGATACCGCAAACTTCAGCCGTATGCGTTTTACCGTCTTTTTTATAGCTTACGATTTTACCGTCAAGCAAGCTGTATTTTCTGTATTCTTCAATATGAGGCATCTCATCTACATTTTTATAATACTCACGAAATCCGCTTAAAAACTCATTAACAAGCGAGAAATAAACAAGCGAGGGAGGAGCAGAAGTGTCAAAAAGCGCGCCGGCCTTGTCCTCTAATTCTTCCGGGAAGCCGCCTTTTGGTGTACCGACATTCACGCCGATTCCCAAAACGGCATATTTAAGCCTTCCGTTCTCCGCATCAAACGCGCCCTCTGTTAAAATACCGCAAACCTTTTTAGAGGATATATAGATATCGTTTACCCATTTAATTTTAGCCGGACAGTTTGTCGTCCTCATTATGGCTTTTGCCATACTTACAGCCGCCGCAGTGGTAATTTTAAGGCATGCCGAAGCCGGCAGCTCCGGGCGCAAAATTACAGAAAAATAAAGTCCTCCCTCGGGCGAGAAAAACGACCGCCCCAACCTGCCTTTGCCGCCCGTCTGTTTTTTTGCGAGAACAACCGTGAACTCCTCAGCGCCGGCTTCGGCAAGTTTTTTTGCATCTTCATTAGTAGAGTCTGTTTTTTCCTTAAATATAAGCCTTTCCGCCTTTACGGCAAATTCCGCCTGCTTATTACAAAGTCTTGTGTTATATGGACTTAGCATATATCCACCGCCGACGCCGTCAATAAAAAAGCCTTGGGCGCGCAGGGCGTTTACCGCCTTCCATACAGCGGTTCGTGAAATGCCGAGTCGGCTTGCGAGCATACCGCCGGATATAACCTCGCCTTTGCATATTTCGTTTAAAATATCATCCTTTGTCCGGCTACGTCTCATATCCCGCCTCCGCAAATAAAATCCATATGTATTATACCCTTAAAAACACTTCTCGTCAACTTATACGGTCTTATAAGTTGACGAGAAGAGATGAACTTTTGTTTCTTCAGCTCTCTGCAATTATCATAACGACTTGCATATTAAAACAGGCGGATAGTGATATCCGCCTGTTTATCTTCCGTGTCGCAAGACAAAAAAGCTGCCTCGTTTTTTAAACCTTCAATCTGTTAAACAAGCACCGCAGGGGAGTAGAGATACCCCTGATAAAAGTCACAGCCTATTTCGTGAAGAGTCTCCCTGTCCCATTCGGTTTCTACAAACTCCGCAAGTACGGTAAGATTAAGCGTTTTCGAAAGCGCCACAATAGACGATACTATCTCCCTGCAGTTTTCATGCGTGGAAAGTCCCTTTACAAGCGAACCGTCCAGTTTGATTATATCAAATGTATCATCCTTTAAGTAATTAAGAGAGGTCTGACCCATTGAGAAATCGTCAATCGCAAGAACAAGTCCCATTCCGCGCAACTCATCAAACGCGGCGACGGTGGTTTTGTCAAACGCCAAAGCCGCCTGCTCGGTAACTTCAACACAAAGGTTTTTGCCCATAAACGGTTGCTCGGAATTAAGCGTCCTCATAAACTCCAGGAATCGGGCGGTAACAACCATCGTCCCGGTAACATTAAAGGAAATCTTTATGCTCTCGCCGAATTTTTTATACACCTTTTCTCTGTCCTGTAAAACTCTTCTGACAACCGCCTCTTCAAGCTCGGGCAAAAATCCGCCGTCCTCCGCAAGCTTTATTATCAGTGGCGGATAGATAACGCCGTGAGTAGGGTGATTAAAGCGGAGAAGCGCCTCGGCTCCTATACAGTCACCGTTGTAATGATACTGCGGCTGATATGCTAAAACAACCTGCCCGCTTCTTATGCCGTGCATTACCTCCGCCGAAAGACCTTTTGCGAATTCGCCCTTTTCTCCGCCTAAATCGGAAAGATGCTTTGACGCGAGCGCGGTTTCGTTAGCTTTAAAGAAGTCGAGAAAAGAGGCAAATGTACGCTGTGCGTCCTCTGCTGTGCGCCGGTCAAGCATCCTGACAAACGGCATATATATAAGAACGCCTAAACCTACATTAAAGAGCTGCAAAAGCGCGCCGGCTACAGAACCCGTCGCACTGTAGCCGCCTAAAATAACAGGCGTTGTCCATTCAACCGAATTTGTGATTATCGGAACAAGCCCGAGACTTGTGGCAAGATATGCCGTGGAATAGCAGACAAGCGGCACCGAAAGAAAGGGGACAAGCATAATCGGGTTAAACACTATCGGTATACCGAAAACCATCAGCTCGTTTATGTTGAAAATCATCGGAAAAGCAGCGGTATACGCAAGACCTCTGCGCGCGCGGTTTTTGGAAAATATGAGAATAGCAATAAGCAGACAAATAGTGGCACCGCATCCGCCCATAAGAACAAAGCAATCAAAAAACTGTTTTGTAAGTATTGCGGACGGCTGCCCTCCGGCCTCAACAGCCGCCTGATTTGCCGCAAGACCGGGAGTAAAATACTTCTCCATAACGCCTTCGAGAGTATCGCTGCCGTGTATACCGAACATCCAAAGAACAGAAGAGAACAAAACAAACAGGAATCCTTTGAGAAAATCCACCTTTATAAATGAGAAAATCCGGTTGTTAAAGCTTATTATCAGCATACGGAAGGATTCAACGCCGAAAATCCGAATAACCGAAAGGTTAATAAGCGCCACAATCGAAACTATTATAAGTATCGGGAATATTGTTGAAAGCATACGGTTAAACACGCGGTTTGCGCCCGACGAAAAAAGCGTTCTTTGCTTGCCGCGCAGGAATTTGCTCAGCGACAAATAAGCCGCGGAGGCGCCAAGACCCGTTACAAGAGCCAAAAACATTGATTTAGGACCCATACTGTCCTTACTAAAGCTCTCGAGGTTACTTCCCGCAAGTATAAAAAACGAAATGACCGACGCGGCTACGGCGCCTAATGTTTCTACGCCCCCGTCATCCTTTATATTCATATAAGAACGGCTTATTGAAACGGTCATATAAACGGCCAGCGGACCGAAGGTAGCGGAATTGACAATCTCAAAGAACTTCAGCAAAAAGCCGTCGCCGAAAGCGCCTATAAAATCCTTGTATCCCTGTATGGGGAAATGCATCAGAATAAGCGCAAACGCGCCTATTATCAGTACCGGGATAATGCCCACAAGTCCGTCACGGACAGCTCGTACCGCCGAAAGACTTTCGATTTGCCTTATAACAGACTGTTCGCCTTTTTGTTTCTTCATTTTTGCCTGCACCCGATTCAAAATATATTTGCTTAAATAATACCACAAATTATGGAAAAACAAAAGGAAAATTTTGTTTTTAGGTTTCAAGTCCTACGCATATAAAAAATTGCGAGCCGCCGCAAAAGCGGCAACCCGTAATTTGGTCAGAGTGTTCATAACGCAAGGAAAAAACGCGAGGTATCATACACAAAAAAAGAAGAACCTCAACTGCGCGTTTGCGCGTCGAGGCTCTCGACTGGTCGGAGTGTTCATAACGCAAGTGAAAAACTATAGACTTAGTTGTTTTTGCGCTTTATTATTCTACCAGATATAATTAGGCGGCTATTCGACGTTAATGACAAATCTTGAGTAGTAACCTATAATATCGTTAAAAAGATTAATTTTCTGTTCAAGCGTATAGTTTTCAGATTGATAAAAGCTTAATACTCTTGCACTTAAATTAATTCCCTCGTCTGGTGTAAAATCAGAAAAATAATCCAAGCCCACTCCCAAATGCTCGGCGATTAATTTTAACTCATCAATACCTGGCGTTCTTATGCCAGCCTCATAACAAGATAGGGTTGATCTACTTACATTAATCACTTTTGAAAGCTCTTCTTGTGTCAACTTATTACTTTTACGTAACTTTTTAATTCTTATTCCCAAGTCACTTTTTTGTTTCTTTTTCCCGTAAATCCCACCAATCGAATGGTTATATCCCTTTTCTGGATTTGTAGAATCATATGTCTTTATAAAAAAAGCCTCTGCCTCTTTAACTTGTTCCCATGACAACCCATCGCTTACAATCTGATGAAAGAATCCTTCCTCCCATCCGTATTTTCTTATATCACTATATAATTCAAAATTTGATTTGTATCCTTCGCCGTCTTTCCATCTATCTTCGGCGGTTTTATATGTAATACCAACATATACTTTCTTATTTGCAATACAAGTATGAATATATAAAGTATAAGTTTCTTCACTGGACATAACTTCACTCATAATCAATAGCCCTTTCTCATTTTTATCAATTATATCATATCATAAAAGTATTATCAATAATAATGTATAACGCTGACTATAAAAATAATGTAGCCCCCACAAATGACATCTTTACAGCACTGCTGAAAGTGTCATAGTGGGTTACGCACTTAAACTGCGTAAAAACGGGCTGAAAAGAAAATAAGCAGACCAAAAAGTCTGCTCAGATAAAATATAATATTTAACTGTTATTCTTTGCGGTGTTGATAGAGGATATAAGGAGTTTTTTCAGTTCAAGGCAATCATCCAACAACGATTTGAATAATTTTTCGTCAACATATTCCGATTTATTAAGAAGTCGTAACCAATATTCAGTTTCTGCCGTTTCTTTAAGCGAAATATGAAGTTTTGAAATAAAATCGGCTTTACTGTTACCGTATTGTGCCTCGTTTATATTTGCGCCTATGCTTGTTCCGCTTCTGACAATTTGTTTTGAAATAATATGCTCTTTTTGCTTTTCTTCAAGAAATTTGCGTAGTTTGATTATCCTTGCGGCAAAATCAATAGACTTGTCAATTAAAATATTTTCTTTCATTTACATCACCAACAATATTTTATCACAAGTCTTTCGGCAAATCAATTATTCATTCTTAAGTCTTAAGTATTCATTATTCATTTAGAAAATGCTGTCATATGTGATTTAATGAATAATGAATATTGAATATTGAATAAATAAAAATTGAGTATTCATAACTCACTTGCGTTATGAATACTCTAAATGGTGCGAGTACCGATAACGGACTTGATAAAAACAACTGTTTTTACTGGGCTGAATGTACATATTCATAGCATAACAAACGCAACATCGCACATTTTTAATAAAACCTCTTTTGCGGTACAATGTACTTGCAAAGGAGGTTTTGCATTATGAAAGATAACTTAAAACACATAGGAATTCTCGGTCGCAGGCATTATGATTACCTGAAAGCAAACAAACCATCCGTCATAAATATTATGCGTATGAACGGCACACTTAACTCCTATCTAAAAGGTATAAATGAGCAGGCCGAAGAAATGCTTTTTCAGTT
The DNA here is from genome assembly GCA_017618135.1 of Clostridia bacterium. Lineage (GTDB taxonomy): Bacteria > Bacillota > Clostridia > Oscillospirales > Acutalibacteraceae > UBA737. Next base: position 14,619 of record JAFZUV010000005.1, read on the forward strand.
GGTGAAGCAAATGGCAAAAGCTGAAGGCGTAACCGAGCAACTCAAAACCACTGACCAGCTGGAATGGGTACGCCGTATGAATTCCATCCGCAACCGCGCTGAAGAAATTGTGAACACTGAACTGATTTATCGTTAATTAATCAAAAAAAGCAATCTGGGAATATTAGTATTTCCGGATTGCTTTTCTTTTATTGCGTATCTTTGCTGTTTTCGAGTTGATTGTTTTTAATTTTAGGTAGGGCTTCCTTGGATATATTGTTAAGCGTGTTTAACTGTTTTACAGCCAAATCTCTAAGTTCGACGATTCTCTCAGACTGACTTTTTCCTTGTCCAATCAATACGGCGTTATAGCTTTCCAAGTTTGCCAAAACCAAAAGTTGGTTGATATCAGCGTAATCACGTATGTTTCCTTTTAGCCCGGGATTGCCGTCGCGCCATTCTTTCGCAGTAATTCCGAATATGGCAACATTCAGTAAATCCGCTTCAGAGGCGTATGTATATGAGATTTGATACGGCGTTAAATCATCCGGTATAAGGTTTTCCTTTATAGCATCAGTATGTATTCTGTAATTTATTTTAGATATTTCCCGATTTAGATTCCAATTAAGCGACAAACGACTGTTCTCATCGGTTTTTAGCCGTCTGTAATCTTTCATAATGTAGAGTTGAAATTCTGGGGAAATCCAAGAAGCAAAGGACATGGCAATATCGCTATGTGCGTATGTTCCTCCGTATCTTCCAGATTTTGAAATAATGCCAATAGAATTTGTGTTGTCAATCCATTTGCTCGGTGTCATTGTAAAACGGTTTAAGCCGGACTCGTTTCTAAACGTATCGAATTGCACACGGTTAAAGTCTGGATTGTGTAATTGCTCCCACACACCCAAAAACTCAATGGTATTTCTGTTACGCATCCAGTTTTGAATAACGAATCTCGGATCGTCATCATTTTTATAACGGGCTATATCCGTTAGAGAAATAAACTCGTTTTCAAAATCCGTTGTATAAATTCCGATGTCAATTCCCTTGGCATGTATTGTTTCTTTGACTGGCATTCTTTTCGCCTCGCTTTAAGTTTATGTGATAATGCTATCACAAATTGCGTAAATAGTAAAGATTTTTCAACCAACAGTTTATTATCATAAAAATCTATTGCCTGAAAAAGCATTTCAGGCGTTGATTTCGATGCCTGCGCCTATATTGTCACTGTCAAGTCTATAATGAACAGTAGCATATAAAAACACCTTTTTTCTAATGCGGTGAACATGCTCAATAAGCTCATCTCGTTCAAAAGGAATATAAATGTCATTTGTTACATTGAATTCAATTTCACCCTTCTCATTTGTTCTGCACATTTCTTCTATTTCTTTTTGGGTAAAATCCTTAAGTTTAATTTCAAAATCAGAAAAACTGCAATGGACTAATTTGTGATTGATAATATAGAAATTATTGTTTCCGTCAGGGTAAGGTATTTTCATCATATCTTTAACAAATTCATTTAATTGATTTTTATCTGATTCACCCCAGAATACATCACGATTCCCAATATATGTATCTCCATCTAATTTTTCTTGTTCAATCAGGCGAATCAAGGTTTCTTGCTTTGTTCTATCGTCGTATTTTACTTGTTGAACTTTTATTGAGTTTTTAAATATGTGTATATAAGCTCTAATTATTGAGGAGTGAATGAAGCGTACTAAATAATTATCGAGGTTTTCATCACAAATCATAGAACTTGGCAAGTCCCATTCACCTAAACAAACCTTTGATGCAGTATATTCCTCTGTGACACTCTCACTGCTTTCCTCGAAAAGATATGAATTCTCGTTGACCTTTTCAATGAATATTTTTCGAAGTTTTTCAAAAAATTCTGCTTGCACAGTATCGGTTATTAAATTCTTTTTTCCTGATGTAATTTCCTCTTCCTTATACTTTTGATTTATTATTTCTTTTAGCATTTCAACCTTTTCCCTATGAAAGGATTCTTCTTCAGGTGTGAAAAACAGTGTGTTATATTGTTGAATCAAGGAAAGCAAATATCCCATGTGTCCGAAAAAATGATTATAAACCAAAAAGGAGTTTTTACCATATAAGGCAAAAACTATTTCTTTTATTTGTTTGGAAGTCCAATACTTAAATAGGGATGATAAAAGAAAAAAGTCCTTAATAACCGCATCCATTATTATGCACTTTGCCTCTTTTTCCGGAAGAACTTCCCATATGTGCATTATGTCATTAATATATGAGAGGTTTTGCGGAACAAACTTTTCAAAATCAATATGCATCAATATATTTTCTATTGTGTCACGGCTGTATTCTAAAATGCGCTTAGCGTTTGCTTGAATATCTTTTCCATTAACTAATTCTTCTCTACAGGAGATATAATACAAATAAATACACGTTATTATAAAAACGATTTGATAGTCATTTGTGTTATTGTAATAATGAAAGTCATTAAAAAACTCTGTTGTAAGAATATTGTAATCATTTTCATCGATTAAAGCTTTGATAAATCGGCAGTATTCACTTAGTATTTCTTCCTTTTTAATCTTATCGTCTTTTAAATCAGAATAGAATAATAAAGCATATAAATCACTATACAGCAGTTTTGTTAGTCGCTTTTGATCGTATTGATTTGGTTTAGAACTATTATCAGCTATCAAAGTGTAATAAATCCAAATATTGTAGTTTTTAATATCAAAACCGTTTATAAATTTAACTTTATCTTCGCTATAAGAATATTTTTGATTTTTATATAATTGTTGATGCAATCCATAAAAGAAATTACTATTATACAGTTGTTCTTCTGTGAGCAACTTTATCGATTTAAAGAATTCTCTGGAAACACTATCCCAAATAGTTAACGGAATAGGGTTTTGTTGTAAATTTGAAAAGCTATAAAGATCATAAATGTAATCAAATAGAATAGCTGCCGAATCTGAAAGTTTTCTATTGCTTATTTCAACAAATACATCTGATATAATCGCTTCGATGTTTTTTATGATTTCGGTCTTATTGCCCTTACAATTGGTAATCTCGTTTTCAAAAACAGATCTTATAACTCTTAAATTTTCTTTTAGATATGTGGTTTTTGAGATTTCATCACTTTCTAAAAGTGATATCTGGAAATTATCAACTCCTATTTTTTGATAGTTTTCTAAAATGTATGTTCCAATTTGTTTTTTTAATTCTTTTCTTCCAAGAAAGATTAAAAAAGTATCCTTTACTAGAATAATTGATATAACGATACTTAAAGCAAAAAATGCAATAGATGTATTATAGTATTTATAAGATACGACGAAATAATTCAAGAGAGTGATAATTAAACTAAAAATAATAAGACGCTTATGTTTGAACAATCTTGGCATTAACTGGGATATATATCGAGTAACAGAAATACCGTATATGCTGTCAGATACAACGCCCGAAACCAGTGATACTATTGCAATACTAATCGTCGCAACTGTTGCCTGTGTTGCAAATAAATTAAACATAAGTTCTTCTTGGTTATGAACATTCATAATGAAAAATTGCGGTATTTTCACTATAGAGCAATCTGCAAGAATTGAACATGTTATCATTCCAATAATCCCTGAAATAACGACTATTTCAAATAGTAACGATTTTGTTTTTAACTTCATAATTTATCTTTCGCTTTCTTATTTATACCACTTATTATATCAATAAAAAATGGAAAAGTAAAGAAACACTGAGAGCCACTTTTGTCAAAGATAAAATGTGTAAAAAATTAAGCGATACTGGATTGGCTTTAAAGATAACTCGGTATCGCTTGATTGTTTTTACCCTTTTTACTTAATTTTATTACTTAATTTATAATCAAGGTGAGGAAGTTATTCACATATAGTAAAAAGTATCTTATTGACCGTCATGCGGAAGAGATGTTTGACCAACTGGTAGAACAAATGAAGCAAGCCGAAGGAGTTACCGAACAGCTCAAAGCTACCGACCAGATGGAATGGTTACGCCGCATGAACTCAATCCGCAACCGAGCCGAAGAGATTGTTAAAAGCGAGGTACTGTTCACATGACAACACTTGAAGACATTCCATACCGCAATATCACACATCAAGATGTCATTTTACAATACTTTCGGGTATAATGATTGTTTCATCATAATGTTTATTGTAGTAGAGTACGTTTTTCGGTACAATCGTATCCTTATAATGTATATATCGCTTATGTTTAGCTAGAAAGATTAAAACAATAAAAGCACATAGACAGAAACGACTTTTAATGACAAACTTCTAAATGGCAATATGTTATTATTACTATTATGAGTTGATGTTGAAAAAATGGAGGTGATGTGTTAAAATGATAAAAAAGGGAGGATTTTGTGTTATGAATGATAATCAACTAAAAGCTGTTCATGATGATGATTTGAAATCTCTGCTAATATCATTAGGATGTTTTGAGTCTATTGTTCAGAAACAATGTAGATGTATTTTCTGTGATTCAATAATTGAGATTGATTCTTTAGGTTCAATTGTTCCAAAAGATGGTAAAATTCAATTTACATGCAATAGAACTGACTGCTTAAGCAAATTGACAGATATAGGTGAACAAGATGAAAGCATCTGAAATCAAAGAAATTGCTTCGTTATTGAATATTGGCATTCCCGTAGTTGCCACAATTGTTGTTTTTATAGCATGCGCGTGTAATATTGATAAATTACTATTGTTTATTTCTTTTTTACAAAAGGTATTTTCTTTTTGTTCAAGTCGAGCAAGAAAAGGTTCTATATCAAATTCAATTCGAGGTAAAATTCTTCGCTCATCCAAAGATTTTCGTTCAATTAGCAATTCATTGATTAGCCCAGATTTAAAAATCGAATGGGTTAAAGAAGAAAGCGCAGAGACATTTATTAAAAACAATCAAGTGATTATTAGGATGTCTCAAAACAGCAATCCTCATAAAAATTTTGTTACCGCAGTAAATGCTTATATAGGTTCTGGTCTATTGCCTAAAGCACAAAGATATATTGATCCTTCAATACTAAGCGTTTCCCGAGTCGCAGTATGCAGGAAACTGATAATTAATGGAGATCCAGACGCAATAGATTATTTTGATGATAATATTCTTTCTCCGCTAACAAACAGTAGTGAAGAATGTGCTGAGATTTATGATGAATTGAAAACCATTGATAGAAATGGTATGTTTGTCAATATATTACTTAATGAATATGCAAAAGCTTCGCAAAAAGTATTTCCCGATGATCCTGACCCCCTACTTTTAGCCGAATCAAAAGAACTACTCACCTATTTACACAGAATTGCAAAAACAGGAATAGATGATGTTTCAGAGCTGCAATTCAATAGAGAATATTTTAAAGTGCATATTTTCTTAACTGCGAAGACTTCAACATATTTGCGAAGTGGAATTAAACCATATTTGAGGCACATTGCAAATGCTATTGGCGAAGGAATTAATACTGTTTACATATTTGGGCTGGGCAAAAAAATAGCTATTGCCAATGAAATAACTAGCGAAATAAAGAAAACTGATTTTCGTGTAGATTCTGTGATACCCCATCATTATAGGCACAAATCTATCGATGGGCGAACGGTTCATGGCGTTTGTTTTGAAGTAAATGTTTATGACGAATCAAATGAATAATTCTACAAATATATCTTAAACAAATAAAGCAAACCTCCGCTTGCTCTTTTGAGCTTACGGAGGTTTTGTTTATTTCTTTTTATTCTGTTTTTCCTTATATTCCGGTCCGCAAAGAAAATCAAGTTTTTCATCAATTCTTTTAAGCAGTTCGATGATCCTTTCTTCGTTATTGTTTGATTTACTTAAATAATTATCCGTGAAAACCGACACACCAATACCCCCTTACTCACCCGGCTTATGCAGGAAACCGTTATGGAACGCCTGCGGGAACTGGAAACTCTTTTCGCCCATATAAAACTTAATATACAAAAGTCCGTTTCTAACGCTTTCGACTGTGCCAAGCCCGAATTTTTTATGATAAACCTCGCATCCGATTTCAACCCAGGATAAATCCATTTCGGGTTTTTCCTCTGTTTTCGGTTTTTCTGTGGCAACCGGCTTTTCCTTAACCGCAAATTTATCGGTTATGTATTCTTTCTTCGGCTCAGTTACTGTTTTCGGTTTGGCACTTACAGTTTCCGGTTCTTCATCAAATTCATATTCCGGCATGCCTTCGTATTCCATAGTTGACTGTTGATTTGCAAAAAGCGCCTCATATTCTTTGCGTTTTACCACAGTATCCCAACCGCCGACATCCTCGCCTTCGTGCCTATTTATGCCGGTATAGTTAAGGCTTGATTCTTCGTATCGCTTAAAGCTGTAAATACACTCGTTCATCTTGCTTGAATTGAATACGCCTATTGAACAAAGCAGTTCAAAATCTTTAACTTCAAGGCCGGTTACCTTTTTGAAAAGTCCCGGTTCAAGTTGTGTAATTACATCTTTAAGCGAGCTTTCACGGTAATCAGTAAGATACATAAATATCGGTATGCGCGTCGCAAATTTGATAAGTTTTTCCTGTATCTCTTTGCGCTTTGATTTGTATTCCTTTTCTTCGTCGCTTAGTTCTTTCTTTTCTTTTTCGGTCAGCTTGCCCTCTTTTTCCTTTTTGGCTTTCTTAACCGCATCGGATTTGTTGATAATCGTTTCAATATCCGAATTAAGAGAGCGGAAACCCTCTATTCGCTGTAATGCCGCGAGTGCTTCGGGGTTGGAAAGTAGCCGTGAAAGTGTTTCGTTATCAACATTAACAAGCAATGCGGATTCCCAGCGTCTGGCGAGCAAGGTAGCACTTGTGCCGGACATTGAAATATCCAAAATATCCTGTGCGTCAATTTGCTTCATTGTGCTGCCGTCGTAAGCGAGCACAGGCAAGAAACTTATAAACTCCGCAACGTTCTTTTCGGGGTTGCTCTCGTTAACATTTAATTGGCAACTGTAACTTGAAATCTGCTTTAATGCACGGTCTAACGCAAAGTCAAAAACATAGCATTCCCGTTTCATTATTTCCTCGCCCGAATCTCCGTTTATAGCCCACGGCGACTGCACCCTGAACGCCGCCTGAAAATATGTTTCGGGGCTTTTAAGGTTACGAAGCATAAATATACCCGTCCAGGGTTTTACGGTAACGCCGGTAGTGAGTTTACCGCATGAAAGGGTTATCGTTTTGGTTTTAAGGGGATCTCCCATCGCCTTTCTTACGGGCGGCAGAGCATCCACACCGATACCCGCTTTTGTTCCGGCACAAACTACTATTTCATATTCGTGATAAAACTTGTTTTGCGGTTGACGAAGCAGATTATACATAGCAAAGCAACTCGCAACATCGGGCAAAAACCAAAATGTATGAGATAATTCACGCTGTAATGTAACGTCCGTAAACGGCATAGGCGGTTTTACGCCTGCTTTCAGATTATCAAGACTTGTAGGCGAATATGCACCCCTTATTAAATCCAGCCACTTTTGGACTTCGTTTTCGTATTTGAACTTGGCGTCTTCACCTTTTCCTTTTGCCGAGAAGAATACATTAAGGTCAAATTCGTTGAATTCGCCCTGCATTGCTATTTGCCTGATACTGTCCGGTATTCTGTAGGTCAGCATTACCATACGCGGCAAGGCGGCGTACGGATTATCCGGGCTGTCACCCCAGGCGGCTTTTGCTCTCTGCTCATCCGAATAAGTCCAGTTATATATCTGCTCTTCTATAAACTCGCCGGAGTTAAGAGCCCTGAACGGCGTGCCCGATAAAAACAGATAATAACCGGTTGTAATTGAAATCCAGGATTCGTTATAGGCGTTATCCGCCTCTTCTTTTTTATACTTTTCAATATCAAAATCAAAGCTCTCGTCTTCATCATCGGACTTGAAAAGGTTTTTAGCATTGTCACGCCAGGCTCCGAAATGATACTCGTCAAAAATAACAAGATCCCAGTTCACAGTATGCACAAATTCGTTTTTCGGCTTTATACCGCCGTTTTCGGTGGTGCCCAAAAGATCCTGAAAAGAACCGAAAACCACTATCGGCTTTGATTTGTCGGCTTGTTCATACTGCATATCAAACGCCTGCTTGTTAAACTTTGCCGATTTGTTTGATATAAACTGCCAGCCTTCAAAATCGGTGTGAGTCAGCAGGTCCTCTTCCCACGCCGCTTCAACCGCCGGCTTAAAGGTTAGGATAAGCACCTTCTTAAAATCCATTTTTTTAGCAAGTTCATAAGCCGCAAAGGTTTTGCCGAAACGCATTTTAGCATTCCATAAAAACTTAGGCGTCCGCTCAGGATCGTCCTCTTTGGCGGACTTATAATAGGCAATCGTTTTGTTTACCGCTTCACGTTGTTCGGGGCGAAGTGAAAAAGTGTTTATGCGCCCCGCCTCAAAGCTGACACCGGTTTTAATTTCTAACATAGCGGATTTAAGTTCTTTTATATCGCACCTGAACCACTCGCCGCCTACCGCTTCCATGCCGCGTTTTTTAAGCAGATTATGTATATCGTGATCGGTAAAGCAACTGCCGTCCTCGCGCATAGCAGGCTCACTGAAAACGATTTTATACGGCAGTTTCCCGTCAGGTCGCTTTGTAGGATACTGTTGTGCCACTCTTTTTTCAACATCACGAACTGTATAACCGATTTTTAAAAGCCCCGCATATTCCGGGTTTAATTCTTCATAGGCATATATCATCGGTCGCGCATCCGGCCGCTTATTTAAGAATTCATTTAATGTAACTTGTCCGGGCATTTAGTTCACCTCGAATAAAGTGTCGTTTTAATCTTTTCAATATATGTTTCTTTGCTCTTTCTAAAATCATCTAGAGCATCTGTAAATCTATTTGATTCAGTTTCAATGTTGTCTATATTATCATTACAGTAGTTTATGTACTGACTCCTAAAATCTTTAAAAGTTTTTTCAATTTCTTGAAGATAGCAGTTTATTTCAAGCAGTTGCTTATGCCTACCCCATAGCGCGCTTATTCGTGAAAACACATTATTGGATTCAAAAAAAGTTGCTTGAGCAAAAGAACATTTTAATACATCATCAATGAGATTTATTCTGAGCTCTTTATTTTCAACTTGTTCATTGCTTCCTATGTTCACCATATCATTGAATCTCTCAATAGATTGTATAAGCGAATATACAAGAATCGCATTTTTATGAACAAATCTACGCTTTTCAATATTTAAGCTAATTACACTAGTTAAAAGTGCGACAATTAGTCCAGAAAACACACCGATTAAACAATCTGTAAGATATTCTCTTCTTAGAAACGATTCATTTGGTATATGATTGAACATACAAACAACAAAAATGATTATAGTTGATACTAATAATAAACAGTTTAATAATTTGCGGCTACTCATTTGTTTTACCCCTTCAAAAAAAATATTAACCAAATAATTCTTATTTAATAATTTTAATCCAATCCTTTATTTCTCTATACAGTTTTAATGCAACTGAATTGTTTTTTAAAAAATCAATACCCGCTTTTGTAATAGTTACATTATCCAAAAAACCTGTTATGTATTTGTTTCCTCGACCGCCACGTGAAAACTTAGCCCCTTTAATATAACCGGCATCTTGCGCCATATCGACAACTTTGCAGAACTCATTTTTTTCTATTCCATAATCTTGCGCTTTTGGAATATTGCCTTTTTCAATTTCCTTTAATATGCTTAACATAAGCTTTAAGTCTTTATTCATTTGTATCATCCTCCATAGGTTTTATCATTGATTCTATAAAATCAATTTCTTCTTGCGTTAAGTTGTATTTTTTGTAGAGTTCTTCATCTGTCCAAGGTTTGGAAAAGTCTTGCATTGGCACAAGTTTGTAAACTTTTTTATATGCATTCTGTGTGCTTTTCAATAAGCTAACCAAGAATCTAAAAAAGCGCGTTCTCATATATGACATTTCATTATTGGCCGTTTCTTTATCATCATAATAACCAGCCATTATATATGTCATATTACAAACTGTATTTGGCAATCCCAAAAACGGTTTTCCTATGATATAATAAGGATAGTTCCCCCTTTCTCCATATGCCTTGCTTATTAAAACCTTGTATTTGTCGATTGCATCCGTATTCTCTTTAACATTTCTTTTACTTGTATACTGTATGCCGTCTTTTAACCAACCATAATAATACACACCCACGTCACCTGATGTTTTATCAGCATGATAATTTTTAAACATTTTTACAGTGTTGTTTTCTTTGTAATTTAGGCCAAACGGGTCGGCGGCTGTAACTATGTTTTCAAAGCTTTCCTCTTTAAATGACATAACTTTATTAATGATTGATACTGCCTTGTTCTCTCGAATAAACGTTTCTATACCTTCTTCTAATAGAGGACGATTTGCTTTGTTAATTGCTCCGTTTTGGTGATTGACGACCAAACATTTTTCAAATTTTTTGTTTTCATACAGAAAGTAGCATATACCGCCAGAAATATCCACCCCAGGGAAGCATTCAGTTGAGTCCATATAAATATGAATAGTGGATATTTTATTACATGAAAGCATATTTGATCTAAAGTTATCCAAACCAAACCCCCCATTTAGCCATCTTGCCGGAATTATCATTGACAAATACCTTGGGTTAAGTTTTATTGCTCTCTCAACAAATTTGTTATATATAGGAACCGCTTGCGATTCTACGCTTCCCGCTGTTTGAAGCTGATACGGTGGGTTTCCTATAATTACATCAAATTTCATATTAAAAATCTCCTCGGGGTTTTTAGTATGTATAAGCTCGTAGGCGTGGGTTTCAAGACCTTCTTCACGGTCATACTCGCCGGCGGAAGCGCCGCAGAAAACGCATCTGCCGTTTTTGAAGGTGTGATTCACCCTTTTATATCGGATATTGCCTTCACCGTTTTCAAAATGCGATACGGAATATTTGCTGTTCGGGTATTTTGAGCAATAAACACTGCGGCGGGAAAGCAGACTTGTAAGCTCGGTTATAGCGATACCGTAAAGCTGATTATGGTATATATGGTCGAGCCGCTTTTGCAAATCGGGGATTTTATCGGCAAGGCCTTCTATCAATCGCTTTGCTATTTCACGCAGAAAAACGCCGCTTTTGCAGGCAGGGTCTAAAAACTTGGTATCGGGGCTTTTGAACAATTCCTGCGGTAATAAATCAAGCATATTATTTACGATTTCAGGCGGTGTAAAAACCTCGTCATTTGAAAGATTTGCCAGGCAACTTAACACGTCGGGGTTATAAATATTAGTAAACAATGAATCACTCATTTTCCCATATCCTCCTATAATCTATCGGTTTATATTCTTTTATCGGCTTCGGGATATATGCCTTTGTAGCGGCGTCATAATCCCAAAACTCTGAGCTGTCCGCCGAATCGGCAAAAAGCGAAAACTGCATAGCATTATCCTCGTTTTCACGCAGCAGAACATCAAGCCGGAAATCACGGCGTTTTACAAGACTTCCCGAAACAAAAGACCACTCGCAAAAAGTTATATATTGGTATGTGTCATTACCCTGTTCGTCTACCTGCATTAAACTTAAAGCGTTACCGCAAAGAATGTTTTTTTGTAGTAAATAGCGGATGGATTTTCTCATATCTTCGTTTTGCTCTGCTTTGCAGACAGCTTTATATTCCTTCTCCCAAATCCCATATAGCCGCTCGCGACATTCAGCGGCGTTATCGGCGAGCAGTTCAACGCCGTAAATACTCGAAACCGCCAAAAAGGTGTATTTTTCATAATCGGGGATATACTTTTTATAAAGGCGTTTGCAAACGGCAAGCTTGCGGCTTAAAATCTCGGCTAAAAAATTGCCGTTGCCGCATGCCGGCTCTAAAAAGCGGCTGTCAATACGCTCGCATTCGTCCTTTACAAGGTCGCACATCGCTTTTACTTCGCGTTCGGCGGTAAATACCTCGCCGTGATCCGCAACTCTTTTTTTGGATTTAACCTGATTTGTCACTTATTCCTCATTTCTTCGCAGAACAATCTCTTCTGCGAAGAAAAATAAAAAATCCCGATCAGTAGAGACTTTTCTACTGGTCGGGACCATTTTTTTGACGGCTAAAAATTAGATGCCGCTTTTAATAAATTCATATTTTTCTGTTTTTGCTCTAATGATGAATGAACATATTTATCAAGCGTAATTTTTACGGAAGCATGTCCTAATATCTCAGAAAGAGATTTAATTTCAAATCCTGCTTCAACACATCTTGTTGCAAAGGTATGTCTTAATGTGTGAAAGGTTGCACCCTCTATATCGCAAAGGGATAAATATTTGCTAAATTTTTGTTGCATTAATCGGGGTTCAACCGGAGTTCCGTTTCTTGTTTTCAAAACAAACCCCACACCCTCATTTTGACTAATGATAGCTTCAAGAAATGCCGGAACCGGTATTTTTCTGATTGATGAATTCGTTTTTGGCTCTTCAAGTATTATTTTACTGCCATTTATCGTGCTGATGCGGTGCATAGTTTTATTTATAGATATTATTCCTTCATTAATATCTCTCCATTTTAATGCGCAAAGTTCGCCGATTCTAACGCCGGTATATAATGCAAAAAGAACTCCGAATTTATAAATATCAATATCATTCATTAAATAGTGCTCAAGTATTTGCTGTTCCGATTTTGAAAGAACACGCATTTCAGTTTTCGGTTCTTTTATCATTTTATACTTGGGTTTAATAATACCGTATTCATTTTCTGCAAAAGAAAGCATTTCACCTAAAACAACAAGTATTTCATTAACGGTACTTGGCGATAAGTGTTCAAGCTTTTTAGCTGCCAATTCGTTTATTTTCTGACTTGTAATTTGTTTTACAAGAAATATGCCTAAAAGAGGTATTATGTGATTATTTACGATTCCGCTATATTTCTGAAAGGTTAAAACCTTAACAGATTTTTCAATAGACTTTAACCAAGAAACAGACAACTGTGAAACAGTTATATTGCATTTTCTGTTGTTTTCATTATTCTTATTTGATAAATAAAATTGCTGTTTATCTTTAACCTCAAGATAACTTTTGGCATAAACCGAGCCATACTTCTTTTTGCCGCTTGGGAGTATTTCTTTTACATATCGCGCTTCCCATCTTCCGTCTTTTCTTTTATAAATATTTGCACCTCTTTTTGGCATTGCACTCAACTCCTTTCAACTATTTTACCTGACAAGAAAAATGACGGCAAAAAACTTCAAATTTTTTAAGTAAAGAGATTATTTTGGGACAGTGATATGTTTATAATGTAAAAAAACAGGTTAGGAGGATTGTTTTATGTTTGGAATATTTGGCGATTTGTTTGACTTTAATCACAACGGAAAACTTGAGCCGACAGAGCAGGCAATGGAATTTGCGCTACTTCAAACAATTATTGATGAAGACGCAGAAAAAGACGATACCTTAACTCTTGAAGATATTGATGATTTTGATTTGTTGGATGATGAGTAATTAAAACATTTACATATATTCCTGATTATGATATAATACTAAAAAATATATTGTATAATCGCGTTCGCAGAAGAGATTGTTCTGCGAACTTTTTACATTATTACGCTTTTTATGTTAAAATAGAAATGTGCGATTTTGAACAGTCCCACGAAACGGACATTGCCTATGGTAAAATTTAGACATCAAGCATGAAAGGGTGATTATATGGCGGATAAAATCGTATTAACAGACGAGCAGAAAAAAGAAGTTGTAAATGCATTTAAGACAAATGATTTTACGGCGAAGGTTCCGCTTAAAAGAAAACGCAATATTGTAGGCGAAAACGTAAAAGTGTTTTTGAAAGCAAAAAAGTTTTTCGGCGAATACTGGCTTGGCAACCTCCGTCCTCTCGGTGTTAAAAGACCCGCAAAAAACTTTTCAATAAATCATCCCGTTAATTTTCTTGAAAATGCAGATGCAGAATACATCGCCGAAAATGTTATGAACATCTATTCTGATCCGCAAAAGCTTAACGAAGCAATCGACACTATGTTCGTTATGTATAAAGAGCCGATTGAAAAAGGGCTTATCGGATATGCAGGTCAACTCGGTAAAGATGTTGACGATTTGACAGACGAGGAAATAATGTATGTCGTAGAAAAGGTTGCTGAAGTTGCAAGCGAAGTAGGGACAAACGTTATTATGCAAGGTCAGCAGGTGCCGGAGCTTTTCGGTATTTCGGCAAAAATACCTCAGCATGAAGATTTTTCAGACAAACTGTCGACCGACAAAATTAACTTTTACAAGAAATGGACTCACTCCGATACCAAACTCGGTGCGCCGCTCCTTTTCTGCGAGTTATCGGAAGACGAGGCAACAGATATTGAGGGCGCCAAAAATTACTTTGGAAGCAATCCCGGTATGGAAATAAAATATAATTTTTTCCGTGATGAATATGCAAAGACATTAGACGGAATTGACAAAGAAATCTATTATTTATCTGAACAGGGATATAAACAAAAAGAAATTGCTAAAAAACTCGGATATAAAAATCACTCTGCCGTTTCAAAGCGGATGAAAAAGATGAACTCAAACTTTCAAGAATTCTTAGGTTTCAAGCAATAATTCTTGATTTTTCAAATAATATCATTACAATAGTTTTAAGAATTATTAAACGAAATCACTATGGAAAACTTGGAAAAGTTAAACGAATAAGACACAATAATCTTGCAAATTTAAGAACCAAAACATATACAGAATACACTAAACATCGTTTAACAATTATTATAAGAGATGCTTTAAAAACTTAAAAATTAAGATTTACCAAATGCTTAATAATGAAATATTACAAGGGGAAATTGCAATGGCATTAATCGGCAGTCCAGAATGGTTTTTTTCACAAGGCCAAACAAGAGAAATGAAAGAATTACAGGAATGGATCGAAGGATTGAGAGTAGATTTTCTTGAGCTATTCTCACCGGAAAAACTATCTCAAATGAATGGTGAAGAATTATTGGAAAATGTCTTTGGTAACGGTAATAAGTCGATGTGTCAAATTCTTACTGATGACAATAATTACCGAAATTTTGGTGCACCAGGCAAATACAAATATCTCTTTATTGTTTACAAGAATAATGAGGCAACAAGCTGGACAATTAAAAACGGAGGACAAAGATCGGTTGATGTTGCTAGATCAGAAGCAAAAATCCATGCGCAAGAAGTTATAAACAATCTATTAAAATGTGTTGAAATAATAAAGGACCAATCACCTTTATCTACCATAGAGAATTATTATGAATTAGACCGCAAACTATCATCAGTTTATTTCTATACTTATCCTTGGGTATTAAAATATTTTCAGATGGTTTTTCCGCAATATTTTCCAGGAATGTATGCCGATGACACAATAAAAAGGGCACTCAAAATTATTGGACTACCATATCACGGAAATCAAAATCGTTTGATCAATGCCGGTGAAATATCTTTATTTATAAGAAAATGTAAACTAAACAACATTATTTTTAACAAAGTATATGCGAATAAGTGGGGATGGGAAGATAAAGAAAAAGTATTGCCTTGTCAAAATGCTGAATTCAACATGAAAGACAGAACAGAGAGTTCTCCCGTTGATACAAGATTCTATAAATTTTCTAAAAACGAAAAGTCATTTATATCTGTAGTGACCGAAGAAAAAGTCAAAAAAACGGATTTTGATGAGTTTGAAGAAGCAAAATACATAAAAGAAATATCAGAAATAGAATTTGATGATAATTATTGCCCCGAAATATATACACCTATCCCGGAGGATGCACCTCAGGTCATTGAAACCAAGTCCTCAAAAACATATCCTCGCGACATTGAAAAGTCAAAATATGCACTGGCACGAGCCAGCCATAAATGCGAGTTTAGTAGTGATCACTGGACTTTCACTCGAAGAACAGATAATCTACCATATACAGAAGCACATCATCTAATACCAATGTCACAACAGTGTCTTTTTGAATATAGTCTTGATGTGCCTGCAAATATAATTTCTCTTTGCAGTACATGTCACAATTCAATACATTACGGAACAGATTTTGAGCGCAAAGTTGTTTTATATGAACTTTTCAATCAAAGAAAAAACGAATTAGAAGGTGCCGGAATATATATTGATTGGTCCGCATTATTAAAAATGTATGGTATTTCTTAGTTACTTACTAATGCAATATTATAATAGAAAAGCCTGAATTGCATAGGGGCATTAACTATAAGTGTGCAAAACATACGGATTGAGAAAATATTGAAAAATGAATACTGCTACCAAAAATTTTGCCGGCTCACTGCCGGCTTTTTTCATATTTCCAAAAAATTTTTTAATTTCCTTGGAACATTTTTGCTTTTTTATCTTGTACTGTATATGGACGGGGAAAGTGTGTCTAAAAATATTTTTTCAAAAACCCAATCAAAAAAATATGAAAAGGAGGGAAAATTTTGAATAACCAAAACCAAGATGCTTTAATTTCGGAAACCGCTTCCGAAAATAATCGGCGCCGTGGCAGACCGACTGTGTTTGAGCGCGATCATATGGAAGATTTTGACCGCCTTATTACAGGTGCGTATAGGGAAAAAACTCGAAGAACAATTGTCGCTCATTATTACCGCAGTGCTGTATTCGGCATTTTAGAGGATCACAGTGACATTCCTTATCTTGAAGGAATCTTTCGAATCGACGGAAACGCCTGCATTGAAAAATGTGAAATCATTGAACAGCTCGGGCGTATGCACGTGCAGGACGGTTACGGCGAAGACACCATCATTTACGCCGCAACACTTGCGGCAAGATTTTACCATAATGGTAATACGGTAAAAGAAATTGCGGCATATTTACGGCGTGTAAGAAAAGCAAAAAGTTGGGACGTTTAATAATTTCGGAAACCGCTTCCAAAAATGGGCGGCGCAAAAATAAACTATAAAAGTACCGCTACTACTGCTACCACGTTATAAAGAAGGCTTACAGAAATGTAGGTCTTTTTTGTATATAAAAATATGAAAGGAGCTGATGCCTATGTGGGTGTCAAACGGCTAACCGGGAGACTTAAAGAAATGGTCTGTCCTATAGTTTAGCAAGCAGGGACTTTGTGTGCCACGCAAGTCCCGTCACAGCCGCTAATACGGCTGAATCTTTGAGGGCTGACGCCCCCAAACCCCCGTGAAAAAGGAGTGATGTGTATATGGGGAAAGACACAAGAATCGCTTTTCGCTTGTCACAGAAGGAAAAGCAAATCATTACGGCAAAGGCAAAGAAATGCGGTATCTCAAGAACTGAATATGTCAAGCAAAGAGCATTAGGTTATGAGCCGAGAGCGATTCCGCCTGATGCTCTTTTTAAGTTGCTTGAAAAGATAGGCGGCTTAGAGGACAAAAGCAGTTCACCTGAACTCGATGCTGAAATTGAAGCGTTGCTTAAAGAGATTTCTAACACTTTGCTTTTACCCGGAAAGGACGGTGGTGCTTTATCGCAGTTACAGGATTCTGGCCCGTTTACGGAAACCTGAAAGCCACACTCGAGTATGCAGACAACCCGGATAAGACTATACCGAAAGAATATCTTGACAATGATTTATACTCGGCAGTTCAGTATGCGCAGAACGATGATAAAACAGACAAGCAGATGTTCGTTGCCGGTATCAACTGCTCAAAGCAAAACGCTTATGCCGAAATGGTGTCTGTTCAAAGGCGATTCGGTATGAAAGGTAAAGTAGTTGCTTATCATGGCATACAGAGCTTTAAGCCCGGCGAAGTTACACCCGAAGAAGCATTTGAAATCGGTAAAGAGACTGCACGAAGAATGTGGGGAGATGAGTATCAAGTTCTCGTCACCGCTCATCTGAACACGCAGTCAACGCATTGCCATCTCATTCTAAATCCCTGCTCATTTAAAGACGGTCAAAAGTTTAAGAACAAAATCGGCGACCATATAGAACTCCGTAAGGTATCTGATGAGGTGTGTCGTGAATACGGCAAGTCAGTATTAAAGGATAGCAATTTTTACAGCAAAGGCAATAAGAAAGAATACTGGGTTCGCAAAAGCGGGCAATACACTCACAGAGATATGATTAAAGGCGATATAGAATATGCCCTGCAATTTTGTGACTGTGCCGATGATGTGTATAGATATCTCAAATCTATCGGTTACACAATAAATAACGATAGAAAGCATCTTACTATTATGGCAATCGGTTGGCAACGACCCGTGCGGTTGAATACTCTCGGGTTTACAAGAGAATATCTTAATAAACGCCTTAACGAAAACTATAACGACCCTGAGTTCATATATTTCAAACGCCAATATCCACCGTATAAGCCGAAAGCATTTCCGCTTTTATATGAAATAGAAGAGTTAGAGTTTACCGTACAGCACAGTAACAACACCGCAAAGATTTTAGTAGCACTATTATTTCTTTTAATTATACGCACCTTTGAACTGTTACACGAAATGAAAGAAGAATTCCTGCTTTCCGTAGATTTAATACACGAAGTAAAAGACTTAAA
>JAFZUV010000006.1 GCA_017618135.1 Clostridia bacterium
TAAATTTGAACAATTTCGTAAATTAATGCGTTTTCGTGTTAGAATCACTTGATTGTTTTTGGTATTTCTGCTATAATACTATGTATTATGAGTGTGTTGTGCGTTAGTGTAAAACGCCCTGATTACATAATAAAGATTATGTTGTATTTTAGGAGAAAAAATGGATAACCAAATTTTATTGAAAAAGATTGTAAAAGAGCCTGCTTTAATTGTTTTCTTCAGTGACAAAAACTACATCCATAAAGCACTTATTAAAAAGTATTCTACAATTGGAAGAAATACTGATAGTTCTCATGTGGATATAAGTGTCGATTCCAAGTTTTTCCCCAGGAAGAACGGAATAATTGAGTATTATGATGATGCTTATTATTATATGGCTTTAAGGAACTCTAATGCAACTTACTTAAATGGAATAAAGTTAAAGGAAGAGGAAAAACACAAGTTATGCGATGGAGATGTTCTTCAGGTGTTTGAATGGGCTGACAGACAAATACAAAACGCAGTGACTATGGTGTTCGTAATAGATTACATAGATAATTTTACTGTAAATTCCGTTGAGACTATAGGTGATAATTTTCGAACTGTTGTTGGAAATGATAAGGCAGATGACACCATTGAGTTTTTTATGGCTAAAAATGGTTTAGCTGTTTCAGCACAAGAAAGCGCAACAAGTATTAATCTTAATGGCAAAAAACTTGAAAAAGCAAAATATTTACGGATTGGCGATTGTGTAAGAATTGATAATATTTGTTTTTTCTATTCGGGCAACTCCATTGTATATCAGAATCCTGTAAATAAAAATACATCTTTCCAATCTGACTCTGATGTGCTTGATATATGCATTAAAGAGCGAAGCGTATGGCAACATTCAAAAAAACTGGTTTTATTGAAAGATATCAGCATAAAAATTAACCCGGGAGAAATGGTGTTGATCCTGGGCGGCTCGGGTGCGGGTAAAACCACATTTATGAATGCGGTGATGGGTTATGAAAAGGCACAAGGAAAAATAATGCTTGGCGATACTGATATATATGCAGATTATGAATCAATCAAGAGCAAGATTGGTTTTGTTCCACAGCAAGATCTGGTTCGTGGAAGTGATACGGTATATAACACGCTTGAGAATGCGGCAGAAATGAAATTGTCAAGAGAAATCAAAAAAGATGAGAGGAATACAATTATAGAATCAGTCCTTAAAACTTTCAGTTTATGGGAAGTTAAGGACCATTTAATATCGAAACTTGCCGGAGGACAGAAAAAGCGAATAAGTGTCGCTATTGAATATATTGCAAATCCGAGTTTGTTTTTCTTGGATGAACCGGATTCGGGTCTTGACGGACCGGAGGCCAGTAAACTCATGCAAAATTTGCGAAGGATAGCCGATGAAGGGAAAATAGTTATGGTTATTTCTCATATTCCGGACAGGGCATCTAATTTGTTTGATAAGGTTATTGTATTGGCAAAAAGTAAGAAAACCAACTGCGGTCACTTGGCATTCTTTGGCTCAATAAAAGAGGCGCTAAATTATTTTGAGACAGATACTCTTGAGGGCGTTGTTAAAAGAATAAATACTGACGGTCTTTCCGACTATTACATAGATAAATATAAGAAAGGTTGAGAATTATAAAATGTCTGCAAGAACAAATCAAATTAAAATATATACGAAAACGTGTTTTAATGTATTCTTTAATGATCGTGGCTGGAAGGTCTTTATAAGTTCGGCAATAATAACACTTATTATTTGTAGCGTTACAAGTTCAGATATGTTTTCTGAGTATAGAGCGACTCAAAACGGTGCGTTTGCTCTTGTTTGCGCATGTATATGGATTGGTATTTTTAATTCCATACAGTCTATTTGTAAAGAACGAGACATAATTAAGCGCGAACATAGGTCGGGTATGCATATTTCGTCATACATAACAGCTCATTTGATTTTTGAAATGGTGCTTTGCATTTTTGAATCTGTTATAGTAACGGCTATTATATGTATTGCAAACCATAAAAGTTTACCGGATAAAGGAGTGCTATTTCCTACAATTATCGAGTTTGCAATTACTTTTTTTATTATCATTTATAGTTCCGACAGTCTGGGATTAATGGTATCAAGCATTGTAAAAACTCCAAATACCGCTATGACAGTTATGCCGTTTGTATTGATTATACAACTTGTAATGTCCGGTATGATTTTTGAGCTTAAAGGATTTACTGAACAAATTGCTAAATTAACAATAGCAAAATGGGGGCTGAATGCTATATGCATAACCGCAAATATAAATTCGTTATCCAGCAAAATACCTATTGAAAAGGTTGTAGAGGATTATAAGCATTCTGTATCAAATTATTCAAAGATGATAATTATACTGTCTGGATTTACGGTTTTATATGCGATTATAAGTATTATAAGCCTCAAGTTTATTGATAAAGACAAGAGATAGGAGAAAGAATGTTTCAATTTGCTACTGTGACTGATAAGGGCAGTCGTAAAATTAACGAAGACTCTATAGGCGTTTTTCAAAACGGCGATAACTTTGGTTGTGTTTTATGCGACGGTTTGGGCGGTCACGGAATGGGTGACGAGGCCTCTAAACTTGTGAAAGATGTTTTTACAGATGTTTTTTATAAAACAAAGGATATCAAAAACTTCCTGAAAGCTGCATTTTGTGCTGCACAAGATATTCTTCTGCTTGAACAAAGCTCGAAAAATGCGAAGAACAAAATGAAAACAACTGCAGTTTCATTTGTTGCAAACAACAAGAATTTGTATATAGGTCACATAGGAGATTCAAGACTTTATTTGTTTAGAAAAAATAAGGTAATGCTAAGGACTATTGATCATAGTGTGCCTCAAATGCTTGCACTCTCCGGTGATATAAAAGAATCGGAAATAAGAAATCATCACGACAGAAATATTGTTTTAAAGGTTATGGGTATAGATTGGGAAAATGAAGAGTTTGATTTAATGAAACCTATTTCTCTGAAAAAATGTCAAGCTGTTTTGTTATGTTCAGATGGATTTTGGGAACTTATTGACGAGAAAGAAATGTGTAATTATTTGAAGTCGGCAGGTTCGGTTGATGAATGGCTTGAAATGATGCAGGATGAAGTGAGGAGTAAAGGCACAGGAAAGAACATGGATAACTATTCTGCAATCGCAGTATGGAATATATAGGAGATATTTTATGTATGAAAAGTGATAAAGATAATTACACTTTTTCCGAAAAGAACAAAGTGTTTGATATGATTATAACCTCTGAAATCGGAGACAGAGAAGAACAGCAGGACGCATCTGGTTTTATTGTTGAGGACAATCGCGGAATAGTAATGATTTGTGATGGCATGGGCGGTCATGATTGTGGTAAACTGGCAAGCAATCTTGCTGTTAATGATTTTTTAGAGGAATATGATAATTTCAATAATTATTGCAGCGTAAAAAATTTTTATTGCTCAACTGCTGAAAGTGCCAATGCAAAAATAGGCAACCTTAAAGATGCATTTGGCAAAAAACTCATGGCCGGAACCACTATTGTTTCTGTTTTTATAAATGAGCATTCTCTTTATTGGCTTTCAATAGGCGATAGTCGCATTTATTTATACAGAAACGGCGATTTTGTGCAAATAAATACAGACCATAATTTAAAAACTCTGCTTGAAAAACAATTGTCGGTGGATGAAATAACTAAAGATGAATACAATGCTCAGATAGTGAACGGGAACACCCTTGTCAGCTTTTTAGGAATGGGCGAATTAAAATATATCGATTCTAATGAGTCTGATTTTAAGTTGAACTCCGGAGATATAGTGATGCTCACAACGGATGGACTCTATAAAATGCTGACTGATAATACGATTAAAGAAGTGTTGGATAATTTCCCCGATGTAAGGGATATTTCCCATGTTTTAAGTATTAAAGCGAATAAATTTTCAAAAAAGAATGCAATGCAAATGGACAATACCACATTTGCTATTATTAAAATAATGTGATTTGGGGGATAAATAAATGAATGTTATTAAATGTGAGAACGGGCACCATTTTGACGGCGACAAATATGAAGTTTGCCCTATTTGCGGAGGAAAATCAGCCTCATTAGATGTGGCTACAACTTCCGAGGAGGAAAAGCCAAATCGTATTAAGGGTCTATTTAGCAGAAAAAAAGAAAATCAAGAATCAATAATTGACGAAAAGACGACAGGTCAATTTATAGATTCACCCTCTAAAGCCGTGCTGGTCAACGAGGATGTTGAAATTGAAGATGATCTTGACCCTGAATTCCCAAAAGAAGGAAAGTCTGAAACACCGCAAAATAAAGGAACTGAAAACTTGAGTGAATCCATTGAAAAGGTTAAATCGAATGATGAAAAAACAATGGGATTTTTCAGTTCCGGCAGTAAAAACAGTAACCCGGATAGTAGCCAAATAAAACATGATGTAGATTTCCCTGTGGGTTGGTTGGTTTGCGTCAAGGGGAATAATTTAGGAAAAACATTCCCAATTTCCGCCGGACAGAATACGATAGGCAGAAATTCCAAATACACAATAGCACTTGAAGGTGACTCCTATGTTTCCGCCAGCAACATTCACGCAAAACTCATATATGAACCAAATGAGAGACGATTTATGCTTATGAACGGGGACAGCAGCAGCCTTACATATCTTAATGGAAATGCAGTTTATGTTCCTGCCCGATTGGAGTTATTTGATAAGATTAGTTTTGGCAATATTAAAGGCAACGAATATGTTTTTGTTCCGCTTTGCGGTGAAAATTTTTCGTGGACTGATTATGTGGAGGATTAAGGATGAAGCGGTGCTTATCTTGCTTTAAAGAATACAACGATGAATTAAATAAGTGTCCATATTGCGGTGCCAAGGAAGATATATCCGCTGATGAGCCGATACATCTTGCACCGGGAACTATCCTAAACGGGAGATATTTAATCGGTAAAGCCTTGGGCTCCGGTGGTTTCGGCATACTTTATAAGGCATGGGATTTAAAGCTTGAAGCTGTAGTCGCCGTAAAAGAATTCTTTTGCAGCAGACTTATGACGAGGGCTGTTGGTATCCCAGAGGTAATTGTTGGTAAAAAGCCAGAAACTATATCCGAATTTTCCTACAGAAAAGACCGTTTTTTGGATGAAGCGCGCAATCTTGCAAAATTCACCGGCGGTAAGTTTATCCCAAATGTTTTCGAGTATTTTGAAGAAAACAAAACCGCATATTTTGTAATGGAATATTTGGAGGGAACCGATTTAAGGCATTACCTTGAGCAAAATAAAAATCTAACTCCCGATTTTGCCGTATATATTGCAAATTCTGTTGGTAATGCGTTATGCGAGTTGCATTCTAAAGGGATTGTTCACCGCGATGTTGCGCCGGATAATATTTTTATAAAATCCGATAAGGAACTAAATGTTGTTTTACTTGATTTAGGTGCCGCTTATTTGCCCGATGCTAAAAGTGATGCAATAGATATTATTCTTAAACCGGGATACTCTCCTCCTGAACAATATAACAGTATGAGTGATGTGGGCATATGGTCTGATATTTATGCTCTGGGTGCTACCTTATATACTGCCCTGACAGGCGTTAAGCCGGACGAATCGTCTAATCGAAAAACCGAGGACACGGTTGTTCCGCCAAACGAGTTAAATCCCGAAGTGCCTGAAAATTTAAGCAATGCTATTATGAAGGCAATGGCTATAGAGCCTCATATGAGATTCAAAAGCGTTAAAGAGTTTTTAAGAGCGATAAACGGCGAACGGAAAGTAACAACGCTTAAAAAAGAGAAAAAGCGCCGCCGCCGAATAAGATTCGGCAGCATTATAGCCGCTTGTGTTGTATTAGCAATCTTGGGAACCAGTGTTTGGCAGGTTTATGATAAAGAAAGATCAGAACAATATCTGAAAGATGCCTATATTACTATATGGTGTAATGCACAAGAAGATTCACCTAAAGGAAAAGCCATAAAGAGCGTTGTTGATGATTTTAATACAAAGTTTGAAAATGTAAAAACCGAATTAAAAATGATTCCGGGCGATGAATATTTTACAGAGCTTGAAAAAGCCGCTGAATCCGGGACCTTGCCGAATCTTTTTGAAAGCAGCAATATTTCTGAAAAAGTTCTTAACAAGGCAGAAGATGTTTCAAAGATTCTTGATTCCGAGCAGGCGAAAGATTGCCTTTTCTTAGGACAGTATGATAGTTACTACAAAACAAAAAAACAAATCCCTCTTGGCATAGAAATTCCTATGGCTTGCGTTATTACAAAAGGTGTTGCATCGGTTGATTATGAAAAAGAGTATTTTTCTTCTGTCTCTGATTTTGGCACCGCCGCTATCGCTTTGGCTGAAGGAACGGATAATCTTATTTTTAAGAATATTCAAAAAACTGATTTTGCTCCCGATACAACTTTTTTTGATAATAGCAATAACAGCAGTGCTGTTTTGCTTACATCAACCATGCAGATAAATAAAATCAGGGAGGAACTTACTAATTATTCGAAACATTTTGTTTTTTGTGATTCCGATAAGATTTACTGTAACTTTATTTATGAGTGGAGTATTGGCAAAGCTAATAGATCACAAACTGCCGCCTCGGAAAGATTACTTTCATGGATGCTTGGCAATGCTTATCAAAACACTTTGATGATAAGTAAATGCAGTGACGGTCAAATACCTGTAAATAAGACATGCTTTGAAGAAAAAACAAGCGGTAAAAACTATAAGGCAATTAAAGAAATATACGAGAAATTCGTGTTTTAAGTTGGAGGATAAATAATATGGACAAACGATGCATGGGCTGTATGGAAAACTTCCCCGGAGAGCTTGAAGTGTGCCCTCATTGCGGATATATTGTAGATTCTCAGGTTGAAGAAGCAATTCATATTGTCCCGGGCTCTTTATTGCATGATAGGTATATTGTGGGTAAAGTGTTGGGTTATGGCAGCTTTGGAGTTACATATATTGCGTGGGACGGTAAACTTGAACGTAAGGTCGCTATTAAAGAGTATATGCCCAGCGAGTTTTCAACAAGAATGCCCGGGCAGTCCTGCCTTACCGTATTTGGCGGAGACAAGTCCGAACAGTTTCAGGATGGCCTTAAAAAATTTGTTGACGAAGCAAAAAGACTTGCAAAATTCAATAATGAACCGGGTATAGTAAGCATATTTGATAGCTTTCTTGAAAACGATACTGCATATATCGTTATGGAATATCTTGACGGTGAAACGCTGGGTGACCGCTTAAAAAGAGAAAAAGTCGAAATAAAAGGTAAAAACGGCACTGAAATAAGATCACTTCCTATACCTGAGGATGAAGCTGTATCCCTGCTTTTGCCTGTTATGAATTCGCTTATAACCGTTCATAAAGAAGGCATTATACACCGTGATATCGCGCCCGATAATATCTTTATAACCAAAGAAGGCAATGTAAAACTTATAGATTTTGGTGCCTCGCGCTATGCAACAACCTCTCACAGCCGAAGCCTTACCACAATTGTAAAACCCGGATATTCGCCTAAAGAGCAATATGATAGCCGTGGCGATCAAGGTCCGCATACCGATGTTTATGCTCTTGCGGCAACATTATATAAGATGATAACCGGGAAAACTCCGCCGGAAGCTATGGGCAGAAACGCAATCTGCGAAACAAAACACCGTGATCCTCTCATAGAACCTCATAAGATCGTTAAAAACATATCTGAGGTTACCGAAAACGCTATACTTAATGCACTTAATATAAGAATAGAGGATAGAACTCCCGATGTTGAAACATTTATAAATGAGTTGAGTGCCACTGTGCCTGCAAAGCGCAAATATGGCAAGATAAAAAAAATAGACCTTTATAATTGGCCTTTGTGGATGAAAATTACCGTTCCTGTTATTGCCACACTTATGGTCACTTTTGGAGCACTCGTTTTAACCGGTGTTATTAAATTTAATTCTTTGTTTTCTGATAAAGTTGTAGTTCCGGACGGGATGGTTAGTGTCCCTGATGTTGAAAATCTTGATAAGGATGAAGCAATAAGTAAAATAGAGAGCACTAAATTATTAGCCGTTGCCGGAGGCAATGTTGAATCCGAGTATGTCGAAGCCGGTATTATTGTGCTTCAAACGCCGGATGGCGGCTCTTTTGCTGATATAAACAGCGAAGTAAAACTTATTGTGAGTTCGGGTGTCGGCGTTGTTGAGGTAAAAGACGGTATTGCCACAGTCCCATATGTTGTTTGGAATACCCAAGATGAGGCTGTTGCTAAACTAAAACAAGCAGGTCTTTCCGAGCCTATTGTTGAGACGAAGAGCGATGATAATGTTGAAGCCGGTCGAGTAATCAGCCAAAGTAAATCTTCGGGTGAAAAAGTTCCCGAGGGCACTCAGATCACTATTGTTGTATCTACGGGCGCCGCATCGTTTGATATGATAAATGTTGTTGGCAAGCCCTTATCAGATGCAAAATCATCATTAGAGAAAAAGGCACTGAAAGTTAATGTGTCATATGAGAAAAACTCTTCTGTTTCAGAGGGCACTGTTATCTCCCAAAGCATAGCGGCCGGTAAAAAAGTTAAGAAAGGTGATGCCGTAACACTCAAGGTTTCAAGCGGCAAACCACTCGTTACCGTTGCAAATGTAGTCGGCAAAACACAAAGCACCGCAACACAAGCGTTGGAAAAACAAGGATTTAAGATTTCTGTATCTTACGGCGGATATAGTTCAAACACACCTTACGGTAGTGTTCTGTCCCAAAGCCCTGCTGCCGGTACATCTCAAATAGAGGGCTTTAATATTTCGTTGGTGTTAAGTAAAGGCCCGGATTGGTCGTCATACACAGGCACATTACCTTCAGCAGTTAATTCTAACGATTATGAAATACGGTATCAGTACAGAGATAAAATACCATATTCCGAATCAAGTTCTTCTTCTGTCGCTCCTAATAAATCGGGATATACATATGTTAATACAACTAGTGCCCTTGGTGATTATGGATCTTGGAGTTCATGGGGTACAGAGTATCCAGAAAATATCACAGGAAGACAGATAGACCCTAAAACACAGTACGGATATTACCATTACAAATTGTATTTTTGGGATGCAGAAGATAATGTTTGGCGTTGGGGTTATTATCCTATAACTAAAGATCAGTATAATAATAGCAGTGTGCCGGGATTAAGATGTACAAAAATGGATTCTCAAAAAATTGTATGGGTGGATAGTGAACTCAAAGCTGTAGATACACTTACATATGGTGTTACCGGAAAGGTGATTGCATACGAGCATATCTGCAATGATTGTGAAATATATGTGCCTGGTCCAGGTGATGCTAAACGTGCAAATTATCTTTATAGTTATGGCGCAAGAACCGTTTATAGGTATAGAGATAGGCAGACAATATATACTCATAATTATTATAGTTGGGGATCATGGACTAAAACTAATAGTTTGCCTTCTTCAAATAGTAACAGAGAAATACAATACAGTTATCGTAGAAAATAGTTTATGTTCTTAATATATCCGTGTAAATAAGAAAAAGGAGATACCTTATGCATGATAGAAATAGTCCAGCCGTAAAATGTAGTAACTGTGGAAAGTTCTACAATAAAAACCTAGGATTATGTCCATTTTGCGGAACAATTCTTTCAGAGACTTCACCGTCAACTGAAAACGGTACTGACACGCCGAAAAAAACCGATGATTCTATAAAAACAGAAAATTATGTATCAAATATAAATAATCCTGTTAAGGCGAGCGAATTTCCTCAAAACAAGCCTTACTTATGGGCGATGCTGTTATGCTTTACAATTGCGCAGATAATCACATGGTTTTTACCATGGACAAGATTAAGCACAAATAGTGAACTTGCCGAACTATTGGCAAATCAAAAAATACATTATTTGAATTATCTTGGTAGCCCCGCAAATGTGCTTAATAATTATTATGATATAAAAGTTCACACCGCATTTTACGATATTGCGGCATTTCTTATGATGGCATCAGTAGTAATAATATTTATCTATTTCATACTAAGTTTTTCGCAAAAATACTCCGGTAGGATTAAAGGTACTATTGCTTCGGTTTGTATGATAGTTGCAGCATTATTTGTTGAGATTTACAGACTTAGCTTGAATTCTGCACTTGAAAATGCAGGTCTGAATGAAGCTTATACATTTTCAACCAGCGGTATTTTTGTTTTTGTTATCATATTGTCAGTCGCGGCAATGATGTTCGGGAATCAAATACAAAAGCGACATAATTTAAGCACAACAAAGCCAGAAAAAATTGTAGAGCTGCCTGTGCCTGGAGACTGGCAGCATGAAATTGAAGGACTAACAGATGATATTCTTATCGAGCGTTATCATAATGAATATGAGTGGAGTTCAGGATATAGAGAATTGTGCTATAAAGAGATTCAAAAGCGTAATCTTTTGATAGATGACACAAACGAAAAAAGTGAAAAATGGATCTGCCCTGAATGCGTACGTGAAAACGACATATTATCAGTGATCTGCAAGTGCGGATATCAAAGAAACTTTGCAAATGAAGATCCCAAGCAGAAAGAAATATTTCTTAATAGGATATTTGCCGTTTCACCGGAGTGCTTAGAGAAAAAACAACGATATTTTCAAAATGATGATAACCAAAATATAATCATTAGATATACCAGTCCGGCAACAATACATGTCTTTCGTCGCAGCGAAAAAGACTGGGTTATTATCCCACAGGACAATTCATATTTAAGGGAATTAATGATGGGGCAAGGGAATAATTGCATGACGGAAATATCAATTGAAAAGGCAAAAGAAATAATCGGAAGTTGGTTTTGATATGATTTACACGGAAATGACAAAAAAAGCACTTAAACTTTGTTTTGAGGCTCATAAAAATCAGGTGGATAAATCCGGTATGCCGTATGTCTTTCACCCCTTTCATTTGGCAGAACAAATGGAAGATGAAAATACAGCGACAGTTGCTCTCCTTCACGATGTTGTGGAAGATACAGAATATTCGTTGGATGATTTAAAAAACATGGGTTTTCCGCAACAAGTTATAGAAGCGTTAGGTCTACTTACACATGATAAATCTGTCCCTTATATGGATTATATTGCGGAAATCAAAAAGAATCCAATAGCTAAAGCTGTAAAACTTGCCGATTTAAAACATAACAGCGACTTATCCCGGCTTGATATTATTGATGAAAAGGCAACAAGCGATTTCTTTAATATTTCCAGAAATGGTCTAAAATATGGTACAAATAACGATATTGGCGAAATAGTCGGCGAGCATAACGGCAAAGCGGTTTACAGTATGCTCGGCAGAGTCAGCGATTTTGTGATGACAGATAATCATCGGACATATTACCCCGGCATAAATACTGATAACGGAAGAATCAGCAATGTTGATTTGGGTGCCGGCGAATTCCTTTTTGACATGCGTGATGTCCTGCTTAACATTGACGGTGTTATGGAGGCACAACCAATATTGTTACCTCGTGATGACGGGTCGTTAGACGGATATCCTGTTGCCAATATCACTATTAGGCATGATTGTTCTCCCGTCGACATCTTGAAGGCAATTCACAGCCATTATAAAGAGAGGAATCATAAGTTTGTTCCTATGGGAATCATATTCAGAACAAGATTTGCGCGTAGTCTTTCAAGTGATAAGCGTGAAGTAATATCTTTGTTGGATGTGAGAACAGGATATTACAAAATCGGTGATGACGGACAATGCTATAAAGTTCAATTCCCAAAGGGTCAAAAACCAATCAGTGAATTGATGCCAAATCCAGACGAAATAACTTGTGTTGATCCTCCCGCGCCCAAGTTAGTCTACTCGTCAATTAAAAGATAAGGAGCACACCACACTAATAACTTAAAGGTAACGTGATTAAATGTTTGAAAAAGCAAAAGAAGAGTATAACAAAAAAGTATATGAACAATATAGCGACTGCCTAAATGACATTTCCGATCTGTTTGGGGACGGTCATGATGGTATGTCAAACCTGTTTTACTTATGGAACAGGCGCTATTTGCATTGGTTAGACAACGATCCCGAAAATTCGATTTCCGTAAAAGAAATTCGGTTTCGGCGCAAGTTTTATAAGGTGCTGCAAAAAATAGGTCCCGGCGCATTAAAGTGTACCCAGGTGTTCGAGAACCGCAAGTTGCTCAATGATCCCGACTGTGCCGAAGAAGATGAGCCGGTTGTACTACCTGATAAACCGGTAATCGTTGTCTCAAATCACGGATTTCACGATGATGTACTCGCAACCACGCTTGCCGCACGCAGACACGCATATTTTCTGTGGGGCTCACTACCGCTTCTATACAACACTTTTGACGGTTTTGCAAGCGCGCTTGTCGGTGGTGTGTGCGTAAACCGAAATCATAAAAAAGCCGTCAATCAATGCTTAATAAGTCGCTTAAAGCTATTGAATACGGAACGGATATTATCATTTTCCCCGAAGGTGGTTGGAATAAAACTCCGAACAGACCTGTGCTTGATCTTTGGCAAGGCGTGTACTTAATTTCCAAAGCAGCTCAATGCCCGGTTGTTCCAATTGTTCACTATGTAAGGGATATGGAAATTCTTGATAAAAAGAATCTGATACATACCGTAATTGATGATCCTATACCGTTATATGAAATGCCGCAAAAAGAGGCATTATCATATTTGCGAGATGTTCTTGCTTCCTGGACTTGGAAAATGATGGAGCGGTATGGACAATCAACAAGGTCGGCCGAAATGAAAGGTGCGGATTCTGCTGACGAGCGTTGGGATCAACTCCTCAAAGAACGCCTTAAAGGTGTTGCAAGATATGACTCCCAGATAGAGAAAAAAGCCGATTACAGGCCAAAAGATATTGTGCGAATCGAAGATGTATTTGAACCGGTCGCTAATGTGCCGGATAGCCGCATAACATTTATGACGGTTGGTTTATTTTTTCTCAGATAATCATAATGTCTGCGGCCGAAAATTCCTATGTCCTTTAAGTTGTCTTTCATAATGCAAAACCTCCCTTGCGGTATCATACTACCACAAGAGAGACGGGAATAAAAATGTGCGTTTTGAAAACGAATCCATCTTCCAGAAATGTCTTTTTTTCATTGGCATTTTATTGGAGTAAAAAGTGACGGAAGGTGCATAAATACTGGACCGAATCAATTCTCTCCCACCAGAAAAAAGAAGTAATTTGTCTACCGACAAATTACTTCTTTTTTCAACTAAATCCGCCCTTGCGGACGAGAGAAATCCACCTTCGGTGGGTGAAATCGGATTCGCCGGTGAAATCCGACTTTGCCGGGTTGGTGGACGGATTTGATTTCACCGTGAGGTGGTGCCTGCTTAGTTTCACCATATACGATTTTTATCAGTTTCTGATTTAAACAAATCTCTTGACAAATATTGAGGTTTATGACAAAATAAAAATGATAAAATAGGGTTGTTGTATGCAAATATATTAAAGCTTGAAAAGTATTATTGAGGTGCTGTTATGTTAAGGACTAAAAAAGCATTAAGTAAGGGAATTGCATTATTGCTTTCAGTAGTGATGATGTTCGGGGTATGTCTTAATGCCCCGTTGTCTGTCATTTCTATTGAGCCGCAGGAGGATAACCCGGCTTACAGCGATACAGATGTGCCTGAAGCTTCACAAAATATAGCAGAAAACGAAAATGCAGAACAGCAAATCAGTGAAGATGTTGCTGATTCGGATGTTGGGCAGAATGGTTCTATTCCCAAAAAATCTTCCGGTAAAAAAGGAGGGGCAAATCCATCAATTAATAATGATTTGATGCGCTCACTTCTTGAAGAGTTGGCGCGTCTTGATGCGCCGGGAACCAGAGATGATACGATTAGTACTATAACATATCCGGGTAATGATACAGTTCCCGTTGATCCCAATATAAAAGCGGATTCTTCGGTTGACCCTGAAACCGATATTGATGGAAACTCCCCCTATGCACCTAAAATTATCTTCGGCACAGCGAGGGGACTTTATGCGCGCTGGGGAAACAGTGAACTTGCAAATGAGTACTATCTTACGCCTGATGATAACGTAACAATAGCCACACAAAACGAGCCTGATGGCACAAAGGTGTATTATACAAGTCAAGACAGCGCCATTGAGGCGTATAAGGCGGATCCGGCTTTCGATTTTTCAGCGGAAAACAGCGGTTGGACCGAATACAAAGATAATGTTACCATACAATTTTCGGATAATTATGCGCATGTGGGCGCTGTTATGGCTGATGAAAGCGGAAGAGCGATAAAGGGTACATTTGTAAGCACCAATTTCTGGGAACTTGATTGTGACAGGCGAATTGGAGTTTACGGTGAAGCCGGTAGCTATAACCTCAGAATGACCGATTACTTAAATCTTTCGGGTGCTACTGCTACAAATATTCATCAAGAGTACTATATTAAAGTTGCGGTAGACGGTGAAGCTGAACTGCCGAGTCAGGATAATTATGATTTTTGCCTTTCCGACAGCGAGCCCGGATATTTAAACGATTTTCTTGACGGTCTTACCGGAAACGCGTCGTTAAACTATAAAGGTGTTTGCGTTTACTATAATGATTATTGGGATGTGGTATACACCTCTCAAGTATACGAGAATACATATAATTTCAGTCTCACGCCGTCAATTATTTTTTCAAACTATTATGACGGTACCGATGCACTGTACTATCCTTGTAGATTGAGTGCGCGTGTTATTTACGGCGGTAATTATGATACGGTATATTACAGCGTCGGTCAAATAGGTGATACAAAATCTAACGATGGATGGAATTACGCATCGTGGTCCTTTAGTATTGACGGTGATATCAATGCTGATGATGTTGCGCTTTATGCCATTTTGTGGGACAGCGAAAATAATATCGGTTATACTAAGGACGACGGTTCACTGGTAATCTTTGAAAAACCGCTTATTCGCGTAGGCGATACTGAGATTACGGGTGACGGTGACGGCGGAGACACCGCAATTTCCGCAATTACGCTCCAGAGCGTAGGAGTTCCCGAAGGTTATACTTCGCAGATATATTATACGCTTGACGGCAGCAATCCCCAGTGGTACGGTTCGTTATACAATGGACCTGTCAGCACAGCCGGTTACGCAAAGGGCGAAATTGTTACTGTAAAAGCATACACTTATCTTGAAAAAAATTCCGGCAGTGACTATATTTACGGTAAAACAGCCGAAGCATATATTACCGTTACCGAAACAGCGCCGATAATTTCTGTGACGGACGGTATTGTTACGCTCGAAAACGAGGAAGGAACGATATACTATACTACCGACGGCAGTAATCCTGTTTCTTCCGCCACAAGAACAGAGTATTCGGTTCCGTTTGCGCTTTCCGGACTAAATCATAGAATACAAGCCGTTAATTATAAAAACGGCAAATATTCCGCCGTGTCCGATATTGTTGTCGACGGTGGCGATTATGCGCTCGGCATGCCTTCACTGCCGTATTCTTCAGGCGATAATCTGACGGAATTCTATGTAAGCGATATTGCGGATAAAACTGGTAATTATGCAGATGTTACCCAAAGTATTACCGTTACCCTGGCGGAACCCGGAATACTTTCGTTTGATATGAAATATAAAAATATCGACGAAAACGGTTACAGCGGATATAGAATTTACCGTCCGCAGATAACAAATGCCGACGGCAGCGTATCGTATACCTTTAGTCATAACGATATAGATGACGGTTACAGTCATTATAATATATATGACTATTACCGTGGCAATAAGATATTGCCGGCGGGCGACTATACAATAACAGTTGCCGCCGACGGAGGCTGCGTATTTAATGTAAAGATTAAGAATATCACTATAGACCGTGCCGATAAAGTATTCTTTGCGGGTTACAGATACAATGTAGGCGATACTTATTTCTCGGATTCCGGTTATTATCTCAATCTTAATACGGCTAAGGAAAACGCCGCTATTTACTATAATTACACAACCGACGGTTCGGTGCCCGAAGACCCGACGCTCGAAAGTGCGTCAATGAATCCCGGCAGCAGTATAACATATATCGGCAGCGAAAAATCCCGTGTAAAAGTCAAGGCGGCGGTTTATGATTCCGAAACGGGTGAACTTGGACATATATATTACGGTTACTTTACATATATAGGTCAGTTTGATATTTATGCGACCGACGGCGAGGGCAACAGAACAAGAGTAGGTTATGACAACAATAACGGTAATGACGATGTAATCTACGATAAAACAGGTCAGTTATATATAAATATGACCGACTTTAAGGAATTTTTCCCCGATTCGGACATAAGTGTTCAGTATTACTTTGTTCCGAACGAGCGATATGCAAGCGTATTTGACCGTTATAACAACTATAAATTAAATGAAAATGCCCACGAATATATACCGGGTCAGAAGGTAACACTTGAGGACATCGGAGTTTATTCGGGCGTTGATTACAGAAATGCCTGGGGCTTTTGTGTAAGAGCGGGCGCCCGCGTTACGGTAGACGGCAAAGAATATTTCTTTAATTCCGATAACACCGGCTATATTTACAGTATGCCCGCCCTGCCCGATGTTAAGGTAAGCGGCTCGACTATTACTCTTTCCACCGTATCGGATAATACCAAACTTTATTATTCGTTCAGGTTCAATACATCTCTGCAACAACCGGCATACAATATGACCGAGTATACCGAGCCTATCGAGTTTGACAGGAACATAGCCTTTACCGCTGTCGCAGTATGGGAGTCATCTGTCACATCTTACGGCATGTATTACGGTATCTCTTACAGAGAAAAAGCGCAGTTTATTGAATGTGAAGATGTGGAGTCGTTCAGTGTGCCTGAACTTACCTCTTCAAATCAATATTCCGATGAATACTATATCCCGATAATTGCGGGCGGCAAACCGCAATCGGTTGATATAACCGTTCCGACCGATATTAAGTACCAGTTTGATTATCTTCGTACGATTAACCAAAACGGGTTTAATTCCGAGTGCGAAGCATATATCAAACTTGAAAGAAAAGTTGACGGCGTTTATGTAACGGTTGACGATTACTGGTACAACATTCCTTATAAGGATGGTATTTATTATACCGACGGTCCGTTCATAACATCGGGCGACTGGCGGCTTACATTCGTGCCCGTACCGACATCTGCCGCAGGCGAAAAAGCGATTGTTTATTTAAGATTCCGTGCCGAAAACAACACGGACGATTTCAGTTATCCGCGTCTTTCGGGCGTTAAAGTAACTCCTAAAATTTACGGTATGGAAATAGATCTAAACAACATCACCATACCCGATAAAACCGTCGACGAACTGTTTACTTATATTACGGTAAATAAAGGTAAAACGGTTGCCGATATAGCAGGCGAGGGAGCGACAGAAGCAGACGCCAAAGCGGTTATCAGGGCATATCTTGAGGATAACAATAATTATGATTATATAAGAGTTTGGCGCAGAGCCAGAAACAGCACCGGCACCAGTCATATACGAGATGTCAAGGCTTCAGATAACTGGCAATGGACCGATTTAAGCGATTATCTTGAGGCTAATACCGAATATGTATATATGGCGGAGATTTATCCGAAATCGACATATAATACCTGGACATACGGCGTTTTTGACCGCCACGGCAATTACGGCTGGTACAGAACCGAAAATTCCGCCCCGCTTTATGTTTTACCCGAAGACGATGAAAAACCTGTTATTACCTCATTCTATTTCCTGCAGGTAGGCGATTTAGAGGTTGAGAAGATTTCCAAAGCCTGCACGATTTTTGCTACAGCTACCGATAATCAAAGGGTAAGAACATACCGTCTTGAATACAAACTTTCCTCTGAAAGTGATGAAAATTATAGATATATTCAGGCTTATGATGTTTCAACAAAAGAGTTTTCGTATTACAAAACACTTCGTTATGTTGATATTACCGTAGGGCAGGAATATACATTCAGATTTACCGTAACTGACGCTAATGGCAACACCGATGTCAAGACACTTACGGCGGTGGTTGAGGATATCCCCGCACCGCAGGACTTCACGGTAACGCAGGACTCCTCCAGTATTATTATTACCTGGACGCCCAAGAAAGGCTACCGCTTCTCGTATGATGTTTTAGATACAGACGGCAAATGCATAATAAGCGGCGGCTGGTATAGGTATGACAGCACTTCGCCTGAAAACGGATGTTTAAGATATTATGTTGACCCGACAAAATATCCTACCTTTACCGTACAGCAGTATCAGGATACCTATGACTACTATGATATAAGACTTGATTATTTATACAAATATGAGCAGTCCGTAGGCGCAGACGATGAAGTGCCGATTATAACCGACATAAGACCGTATAATGATAGCCGCGGCGGATATTCAAACAGGCAGACCAATGTTTATGCAAAAGATGACGGTCATCTTTACTGTATAGAAATAGGCTATTATACCCGCTCGGGCGAAGAGGGCAATTATATCTATACCCCTGCCGCCGGTTTCCCCGAACCTACCGTTTATTATTATCCGACCTGCGATGTACCGTTTAACGGCGGTATGTGGTATCGTGCATACTACGATTGCCGTAATGTATTGCCGGGCAAATACTATGTCGGCGTCAGAGTAACGGACACGGTGGGTAATACATCCGACTGGAAATACAGCGGCGAATTTACGGTAACGGCGGATCAAATCAAGCGTGATCCTATGCCGGAACTCAAAGTAACGGCAGACAGCGACCGCTTCTACATCGAGCCTTATGTACCTTATTTCGACGAGTATACAAGGCAGAATATCTGTGATTCATTTATATCATATTGGAATGCCAGAGGCTATGAACTTACCGAGGATATAATAAACGAATTCCTCGATAATATTCTTGACTACGCAAAAATCGAATACCGTTATATCCGTATTACAGGGGATACTGACGAAAACATCACCGAAAGAATGGCAAACGGCGAGTTTACATATCAGTTTACAAGAGGCGATAAACTCCCGGTTTCCGACAATATTGATTTTAACTGGTATTCTCCGATACCCGACAGATACTATAGTTTCTATGTCAACCTGGTTAAAGATACCTCTAAAGATATGGAAGCATGGCAAAGCGATATATTTGACGGAAGTGATATTGTTTGGGTAACTTCGCTTCCTACAAAACCGATAAAACTGGCTGACGATTCCGGTGCGCCCGAAGTCAGCGAGATTATCAATACATCGGGAACCGTCAGCGTAGATAATTCCTCTGTTGTATCGGTTAACGTAACCGATGACCAACTTATTAAAGAGGTTGTAATTGAATACCGCGTAAACGGCGGCAGTTGGCTTAAAGCCAATTCGGACACCTATTATCATAACGGCGGCTATTTGCTTAGTAATTATGAATCGGATAAGGTATCTTCCGTTACCGCTTCAGTCAAAATAAGTTGGACGAATTACAACAATAAAGGCGATTATAACACCGATTGGAGAAATATTGAACTCCAAAACGGCGATGTTATTGAGATAATCGCTTATGCACTTGATTATAAGGGCAATAAATCTGCCGTAAAAACAGCCACATATACTTATGTTAAAATTGACCCGCCGACGGGTCTTGCCACCGCGCCCGGAAATGCCGAGGCTACGGTTAGTTGGGATAAGGTAAATCTTCCGGAAGGCGTTATTGAAGGCACGCCGGAATACGGATACAGAGTATTTGCTTACAGAGCGGATAATAACAATCTCTTCTCCGAAACCGATGTTTTGCCCGGAGTTACGACTGCTACCATACCGCTTGATACGGTAAGATATACAGGTGCTTACTATTTCAAGGTATCTGTGCTGACTTCTACCGGCGGTCTTGGCGATAAAACCGATAAATCGGATGATATTACGCCTAATAAGGATACAACTCCGCCTACCGGAACATTTGTCGCTAAAGATACCACATCACTTGCGGGAACAAATACGGACGGTCAGATTAGATTTAAGGTTGACGCACTTGATAATAACTATGTAAAATCACTTGTTGTAACCGTTGTTGACACATCCGGCAACATTTATGCAATATGGAATTACGACACCGAAACGGGTTATTATTGGGGCGGTTATAACTATTATTATTCAAACGCAATAATAGGCGTTACCTGCGGTGAATCGGGAGCAATAAACACACTCGATTTGGGTGATTTTGCAGGCGCTTCCGCACTTACCGACCAAAACGGCAAGAAATACATTCCCGACGGTATTTACAAACTTACTCTTACCGTTACAGATTTCTCTGACCTTTCTTCGTATTACGAAGCCGATATAACGGTAGATAATCTGGCGCCTGATTTAACCGGCGGGGTCCTTTCCGCCGTTATCGCCGTAAAGGGTTCTGATTCACAGTACGGTTACGAACGGTTGGTTGCCGACATCAGTTGGTCAATACCTGATAGTATTGAAGCCTTGACTACGGTTGAGCTTCGCCGCTATGAGTTTGAAAAGCTTTCAAATGCACAAAACCTCATAGCCGACCCGGCTGTCTATGCAAATCAGTACTACTATAATGTGGTATCCACCGATCCCGCGGCACGCGCCGCTGAAAGCGGTTTATCTTCAGGCAGATATTATGTATACCTCTTAAGCGCTGTTGATATTGCCGGTAACCGCAGCGAATTTTTGCTTACCGATATACTGTTTACCGGTGTTCCGAAATATGATATTGCCGTTAAAGTAAACGGTTCAGATGAATTTGACAGTATAATGCTCGGCGATAAGCTTACATTTACCGTAACCTCGCCGGTAGCAAAAGAGGGCGTTATCCTGAGACTTTACAGGGTTGTTAACAACTCTACTCGCTGGTTCGCCGACGGCAAGTTTAAAGATGACGGTACGGCTGTAATTGAATACACCGTTCCTGCGGCTGATTCAAGTTGGCTCGGTACCCAGTATTTCTATGCCGAATACTATTATAGCGCAAACTTCGGCAGTAACACAAAAGAGCTTGAAATCGGTCTTAAGCTCTTCAAACCCGAGTATGTCAATTCCTCTTCTCAGATCGGTAAAATCAGCATCAGCTGGGCTAATGTATCCAACAGCGAAAAATATCGCATATACAGAAGCACAAGCTTGGAAGGAATAATAAACGACAGCAACTTTATTGCGGAAACAATTTCGCGCTCACATAATGATATAACCGCCGAGATAGGAGTTAGTTATTACTACGCGGTAGTCGCCGTGGCAACTTCTGCCGGCCAGCTCATAACGAGTGAAGCCGCGGTTACTACGACCGCCGTTTCAATGATAAGGGATGATTCGGCGCCTACGATTAATTCGGTAACGCCTAAGGAAAAGACACATATTGAAAATTCTCAGAAATTCACTATTTCGGCGTACGATAATGTCGGAGTGACAACCGTCATAGTGGAATGGAAGAGCTATGACGATGTAAACGCAATATATGCGGAGCTGTATAGCGGTGCGTTTAACGGCACAGATGTTACAGTTGACTTTTCAAAGGTTCGTCCCGGTCCTTCACAGAATATATTTGTTCGTTTCCGTGTTATTGACCGCGCAGGCAATAAGAGTGAGTGGAAAACCAACTCTTATGCCTTTGGCGATACGCTTGCAGCGCCATCGTCGCTCCTGCCTGACCCGGGCGAGCGTAAGATTGTTCTCGGATGGCAGTCAGTACTGAGACTTGATGTTACGGGTTACCGTATTTACAGAGCGCAAGCCACCGGTGATTTTGAATTATTGGCGGAAGTATCGGCAACCGATAGTATCTATGTTGACGAAGAGCTTGACCCGACTGTCACATACAGATATAAAATATGCGCGGTTGCAGGAGAGTCGGAAGGTGCTTTCACAGGTGAAGTAAACGCGCTTCCGGGCGAGCAGAAAACACCGCCAACCGTAATTTATCTTGATCCGCTTCGTTCTTCAAGCTTTAATGGTGATTTAACGCTTACCGCGGTAGCTTCAGATAGAATTGCGGTAAAGCGGTTTGAGTTCCAGTATGCCTATATCGGAACAAATCAGAATATTGATGCAAACGAAGATTTGCTATGGCAGCCTGCCGCTGTTATCACAGACGGAATAGCTTGCGTTGAAGTTGATATGACTATGCTTGCAGGCATAGGTCACAGCGCATTTCAGGCAACAACTGTAATTGATTTCTCAGCCCTTGCGGGACTCCAAGAGGGGGCTTGGTTCGCCGTACGCGTAAGAGCGGAGAATAACGGCGGCGCAGAGCACGCGTCTGCTTGGTATTATGCAAAATACAAATACGATTCCTACCCTCCAGCGGCACCGAGTGATTTAAAGGCTACTGACGCGATGAGCGGCGGCTGTATCGCTATCAGCTTCAATATGCCGTCAACCGATGTATACTATACCCGCGTACTTAGGTCTACAGATCCCGAGTCCGACCCGAATACTCTTGACAGTGTGGGAGAGACCGCGTCGGGCAGCTTCTCGGATACCGGCCTGACAGACGGAGTCAGGTACTATTATTGGTTACAGTCGGTCGACAGGGCAGGAAATATGTCCGCGCCTGCAGGAATGGTAAGCGCAGTACCAACTTCACACTTTGAGGTTGAGTTTAAGTCTGTTATGACCGATGTCGCGGTTCCCGCCGCCGGCAAACCGATGAAAATAACCGTTAACTTTACAAACAATGGTCCCGCTAAGGCTAAAGGTACGCTGGTGTTGAGTGTTAATACAGGCCGCGAAATTTTGACAATCGCATCTAAACCGTTTACAGGTCTTGCCACCGGCAATCACTCATATACATTTGATTTTACCGTTCCCAATGACGCTGTATTTCTTACTTTTACAGCTGAGGCTTGCTCAAGAGATATTATTACAAGCGAGTATGCCGTAAATCACGCTCCAAATCCGGTCATTACGGCAAAATCGTCAGTTGATTCTTCTGATACCGAAACATACGGAGCTGAAAAGTCAAGCGATGCGGATGACGGTGAAACCGAAAATCTGACATTTGTCTGGGATATGGGCGACGGTACAGTTAAGAACGGAAAGAGCATTTCTTACCGTTATCTGACGCCCGGTGACTACACTATAACACTCACTGCAATCGACCAGAGAGGCGCTTCGTCATCAGTTACAAAGAGTATAAGAGTAATTGATAAGAGACCTGATTTAGCGGTGACTCAGATTGCAGTATACAGAAAAGGCGCTACCGACAGTGATTTTTCACTTGTCGACGGTGAAAATATTATTAAAGAAAATGATACAATACGAATTGATGCTGTAGTATCTAACAGCTCTGACGCTTACGGTGAGGTTCCCGCTGATATATCCTTCCTGACAGGTTTCTACCTTAATGGCGTATATCGCGGTTATCAGACGGTAAGCGGAGGAATTGCCGTAGGTGAAGAAAAGATTGTTTCCTTTACCTATACTGCGGAAGCAGGAGCGCAAATTATAAAGATAGTGGCTAACGATCTGCTTGATACACTTAAAGAATCAAACAAGCAGAATAACAGCAGAACGGAAAGCTATAACGCAAAACAGACGGATTTTGCCGAGATTTCACTTACAAGCGGTGATTGGCGAAACGGTACTACGCTTGATAAGACAGCGAAGCTCACATCGGAAGAAAAGGTCATTTATTCCGTAAGTGCGGCAAATACGGGTAAAGCTGACGCAAAATTCAATATGTCCCTCTATGTGGACGGCATACTTAATGATACCGTTTCCGTAACGCTTGCCGCCGGGGCTTCAAGGGTTGTTAATTTCTATGCGACCCCGGTTCCGGGCAAGCACACAATAATAATCGCGGCTGATGACCCGCTTCTTGTGGAAACTGATTTAACCGACAACTCGGTTTCTTTTGAAACGCCTGTTTTCATTGTAGACAGAGCGGAGATTTCAACCGAGCTTACCGTTGAATATCCGACGGGTATGACGGACGGCAGAATCGCTCAAGGCGGCACACTGACGCTTACTGCAACGCTGATTCCTAACGCGGATATATCAAAGGCTGTAAATGTACGGTTCTATATTGACGGAACAATTATTAAAACCGTCAGGGTTGCCGCAGATACACTCAAAAAGGGAGTTCCGTATTCTACAGGCATTACCGCAAAGTGGGTAGTTAGTGACGGTGTTCATAATATCAGCGTGGTTACTGACTCTGACCTTGCTGTTTTAGAAGCTGCTTCTAAAGATTCGGAAGATAGTATAAATATTACCGTAATTAAACCCGATTTGTGGCTCTCTGATGTTTCGTGGGCGCCTGCGGATACTGTCGAATGGGGCAACAGCGCAA
Organism: Clostridia bacterium; assembly: GCA_017618135.1. Classification (GTDB taxonomy): domain Bacteria; phylum Bacillota; class Clostridia; order Oscillospirales; family Acutalibacteraceae; genus UBA737. The sequence continues at coordinate 24,239 of JAFZUV010000006.1, forward strand.
GCTTTTTAGTTCGTGTGTCGAACAGAAGCGTTGCAACACTCTGGCAACCATATGTACTTAAATTGTGGGCTAACAAGCTTGATTCTGACGGCGAGCCCACAAAATGGATGGCGGTAAGCTCAGGTAACTATAACGGTATTCAGGGTAACAGTACATCTGTTCAGATACTTAACTGGAAACCTTCCTCATCAGGCAAATGGCGGTTAATGATTACTCTCGAAAGAGGTAACGGCGCTGATTTCAACACAACATATTACATTCCTCTTGACTGGGAAACTGCCGATACTGATTTTGGCAGTTATGCATACAGTTACGAATTTACGGTTAGTGACGGTTTGACGCTGAAAGTTAATCCTAATAAAACCGGTGAAGACGCTGATTTCGGCGCTAATATATTCGTAGGTTCAAGTTTTGCGATAGATGTAAGCGGCGAAATGACTTTAGCATCAATGCCGGGCAAGCTGCTTAACAGCGTTAACGACGGTGCAATTATAACTGCTCGCATTGAATGTAATTCGGACAGCAGTGTAAACGCTGAAGCAACTTTAACCGACGCCGGTACAGGTAAGTTTACCGGCTCAATATTGACAGGCAACCTGAAAAAGGACGGAATGTATACGCTTACATTTACCGCTCAAGGCGCCGGATATACCGCTACATACGATACGCAGGTAATGTTTATAAACGATATAGTCGGCAGTATATCCGCTTCACAGAGCACATATTTTGTAGGCGAAATTGTTACAATTACCGGTAATGCGGTTATCGGAGACCGGCCTTACAACAGTACGATTGTTCTTGATATGAATCTTGCGCCTTATTACGGCGACAGATTACCTGACGGTGCAGCGGTAAACGGCGAGGTTCCGGACGGTTATGAGTCCTACTATCGCGGAGAGAAGATTATATTCCTTAAAGCCGACGACAACGGTAATTTCTCATATTCTTTCAAAACCGTAAAAAGCGAAGCGGGTAAATGGAGTATAAACGCATATGCGCTTGAAAAATTGTTCGGAAGCGGTATTAAGGGCAGTGACATTACAATTTACGGTATGGAAACAAAGCCTACCGTTTCAACCGTTACTGCGGCTAAAAACACTGATTTCAGCACAAAAATTAATCTTTATAACAGTGCGTGGGACGGCGACGACGGAGATTTAACCGGCGTTTCTGCGGTTCTGCTTAACGGTAATGATTATGACGGTATTACGGCTATCCTTGATTATTCAACTGTCAAATCAACCCTCGCCGCCGGCGAATTCTTCCCGGTAACTATCAACTTCTTTACGGATGAGGATTGCGCTGACAGTGCCGAATATGTAATTCAGTTCTCTTCGATTGAAGGCGCTTCGGCTACTGCAACCGTAAAACTCAGTATGCGTCCGGGTGTTCCCAAGCTTTATGCAGACAGTAAGGCAATAACCGCTGCGGCAAATCCGGGAACAACAGTAACCAAGACTGTTACGGTTACAAATAAGGGTATTGCTACAATGAAAAATATTGTAGTTGAAAACGGTGATCTCGGCTTTATAAGAGCAGGAGAACCGAATAAGACTACACTTGCTCCGGGTGAGAGCCTTACATTCAATATAAGCTTAGCGCCGACATCTTCTGTCCAGTACGGAAAATACCAGGATATCGTTACCGTCACAAACGGTGTTGTATCTCTGGATATTCCGGTAGGACTTGAAGTAACGGCTTTGAAATACGGTTCAGCTCAGTTTAAGGTGTGCGACGACTTCGGAGAAGATGTTTCCGGCGCCGTAATAACTCTTTACGGTCGTGACCCGTATATACAGTATGTAAACGGAAAAGAAAACATATACTATCTCAATTATTCATTGACCACCGATGAAAACGGTATTGCGATGATTTCGGATAAACCGATTGGCGCATACGATTTCACCGTGGCGGCAAGCGGAAAACAGACATATACCGGTGAATTTACTATTATGCCTATGACGCAGCCGTCATATGAGGAAGTAGTGCTTACTACCAATCCGGTTGAAATCAGCTGGACTGTAACCGAAACCACCATAGTTGATGAATATGAAATAGAACTGACAATAGATTTGGGCGTTAGAATTCCCGAGCCGCAACTCGGAAGTACGATGCCTTGGTTTACTATTGCCAAAAATATGCAAAGCGCCGGAGTGCTTGAGACTAAGATTGTAAACAACAGTCTTATTGATGTAATTGACGCTGTGGCGGTAATCGAAGGCAATGTAGGCGGCATATCGGTAGTAGGCGGAGGATATATAGGAACAATACCTGCTATGTCTTATGCCACGGTACAACTTCTTGTGCAGCCGGGACTTTATGACCTGCCTTCATTCGGCGGCAGTGACCCGACGGCTAATAAAGTGGCACTCAGGGTTACAGGCAGTTATGTAAGCTTTGATGAGGATACATTACTACCCGTATATCCGGCAAAGACTACTGAGGTTAAAGTTCCAATCTATAATCCCGGAAAACAAAAGGTAAGTATGGATGTAGTACTGTCCAACGGCAAAAAGGAGCAACAGGAAATACAAATGCCGGATGACAGTGAGGTTGAGGAACTTGATTATTTCATTTTCAAAAATGAAACCGGCGAGCGAATAAAGAAGGACGAATCCGCTTCAGGCGGCGTTTATGAGGTTGTAAAGCTTTCGCTTTCTCAAACGGCTTCACTTGAGCGTCAGGCGTTTGACGCGGAGCTTAAAATAACAAACAACTACCCGAATTACAGTCTTGAGAACCTTACTGCTGAGGTAGTTATTCAATACACCGATCCGCAAACTAATGAAGTGTCTTATATTACTGATAATGTTTACATTATTCAGACTCAGGGTACTGCCGCCTCCGGTGTATCCTCCGGCGGAACTTACACCGGTAAATGGAAGATTATACCCGGTATCGGTATGGGCGGCGAACAGGGAAGAAAATATCAGGTATTTGCCCGCATTACCTATACGGTAAACGGAAAACTTGTAACAACATCTACCGATGCGGTTGAAATAAATGTTAATCCTCAGCCGCTTCTTAAAGTAGACTATTATCTGCCTCATAAGATTTATCCGAACTCAAGCTTCCGGCTTGGAGTATCGGTTACCAATGAGGGTTCGGGTACCGCAAAGAATGTCATACTTGATTCAAGCCAGCTTGATATAGTATCAAACACATCCGGGCTTAAGTCCGTTTGGGAATTAGTAAGCTCTTCGTTTGGCTCCTATAACGCTAATTCTTTCCGTCTTGTGCTTGGCGACATACCCGGTGTCGGCAACAAACTGGCTGACGATGGCAGTGATTTGCCGAATATGGTGTGGGGATATTTTACCATAATGTGGAGAATTCCCGAGCTTCAAGAGGGCTATCTTAAAGATGTTTACGGTGTTATAAATGACTTTACCGCCACTATAACACATAAACCGTACGAGGGCGTTGAACTTGATTCGCTTATAGGCGAAGTCAATACACATATCGTTGCGCGTGACAGTGTTAAAATCCTTGATGATACTTCGGGTCAGTATGTTGATTCAATGTCGGTAATAGTCGGTTCTGACGGACTTCCCGAGTATATAAGAAACACCGAAACAAATGTAAGCGTTAATGTATTTGTACCTGAGGGACTCAGCGGCAACAAGAGCAAGACGGCGGAAAATGCTTATGAATTTACCGCGCCTATAAACGCAGCGGACTTAAGTGATGAAAACAAGGCTCTTCGCTATCAGATACTTATGCTCGGTGAATCAAAAGATTTTGCAAAAGAAAATATTTCAGCGGTTTACCGTTATACGGCGGCTGACTTCAGTGATGAACCCGTATCACTTTCATTCTCTAATTACTGGAAGGATACCTATACAATAGATGGTGAGGAAAAGGACCTCCTCTATGTTGTTGATGAGGTTTTGCGCGATCAAAACGGTAATATATTGCCACGCTATTACAGGGTGGTTTACGGATCGGCAACAGAAGTAACCGAAATCAAGACGAGTAAAATTACTTATCTTGAAAGTATGGACGGATTAGAGCGCAGTGCCGTATTCTATGATACCGGCAAGTACCACGATGAGGATGATACCGTGCCGCTTGGTGTTCAGGCTACTGTATATAATTCCGGTAAAAACCCTGAAAGCGTAATGGTTTATCTCTACAGGGCACCGATAATCAGCGGAAAAACCGGAGACTTTACCCTCGTAGATAAGAAATCAGTTACGGTAAACTCTTACAATACACAGCTGGTTTACTTCTATATTGACCTTTACGCTAATGCGGAAATGCCGGCGGGTCTTTATGAATTCCGAGCAGGCACATCTTCAAATCCCGAAATTTATTCGGTCAGCACTCAAACGGTTATAAATGCTCTGCCTATGGCTAACGCAGGCGTCGATTTTAATGCTACGGTCAACAAAACCGTAGTGTTTGACGGCTCGCGCAGTTATGACCCGGACGGGCAGATAAAGACCTTCCTGTGGGAGTTCGGTGACGGTTCTTCGGGCTGGGGTATTGCGCCTACTCATGTATACACATCGTCCGGAACATATATCGCAACACTGACCGTCACCGATGATAACGGCACCTCCAACGCCCTTATAACAAAGGGATATAACGCAGACGATTTGCCGACTGATTCTTACGCAATCCATAATGTTATGGTTACCGTAAACGATGACAGACCCGATCTTATAATCGTTCCGGAAGTGCTTTCTGGGGAAATAGGAAAGGGACTCGAAATTACTATTGGCGGTGAGCCGGTTTCCAATACGAATACGGCGGATAAAGGCGAGGAAATAGTTATCTTTGCCCGCGTTATGAATGATAAGCCTGAGAATCCGATTCCTTCAAGCTTTATAGTCAGTCTTTATAAAGATGATGTCTATCTAGGCTATCAGCGGATAACCTCCGTCTATGAAAAAGAATATGTCATAGGCGGTGAAACGCGAACTGTTCAGTGTGCGGATGTCAGGTTTACGGATATTGCCGCCGACAACGCGTCCCATGTTTATACTGTCAGGGCAAATGATGTTTCAATCGCTTTTGATGAAGCGGATATGTTTAATAATCAACGCAGCCTCATCGTATACGGCGCTTCCGGGCGTACCGTTTTCCCGAATATCGGAATTACGGCTGTTACTTTTGAAGGCAAGTCGCTGATAAACGGCGCTACAGCGGTAAAGGGTATGAGTATTGCCTCTGGCAAATCAATATCCTTCGATGTAACGCTTGAAAACTCGGGTGATGATGAAACCGGAGAATTTCCGCTTACCGTGAGAATCGGCGGCAAGTGGGTGACAAGCGTCAATGTCTCTTCGATAGCACCCGGCAAGTCGGTAACGATTACAGTAAGCTTTGTACCGGAGGACGGTGACTCTCAGGTCATTGCATTTACGGCGGACGGTCCGTATCCGCGCACAGTTGATATTGACCGCACGAATAACACATGGACTTATAATGCCGGAACAATTACATTTGAGAAAGCCGACTTGACCGTAGAAGGTATTGAACTTACGGTTGACGGTTCTGATGCTGTTATTACGGCTATTGTAAAGAATATCGGTACTGCTAAAGCGGAAAACAGCTCCACAGTGACCTATTATGCCGATGAACGGTATTTAGGCGCAACCGTTGCGGGAGCTATTCTGCCCGGCGAGTCAAAAGAAGTCAAGTATGTATGGGAAAACTATGAGGCGGCAAACAGGATTACCGCGGTTTGCGACGCTACATCCGTAGTTGACGAATCAAACGAGCTTAACAATACATATACAGATTCGGCGCTTGAGGGCAATGTTCTTGACGGTCGCCCGTTGCCGGCACTTAAAATTACAAAGCTGGAGACTCAGGGTGCGGCTTCGTTCGGCGCAAATATGCAAACCAGGATAACGCTTAAAAACACCGGTACAGGCGAATCTACCGGCGCATTTAAGGTTTCGTTGTTCGCTCAGGGTGTTTTGGTGGGTGAATCAGTAATAAGCCGTTCAATACTGCCTGGCGCAGTAGCGGAGACTACGATAAACTGGGTGGCAAGCGTTCTGCCTACCGGCCGGTATACAGTTACCGCACTGGCGGATTCGGAATATAATATTGTTATGTCCTCACGCGCGGGCGTCAGGTATGATGAAACACTCACTATAGCTGACGGGATCAGTGTTGAGGTTGAAGATGACGCCGCATACCTTACAAAGGGCAGTGATAATAAGGTTCGCGTTAAACTCACCCGGTCTGACGGAAAAACAAATAACGACGGTGCAGTCGTAAGGATTATGGTATCCGGTACGGACATAATGTCCAATGCGGTATATGACAGTTCTACCGACCGGTATATAGCGTATCTTGACCTTACTTCTGTATCGCTTGGCGATCATCTGATTATTGCCGCGGCCGATTTCGGCGGTATGAGTGATACCTGTACATATGTAACAAAAGTGGTTCCGGCTATTTCGGTAGCCGTAAACACTGACGCGGCGGTTTACAAGACCGGCGATACAGTTACAGTAAACGGTGTTGCTGAAGGATTAAGTGTTGGTGATAATGTTGAAATTTCAATTATCGGCGAACAAATCTGGAAGTATACCGCGGCAGTAGAAGCGGACGGTAAATATACCCGTAAAATTGTTCTTCCCGCAAACGCGGGCGGGGCTATGAGAGTCGAGGCAACTGTAAGAAATTCCGGTGCAAACAGAACCGCAAGCACTGATGTGTTTGTTTACGGTGCGTACTTCACCACCGGCAACGATATAAGCGTTACTGCGGGCGATGACATCGTAGTTAAAGGTTCGGTTGAGAATATCGGCTATCTTGATATGCGCGATGTTACTCTCAGCTGGTCATCAAAGAGCCTTGACGCCGGAAATACAGTTTTGCCGACAGTTAAATTCATATCCGGCGGTCACGCATATGTCTTAGACCAAAAGACTGTAAGCGTGCTTGAAGCCGTTACCGAAGGCGTATCTGTGAACGGAATGGGAATAGAGTACAATTCACTTGACGCCGCTATGAAGATAGACGCTTCCGGCTGTAAACCGGGCGACTATGAAATAACGCTCGCTGTTACGGCAAATACCGATAAGGGCGGATATTCGGTTGAAAAGACGATAAGCGTTTCGGTTCTGGCTCCTAAGGCAATTATGGATATTACAAACCTCAATCTTGCACAAGATTATAAGGATACAATGGATCCGAGTGAGAATCCGCTTGCGGTAAAGACCTCCGCCGCTCCCGGCGAGGCAAAGACTTTCAGTTACAGAGTGGTTAATCTCGGCACCGGTAACCTTACAGGAATAAATGCTGTACTTGTGGATAAAAACGGTTGCTCCGTTCCGTGGGCAAGTGTTGTTATGGTTGGCGGAATTCCTTCTGAGGACGGACTGACCACTACCGTTTACCCATACTTTAAGGGCTATAATATCGGAACCGCGGAGGGTGCCGCGAGAATATCTGTTACATTTGCGCCCGAGGAGTATGTTACCGCGAGTATGTACGAATTGACACTTAAGATCAGTGCGGACGATGTTGACGCGGTAGAAATCCCGATGACGGTTTATGTATCCGCACATGCTATAGGCACAAAGGTTATTAAGGTCGTAACTGCGGATGGAACAGTTATTACAGACGGTAAGGTCACCATTTACGGTCCGGTATCATCTGCTTATAGCTTACAGCCGATAGATCCTAAAACTTATACCGGCGATATAAGCTCAGCTGTAACGGTAGGCAGCAACCTCTCTAACGGAGGCACGGTACAGTTTACAAATATACCGTCAGGCACATACAATATCAGCGTTACCGGAAACGGACTTAAAGCGGTTACTTCACAAATTGAGGTCCTTCCGATAATTGATATGATACCTGAAAAAATAATAGTTGAACAACAGCTGTTCATTATTAAATCGTCCTCATCAACCGAGAAGCGTATCGATTCATTCACCTCGAAGAATGATGCGTATGATGATGTAATGTATAAGCTTGAATTCGGCGGTGCCTACGAATCGGAAAAACCCGATTTGCTGCCCGATTTCCCGATCGACGAAGTGGAAATCACTTATACAAACGGCAGAATTATAAGCAGATTGGCGATTATGAACTCCGATTTAACCACCGGAAACGAAGCGCATAATGTTACCGATATAACAATCAGAATAGATCCGCATGATATTCCGGCGCAGTACATTAAGTTCAGGGGCGAAAACGGACTTACCGATACACTTCATGTAGGCACGCTTTCACCGCAGGAGACCTTTGATTTCGTATGGAATCTTGATCTCGATGCGTTGTATGTTGAAGCGGATGTTGAGGCAGACGGAATAAATTATAAGCTTACCCTGCCCGAGGGTTATAGTTGGAAAGACTATTATACCGCCTGGGATAGAGAAAACACTCACATAGATGACAGAGGCTATTTAACTAAACATCTTTATAACAAGGTTTCTGTCTCTGAGGACGGCAGAGTGCTGACTGTTACCCCGGCAAACGAAAACGCGGGTGTGCCTGACGGCAGAGTTCCGCTTTATACCGGAAGTGTACCTAAGCTTTATAAGTTTGATATCGTAATTGAAGGCAGGAGCGCACTCGAGCTTTCTGAGGGCAGCACGACCGAGATGAAGAAAATCACTCGGACAATACCTGTCCAGGTAGACTATATACCCAATGGCTACTATCTTGATGACAATTGCGAATCAATGTATACAACCGAACGCATTGAAGGTGCGTTCTCAACAGGCTCGAACGCCAAAACTAAGGTTTATAATAAAAAATTCCTTTCAAATTCGGGAACTACCTCTTCTGCAAAGACTTCAAATAATAACGACGGATTCCAGGTAGGCTTTGCTCAGGATATAGTAACGAGCGAGGAGTATTCAAAGCTCACTGTTGAATTTGAAAATCCGAGCAGTGTTGAATCAATAGAAGAACTTGAATTTAAGGTTATTATTTCTGATATGATGCCTGACGCAAACGGCAAGATGGCGGCAGGCGCAAGCCTTAACAACGGTAACTTCTATGTTTCACCCTCAATAGTAAAATCTAACGGGGTAAAAGGATGGGATAATTTAAGTGAACAGGAAATTCTCGGCGAATTCGGCAGTAACAGCGGAATAAATGTCGGAACACTCCTTGCGGGCGGCAGTTTTACACTTGAATTTGAACTTGAACCTGTAGCACAGCTTTACAGCAACGATATGTTTACCTATCTTATAGACAGCGGTTATATGACAGCCGAAGAGGCAGTTGAGATCGCCGGTCAATTAAGAGGCTCTGCGGGAACGAATTACGCATGGGTTGAATACAGCTTTAAACGGCAGGGCAGAACAGTTACCGGTGTTACACAACCGGCAATTCAGAAAGTAAAGCTTCCGGCTGATCTTACCTCTTACGAAGAAGTGTTCCAGCTTGATCCTGATTCCGGCGTATATTATGCGGCGATAGTCTTGACTAATTCCGGTTTCGGCGATTCCGAAGAAATATTGCTTCCGGCGCCGGAAATACCCTCCATAAACGGCGAGAGAATACGCCTTTCATCCTACAATGTAGGCAGTATGAGAGATTTCCCGGGTGATGACGCCACGCCTGAGGAGCTTGCGCGTTGGTATCAGAGTTGGCTTGATAATCCTGTACCGTCTGAAATTAAGATTGCTTCTATTCCTTCGGGCGAGAGTATTTATATTATTTACAAGCTCAATGTAATAGGAAAGGCGGATGACGGTATTACCACAACTCTGCCGCCAAAGCCCATTACCCTGCCTGAGCCACCGGAGAACAGTAATACATTCCACCCATATATCTACATAGACGGTAAACGGGTAGGTAGCTGCACGCCTGAAGAACCTGACGGCGACAATGCGGCAAATCCGGCAAGGATAGCTGATCTTATTGACCAGATTGCCGACGGTTTATCTATACTTATGTACTCAACCGTAGGTGATTACGGCGTAAGACTTGAAGACGCATATACAAACGCTAAGCTTATGCAGACTGCAAAGGTCATAGTCGGCGTCCAGAAGTATCTGACTTACATATCGACTGTTGTAAGCAGTGTGTTAGGTTCCGTTGGCGGTCATTTAACTGAGGTGGCATCTCTCGGAGAGGATGACGATGATGAGCCGCTTATAACCAAGATGTTCTCCGGCACATTGTTGCTTGGCGCAGTATTTGATATGACGGATGATTTCATAGGACATATTCAGCCGTTTTTGAACTCCATAAAAGCGGGTAAGGCCAAGGAAAGCCAGGTTGAAGCAAATATCAGACTTATTAACGGTTTTGGCAGCATTAAACCTAATAAGAGGGTTTATGCGGAACTTGTGGGCGCGATGAGCGAACTTGACGCCGATGTTAAAGATTTCGTTGATATGTTGAATAGCGGCCTGCAGGTTTATGATAATCTTATAAACTTGGCATGCGTCGGTACTGATAAGCTTTCTCAGCTTGAAAAGAGTATTAACGCCCTCTTGGTTGATTGGACCCGCATATCGGCGGATATAGCTGTTATGTACGGCAAAATCTTTATGACCTCTCAACAGCTGAGACTGACGGCGATGAGCTATCAGGCAGATGATGTAAATAATTCTGCGAATTATGATCAGGTTATAAATGACCTGTACACCATCGGCGTTATTCTGAGTGACGCGGCTGATGCCTATAAAGAGCTGGGAGTTACCGTAGCTCTTGTAGAGGGTCATATTATGCTCAACCATCATTTACGCGGGGACTATGAGAAAGATGTCGAAAAGATACTTAAGGACTATAAACTTGACGGTCCGTGGGAATTGATGAAGTCCGCGTATGATAACGAAGATATTAAGAATAACTATCTTAAAACCATCTTCAAGGATCAGGTTGACGAGATTGACAAACTAAAGGATATTTATGAGGCTAAGGAAAGCTTCCGTTCACTTAAAGATAAGGTTAAAAACTTCTCAACTGCACTTGGCGGAGCTATTGATAAGGATGCTTCCGCGGTACTTGCGGTTCTCGGCAATGAGGGACTTGAGCTTGCAAGTGAGTTTGAAGATCTCAAGCCTTATGCGGAGTTTTTAAGCAACACACTTAAGCTTGTTCAGCTTGCTAACGAAAAAGACGAGATGACCAAGGCAATGGGTGCGTTCGGTGACGCAACTCTCCGCCTTAATTATCATACCTACGAAGCGGTAAAGAACGATTCTTCAACAGGCGCTCTGACAAACGGCTCTTCACTTGTTACAAAGCTTATGCAGCTTATTGAAGAGGCTATAAACCTTTCAAATGCAAAGGCGCCCGGTGCATTCAAACCGCTTACGAGCAGTGATAAGGATGCGATAAAGACTTATCTTGTTAAGTATCTTAATGTTCAGCGCGCCAAATATACGCGTAGTGAACAGGCGGATTCAAATTGGATGAAAGCGCATGTAAGCGCGGTAATGGCTGCGCTCTTTGAGCAGGTTTATGTTGAGGCTGTAACCGAACAGGCGACTCCCGAGAAATTCCTTGAGTATATGCGGAACTCCGATAAGGTAGATGCCAAGAAGAAAACTCTTAACAATTACCTTGACAAAACACTCGAAAAGCAGATTTTCCGTGATGTCAGGCAAAAGGCAATAAGCAAATTAGAAGAAGCGCAGACCATAGTAAGGCATTACAGTTCAATACTGACAAAGAATTCTTCATATCCTGTAAAGGAGATAATAAAGTATCTTGAAGAATTAGTGCAAAAGCTCAACTGCTCCGCAAATATTGAACAGACCGTAACGCGAAGATATAAGGACCTTAACATCTGGCAACTTGATTCTGTAAGCAATACACAGCTGCAGATCAGAACAAACTATGTTCTCAGCTTCAGAGAATACCAGAAGGCACTTCTTAATACTGACCTTATCAACGCCGAGAACACAATGGCTTATGTTGATTATATGACAGCGGGTGTTTATGATCTTATAGTCCGTTCCGCACTTATGGTGGTAACGATGAGTCCTAACGGATTTTCAGCGGCGCTCGGTGCCGTTGCATCGGCAACATGGGATGATCTTTCCGATCAGGTATTCACCAAGCTCGATGAAGAGTGGAAAACACGCTCGATGCTTACCGCTAAGTCATTGGCTGAATTAGCTCTAATTATGGGCTCAATGGTTATGAAAGAAGCCGATGTGGCAAACGGTATCTATGATTTGATAGCGGCGCTTGATAAAGCAATCGTATTTGACCCGCCGCTTAATACGGAACTTTTGACATACTCTATTAAAGATGTCATTATTCCGGACGGAGAAGCTACCGGCACGGGTGAAGTGCTTGTTACTTTCCGTAACGATGGTGAAAAATCGGTAGCAATAACACCTAATGTGACTATTTATACATCCGCAGGTCAGGTGGCCGCCGCTAAGTTTGACAGTAACGGCATTATTATTCCGGCAGGGCAGACGGCGGAGTTTATCGGCACATTTACCGTTAACCGTTCCGTACTGCTTGACAGCACAGGATATACCGCAGTGCTCAGCTATGCGGCAAGCGAACCGTCAACAGTTTCTATAGCCGCTGAGCAGGGACCGTTTGTGCTGCATTTCTTTGCGGGTACCGAGCGTCAGATTGCGGCTATGAGAAATAAAGTCAGTGCCGGAACTCTTGTTTCCGGTTGGTTAGAGGGCGAAGATACGCTGGAAGGCAGTATTACCGTAAAAGATGGCCAAAGCCTCAGAATTTTTGCCGCGGCTCCCGTAAACGGTAAACTGGAAGTTGAAATTATTTCACCGTCGGGCGAGGTTATTGACGCAGAGTCCTTCATAAACGAAGGCGACTATGCGATTATAACTAACTGCGAAGCCGGCACATATAAAGTCCGTGTGACAACACCTGAAGGCTTTGATAACAGAATTACGGTTGAAACAGTAGTATCATCCTTTAGTAAGGCCATAACCGCGGTTCATTACGAAAAAGAAGCGGTTATAAACTGCAATAGCGTGTCTGAGGATGGTAAACCTTTTGGTGCTGTAAGCTTCAGCGTTAGCGAAAGCGCAGGAAAAGATGCTGGTATTGTGAGTGCAACACTTGATTTTGCAAATGAAAATCTCACTGCGGTTCTTGCGGCACCGGACAATTTATCACTGAAAGCCGGCGGCGCGTTAAACGGCATATTTGTAATTAAAGCAGATCCCGATATACCTGCCGGGATTTACACCGGAACATTAAAGATTTGCTTTGACGCAAGCATTTGTGACCCTGTATTCTTATCACTTGCTTCTTCCGGTGATGATGCTGACAGTTGGTACACATATGGCGATAGGGTTGTTTATACGGCACCGGTCAGCATAATAGTTGATTTGAGTGTTCCTACCGCGCCGGATATTGTCGTTACAGACGGCGAAAAAGACGGAACAGTCAAAGTTTCAGGAACGGCTTCGGGTTCGAAATTCGTAGTTATTACCTATGAAAACGACTTCCGGGATGTTGACGATGAAGGCAAGATTGAAACCTACACTTCAAGAGTTATTGCCGCTATTGTTGATACCGACCAAAACGGTAATTTTGACATAACGCTTACTAAACCGCAACTCAATTCAAGGATAACTGCGGCGGCAGTCAATGCCGCGGGCGGTATGTCAACCGGTGCGAAAGGTGCAGTATCGGGTTATACTGAACCGCAGGAAGTAATCGAAAAAACTGTCGATTCATTCACTGCTGTAAATGTAACTCAGATTGAAGGGAAGAGAGATGTTACAGTATCAATTTCCGGCGCTCAAACCGCAGGACTTACAGTCACAGGCGATATTCTTTACAGAGTAGTTGACAGTGAACCTACTGAAAACTATATAGAGGGTGCCGAGCTTGATACTACCGGTTGGATAAGCGCCGGTGCCGTAACAAGCTTTACAGTAAAGAATGTACAGAGTGGCAAGTACATTGAAATCGTGCAGATAAGGACTGACAATGTTTATACCGACGACGGTAATGGTAATATGGTTGTTACAGGTACTAAAAACATTGTGCTGAGGTATAGCAATGCTAATGTGGAAATAGCCGAAGTAGCCGGTTATACCGTTTCGGGCAAATTGTTATCAGACGATACGAAAGCCGACGCCTCGGGAGCAAAGATTACGCTGATCAATTCGGCTGACAGTAGCGTTACTTATACCACAGATGTTCAGATTTCCGAAGGTATTGCAGCCTATGAGTTTACCGATATCATTGCCGGAACCTATATCTTACGGCTTGACGGTAGGAAGATTAAGGCTGATGATGTCCTGGTATATGTTACAGGTAAAGATGTTACTGTGAATGTTGAAACGCAGGCATTATATGTTCCCGGTGATATAAACGGCGACTACCTGGTTAACAATCAGGATCTTACCCTTCTGTTCCAATACCATTCCGGCTGGGATGTAACAGTGAACGAGGAAGCGCTTGATGTAAACGGCGACGGGAACAAAAACAATCAGGATATTGCAAGATTGTTCCAGTACCTGAGTGGTTGGAATGTTCAAGTGTTCTGATGTAGGCTTTGCGTTCTAAATCAATACAGCGCCCGGTCGGCTTTATGCCGACCGGGCGCATAGTTTTATGACCTGTATTATTTATCAAACCACATAGAATATTTACATCCGCAATAGTTTTGGCGGTAAAGACCAAGCTCCTTTGAAAGCTCGGTTGAGCGTTTATAGCCGTCCTTTTTCTTAAAATCCGACTGTAAAAACTTCACCTTGTATTTCTTTTCAGCTTTTATTCCGATTTTATTTATAAGCTCAGAATTTTTGTGCGGGCTTACCGTAAGCGTTGTGCAGAAATAGTCTGCCCTGATTTCCTTTGCTTTTTTTGCGGTGTTAAAAAGCCGGAGCTCAAAGCACTTCTCACACCTCGCGCCGCCCTCTTTTTCATTTTCAAGACCTCTCACAGTGTTCTCAAACTCTTCCGGTTTATAAGCCGATGGTATAATCTCTATATCGTTCGGCAACAACTCGCTTGAAAGAAGTATATTAAATTGTTTTCCTCTTTTCTCATATTCGTCAGTGGGATATATGTTGGGATTGTAAAAATACATTTTGATTTTAAAATACTCTTTAAGCCTTTCAAGTACCGCGCTTGAGCACGGCGCGCAGCAACACTGCATCAGCAGTATCGGTTTACTGCCAAGCTTTTTAATGCTCTCTATTTCGGTCTCCATTATCATTTGGTAGTTTTTATTTTGATTATCCATTAGTACTCCTCAGCGGTGTAGTATACGGTGGCGTTCTGTTCCTTTGCGTATTTATTCAAAAACTTATAAGCCCTAAGCCCGTATGCCGGGGTGGTTTTCCTGTCAAGGCTTTCATTCACATTTTCACTTGTGGCTGTGCGCTTTTTAATATTCGAATTATAGCACCTTATATGCTTTTTTTCAACCTGTTGCTCAAAATGTGTTTTTGCTGTTGAAAAATAAGTGTTTTAGTGTTAAAATCGCGTTATAATATTAGGCGAGGGTTTTATGAAGAACAGATACATAGGAGACAGGATTTTTTACCGCAGGGCTTTAAGTCTTGCGGTACCCATAATGATACAGACCGGAATTACCAATTTCGTAAATATGCTCGATAACCTTATGGTCGGCTCGGTAGGCACTGAGGCGATGACCGGAGTCGCGGTTGCAAATCAGCTTATTTTTGTATTTAATCTTTGCATCTACGGCGCGATTACCGGTATAGGGATATTTACCGCGCAATATCACGGTAAGGGAGATAATTGTGGTGTGCGGTATACTTTCCGTTTTAAAATTCTTTCTTGCTTAATTGTTGCATTAATCTTTAGTGTGCTGATACTCTTTAGAAGCGATTACCTTTTGGGACTGTATCTAAAGGGTGAGGGAAGCGCCGCGTCAGCCGCTTTGAGCGCGGACATCGGAAAGAAATACATAAAAACTATGCTGATAGGTGTTTTTCCGTTTTCGCTGGCACAATGCTTTTCAGGCACTTTAAGGGAAACCGAACGCCCAAAGGTGCCTATGTATGCGGGAGTTACCGCCGTTACCGTAAATCTTTTACTCAATTATCTTTTAATATTCGGACATTTAGGTTTACCGCGTCTTGGAGCCATAGGCGCCGCGGTTGCAACGGTCATTTCAAGATTCACAGAACTGATATTTGTGACCGTAGCGGCTAACAAGGGTAAAAAGAGCGCATTTATCAAAGGCGCTTTTAGGTCTTTTAAAATACCTGTATTATTAGTCAAAAATATTATAAAAAAAAGCACTCCCTTATTACTGAATGAATTACTCTGGAGCTCCGGGATAGTATTCATTAACCAGTGCTACAGCGTGCGCGGACTTGCCGTTGTTGCGGCTGATAATATTGCCATGACATTCTTTGACTTGTTTTCGGTGGTGTTTATGGCGGTCGGAATTTCAATAGGTATTATAATAGGACAAATGCTTGGCGCGGGTCAAACAAAAGAAAAAGTTATGGATACGGCGATTAAAATGCGCGCATTTTCGGTTTTTCTGGCGGTAGTCATCGGTACTGTGTTTGCTGTTCTTTCCGGTTTAATACCTAAACTCTATAATACAACCGATGAGGTTCGCTATCTTGCAAAATGGATAATTATTCTTTGCGCCGCCGGTATGCCGATAGACGCTTTTGCTCAAGCTTCATACTTTACTCTCCGTTCCGGTGGCAAGGTTCTTATTACAATGATTTTTGACTCGTTTTTTGTTTGGTTCGTATCGGTACCCTTTGCGTTTATTATAAGCCGTTATACATCTTTGCCGATATTGCCGTTTTTTGCTTTTTCGCAGGCGCTTAATATTTTGAAATGCATTCTTGGCTATTTTTATGTGAAGAAGGGCTCTTGGATTAAAAATCTTGTATCAAATGATGTATAAAATTTAGCAATTTTCTATTGTTTTTTTAAAGCTGTAATGATATAATTACCGTATGTGGTCGCAAGACCAAATTTCAAAAAGGAGTAAAGATATGATCATTTCAAAAGAAGTAGAGAATATGTGTCCTGTAACAAAGGGTCCGCATCACGGCCCTGCTCCGATCCCCGAGGAGGCAAAATGGGTACAGGCGAAGGAAATTAAAGATATTTCCGCTTATACTCACGGCGTAGGCTGGTGCGCGCCTCAACAGGGAGCCTGCAAGCTTTCTCTTAATGTTAAAGAGGGAATTATAGAGGAGGCTCTTGTTGAGACTATCGGCTGTTCAGGTATGACTCATTCGGCGGCTATGGCGGCGGAAATTCTCCCCGGCAAGACCGTTTTGGAGGCTCTCAATACCGACCTCGTTTGTGACGCTATAAATACCGCTATGCGCGAGCTTTTCTTGCAGATAGTTTACGGTCGTTCACAATCCGCTTTCTCTGAGGACGGTCTTTCAATAGGTGCGGGTATGGAGGACCTCGGTAAGGGTGCCCGCTCAATGGTGGGTACTATGTACGGCACCAAGCTTAAGGGTGTCCGTTATCTTGAAATGACCGAGGGATACTGTACTAAGATGGCTCTTGATGAAAATGATGAAGTTATCGGCTATGAGTTTGTGTCACTCGGCAAAATGACCGATTTTATCAAAAAGGGTATGGAGCCTAATGAGGCTTATGAGAAATCTATCGGTCATTACGGAAGATTCAGTGAAGAAGACGGTGCGGTCAAATATATCGACCCGCGCAAGGAATAAGGAGGAGAGAAGTTATGGCACAGTTTGAAGGTTATGAGAGACGCGAGGCCAAGATTCTCGCCGCTTTGAAGAATTACGGAATTTCATCTATTGACGAGTGTAAAGAAATCTGTCAGGCTAAGGGCATTGACCCGTATACCATCGTACAGGAAACTCAGCCTATATGCTTTGAAAACGCTAAGTGGGCATATACAGTAGGTTCCGCTATTGCTATTAAGGAAGCTGAGCGTACGGGTGATAAGTCTGCGGCTGCGGCTGCGGCTAATATTGGTATAGGTCTTCAGTCGTTCTGTATTCCCGGCTCGGTTGCCGAAAACCGCAAGGTCGGTCTTGGTCACGGTAACCTCGGCAAAATGCTTTTATCGGAGGAAACAGAGTGCTTTTGCTTCTTAGCAGGTCACGAGTCCTTTGCGGCGGCTGAGGGCGCAATTAAGATTGCTCTTAATGCTAATAAGGTTCGTAAACAGCCGCTTCGCGTTATCCTTAACGGTCTCGGTAAGGATGCGGCATATATAATTTCAAGAATAAACGGCTTTACCTATGTTGAAACCGAGTTTGACCCCTATACCGAGGAGGTTAAGGTGATATATGAAAAGCCGTTCTCAAAGGGCGCTCGCGCTGATGTTAAATGTTACGGCGCCGATAATGTGCCTGAGGGCGTTGCTATTATGAAGCTTGAAAAGGTCGGCGTTTCCATTACGGGTAACTCCACTAATCCTACTCGCTTCCAGCATCCTGTTGCCGGCACTTATAAAAAGTGGTGCATTGAAAACGGAAAAAGTTACTTCTCGGTAGCTTCCGGTGGCGGCACAGGCCGTACACTTCATCCGGATAATATGGCGGCAGGCCCGTCTTCTTACGGTATGACCGATACTATGGGCCGTATGCATTCCGACGCGCAGTTTGCAGGTTCTTCTTCGGTTCCTGCCCATGTTGAAATGATGGGACTTATCGGCGCCGGCAACAACCCTATGGTTGGTATGACTGTTGCCTGCGCGGTAGCGGTGGAAGAGGCGCTTAAGTAAAATATATCTGATTAGATAACAAAACCCAAGACCTTTGCGTCTTGGGTTTTGTGCGTTAAAAGCAGTTTAAATTATTTTATTCTATTAAACCGAAGTTTGAGTATAAAGATCGCAAACCTCATCGGTTTCTCCTATCATCTTTATTTTTCCTTTTTCTATCCACGCGACGCGGTCACAAAGCCGCTTTATCTGGTCTATGGTGTGCGATACAATAATTACCGTTGTGCCGCCGCTCATAAGCTCGTCAATTCGCTTTTCGCACTTTTCCTGGAACAGAAAATCGCCGACCGCCAGTATTTCGTCAACTATAAGAATATCCGGTTTTGTAACGGTGGCTATTGCAAATCCTACTCGCGCCACCATACCCGAAGAATAGTTCTTCATAGGAATATCAATAAACTGATGAAGCTCTGTAAAATCTACTATTTCATCAAACTTTTCGTTTATATATTCCTTTGAATAACCTAAAACGGCACCGTTTAGATATATGTTTTCTCTGGCGGTAAGGTCCATATCAAAACCGGCTCCGAGTTCTATAAGCGGTGATATAGTGCCGTTTACTTTAACAGAACCAGTGGTGGGCTTATATATGCCTGAAATGATTTTTAAAAGTGTGGATTTACCGCAACCGTTAAGACCTACAAGGCCGAAAACTTCGCCTGCCTTTATTTCAAGATTTATATCATCCAACGCGACAAATTTTTCGAAAAACAGTTGTTTTTTGAAAAATTTGATTAAATACTCCTTGATACTGTCAACCTTTTCCTTTGCCATATTAAAGTGCATTGACACATTTTTAATCTCAACAGCATTGCTCAATCTTACCACCTCCGATTACATATACAAAACGAATTTATCCTGTTTAGCCTTAAATACGGCTATGCCGATTATCAGCATAACTATTGAGCAAGCCAGGCATACAACATTATCCCTAATGCCGGGAATTGTACCGTAAACCACGACGCTTCTGAAATACTCTACAAAATAATACATAGGGTTCAATTTCATAATAAACATAAGCTTTGGATGGTCGTTGAGTATGCCGAGCGGATAAATTATCGGCGTTGCATACATCCAAGCGGTGAGAAAGACGCTGTAGATGTGGAGAATATCCCTGAAAAACACCGTGAGTGCCGATAAAAGAAGACTCATACCTATTGAGAAAATTAAAGCGTATATGATTGGTATAAAAATCAAAACTATTGTTGCATGAAATTCAACGCGCGACACAACCATTACTATAAATACCGCTATTAGTGAAAAAAGCATATTTACAAAAGCGAACATACATTTTTCAAGCGGAAAAATGTATTTCGGTATATATACCTTCTTTATAAGCTGAGACGCTGAAAATACCGACATCATAGATGTTGATGTTGCTTCGGATACAAAATTAAATATTGTGGCACCCGTAAGGTAATAAATATGGAACGGCACGGAAAGACCGCCGAATTTTCCGCCCATACCGAAAAGAGTGGAAAATACCGTAGATATTACCGCCATCATAAGAAGGGGATTTAAAACACTCCACAGAATGCCTAAAATCGACCTGCGGTATTTGACCTTTATGTCTCTGTTT
Organism: Clostridia bacterium; assembly: GCA_017618135.1. Taxonomy (GTDB): domain Bacteria; phylum Bacillota; class Clostridia; order Oscillospirales; family Acutalibacteraceae; genus UBA737. The sequence continues at coordinate 44,425 of JAFZUV010000006.1, forward strand.
ATAAGATTAAACAACAAGTATCTGTATCTTAAAAAAGTTTGAAAGTATTTCAAGATTATACCTCCGTGAATCTTTTCAAGTCATCACATATTTTACCACAAAGAAAATCTTAATACAAGTATTTATTGTGAGTGTTTCCGGCAAAATAAGCCGCTTTGCATAATTATTATAACTGTTTTACGCTTTTTTGTTGAAAATAGCATGAAAATGTATTATAATATGCAGGTAAATTTTTTATATTAGGGGATAGTTGTATGGTAAAAGCAGTTGTCGGCGCTAACTGGGGCGACGAAGGAAAGGGCAAAATAACCGATATGTTATCGGGTAACGCCGATATTGTAGTGCGGTTCCAGGGGGGAGCCAATGCCGGTCACACCATTCATAACAAGTACGGTAAATTTGCTCTTCACACTATGCCTTCCGGCGTGTTTAACGAGGGCGTGACTAATTGCATCGGCAACGGCGTGGCTTTAGATATTGATAAACTTTTAAAAGAGTACGACGAGATAATAAGCCGCGGTGTTCCGAAGCCCAATCTTGTTATCAGCGAGCGCTGCCAAATGGTTATGCCGTATCATGTGCTTTTTGATGTTTATGAAGAGGAGAGACTCGGCAAGGCAAGCTTTGGCTCTACAAAATCGGGGATAGCGCCGTTTTACTCAGATAAATACGCGAAGATAGGATTTCAAGTATGTGAGCTTTTTGATGAAAAGGCTTTAAAAGAGAAAATTGACCGCGTGCTTGAAGTCAAAAATATTGTGATAGAAAATTTGTATCATAAACCACCGATAAACGACGATGAGCTTTTTAGTAAAATGCTCGCTTGGCGTGAGGGAATAAAGGACTTTGTCGGTGACGTGCGCAAGCTCTGTTTCGAAGCTGATAAAGCCGGAAAAACAATATTGCTGGAGGGTCAGCTCGGAACATTAAAAGATACCGATCACGGAATTTATCCGATGGTGACATCATCAAACACAACAGCCGCATACGGCGCGGTGGGCACAGGACTTCCTCCATATTCAATAAAGGAAGTTTATACTGTCGTTAAGGCATATTCCTCAGCCGTCGGAGCAGGTGCTTTTGTAAGTGAAATATTCGGAAAAGAAGCGGAAGAAATGAGAAATCACGGCGGCGACGGCGGCGAGTACGGTGCCACAACAGGCAGACCGCGCAGGATGGGCTGGTTTGATTGCGTAGCAACCCGTTACGGATGTGATGTTCAAGGCACTACACACCCGATTCTCACTGTTGTTGACGCACTCGGATACCTTGATGAAATCAAGGTTTGTGTCGGCTATGAAATTGACGGCCTAATAACAAAAGATTTTCCCGTAACAAACAAGCTTGAAAAGGCGAAGCCGGTATTACATACCTTGAAGGGTTGGAAATGTGATATTTCCGGTATCAAAAACTATTCTGACTTACCTGAAAACTGCAAAAAATATATTGAATTTATTGAGGAACAAATTGGCTATAAATTTGCTATGATAAGTAACGGTCCGGCAAGAGAAAATATTATAATAAAGGAATAATAAGATGAACTTTAATACTATTGACGATAATGGCAGAATAGAAGGCTTTTGTATCGTAAAAAGCGTTGAGAAAAAGACCTCATCCAAAGGAGATGTTTATCTTGATTTTACGCTTTCGGATTCGTCGGGTGAAATAAACGCCAAGCTTTGGCGGTATATTCCGTCGGAGCACGGGGAATATAAAGCTCAGGATATAGTTAAAGTGCGAGGCACTATAAGTGTATATAACGGTTCCGATCAGCTGCGTGTAGAGCGCATAAGGACCGTTTATGAGAGCGATAAGGTTAGAATTGAAGATTTGGTTCGCAGTGTAGGGTATTCAGGCGAAGAAATGTTTGACGAATTATTTGCTTTGGCGGATGGTTTTTCGGACGAAGAACTAAAAACGGTGGTTACGGCAATACTTTCCGATAACAAGGAAAAGCTTCTGTATTTTCCTGCCGCATTCAAGCTTCATCACGCGGTTCGCGGGGGACTTTTGATGCACGCGTTATCCATAGTGAGGCTGAGTGAAAGCGTATGTAAAATATATCCTTTTGTTGATAGAGAACTCTTGATTTCGGGCGCGATACTTCATGATATTTCAAAGCTTGATGAGTTCAATGTAGGTGAACTTGGCATAGCAGAAGGCTATACCGTAGAGGGAAATTTGCTCGGCCATTTGGCAATGGGCGCTTCAAAAATTGATGAGTATGCAAAGCGTCTCGGCATAAGTCGAAAAACTTCGGTTTTGCTCCAGCATATGATACTTTCTCATCACGGAGAGCCGGAGTTCGGCGCGGCGGTCAGACCTATGTTTATAGAGGCAGAGATTCTTGCAGAGCTTGATTTGCTGGATTCGAGAATTTATGAAATGCGTGAGGCTGTAAGTTCGGTAAAACCTGATGAATTCTCCGGCCGGATGTGGGCTCTTAATGACCGCAAACTTTATAATCATAACAGAAAAACGCTTGAAGACAATACAAAACTGTTTTAACGGAAAGGGAGAAAATTATGAAGATTACTAAAGATATGATAATAGGTGACATTCTTGATATGGATGAAACCGCCGGCAAGTATTTTTTTGAAATAGGCATGCATTGCCTCGGTTGTCCGGTATCGCGCGGCGAGACTGTTGAGCAGGCGTGTATGGCGCATGGTACCGACTGTGATGCGCTTATATCCGCTCTCAACCGTCATTTTGAAGAAAAGTGATATGAGAATTTCAAAAAGGCTTAAACTGATATCCGATATGGTGCAGTCGGGCAGTAAAGTTTGTGATGTCGGAACCGACCACGGCTATCTGTCCGCCTTTTTGTATAAATCGGGCAAATGCCTTAGTGTTTGCGCTACCGATATAAGAGAAAAACCGCTTAACAAGGCAAGACGCAACCTGTCCGCCTGCGGTGCTGATGATGTAAATCTATACCTTTGTGACGGGCTTGACGTAATCTCGAGAGATATGGCTGATACCGTTATAATTGCCGGAATTGGCGGAGAGGTTATATCGGGTATTATAGATCGTGCTTTATTTCTTAGAGACGAAACAGTGTCGCTTATTTTGCAGCCTACTACCGGTGCCGGCAGATTGCGCGACTATTTAGCGGGCGCGGGATTTGTTGTTGTGTGTGAAAAGGCGGTAGAGGATAACGAAAGAATCTACAGCGTTATGAAGTGCCATTTTGGCGGTATTTCTTATCCGATTGATTCGCTTCGCAGGACGATAGGGCTTATAAGACCCGATTATCCTGAGGGAAAAGCATATATTAAAAAGCAATATATCATAGCTCAAAGGCGTGCGGATGAGCTTAAGAATACCGGCAAAAATACATCTTGCTGTTTTGAAAGCCGCGATATTGCAAGTAAGCTTAAAATATTACTCGGTGAGGGGGATTCAAATGGCATTTGACGGCGCTTTTTTACATACGGTAATGCGGGAAATCAAATGCGCAGAGCTCTCTCGTGTTGAAAAAATATACCAACCGTATAAAGATGAGTTGGTACTGCATTTAAAGAAAAAAGACTTTTCATCTAAACTACATGTATCGGTAAGAAACGGTTCCGGAAGAATAGGATTTACAAACGATAAATTTGAAAATCCTGCGGCGCCACCTATGTTTTGTATGTTGGCGAGAAAGGTGTTTTCTTCCGCTTGGTTTATTTCCGCTGAGCAAAAGGGACTTGAAAGGGTAATTGAGTTAAATTTTCAAGCGGTAAACGAAATGGGTGATATAACTGAGCCTAAAATAATATGTGAGTTTATCGCCGGTTCAAATAATATAATTCTTTGCGACGAGAACGGAAAAATACTTGATGCTTTAAGCCGCAGTGATATTACCGCGAACCGCATTATAATGCCGGGTGCCGTCTACACATATCCTGAGGGTCGCGGAAAGCTCAGTATACTTGATACAAAAACAGAAAAAATCATATCAGAGGTGAAAGGCAGGGGCGGCAAAGTCGCTGACGCACTGCTTGGCGTGCTTGACGGTTTTTCGCCCCTCGTTTGCAGGGAAATTGCGTTTTCAGCTTTCGGGAGGACGGATATTGAAACAGTAGGCGCCGATTTGACCGCTCTTACCATACCACTTGAAAATTGTCGCAGAGCTTTGACCGGAGAAGCAAAGTATACTGCTTTATATGAAAACGGTGTACCTAAAGAGTTTTCTTTTATTGATATTAACCAATATGGCGGTTTTTATCAAAAAAAGCAGTTTTCTTCCGCCGGAGAAATGTTGAATGAGTTTTACTATGAGCGCGATAAGGCTGCAAGACTTAAAAAGCAAAGCGGAGATATTTTAAGGGCGGTTAATAATCTTCTTTCGCGTGCAAAACGCAGAAAAGCCCTTAGGGAAAAGGATCTGTACAGTACTAAAGACCGTGAAAATCTGCGAGTAAAAGGTGAATTAATAAAAGCAAATATACATGCCATAAAAACCGGTGATATGTATTGTGATGTTCAGAATTTTTATGATGAAAACCTTAAGACGATAAGGATTAAGCTTGACCCTGCTTTAAGTCCCGCCGCAAACGCGGCTAAATATTTCAAAAATTATAAAAAAAGCTGCGTCGCATTTGCAAGTCTCGGTGATTTGATTGAACAAGATACAAAGGAAATAGATTATCTTGATTCGGTGCTTGATAGCATTGAAAGGGCACGGGGAAATACTGACATTGCGGAAATAAGGCAAGAGCTGCAAAGCGCCGGATATTTAAGAGGGAAAAGCAGTGCGCGTAAGCAAAACTCAGTGTCGCAAATCGAACAATACAAGTCCGAAGAGGGTTATAAAATCTTTGTAGGACATAACAATATTCAAAACGATTATATTACCACCCGTCTCGCCGATAAAAACGATATGTGGTTTCACACCAAGAATATACACGGCAGTCATGTGATAGTCAAAAGCGGCGGCAATGAGTTGAGTGAAAATACAGTGCTTTATGCCGCAAAACTTGCCGCCGAGAATTCGCGGGCTAAGAACTCCTCAAAAGTTCCGGTAGATTATACGCCCGTAAAATATGTCAAAAAGCCGGCGGGGGCTAAAGCCGGTATGGTTGTTTACACAACCAATAAAACTGTGTTTGTCACACCCTGGGAGGATTAACTTGAAAATAGGCGTTTCCACATCCTGCCTTTATCCGCTTGAAACCGAAAAATCGTTGTTAAGCGTTGCAAAGGCGGGCGTTAAGACAACTGAGATATTTTTTAACGCTAACTGTGAGCTTGATAAAAGCTTTGTCTCTGAATTAAAGTCAATAGCCGCCGCATACGGCGTGTCGGTGCTGTCGGTTCATCCTACGATGTCTTTAGCGGAGTCATTTATGCTTTTTTCATCATACCAACGCAGATATGATGAAGGGATATCACAGTATAAAAGATATGCGGAGATAGCGAATGAGCTTGGAGCAAAATATATAATTATGCACGGCGGAAAGCCAAACAGCGCACTTGATAATGAAGGCTATTTTTGTCGATTTGCCGGTATTGCGCAATCAGTGCGTGAAAACGGTGCCACGCTTTTGCAGGAAAATGTCGTAAATTTCAGGGCGGGAAGCTTTGCGGTTCTTGAAAAAATGAAAAATTATTTAGGTGAAAGCGCCGCTTTTTGCCTCGATATCAAGCAGTGTATAAGGGGTGGATATTCTCCGTTCGATACTGTTAAAATGCTTAAAAACAGCGTAAAACATATTCACATAAGCGATAATTCAGCGGATAACGATTGTATGCTTCCTACCAAGGGTAATTTTGATTTTAACGGGTTTTTTGAGCTTTGCGAAAAGGTTGGATATAAAGGCGACGCAGTTATTGAAGTTTATCGTGACGCTTTTAATGAAGAAAGCGAGCTTTACACATCCTATAAAAATCTTATGAAAAGTTTAAAATAACACTTGACAAATAAAATATTATGTAGTATAATCGCCTTGCTGTCAAAAAACAGCGAGTTGGTGTTGATTGCGATGAGGGTCCACCTGTTCCCATTCCGAACACAGAAGTTAAGCTCATTTGCGCTGAAGATACTTGGCGGGCAGCTGCCTGGGAAAATAAGTAGATGCCAACATAAAAAGCGCTCGTCTTATGGCGAGCGTTTTTTTATGTTTACAAATCGGTAATTTGTTGTTATAATATTTAAACCGATGCTTTAAGGAGGTAGTTTTATGGAATTTTCGCTTGACTTTAAAAGTATGTCGTCTTCTTTTCCAATCCCTTGCGATGTAGCCGATAAATACATAAAGCTTGCCTCCGGTGAGCAGTTAAAGGTTTTGCTTCTGGTTATGCGTGATTTATCCAATAAAATCAGCGCGAAGGATATTGCCGAAAAAATCGGTATAAGTGAAATTTCTGCTGAGGATGCATTACTTTTTTGGGTGCGTTGCGGCATACTGAAAAAGGAAAACAGTGAACCGGAAAAGAAAGATAAAAATATTATGATAAGTGCGGAATTACCTACGAGAGAGGATGTAATAGCCCGCGGTATGGAGGATGACAAAATTCGCCTTCTTTTGCGTGAGGCACAACTTAAATTCGGCAGAAATCTCAAAAACAATGAGAGTCGGCTTCTGGTTTCGCTTTATGATGATTACGGTATGGATGTATCGGTAATACTGTTGCTTTTACAGCACGCGGTAGCTGAAAACAAAGCCAATCTTTCAAATATTCGCTCCATTGCGGTAAAATGGATTAAAGCTGATGTTCGATCGGTGCGTGACGGAGAAAAGATGATTGCCGATGAGGCAAGAGGAAAACTGGCATTCAGCGTTGTCCGAAAAACTTTTGGTATTGAACAACGGCTTCCGAGTGAAAAGGAAATATTCCTTTCAAACCTTTGGGTAAACGAGTGGGGAATGTCTGCGGAGATGCTGAAGGCCGCATATGATGCCTGTGTTGACCAAAAGGCAAAGGTTTCATTCGCTTATATAGGTAAAATACTTGAAAAATGGCATTCGGCGGGGTATCAGACAAAAGAGGATATTAAAGTTGATAACAATAACCGTGCCGCAAAGCGGCAGAGCGTTGCCAACGATTTTGCGGGCTTTGATTTAGACGCTTTTGAGGCAAAGCTTAACAGCGATTAGGAGGGATGGCAGTGACAAGAAAAGAGTGCTATAATATTTGCCTTGAAAATAAACAAAGCTTGCTTTCAAGACAAATTGCGGCAAGGGAAAGCGCGCTGTCGCGCCTTGAGGAGAATAATCCGCGTTTTGCCGAAATTAAAAGATTGATGTCAACTTTAGGTGCAAAAATTGCCATAACAGCAATTTCCGGCGATAGAGGTAAGCTGAAAGACATGGAAAAAACTCTGTTCGAGTTAAGCAAAGAGAAAAAAGAAATAATCAAGTCTGCCGGAATTGAAGAAATTAAATATGACTGTGAAAAATGCCGGGACACAGGGTATTATGGCGGAAAAGTATGCGATTGTATAAAAACAGCCGCTACAAAATTTTATATAACAGAGCTTTCTAAAATCGCGCCGGTTGAGAGCTGCCGGTTTGAAACCTTTGATTTAAGCTTCTATCCCGATACCGAAACGGAGGGCGGAAATCCCAAAAAGCGTATGACCGCTATATTTAAGCTTTGCAAAGAGTATACCATAAAGTTTAACCCTTTAAGCTCTGAAAGTCTGTTGTTTACAGGTAATACCGGGCTTGGTAAGACTCATCTGTCGCTTGCAATAGCTTATGAGCTGTTGCTTAAAGGATATAATGTTATATACGGAAGTGCGTACAATATGTTTGCAAAAATGGAAAGCGAGCATTTTGGTGAGCATAGCGACAAAGCATATCTTGAAGCGGTTGATTGTGACTTGCTTATTATTGATGACTTGGGCGGAGAGTTTGTTTCGCCCTACATTCAGAGCTTGGTTTATAACATAGTCAACACCCGTCTTTTAGCTCGTAAACCCACAATAATTAACACAAATTTGTCTATGGCGGAAATCAACCGTATATATACCCCTCGTGTTGCTTCAAGACTATTAGGCGAGTATAATGCAAAAAGATTTTTGGGAAATGACATCAGGCAGCAGAAAAGTGCTGCAAGATAAACTCTTACAGCAAGGAAACATATTATAAAATAACGATTTTTCAAAATTGCACTGAGAACTTTTTTGTTTTTGGTGCTTTTTTGTCTGAAAAAGCAAAAAAAACGCCAAAATCGCAAAAATATAATAAAAATGCGCAAAAATATAGTATACAAACTTTTGTTGATTGTGTATAATAAACTTGCAAATTTGTGTAATGTATTTTACAAATTAACAGATTCCGGATTTTTGAAAAATTGAATTGAACTTAAAAGAATAAAAGAATAAGAGCTGTCGGCGATAGGTGCAAAAAAACACATAAAGGGTAATGTGTCACCGGGTTTGTCTTTGTGTATCCTTTTCGTGCTGTGGCTCTGCTCATTTTATTTCTTAATATACTATATTATATATTATATATTTGCATTTTACTTGAGATTTTACTTTCGGAGTGGAGGCGTAGTGATGCCGAATATCAACAAGTATAAACTTAAACGCCGTGTGGTGTGGGATGTTGCGAGTCTTTGCAGATACCTGGTTTTGATTGCTTTCGCGTACATACTTTTCTATCCTTTCCTTTTTATGGCGATCAATTCTTTTAAGACTACTGCGGATTGGCTTGATCCCACAGTTCAGTGGGTGCCCAAGAGTCTGTCTCTCAAAAATTTCAAGATATCTTTTGAGGCTCTTGATTATGTGCGTTCGATTTCAAGCACATTTTTAAATCAGGTTGCGGCGTCCCTGATATCATTCTTTACCTGTGCGGTTGTCGGATACGGTCTTGCGAGATTTGAGTTTCGCGGCAAAAAGCTTCTGATAGGTTTTATGATACTCTGTATCCTCATACCTGATCCTATGGTAATGATTGCGAGCTACGATAATTTCCGTCACCTTGATTTTCTTGGAATTTTAGGTTTGCTTTCAAAGCTCGTTGGTCGGGAGCTGCGCCCGAGTGTTCTCGATACGCCGCTTGTGTTCTGGCTTACATCGCTGTTTTCTGTGGGTCTTAAGAACGGCTTGTTCATCTACATATACATGCAATTTTTCAAAGGTCTGCCCAAAGAGCTTGAGGAGGCGGCATGGATGGATGGCGCCGGTCCCTGGAAAACCTTCTTAAAGATAGTTCTGCCATCATCCGGTGCGGCGGCTATAACCGTTCTTGTGTTTGCTGTGGTATGGTATTGGAACGATTACTATCAAGCTCAGATATATCTTTCCGGCAATTACCCCGTAAGTGTGGTGCTTGCGAACTTTACGAGCAATCTTACTTCCGAGATAACCAAGAAATTTACTTTTTCACTCGGCTCTCTCATAATAACAAGTTGTTTCCTGTCAATTTTACCGTTGCTTGCATATTTCCTTTTTATGCAGCGCAAATTTGTTCAAAGTATTTCCACCAGCGGTATCGTTGGTTAAGAATTTAGGAGGAATCATTATGAAAAACTACCTTACAAAAAGCAATTTAAGCAAACTGTTATGTTTATTGCTTTGTCTTGCGCTTGCTTTATCCATTACTGCGTGCGGCAAGGCCAAAACATCGTCTTTCACCCTTGACGATGACGAGTCTTGGGATATAGAAGATGATAGCGATATCGGTCTTACTGACGAGGGAGCCGATGCTTCCGAAGCTACCAAGAGCGGCAAGTCAAAAAGCTCTAAGAGTACAAATAGCAGTAAGAGCGGAAAATCCAAAGATGCCGTTACCGCTGCCGCGGTATCCAATGCAGATGCTATGAGCCTTGATCAGCTCGCGGCAAGCATCCCCGCAGAGCTTAAAGGCAAAACATTTACCGTATTTTCATGGAACCCGGTAACCGATGTTACCGATGCCGATAAGGTAGTAAAGAAATTTGAATCCGCTACCGGTATCAAGGTAAAGTGGACCAAGGGCAATTATGAAACATACAACACTAAGATTGCCGCTTTGCAGAATGCCGGCAAGGCGCCGGATCTTATCCGTTATATTTCACCGGATCCTTCGAGAATGTATCTCTGCCAGAGTCTTGAAGACGCTACAGGTTACGATTTTAAAGGCGCTATCTGGGATGAACGCGTTATGAGTGCTTATTCATATAACGGTAAACATTATGCCGCTAACCTTAAAAATACTTTCAATCAGCAGCCGACAGTCGTTATGTATAAGCCTTCAATGATAAGCAGATACAAGCTTGAAGATCCTTATACCCTTTGGAAGAGCGGTCAGTGGACCTATGAGAAATTCAAGGAAATGTGCAGGTCATTTAAATCACAGGTAGGTCGCCCCGCATGGATGACTTCGAGGCAGATAGATCTTTTATGGCTCAACGATATTGACCTTATAACCTTTGACGGTACAAAATATATAAACAACTTAAAGAGCCCCGCTGTTATCTCCGGCTTGCAGGAAGTAGTAGGTAATAAAGGTGAACTTTGCCCTGAGGCGGCTTCGGAAAGCGATAAGTTTGAAAACGGCACCTACCTCTTCTTTACCAGTAATATACTTGCCCTGCGCAGAACCGATTTCCACTTTACTGAGTCTAAGGCTAATAATGATATTGAGTGCGTACCTTTCCCGACTCAGGCCGGCAAGACCTATTACACTAACTTCCAGGAATTTGAGGCTTTCGGCGTACCTAAGGGTTCTAAATGCGGTGCTGCGGCATACTACTTCCTTCGCTGGTATGCTAATGCTGATAATTATGATGCAAAAACCTTCTTCAACAGTGAGAAGATACTTGAAACCTACAATTATCTTATGAGTCAGAAAAATTATAACTATAATGTTGACCGCTTGATTACTGCGGCGGCCGGCACAGCACTTGGCGATATTGATAAAATGGTAAGGACCGGTGAAATGACAGCCGCTCAGGTTGAAACAAAACTTGATTCTGTTTCTCCGTTCTTTAATAAGGCTGTTAAACAAGCTAATGATACACTTGCCAAGTTTGACAAGTAACCTTTAAAGGAGCGAATGATGAAAAGAATACTCGCATTACTGCTTGTTCTTTGTATATTGCTGGCGTGTTGCGGTTGTAAGCTCTTCGGTGGCAAGTCTGCAAAAAAGACTTCTTCAAAGAAAAACCCCTCATCTCAGTCAGATGTTTTACCTGATGAGGATGAATGGGATGAAGACGCTGATTCCGAAGATAAAGACAATTCTTCGGGTGATGCTTCCGACTCGTCCAAAAAATCCGGTAAAGGTTCGGTTGAAGTCGGCGGTACCGCCTTCAAATCGGCAATAGAGCTTGAAGAGGAAGATTCAAGCGATAATTTACCGCAGAGCGTCGAATCGGGAACATCGGTTAGTACGCTTAAAACTCCTTGGGATAAAGTTACGCTTTCGCATTTGAACGGTAGTAGTGACGCCGAAGCTGAGGCTATGCGCAATAGCGTGCTTGGCAGTGGCAATACAGCTGATATTTATCCCGTAACAGGTACTAAATATTATGTATCTCCGGGCGGGGATGACGCAAACGACGGTACATCTCCTTCATCAGCAATCAAAACCACAGACGCTATAGTGACTAAATTAAATCTTAAAGCCGGTGACGCCGTGCTCTTTGAGCGCGGCGGCGTATGGCGGCTTTCCAAGGCGATAAAGTGTAAGGAAGGAGTTGCTTACGGTTCTTACGGAACCGGAGAAAAACCCGCTTTTTACGGTTCGCCGCGGAACTATGCCGATAAAAAATACTGGACCGCTTCCAACCTTAAAAATGTTTGGAAATTAAGCATCAGTGATATTGATATAGGTCTTATGGTATTTGATCACGGTGAGATGGTGGGATACAAGACCACTAAAGGCTTGTTGTCTCTCTCTAAGAACGGCGATTTTTACTATAATCGCGCGCAGAGTACACTGTATATTTATTGCGATAAAGGCAATCCCGGTAAGGCGTATAAGGATATCGAGGTTTGCCTTAATAAGGCGGCGTTTGATATCACTCGTGTTTCCGGTGTTACCGTTGATAATATTAAAATCAAGTATTTCGGTAAATTCGGTGTTGATTTAGAGGCGGCAGATAATACAAAAGTCTCAAATTGTGAGATTGGTTTTATTGGCGGTGCTTCGCAGAATTCAACCACCAGACTCGGTAATGCTATTCAGATGTGGCAGGGATGTGACGGTCACATTGTTGAGAACTGCTGGGTATACCAGATATATGATACCGGTATTACTTTCCAGGGCAATTCTATTGATCCCAACGCCAGGAGACTTGAGGGTACCCATGACGAGGATTACAAGAATATTATTTACCGCAATAATCTCATAGAGTACTGCGCACTATCAATAGAGCTTTGGCACGGCAATCATAACGACGGTCTGTCCGGTAATAACCATAAGAGCTATGATTATACCGACGCGGTACTGGACAATATTCACATTGAGAATAATATAAGCCGCTTTGCGGGTTACGGCTGGTCGTCCTTTGCGGGACAGAGACCCGATCCGCACGGCGAACACCTTATAATGTATGCTCATGCTTTTCCGTATGCAAATAATGTATACATTGAAAACAATATATTTGACTTATGCGATGCGTGGATCTGTCGCTGGCAATTCACTACAAACTATAAAGAAGATACCAATGATGCGACATGCAAAAAGATAAATGGTGTTATTCAGCCGATAGTCAATAAAAACGGTATATGGACTATCAGAAACAATACCTACTATCACGGTAAGAACAGAACAGGCGGTCTGAACTGGTATGGCTATCAAAAAACAGGCTCGGGTCAAACAGCTCTGAACAGCGCAATCAGTTCCTTTGATTCAAGTCCTAAAAATGTTGTTTGGGTAGATTAAGAAACAACGGTTTGTTTCTAAAAATAAGTTTTGAGGTGGTTTTTTTTGAAAACTAAGAGACTATTGTCCGTAGTATTGACGCTGTGCATGGTATTCTCCATGTTCACGGTGTTAACGCTTACGGCGACCGTACCGGCGAGTGCGGAATCGGTTGAAACCGAGACGGCTATATTCATAGGCAGCACAA
>JAFZUV010000007.1 GCA_017618135.1 Clostridia bacterium
CGCCGCTGTGGCGGAATTGGCAGACGCAAGGGACTTAAAATCCCTCGGTAGCAATACCGTACCGGTTCAAGTCCGGTCAGCGGCACCACAAAAAACGCATCTTTTGTCTACCAAAAGATGCGTTTTTTGAATGATGTTTGCCCTATCGGGCAAATGATGTCGCTTGTGCTAACGATGTTACCTTCGGTAATGATGTGTGCCTTCGGCACATTAAGAGGCGGGCAAACATCGCATCATTGATTGTGAAACAATCTACATCATTTCGGCGTAGCCTAAACATCATTAGGCGCATAGCGCTGACATCATTGATTTTTCTTATTATCTGCTCTACGCTTAATCTGGCGAGTTCGATTCTCGCCAGATTAAACTCACTTTTGTGAGCCTGCTTTTTGTTTGCCTTTTGCCGTATCAATGCTCCTTCCGAAAACCGCAAATCTTTGAAAAAGGTATTCGGTTACAAAGTTTATAATCATTGTACCTGCAAGGACAACATATTCATTGATACCGATTTTATCTGAGGTCAGATATGCTGTCCAAATTGTTGATAGGGGAGTGAAAACAGCATAATAGCCTGCCACTTTAAGCATTGCTATCGGTATATTGTTTGCCGAATGAAAGGTTATTTTTCGATTAAGTGTAAAATTCCAAAGTACCGAAAGTATCAAGGCTATTAAATATGCGGTCCAATAATTAAGATGAAAAACCTCATCAAAAAGTGTAAAGCTTACTGCCTCTATTACGCCGGCACTTATTGAAAATAGAGTGAATTTAACCGTTCGCATCAATTCTTTTTTATCAAAACTCATAAAGTTACCTCAATATTTTCAGGTTTTATCATTACTTTCCTTTGCTTGCTTAGAATACCTTAACTCAAGCTCGTCCATTAAAAGCCTTGCGGCAGGGCTGAAGGTCTGGTTTTTACGCCAGATTATATTTAAACCGGCTTTGGAGGCGTCGCTTATAGGAACAAAGCAAAATTCGCTGTCTTTTCCGGTATTTATCAAGCCGTCGAGCATTATGGCATATCCTATGTGCTGTTTTACTAAAACCGATGCATTGTAAGCAAGATTGTAGGTTGCAACAAGGTTAAGCTTATTTGTGTTATCCTTAAACCAATGGGACATACTCTCGTCTTTCCATTGTTTTGAGCATATAAGCGGAAGACCTATGAGGTTGTTCAGCTTAAGCGAGCTTTTTGTTGCCAAAGGGTCGTCTTTCCTCATAAGGACACCCCAAGTATCAAACTTTTTTTCATTTGACATCCAGTAGTAATTATACTTTTTAGGGTCAAAATAATTTAATATCAGACCGAAATCATCAATTCCCTTATCAAGCCTTTCGCAAATACCTGCGCTATCCCCGCTGAAGATATTAATATGTATTTTAGGATACTTATCCATAACCGATTTTACGGCTTGTGCAAAATATTGCATAAGCTGTGACTCTGCGGCACCTATGTAAATATCACCGCTTATATCGTCAAGTGACTTAAACTCCGAGCCCGTTTTGTTAACAAGTCCAATTATATCCTCTGCACGCTCTTTAAGCAAAACGCCTGGTTGAGTAAGCTTAATTGCATAATTTGTTCTCGTGAAAAGCCTGACGCCAAGCTCCTCTTCAAGCTCTTTGATCTGCTTTGAAATTGTAGGCTGTGACACATGCAGATGCTCTGCCGCGCGTGTTATATTCCCTTCTTTTGCCACCTCTAAAAAGTACTTTAAAACTCGTATTTCCATTTTTCATAACTCCTTTGCAGATATTCTAACACAGAATATCTAAAAATGCAATATAGATATTTGATATTTCTGAAAATTTGTGATAATATATTAATGTAAACTTGACTTAATAAAAACAGGAGGACTCGATATGCGGTTTGGTAAAATTATTTCTATTCTTTTATCATTGCTTATTTTCGCTTCGGTTTTTTCGTCAATTCCCTTATCCGCTATATCGGTCGAGGTGGGCGCAGATACCGAAAAAGCTGTATTTATCGGCAAAGCGGGGAGTGACAGCACATATAAAAGAAATGCTGATGTTATGCTGCCTATGGACTTCAGAAGCGTTGGTAGTACAACTTTCAGCGGTGAAACCTATTTTAAGCTTACATTCAAATGCAAAATGCTTTCGGGAAGTAGGCCGGTTATAGGTATTTTATATACGGGTACGGGCGGCACAGACCTTACATATTCAAGACCCGATTATGTAAAGAGCGTCAGCCTTTCAGGCGGTATTTGCACGGCTGTATTTAAAGGCAATATAACGGATAACTATAAAACTAACCGTTCATACACAGTATCAAGTGCGGCAGGCAGTACTTATAATTTTACAAGGACAAGCGGTCAGCGGTGGGGATATCTTACTATAGGTAACGCACAATTCAGCAATACAACCTCAACCGCCGATTATGATAATTCTTTTATATTAAGCGACCCTGTTATACAGTATTGTAATTCTTCGGGCACGGTGCTTAACAGCACTAATCTTTGCCCCTCGTTTGATGACGAAAATGTCGATTTTAAGGGCACATATTATTTCAGAAAAGACGCCTGTGAGGAATGGGACTGTCCTGCCTATGCAACAGGTAGTAAATGGCATGTTTTAGGCGGCAGTAATCTTGTTCGCCATATAACCGTGCCTAAGAATTTTAATACCTCAAACGATTATAATAAATCAAATTTCCTCCGTACCGATGCCACAGCCACCACAAGGGAGTATTATACCAACCCGAATTATGCCGGAATATATTTTGAAATGCTCAAAAACAGCGATAATTCGGGATATTCGATTATATCCGATATAGCCAAAAAAGCCGTAATAGTTGAGGCTAATCATCAAGGGGAGGCAGAGTCCTCTTCACCGTCACTTAACAGGGCAGGCAACCTGTTTATCCCGTTTTCGGTAGACCAATTCTTTATAAGCGGCGGCGGATATTGCGTTGAAGACAGCGTTTTTGTAAAGGTTACCTGTAATGCTAAAAGACTTGAGGGAACAGGCGCACCGGTTATAGGTAGAATTCACGGCTACGGTATGTCCGGCAACTGGAAGGGACTAAACTCGCAAGGGCATCCGGCTTCTGCAATTAATGTTCAAACCCACGGATATGCCACAACTAACGATATCGGGCTTCCTGCATCTACCTATAATGCCGAAACCGGCGAATATGTCGGTTGGATACGCATGAGGAAAAATGATAGCGAGTACAGGACCCAATACGGCATAACCGAAGTATTGACACTTGGCAACGCAGAGCATGTTGCCGAGAAAAACAGGGTAGATTCAAGCAGTTTTAATTCCTCGTTTGCTTTCAGCGATATTAAGGTTGATATCTATGAGTGTAAGGAAATAACCACAACAGGGCCGAGGAACTGGACTGTCGGCGAGCTTTACTATGAAGATGTTGCTCCGGGCTTTTATGATGAAACATTAGACACAACCACCACCTATGCCTACAGATGCGGGCTTGGGTATACCTCTAATATGTCTATGCATGCAAAAGATGTAATAACAGGCGACCAAAATAAATGGCAGGTCGAAGGTCAAACGGCTTTGATACATAGCATTAATCTTACAGAGTGTTTAGCCGGCAATCATAATCTTACTCATTATGATTCGACAGATACAACTCGCAATTATTACAGTTGTCCTTCGTGCAATAAATATTTTTCCGATGCCTATGGGGAGAACGAAATAACCGATATTACCGCTAAACGGCAAATGATTTATATCTCAAGCACAGGCAACCAAAAGAGTGCTTGTGCGGTAATTCCGTTGGCTCTTAAGGGCTTTAGTGGCACTAAGTGGTTTAAGTTTACCTGCAAAATGGCGGTTTTTGGGGATGAGATACCCACGGTTTCAAATTTCCGGGCTCGTTATTGGGGCGGTACCGGTGCGCATGTATCCGTGCCTGAGGAAGATGATATGTGCGTTACCGAATACAGTTATGACCCCGAAAACGGGGTTATGACGGCGCTTATAAAGATGTGGGCGCCCTCGCTTGACGAGATGAGCCGAATGCCTTATCACTATACCGATGCAATTTCGGGCGCTAACTTTGCGCTGATTGTCGGCAACGGAATATACAGAGGCGCCGGGTTTGTGCCGTCGAGCAGTAATGCTTCGTTTGCCTTTTGTGAGCCGGAGCTATATGAATACAACGAGCAGTCAGGCAGCACATCAGGTGAAAACCTTATCACCGATATAAGCGATAAAACGGTAGATTTAAGTACCAAAGTTACACTTGAAAACTTTTCAAGCTCCTCTTCGGATTTTGTTAGCGATAAGACGCCTATGTCTGCACCGCTTAATTGCTGGTATGCAATGGGCACAGGGAGCGATTGTGTTGGAATACGCAATATTGATACTAATTATTTCGAGGTGCACACATGGCAATATCATCCGCTGGTTGTGCCAACGACTGAGAGTATCGGTTACAGGGCATATTATACCTGTGATTGCCAGCTTCATTCGGGTCGCTATTTTGCAGACAAGGGTGTAACCGAATTAAGCTCTCAAGAAATTGAAATAACCGGTATGGGCAGTAAAAAAATGGTGGTATTAAGCTCTACCGGAAAGACCGCCAATGTATTTATGCCTATTGTTTTTAAATCTACCGGCGGAGTGAGCCTTATAGGCGATAAACTCTATAAGCTTACCTTTAAAGCAAAGCTTTTTGGTGATAATTTGCCAATTGTAAGCCTTGTAAGGCTTACCGAAAACGGTGCTGTATCCGAGCCTTTGTATGTTTATAACGGCGGTGCCGGCAACGGGGAAACACCGGGTGGAGGCGCAGCTTTCGGAAATAATTTAGGCGTTTCTTATGATGCCGGCAGTATGACATATTCCGTATTTATACGAATGAATATACCGGCAGATGCCGCCGGCGCTCACCATGCGATTTTAATCGGAAATTGTGAGCATAGCGGCAATAGTGAGGCTGAATATAATTACCAGTCGTCATTTGCGATAGCTGATGTGAGGCTCTACGCATTTAATACCTCATCCGCCGATATTTACGGGAAAAACCTTATAAATGATTTTGCCGAATATAGTATTACGGATAATACATATACCCATCCGGATGATAACTATTCGTCCGAAGACGGCATCGTATCCGCTCCCGCTTCACTTTGGAGCTTCGAGGGGGAGAAGTCTGCCTTTGCGGTTTGCGATATTCCCGAAAACTATTTTTCGGATCAGAGCAGTTCTTTGGGAACGCCTAAAATGCTTCGTATAAGCGGCTATCTTTCCGGCTCTGCGGTAGGTGCGATTTCGGCAAACGCTTGCCTTGCTCCCGGAGAAACATATCAGGTTGATGTAGATTATCGTGCTTTCGGGGGAGGCGACGCCCGAATTTACGGGGCATATTATACGGCGTCGTCAAGGGTTTCGGTAACTCAGTCCTATACCTCGGCGGATGCCGCAGGTTCTCACCGCTCTTTCAGATTTAAAATGCCCTCGGGTGCAAGAGTAAAAGGATATAACAGCAATTTTGCTTTATATCTCGGTATGCCCTCAGGCTCTAAAAACAGTCAGAGTGTATATTTTTCTAATATAACCGTACGAAAAGTCAGCGGTTCGTCGCTTGGCAGTAATGTGCTGCCAAACGGTGATTTTGCGCTCTCACATACCGGTAAATTTACCTCCGGCAACACCTCGGATATTTTATGTTTTGATAATGCCGACGGTTTGCTTACATATTCTTCTGCAGATTTACTTGACTTACCGGATAATGACTTTTTCTCGGGTAACGATGTTCCGGATGCCGGGGAATATGCTATTAAAGTGGCAGGCGGCGTAGGTTTTTATGTTACGCAACTTCAGTTCAAGGTTGAGCTTGAGCCTTCCGCTACCTACAGGCTAACTTATGATTACAGGTGTGTCGGGGATATCGTTTCGGTAATAACAAGCGGCAAAGGTAGTGCGACCGTAAATAAAATAAGCGATTATTCTAACGGCAGGAATACCGCAACTTATGAAATAATAACCGGCTCGGATAAAACCTCATACAGCGATACCGAGCCAAACACACGGATTTATTTTGATTTTGATGCAAACAGCAGTGATAAAGAATTTTATATCACCAATGTTAAGTTATTTAAGTTATCCGGGTCGTCGCCTGTAGGTAATAATCTAATAGGTGACCTTAACCCGATTTATAATAGCGCTTTGTATGATGAAGCTTTGCCTGAAACATTACCCGCAGGCAATAGCAGTGTAGGCGTTATACTCGACCAGTCGGGCGACACCTCGATGAGCAGCCTCTATGCTCACGGTTGGTATATGTATAACAACACAAACACATACAATAGCGTTAATGCCTCTCTTGTTCGGGTCCCGGATAACTTCTTCCAGTATTTAAGCTTTTCACAGCGTTTGGCTCTTTTGGGTGATACAATCATAGGTAAAACGGCATCTGACGGTATTTCTCCGTATTTTAACCCGAATAACGATACAGTATGGGCGGATGTTAAAGATTTGGTACATACTAAAATCGAAGCAACCTTTGTTGCCGGTAATGCTGACGGTGGTGCCAGTAGCATAGCTAAAAAGCGTATTAAAGAGATAATGTCTGCCGAAGATATCGAAACAACCGGAACGGTTTATTATGTTTCAAGCACGCTTGGAAGCGATAATAATGACGGAAAAACAGAAAATGCTCCGTTCAAAACTCCCGAAAAGGCGATGAATGTTTCAAAAAGCGGGGATACAATTCTGTTCAGGCGCTCTGATATATGGCGCAACACCTCAGATAGCACAGATAATGTTGTAAACTTTGTATCGAACAGAGTATACGGCGCTTACGGTGAGGGCGAAAAACCGTTGTTTGCAGGTTCTAAGCAGAACTACGGCGGCACACTAAATGCCGGGCTTTGGGAGAATACGGGCGGTAGTGTCTGGCGGATAAAATATTCGAGCAGTCCTACAGACGGTGCAACCGCAGGTATGGTATATGCATTTGATAATATCACCGGCGAAGAAATACCGTGCAAAAACATAGCAAAACCAAACACAAGCAATAACAACTATTCTTACAGCCTTTCGGATGTTGACTCCGACCTTGAATTTTACGCACCCGATTACAGCGACTCTGACGGTGGCTATTTGTATCTTTATTCGAGCACTAATCCCGCCAATCGTTTCGGGCATATAGAAATTGCTTTAAAGCGCGAAGTAATATCCTTTGAAAATGATGTAAAAATCGATAATATTGCCGTCAAATACGGTGGCGGTCACGGTATGAACGGCAACAGCAAAAACAGGGTTTATATAACAAACTGTGAAGTGGGCTTTATCGGCGGCGCCCGTCATAGCGGAAACCGTTACGGTAACGGCATACAGTTAGGTCAATTGGGTGACGGTTTTGAAGTTATAAATTCTTATATCCACGATTGTTTTGACGCCGGTGTTACATATCAGTCATGGAGCGGCAACGGCGAATTTAAAAACATTAAATTCAATGATAATGTTATTGAACGGTGCCATTACAACATAGAGATTTTTGCCACCTATACCACAAGCGTTATGAGCAACATTGAAATAAATAACAATATTCTGCGTAATGCCGGTTATGGTTGGGGCTCTGCGAGAAGATGCGATGAATACTACCGTTGCGCTGATATTTGTTTTTCAAAGAACAAGTATTACAGCAATATCACCAATATGTCAATAAAGGACAATATCCTTGATTGCACAAAGTCATCGCTTGTTATGTGGACCTGGAGTTCTTCACCCCAGATGGCAGAAGGCATTACGATGTCCGGAAATGTGTATATACAGCGCAGAGGCGCTGTTCAGGACAGAGTTATGGCTTACGGTCCGATAGGCGGTAGTTACAAATATGCCTCGAGCCTCAAAGGGCTAAAAGAGGCCGTGGCAACCTTTGATACCAACCCGTCAAGTGTTATTTGGCTTGACTCTATAAGCTGATAAATAGATTTAAAAGACCGGCAACTTGCCTCAGGCGAGTTGCCGGTCTTTTAAATGATTGAAATAGGTTGTCAAAATCAACAAAATATGGGGCAAATTTGTTATGATACAATTGATGGGTGACAAATAAAAATTGAAAAACAACTCAAAAGTGGTAAGATGAAAGATGCAAAACAAACATCGAGCCACAAAGGAGTTGTTTTTCAATGAATACAGGGGCCGAAAAAGCATTTGACGTGTTTTCCATTGAACAATGCATATCCCAAAAACAAAGCGATGCAACTGAACTTGTAAAACTCAACATGAAATCCGGTGGCAACTCAGAAAAATACGAAACGGAAATTGCTCGTATCTATTCGGAAATAATGGTACTTCGACAACAGCTAAAACGAGCACAGCAAAACATGCAAGATGATATTAGGGCTAACGAAGATGTGTGCCGTGCTATCAAATGGCTGGATGAACATGACATTGTTTTCACTGAATATGATGATAAAGTTGTGCGACGTTTGGTTGATACTATCAAAGTCAATAGTGACGACACAATAACCGTTTACCTTAAAGGCGGAATCGAAATAACGGAGCCAATCTACAACAAAGAAAAGTCATAATCTCCTCTCATGGAAAAGCAGAACGCTAAAGACAATATAGCGTTCTGCTTTCTTACATACAAAGAAAATGTTCTTGGGCTATTTTGTTGGTGTAAAAACCATAATTCTCGCTCATATTGAAATGGTGCCAGAAATATCAAATTTACCCCATTTTCGCCCTTGGGCTATTTTGTCTTGAACAGACAAGATTGACAAACCCATTCCAGACATAAAATGGAGTGGGTTTGTTGCTGTTTTAGGGCGATTTTTGAGCAAAATCATGCGTTTTGACCTTAAATCAGGTTCGAAAATACATATCAGCCGGTTGCAAACCTAAAAAACTGCAGGTTTGCCTCTTTTTTGAAATATAAACATAAAAATAAGTGGAATTAGGAAGGATGGTTTTACAATGAAAATTATTTATGGTTATCAAGTTGTCGGTGACAGAATTTGCATTAAAGAAGATGAGGCAGAGGCAATTAAACTGATTTATGATATGTATCTTGATGGTTGCAGTTTGAGAAAAATCTCCGACGAGCTTTTTAACATAGACATCAAGTCTCCATCCGGCAAAGATCGTTGGTCGGCACAGTACATTGATAATGTGTTATCCAGTAAAAAATATATAGACATCGTTTCTTTTGAGAAGTTCTATGAGACGTGTATTATCAAGGACGGCCGTTCTAAAAAGGCGTGTTAACAAATACCCTCTACCATTTTGTCGAAAATATGATATAATTTAAAGTGGTAGGGAGGGACAAATCATGGATTTTGATTTTTACGGCAACGCCGTTCACGAATATTTGATTGAATTTGAAGAGAATACTCACAAGATTTTAAAGAGAATTAAAATACCGCAAGCAGAAATAGAGTTGCAGATTCAAGAGGAAAAAGAAAGAATTGAAAAACTTATAGAAACAAACAAAGAGTATGCCAAGCTTTTGATGGATTTGCGGGTATATAGAAAAGATAGCGAGCGCAATATGGTTTCACTTACCCAGTTCGCAAAGAGAAAGAACGAAACGAACCCCGGGTATGTGATTCAATCATGGTTACGGGATCGGAATACGCTTGAGTTTTTACGTCTTTGGGAAAAGGAGCATAACCCTCATTATTTCAACGATGAGGCGGCAAAAAGCCTGATTGAGAAAACGCATGAGCCGTCCTTTACGTTGACCGCAAAGGTTTGGACAACCGAAACAAACGCTCGGGGTATTGAATCGAAGCAAGGCTCTGGTGGCGGTACCCTTGCCGTCGAACCAATCGCTGTGGATTTTATTACATGGTTATTTCCGGAACGGCGGTATGAATTGATAAAGCTTATTTCAAAGAGGGCGCTGTTAGGCGTTTGAGGTTATCCTAATTTTTTAGTATTATATGCACAGAAAATGCCCGACGGGAAATCCCACCGGGCATTTTCATAATCGTAAGGGTACTATTGCTATTTATTAAGCCAAATACTCTTCATTTGCATTTAATGCTGATAGCATGTTACTTAGCTCATCTGTGGTTACGACTACGTCTTCTTCATCCATCGTTTCAAGAACTTCAAGGACACTTACAATGCTATCCGCTTCATCGTCAGGAAACACGAACAAATCTGTAAACCAAACTACATTTACCCATTCAACCACATCTAACATAGCTTTTGAGCCATCCAGAATTGCCCGAATGGCGTTTGCTACATCGGCTCGTCCTATCTTTTGGGGCTTACTGCAATCTGCGTTGTGCAAATCATTTCCGAAAAACGTCTGCAAATCTGCTTTACTGATCTCCATTTTTCGGAACTGGTCAAGCAATTTTTCCATCGTCATTTCTCCTTTACATGAACTAGTTTGCCGCTGGGATCATAAGTTTCTTTATAGACACGAACTGTATGTCCCTCTGGATCAACAATTTTATAATAAACAGCTTTTGAGCCGGGCACTCTCCCCGGATTTTCCATCTTGATCTGATAGTTTCCATCGTTCAGTTTATCCACTGAAAACTTATCATAATGATTCGATCCACCCTTGAAAAAAGACTTTGCACTTCCTTGTATTTGTTTCGGAAGAGATGAAACTGAACCAAGAGCAGATGATTTTGATGACCCCGTGTAAATAGACGTGCCGCCTTTTGTTCCGCCAAACCCGCCGTGAAATCCAGCGCCCATTACTCGCTCACCGCCCTTCGGTGAGTAACCATAAAGTCGCTGTCAAACTGCAAAATCCTGATCCCGGCAGCCTTATACTTGCCAAAAATGGCGTCAGGCGCAGTTCCGTAAACGATAATGGCTTTCGGGTTCAGCGTGTTGACCACATACTCTAGTCCGCGAATAAAGAACCCGCGCTCCTGCAAAAGTTTGATGCAGCCGTGAGAGCCGATTGCAATGGTAGCGCCTTTTGGTACACCGAGACAGCATGGCTCGTATGTACGCTCGTCACCCCATCGCACGTTAGCGATGACAGGGACGCCTTCGCTTTGCAGCCATACGGCGACCGCATGACTGCGGTAGATGTTCCAGTGCTGCATGACAAGCGGCATATCGCGGTATAAGCTGAAATCCGGCGCGATAACACCTTTATACCGTTTGAGGATCGGCAGATATTTGAATGGCTGATTCCAAAGCCGTTCAAATGACGCGTCGTCCTCATAAAAGTGTACCCATGCGTCGAAATCCGTTCTGCTGATCGCCTTTGAGAAAGATATCAGTTTGGTAGGAATCGCCGTTTCAGGCGAAATGCAGGGAATTTCGAATTCGCCCTCATAGGTCGCATTCTGCACCATGAAGGCATGAAAAACGTCTTTGCACCCCTTTCGGGTGCAATTTACCTGAGACATAATAATTGTCTCCTTTCGGCACATTACCGCAGGGCATAAAGCTGTGCCTTAAAGAAAGATTTACCCTGTGGCCGTGCCTTCCGGGCGTCTCAGATGTAATTTACCAGATTACGGGAAGAGATACCCGGAGGCACAGATAGAATGATTTGTCAAGAGAGTTTTTTTGCGGAATTCACGAGAAAATCTTGACATCGGCTCCGAGTATCGCTATAATGAAAGTACCAGATTACGGGTAGAGATACTCGGAGGTAAGCATTGTATTGATTGCGCCAACAATCAATGCAGTGCTTTTCTTTTTGCAGCGACAAGCAATTGCACCAACTCCTTTCAGTTTCTGTGATTAAGCTGATAGTCAGCCGCATCATATGAGACGGCACATACTGATGCAATTTCCGCAGCGGTCATATTTCCCGTGAGATGAAAAGGCACAAGAAATTCACCGGCAAAACACTTTGCCTGCCATTCGGGATCATTAAAGTTTTTGACCTCTTGTTTGGCAAAATTGCGCTGCAGCCTGAATCCGCAAAAACAGAGCGTGAAAAAGTGCCCTATCTCATGCGCTATTGTCATACGGTCACGCCCTTCGCCGTTGCAGGCTCTTTCATATACGCTTTCCTTGATTGTAATGTGACCCGTTCTTATATCGGTTTCGGCGTGCGTTCCCGGTGACATAGCAAGGTCGGGGACGATTTCATAGCTAAAGCCTTCAAGGATTTCCGCTAATACGTCTAACAATTCCACGATGGGAACCCAAAGTTGGTTTTCCAGTCCAAGATGCTTTCGGAGGATAAAGGCAAGGTTTCGCAAGTCTTTTCGGGAATTGCCCTCCACGATGTATTCGCTCAAGTGTTAATCCTCCTTATGGCTTTTCAGAATGTCAAACAGTTTTTTTGCGGTTTCTTCGTCAAGCGTATCAAACTTACGGGCGAATGAAACAGCAAGCTGGCGGTTTGCGGCAGACGCATTGCGGACGTTGAGTTCAACCGTATCGCTGGATTCCGCGATAGCGTTCTTTAACTCGTCCATTTGTTGTAAAGTCAACGAATAGGCAGTTTTTAATTTAGGTAGCCATGTGTCTGGCACCTTCTTTTTTCCGTTTTCCACAGCGGAAAGGAAAGCAGAAGATACGTCGAGTTTTTTCGCCATGTCACGAAGAATCTCTCCGCTGTCTATTCGCAGCTTCCTTAAAAACTTTCCTACGCTTGTAATCATGTTCATTTCCTCCTTAACCTTATAGGTCATGATGAGTATAACACATCATATAGTGTTTGTCAACCTTTTAGGGTTAATTTTTTTCATAAATAAGGTTTACAATGATAAAGCTTTTGATTTTTCGCGAAAAAGAAATCGCGCGGGATGGTTCTATGCGCTATGCCAATAGCAATATGGGTATAGCGCATAGAGCGAAGCAAGATGTTTCACTTTTGTGATTTCGAGCGTTTAAGGTGGCCATATCTATACTACATACAAGTGCCTTCAAAATATGCTTTTTTACCTGTTTTACCCATTTTGCATATTCGAGCGATAATCCCAGAAAAATCCTCGTCTTCGGACGAGGATTTTTCAACTAAATCCGTCCTGCGGACGGGTGAAATCCACCTTCGGTGGGTAAAATCGCTTCGCGGTGAAATCCGACTTTGTCGGGTTAAGAGGACGGATTTAATTTCACCGAATACTTCAGTGTTCGATTTCACTTTTGAATCGTTTCTTGCTTTATTCATTGCAAATCGTTTGGGATTTTTGGAAAGTAAAAGGTAAGAAGTAATATGTAATAGAATTGATGTGGTCTCGGCTTGTATTTTATGTGCTTTTAAACCCTCCTGCCGATTTTCACGGCGGATACTTCCCAAAAGCCAAAATGTATGATATGATTATTTCGTCTTTCACCTAATGTAAGTGCGATATGTTCCGACTCAAATGTTGATTATTCAACGGAAATGTGTTAATATGCATATGTCGTTATTATTTTGCAGATATAGGTTGTGTAAAAGAAATTGATAACATTATCTTACAATGATACAAAAGCTGAGATTTCAAATATTGGTGCTCAGCTCAGAAGTTTAAAACTTAAAAATATCGAATATATATGGCAGCCCGATAAGAATATTTGGAATGAATCAGCGCCGGTTTTGTTTCCGATTTGCAGCGGTCTTAAAGATGATGAGTACATTTACAACGGCAGGACATATCATATGCAGAAGCATGGGTTTGCGAGTTCTGAAGTATTTACCGTTGAGAACAAGACCGATAATTCTGTGACGCTTTTGCATATGTCAAATGAATCAATTAAGGCACAGTATCCGTTTGATTATGAGCTAAGGGTTATTTTTACTTTAAGCGAAGCAAAGCTTGATGTGAAATATGAGGTTAAAAACCTATCGGCAGAAACCATGTATTTTTCTATCGGCGCGCATGAGGGTTACCGGTTGCCTTACGGTCTTGAAAACTACGAGATAAAGTTTTCTCAGAGGGAAACGCTTTATGCATACAAGGTATGCGGCGGTGTTTTATCCGGAGAGAAAAAGCTTATACTTAAAGATAATAATATTTTACCTCTTAAATACGATTATTTTACGGATGATGCATTGATTTTCAAAGATTTAAAGTCAAAAAGCGCGGTTCTTAAAACAAATATGAGCCGGCGAAGTATAAAAGTAATGTTTGAGGGCTTTGACTATTTCCTTGTTTGGACAGTGCCGAAAGCGGATTTTGTCTGTATTGAACCCTGGTGCGGAATAACCGATAATGCTGACCATGACAAGGATATAACTAAAAAAGAAGGTATAAATGCGCTATCTCCGCAGAAAACATTTTTTCGCTCTCATTCAATAGAGATTATCTGATTGATTCAACAATCAACGATAGTTATAATATAATTTGCAATGCGAGGTGATTATATGACATACAAAAATGCCTTGATCGGCGGTAAAATCACCGATATTACTGTAGAATGCGGCAAGATAACATCACTTTCAAGGACTAATGAAAAAGGATTTGATCTTAAGGGTAATAGTGTATTTGCAGGCCTTATTGATGTTCATGCACACGGCTGTATGGGCATTGAAGTAAATAGCGGCAGAATTTCCGAGCTGTCTCATTTCGAGGCTCAAAACGGCACAACCTCTTGGTTGCCGACAACTTCTACCGTTGATATAAGTGTGATAAAATCTGCCGTTGATCGGGATATCAAATCAATAACCGGGGCTCAGATTATTGGCTTCCATATTGAAGGGCCTTATATATCGGCAAGCCGAAAAGGCGCTCAGGATGAAAAGTACATACGCAAGCCTGATATTGGTGAATATCGAGAATTTAAAAATGTAAAAATGGTAACGATAGCCCCTGAGGTCGACGGTGCATTAGAATTTATAGAAAATTGTGATGCTTTGTGTTCAATAGGTCACACAGATTGTGACTATGAAACCGCTGTAAATGCGATAGAAAAAGGCGCTAAGTGTCTTACTCATACATTTAATGCAATGCCCGCTATGATGCACAGGGCACCCGGACCGATAGGGGCGGCTGTTGAAAAGGGAATATATGCTCAACTTATATGTGATGGTCTTCATGTCGCAAAGGGAGCAGTATGGTCGTTGTATAAAGCTTTAGGACCCGATAGGATTTGCCTTATAAGTGACTCAATAGCACCTACGGGACTACCTTACGGTGAGTACACTTCAGGCGGTCTGGAAGTTACTCTTTCGGAAAACGGCTGTAGGTTAAAAGACGGTACGCTTGCGGGCAGCACGGTTTTTTTGCTTGACTGTGTTAAAAAAGCGATAGAATTCGGGATACCTGCGGAGGATGCTTTTATTATGGCAAGCAGAACTCCGGCGAGATTACTCGGTGTAAACAAAGGTGAGATATCTGTCGGATATGATGCGGACTTTATAGTTTTAGACAGTAAATACAACCTCTTGCAAACAATAATCGGCGGTACAATTTACAAGTAAATGGAGTAAGATATTAAGACTGCGGATAGTTTTGTGTATTTAGGTTGCAATAATTAAAATGACAGTTGGTGTAAAAGCCAAGTGTGCTTTTATACTTGCAGAAAAGATAGAACTATGCTATACTCAATTCAGCTTTATGAGTTTTCGGGAGAGGGTTTTTTATGGCACAATCAATCCATGACGGACATCGCGAGCGAATGCGTAAGGAAATAATGAAAAACGGATTGGATGAAAACACCCCGCCTCATAAAGTGCTTGAATTTTTGCTTTTTTATTGCATAAGTCGTAAAGATACAAATCCGATAGCTCACGCTTTGATAAATCATTTCGGTTCCCTTGCCGGTGTGCTCGACGCTCCTATTGAAGAAATTGCCAAGGTAGAAGGATTAAGCGAACGGTCCGCGTTGCTGATAAAATCCATACTGCCAATAGCAAGGATATACTATAATCAAAAGTCAAACGAAGCTCCTGCTTTTACGAGCCTTGACGATATAGGTGAATTTGCCGTAAAGCAATACATAGGCATTACAAAAGAGAGGGCAGGTCTGATTACGCTTGACGGTAAAGGAAAGCTTTTAGGTTTTGATTTCCTGTCAGACGGGGATATTTCATCTGTGGGATTATCTTTTCGCGATATAATAAGCCATATTTTAAGGCGTAATGCGGTTGCGGCTGTGTTGACTCACAATCATCCGAGCGGCATAGCAATACCGAGTCAAAGGGACGGTACGATTACAGAGGATCTTGCCGCTACTCTTAAGAGTATGGATATATTTCTTGTTGACCATATTATAGTCGGCGCAGACGATTATGTTTCTATGGCTCAGAGTAGGGAGTATTCACATATTTTTTCAGTTGATTAGTCCGACATAGCCGGTACATATTGTGCTCCTCTGTGTTTATCTTTATAATATATCGTGTGAGCTTTATAGGGCTTAAAAAAACAAATTTATTAATGCCCAAATATTGACATTTTAAATAACAAAAAAATGTTGCGGCGGCCACAAATTTATGATAAAATCAAGGTGAACAAAGAATACTGGAGGAAATGCCATGAAAGATTCGTTAGTTAAAGCATTGGCGTTTTTTTTATCGGTTATGCTTGTTTTAGCGTTATTACCCTCGGCTTTTGCCGCGTTTGCCGAGCAGCCGGGTGATTACACCGGCGGAAGTATTGATCCCGCTACCGGCGAGCCTATTGATCCGCAACCTCATACTCATACCGGCGGTACTGCTACCTGTCATACCAAAGCGGTTTGCGAAGTGTGCGGTGAGGATTACGGAGATTATGATTCTGCGAATCATGACGGTATTGAGCAAGCATGGAGCAGTGATAAAGATGGTCACTGGCACTTGTGTACCGGATGTCAACTGAAGGTTGGCGAGCAAGCACATACATTGGGTTGGTGCATTAAGACTCCCGCAACCGAGGATACAGATGGACTTAAAGCGGAATACTGCACAGTATGCGGATATGAAACAGGCAAAACAGAGGTTATACCCGCTACAGGTCCTGTTACTATCGGCGATGTTAACGGAGATAAGCTTATTAACAATCAGGATTTAACAATGCTTTTTCAAAGTGTTTCGGGAATGAATGTTACCGCCAATGAAAAGGCATCGGATGTAAACGGTGATAAAACAGTTAATAATCAGGACATAGCGAGATTGTTCCGGTATCTGACCGGTTGGGTTAATTCGCTTAATTAAATCTGATAATAGTTTTACATAAAAACAGGACTTGAGGATTTTATCTCAGGTCCTGTTTAATGTTGTTAGAGCTGATTTTCAAAGAATGTTTACATTCCATCCGGAAAGAAACTGAAAAAGAAGTACAGCATCAGCATTATTAACAAGTGTATCGCCGTTTACATCTGACAAATATTTATCGATACTCACATCCCAATCCGAAATATACCTTAGCAGCAGATAGATATCCCGGTTATTAACTTTGGCATCTTCGTTTATGTCTCCTGGAAGTATTCCTTCATCCGAGTTGTTATAATGCCATCGCTTGCGGCTCATATTGTCGTTATAGTACACGGATAACAGTGCTCTGCTTGATTTATCTAAAGGATAATAAATATCCTTCAGGTTATCGCACTCACAAAATGCAAAGGCGCCGATTTTCTGAAGATTTTCAGGCAAGTATATAGTTTCAAGAGCTGAACATCTATTAAAAGCAAAGCTACCTATTGATATTACATTTTTCCCTATTTTTACATTCTTAAGCGATGTACAATCACTGAAAGCAAAACCGCCTATTGTCACAACGCTGTCAGGAAATGTAATATTTTTAATTTTTGTACATCCGCAAAAAGCGTCCCAACCGATATGAGTCAAACCGTCATGCATAACAACGGCAAGTAGTCCGGTGCAGTTTGCAAAAGCACCGTCTCCTATGTGCGATACGGTATTCGGAATAATAACCGAGTTGATTAGTTTATTGTTTTCAAAGGCCCAATCGTCTATACCGTTAACAATCAGTCCCCCAAGAGTATCGGGAATAATTACTTCACCGCCGACGGAGGCGTCAATGCTTGATATAACCGCGCCGCCGTTTTCAATTCTGTATGTGTATAATCCGTCATTTTCAGCCAATGTATAAGTCTTACAAATAGAGAAAGAGATTAGCAATACAACAAATAACAAAAGGCAAAAAAACCGTTTCAAAATAATCCTTCCTTAGACAGAAAACAACTCTGTTGAGAGGTAACGATCACCTGTGTCAGCTAATAAAACTACTATTGTTTTATCTGTGTTTTCTTCTTTTTTTGCAAGTTTTATTGCCGCATGAAGTGCTGCGCCCGAGGATATTCCCACAAGCAGACCTTCTTTTCTTGCTATAAGTCTGCCTGCGTTAAATGCATCTTCGTTTGAAACGGTTATTATTTCGTCAATAACCTGCGCATCAAGAACATCGGGAATAAAACCGGCACCGATTCCCTGTAATTTGTGTGCTCCGGGATTACCGCCGGAGAGCACGGGTGAACCATCGGGCTCTACAGCCACTATTTTTATGTCACTTTTTTCAGATTTCAAGTATTTACCTACTCCGGTAATTGTACCACCGGTTCCGACTCCGGCGACAAATATATCGACCGACCCGTTTGTATCACTGAATATTTCCGGTCCGGTAGTATCAAAATGAGCTTTCGGGTTTGCGGGATTTACAAATTGACCGGCAATAAGCGAATCGGGGATTTCGCGTGCGAGAGCTTCCGCTTTTTTGATGGCGCCTTTCATACCCTTTGACCCCTCGGTAAGTACAAGCTCGGCGCCGTATGCTTTCATCAAAGCCTGTCGTTCTACCGACATACTGTCCGGCATAACTATTATCGCTTTGTAACCTCGTGCCGCCGCTACCATACAAAGACCGATACCGGTGTTTCCCGATGTGGGTTCGATTATGGTGGAACCGTTTTTAAGTTTTCCGCTTCTCTCTGCATCGTCTATCATAGCTAAGGCAACCCGGTCTTTGACAGAACCCGCAGGATTAAAGTATTCGATTTTTGCGAGAATTCTGGCTTTTGCGCAGAATTCTTTTTCAAGATTCACAAGCTCAACAAGAGGAGTTTTACCGATAAGCTCGTCAACAGACTTATAAATATTAGTCATAGCTAACCTCCTTGTAAACAGAAAGTGAAAGCTAATAAAGCTTTAAGTCTATCCATAAATTTTCATAATATGCTCTGATTTCGGGGTCAATATCGTGATAATACTGTACGGGCGGCATATCTTCGGGGTCGGGATAGAGTATTTCATTCTTGTAATAGGTATATTCCGGATTTTCAACAACCGCTCTGTGCGGGGATGCATAACAAATATATTCTGCATTATGAAGCGCTACTTCAGGTTCAAGCAGAAAATCAATATAAAGCATAGCTTCGCTTTTGTGTTTGACTGATTTCGGAACACAAACCGCGTCAACAAATATGTTTGTCCCTTCTTCCGGATAGAAAAATTCTAAGTCCTCATTGTTTTCAAGCATTGTAAGATAATCCCCTGCGTAATAAGGACCGATTGCCGCCTCGCCGGTTTCCATTTTTCCGTAAATTTCGTCCATAACATAGGATTGTAAAACATCTTTTCCTTTTTTAAGAAGATTTGCGGCGGCGTCCCAGTCGGCTTTGTTTGTTGTGTTAAGGTCTTGCCCTAAAATCATTTGGGCGGTCATAAAGCCGTCCCTCGGGTTACTGAAATTAAGGGACATGCCGCGATATTTTTCATCCCAAAGCGATTTCCACGAATGTTTGGGCTCATCTATCATAGTAGGGTTATATATTATTCCGACCATACCCACATTGTAAGGCACGCTGTACTCGTTATTCTTATCATAGAAAAGATTTTTGTAATTATCATAAATGTATCCGTAATTATGAAGCTTGGAAACATCAATTTTTTCGAGCATATCTTCATTGATAAGGCGTTCAATCATATAGTCTGACGGTATTATTATATCATAAGAAACGCCGCCGCTTTTAAGCTGTGAATACATAGTTTCGTTGCTTTCAAATGTAGTGTAGTTGACATGAATGCCGGTAACGCGTTCGAATTCACGGTTAACATCCATCATATCATAGGAACCGTCCGAAATATATTCACCCCAGTTATACACATTTAATTGACTGCCGGCAAAATCTTTAGTATATTCGCCCTCAAGCTTAAGGTCCCGGCTTTTATAACCGCAACCTGAGAAAAGCGCACAAATCAAAGCCATACAAAGAATTAAGGAGCAAAATCTTTTAAGCATTCAATGTCCTCCTTTGTTCGCTTTTTGTCTGTACGGTGTTATATAGAATAAGAAGCACAAAAATCACCACAAAAACAAGGGTGGAAAGGGCGTAAACATCCGGCTTTACTGTTTTCTTGGTCATATTGTAGATAACTACGGGAAGGGTCTGATAATGCCCGCAGGTAAAGTAGCTTATAACAAAATCATCAAGCGAGAGTGTAAAAGACATAATAAATCCGGTAAATATGCCTGTCTTTATCGAGGGTATAACAACCTTGAAAAATGCCTGCACGGGAGTACATCCGAGGTCAAGTGCCGCTTCGTGAAGGTTTTTGTCGGTTTGATTGAGCTTCGGAATTACCGAAAGAATTACATAAGGTAAATTAAATGTAATATGCGCAATAAGAACGGTTATAAATCCAAGCGACTCAGAAAGACCTATCATTCTTCCGAAAAATACAAACAACAGCATAAGCGATACGCCCGTCACAATGTCTGCGTTCATCATAGGTATATTTGTAACGGTTGTCGCAAAGCTGCGGAAAATTTTACGGCGAAGCGCCAGAATTCCCACCGCCGCCGCTGTGCCGAGTACGGTAGCCGCACTTGCGGAAAGAATTGCGATTATAATCGTGTGCTTAAGCCCTTCCATCATAGCCGTATCAAAAAGTATGCCCTTATACCAATCGAAAGAGAAGCTTTCAAATATCCAAACGCTGCCTCCCGAGTTGAATGAGAAAAATACCATGACCGCTACCGGTGCGTAAAGAAAGAGAATTATCAGTGCAACATAAATCTTTGAAAATGTTTTCATACGATAACTCCTCCTTCCTCGTCACCTGAGAATCGGCTCATAACAGCAAGACACAGGAGTATAAGGATCATTAAAATAAGAGAGATTGCCGAAGCAACATTATAATACTCCGGTCCCGCGCCGAAAAGATACTCAATGGCGTCACCTATAAGCCAGTTTTTGTTTCCGCCGAGCTTTTGAGAAATGTAAAATGTGCTTACTGAAGGCACAAATACCATAGTAATACCTGAAATAACTCCCGGCATTGAGAGTGGAATAATTACCCGGCGAAGTCGGGAAAACGCGTTTGAGCCGAGGTCGGCCGCCGCTTCTAAAAGGGAGTTGTCAATTTTTGACATTACTGAGTAAATAGGCAATATCATATACGGTATAAAATCATATACCATACCAAGTATTACCGCGCCGGGCGTGTTGATAAGGTGTAACGGCTTAAGACCTATTGATTTAAGAAAAGTGTTTATAATGCCCGTGTTTGCGAGAATTGATATCCACGAGTAAGTTCGGATAAGAAAATTCATCCACATAGGAAGCATTACGATTATCATAACCATTCTTTGCGAGCTTACCTTCATTTTGGTCATAAAATATGCCATAGGATAGGAAATAAGAAGAGTTATTGCTGTCGCCGCTACCGCATAAAGTATAGATACCAAAAACGCCTTTTTGTATTTACCTATCTGAGTTATGTTGCTGAGTGTAAAGACACCCGAACTATCGGTAAACGCAAAATATGCCATCATAACAAGCGGGACGATAACGAATATAGAAGCCCAGACAAGATATGGTGCCGCAACTAAACGGCTTCCGAAGCTTTTTTTGTTCAAGGTCTTATTCCTCCTCTTGCGTGTTATCCGAGAGGTGATCCATTTCCTCGCTGTATGAGCTGTAATCGCCGTAAAGACCTGAATATTCGGACTTCTTCATTATGTGTATGGCGTCCGGTTCAATGTAAAGCCCTACCGTGTCTCCTACAAAGCATTCGTCCGTGGTCTGTATCATCCATTTGAATCCGCCAATGTCTACTATTATTTCATAGTGAACTCCGAGAAAAGCAACCGAAGTTACCGTTCCTGTAAGCATACCCTTTTCGACAGGGACAATATCAACATCCTCAGGCCGAACAACAACATCTACAGCTTCATCACTGCCGAAGCCTTCATCAAGGCACTTGAAGATATGCCCTGAAAAATCCACTACAAAGTCTTTCTTCATAACGCCGTCAATAATATTTGACTCACCAATGAAGTCGGCTACAAAGGCGTTTTTTGGTTCATTATAAATGTCTTTAGGAGTACCGACTTGCTGTATTTTACCCTTATCCATAACTACAACGCGATCAGACATGGTAAGAGCCTCCTCTTGGTCGTGAGTTACAAATATAAAGGTTATTCCAAGTGTGCATTGTATATTGCGAAGCTCTTTTTGCATATCCTTGCGGAGTTTAAGGTCAAGTGCCGCTAACGGTTCGTCAAGAAGTAAAACTTTAGGTTTATTGGCGATGGCGCGAGCAATGGCTACACGCTGCTGCTGACCGCCGGAAAGCGTCGCAATTCTCCGTTTCTCAAATCCCTGGAGGTTTACAAGCGAAAGCATATCGGAAACAGTCTTTTTTATTTCCGACTCGGGCATTTTTTTAACTCTGAGCCCAAAAGCTACATTTTCAAATACATTAAGATGTTCAAACAATGCATAACGCTGAAAAATGGTGTTAACCTGCCGCTTATAAGCCGGAACACCATTAAATCTTTTTCCCTCAAAGATAACATCACCGCTGTCAGGGTCAAGAAAACCGGCAATAAGTCTCAGCGTAGTGGTTTTTCCACATCCGGAAGCTCCGAGAAAGGTTATAAACTCTTTGTCTTTAATTTTAAGACTCAACCCGTCTAAAACCCTTTCTCCGTCAAACGATACGCATATGTCTTTGAGTTCAACAATATTTTCTTTTGCCATTCAAGCATCCCCCTTTGTCATATTTCTTGGCGCCGCTTGTTTGTATGCCCTGACAAAGGGTTTTTCACAGTTTAACTTAAAACTGCGGCATACATTAGTATCGTCCGCCATTTTGCATAGATGCATTAAATACATTATTATTTGACAAATTTGAATATACGGCAAAAAGCCTGAAAAGTCAAGAAATTTATATCAAAATCAAACGCGTGAGCTTTACCTGTTTTAATATTATCGGGTTGTTGATTTTTATTACCGTATGTAGTATAATCAACTTAGCAAATGCGGAGGTTTGTTATGACTGACATAAAACAAACAATAGCCAAAAATATCACCGAGCTGCGCCTTCTTAATGATATGACTCAAGCGCAACTCGGCGATAAGCTTAATTATTCTCATAAAACGGTTTCAAAATGGGAACGCGGCGAATCTACGCCGGATATTGATGTTTTGGTTAAAATCTCTGATCTTTTTGGCGTGACGCTTGATTCGCTCACCCGTGAGGACGGTATAGCCGATAAAACCGATATAACCGAAAAAAGGCAAAAGAATTACAATCACCGGGCAATTATGTTTATAGTTGAAGGGTCAATTATGCTGGCGGCGCTTTTTGCCTTTATCATTACTTCACTGATATTAGGAAGAAAAGGATTTCAAATATTCTACTTTGTATATGCTTTACCGGTTATGTTGATTGTCAGACTTATACTGAACTCAATCTGGTTCAATCCCAAAAATAATTATTATATAATTTCCGCGCTTATGTGGTCTGTCCTTGCCGCTATACATATTTCGTTTTTGTACTTCAAAATGAATGTAGTTATGATATATCTCCTTGGTATTGTCGGTCAAATAATAATAGTCGTATGCGCGTTTGTAGTGAGACCTTTCAATTATCTTAAAACCCACCGAGAATAATTGCCGAGTATTTTATATTCAAAGTCCAGTATTCTTATTCCGTCACGCTCTATTTCTATAGCGCTTTTGGTTTCGCCATATGCTGTTTTAACAATGTTTTGGTATGCAGTACATATGGCGGTAAAGCCGACCAGAATACAAGCTGTTATAATAAATGATATTGAAAAGTAATAAAAATTTTTGCGCATTTTTATAAATCCTCAAGTGTTTTAATAATTGCGTCGGAGAGTAATTCGGCAGAATATTTTACTTCATCAAAAGAGTTTGCGTCAGTGCCAATTTCTATAAGCATTGAGCCTGTCGTGAGATTTTCATTGTAACATCTTGATACAAGGCTTAAAGGGCGGGCAAGGTTCGGGTACATACTCTCTATATTTTTTTGAAGCCTGAGCGCCAATTTTAAATTTTCCTGCCAGTCGGGAAAATTTTTAATATTGCCGCTGTTTGAACCCATAACAAGCATAACCTGCGCGGCGGGCTTTCCTCCTATTTCGGTTGTGAGCTTGGTTTTGGTGTTATCCGTTTGTATAGCGTCGCGGTGAATATCAATTACGGTTTTTATGCCGGTATTGTTTTCAAGATATTTTTTTATGGTACTTGCTGCTCTTGAATAGCTGCCGTTGTATGATGGATAATCGTGCTGAGTTCTGTCGTGTAAGGTGGCTATACTTGCGGCGTTGAGCTTCTGCGCGATTATGCTGCCAAGCTCTGTTACATTAAAGGAATTGTCGGTTGTACGACTGGAGTCCTCATCTGTATAGTAATCGCGGTCTTCTTTTAAAAAGCTTTCGGTAGCGTGGGTATGAACTATCAGTACTTGAGCTTTTGTGCTTTTTTTGATTTTAAATGTCGGCTCGGATGACAAAAGAGAATTCACGTCGATACTTAAATCGGTGCTGTTTTTGATGTGCACGCCGCCTGAGGAAACATTAAGACCGTCACTCTTGATGGTTTTGTTTTTTATCCTGCCGAGAACATCCCCTGCCGCAGTAGGAACTGCGGCGCTTTTTATTTCTTCTGTTTTGTTAAAAAGCGTGTTCTCATCGGATTGCCTGTTGCTCTCATTGTTTTCAAAGGAAAAATGAACAAAGGGGTCGGAATACTTTATTGTACTCCGATTTACTTCAATTTTGAAAAAAGCACGGTAAATTCCGTACGAAAAAAGCGATATAACGCATACAAAAAGTAATGCTATTCTTAAAACAGACGGGGTATTACTCATTTTAAAGCCTCCACAAATCTAAATAATTATATGGAGTTCTCTTTTATTTTATGAGAGGCTTTCAATGGTTTTTTCATCAAGGTACGGCTGAAAATACATATTAAGGGCGCGAGAGATTATCGCAGAGGCGCGGGAAACAAGCAGGTCGATTTCCTTTGGCGTAACCATCATGTTTTTTGCGCATTCAAGTTCGCTCATAGTAAAATTTGCGTCTATAACGGTGGGAATACCCATAGCAACCACCGGAATACCCAGGGTGTCACGGTTTAATGCCGTTCGTTCATTTTTAACACCCGAGCCGGGAGCTATACCGCTGTCGGTCATTTGAATTGTTCGGCATAGATTTTGTGGTGTTCGGGCCGCCAAAGCGTCAATCGCTACTACGATATCGGGTTTTACTCGGTCTGCGGTTGCTTTTATTATATCTATAGATTCAATTCCGGTTTTCCCCAAAACCCCCGGACATATACAGGATACAGTGTGTAAATTCTGAAGCTCTAATGTCTCTTTAAGTTCCTTTGATATGTGTCTTGTCGCAATAACAGAATTTACGCATAGGGGACCTAGGGCATCAGGCGTTATATCGGTATTGCCGAGACCAACTATCATAGCATTGTCGGTTTTACCGCCTGTAAGAGTTTTAAGTGCTTTGATAATGGCTTTTTTGAGCGGTGCAGTGTCGGCTATGCTATCAAGCCGGTCAAATCTTATTGTGCAGTATTTACCCTTTTGTTTGTTTATTCGTTTTGCCGCATTCTCAGTTTTTATGTGTGCTGTTTCAATCTTTATTCCGTCAATTATTTCCTCGCGTGATTTTATATCTTCGTTTTTCGTAATATTTTCTTCGCTTATAAGGTCGGTCCTGATATTCATATTATCACCGTTTTTATCATTTCCATAAAACCTGCATATATTAAAAAACACGGCGAAAACAATCTTTCGCCGTGCAACCGTTTAATTAACAATCGTGTATCGTTTGATTAAACTTCTTCACCGTTGTATTTTGCAACTACTCTCTTTATTCTGTCAACCGGGTCAAGCAGTTTGCTTATTGAGTTGTCATTATTAAGCGTGTCCATAAGCAGGGCGATATATTTTGCCATATTTACGTTGCAATACCACTCGCGGGATAAAAGCTCCGGCGTCTGATATATAAGATTAGTGGTGAATACTTTTGTTATGATACCGCGGTTGCAGTAATCATCAAATTTTTCAAGTCCTTCAACGAATAGGCCGAAGGTTGCGAAGATAAATATTCTTCCAGCGCCCATTTCTTTAAGCTTTGAGGCGATATCCAGCATTGAATCGCCGGAGGAAATCATATCATCTACCAGAATAAGATCTTTGCCGGTTATGTCGTTACCCAAAAATTCATGAGCTTCTATGGGGTTTCTGCCGTTTACAACTATCGAGTAATTTCTGCGTTTGTAAAACATTCCAAGCTCAAGACCTAAAACGGAGGAGTAATAAATGCAGCGACCCATACCGCCTTCGTCGGGAGAAACTATCATAGTATGCTCTTTATCGAGCTTCATATCTGGAACGATTTTAAGCAGTGCTTTTATCATTTGATAGGCGGCTTGTACATTATCAAATCCGTCAAGCGGAATAGCGTTGTTAACGCGAGGGTCGTGCGCGTCAAATGTGATTATATTTTTAACACCCATTGATACAAGCTCTTGAAGTGCCATTGCGCAGTCCATTGACTCTCTGGCGGTTCTTCTATGTTGCCTGCCCTCATAAAGCATAGGCATAATAACCGTAATTCTTCTTGCTTTTCCGCCGAATGCCGCGATAACGCGCTTTAAGTCCTGAAAATGATCGTCCGGACTCATCGGAACGGTTTGACCGTACATTTTATACTTAACATTGTAATTAAAACAATCACAAATTATAAATGCGTCAAGTCCTCTTGCAGTGTGATTAAGTACCGCCTTGGCTTCGCCTGTGCCGAAACGCGGACAGTTAGGCTCTATAACAAAGGTTTCATCTTCGGGAATATCGCGCCATTGCTTAAGGTAATAATCAACCTTAGATGCCATATCCTCGCAGCCTCTCATACTTACGATGGCAAGATCCCCGTAAGGTGTGTGTTTAAAATCGACATTTGACATAATTTACCGCCCCCGGAAAATATTTAGTTTTTGATATTGTACCACATTTTTTTCGCCAAAAAAAGACTTTTTTATAAAAAAATTGATATTTATTAAGATTATATATAAAATGGTTTGATATCGGTAAAGTTTTCTGCTATAATGATGTGTGTGAAAAGATATTAGGAGGGAAACACAATGCCAAAAGTTACATTATTGGCCTATACACCGGATCCTGAAAGAACGATTGCCTGTGCGGCAAAACTATGTTACAGTCCATCAACTATTTCCGATTTAAAGGACGGACTTACAGATGATAAGGTTGAATCATTTGTGAATATGTTATCCGGACTCGGTCATGAAAGCCCGATTGAGCACGCTTCATTCACTTTTGGAATAGAGGGTGTTTCCCGTTCACTTCTGGCTCAGATAACCAGGCATCGTATCGCTTCATTTTCGGTCAAAAGTCAGCGCTATGTAAAAGAGGGTGCGTTTGAATTTGTAACTCCTCCCGAGATTGAAGCCGAAGAGGATGTTCTTAAAATATATAACGAATCTATGCGCGCCGCGCAGGAAGCGTATGACAAAATAGCCGAAGTTCTGACAGATAAACATAAAAAGGCTTTTTTATGCGAGGGTAAGGATGAAAAAACCGCCGCGCGTTTAGCTTCTAAGAAGGCGATAGAGGATGCGCGTTTTGTTCTTCCGAATGCCTGTGAAACAAAAATGGTTGTAACCATGAACGCACGCTCACTAATGAATTTTTTTCACCACCGTTGCTGCAATCGCGCTCAGTGGGAAATAAGGGAAGTGGCAAATCAGATGCTTAAGCTTGTTTGCGGCATCGCGCCTAATCTGTTTAAAAAAGCGGGGCCTTCATGCGTTTCCGGCTTTTGTCCCGAGGGCAAGATGAGCTGCGGAAAGATGAATGAAATGAAAAAGTTTTATGAGGATATGAAGCTCAATGGGTAAGCTTATAGTGATAGAGGGACTTGACGGAAGCGGAAAATCCACTCAGCTGGAGTTGCTTAAAAAGCGTCTGACCAAAAAGAATATTCCTGTAAAGGCAATATCGTTCCCTGATTATGAAAGTGAGTCAAGCGCTCTTGTAAAGATGTATTTATCCGGCAGGTTCGGCGAAAACCCATCGGATGTTAATCCGTTTGCGGCGTCGCTGTTTTACTGTGTTGACAGATATGCTTCGTTTAAAGAAAAATGGGGTAGGGATTATGCGGACGGTAAGGTTATAATTGCCGGAAGATATACAACATCCAACGCTATACATCAGACCTCTAAACTGGATGAGGCGGAGTGGAAACCGTTCCTTGATTGGCTTTACGATATAGAATATAAAAAGGTCGGTATTCCAAAACCGGACCTTGTGATATTTCTGGATATGCCGGTTGAGGTCTCGCAAAAGCTTTTATCGGGCAGATATGAAGGCGATGAGAGCGGTAAAGATATACACGAGCGCGATGTTAATTATTTAAACCGTTGTCGTAAAGCGGCTAATTTTGTCGCGGATTATTACGGATTTAAAACCATATCCTGTGCCGACGGTGATTTACCGCGTTCACTCAATAATATATCGGATGATATTTTGGAGCTCGTACTTGATGCATTGAGGTGATAAAATGGTTTATGTGTTTTTAGCTGAAGGATTTGAAGAAATAGAGGCGCTTTCACCTGTGGATATTCTGCGCAGGGGCGGAATCGATGTAAAAACGGTGGGAGTAGGCTCTGATGTAATTATCGGTGCGCATGGTATAAAGGTTGTTTGCGATGTAAGCGAAAGGGATGTTGAACTCAGTGACATTGAGGCGATTATATTGCCGGGAGGTATGCCGGGCACTGTTAATCTTCAAAAAAGCAAGACCGTAACAGATGCAATCAACTTTGCCTGTAATAACGGAAAAATTATCGGAGCCATATGCGCGGCTCCGTCAATAATTGGTAATATGGGACTTTTAAATGGGAAAAATGCCGTTTGTTTCGACGGATTTGAAAAATATCTGATCGGCGCATATGTTTCCGACAAGCCGGTCGTGCGTGACGGTCAGATTATAACTGCCCGCGGGGCCGGAGTTGCAAGCGAATTCGGGTTTAGTCTGCTTAGTGCTTTAAAGTGCAAAGAGGTCGCTGATAAGCTACGCGGCGATATGAAATATATAACTGTTTAATTTGGAGATTTTTATGGAAAAAAAAGATATTAAAAACACCGAAAACGGTACTTCTTTCGATGACAGCTTTGTAATAGGTGAGGGCTTCAGTATTGATGAAAGCGCGTCCGAGAATTACAAAATCAAAAAGCTTAAAAAGCGTTCAAGGCCGCATTCGGGAATTAAAACCGTTATTTGGGTAATATCAATAATTGTCGTGTCCGTAGTGCTGGCATTCGGAGCTATATTTGTCACTGCGGACTATTTAGGTATAGGCTTCGGCAGGGGCAAGGATTGTGTTATAGAAATAGATAAGGGAACTCCGGTAATTAAGATTGCCGATAAGCTTCAAGAGAGCGGAGCTGTAAAGATACCTGTGCTTTTCAGGCTATATTCAAAGATTAAGCATTATGAGAGCAGGTATAAATACGGAGTATATGAGTTTAATAATGAGCTTGGATATTCGGGAATTGCCGAAATGCTTATGAGTGAAGGGGCTAAAGCCGATAGTGTAAAAGTAACTGTTCCCGAAATGGCGAGTGTTGATGACATAGCAAAGATTTTGGAAGACTCCGGCGTATGCAAGAAGGCAGACTTTTTAAGTGAGGTCCGTCACGGCGATTTTGATTTTGATTTTGTAAAGGAAATACCTGAAGAATCTGTTTATTACAGGCTTGAAGGTTATCTTTTCCCGGAAACCTATGATTTTTACTCTTATGATTCCAAAGAGTGCGCGCATCTTGCTGTTTTAAAGATGCTTTCAACTCTTGATGAGCGTATTAAGCCGTACCGGGATGAAATAAAGAAATCGGGGTACAGTTTTCACGAAATTATGAGTATGGCGTCACTTGTTGAACTTGAGGCGGGAGGAAGTCCTTCGGAAATGTCA
Source organism: Clostridia bacterium (assembly GCA_017618135.1). Taxonomy (GTDB): domain Bacteria; phylum Bacillota; class Clostridia; order Oscillospirales; family Acutalibacteraceae; genus UBA737. The sequence continues at coordinate 30,067 of JAFZUV010000007.1, forward strand.
AATGTAGCGGCTGTGTTCTTTAACAGGCTTAAGAGCAAAAAGTTTGATACGCTGGGTTCATCGCCGACAAGGAAATATCCTTACGGCAACGATAGATATAACACTTATGTTTGTAAGGGATTGCCTGTAGGACCTTTGTGTTCTCCAAGTCTTAACTCTATAAAAGCAACGCTTTATCCAACAAGTAATTTTGAATACTATTACTTTGTTACGGATGCTTCAATGAAGTTCTATTACAATAAAACAATTAAAGAGCATAATGCTACTATTGCAAAGCTAAAAGCGGAGAAAAACTGGATATATGAAGATTGATATTCCTGAATTATTATGTCCCGCAGGCGATTTGTCAAGGCTTAAAGTGGCGGTGGATTTCGGTGCGGACGCTGTTTATATCGCGGGGGAGGAGTTCGGTATGCGTACCGCCGCCGCAAAATTCAGCAAAGAGGATTTTAAAACCGGTATAGAGTATGCTCATTTAATGGGCGTTCGTGTTTATGTTACCTGTAATACTGTGCCCCATGATGAAGAAATGAGTCGAATGCCCGAATTTTTGGCGTTCCTAAACGATGCCGGAGCAGATGCGATTATTGCGTCGGATATAGGTACTATTGCGCTCATTAAAAAATATGCCCCGAATTGCGGTATACATATATCTGTGCAGTCGGGTATTGTTAACAGTGTTACCGCTAAGGAGTTTTACCGCATGGGGGCAAAAAGGGTAGTGCTTGCACGGGAACTGTCGCTTGAAGAGATAGAGTATATAAGAAAAAACACACCTGAAGATTTGGAAATAGAGGCTTTCGCTCATGGCGCTATGTGTGTGTCATTTTCGGCGAGGTGCTTGCTTTCCAGTTATATGACCGGAAGAGACGCGAACCGCGGCGACTGCGCGCAACCATGTCGTTGGAGCTATTCGCTTATGGAGGAGACGCGCCCGGGTCAGTATTTTGATATAACCGAAACAGAAAAGGGAACATATATACTTAACGCTAACGATATGTGTATGGCGGCGTATCTTGATAAAATGGCGCAAGCGGGTATTGGCAGCATTAAGATAGAAGGCAGGGCAAAGTCGGACTATTATGTGGCGGTAACAACAAACGCCTACCGTGGCGCATTGGACAGCTTGAAAAACAGCAAGTCTGATTGGAGGGTTCCGGATTGGGTATTGGAAGAACTTAACAAAATAAGTCATCGTACCTATTCAACCGGTTTTTATTTAGGCAAGCCGGAAAACTCACAAACATATGAAAGCGCCGGATATATAAGGGACTACTGTATAGCCGCTGTCGTAACGGGTTATGAAAACGGATGCGTTACAGCAATACTTAAAAACAAGTTTTCGCGCGGGGCAGAGCTTGATTGTCTTGAGGTCGGTTCAAAGCCTTTTTGCTTTACGGCGGATACTATTTACGATGAAAACGAAAACGAAATAGAAAGTGCGCCGAGTCCTATGATGATAATTAAAATTCCCTTTAAACGCGAAATAAAGGCGGGCTCAATGCTTCGTATAAAGGTATAGTTTTATAAGGCAGAGCAAAACTCTGCCTTTTTATGTACTGAAAATCGTACACTTGCTATTCTATAATAAGATTTAAAACGGAGGTGTAAGAATGCTGCAATTTGTTTTAGGCCGTGCTCTCAGCGGCAAATCCTATGAAATTTGCAGACGCATAGCCGAGTGTGTAAAAACTGGCGGCGAGCCTGTACTCATAATACCGGAACAGTTTTCTTTTGAAAGTGAAAAGCGCATTCTGTCACTTCTTGGTGACGGAAATGCGCAAAAGGTAAAAGTGCTCAGCTTCAGCCGCCTTTGTGATGAGGTTGAGGATTTTTCCGGCGGCGGTTCATATGGGGAACTTAACGATTGCGATAAAATAATACTTATAAGCATTGCCTTGCGTCGTGTTCGCGCAGAGCTGAAGTATTTTAGCAGATACTCCGCGTCCTCCGGATTTGCAAAAATGATGCTGAACACGATTTCTGATTTCTCCCAAAATGCCATAGGGGTTTCAGATGTCTTGGAAGCTTGCGAAAAGGCAGGAGACAGCGTATTAGGTAAAAAGCTTTATGATACTGCCCGGGTTTATGCCGAGTACAATGATTTAATGGCGGAAAAATTTGAAGGATTTTGTGATAGACTTGAAAGACTGTGCGAGTCGCTTAAGACATATAATTATTTTTCCGGTAAACAGGTATTTGTTGATTCCTTCAGCGGGTTCACAGGTCAACAGTACAGAATAATAGAGCAAATAATAAAAACTGCGGATAACACTACAATATCCTTTTGTGATAATCCTTATGAAACCGGTTCGCTTGGTATATTTGCAAATATCAGAAAGGTGAAAAACCGGATATCAAGCATTGCTGAAAATTACAACATTAAAAAGGCACCTGATTTCATACTTGAAAGCGGCAGGTTCACACCCGAGGGAATAAATGCCGTTGAAGAATATATCTGCTTAGGAAAAACAGAACGGGAAATAACCGAAGGAGCACTCAATATATGTCGCGCCCGGACCGCTTATGATGAGGCTCAATTTGTGGCGCGAAGCATAAGAAAAACAGTCAGAGAAAAGGGCGCAAGATACAGTGATTTTATTGTTATAGCCAGAGACACCGCCGATTATGAACAGGTGCTTACTGTCGCTTGTAAAAAGAACGGAATAAGCTTGTTTACAGATAAGCGTTTGCCGCTTTACTCAATGCCGCCCGCCGCCGCCGCAAAAGCAATGATGGAATTAGCAGGTGGTATAACTACTGAAAAGATTTTAAGATTTCACAAATGCGGTGTAGGCTTCCTAAACAGTGATGAATTAGCTGAGCTTGAAAACTATGTATACATATGGAATATAGATGGTGCTTCCTGGCAAAATGACTGGAGTATGGATCCTCGCGGTCTTGACAAGAACAGCGCAACTGATGTTGAAGCACAAGGAGAATTGGCCCGGATAAACGAGCTGCGAAAAAGAGCTATAGAGCCGATTGATAGTTTTAAGGGAGCCTTTAAAGGTTCTGTACGCAATATGGCCGGCGCCGTAGTGCGACTGCTTGAGAGTGCCAAGAATGAGTTTTTAAGTATTTCCCGAGATTATGCGAATAATGAAAACCTTGCGCTTAGCGAAGGAATAGTTACCGCATATTCAAAAGTTATGAGCATACTTGACAGTATAGTAAACTGTCTGCCGGACAGCGCCTCCCCTCGTGAATTCAGCGAGGCGTTTAAGAATTGCGCAGACACAGAGAGCGTAGGGGTAATTCCCCAGATGTTGGATGAGGTGACCTTCGGCTCGGCGGAGCGTATCCAGCCTTCGCGTCCGTCATATGTGTTCATAATGGGGGCAAATCAAGGCGTATTTCCGCGCTCGCCCGAGTCAAGCGGAGTCTTTTCCGTTCCGGAAACAGGTAAAATAATCAGTCTTGGGATAGAAATACCTGATTGCTCGGTTTATTCTGCAATTGATGAAGATTTACTTGTGTATAATTGCGTTTGTTGTGCTGATAAGGGTATTTTTATCAGTTACAATTTAAGTTCGGGAAAGGAGCCCGCATATTTTCTGAGAAAACTATCAAGTCGCTTTTCACCACGCGTAAGTATAGAACCCGATATACTCACATTGGATAATTTGCCCGAAACTGCGGAGGATGCTTTCTCACGGCTCTGCAGAAGCGAACATGGTAAGACAGATTACAGCACTATAAAATCTGTACTGTGTGATATTGAAGAATATAAATCAAGAGTGAATGCAATTTGCAGTAATTTTGTGCGTCCTAAATTTGACATACCAAGCGATTTAGCGCAAAAACTTGTTGGCGGAAATATTAGGCTTTCACCCTCAAAATTCGATACTTACAGCAAATGTGCCTTTATGTATTTTTGCAAATATGTGCTTAAAGTAAAAAGTCTTGAGTCTGTAGATTTCAATGCTTTGCAGTCGGGCACTCTTGTCCATTTTGTGCTTGAAAGGTTTGTCCAGTGGTCAAAAGATAAGATTTCGGTTCTCAAAAGAGACGAGATACATGCGGCGATAGAACGATTTGTAAATGAGTATCTTGACGGAATAAACGGTTATTGGGAAGTTGAAACAGCGCACCTTAAGCTGATGATTTCCAATATGACTAAAACTCTTAAATATTTAGGCGAGCGTCTTATTAGCGAGTTTGCCCAGTCTGACTTCAAACCTCAAAAATGTGAGCTTGTAATAGGAGGGGGCGGTGATATACCGCCGCTTGAGCTTAGCGCGGATGAGAATATATCGGTAACTGTTTCGGGTGCTGTTGACCGGCTTGACAGATACGGAGAATATGTAAGAATAATAGATTATAAAACCGGCAAGAGAGAATTTAAGATACCGGATATTCTGGTAGGACAGAATATGCAGATGCTCATATATCTTTATGCGGTTTGCAAAAATGAGACTATCGGCGGAAAACCGGCGGGAATATTCTATATGCGCGCAGCTTTGCCGGAGGACGGTACGGTAAAAAGCCGTAGCATGAACGGGTTTATGCCGGAAACTCCTGAGCTTATAAGGGCGATGGATAAAAGCGGAACCGGCGAGTATATCAATCAAAGTAATCCTAAAGCGCGACTTCAGGGCGTGACAGATGAAGATTTTTCCGATATTTTCGATTTTTTAGAGTATAAGCTTAAACAAACGGGGCTTTATATCGCAAACGGAAGGTTTAGTGCCAATCCTGTTGACGGGCGTGATAAAAAGGCTTGTGAATACTGTGAGTTTGCATCAATTTGCAGAATAGAAAAAGAAAAGCCGCCAAGAGCGGCAGATTATAAAAAGGACGAGGCAATCGCGGAAATTAAAAGGCAGGTGAGAGAGAATGGCGTTTAAAGCGACAAAAGCGCAGGCGGAGGCAATAAACGCGCAGGGCTGCGTATTGGTATCTGCCGCGGCAGGCTCAGGTAAAACGGCGGTTTTAGTTGAGAGAGTCGTAAAAATGCTTACAAATCATAACGACCCTGTTTTTGCTGACCGTATGCTTATAGTGACCTTTACAAATGCCGCGGCGGCTGAAATGCTGTCAAGAATAGAGACGCGGCTCTATCAGGAACTTGAAAAGGATACTAATGACGAGCTGATAAAGCGCCAATGCTATCTTATCAAGTCCGCGGATATATGTACTATTGACTCCTTCTGCATAAGACTTGTAAGAGAAAATTTTGCCCTATGTGGAATAGAGCCGGATTTTAAGGTTACCGACGACAGTTCTCTTTCGGCTGTAAGAAAACAGGTACTTATCGATATTATTGGTGAACAAATAGATGCCGGAAGTAAGGAAATTGACGATCTTTTTGAACTCACATCCTGCAAATTCGGGGAGGGACCGCTTGCCGAGCTGATAGATAAAATATATATTTCCGCAAAAAAGACGCCGTCGGTAAAGGAATTCATTGATTCTTTAAGGCAACCCTACAATGCATGCTTTGATAAAGAGCATATATGGTACAAATACGCTTTTTCTCTTGCCGGGGAAAAGATTGCTCAAATTAAGAAAAAAGTTGAGCGTTTCGCAGAGGCGGCATTGTTTTGTGAAAACACCGATAAGGCTGTTTCATACAGTGAATCGGTTTCAAGTATAGTCTATACTGTTGCTCAGGCGGCAGATACATATGATTGGGATGTTGTTTTTGAAACGGTGCGTTCTGCAAAAATCGGAAATCTCCCGAATAAATCAACCGATGAAATGAAGTCGCTTAAGGAACAAATAAAGGGGGATATTGATAGTATTTCCGCTTTATTTTCCGAACCGCTTAGTGAGTTGCGGGCTAACCATAATCGTATATCACCGAGTGTTAATCTTCTTTGCGATATGGCGTCGGCATATTATGAGCGTATGTTTGAAAGACTAAAAGAGGAAAACACATTTTCCTTTGATGATGTTGAACAGTTGGCGTTTGGACTGCTTTGTAATAATGATGAAAACGGTCAACTTGTCAAAAGCGAATATGCCAATACTCTTATAGCGCGGTATGACCGCGTATTGGTAGATGAGTTTCAGGATGTCAATGATTTACAGGATATGCTTTTTGATATTCTATCGGACAATGGCAAAAATCTTTTTGTAGTGGGTGATGTAAAACAGAGTATATATGCATTCCGTGGTTCCAATCCCGATATATTTTTAAGCAGAAAAAACACTTATACAGATTATTCTGAAGCAAACCGGGATGAAAAGAAAAAAATTCTGCTTTCGGATAATTTCAGAAGCAGAGAGGGCATTTGCTCATCTGTCAATTTCTTTTTTAAAAGCCTTATGAGCGAGCAGGTCGGCAAGCTTGTTTACGGTGAGGATGAAAAGCTTAATTACGGCGCAAAGGATTATATTGAAAACGGTCAGACCGATACTGATTTGATTGTGATTGATAAGGTGGACGATAAAAGCGGTGACAGTTTGATTAAAAGCGAGGCCATCGCAATTGCCGATTACATAAGCCGAACCCTTGAAAAAGATAAGATATTAAAAGGGAAAGACGGTGTTCTTCGTGAGGCCGATTACGGTGATTTTTGTATTCTGCTTGCCGCGCTTAAGGATAAATCGGGAGTTATAGCGGAAGAGCTGAACAGCAGAGGTATTCCCGCAAAGGTGAGCGATGGAGAGTTTTTCACTTCAACCGAGATTGTAACTTTACTGGCGCTCATGCATATAATAGACAATCCTAAAAACGATGTATATCTGCTCAGAGTGCTTATGTCGCCGCTATTTGGCTTTACTGCCGAAGATATGGCGAACATAAGAATAGGAAGACAGGAGATGAGTTTGTTTTCTGCTGTTAATGCTTATGCGGAAAACAGTGAAAAGGCAGGAAAGTTTTGCGCGCAAATATCCGATTTAAGGCGCGCAAGCTGTATGCTCACGCTCGATAGATTCATATCCTATGTTATAGACAAAACAGATATGATAAATCTGTTTTATTCCTTGCCGGACGGTGAAATAAGGGCACAAAACATAATGTATTTTATGAAACTTGCAAGCGATTATGATTCGGGAAGCTCGGGCAGTATCTACGGTTTTTTGAAGCATATGGAGTCGTTGCCGGAGGACGCGGTAAAGCCTTCGGTTACAGCGGACGATAATTGTGTAAAAATAATGTCGGTTCATCGCTCAAAGGGACTTCAGTTCCCCATATGTATCGTTGCGGGTTTGAGCAGTAAAATAAATACAAGCGACGCTTTATCGGCGTGTATTTACTCTAAAGAATACGGTATAGGTTTTAAGTATTTCAGCAGAGATATTCTTGATAAATACGAAAATATCGGTCATAAAGTCTTAAATGCCGAAAGCAGAAAAAATATTGCCCGTGAGCGATTAAGACTTCTTTATGTTGCAATGACGCGCGCCGAAGAAAAGCTGTGCCTTGTTTGCAGTCTTAAAAATGCCCGGCGAGGTTTGTTTCGGGCAGCGCAGGCTTCAAATTTCGGCAGTGACGCTATAAGCGGAGAATATATACTCTCCGCTTCGGCTTCCTCCGATTATATCCTTGCGGCGGCTATTATTCACCCCGACGCAGATGTTTTAAGGCGTATATCTGAGTGTAAGGTCAGTACGGCAGATGCAAACGGAAATATAAATGTCAGTTTTGTCGATGCTTCAAAAACAGCTGAAACGGAGTGCCGTAATTCTGATACGGCTGACCCGGATTTTGCCCTTGCGGAAAGGCTTAACGATAATATAGGTTATATTTACCCTCTTTCGGAGCTTTCCGGCATACCTTCTAAAATATCGGTCTCAACACTTGCAAACAAGACTGAAAACGAACATTTCGCTATGACTGACAGACCGTCGTTTATGGAAAAGGGCGGACTCGGCGCCGCCGGCAGAGGTACGGCTATTCATAAAATAATGCAGTATATTGAATTTGGTGAGTTGCCGAATGTTGACAGGGAAATCAAAAGATTAGTAAGGGATAAGCGTATTACATCAGTGGAGGCCGCAGCGGCTGACCGTGAAAAAATAAAAGAATTTTTCAACAGCGACCTGTATAGTCGTATATGTAATTCAGATACTGTAAAACGCGAAATGCGCTTTTTAACCGAAACGCCGGTTTCGTTTTTAAGCAAAAACCCGATTGGAAAAGACGATACCTTTATAATTCAGGGGGCCGTTGACCTGTGCTTTGTTGAAAATGATGAAGTTGTTGTCGTAGATTTTAAAACCGATTATGTTAAAAACGGTACTGAATTGTCGGACAGATATTCAGATCAGCTTTCAATATATGCTATGGCTTGCAAAAAGATATTCGGTAAGCCTGTAAAGGAAAAAATAATTTATTCTTTTCACCTCTCAGAGCAAATAAACATATAAAAATGAATTGTAAACCTAAGTGCAACACTTAGAGAGCGATAATTTAAATAAATCAACTGGTTTTTTGAAACCTAAAACCTTTTTGTGCCTGGCGTTAATTAACGCCAGGTTCTTTTGTAGTGTTGCAGGACTAACTCTTGAAAGGTTTCTACCCTTAGGGTAGAATTTGCGGAGCAAACCATTAAGATTTTCATTTGTTCCTTTTTGCCAAGCACAATACGGATCGGAGAAATACATATTGCAATTTAACTGTTCTTCAATAGTTTGCCAATTGGCAAACTCAGTGCCACGATCACAAGTAATGATTTTAACCGCCTCATCCGGAAACTCAGACAATGCCTCAACAATTGCTTTTGCCATTGTGTCGGCGTTTCGGTTTGGCATTTTAATTGCTATCAGTCGTTAATATCAATAAGCCTTGTCTTTTCCTGACTGTAATCAGCTGCTATTACATCGGCGAGTGCTAAAGCGGTGTCAATGCTCGTCATACAGGGTATTTTAAGGTTCATTGCCTTGCGGTGAAGCAACCTGAAATCACCCACGGAGGAGTCCATAATGGCGCCGGTGTATACGATATAATTTACCGTGCCGTTTTCAAGCAGATTATAAATATCGTCATTTTCCCAGACATTTCTTGCAGTTGTAACATCCATACCGCGTGCCCGGATAGCTTTCGCTGTATCGGGTGTTGCAAAAATATTTATTCCTAAATCAGTAAACTTTTCCGCGAGAGCTATAGCGTCGGAATAATCGTAATCCTCAACCGAAATAAGTATACCGCGGTTTTTCTTTTGCTTTATTTCATACACATCAATTCCACTTGCCGTGAGTCCTTTGTATAAGGCCTCGGTCTTGGTTCTTCCCATTCCGAGCACTTCGCCGGTGGACTTCATTTCGGGACCCATAATGGTATTGGCGTCCAAAAGCTTATCAAAGCTGAAAACCGGCACCTTAACGGCATAGTACTTTGCCGTTTTGGCAAGTCCGCTTTTATAACCCATATCTGAAAGCTTTTCGCCGAGCATAGCGCGGCTTGCAAGGTCGACCATAGGTATTCCCGTAACCTTACTGACATAGGGTACCGTCCGGCTTGCCCGCGGATTAACTTCTATTACATATAATTCGCCTTCCTGCGCCAAGTACTGTATGTTTACAATGCCCTTTGTGCCGAGCCTTCTTGCTATTTCAATAGATGTCCTGGTTATTTTTTCGGTGAGGCTTTCGCTTAGGTTATACGGCGGATATACAGCTATCGAGTCGCCCGAATGTATACCGGCGCGCTCGATATGTTCCATAATTCCCGGTATTAAAACATCGTTACCGTCACAAATACAGTCCACTTCAAGCTCAGTTCCCGGCATATATTTATCTATAAGCACTGAATTGCTTATTTTGCCGGAAAGTATGATTTTCATAAAATTGCGAACTTCGCTTTCGCTTCTTGCTACGCTCATACCCTGACCGCCTATGACATACGAGGGTCTCAGCAGTACCGGATAGCCGAGTGTTTTTGCTGCGATAAGCGCCTCTTCGGAGGTGTTTACCGATACGGCTTTCGGCCTTTTAATACCTATATCCTCAAGAAAAGCGTCAAACTTTTCGCGGTCCTCGGCGGTATCAATACCTTGTGCCGAGGTTCCGAGTATTTTAACATTGTTATCAACCAAAAACTGCGTAAGCTTTATAGCGGTCTGCCCACCGAAGGCCACAACAACGCCTAACGGTTTTTCCACCTCTATAATGCTCATAATGTCTTCTTCGGTAAGCGGCTCAAAATAAAGACGGTTTGCGGTATCATAATCGGTTGAAACGGTTTCGGGGTTGTTGTTAACTATGACCACATCATAGCCCGTTTTTTTCAGAGTCCATACGCAGTGAACCGAGCTGTAATCAAACTCGATTCCCTGACCTATACGAATAGGACCTGAGCCTAATACCATAATTACCGGCTTTCCGCTTCGTGTAAGTGCTCTTGCCTCGCAGTTTTCGTCCGCGCAGGAGTAAAAATAAGGGGTTTCGGCGGCAAATTCCGCCGCGCAGGTATCAACCATCTTGTAACTGTAGGTGAATTCAGGCAATTTGTTTTCTTTTGTAAGTCGCTTTATGTATGAATCGGGGAAACCCGATTTTTTTGCTTTTAAGTAAAGCTCTTTTGTGAGGGGATTGTCTGTAAGCTCTTTTTCAAGATTTACAGCGCCTTTAAGGCAGGCAATGAAATAGCGGTCTATTTTGGTTATATCGTGAATAGTCTCTTCCGGTACGCCTGATTTAAGCGCCTCAAACACTGTGAAAAGTCTGACATCGTTCTGCTCGGACAGCCTTGTAAAAATATCCTCTTCATTTATCGGAGCGCAGTTTAATGAGTCAAGTTTTATTTCCACTCCGCGTACCGCCTTCATCAGCGCTTCGATAAAGGACTGACCTATCGCCATAACCTCTCCGGTGGCTTTCATCTGGGTACCGAGCGTTCTGCTTGAACCTATAAATTTATCAAAGGGCCATTTGGGAAATTTTACAACAACATAGTCAAGCGCCGGCTCAAAACAGGCGCAGGTTTTTCCGGTAATCTCGTTCTTTATTTCGTCTAAGTTATAGCCTATGGCTATCATAGTGGAAATCTTTGCTATCGGATAACCCGTTGCCTTGCTTGCAAGTGCCGAAGAACGCGAAACACGGGGGTTTACTTCAATAACAGCGTATTCAAAGCTATCAGGGTTAAGGGCAAATTGACAATTACATCCGCCTACAATGCCGAGCGCCGAGATAATGTTCAAAGAGGCGGAACGAAGCATCTGAAATTCCTTGTCCGACAAGGTAAGCGTGGGCGCTACTACTATGGAGTCGCCCGTATGAATGCCGACAGGGTCAAAATTCTCCATAGAGCATACTGCCACAGTATTCCCGGCGCTGTCACGCATAGTTTCAAACTCAATCTCTTTCCAACCGGAAATGCATTTTTCTATCAAAACCTGAGTAATCGGAGATAATTCGAGCCCGTTAGCGGCGATTTTTCTAAGCGACTTTTCGTTTTCCGCAATACCGCCGCCAGAACCGCCTAGGGTATATGCAGGACGAACGATAACAGGGTATCCTATCTTTCCGGCCGCTGCTACCGCCGCTTCGGTATCAAGCGCAATTTCACTCGGAACACAGGGTTGACCGATTTTAAGCATTGTTTCTCTGAAAAGCTCTCGGTCCTCAGCCTTCTTTATAGCTTCAATATCACTGCCTAAAAATTTAACGCCGAATTTATCGAGCGTTCCGTTTTCACACAGTTGCATAGCTATAGTAAGCCCTGTTTGTCCGCCGAGACCTGCAAGCAGACCGTCAGGTCTTTCTTTTTCAATTATACGCGCGACCGTTTCGGTGGTAAGCGGTTCGAGGTATATTTCGTCGGCTAACGCGCTGTCGGTCATAATTGTAGCAGGATTGGAGTTTACAAGAACAACATTTATGCCTTCGCTTTTAAGAACGCGACAGGCTTGGGCGCCGGCATAGTCAAATTCCGCCGCTTGACCTATTACTATAGGACCCGATCCTATTACAAGCACCTTTTTTATATCTTTGTTTTTAGGCATTCCTATTTTCCTCCATCATTTCTACAAAACGGTCAAACAAGAATTCAGTATCGTGCGGACCGCCGTTTGCTTCGGGGTGAAACTGTACTGTAAACGCATTTAAATCTTTGTAGCTCATACCTTCGCAGCTACCGTCGTTGGCATTTATGAATATTTCTCTGCCTATATTTTTAAGCGTATCTGAAACAACAGCGTAACCGTGATTTTGACTTGTTATATATGTTCTCTTTAAAAAGGTATCGTTTACCGGCTGGTTTGCGCCGTGGTGACCGTATTTAAGCTTTACGGTTTTCCCGCCGAGCGCGAGTGCGGTAAGCTGATGACCAAGACAAATGCCGAACATAGGCTTTTTACCTATAAGCTTTTTAATCTGCTTTATTTCATACAAATTTTCAGCGGGATCGCCCGGTCCGTTTGAAAGCATTATTCCGTCCGGCTCGGCTTTTAATACTTCCTCGCTTGGCGTGTTGTGTGGAAAGACAAGAACTTCACAAGCTCTGCTTTGAAGGCATTTTATGATACTGCCCTTGAAGCCGTAATCAATCAGTGCGACACGGTATTTTTTGCAATTATCAGCAGGAAACACACTTAAACTATCAGACGATACCTTCTCTACAACCGATTGAACCTTATAATTTTTTACGGCTTCCATATCCGGTTCTTTACTGTCGCTTATAATTCCGTTCATAACGCCCTCTTCGCGGAGTATTCTTGTAAGAAGCCTTGTGTCTATGCCGCATATACCGCAAATACCATGGGATTTTAAAAACTCATCAAGATTATATTCACTTCTGAAATTTGAGGGATAATTACAAAGCTCCCTTACGATGTAACCCTTTACAGCACATTTCCCCTCAAAATCATCGGGTATAACGCCGTAATTGCCTATAAGAGGAAATGTTTGAACAACTATCTGACCGGCATAAGAGGGGTCAGTCAGAGTTTCAAGATAGCCTACCATTCCTGTTGTGAAAACAACTTCGCCTATACTCTCGCAGTCAGCACCTATTTTACAGCCCTCAAACACAGTACCGTTACTCAATATCAAATATGCTTTTTTCATATCATTAAACCTTTGCCAGTGCGGCCGCCATAACGGCCTTTATTGTGTGCATTCTGTTTTCCGCTTCGTCAAAAACCAATGAGGCGGCACCGGAAAAAACACTGTCGGTAACTTCCATACAGTTAATGCCGAATTTATCGTAAATCTGCTTGCCTATCGTGGTGTTAAGGTCGTGAAAGGAAGGCAGGCAGTGCATAAACACGGCATTTTCACCGGCGTTATTCATAATTACATCTGTCACGCGGTACGGCTTTAAATCGGCTATCCGCTTTTCCCAAACGATGTCCGGCTCACCCATTGAAACCCAGACATCGGTATAAATTATATCGGCTCTCTTTGTTGCGGTTATCGGGTTATCATCAAAGCACAGTTTACTGCCGGACTCCTTGGCTATTTCCAAGCATTTATTTATAAGCTTTTTGTCGGGGAAATACTCTTTAGGTGAACAGGCCGTAAAGTCCATGCCCATCTTAGCACAACCTACCATAAGAGAGTTTGCCATATTGTAGCGTGCGTCACCCATAAACACAAGCTTCTTGCCGTTAAGTGTTCCGAAATGCTCTTTAATCGTCAGAAAATCAGCTAAAATCTGCGTGGGGTGAAACTCATTTGTAAGACCGTTAAATACCGGCACTCCTGCATTTTCGGCTAGAATCTCTACTGTTTCCTGACCGTAACCACGGTATTCTATACCGTCATACATTCTGCCTAATACCTTTGCGGTATCCGAAATACTTTCTTTTTTGCCGATTTGTGAAGCCGAGGGGTCAAGGTATGTGACATTCATACCGAGGTCATATCCCGCCACTTCAAACGCGCAACGGGTTCTCGTACTCGTCTTTTCAAATATCAAAGCAATGTTTTTACCCTCGCAAATTCTGTGCGGTATGCCTTGTTTCTTTTCTCTTTTCAACTTCGCCGCGAGATTTAAAAGATATTCAATTTCTTCCTTATTAAAATCTAAAAGTTTTAAAAAACTTCTGCCTTTAAGCATAAATGTCATTCTCCTTTACAGGCTTCGATAATTATATTTGCCGCCTTAATGAGCAAATCGTCGGGTGTGTTAAGCGGGGGAAGCAACCTTATCTTGTCTTTTGCGGTAAGGCATAAAACTCCGCTTTCAATACACTTGTTTACGACCTCCACGGCGCTTTTTACAGGCTTTATCCCTATCATAAGACCTTTGCCGGTCACGGACTCAATAGCAGGCGAAGCCGTAAATAAGCTTTTAAGCAATTCACCTTTTCTTATGACTTCGTATAAAAAAACATCGTCAAGACGGCTTAATATGTTATAAGCGCCGGCACAGCTTGCGGGATTTCCACCGAAGGTTGAGCCGTGGTCGCCGTAAGAAAAGATATTCTCCACCTTTTCACCGAGTAGCGCCGCGCCTATCGGCAGACCTCCTCCAAGCCCTTTTGCGGAGGTTATAATGTCCGGTTCAATACCGTAATTCATGTACGAGAAAAGCTTTCCGGTTCTGCCAAAGCCGGTCTGAACCTCGTCTATTATCAGGATTATATCGTTTTGCTCGGTAAACTCGCGCAAAAAGGTCAAATATTCGTCTGTCAGAGTTATAACGCCGCCCTCGCCCTGTATGCACTCGCACATCACTGCGGCAACTTTTCGTGTTTTACAAACATCTTTCAGTTGTTCGCCGTTTTCGGCATCTACTGAAACAAATCCCGGGGTAAGTGGGTTATAAAGGGAATGAAAGCAGTCCTGTCCGGTGGCGGCAAGTGTTGTCAGCGTCCTGCCGTGAAAGCTGTTTTTAAGGGTTACTACCGTATAGCAGTCCGCACCCTTTTTCTCCGCGGCATATTTTCTTGCCGCTTTTATTGCACATTCGTTAGCCTCGGCACCTGAATTTGCAAAAAACACTTTTTTCATTCCGGTTTTGTTGCACAGAGCTTTCGCAAGTTTTGCACACGGCTTGCAGTAATATAGATTTGATGTATGCTGAACCTTATTTAACTGTTCGTTTACAGCGGAGACCCAACTCTCGTCCGCCGCACCAAATATGTTTACTCCGATTCCGCTTCCCATGTCAATATATTGCTTTCCGTTAACATCGGTAAAAACGGAGCCTTTACCCGAAACTATTTCAACGGGAAATCGTTTATATGTATGCGCTATATAAGCCTCATCAAGTTTTTTTGTATTCATATTATCCCTCTTTGAACAGAGTGCCGGCGCCTTCGTCAGTAAGCAGTTCCATAAGAACCGAGTGGGGAACTCTGCCATCTAATATAACAACATTCTTAACTCCTTTATGCACCGCTTCAACGCAGCACTCGACCTTTGGTATCATACCGCCTGAAATAACGCCGTCTTCATACAGGCGCTCGGTGTCTTTTATGGTTACTTCGTGTATTAAGGTGGTAGGGTCGTTCTTATCAGCTAAGATACCGTCAATATCGGTCATCATAATCAGCTTTTCCGCGCCGATTGCACCTGCTATATGAGCCGCGGCTGTATCACCGTTTATATTGTAGGAATTACCCGATTTGTCACATCCGACTGTTGATATTACGGGGATATAGTCTTTTTCCAAAAGGTCAGTTATAGGGTGAGGATTGATCTTTTTAATCTCTCCTACGAAACCCAGTTTTTTGCTCTTAATCTCGGATTGTATAAGTCTGCCGTCCATACCCGAAAGACCTATTGCGTTACCGCCTTTCATCTCAAGCAAATTTACAAGCGTTTTGTTAACCTTTCCGGCTAAAACCATCTGAACAATGTCCATAGTTTCCTTATCGGTAATGCGAAGACCGTCTATAAATTCCGATTTCTTGCCGACCTTGTTCATAAGCTCGTTTATTTCGGGCCCTCCGCCGTGAACTAAAACTATCTTAACGCCTATAAGCCACAGTAAAACGATATCCTCCATGACCTGCTGTTTTAATTCATCGTTTACCATAGCGTTGCCGCCGTATTTAATTACAACGGTCTTTCCGGTGTATTTTTTTATATGGGGAAGGGCTTGCGTTAAAACCTCAGCCCGCTGTGCGTTTGAAAAATCCATTGTTATTCCCTCCGTTATGTGCGGTAATCACCGTTGATTTTTACATAATCATATGTGAGATCGCAACCCCACGCCGTTGAAACGAATTCGCCATCGTTTAAATCGACAATAATGTTAATCTCATTTTCGCTGAGTACGGTTTTTGCTTTTTCTTCGCTGAATTCTATACCCTCACCGTTTCGGCACACATCTATCCTTCCGGCACTGCTTTCGAAAGAAACGGCAATACTATTTACATTAATATCAGCACCGCTGTATCCTATGGCGCATAAGATTCGTCCCCAGTTTGCGTCTGCTCCGAACATAGCCGCCTTTGTAAGACTTGAGCATATAACGCTTTTTGCAACAGTTTTTGCGATTTTCTCGGTTTTGCCGCCCGAAACGTTACATTCAAGCAGTTTTGTGGCGCCTTCGCCGTCCGCCGCAATCATACGGCACAAATAAGTGTTTAATGTATTAAGCGCCTTCATAAAAACCTTGAAATTCTCATTATCTTCAGTAATTTCTTTGTTATCCGCCATACCGTTGCAAAGCACGGTAACCATATCATTGGTTGAAGTATCACCGTCAATACTTATCATATTAAATGTGCTTTTTATATCGGTTGACAGGGCTTTTTGCAGCATGCCCGGAGAAATAGCCACATCGCTGGTTATAAATACGAGCATAGTAGCCATATCAGGATGTATCATACCGCTGCCTTTGGCAATACCGCCTATACGGCAAGCTTTATCACCAATCATAAACTCAATCGCAATTTCTTTTTTTACAGTGTCGGTTGTCATGATAGCCTCGGCGGCGTCAGTACTTCCGTTTTCGTTTAAACCCGATATAAGCTCGTTTAATCCTTTTTCAATAGGAATCGGATCAAGAGGCTGACCTATAACGCCGGTTGAGGCTATTACAATATCATCAGCGTTAATATTCAGCGCCTCGGCGGTGCTTTGACATATTCTTTCGGCGGTCTCTATGCCTCCCGTACAGCAGGTATTTGCAATTCCGCTGTTGCAGATAACGGCTTTGGCTTTGCCGTCTTCTATATTTTTTCGAGTTACCGTAATCGGCGCCCCATAAACTTTATTTGTTGTATAAACCGCGGCACAAGATGCGGTATTATCACTTGTTATCAGTGCTAAATCTTTTTTTAGCTTGTTTTTTCTTATACCGCAGTGTATTCCGTTTGCTTTAAATCCCTTTGCGGCACAAATGCCGCCTTCAATTATTTTCATAAAGTTCTCTCCTTGAATATCAGACCCTTATATTCTTCGATTCCTAAACAAATATTAAGATTTTGTATTGCCGCGCCCGAGGCGCCTTTTCCTAAGTTATCAAATCTTGAAATCAGTAATATTCTGTCCTCATTTCCCTCTACGGTGATTTGCATATCGTCAAATCCCGAAAAGCATCCGGCATACAGTGTATTGTCTTCGGATTTGCTGAATTTGATAAGACTGCTTGCGTAATATGAAATGTATAACTCCTTAATATCAGATAAGGAATAGTTAATATCACTTTTAAACAATGGGACGGTAACCTGCATCCCCGAGTAATAAGGAGCCACAACAGGACAAAAAACAGGAATTTCTTTTAATTTGCAGTGCTTTACCATTTCCGGTAAATGCTTGTGGCTCTGTGTTAATCCGTATAATCCCGGCGAGTCAAGATTTGTTTGTCGGTTTTCCGATTCGTATTGAGCAATCATTTTTTTGCCGCCGCCCGAATAACCGGTAATGGAAAAACAGGTTAGCCTTGCGTCAGGAAACAGCATACCGTTTTCAATAAGCGGAGCTATAAGCGTTGTAAATCCTGTTGCGTGGCAACCGGGATTAGCAATTCTTGTTGCCGTTTTTATTTTATTACGATAATCAAAAATTTCCGGAAAGCCGTATGCAAAATCATCGTCAGTACGGTGTGCTGTTGAGGTGTCAATAATAACGGTATCCGGATTTTCCACCAACGAGACCGCTTGCTTTGCCGCGTCATCGGGCAAACAAAGTATGGAAACATCCGATGTGTTTAAACATTCCTTACGGTATTCAATATCTTTGCGCTTATCATCCGGCAAAGTTATTATTTCTAAATCATCACGGGCTGAAAGACGGTTTTTTATTCGAAGTCCTGTGGTACCGGCGCCGCCGTCAATGAATACTTTTTTCATAATTTCTCACCAGCCTGAATAAATATGCATTATTTTAGCATATAAATTCAGATTTGTCAATATTTTCTCACCTGATTTTATATACAAAGTGCATAAAAATATTTACACATTTAACAAAATACTGAGCAGATTTTTTATGCAGTGTTTATGCATAGAGCATTTTGTAATTATTGTACAAAATTCACCGATATAAACCCTTAAATGATTGCAACTGATACAAACTGTTGTTTGCACCGTAAATTTGTGTTGACAAAGAAAAAACATTATGCTATTATACTATCACAGTATCGCTTTAGCGAGATAAAGCGAAAAAGTGGTGATTTTAATGAAAACCTGGCATAACGAAAGTACCGATAAACTGTGTGAGGCATTACTCACACTTAAAAACAGGGCGGAATGTTACGAGTTTCTTGAGGATGTATGTACAATAAAGGAAATACTCGATATTTCTCAGCGCCTTTCGGTTGCTACATTACTTTCAAAGAAAATAAGCTATTCCGAGATAAGTGCTAAAACAGGCGCGAGCGCTGCAACGATCAGTCGGGTTAGTAAGTGTTATGAATACGGCAGCGGCGGATATAAAAAGGTTATAAAGCGTATGAGTGGTGAAAAGAATGATTGACCAGAAACTTATGAGATTTGAGGAAAAAGCTGTATTTACGCTTCGTTCTCTTTATAGGAAATACGGATATCTTCCTTACAAGATGAGCAAGTTTGAAGAGTATGAGCTTTACATTCGCAACAAGGACTTTCTTGTGAGTGACAGAGTAATATCTTTTAATGATACAAACGGAAAATTGATGGCGTTAAAGCCTGATGTAACCCTTTCAATAATAAAGGGCGGGGAAGACAGAGCGGGCGAAAAGCAAAGGGTATTTTACAATGAGAACGTTTATAGAGTGTCTGAAAGCACGCACCGTTTTAAGGAAATTATGCAAACAGGTCTGGAATGTATCGGTGATATTGACATTTATGATATATATGAGGTGATATCGCTTGCCGCACAAAGTCTAGCAACAATTTGTGATGACTTTTATATAGAAATCAGCAATATGGATGTAGTGTGTTCTGTTCTGTCAGGAGTTTGCGGCAATAAAGAATTTGTAAATGCGGCTATCAAGTGTATATCACAAAAAAACAAACACGATTTAAAAACTGTTTGTAATGAATTTTCGGTCGATGAAAACGGATACAGGAAAATATCAAATCTTATTTCACTTTACGGTGAAAGAAGCGCGGTTATTGAAAGTATAAAAGAAATCTGTGAACCTACGCTTGTTGATATTATGATAAAGCTTTCTAATTTACTCCGCAAGTCTGAATTTGGTGATAGAATTAAATTTGATTTTTCTGCGGTAAACGATATGAATTATTATAACGGCTTTGTCTTTAAGGGTTTTGTAAGCGGTATTTTTTGCGATGTGTTATCCGGCGGTCAGTATGACAATATGATGAAAAGAATGAAGAGGAAATCATCCGCCGTGGGGTTTGCGCTTTATTTGGACAGGATGGATGATTTGAATTGCAAAGAAGTCAGTTATGATGTGGATTATGTGCTTATTTATGATGAGTTGACGGATTTTATGAAACTTTCATCGAAGGTTAAAGAGTTTATAGATTCCGGGTTCAGTGTCAGCACTCAAAAGACTGTACCGGCAAATCTAAGGTATAAAAATATTCTGTATTTAAACAAGGAGGGATAATCTATGCTTAATGTCGCTCTTCCAAAGGGCAGGCTTGGTGAAAAAGTCTACGATATGTTTGAAAAATCAGGCTACGATTGTCCTTTAATAAGAGAAGAAAATAGAAAGCTGATTTTTGAAAACAGTAAAACGGGAGTAAGATTTTTTTGGGTAAAGCCTTCGGATGTATCAATTTATGTTGAACGGGGCGCTGCCGACATAGGAGTAGCGGGCAAAGATATTTTGCTTGAATACAAACCGGATGTTTATGAACTTCTTGATTTGAATGTGGGTAAATGTAAAATGGTTGTCGCGGCAAAAAAAGAATTTCGTGACGACGGGATAAAAATACTTAAGGTTGCAACAAAATTTACAAACATTGCCGCAGATTATTATGCCGGACTCGGCAGGGATATAGATATAATAAAGCTTAACGGTTCAATCGAATTGGCGCCTATTCTAGGACTTTCTGACATTATTGTCGATATAGTCGAAACAGGCAAAACTTTAAAGGAAAACAACTTAGAAGTTAAAGAAACAATATTGCCGATAAGCGCAAGGCTTATTGCTAATAAAGCTTCATTTAATTTTAAAAGAGAAACGATAGAAAAAATTGTATTTGCAATTAAAGGGCAGGTAGAAAAAAGTGATTAAGATTTATAATTACGGCGAAGTTCCCAACAGTGAGGTCTTTTCAAGAAATGATGTAGCTACCGATGTAGAGGATATTGTTGCCGATATAATTAAAAATGTAAGGCAAAACGGCGATAAAGCGTTATCTGAGTATTCGCTTAAATTTGACGGTGCGGATATAAAATGCTTCAGAGTTTCAGAGGAAGAGGTAAGCGAAGCCGTAAATAGTATGCCGGAAGAGTTTATTTCTATTTTAAAGGAAGCGGCGGAAAATATACGCGCTTTTCATAAAAATCAGGTCCGCACGAGCTTTGTTATAAATGATAAGGACGGCGTTGTTATCGGTCAAAAGGTTATGCCGATAGAACGGATAGGGCTTTATGTTCCCGGCGGCACTGCGGCGTATCCTTCAAGCGTGCTTATGAACGCCATCCCGGCTAAAATTGCCGGTTGCGGCGAGGTAATAATGGTATCACCGCCTTCATCAAACGGAAATATAAATCCGGCGGTTCTTACTGCGGCAAAAATCGCCGGTGTTGATAAAATTTACAAGGTGGGCGGCGCTCAGGCGGTTGCCGCACTTGCGTACGGCACAGAGAGTATACCACGCGTTGATAAAATAGTAGGTCCGGGCAACGCTTTTGTCGCCGAGGCGAAAAAGCAGGTTTTCGGTAAAGTATCTATAGATATGATAGCCGGTCCCAGCGAAATTTTGATTGTAGCTGACAGTACCAACAGTCCTAAAATCATAGCCGCAGATTTGTTATCGCAAGCCGAGCACGATAAAAATGCGAGCGCCGTGCTCGTAACCGACAGCTCAGAGTTTGCAAATCTCGTATCAGGCGAGCTTGAAAGGCAGATACCGCTTCTTGAGCGCGCCGAGATTGCAAGAGCTTCAATAGATAATAACGGTAAAATTATTGTGTCGGAAAACGATATTTTAAAGGCCATTGATATTGCAAATGAAATAGCGCCCGAGCACTTAGAGCTTTGCGTTGATAATCCGTTTGACTACCTTGATAAAGTAAAGCACGCAGGTTCGGTGTTTATGGGTAAGAACTGTCCGGAAAGTCTTGGCGATTATTTTGCAGGTCCTAATCATACATTGCCTACTGGCGGCACGGCGAGGTTTTCATCACCGTTGTCTGTTGACGATTTTGTCAAGAAAACGCAGTACACATATTACTCGGAGGACGCATTGAAAAATGTTGCCGGTAAAATAAAGTATTTCGCCGATAAGGAGGGACTGAATGCGCACGGCATAAGCGCTGTCGTTCGGTTTGAAGACAAATGAGCAGATTTTTCGCAGATCAATATAAAGACTTAACGCCTTATGTTCCCGGAGAACAACCGCAGGACAAAAAATATATAAAGCTAAATACCAATGAATCACCGTTTGAGCCACCTGAAAGCGTAAAAAATGCTGTAAGCGGACAGGCAGATACCGCGCGTCTTTATTCCGATCCTGATTTGACGGCACTGCGGGCGCAAATGGCGCAAAACTACGGTATACCGGCGGATAATATAGTTATGTCAAACGGTTCAGATGAAATTTTGAATTTAGCTTTTATGGCGTTTGCCGATGAAAAAAAGCCGTTGGCGTTTGCCGATATAACATACGGATTTTATAAGGTTATAGCCGAGCTTAACAGTATACCGTATACGGTAATACCTTTGAAAGAGGATTTTTCAATCAGAGCGGATGATTATGTGGGGTTAGGTAAAACGATAGTTATAGCAAATCCCAACGCCCCCACAGGGCTGTATTTAGAACTGTCGAAGATTGAAAGAATATTAAAATCCAATCCGGAAAATGTAGTCATTGTTGATGAGGCATACATAGATTTCGGCGGTGAAAGCGCGGTTTGTCTTGTAAAAAAATATGATAACCTTATTGTGACGGGCACATTTTCAAAGTCACGCAGCTTGGCGGGCGCCAGACTTGGTTTTGCGTTTGCCAATCAAAAACTTATTGCCGATATAAACGCATTAAGATATTCGATGAATCCCTATAATGTAAACTGTTTCACCTCTGCGGCGGGAATTGCCGCACTGAAAGAAAAATCATATTTTGATAATAATTGTAAGGTGATCATAGAAAATCGCGATTTTTTGGAGGCTGAACTTAAAAGTCTTGGATTTATCGTTATACCGTCAAGCGCAAATTTTGTGTTTGCAAAAACAAGCTTAATAGGTGGTAAAGAGCTTTATTTGCGTCTTAAGGAAAAGGGTATTCTCATAAGGCATTTTGATAATGACCGAATAAAGGATTATAATCGTATTACGGTGGGAACGGCTAAGCAAATGAAAACTCTTATCGAAAAAATCAAAGAAGTTTTGGAGGAAATAGAGAATGAGAAGTGCTGAGATACTAAGGAAAACCGGTGAGACCGATATCAAGCTTTCGATAGATTTAGACGGCACCGGAAAGTCGGAAATAAACAGCGGTTGCGGATTTCTTGACCATATGTTAACTCTTTTTTCAAAGCATTCAAGATTTGATTTAAAGGTATTTTGCAAGGGAGACAGCGAGGTCGATTTTCATCACACAACCGAGGATATAGCAATTTGTTTGGGAAGGGCGTTTAAAGAGGCTCTTGGTGATAAATGCGGTATAGAAAGGTTTGGCAATGCCTTTTTGCCTATGGACGAGGCGTTAGTTGTATCCGCCGTGGATATTTCCGGCAGGAGCTATTTGAATTTTTCTGTCAATATTTCGGCTGAAAAGGTAGGCGACTTTGATACTGAATTATGCGAGGAATTCTGGCAGGGATTTGTAAGAGAATCAGGGATAACTTTGCATGTTAAGCAACTTTACGGTAAGAATTCTCATCATATAATAGAATCGGTTTTTAAGTCGGTAGCGCGTACGCTTAAAAAGGCTGTTATGGTAAATGAAAGATTTATCGGTGAAATTCCGTCTACAAAGGGAGTTTTGTAATGATTGCAATAGTTGATTACGGCGTCGGCAATCTGTTTTCACTTCGCAGTTCGTTTAAAATGATAGGCGAAAATGCGGTAGTTACGGGTGATAAGTCGGTTATTTCTTCCGCGGATAAAATAATCCTGCCCGGCGTCGGCGCTTTCGGGGACGCCGTATATAAGCTTAAACAAACCGGGCTTGATGAGGTTTTAAGAGATCAAGCAAGTGCCGGGAAAGATATAATGGGAATTTGCCTCGGTATGCAGCTTTTGTTTCAAAAAGGTTATGAATACGGTGAGTATGAGGGATTGGGGCTTTTAAACGGCGATATAGTTCCTATGCTCGGCAGCTTGCCTGCCGGTCTTAAAATTCCGCATATAGGCTGGAATGCTTTACACTTTAAAAAGAGCAGTTATCTCTTGAAATATGTAAACGAAAATGATTGTGTTTATTTTGTACATTCCTTCTATGCGGATAATTGTGACGACTCAATTATCGCGACTGCCGAATATGGCAAAGAGATTACGGCAATGGTGCAAAAGGATAATATTGCCGGTTGTCAGTTTCATCCCGAAAAAAGCGGGAGCGTGGGGCTGTCAATACTAAAAGCGTTTTGTGAGGGCAGATAATGAAGATTTTTCCGGCAATAGATATATTCAATAAAAAAGCGGTAAGGCTATATAATGGCGATTACAGCCAAATGACCGTTTATAACGAAAATCCTACAGAGGTTGCAAAAGATTTTTCAAAATCAGGAGCAGAGTATGTACATATTGTAGACCTTGAAGGTGCAAAATACGGTAATACGCCCAACATTGACATTGTATCCGAAATCGTTAAAAATACGAACCTGTTTTGTGAAATAGGCGGGGGTATTCGTAATATCAATGTGGTTGATAAGTACATAAACACAGGCATATCGAGGGTTATAATAGGTACTGCGGCGGTAGAAAACCGCGATTTCCTCATTGAGGCTATCGCTAAGTACGGCAATAAAATAGCGGTTGGAGCCGATGTTAAGGACGGATTTATCGCCATTAAAGGCTGGACAGAGAAATCAAAAGTCACGCTGGAAGACTTTTTAACGGATATGCAGAGTCTTGGAGTTGACACCGTAATCTGTACGGACATATCAAAAGACGGAGCGATGAACGGCACTAATCTTGAATTATATTCATCTCTTTCAAAAAAGTTTTCTCTTAATATAACGGCTTCAGGCGGAGTATCCGGCATTGAGGATATTAAAAAGCTTTGCAGGATGGGCATTTACGGTGCTATAATAGGCAAAGCGTATTACACGGGTGCTGTAGACCTTAAAGAGGTTTTAGAGGTGGCAAATGATTACTAAAAGAATTATACCCTGCCTTGATGTAAGAAACGGCAGGGTTGTAAAAGGTGTAAATTTCGAAGGGGTAAGCGATGTATCTTCGCCGGTCAAGCTGGCGGAATATTACTCAAAAAGCGGAGCGGATGAGCTTGTGTTTTACGATATTACCGCTTCTTTTGAGGAAAGAGAACTTTTCACAGACATACTTACTGAGGTAGCCTCTAAAATATTTATTCCGCTAACCGTAGGCGGAGGCATAAATACTATAGAGGATTTTGACAGAGTGCTTAAATGCGGGGCGGATAAAGTCAGCGTAAATTCCGGTGCAATTAAGAATCCTTCCCTTATAGGTGAAGCGGCAAAGAAATACGGCGATCAGTGCGTTGTGATATCGGTTGATGTAAAGAGGGTTGACGGCGTTTTTCGCGTTTTTTCGAGGGGCGGCAGAGAAAATACCGGTATGGAGGCTATAGACTGGATAAAGAAGTGCGTTAATGCGGGTGCCGGAGAGGTGGTCGTAAATTCCATTGATACGGACGGTGTAAAACGCGGCTTTGATATAGAAATGCTGTCTGAGGTGTTAAGTGCGGTAGATGTTCCGGTAATAGCGTCGGGCGGCGCCGGAGGTATAAAGGATTTTATATATTTGTTCAAAGAATTGCCTACGGTAGACGCGGGGCTTGCCGCTTCAATTTTTCATTTTGGAGAGGTCACTATACCACAGCTTAAATGTGAGCTTAATAATAACGGAATAAATGTGAGGTTGAATTGAATGATTAATATTGACGAGCTAAAATTTGATGATAAAGGACTAATTCCCGCTATAGTTGTCGACGCTTTTTCAAAAAAGGTTCTTACACTGGCCTATATGAATAAGCAGTCGCTTGAAATCTCGATAGAAAAGGGGTTGACCTGTTTTTTCAGCCGTTCAAGAAATGAGCTTTGGCTGAAAGGCGAGACAAGCGGAAATTATCAGCATATAGTTAGTATTACCGCCGATTGTGATAAAGACGCTTTGCTTGTATCGGTCCAAAAGGACGGTCCCGCTTGCCATACGGGTACAGACAGTTGTTTTACCGGTAAGATATATCAAAGCGAAACCTTAAGCGAGTTCAGCCTGCCAAGTCTGTATGAGCTTTTAAAAGAAAGAAAACAAAATAAGCCTGAGGGTTCTTACACTACCTACCTGTTTGAAAAAGGTATAGACAAAATACTTAAAAAGGTCGGCGAGGAGTCTACAGAAGTGATAATCGCCGCTAAGGCGGACGACAAGGCCGAAACGGTTTACGAGTTGGCGGACCTTGCTTATCACGCTATGGTGCTTATGGTCGAAATGGGCATCAGCGTTGAGGATGTTCAAAAAGAACTTGCCTCAAGGCATATTATCGACCACAAGGTTAAGCAGGAGAAGATGACCAAATGATAAGGAATAATTATCATACGCATACAGTATACTGTGACGGCGCGGATACACCCGAAGAATTGGTATTATACGCCATATCGGAAAATTGTTCGGAGATAGGATTTTCGGGTCACAGTTATACAAATATTGAGGAAGACAGTCCTTTTTGCATGACTCTAAGGAATACTGAGGTATATAAATCTGAAATAAGCCGCTTAAAAGAGAAATACAAGGATAAAATTAAAATATATTTAGGTGTTGAGCAGGACTATTACTCATCGGAAAAAACGGACGATTATGATTATGTAATAGGAGCCGTTCATTATGTGTTTAAAAACGGTTGTTACATATCGGTTGACCATACAAGAGAAACTCAGATAGAAGCTGTTATGGCTTATTATAACAATGATTTTTACGCTTTTGCGGAGGACTATTACGAGCTTGTAGGAGATTTGTATAATAAAACACGCTGTGATATTATTGCCCACTTTGATTTAATAACAAAATTCAATGAGGGAAACTGCCTTTTCGATACAAATCATCCGAGATATATTAAGGCGGCAGACGCGGCGTTAGACAAACTGTTTGCAGCGAATGTTAAATTTGAAATCAATTACGGAGCTGTTGCAAGAGGGTATCGCACTACGCCTTACCCTGATGAGCGAATTATTAAACGAATAACGGACTCCGGCAAGCCAATAATATATTCTTCGGATTGTCACAAAAAAGAATATTTGCTTTTCGGAATACCGGAATAGAAATAAAAGCGCCGCAGACTGTTTGTCTGCGGCGCAGTATTTATTCGTTCCAGTATTTTCTGTCAAGACTCCTGAATCTTATTGAAGCAAATATATGCTGTTTTTCGATTTTTTCACTTCCTTCAAGATCGGCTATTGTTCTTGATACTTTAAGTATTTTGTCATATGCCCTGGCGGAAAGTCCTAATTCATCAAAGCTGCGGCTTAAGTAGGTCGCGGCTTCATCGGTCATAATACAGAATTTTCTCAGCATAGCGGGGGTGAGTCTTGCGTTACAGGTAACTTTGGTTCCTTCGTATCTGCGGTTTTGTATAGCCCTCGCTTTGTTTACTCTTGCTCTTATTTCGGCTGAAGATTCGCTTTTAGCCTTGTTGGCAAGCGACTTATAATCGACCGGCGGCACCTCAACATGCAAGTCAAGTCTGTCAAGCATGGGACCCGATATTCGGTTCAGGTATTTTCTAACCATATTAAGCGAACAACTGCAGGCTTTTGTAGGATGACCGTAATAACCGCAAGGGCAGGGGTTCATTGCCGCTACTAATGTTATCGAACTCGGGTAGGTAACCGTGCCGGATACCCTTGATACCGTCACAACACCGTCTTCAAGCGGAGAACGGAGAGCTTCCATAGCGTCCCGGCGGAACTCAGGCAATTCGTCTAAGAATAAAACGCCGTTGTGTGCTAATGATATTTCGCCGGGTTTCGGTATACTTCCGCCGCCTGTAAGACCGGGTGCTGATATTGTGTGGTGAGGCGCACGGAACGGTCGGGATGTTACTATCGGGTTGTTTTTATCTATTATTCCCGCAACCGAATGTATTTTTGTGGTTTCAATAGATTCTTCAAAGGTCATTTCAGGGAGTATTGTAGGCAACCGTTTTGCCAACATGCTTTTTCCGGCTCCGGGAGGACCTATGAGCAGAATATTGTGTCCGCCTGCGGCTGCGACTTCAAGTGCTTTTTTAGCCGCAATCTGACCTTTAACATCACTGAAATCAACAGGGCTTGCCATGTTTGTCTTTTTTTTGGAAGTGTGTTTTACGGGGATAAGCTTTACGCTTTCGTTCAAGTGATTTAAAAGCTCTTTGATATGAGTGATGCCGTAAATGCTTATTCCCTCTATAACAGAACCTTCGGCTGCATTATCATCAGGCACAAACAGATTTTCAATTCCGGCTTGTTTGGCGGTTATGCTCATTGCCAAAACTCCGTTTACAGACCTTACTTTACCGTCTAAAGAAAGCTCGCCTAAAAATGCGCAGTCCATAATATCGGCTTTTATCTGACCTGACGCAAGCAAAATAGACAGCATAATCGGTAAATCATAAATCGCGCCCTCTTTTTTTCGGTCTGCAGGCGCCAGATTAACGGTAATCCTGCCGGTGGGGAATTTAAAACCACTGTTTTTAATAGCGGCGCGAACTCTGTCGCGCGATTCTTTAACTGCGGTATCGGGGAGGCCCACAATATCGAAGCTCGGCAGTCCGCCCGAAACATCGGCTTCTATCTGTATCAAATATGTATCAATTCCGAATATTCCTATACTTTTAACAGATGAAAACATAAACAGCTCCTTTATTTGCGATACTATGATTATACATTATCCCGGCGGCACAGGCAATAAAAATATATAATTTTTTAATCGGTTGTTAACAATTTATACTAAAACGGGGCATATAATAAACTTAAGAATTAAGTGAAAGAGGCAGGAATATGAACTTTCGTTACGGAATAATGCGGTTTATGAGCGGAAGATACGGTGCGGACGCATTGTTTTATGTTCTGTTTGTTATAAGTGCCATTTTGGCTTTTATAAACATCTTTTTGCGTTCGGTCATTTTACAGATAATCGTATACATCGTTATTTTTGTCGCTCTTTTGCGCGTTTTTTCGCGCAATTTTACGGCACGGCAAAAGGAAAATAGTGTTGTTTTAAGTGTAATAAACAAAATAAGGAGCGTTATAGGTCTACGCCGTCAACGCCGTGCGGATTATACGCATATTTATAAAAAATGTCCTTATTGTAAAGCAGTACTGAGGTTACCCCGAAAAAAAGGAAGGCACACCACAGTATGCCCGAGATGTAATAAGTCTTTTTCGGTCAGGGTTTTAAGAGAAAGATAAATTCTTGACAGCTTATTGAAATAAATGTATAATTGAACTAACAATTTTAGGGGGTTGTTATTATGTATGACAGAAAGCAAATTAAGCTTCGAGCAAAAACAGCTCTTAGCGCAAGCTTCGGTTTGGTTTTCGGCACCATCATCGTCGGAGGACTTATAATCAGCGCTGCTTCCGTTTTGGCTTTTATTATCGTAGGTCCTATAGCGGCGGGTTTGGCTTTTGTTCAGCTATCGGTACTCCGCGGTGAAAAGATTCAATTCGGCGATATGTTTAGGGGCTTTAATAATTTCGGTACAAACTGCGGTGCCGGAGTGCTTGTGGGTATCTATACCATTCTTTGGTCTTTGCTCTTTTACATTCCCGGTATTGTGAAATCGTATTCTTATGCTATGACATTTTACATACTCGCAGATCATCCTGAAATGAAGGCTAATGAGGCTATAACCGCCAGCCGTAAGATGATGAACGGTCACAAATGGGATCTTTTCGTTTTGGATCTCAGCTTTATCTGGTGGATACTTCTCGGATTAATTACCTGTGGTCTTGCGTTTATTTATGTTGACCCTTATATGGAGCTCAGCCGTGCGGCATTTTACGAGTCTATTAAAGCTCAAAATAACGGAGAGGCTCAGGCAACAGCAGAGGCTCCTCAGGAATAATTTTAAAAACATTATAAAAAAAGCCGATTGCAAACGCAATCGGCTTTTTTTGTGCATATCAGATTTTAAAAAGCAAATCATCGTAAGTCGGATAAGGCCAATACCCGCGTTTTACTTCAAGCTCGGATTTATCCGAAATATCACGAATTTTCTTCATGATTGAAAGAACCGTATCATGGTAAAAAAGTGCACAATCTGTTATATCCTTTATTTTTTTTACATCAACAACGGCTTCTTCAAGCTTGCTTGCAAGTGAAAGCAGTTCTGTATTTTTGACAGACAGGCTCTTTGCAAGTGTTTCTTCAACAAAACTGTCAATATCTCCGCTTGCTTTCCGTTTGTTGTAAATGCATTCACAAAGAGTGTCGGTGTAATCACTTATGGCGGGTATTATATCGCGCTTTACCATCTGTAATAAGGTAAGCGCTTCAATATGTACGGTTTTGCAATAATTTTCAAGGCGTATTTCCTCACGGCATCTTAACTCCGTTTCGTTAAACACCCCGTATTTGCCAAACAACGCAATATTCTTCATACTTGACAGCAACGGTAGCGCCTCGGCGGTGTTCGAAATATTTAAAAGACCTCGGGCTTTTGCTTCTTTTTTCCAGCTTTCAGAATAACCGTCACCATTAAATATAATGCGTTTATGCTTCGATATTGTATTCTTTATCAGCTCTTTAACATCTTTTTCAAAATCCTTTGACTTTTCGAGTATATCCGAAAAGGAACAAAACGCGTCCGCAACGATAGTATTGATAACTGTATTGGTATCTGAAATTGATGCGGCTGATCCAAGCATACGGAACTCAAACTTGTTGCCGGTAAAGGCAAATGGGGAGGTGCGGTTTCTGTCGGTATTATCACGCCTTATGGACGGTATAATATCAGTACCCACCGACATATTAGTCTTATTTATATCGTTGTGGTGCTCACCCTTTATAATAGATTCAAGCAGTGAATCAAGCTCGTCACCTAAATACATTGATATTATCGCAGGCGGAGCTTCCGCCGCACCGAGACGAAGATCATTACCAGCGGATGCTACCGATATTCTCAGCAGATCCTGATGCTCGTCCACAGCCTTTATAATAGCAGCAAGAGTTATCAAAAACAGATTGTTTGAGCTGGCGTTTTTACCGGGCTTTAAAAGGTTTACACCGGTGTCGGTATAAAGTGACCAGTTATTATGCTTGCCGCTGCCGTTTACACCCGCAAACGGTTTTTCGTGTAAGAGGCAAACAAGACCATGTTTCTCTGCGGTTTTTTTCATTATTTCCATTGTCAGCTGGTTATTATCAGCCGCTACATTGGTGTTTGTGAAAATCGGAGCAAGCTCGTGCTGAGCCGGGGCTGCTTCATTATGCTCGGTTTTAGCCATAACGCCGAGGGACCACAGCTTTTTATCAAGATCACGCATAAACGCTGCAACACGAGGCTTAATAACGCCAAAATAATGGTCTTCCATTTCCTGACCTTTAGGAGGTTTTGCACCTATGAGCGTTCTGCCGCAGAAAACAAGATCCGGGCGTTTATAGAACATATCTTTGTCTACTAAAAAATACTCCTGCTCAGGACCTACCATGGTATTTATGTGCTTAACATCATTCATACCGAAAAGGCGGACGATTCTGAGCGCCTGCTTATTTATAGCGTCCATTGACCTCAGAAGCGGTGTTTTCTGGTCTAAAGCCTCGCCTCCGTATGAACAGAACGCGGTGGGTATGCAAAGTGTATCATCCTTTACAAACGCGTAGGAGCTCGGGTCCCACGCCGTATAACCGCGCGCCTCAAAAGTCGCACGCAGTCCACCTGACGGAAAACTTGAAGCGTCCGGCTCCCCCTTTATAAGCTCTTTGCCGGAAAACTCAAGAATCATTTTTCCGCTTTTATCGGTTGATACAAAGCTGTCGTGTTTTTCCGCTGTTATATCGGTCATAGGTTGGAACCAATGCGTAAAGTGCGTGGCTCCTTTTTCCATTGCCCAATTTTTCATAGCGTCCGCCACCGTATCGGCGATTGAGCGGTCTATACTTTTATGTTCATTTATCGCTGTTTTAAGCGATATATATATTTCCTCAGGCAGGCGTTCAAGCATTACCTCGTCGCTGAAAACGCAACTGCCGAAAATTTCTTTTATATCGTTCAATTTTCCCCTCCGAAACAAGTTATTTGCTTTCAAATATAACGATTATATAATTGCCTTCAGAAGCATATCCGACTATACTCATAGTTTCTCTTATCTTAGACCCCAGGAGTTTTAACGCGGCCTTCATACCTGTATATGAACCGTATTTATCGGTATAAGCTGCATCAGGGTCAAACTCAAATTCAACCGCTATATGCCCGTTATTCCATTCTTTTATTGCAAACTGCGCGGCTTCTGTTGCGTCGTTCGCATATATGTAGGCACCGACTTTTGTGTAGTAGTAATACTCGGTTTTATCTTCGTAAGTTTGGAAGAAATTAAAATCCGAACCGGGATTTGAATAATCAGCGCTGTCACTATATATATCATCAAGACTATGGTCTGCTGAGAGTTTTTCTGCCGAGAGATTAAAATATGTGTGTAACCCCGGCAAATCTATTCCGCTTCCTTCTAACCTATCGTCAAATGTAACATCAATGTAATAGAGCTCGTCTTGAATGTTTATTATATTCCACATATGCGGTCCACCCTGAGCTAAGCCGGATATCAGATTACACGGAATACCGAGACGGTTCATAAGTAACTGCATTGCTCTTGAATAACCCTCGCATACACAAACGCCTTCTATCAGAGCGCCGTATATTGTGAATGCCCACGGGTTGTGCCGGTAGTACAAATTGCCGTTGTCATCCACGCTCGCATACTGTACGGCGTTTTCCACAAAATCATCACCGTCGGGAGGTATATAACCGTTTTGAGCAAGAGCTGTGGCGTAGTCATAAGTTATGTTATCGCAAAGATAATCGTGAATATAGCGTTCTTTTTGGAAATCGGTTTCAAATGTGTTTGCAACCGATAATATCTCGGATATTTTTTGCTCTAATTGAGCCTGCATAGCGTCTTTTTCGTCAGCGGTCACATTGTAGTAACCTCTCTGAGCGTCCGCGGAGTCAAATGAAAAGCTTATTTCATATTTTCTGAGTCCGGTATATTGATTTATATCCGGTCTCATGGAATAGGTTTTAGGCATCCAAAAGTACTCCGGATTATCATACGCCACAGCGTGTAAAGCAACCCGGACATCCGAGTTCATTTCGTCCTCGTCGGCAAAATTGGTGATGGGAACATCAAACCACTCCGTATCAAGCCGGCTTACCGCGGCTTCAATCGCATTGTAAATGTTTTTCTGGTTTTCGCTCAGTTGATCGTATGCTTTTATATCGGCAAATCCGCCGAATTCTTTTAAGCAATCCTTACATACGGATTTACTGTGGTATGTAGCTTCCAAAACAGTGTGCCCCGTTGCGGGAATAACCGTTCCGCTGTTTATAAGATTATTGCAGACAGAGCAATATGCGTCACCGGTATATCCGTCCTCTTCACAGGTTGCGTCTTTTTCGTTTGTTATGTAAAGACTGCCGTGTGAGCCGGCGGCGGCAATAACTTCGCCGTCGGATATTTTTGTGTTGCAGCTGCCGCAATAAACATCTCCCGTATAACCGTTATCAAAACAGGTCGCGGCATGATCTCCTATAGTGTATGTTGTGCCGTCATGATTATCAGGATCAGTTTCACCGTAAGGTATGCCGCAAACATCACATATGGCTTTACTGTGGCAAGTGGCCGTACCGCCGGTGTGGTCTGCTTTCGGAAGGACTGAGCCCTTTTGTATTCGCATATTGCAAATTTTACAATATGTATCGCCTGAGTATCCCTCAACCAGGCAAGTAGCGGCCTTTTCGTTTCGCAATTCCGTTTGTTCGTGATTACAGCCGTCAACCGATATGTGGACATCCAGGCCCGAAACATATTGAAACAGTAATACAAGATCCTGATTGTTTACAAGTTGGTCTCCGTTTACATCGAGGGCTTCTTTGACTACAGGTACATCCCAACCTGAAAGATATTGAAACAGGCGTGCCGCGTCTTGATTGTTAACCAAAGTATCTCCGCTTATATCACCGGCGATAGTCGGCGCTCCGTAGGGAGTTCCGTCGTCCGCGCCGGCCAAAGCGGGAAGAGTGCCTGTAATCATTAACAGGCACAATAATACAGAAGTGACTTTACTTAATAAACGCTTCATATTTTCCCCCCGAGTCTGACCGTTATGGAATTACCAAACGATAACGATTATATTCTTACCCTCGTACTCATAAGACTTTTTTAAGTCAATTTTATCCGCAAGCCTTTGCCTTAGCGCTTCAAAGGCTTGCGCGTTAGTTAAAGATGTAATATTTTTAAGTTCTGCCGATTTTTTGCCTTTGTAGTATTCCGATAATGCATAATCCACGGCCGATTTATAATCATCTCTTATATATGCGCCCTTTTTGATAAAGTAATTAAGCGCGGTGTTTTTGCAGTCGTAAATAAAAAAATTAAACTCATCTGAAATGTCGTATGTTTTATCTGATGAGAAACCATCCGAAAAGATATGTCCCTCTGATATTTCTGCCTTTGTCAGGTTAAAAAACGAATGCAAAACCGAATGATCAGAGCCGTCGTCAAATGTTGCGTCAACATAGTAAAGTCCGTCTCCCGGGTTAACAATATTCCACATATGCGCTATATCGTCATATTTCCCGTAGACCACACTGCAAGGTATTCCGGATTTAATACACAGGTACTGCATAGCTTTTGAGTAACCTTCGCATATCGCCGAGCCTTTCACCAGTGCGCCGTATATAGTCATAGACTCTTTGTTTGCGTTTTGGAGATTATCGGCGGATTCTTTATCGTAAACTATGTGTTTGCAGAGATAGTCGTGAATAAACAATTCCTTCTCAAATGCATCGGGCAAATTCTTTATCTCATTGATAATCTCGTTTTCGACAGATTTAATCTGAGACATCATCTGATTTTTTTGCTCTGCGGTAATACCAAAAAAGCCACTATCCGGTTTCTCACCGTCATACTCCCTGAAACAAAGATAATTATGTTTCGTATCTTCAACAGATACCAGCGATAAGGTTTTAGGCATCCAGAAAAGGTCCGGTCGGTCACACATAACCGCTTTATGCGCAACAACCGTATCAGAGGAAATATTATCATTTGAGTATTCTGTTACGTCAATGAGCCGCAGTTCCATATTCTCAACAGCCGTCCGTATTATGGAGTAAAGCTTCTTTTGATTATCAGTCAGCTTATTATAAGCAGACAACTGCGGATATTCCGGTTTCTCGTTCCGGGGTTTGATTTTAACAACCTCTTCGCCTTCATCGAGAACGCTTTCTTGTTCTGCGGAAATAGTATTTTTCTTAATGTAACCGTCTATATCCTTAAAAAATTCATTTATACCGTTCTTACAGCCGGATACAAACATCAGCATTATTATTGAAAAAACCGCGAATAATCTTTTCATATCAGTTCCCCCGGTTGACAAAAACGGCATTGGTAAACAGGTGTTTTACATACTTGCTCCAATATAAACATACCGGCATTGTAAGGTCGGTATTACAGTTACTTACAATAAAAAGAAAATCATCGTTATTAAGCCCTGTATCGGATATTCTGCTGCAAACGGCGCAAATTACCTCATAATAAAAATCATCACTTTCATTACTGCAAAGCAAATCGCAAATCTGAATGCCGCTTAAACGGTATGTGCCGTCATCTACGCTTAAATCAATACCGCCTAACCTGTCAAACAGCATTGAAAGCGTGTAGTAGTCAATTTCACATGTATAGTCTACCGAGTACCCGACATAATTATCCGATTCTCCATAGTCGTCGTATATATTTATAATATACAGTATTTCTTCATCAAAATCAAGGAAAAATAACATTCGATTACCGCTGGGAAATAAAAACATAATTCCGCAGCTTTCCTGATTTTCGTAATACGGTATGTCGTCGGTCTTTTTATCGGCGGTTTTTTGGGCGCCTTTAAGACTCGTAAATAGATAAAGATATGAAGAAATAAAGAAAATAGTTGCGCTTAAAAACACAATCAGCGCGAGTTTAAAATATTTTTTCATCGTTTTCACCGCATTTATTATTTACAAAACAACCTGAATGTATTAAAATAATAAGATGTAAAGTTTTACACTCAGTTTACAAACAATGGTGAGATATTTGTTATAATCAGTAAACTTTAAGCAGACAGGAGGAAAACAAATGATTGAGGTTAAGTCGCTAAGCAAAAAATACGGCAGCTACCTTGCGGTCGATGATGTAAGCTTTTCAATAAAAAAAGGTGAAGTCATAGGCTTTTTAGGGCCCAACGGCGCAGGTAAGTCTACTATTATGAATATTATTACGGGTTATCTTTCCTTTACAAAGGGTAATGTCAGTGTAGATGGTATAGACATAATTGAAAATCCCGAAGCGGCAAAAAAGAGGATAGGATATTTGCCGGAAATACCGCCTCTTTATGTCGATATGAAGGTGAAAGAATATCTGTATTTCATTTATGATTTGAAGAAGGTTAAATTTCCGAAAGTGGCGCATATCGGGGAGATTATGCGTCTTGTAAAAATTGATGATGTAGGTAATAGGCTTATAAAGAATTTATCAAAGGGTTATCGTCAGCGCGTCGGTTTTGCAGGCGCTCTTGTGGGTAATCCCGATGTGCTGATTCTGGATGAGCCTACTGTAGGGCTTGATCCTAAGCAGATAATAGAAATCAGGGACCTTATTAAAAAACTCGGCAGAAATCATACAATTATTCTGTCCTCCCACATACTATCCGAAATACAAGCGGTTTGTGAGAGGGTGATAATTATAAACAAGGGTCAGATTATCGCGGACGATACACCTGATGACTTAGCAAAGAAGCTCTCATATGATAATTCGTTGATTGCAAGAATTGTATGCGATGAGGAGGATATGTTAAAGGCTTTATCCTCAGTAACAGGGGTGAAGAGCGTTGTTTCACTCGGCAAAAAAGAAAACGGCGCATATGATTTCAGTATAACTCCGATGGAAGATACCGATGTACGCGCGGCGGTATATGAAAAGGTAAACCGAAGCGGAAAGACTATGTTGTCGTTCTCCTCTGACACAGTTTCTCTTGAACAGATTTTCCTGCGTCTTACCGAGTCGGGAGACAATGATGAGGCTCGAAGAATGCTTGGTATAGATACGGATAGCGGTCAAGCTTCCGAGGCAGAGCCCGGTGAAACAGTAAGCGAAGAAAGCGAGGAAAAAGAAAATGACAGCAGTATTCAAGCGTGAGTTTAAAGCATATTTCAGAACACCGATAGGATATATTGTCCTTGCGGCATATTTTCTGTTTTTGGGTATTTATTTTTCTCTTATTTACAGTTACGGTTCGCCGGATTTATCAAGTCTTTTACTTGCTATGTCGGTGGTTGTTACTTTTACCGTTCCGGTTATAACTATGAGGCTTATGAGTGAGGATAGGCGGCAGAAGGTCGATCAGGTTTTGCTTACCTCTCCTGTTAAGCTAAGCGGTATAGTGCTGGGTAAATTCTTTGCGGCACTATGCGTCTATGCAATAGGATTTGCGCCTGCGATTATTTTTGAAATGATAGTTGCAAGCTATGTTTCGGTAAATATACTGGGGTTTGTTTATTCATTTTTCGGTATGTTGCTTTTAGGCGCGGCACTCATCTCTATCGGTATGCTTATATCGTCGCTTACCGAAAGTCCGGTTATATCGGCCATACTCACTCTGGTAGTTAATATTCTTGTTCTTTATATGTCAAGCTTCTCTTCAATGGTGAAAATCTCGTGGATTTCCGCGGTAATAAGTAAAGCTGCGTTTATTTCGGCTGTTGAAAGCTTCGGTAAAAATGTATTTTCAATTCCCGATACAGTTTACTTTTTGAGCATAACTGCGGCATTTCTGTTTTTGTGTGTTCGTTCGCTTGAAAAGCGCAGATGGGCTTAAGGAGGGGGAACAATGGATAACAACAGTAAGAATTTAAATACGCAAGAAGCTGTGTCCGAAGCGGTAAATAAACCTGTAAAAGCAATGAAAAAACAGGTAAAAAGTAAAGGAAAGGCTATTCGAAATCAGTTTGCTTTTAAAAAAGGCGGTTATTCGGTCGCTATAATCGCTCTCGTTTTAGCGGCGCTAATTTTACTTAACTGGTTAGTTGCTGTTTTAGGCGACAGATTTCACCTTGAATTTGATATGTCACCGGATAGCGTAAACTCAATTAGTAAAGAAAATATTGAGTTCATCGAAGGTGTTAAAAAGGATGTGAGCGTGACCGTTTGCGCAGCTGAGGATTCGTATCCTGATTATATGGCCTCGTACGCCCAGTCATACTATGGAATCAGTGACGCCGGCGATTATTTTGAACAGACCGTAAATCTTATTAACAAATACAAGTCCTACAACAAGAAAATCAAAATAAATTATGTTGATCCGCAAAGCTCGGAATTTACGGCGGTAACTCAAAAGTATCCCAATGCGGAAGTAACTTACGGTGACATAATCGTCAGTTGCGGTGAGGGCGAAAAGGAGCGATATAAAAAGCTTGGATTTTCAGATATTTACGCACTCAGTACGGATGATACCTATGCGGCTTACGGTTATAGTACCAGCAATATCAGCGGAAACAATATTGAAACCGCTCTTACCGGCGCAATAGCTTATTGTATAAGCAGCAAATCCTCAAAAATAGCAATTTATACGGGACATTCTGCGACTGATTATTCGTCCGGATATGTAGAGCTTTTAAAAGCCAACAATTTTGAAGTTGAAGTATTGTCCGACAAGGTTATCACAAGCGTTCCCAATGAGTATGACGCCATAGTAATTATGGCGCCCACAGGCGATTTCATAGACAGTGAAATAGACGCCGTTTCAACATTTCTTGAAAACGGCGGCAAGCTTTCAAAAGGGCTTATGTATTTTGCTGATTCAACTTGTCCGTCGTTACCGGTTTTAGAGTCGTTTTTGTCGCAGTGGGGTATAAATGTTCAGAACGGGCTGCTGTTCGAAACCAATTCCAATAATACAATAAAGGATGATCCTATGACTATGGGCATTTATCCGGCTGACAGCAGTGAGGAAGAAACAGATC
Source organism: Clostridia bacterium (assembly GCA_017618135.1). Classification (GTDB taxonomy): domain Bacteria; phylum Bacillota; class Clostridia; order Oscillospirales; family Acutalibacteraceae; genus UBA737. The sequence continues at coordinate 68,868 of JAFZUV010000007.1, forward strand.
AGACTAAAGATAAAGACGCCGCCTTTGACGATTCAATACTCAAGGAAATATCCTTCTGTCTTACCGGATTTAATGTTCCGCTGAGTGTGGGCAAACCGGATGATGCGCAGATTAAAGTCCATCCGGTTATGAATACGCTTGAATCGGCGGTTGTAGCGCCCGTCGGTGCTTCGGCTGATTGGAATGAGTATGGTGATGCTGATAAAAAACAGTACCAGTCGGTAATAGAAGCTAAAAAATATGATTATAACTCTGAAAATAAGACGATAACAAGCTATGTTTATGCCTTCGGAAGCATTGAGTATATTCAATCGGAGTGGGCTGAAAATTCGCGTGTTTCCAATAAAAATCTTGTTCTTGCCTGCACCGAGCGTGTTGCCGGCACAACTGATAGCGGCATAAGCTTTATATCAAAGACGATAACCAATGAATCCTACGCAGAATCAGTGACCGAGAGCAGTATACGCATAATCCGTATAATTTTTGTGGGACTAATTCCGGTTGCCATGATAGTTATCGGCATATTTGTTTACATTAAAAGGAGAAATGCCTGATGGATGATTTTTCCGAAAAGCAAGCGGATAATCAAAAATCGGAAGAGGAAAGCACGGTGTTTTCGGCACCGCAATCACATAACGATAATGGTTTAAAGTCTTCCAAAAAAAGCAGGATAATTGCGGCTTTATCGGCATTGCTTGCTGTACTTATACTTGTGGGCGGAACTCTGGCGGTAATAAAACTTATTCCGAAAAAAGAAGAGGAAAAAACTCCCGAGGCCAAGAAAATCGCCGTTTTGAATTTTGATAAAAATAAATTTGATACCGTTACCGTTGAGAATAAAAACGGTCAGTTTGTGTTGTTTCCTAAGGCAGGGCAAAATGCTGAAAGTACTGAATCGGCGGATAGTAAATGGTATGTAAAAGATCTGGCCGAAGAAAAAATATCAGTTTCCAAAACCGATGATATAGTGTCTGCCGCTGCAAACATCGAAGCAATTATTGAAATAACCAAAAAGACATTCGATGATTGCGGTTTTGAGGAACCTGTCCTCAAGGTAAGTGTGGCTTCACAGGAACTCGGAGATTATTTTCTCCTGTTCGGCGCGGCATCTCCCGACAATTCCGGCATATATCTCTATTCTTCTGTTGATGAGAAAATATATCTTGTGCAAATGAGCGTATACGAAAGCTTTGAGTTTTCAGTTTTGGACCTTGCTAATATAGAATCAGTCTCTCCGCTTTCGGAAAATTCTGAGGTCGCCGGCTTTTTTAAAAACGGCAACTTAACTTCTTTTGATGAACTGTCGGTTTCCTCAAGCGGGTTTTCAGAAAAGATTATAATAAAGCTTTTAAGCGATGAGGAAGCCTCAAAATTCGGATTTTCCTACAAGGTTATATCGCCTAATGAAAGATTTGCCGATACAAGCGCCGTAGACTCTCTGCTTTCCGCTTTCACATCAGAGATTACGGTGTCGGGCGTTTATTCCTTTAATACTGATAGTGCAGATATGAGCACTTTTGGTCTCGATGACCCGGATTTTGCAGTTTCTCTTTTACTCGGCGGGCACAAATTCACCTATAAATTTGCTTTGCAGTCGGATGGCTTTTACGCCTTGTTCGGCGACGGTATGAACACAATCAAGAAGGTGTCTGCGTCATCTGCCCGGTATTTATCGCTTGAAGCGATTGATTTTTATAACAAAGCGGTCTATATAAGACCATTATCAGAAATTAAAAACATGAAATTTGCTTTTGGTGAAGAAGAATACTCATTTGATATATCGGAAAACGAGGATGATGAGGACAATAAATTTAATGTCAGCTACGGGGACAAACACATAAAATCCGATAATTTCCAGAATTTTTATATGCATTTCGTGTCTCTTTCGTTAGTGGATTTTTCGTCGGGGAATACCGGATCTGCCGAAATGACGGTTAGTATTACCGATAACAGCGGCGCGGTCGAAAAACTTGAGTTTTTCAGATCAAGCGCTACAGAGTATTATTGCACACTCGGCGGTGAGAATATAGGTAAAGTTACAGCTTCGTCATATAATAAGCTTGTCAGCGATGTAAAAGCGGTTGCGAAGAATAAGGATGTCGAAAGCAAATAACTGATAAGTTTATGGTATTCAGCTCTCTTTTCGGGGGCTGAATACTTATAAAATCTTAATAAAGGAAGAATGAGGGGAGCGGTTTTGTGGTAACGGTTCTGCTTGCTGTATATAACGGTGAAATGTATCTTCGTGAGCAAATAGAGTCCATACTCAATCAGACTGTAAGCGACATAAAGATAATTATTCGTGATGACGGTTCAACTGATTCGTCTGCCGAAATTATTGGGGATTACCGGTCTAAGTATCACGATAAGATATCGGTGATTTCCGGGGAGCCTACGGGCAGCGCTATGCTTAATTTTTATGAGATGCTCAAATCTTCGGATGATGACTATATTATGTTTGCCGATCAGGATGATATATGGTATGAAGACAAGGTGAGAATAACGCTTGATAAGATGCTTCAAGCCGAGAGTGAGAACCCCGAAAAACCGATTTTAGTACATACCGATCTTACGGTTACGGATGGTAAAATGAACATTATTTCCGATTCGTTTTTTGCCTATCAAAAAATATTTCCCGAAGATTTATCAATAAACAGATTGCTGGTACAGAATTATGTGACCGGTTGTACCGTTATGATCAATCGCGCGCTAAAAAATCGTGCGTTACCTATACCGAATGAAGCTGCTATGCACGATTGGTGGCTTGCTCTTACCGCCTCAATTTTCGGTAAAATAGTTACAATAAAAAGCCCTACTGTTTATTATCGTCAGCACGGCAATAACAGTGTGGGCGCTAAGACCGGCGGCGGAATTAGCTTTATTTTCAGAAAACTCAAAACATTCGGTGATACTAAGGAAAATACCTCCGCGACTTACTGCCAGGCTGAACAATTACTTAACGCGTACGGCGATATTATGCCGGAGGATAAGCGTATAATTGTAAAAGCTTATGCAGATATGCGGTCAGCCGGACGCATAAAAAAAATAAAACTGATAAATGGTTACAATTTTAAAAAATGTACTAAGCTTCGTGTTTTAGGGCAGTATCTTATGGGGTGATAATATGTGCGGTATTAACGGGGCTTTTTCGAGAACTGATATGCTGTTGGGAAACGCCGCTGTTGAAAAACTAAGTAACGCGAGAGTTGCGGTGTTCGGTGCCGGCGGCGTAGGCGGTTACGCAATAGAAGCACTCGCACGCGCGGGTGTAGGAAGTATTGATATCATTGATAATGATAAGATTGAACCGAGTAATATCAACAGACAAATATATGCCCTTAAAAGCACGCTTGGACTTTATAAGGTTGATGTTGCGCGGCAGAGGGTGCTTGATATAAATCCGAAATGCAGCGTTAAGACTTTTAAGCTGTTCTTTATGCCGGATACGGCAGCAGAATTTGATTTTTCAGTTTATGATTATGTTGTTGATGCGATTGATACCGTAGCCGGAAAAAAACAGCTTATTTTATCCTGTTATGCCGCTAATGTACCGATGATTTCGTCTATGGGGGCGGGTAACAAGCTTGAACCTTCAGCTTTTGAGGTTTCGGATATTTATAAAACAAGCGTGTGTCCCTTAGCTCGTGTTATGCGGCGGATTTGTAAGGAAAATAATATTAAAGGACTTAAGGTCGTTTATTCTAAGGAGCAACCTAAAAAAGCAACTAAAAATGAAATTGAAAATGAGCGGGTACCGGGTTCGGTGTCTTTTGTCCCCTCTGTTTGCGGCTTGATAATTGCCGGTGAGGTAGTAAAGGATTTAATAATAGATAAAGAGGATGTTTAATAATCTATCGGGAGACAAGATGAGTATTATTTTAGAACTTTTTTTTACATTTTTTAAAATCGGACTTTTTACTTTTGGCGGAGGGTATGCAATGATTTCTATAATCGAGTATACCTGTGTTGAAAAAAAGAAGTGGATTACCGATGACGAGATGGTTAATATGACAGTTATTGCAGAATCAACGCCGGGCCCTATTGCCATTAACTGCGCTACTTATGTAGGGTTTAAGCAAAAAGGCTTTTTCGGCGCCGTTGCGGCGACGCTTGGTATGATTCTTCCGTCTTTTGTTATCATATTCATTATTTCTATGTTCCTTGATGATTTTCTTGAAATAACCTTTGTTGCAAGCGCTTTTAAGGGAATTAAAGCAGCGGTTGGTATTTTGATAGTAGACGCGGCTATTAAGATGTTTAAGAAAATGAAAAAAACAACTTTGTCGTTTACTATTACCGCTTGTGCGTTTATACTGCTTTTGATTTTTGATGTATTCGCGGTAAATGTTTCGTCCGTTTTTCTTATGATTGCGGCGGCGGTCGCCGGCCTTTCGGTGTATCTCGTGGGTAAGGCTCGTAAAGGCGGTGTCGGCAAATGATATATCTCGATCTGTTTTTGGGCTTTTTAAAGGTTGGCTTTTTTGCATTCGGCGGTGCTTATGCGGCGATACCGTTTATTCGTGAAGTTGTACTCTCTTACGGTTGGCTCAGTGATGAAACAATAACATATATAATAGCGGTCAGCGAAAGTACTCCGGGTCCGATTATGGTGAATATGGCGACATATGTGGGTTCAACCAAAGCCGGTGTTTTAGGCTCGATTATAGCCACATTTGCGGTTGTTTTACCGGCTTTTCTGATTATTATTTTTATTATGTTTGTTTTCAAAGCATTGATAAAAAACGAATGTTTTAAGGCGGTTCTTGGAGGGCTTCAATCCTGCGTAATAGGAGTTATTGCCGCCACCGGAGTTTATATGACATATAAAAATGTTTTTTTCAGCAAATCTTCCGGTATTTTTGCGTTTGATTCTAAAACCGCACTTTTTACATTGGCACTCATAATTCTATATATTGCGGCCAGAAAGCTTATGAAGAAAGGCTTTTCACCTATTTATTTCATTATTGCTTCTGCGGCTGCGGGGATGCTGGTTTATGCTTAATTCGGCAAGTTCGTATTAAGCTCAATAAAACTTGACAATGATTATGCGTTAAAATATAATATGTGTGTACGCTATGCTTAAGCGAGGTACCATTATGAAGTTTCTGATTAAGCTCAGAAAAAGCTTTATGCTTCTTATCAAGTTTATGATTGTACTTGCCGTTACAGCTGCTTTTATTCAGGTATGGGTAAGTAATTATACGGAATCTCTTTTCAGTAACAAAGGTAATTATGTGGTTGTAGTTTCCTTTGTTTTGCTTTTTGTTGTTTTTTCTTCGCTTTACGGCGCTTTTCATATAGGCATTTATCGTATTCACGAAATAATCTACAGCTTTTCACTGTCTATTATGATTACTAATGTTGTGATGTATATGGAACTGAGCCTTATAGCGCGTCAGTTGGTTGCGGCGCCTCCTCTTATTTTGTGTACAATATTTCAGATTCTTATAGTCGCAGTGAGCTCGGTTTGTGCCAATATAATTTACTTTAAACTATATGCGGCAAGAAAAGTAGTTGCGGTATTCAGCGATGATATGTACGGTTTTGAGCTTATAAAAAAGATGGGGCAGATCTCTGAGCGTTTTAAAATAGAGCGCGGTCTTAATGTTCAATCTTCAACATTTGAGGAAATTAAATACCAAATTGATAAATATGAAGCCGTTGTTATTTGCGGTATAGATAAGAATTTGCAAAAACAGATAGTTTCGTATTGCTATGCAACGGAAAAGCGTATATATCTGTTGCCGGATATTATGGATATAATCATAAACAACAGTTATAATATACAGATTGGCGATACTCCCGTTATTATGAGCAGAAACAGGGGTCTAACACTTGAACAAAAAGCCATCAAGCGGTTATTTGATGTTTTCGTTTCACTGTTTGTTCTTGTAGTAACTTTGCCGGCTACCATTGTATGTGCTGTTGCCATAAAGATTGAAGACGGCGGCTCTGTTTTTTATCGTCAAAATCGCATAACTAAGGATGGCAAGATTTTCAATATACTCAAATTCCGGTCAATGAGGCCTGATGCTGAAAAGGACGGAGCAAAAAAAGCGGTCAATGATGATGACAGAATAACAAAAACAGGAAGAATTATCCGTGCTTGCCGATTGGACGAGTTGCCGCAGCTTATAAACATACTTTTAGGTGATATGTCATTAGTGGGTCCGCGCCCGGAGAGAATTGAAAATGTATATGAATACTCAAGTAAGTATCCGGAGTTTGAGTTAAGAAACAAGGTAAAAGCGGGACTTACCGGTTTTGCTCAACTTTACGGCAAATATAACACAAGCCCCGAGGATAAGCTGCATATGGATTTGACATATATTGAAAATTACTCCCTGTTGCTTGATTTTAAGCTTATGGTTTTAACCCTTAAGGTACTTTTTATGAAGGAGAGTACGGAGGGTTTTGATGAAAGTGCAAATGAAGGCATAAAGAAAAGGAATAACGGTTCTTCGGAGGGTGAATAGAATGAAGATGGATGCTACTTTGGTTGTTATGGCGGCAGGTATGGGCAGCCGTTTTGGAGGACTCAAACAACTTGAGCCAATAGGTCCTAAGGGCGAAGCTTTGCTTGATTTTTCGGTCTATGATGCAAAGGCCGCCGGTTTTAATAAGGTTGTGTTTATAATAAAGCACGCTATTGAAAAGGATTTTAAGGAGATTGTAGGCTCTCGTATTGAGAAAATGATAGATGTCGATTATGTGTTTCAGGAGAATGACGATTTACCTGAAGGCTTTGTTTGCCCTCAGGATCGCATTAAGCCTTGGGGTACGGGACACGCGGTGTGGTGTTGCAGAAATATTGTAAACACTCCTTTTGCCGTTATAAATGCAGATGATTATTATGGAAAGAGTGCATTCAGGCAGATTTATGACCGTTTAAGTGAGCAAAAGGGCGACTATTGTATGGTGGGTTTTCGTCTTAAGAATACGCTTACCGAAAACGGCTCTGTGTCGCGCGGTGTATGCGATATAGAAAACGGAGTTTTGAAATCGGTTACGGAACGCACAGAAATTGTAAATTGTAAGTACAAGGATGAAAACGGCGAGTGGATACCCATGCCGGGTGATACCGTGGTATCTATGAATATGTGGGGATTTACTCCTGATATTTTCAACTTTGCCGATAGGGATTTAAAGGAGTTTTTAAAAGCTAAAATTAATGTGCCTAAATCGGAGTTTTATCTTCCGAGCATAGTATCCGGTGTTATGGAAAACGGTCAAAAGCAGGTAAGCGTTTTGGTAGCTGAGGATAAATGGTATGGTGTTACATATAAAGAAGATAAAGAGGTCGTCGTATCGGCGCTCAGCGAAAAGATTAGAAACGGCGAATATATTGGTTTCTGAATTACGATAGAAAAAACAGAGCCGTCTCACAAATCTGTGAGACGGCTCTGTTTTTTTCTATAAAACCTTGCCCAGAAAATCTTGCAGGCGCGGATTTTTCGGATTGTTAAACAACTCTTTTGGTGTTCCTTCTTCCATAATTATACCGTCATCAATGAAAATCACCCTATCCGCGACCTCTCGTGCAAAGCCCATTTCATGGGTTACAACAGCCATTGTCATACCGCTGCTTGCGAGTTCCTTCATAACCGTTAAAACTTCACCTACCATTTCCGGGTCAAGCGCGCTTGTCGGCTCATCAAACAGCATTACATCGGGATTCATAGCAAGTGCCCTTATGATTGCAACACGCTGTTTTTGTCCACCCGAAAGCTGGGAAGGGTAGGCGTCCGCTCTATCTTCAAGCCCAACTTTTTTTAGCAGTTCGTATGCGTATTCTTCGGCCTGGACTTTTGTTTTGCCAAGCAACTTCATCGGTGCCACAGTCATATTCCTGAGAATTGTCATATGCGGAAACAGGTTAAACTGTTGGAATACCATACCCATTTTCCGGCGGTGCAGATTTATATTTGTATCCGGTGCGGTTATATTAACACCTTCAAAATAAATATCGCCGCCTGTAGGCATTTCAAGGAGATTAAGAGTTCGTAAAAATGTTGATTTACCCGAGCCGGAAGGCCCGATAATAACCACAACCTCACCTTTTTTAATATCGGTATTTATACCTTTAAGCACCTCTATATTGCCAAAGGATTTTTGGAGATTTTGTACACTAATTAAAACATTATTATCAGTGGTCACTCTTTCTCAGCCTCCTTTCAAGCCGGGCAACAAGTGAGGTGAGTATCATAACAACCACCAAGTATATTGCCGCAACGGTAAGCAGCGGCAGAAAATAGTTGTATGTAACGCCGGCTATGGAATTACCGGCTTTTGTCAAGTCCATAACTCCCACGTAACCGGCAACCGAAGTTTCCTTAAGCAGTGCTATAAATTCATTACAAAGAGTAGGGAGAACGGCTTTGAACATTTGTGGAATTATTATATACCACATAGTCTGTATATAGTTAAATCCGAGACTTCTGCCTGCTTCAAACTGACCGTTATCAATGGCCATAATACCTCCGCGGAAAATTTCCGCAACATAGGCGCCCGAGTTTATACCGAAGGCGAAAATACCGATAGGAACACCGTCCTTAACCGACACGAAAATTACAAAATAGGCTATCATAAGCTGTACTACAACAGGCGTTCCGCGAATAACCGTAAGATACACCTTGCAAATCCCGTTAAGTATTGATAATACGATATAGCCTAACCCGCCGCGCATTTTAAGAGACTCTTTGTTCTTATCGTAAGAAGAGCGAATGGCGGCTACAATAACGCCGATAGCAACGCCTATTACAAGGGCGCCGGCTGTTATTTTCATTGTATTTACAATACCTTGCACCATTTGCATATACCGGTCTTTTGCGATAAATACCGTTTCAAAATCATGTGCAAGGGCAGCAAAATAATTTGTTATGTATTGCATAATAACTCCATATACGGAAAACAGGGCGGTATATTTAAACCGCCCTTTAAAACTTATTTATTCAGCTGGGATGTATTTATCAACTATTTTTTGAACAGAGCCGTCGGCAATTAACTCTTTAAGCGCTTCATTTACCTTAGTCTGCAACTCTGTGTTATCCTTGTTGAATGCTATCGCATAATCTTCATCAGCATAAGATGTGTCAAGTATCTTGAGTCCTTCGTTAGCCTTTACATAAGCTTTTGCAGGCTCATTGTCAATTATTACGCAGTCAACCTTGCCGGCTTTTAGACCCTCGACAGCCAAGTTACCGTTTGCATACTTGGTGACATTTTCTTCACCGTAATCCTCGGAGGCGTATATATCACCCGTGGTGGACTGTTGAACGCCGATTTTCTTGCCCTCAAGGTCATCAATGGAGGCTATCTCACTATCATCTTTAATAATTACGACCTGAACGCCTTTAGCATAAGAATTGGAGAAATTAACCATTTCTTTTCTCTCATTGGTAACAGTCATACCCGCCATACCCATATCGTACTTGCCTTTTTGAACGCCGGGAATTATAGAATCAAATTCAATATCGGCTATTTCAAGCTCAAGACCTAATTTATCAGCAATAAGCTTAGCAATCTCAGCGTCAATACCTACAATGTCGTTGCCTTCCTTGTACTCATAGGGCGGGAAGGAAGCGTTTGTAGCCATTATGAGCTTACCATCTTCAACCGTGAGTGAATCTGACTTACCGCAAGCCGCCATTGAAAATACAAAAAGTACAGCGAGCGCCAAAGCCAAAAGTTTCTTTAAGTTTTTCATTTTGTTTTCCTCATTTCCTTTTTATGATGATATGAGTATAGCACCAACTTTATTGTTTGTCAAGAGAAAATGCATAAATATACAAAAAACCATTTATTATATCGGCTAAATCGCAGAATTAACGCATAATATGCGCATATTTTCGCGTTAGTATAAGCTTGCAAATGTAAAGGATTGCTCTTCATATATAGTATCAAGCGCAACTTTCATCTGACTTATAGCGGAATTCACCTCAAAATCATCCCTGTATTTTACAGCTTCGGGAAGAATTGCCGAAAGAATGCTTATATCGTCAAGTGAGCAGTGATGTGAATATGCCGATACTTTTTGGGAGTTTTTTGTCCAATCCTTTTTAAATTTGAGGGCAAGTTTATAAGCTTGTTTAAAATTGCTTTGATTATAATATGTTTCAAATTCTTCGATTTGATTTTTTGCTGCATTCACAGATTTATATGCCGAAGCATTACTTATTACACATATAATTATTATTGCGATAAATATTATACCCGCCGGAACTAATCTTTTCATTAAATACCTTCTTTTTTGGTCACTATGTTATAATTTCCATCTCTGTCAAGAGTCATTAAAAATACCTTGCCTGTATCAGTATTGTTTTCTTTTAAGGTTATTACTATATCTTTTTTACTGACCGATAGGGCGTCGAGTGATTCTGTAATTATTTCTCCGTCGCATATCACAGGAAGAGGTAATGCGTCAGACTTGTTTTTTATTTTCAGATCTTCCACAGTCGGTGCTTGCTTATCGCTTTTTAAAAGTACGCTTAAGTTTCCGTTTGCTTCTAAGACGGCGAAGCTCACATCGCTTACATTAAAAACATTTTGTCCTCTTAACAGTTCAATAAGGTCAAGAGTGGTCATTCTTACATCCCGCATTGCGTTTTGATCAATAGTTCCGTTTTTAATTATTATGACCGATTTTCCGCTCAGCAGTTTCCTCACAAAAAAGCTTTTTAAGGTCAAAGCCGATACGCCTATTTCCAGTATAGCCAGTAAAAAAACGGCGATTATACCGTTTATTACGGGTTGATCCTTATCCTGAAGCGGTATAGCGGCTATCTCGGAAATAAGTAGGGTGATTACAAGCTCGCTTGGTTGCATATCTCCTATTTGCCTTTTTCCCATCAGTCTTATAGCTATGGTTACGGCTATATACAGTATAAAAGTTCTTATAATTATGGAAATCAATAAGGTCACCTCAAAGGTATTATTGCATTTTACTCTTGCAATATTATTATTTTAATGATAGAATGCAAATTAGACGATATTATATAAGCGGGAGTTGATTTACTTAATGGATGACCCTGGGAGTAGTATTGCGCTTCTGATTTTTTATTTTTGCATGATTTTATTCTGCGGCTATTTTGCCGGTGCCGAAACTGCCCTTTCGAGTGTAAACCGTATTCATATAATGAGCTTTTCGGCCAATGGTAATAAGCGTGCGGATAAGGTGCTTTATTTGCTTGAAAATTTTGACGAGGCGCTCTCGACACTTCTTATTGGCAACAACATAGTGAACATCGCTTGCACAACAGCGGCGGTGGTTATTGCCGGGCGGGTGATTGAGTCGTTCGCCGCGGCTAAGGCGGCGGCGATTGCAACTATTGTTACAACGGTGCTTTTGTTTTTTTTAGGGGAGATGCTTCCTAAGTGTTATGCGAGGTATTGTAATGAATCGTTTTCAATGTCGATAGCGCCTTCGCTCATATTCTTTATGAAGGTGCTAAAGCCTTTGTCATGGTTTTTCGCTTCTTTATCCAAGATTGTGTTAAAACCTTTCGGAAACCGTATAAATCAAGAGGTTACTATAAATGAGGATGAGCTTCAAAGCATAGTGGATAATATTTCGGACAAAGACGATTTTGATAAAGAAACACATGAGCTTGTAAAATCCGCGCTAAAATTTGCTGATAAAACAGCAAGAGAAATAATGGTTCCGTGGCGTGATGTTGTAAAGATTAAAGCCGGAACCAAAATAGATGAGATACCTGAAATAATTAAGGGTACATCGCATTCACGCATACCGGTTATGTCGCGTTCTGGCGAGGTGCGCGGTATACTTCAGATACGGAAGTTTATGCGTGCGTACATCAAAAATAAACATGTTATACTGGCGTCCGTAATGGATTATCCCTATTATACTAAGCCGGATATTAATATTGATGATCTCATACGCGAGCTTAGTAACCACAGAAGAAATCTCGCAATAGTCAAGCGCGGTCAGACTCTTCTTGGCGTTATCACCATCGAAGATATTTTAGAGGAGCTTGTCGGTGAAATATATGACGAGGATGAAATCGGGGGTGATACCCCGTGAGTGGTTTGGGTTTATATATTCAAATTGCTGTTCTGCTTTTTATTTCCGCGTTTTTTTCAGCAAGCGAAATGGCGTTTGCCTCGGTAAGCGTATTAAGGCTAAACACAATAAACGAAACTAAAGGTTCGCTTGCGGCAAGAACAGCAATAAAGATAAAGGAAAAATTTGACGATTCTCTTGCGGCAATTCTTGCGGGTAACGGTCTTGTTAACAATTATTCTTCGGCAATAGCGGCGGTAATAGTAATTTCTCTCTTGGGTCAGCGATATGCCTTTGTTTCGACCGTTGTTATGACTCTTTTGGTACTAACCTTCGGTGAGATAATTCCCAAAAGCCTTGCTAAGCAGTTTCCCGAGAAGTTCTGCCTGTTTTCCGCTTTGCCCGTATATGGTATAACAATAGTTTTAAAACCGTTTCTTTTAGTTGTCTTAAAGGCGGTGGATTTAATATCAAGGCTCTGGCAGGACAGGGTGAGCGATAGCGAAGCCGTATCGGAGGATGACTTTGAAAACATAATTGATATTGTGGGCGATGAGGGTGTTTTAGATGAGGACGAGGTAGATCTTTTGCAAAACGCTCTTGACTTTGACGAGGTGCTGGCATATCAGATCATAACACCGCGCGTTGATATGGAGGCGCTTGATATCCGTGATTCCTATCAAATAAATATAGGTAAAATATTGGAAACAACATATTCTCGTCTGCCTGTTTTTGAGGATACTCCCGATAACATTATAGGAGTTCTCTATATAAACCACGCTATGAAAGCGATGATTGACAGCGAAAAAATCAGCATCAGAAAACTGATGCTTGAGCCGGTTTTTGTTCATAAAACCATGCCGATACCCGATGTGCTTAAAAAGATGAAAGAAAACAAGTGCCATATGGCGGTCGTACTTGATGAATATGGCGGCACACTCGGTATTATCACTATGGAGGATGTGCTTGAGCAGTTGGTGGGTGAAATCTTTGATGAAACCGACGATATTGAGCCTGAATTTGTTTGCATAGATGATACTCATTTTAAAGCGCTCGGAGATATGCGAATATATGATTTTTTTGATGAATTTGATATTGATATTGAGCAGAATGAGGACTTTGACGGTGACATTACAACTCTCGGCGGATTTGTAATTACAGAGCTTGAAGGTGAAGTGAATGAGGGGGATACCTTCGATTATGAAGGCTTGCGTTTTACCGTTTTGGAAATTGAAGATTACCGCGTGCTTAAGGTTGCGGTTGAGGTATTAAACGAGTTTGAAGAGCAATAAAAAAGAAAAAAGCCGGTGCACCGAACGGAACGGTGCACCGGCTTTTCGTACCAATTACTTGCCGTAAAGCTCAACGAGTTTTTCGAGATGAGCTCTGCGCGCTTTGGCGGTTTTTGCCGCCTTATCAAAGAGAACCTCCGCACGCTCGGGGAACGAACGGGTAAGGGACGAATAACGAGCCTCACCGAGAATGAACTCTTTATAATCGGCAGTTGCCGGTTTGCTATCAAGTGAGAACGGATTTTTGCCCTCTGCTTTGAGAGCCGGGTTATAGCGGAAGAGATCCCAATAACCGCAGTCAACCGCACGCTTCATTTCTTTCTGGCAGTTAACCATACCGCCCTTAATCGAGTGCATCTCGCAAGGAGCGTAACCGATTATGAGTGACGGACCGTCATAAGCCTCAGCCTCTTTGATAGCCTTGAGTGTCTGATTTTGATCAGCACCCATAGCAATCTGAGCTACATAGATGTAACCGTAAGACATTGCGATTTCAGCAAGGCTCTTCTTAGCGATAGCCTTACCGGCCGCCGCGAACTGAGCAACCTGACCGATGTTAGAAGCCTTTGAAGCCTGACCGCCGGTATTAGAGTAAACCTCGGTATCAAATACCATAATGTTTACATTATTGCCTGCCGCCAAAACATGGTCAACACCGCCGAAGCCGATATCGTAAGCCCAACCGTCACCACCGAATATCCAAACGGACTTCTTGGAGAGGTATTCGCTGTTGTTAAGAACATCACGGCAAAGGTCGCAATCAGCACCAGCCTTCTTAATAGCCTCAACGAGAGCCTTAGAAGCGGCAGAGTTCTTAACACCGTCATTTACAGTGTTCAGATACTCTTCAGCCGCAGCCTTAACATCGCTTGAAGCCTTATCGCTTGCAGCTATTCCCTTAACATCGTCAATAAGACGGTTTCTTATAGCCTGCTGACCGAGGAACATACCGTAACCGTGCTCAGCGTTATCCTCAAAGAGTGAGTTAGCCCAAGCAGGACCGTGACCTTCGGCATTGGTTGTATATGGACTTGTTGCCGCAGGGCCGCCCCAAATTGAAGAGCATCCTGTAGCGTTTGAGATATACATTCTGTCACCGAACAACTGAGTAATAAGGCGAGCATAAGATGTTTCGGCACAGCCGGCACAAGAGCCCGAGAACTCAAGAAGCGGCTTCTTGAACTGAGAAGTAATAACATTAGCGTCAGAAGCGACATCTGCCTTCTCAGATACATTAGCTACGCAGTAATCAAATGCATCCTGCTGAGCAAGCTGTGACTCCTGCGGTACCATCTTGATAGAAGCGGTCGGGCAAACGCCAACGCAAACGCCGCAACCCATACAGTCAAGCGGAGAAATAGCCATTGTATAAGAATAGCCCTTATTTGTAACGAGCTTTTCTTTCTCGGCAACTTTAAGGCTCTGGGGAGCCGCCGCCTTCTCTTCTGCTGAGAGAGCATAAGGACGAATAGTAGCGTGTGGACATACAAACGCACACTTGTTACAACCGATACAGGTTGTGTTGTTCCACTCAGGTACCATAACGGCAACGCCGCGCTTTTCAAATGCGGAAGCGCCCTGCTCAAATGTACCGTCAGCGTGATCGCTGAATGCGGAAACCGGAAGCTCGTAGCCGTTCATAAGACCAACCGGCTTCATAATGGTATCAACCATCTTTTCGAGCTTAGAGTTATCCTCATTAGCCGCCGCCTTAGCCTCATCCTCAGCAGTAGCCCAGGAAGCCGGAACATCTATTTTAACATAGGCTGTAGCACCGGCGTCAATAGCTTTCCAGTTCATGTCAACTATATCGCGACCTTTTTTAAGGAAAGAAGCCTCTGCTTTTTCTTTCATATACTTAACAGCGTCTTCAGGAGGAAGAACGGCGGCAAGAGAGAAGAAGGCGGACTGCAAAATTGTGTTTGTACGCTTGCCGAGACCGATCTGGGCCGCAAGATCAATAGCGTTAACGGTGTAAAGATTTATGTTATTCTTTGCAATATAACGCTTGGCTTCGGCCGGCATATGACGGTCAAGCTCTTCGGGTGACCACTGGCAGTTGATAAGGAACACACCGCCGGGCTTAACATCGTTAACCATCTTATAACCCTTTATTACATAAGAGGGATTATGGCAGGCAACAAAGTCAGCCTTATTTATATAGTAGGGGCTCTTTATGGGCTTGTCGCCGAAACGAAGGTGTGATACTGTAATACCGCCGGTCTTTTTAGAGTCATACTGGAAATATGCCTGAACATATTTATCGGTGTGGTCGCCGATGATTTTAATTGAATTTTTGTTAGCGCCAACTGTACCGTCACCGCCGAGACCCCAGAATTTGCACTCAATAGTACCCTCAGCCGCAGTGTTCGGAGCCTCTTCCTCAGGCAGAGAAAGACCTGTAACATCATCTACTATACCGATAGTAAACTGTGCCTTCGGAGCGTCCTTAGAAAGTTCTTTGTAAACTGCGAATACACTTGAAGGCGGAGTGTCTTTAGAACCAAGACCGTAGCGTCCGCCGATTACGGTATCGATTTTTCTTCCCGTAGCGGCAAGAGCGCCTACAACGTCCATGTAAAGAGGCTCGCCTAAAGAACCGGGCTCTTTAGTTCTGTCAAGAACGGCAATTTTCTTAACAGTATCCGGTATAGCCTCAACTAACTTTTCGGCTGAGAAGGGACGATAAAGACGAACTTTAATAAGACCTACCTTTTCGCCGGCGGCGGTTAAGTAATCAATTACTTCCTCTGCAACATCGCATATAGAGCCCATAGCAATTATCACACGCTCGGCATCCGGTGCTCCGTAATAGTTAAAGAGTTTATAGTCAGTACCGAGTTTTGCATTAACCTTGTTCATATATTCTTCAACGATTGCAGGAAGAGCAGTGTAATACTTATTGCAAGCTTCTCTGTTCTGGAAGAATATATCATCGTTTTCGTGAGAGCCGCGCATTGTAGGATGCTCAGGATTAAGAGCACGCTTGCGGAATGCTGCTACCGCATCCATATCGCACATCTCTTTAAGGTCATCGTAATCCCAAACCTGGATTTTTTGAATTTCGTGAGAAGTGCGGAAACCGTCAAAAAAGTTGATAAACGGAACTCTGCCCTTAATAGAGGCTAAATGAGCTACCGCGCCTAAATCCATAACCTCCTGCGGATTTGTTTCGGCAAGCATAGCAAAACCTGTTTGGCGGCAGGCATAAACATCTGAATGGTCGCCGAAAATGTTGAGCGCGTGGCTTGCAACACAGCGAGCTGATACATGGAATACGCAGGGGAGAAGCTCACCTGCTATTTTGTACATATTCGGTATCATAAGCAAAAGACCTTGTGAAGCGGTGAAGGTAGTGGTAAGTGCACCTGCTGCAAGAGAGCCGTGGACAGTACCTGCGGCGCCTGCCTCAGACTGCATCTCAACAACATTTACTTTTGTACCGAAAATGTTTTTAAGCCCTTGAGCAGACCACTGGTCAACATAATCCGCCATAGGGCTGGACGGTGTAATAGGGTAAATACCGGCAACTTCTGTAAAGGCATACGCAACATGAGCCGCGGCATTATTACCGTCCATAGTTTTAAACTTTCTGGACACTTAAAATTCCTCCTATTGTTTAACTTTGGATTGGTGTACCAAATCCATACACAATCGATTATATCACTACATTTTGTATTTGTAAATAAGAAATTTATACAAATAGTACATTGTTTTCAGAACGCTTCGCTTGACAAATTGCTCAGTTAAGGTATAATTATAAAATAATATCTTTTTCGGAGGGATAATATGGCAGTTTTAGTTACGGGCGGCGTAGGATATATAGGCAGTCATACCTGCGTGGAAATGTTAAACAATGGTTTTGAAGTTGTTGTGATCGATAATCTTGATAACAGCAACGAAAAATCACTTGAGCGGGTTGAAAAAATAACAGGAAAAACGCTCAAGTTTTATAAAGCGGATGTGCGCGATAAATCGGCTCTTCGTAGAATTTTTAACGAAAACCAAATTGAAGCGGTAATTCATTTTGCCGGTCTTAAGGCGGTTGGAGAGTCAGTAAAAGAACCGGTTATGTATTACGATAATAATCTTGAAAGTACCATATCTCTCGTAGAGGTTATGAATGAATTTGGCGTTAAAAAGATAGTTTTTTCTTCCTCGGCAACCGTTTATGGCGTAACAAAAGAAATGCCGCTTAAAGAGGGTATGCCCACGGGAGCTATTAACCCGTACGGTAGGACAAAACTGTTCATTGAATATATACTTCGCGATTTATTCGTGTCTGATAATGAATGGTCTATAGCTTTGCTTCGTTATTTTAACCCCATAGGCGCGCATAAGAGCGGCACGATAGGTGAGGACCCGAAGGGTATACCTAATAATCTTATGCCGTACATATCGCAGGTAGCTGTGGGTAGACTTGAAAAGCTTCATGTTTTCGGCAACGATTATAACACTCCTGACGGTACGGGCGTCCGTGATTATATTCATGTGGTAGACCTTGCTATAGGGCATGTCAAAGCGGTTGAGTGGGCTCTTAACAATACCGGTTGTGAGGAAATAAATCTCGGCACGGGTAAGGGTACTACCGTATTAGAGCTTCGCGCAGCATTCGAAAAAGCCTCAGGTATTAAAATACCCTATGTAATCGACCCGCGCAGACCGGGCGACCCGGATGAGGTATATGCCGACGCAACTAAAGCAAAACAACTGCTTGGTTGGGAGGCGCAGCGCGGTATTGACGAAATGTGTGAGGATACCTGGCGTTGGCAGAAGAACAACCCCAACGGCTATGACAATTAAATAATACGCCCTCTTATGAGGGCATATATCCGCCCGTGGCGCAGCTGGATAACGCAGCAGATTCCGATTCTGAAGAACAGGGGTTCGAATCCCTTCGGGCGGGCCAAAAGAGAACATCGTGCCTTTTGGTACGGTGTTCTCTTTTAGTTCCAGTAGAAACGAAGGGATTCGAAAAGGGCGGTTTTGCCGCAAGGCAAAATGCCAACCTTTCAGTGAACGGTTGGCAAGCCCGTGGGCGTGTAGCCTCAACAGTTGCGGCGTAGCGAATCCCTTCGGGCGGGCCAACAAAAAAAGAGTGATTTGTCTACCGGACAATCACTTTTTTTGCACGATGTGTTCCGCTCTCGCGGAACGAGACGTACGCTTTGCGTATGATGTATCCAACTGATGTGATGTGCGCTTACGCGCGTGAAACGGAACTCATCTTATCACTTTACAACTGAAAACCGTTTTATAATTACCTCTTGACAGGCGAATATTTTTGCTGTATTATTGTATTAGTTGATTAATACAGTAAGGGGATGACGGCTTGGGCTTTGATTTTAACAACAACACACCTATTTATATACAGATAGCGGAGCTTATAAAGGTTAAAATTGTATCAGGCAATTATCAGCCCGGTGAACGCTTGCCTTCGGTAAGAGATTTGGCGGTAGAGCTTAAAGCCAATCCTAACACAGTACAACGCGCGCTTTCGGATCTTGAAAACACCGGACTTATTCTTACTGAGCGCACAAACGGTAAGTTTGTAACAACCGATGTTGCGGAAATTCAAAACCAAAAGGCGTTGTATGCAAGGATGTTAGCGGAGGATTACTTGAATCGAATGGACCTTGTGGGTTTTAATAAGGTTGAGGCCGCTGAGATTCTTAATAAGGTGGAAAAATAGTATAGAAAGTAGGGGCTTTAATGATTTTTGAAACAAAAAGGCTGATTTTGCGCCCTTGGCAAGAGTCAGACGCACATAGTCTGTATGAGTACGCAAGGTCTGATAAAATAGGTCCGGCTGCCGGATGGCCGGTACATACAAGCGTTGAAGAGAGCCTGAAAATAATAAAGACGGTTTTAAGCGCACCGGAAACCTATGCTGTGCTTGATAAGGCAAGTATGTGTGCCATAGGCTCTGTGGGGCTTATGATAGGCAGTGCCGCAAATATTGATTTGCCTGATAATCAAGCTGAAATCGGATATTGGATAGGTCAGCCTTATTGGGGCAGAGGACTTATCCCGGAAGCTGTGAGAGAGCTTTTAAGGTATGCCTTTTGCGAACTTAATCTTGAAAAGGTATGGTGCAGTTATTTTGAAGGTAATACAAAATCAAAGCGGGTTCAGGAAAAATGCGGATTTGAGTATCGGTACACAGATAAGAAATACTATGTTAAGCCGCTGGGTGAAGAGCGTACGCTTCATGTCACCTGTATCACAAAGGAGAGCCGGCGAAGGCAAAACAGCCTGCCTGAAACGCTTGAAAAAGAGTTTAATAATAACATAAAAATTGAACATTTGAATAAATCTTAAGGCGAAATAAGGGCGGTAAAGGATTTATTGTTTAAGGTCAGGCGCGGTGTGTATACCTGTTATGTATATAGTGCTTGTAGGGTCTGTGGCGTTGTTTACGGGACTGTTTGTACTGTTCCATATATTAAAGCGCGGAACGGACAATTAAGAGGAGGAAAAAATGGAGCTTATTGAATTAAAAAATGTAAGTAAAAGCTTTGGTGGCAAAAGTGTTCTGAGGAATATAGATATTAAAATTCCTAAAGGTAAAATCATAGGTTTGCTTGGTCGTAACGGTGCCGGAAAAACCACACTTATAAAGCTTATCAATGATCTGCTCACTCTCACGGGCGGTAAGATACTGATAAACGGAAAACCCGTGGGTGTGGAAAGCAAAAAAATAATATCCTATCTGCCTGAGCGCACATATCTTGATAAGTCAATGCGGGTGTGTGACGCAGTTAAGTTTTTCAGTGACTTTTACGATAATTTTGACAGTGATAAGGCATACAGATTGTTAAGCGACTTGGGGCTTGATAATAACTCTAAGCTATCAAAGATGAGCAAGGGTATGCAGGAGAAAGTACAACTTGTGCTCGTAATGAGCAGACAGGCTGAGCTTTACATTCTCGACGAGCCTTTAGGCGGAGTTGATCCGGCCACCCGCGATTATATACTCGATACTATCCTCTCAAACTTTAATGAGGGTGCCACGGTTATAATTTCAACTCACCTCATAAGCGATATTGAGCGTATACTTGACGAGGTTATATTTATTGATAACGGTGAAATAGTGCTTTACGGCGAATGCGATAAATTGCGCGAGAGTGAAAACGGCTCAATAGACGAAATTTTCAGGAGGATGTTCAGATGTTAGGCAAGCTGCTAAAATATAACCTTAAAGGTATTATGAAGTTTCTTTCGGTGTTTTATATCATTACATTCTTTATCAGTGTACTCACAAGGCTTTTTATCAACGAAGAATCGCCGTTTATAGTATTTTTAACGGGAAGAATACTTTCGGGTGTGCTTATATCCCTGTTCGCCAGTATACTCATAAACTGCATTATGCGGCTCTGGCTTAAAACCTTTGTTCGCGGCATCTACGGCGACGAAAGCTATCTTACCCATACTCTTCCGGTAAAAAAATCCGATATTTATCTTTCAAATCTTTTCACTGCGGTCATAGCCGCGCTTTCAAGCATTGCGGTCATAGTCACAACGGCGTTTATAGCCTATTACACCGAAGAGCGGTGGCAGATAGTAAAGCAAATGTTTTTGGCTGAAAAGACAGCTGTAATCACCGTTTTTATCCTGATAACCATATTTCTGGAATTTGCAAATCTTATACAGTGCGGATATACCGGAATCATTTTAGGCCATAAACTGGAAACCGGAAAAACAGCATTCTCCGTTTTGTTCGCCTTTTTGGTGCAAACAGCAACTCAAGCGGTGGTGTTCATATTTACGGCGATAGCGGCGCTGTTCAGCATGGATTTCAAAATGTTATTTACGGGTAACGATACGGAAATTCCAACAAGCGTGCTTTTGGCGACGGTCATTGTATATGTGCTTATAATTACAGTAAACGCCATCATAAATGTAAAAATACTTAATACAGGCGTAAACGTCGAATAACTGCAAAAAAGCGTGCCCCGGTTACGCCGGGGCACGCTTTTATATGGTGTTTTTGGCGACTTTTATAAACACTAATCATCCTCTGTTTACCGCTCCGAGGGATGTTTCCTTTTGTATTACATCGTGTGCGCCGCCCTCTATAATGCTGGTGGCGGATACGAGCGTCAGCTTGGCTTTTATTCTGAATTCTCCCAAATCCAAAGCTCCGCAGTTGCACATTGTGGATTTTATTTTGCTGAGTGACATTGTAACATTGTCTTTAAGCGTTCCGGCGTATGGAACATAAGAATCTACGCCTTCTTCAAACGACAACTTCTTATCGCCTCCCATATCGTAACGCTGCCAGTTGCGAGCACGGTTTGAGCCTTCACCCCAGTACTCCTTATAATAATTGCCGCCGATTGTAACCCGGTTTGTGGGACTTTCGTCAAATCTCGCAAAATATCTGCCGAGCATTAAAAAGTCAGCGCCCATAGCGAGAGCCAATGTCATATGGTGGTCGTGAACAATTCCGCCGTCCGAGCAAACGGGAATATAAACGCCGGTCTTCTTGAAGTATTCGTCGCGCGCCTTGCAAACATCAATAAGAGCTGTAGCCTGACCTCTGCCTATGCCTTTTGTTTCACGGGTTATGCAGATAGAGCCTCCGCCAATACCGACTTTAACAAAATCCGCTCCGCATTCAGCTAAGAATTTAAAACCCTCTCCGTCCACAACATTTCCTGCGCCTACCTTTACAGTGTCGCCGTACTTTTCGCGTATCCAGCTTATAGTGCGCTTTTGCCATTCGGAAAAGCCCTCTGAGGAGTCAATGCAAAGTATATCTGCTCCGGCTTCAATAAGCGCCGGCACGCGAGTTTCATAATCGCGTGTGTTTATGCCTGCGCCTACTATGTATCTTTTGTGCTCGTCAAGCAATTCGTTGGGATTTTCCTTGTGTGCGTCATAGTCTTTTCTGAATACGAAATATTTAAGGTTACCCTGCCTATCAACAATGGGCAGGGAATTGAGCTTGTGCTCCCATATAATGTCGTTTGCCTGCTTGAGAGTTGTTTTTTCATTTGCGGTGACAAGCTTTTCAAGCGGAGTCATAAATTCTTTTACCTTAAGCGACTTGTCCATCCGGCTTACTCTGTAATCTCTGCCGGTGACAATGCCGAGCAATTTGCCGTTTGCGGTAGCGTCGGAAGTAATGGCTACGGTTGAGTAACCGTTTTTCTCTTTAAGGCGTAAAATATCAGCCAGGGTATTTTCCGGAGATAAGTTTGAATCACTTACAACAAAACCGGCTTTATAGGTTTTCGCACGCATTACCATAGCCGCTTCGTCTTTAACCGACTGAGAACCGTAGATGAACGAAACGCCGCCTTCGCGCGCGAGTGCCACTGCGAGCTTATCGCCCGATACCGACTGCATTATTGCGGAGGTCAAGGGTATGTTCATAGAAATAGTTGGTGTTTCGCCCTTTTTAAACTTTACAAGGGGTGTTTTAAGTGATACATTCGTAGGTATGCAATCTGATGAAGAGTAACCGGGTACCAAAAGGTACTCATTAAAGGTGTGGGATGTTTCTTTAAAATAATAAGCCATATGATCGCCTCCGCAAATATTTTAGTTATTATATAACTTTATCCTTGATATGTCAATGAAATCATAAATAGTCCTTGACAAAAGCAATTTGCGTATATATAATAGCATTTGTGACCATAGGTCTCAGGTGATTTTTATGATACTTGATTTAAGGCATGTTTTCAGCCGTGATAATTCCCGGTTGGAATTTGACGGAACTGTTGATATGAGCGCCGTAGATGTTTCGGGCGGTTTCCCACTCAAAAAACCGGTTAGATACGGAGGCGTTGTTTTCAATGAATCAAGTGTGGTAATTCTGAATATTCGTATTGAGTATGAGTTTACGGCACCGTGCGACCGTTGCGGCAAAATATCTTCCGGTAGTCACACCGTTACGATTGATAAATCGCTTGCCACTTCTTTAGAGAGACAGGAGAGTGACACGATAATCGTTGTATCGGATATGCAGCTTGAAGTGGACGAGTTAGTATATTCGGAAGTGATACTTGATTTGCCGAGCAAGCATTTGTGTAAAGAAGACTGTAAGGGTCTGTGTCAAAAATGCGGAAAAAATCTCAATGACGGCGATTGCGGTTGCGATTTATTTGAGCCGGATCCCCGTTTTGAGAAATTAAGAGAATTGTTAAATGATTGATTTATATTTAAGGAGGCGCTAACAATGGCAGTACCTAAGAGAAAAACTTCTAAAGCAAGAAGAGATAAGAGGAGAAGTAATGTATGGAAGCTCACGGCTCCGACACTTGTAAGGTGCGGAAGCTGCGGCGAGTACAAGCGTCCGCACAGGATTTGTCCTGCTTGCGGTAAGTACAATAACCGCGAGGTCGTTAAAACGGCTGAGTAATTGAACTTTTAAGGGGGAGGAGGAAATATCCTCCTCTTTTTTTGAACTATAGTGAAATTAACCGCTTAAAGGGGTGATATAATGGCAAAACCGATTGTTGCGATTGTGGGCAGACCAAATGTGGGCAAGTCTACACTCTTTAACAAGTTAATAGGCAGACGGCTTTCTATCGTTGACGATACTCCCGGCGTTACACGCGATAGAATTTACGGTGACGCTGAGTGGCGCGGCAGGAAAATTATGCTTGTCGATACCGGCGGTATAGAGCCTAAGACGGATGATGTTATTCTTTCCGGTATGCGCGACCAGGCGCAGCTTGCCATTGATACCGCTCAGGTTATAATTATGGTGGTCGATTTAAAGTCCGGAATTACCGCCACAGATTCTGAAATTGCGGCTCAGCTTCAAAAGAGCGGTAAGCCGGTCATATTGTGTGTGAATAAATGTGACGGCCTGGGCAGTACTCCGCCGGAGTTTTATGAGTTTTATAATTTAGGTCTTGGCGACCCGATAGCCGTGTCTTCGGTACACGGTCACGGTACCGGCGACCTGCTTGACGCCGTATTTGATAATATATGCGAATTATCATTCGAAACGGATGATGAAGAAGTAATAAATGTAGCGGTTATAGGCAAACCAAACGCGGGAAAATCCTCACTGGTTAACCGAATATGCGGCGAGCAGCGTTCAATAGTTTCGGAGATTGCCGGTACTACAAGAGATGCGATAGATACTTTTGTTGAAAACAATTTCGGTAAGTATAATTTTATAGACACCGCGGGACTCAGGCGGCAGAGCCGTATTGAGGACAGAATAGAAAAATATAGTGTTTTACGCGCAAAAATGGCTGTAGAACGCGCTGATGTATGCGTTATAATGATAGACGGGACAGAAGGCTTTACCGAACAGGATTCAAAGGTTGCGGGGCTGGCTCTTGAACAGGGGAAAGCCTGTATTATAGCGGTGAACAAGTGGGATATCGTGGAAAAAGATGGGCAGACTATGGACGTTTTTACTAAAAGGCTTATGAAAGATTTTTCCTTTATGTCCTATGCGCCTATAATTTTCATTTCGGCAAAGACAGGTCAGAGAATAGATAAGCTTTTTGAGCTCATCAATTTTGTGCGACTGCAGAATACAATGCGCATTTCAACCGGAAAGCTTAATGATATACTGGCGGACGCTACCGCCAGAGTTCAACCTCCGAGCGATAAGGGAAAGCGACTTAAAATTTACTATATTACTCAAGCGTCTACTTGTCCGCCTACTTTTGTCTGCTTTTGCAATAACGCACAGTTGTTTCATTTCTCATATCAGCGTTATATCGAAAATCAAATACGAACGGTATTTGGACTTGAAGGAACCCCGGTAAGGTTTATAATAAGAGAGAGGGGCGAAAAGAATTGATTATTATAGCATTGGCAATAATTGCGGCATATTTTATAGGCAGCATAAATTTTGCCGTTATTTTTACAAGGGCTTTTGAGAGCAAGGATATCAGAGAACACGGCAGCGGAAACGCAGGTACTACAAATGTTATGAGAGTAGGCGGCTTTTTGCCCGGAATGCTTACCTTTCTTTTTGATGCGCTAAAGGGCTTTGTTGCAAGTATATTGGGCAAGATGGTTTTTGACTATGTTTCAGTCAATTATAATATAACTTGGACAGCGCCGCTTGCAGGCGCCTATATTTGCGGTGTTGCTTGTATAATAGGTCATATTTTCCCGTTGTTTTTTAAATTTAAAGGAGGAAAAGGCGTTGCTACCTGCGTTGGGATTTTCGCGGTCTGCTGTCCGATAGCAATAATAGCAGGACTTGCGTTTTTCGCACTGATTACCATACTTAGTCGGTATGTTTCTCTTGCGTCGCTTTCGGCAACGGTGGTAGTGGTAGTTCTTGCAACTGTTTTCCGTACCCCGGATACCCCGGAGATTATTCAGATAATATGCTGTTTGATTATGGCTTTCTTGATATTTTATAAGCATAAAGGCAATATCAAGCGGCTTGTTGCAGGAAATGAAAACCGAATTGGTAAATAGGTCTAATGAAACGCTTCCGGCGGCTATGGAGCTTGATGTTGAGACCTGAAAAAGACAGTAGTATTAAAATACCCCAAAAATTGCTTCTTGATTTTTAAGGTACAAGTCGGTATAATTCTTTTTGACGGGGGGTGCATGAATGTCAGATAAGCTAAGGCGCTTAAACAGCTTTTTTAAGATAAAGCATTGGCATTTTGTAACTGCATTTTTAATATTTTATGATATTATCGCCGTAAACGCGAGTTATTTTTTAGCTCTTTGGTTCAGATATGATTGCAGCTTTAACAGTATCGATGAGATGTATATATCGGCGTACTTTAGATTTGTACCCATATATACAATTTTCTGCATATCGGTTTTCTGTATTTTGCGTCTTTATAACAGTATTTGGCGGTTTGCGAGCTATAGAGAACTGTTACATATATTTGTCTCAAGCTTTATAACCTCTGTTTTCCATACTGTGTTTATAACACTGGTCTTTTCAAGGATGCCTATATCTTATTATGCTTTCGGAGCGTTTTTCCAGTTTACACTCATTCTGATAATAAGATTTTCATATAGATTTGTTTTGCTGCTCAGAGATGCTCGTGTTGCAAAGTCCGAAATCAGAAACCGCGTTATGATTATAGGTGCCGGAGTGGCGGGAACAATGATTTTGCGCGATATTAACGGCAGTGATAAGATAAGCGGTGACCGGGCTGTTTGTATAATTGATGATAATAAGAATAAATGGGGAAGATTTATTGATAATGTTCCTATCGCAGGCGGTAGGGAGTCTATTTTCTATAATGTCAAAAAATACGGTGTAGACAAGATATATATTTCTATTCCAAGCGCTTCCGCAACTGATAAGCGTGATATTCTAAGCATTTGTAATGAAACCGGCTGTGATATTAAAAACCTACCCGGCGTTTATCAGCTGATAAACGGCGAAATCAGTGCCAGCAGTTTAAAACCTGTAACCATAGAGGACCTTTTGGGCAGAGATCCTATAAACATACAGAGCGAGGATACATTTGGTTATATTAAAGATAAGGTTGTTCTTGTTACCGGTGGAGGCGGATCAATCGGCAGCGAGCTTTGCCGCCAGATTGCTACGCACAATCCGAAAAAACTTATTATTCTTGATATTTATGAGAACAACGCTTATGATATTCAGCAGGAAATCATGCATAGTTTCCCGACTGTCGACCTCGTAACACTTATAGGCTCAGTAAGAGACAGCAGGCGCCTTGATGTTGTTTTTTCAAAGTACCACCCCGATATTGTTTATCATGCCGCGGCTCATAAGCATGTTCCTTTAATGGAGGATAGCCCCTGCGAGTCAATTAAAAATAATGTGGTAGGAACCTATAAGACCGCATATGCCGCCGTAAAATACGGTTGCCGCCGTTTTATACTTATAAGTACCGATAAGGCGGTTAATCCAACCAATATAATGGGCGCCAGTAAGCGACTTTGCGAGATGGTAATTCAGTCTTTTGCAAAGCTTTTGAGCGAAGGAAGGGAAGACTGTATATATCCGCTTTATGAGCATTATGATGAGTTTTTTGATGAGAATAAAGTGGGACTTAAAGCTCAGGTTAAAACCGAGTTTGTAGCGGTCCGCTTCGGAAATGTTCTCGGCAGTAACGGTTCGGTAGTTCCTAAGTTTAAAAAGCAAATAGAGGAGGGCGGACCTGTTACAGTGACACACCCGGATATTATCCGTTATTTTATGACTATACCGGAAGCTGTAAGCCTTGTTTTGGAAGCAGGTGCTTATGCTAAGGGCGGAGAAATATTCGTGCTTGATATGGGAGAACCTGTAAAGATTGCTGACCTTGCCCGCAACCTGATAAGGCTTTCAGGTTATGTTCCTGATGTGGACATAAAAATTGAATATTCAGGGCTCAGACCGGGTGAAAAGCTTTTTGAAGAGAAGCTTATGGCTGAGGAAGGCTTGGAGAGAACTGAAAATAAGCTTATACATATTTGTAAACCAATGGATTTTGACCCTGTAGGTGTTTTTGAGTCGGTGTCAAATCTTATGGAGGATTGTTATAATGAGGACCCGAAAATCCGGGAGATTGTAAGACAAATTGTACCTACATATCATCCAAACAATTAAGAATATGAGATTTGCCACAGAGCCGATTTTAAATTGCCAAGAAAAGAAACCGATGACCTCCGGTCATCGGTTTCTTTTTGGAGCGGGTGATGGGAATCGCTACGCCGCTGTCGCGGCTACACGCCCACGGACTTGTCAACCGTTCGCAGAAAGGTTGACATTTGCCTGACGGCAAACCGTCCTTTTCTATTCCCATCCATAAAAAAAGAAAACAACAACCAAAAGGTCATTGTTTTCTTTTGGAGCGGGTGATGGGAATCGAACCCACACGACCAGCTTGGAAGGCTGGGATTCTAGCCATTGAACTACACCCGCAGGCGCGAGTATAATAATATCATAATGCTTCACGGTAGTCAAGTGTTTTTTGAGAAAACGGGGATGAACATTCTGTTCATCCCCTAATACTGTTCTGATTTTTATTGCATTTGCCGTTCACAGGGCAGTAACTAAAATTGCTACCACTACTTGCTTTACCGCTTTTTCTTTAATGGGTTCAAGATTTTTATTGAGGTTTATAAGCTCGGCATACTGTTAAAAAATTAAATTTCACTCGAGCAGTTGCCTGAAACTATTTTATCTAAGCCCGGTATTTCTGCATAGTATGAATCGGGGGATAAAGAATTTTCCGAACGGAGGATAAATATGAGAGAATATATGATAACTTTGCCGTCTGTTACCTATGCGCTGAAAGGACGCGATATTTTAAGGCGTTTAGGATTTAAAGCCCGAATAGAGCGCAAAAGCAGGCAGAGCGGTACAGGTTGCGGTTATGGGATAGTAACCGAAGGTGATATTTACAAGGCTGAACAAGCGCTGAAAAACGCTTCAATCAAGATTCTCGAAATAGCGGACTACTAATTGATACTCCGGCGTCTTTGGGCACATTTAATTTGTGTTTGCGCTCACAGGCGCCATTTTTAATATAGGGGACTGATTTTGTGATAAATTTTGATAATGCCGCCACAACCGGCAGAAAGCCGGAAATGGTGATGAATGCCGTTTATAATGCTATGCGCAGACTATCTGCAAATCCGGGAAGAGGAGGTCATCGTTTATCTTTAGACACGGCTAAAGCTGTTTATTCCACACGCGAAAAAATAGCTGATTTTTTCGGAGCTTCGGGACCGGATAGAGTGGTTTTTACGTCTAACTGCACAACGGCAATAAATTATGTTTTAAAAGGATTTTTAAATCATGGAGACCGGGTTACAACCTCGGATTTGGAGCATAATGCCGTTATGCGTCCTCTTAAAAAAATCGGAGCAAAAGTCAGCATAGCCACAGTTGATTTTACAAATGATGATAAAACGGTTGAAAGCTTTGAAAAACTAATGTATGAAGATACAAAAATGGTTTTTTGCACTGCGGCGTCAAATGTTTGCGGAAAAATGCTTCCTATTAAAAAGATAGGGGGTTTGTGCAAAAAAAGAGGTATAGCTTTCGGTGTTGATGCGGCGCAAATGGCAGGCGTTGCGCCCTTGGACATGAAGGATATGAATATTGACTTTTTATGTATTGCACCGCATAAGGGATTATATGCACCTATGGGACTCGGTGTTCTGATAGCCGAAAAGGAAATTGGCGATACCATAATAGAGGGCGGAACCGGGACAAATTCTTTAAGCCTTTATCAACCGCAGGATTTGCCAGAAAGATATGAAAGTGGAACTTTAAATGTGCCTGCCATTATGGGAACTTCTGCGGGAATTGATTTTGTTAAAAGATATGCTAAAGATGCGTACAATGAGGAGTTTAAGCTGATAAAAAGACTATATGAGGAGTTAGAAAAAATGTCTGATATTATACTTTATATACCTTATGTTAAGGAGGGTATGTATATGCCCGTGCTTTCGTTTAATATTGCCGGAATACCATCTGAACAAACCGCTTTATACCTTGACCGGAAAGGGGTTGCCGCGCGAGCCGGACTTCACTGCGCGCCTTACGCCCACAGGCGACTTGGTACTATTGACACCGGTACTGTAAGAATAGCGCCCTCATACTTCAGCACTTCGGCTGAAATCGACTATCTTATTAAAATATTAAAAGTTTATAAATAAATTAAAAAATCAGTTGAATATACAAAATTGTTATGTTAAAATATTTATGTATGGAAGTTTTAAGGTGAAGGGTGGTTAATTTGAGCGCCATTATAAACTCTGTTTTTACCGTTTGGAATCAGATGATTTATGCAATTTCAAACATAAGAGTATTCGATATTATCGACATTCTGGTAATAGCATATTTGATTTATAAGGCTATTCAGTTTTTAAGAGAAACAAGGGCGGGTCAGCTTGCAAAAGGAATAATAGTTTTAGTGGTTGTCTATCTGATTGCAAAGTGGTTTGATCTTGCTGTTTTGCGTTGGGTTCTTGCATTTGTTTTCAATTCAGCCATTATTGCTTTGGCTGTCATTTTCCAACCGGAACTCCGAAGAATGCTTGAGCGCATCGGTCAGATAAAAGTGGGCTCCGGGCAGTTGTTAGACAGCGAAGAGGAGCGCACAAAGTCGGCGATAGATAGTATTTGTAAAGCTGCCGGTGAAATGAAAAACAACAAAGTGGGCGCACTGATAGTATTTGAGCGCAATACTCAACTTGGTGAAATAATCAATACCGGCACGATTATTGACGCTAAACCGTCGCTCTCAATGGTCTGCAATGTTTTTTATCCTAAGTCGCCGCTTCATGATGGTGCTGTGGTGGTAAGAGACGGTCGCCTTTACGCAGCCGGCTGCATTTTACCGCTTACACAGAACAATCATTTGTTGGGAAATCTCGGAACGCGCCACAGGGCGGCTATCGGTATGACGGAAAACTCCGATGCGGTGGTTCTGGTGGTATCAGAAGAAACGGGGAATATTTCTATAGCGTACAACGGGAAAATTACCGGTAAATACACGGCGGCTACCGCTTATGCCGAGCTTAACGATAAGCTATTGGCATCGGATGAATTTGAAAAGGAAAATAAATTTTCATCTGCATTTAAACAGTTTTTCTCAAAAGGTGCGAACAAGAAAAAAGCAGGGGAAGGTGATGAAGATGAAAGTTAAATTGCCTTTCAATTTCAGTATCGGCAGGCTTTTGTTCAACAAAAGATTTGCAGTTGTCTTTTCCCTTGTTTTATCGTTTGTAATATGGCTTTCGGTAATGATCAATCAAAACCCTGTTCGTGAGCAGGTTTTCACCGATATTGCAGCCAACATATCCATAGATAATACCGCAGCAAGCGATATGGGACTCGGTATAGTTTCCGATGTCACATCTCAGAAGTTCACCGTTACGGTGAGCGGTCCAAATTATGTTGTGAGTTCTTTGACTTCCGAAGATTTTATTCTTTCCGCGGATGTTTCTGAGGTCAACACGGTGGGTACGCATTCTCTTACCGTATACGGTAATCGCAATAGCAGTAAAACAGGTTACACCTTCAAGTCTATCACGCCGTCCAGCATTGATGTTAAGTTCGATTATATTGATTCAAAAGATTTAACGCTGGTTCCGAAACTTATTGGCGTCAGCGCGGGGGAAGGTCTTGTAGCTGAGACTCCCGTAGTAGCCAACAGTAAGCAATCGGAACTTACTGTGAAGGGACCGCGTTCAATAGTTGAAAAAATTGCTTCCGCCGGAACATATTTTGAGGTTAATAAGGCACTTTCTTCTACGCAAACTTTTGATTCTCAGGTAGTGCTTTATGATCAAAACAACGAAATTTTATATCAGTATTTGCCGGACGGAACAATTTTGGATAACACCGGAAACGCTGTGCAAAACAACTATTTATCACTGAGTTACACTTCGGTAAAAATCACTCAGCCGATATCAAAAAAGGCGACGCTTCCGGTTAAGGTTACATTTAAAAATTTGCCGTCGGGTATTACGGCGGAGGATGTTAGCTTGAAGATTGACCACAAAACGGTTACCGTTATAGGAACGCCTGATGTTATATCGGAACTTGAGGAAATAGCACTGTCACCAATCGACTTTACTGAGGTTTCAACTAATTCAAGTGAGTTTAATGTTCCGGCATCCCTTAAGGATGGAGTCAGGCTGTTTGATTCGATTGATTTCTTCAAGGTTAGAATAGATACTTCGGGATTTGCCGAGAAGACCTTTACGATAAGCAATATCAAGTGTACCGGTCTTGATTCAAAGTTTACGGTTAAGAGTGACAGTTCAATTAAGAATGTAAAGATTTGCGGACCTAAAAAGACTGTTTCCGAAATTACGGCATCTGATTTGTACGCAGTTGCGGATTTAAGTGATAAATCTGAGGGCAGCCATACTGTTCAAGTGGTCGTAAAATCAGATAACCACAGTGATGTATGGCAGGTCGGAAGCTATAGCATAGCAGTTAATATAAGCAGCACGGAATAATAATAGCCAATACCGCCTTTTTGCATAGTATGTAATGAGGTGGTATTGTGATTAAAGGGATATTATTTGCCCTGCTGGTTGTTTTTTCTTGTCTTGGACTTAGTGATTTCATTTATACCGTAAGGTCGGCAATGCTACGGCCTTACCGTAAAATTCAAGACTACTGTGTTGTGTTTTTAAAGCCCGGCATTGCCAAGGAGCAAATGCGGTATTATTCCCATAAAATGCGTTGGTATGGCAACGCATTTTGTGATAAGATGATAGGTATTGTTGATTTATTAGGGGATGTAGAAATATCATCGCTCGAAAGCTTTTGCTACGGAGGCAACATTTATCTTTGTCGTCTTAATAATATATTCAGTCAGTTAAATTATTTGGAAACCGGAGAGTTTGATGAAGGGTAGTACTGAGCAAATTGACGAATGCCGTCTTAAAGGCACTGTTCACAGAATCACATATAAAAATGATAATAACGGTTATACGGTTGCGGTTATAAAAGCGGGCAGGGAGAGTGTCACCGCTGTCGGTGTTATGCCGTTTTTGGCAGAGGGTGAAAGTGCCGAATTTGACGGTGAATATATAATTCATCCAACCTACGGAAAGCAGTTTTCCGTTAAGAGTTATGAGCGTAAAACTCCTAAGACTTCTGCGGCAATTCTCAAGTATTTATCATCAGGCGCGATAAAAGGCGTGGGGCAGAGTACGGCAATAAAAATCGTTGAAAGATTTGGTTCAAATTCAATAAACATTATTGAACACTATCCTGAGGAATTAGCCTCGATCAACGGAATTTCAATCAATAAAGCTTTAGCAATAAACGCTGAGTTTAAAAGGCAATTCGGACTTAAAGACATTACCCTTTTGTTGGCTCCTTACGGTGTTTCTCCCGACAGATGTGTAAAGATTTATAAAACCATAGGTTCAGAGTGTGCAAAGCTTATTAAGGACAATCCTTATATTCTCTGTCGATATGATTTGGATTTCGGCTTTGAGACGGTTGAGAAAATGGCATTCGATTTCGGAATATCGCCTGATAGCAAACAACGACTTTGGTCAGGTATTGAGTATATACTGCGTTCAAATCTTTTGAACGGACATACCTGTTTGCCAAAGAAAAAGCTATTGCCTGTTGCGGTAAAGCTTCTTGAAAGTGACTATTTTCGCTTGGATAATATATGCTCTGAAATGGTTGAATCGTTCGCTGTTTCTGCCGTTAGAATAGGGGATGATGAGTTTTTATCGCTGCCCGAGTATTTTTCCGCGGAAGAGTATATTGCGGCGAGAGTATGTGCCTGCCTTGAAAAGCGCGACGTCGAACCTATACATAAGCTTGAAATAGATTATGTTGAAAATAAGCTCGGAATTAAGTTTGAGAAGCGTCAGAGAGATGCTATCCGTATGGCATTTTCTGAAAGCATTATGATACTTACCGGAGGACCGGGCACCGGAAAAACAACGACGCTTAACGGAATTATTGAGCTTTTCGAGCAAAGAGATTATGATATAGCTCTTGCCGCGCCTACCGGCAGGGCGGCAAAACGGATGACCGAGCTTACCGGCAGGGCGGCAAAAACAATACACCGTCTTCTCCAAGCTGAATGGGTAGGTGGCGGCGAAACCAGATTTGCGCGAAATGAGCGTAATCCGATTAAAGCGGATGTTTTAATAGTTGACGAAAGCTCCATGCTTGATTCGCTCTTATTTGAATCACTCATAAGGTCGGTAGGATTAAACTGTAAGATTATTTTAGTAGGTGATGTTGATCAGTTGCCGAGTATTTCGGCGGGTAATGTGCTGTGTGATTTAATTCAAAGCAAAAAGGTTCCTTACATCGCACTTAAAAAAGTATTTCGCCAATCGGGAGACAGTCTCATTATTAACAATGCCCACGCTATAATAAACGGTGATATTCCCGATTTGTTAAGGAAAGACGGTGACTTTTTCTTCATTGAAAGGGATTCGTCATCATCTGTGTTGGATACCGTTTGCAATTTGTGTTCTGACCGCCTGCCCCAGGCTTACGGATTCAATCCCACAATCGATATTCAAGTAATATGTCCTTCAAAAAAGTTTGAAACCGGAAGTATTAATATCAATAATCTTTTACAACAGCTTTTAAACCCGAATGCTCGCACCGGTACTCATTTAAGCTCCAAGGGCACTTATTTCTATAAGGGCGATAAAGTTATGCAAATTAAAAACAACTATGATCTGGTATGGGAGAAACCGGGCGGAGAATCCGGCTTCGGCGTATTTAACGGTGATGTAGGTTATATATCCGATATTAACCCTTCCGCAGGAAACATAACAGTTTTGTTTGAAGACAAAACCGTTATATATACTACAGAAAATTTGTCGGAAATTGAGTTGGCATACGCGTTGACAGTGCATAAGAGTCAGGGCAGCGAATTTGAATGTGTTGTTGTGCCAGTGTTCGGTGTGCCTTCACCGCTTGCCTACCGCAACCTGTTATATACTGCTATAACCCGTGCAAAAAAGCTGTTTATTGCAGTAGGAGACAGGCAGATATTTTTTAAGATGTGTGCTAATGATAAAAAGACTTTAAGATATACTATGCTTAAGCATTTTCTGGAGCAGTAGATGAATAATAGTGTATGGATCGCTTGTTTGTATCCGAATAAATGTGCCGCTTGCGGCGAAATAATTGAAGAAAATAAGGTCTTATGCGACTACTGCAGTATAGTTGTAAACAATATTGATTTCAGGAGTTTTTGTACGAAATGCGGTCTTGATAAAGACGGTTGCCGTTGTAAATTCCGTGAATTCAGATTTAAAGGTATAGCAGGTGCATATAAGAATGAGGGTACGGCAAAGACTGTATACTATTCGTATAAAATGAATAAAAGAACCGAGCTTGCGTCGTTTTTTGCTAAAAGCGTTGCGGCAACCGTGAAAAGGGTGTTTAGAGGAGTAAAGTTTGACGCGGTATGTTCTGTTCCGACATCTTTGAGAAGTAAATTCAGGCATGGATTTGACCACACTGATATTATTGCTTCAAAGTTGGCGGATGAATTAGGTGTAAAGTATTTAACAGGTATTTTAAGAGTTCGTGCGTTCAAGCGTCCCCAGCACGGAAGCTCATCCGTCAAAAGGCTTGAAAATGTAATGGACAAGTATTATACTGTTGAAAGAATAAAGGAAAAGCGCATATTGCTTTTTGATGATATATACACAACCGGTTCAACACTTGATGAAGTTACCAAAGAGTTAATGTTCGCGGGTGCGTATGAGGTTTATTGTGTATCTGTGTTGACTACGAGTTTAAATAAATTCGGGGAGGGGAACAATGGCAACTGATATAGGTATAGATTTAGGTTCTTATAAAACTGTTATATTTTCGAGCTCCAAGATTGTTTTTGAGGCTCCGAGTTTTGTGACGGTTGATAATGATACTTGGGAGCCGATTTATTACGGTGAAATGGCGAAACAAACTCTTGGGCGTACTCCCGATAGCCTTATTTGCGTAAACCCGATAGAGCGCGGCAAGATTTCCGATTACGACTTAGCGGAAAATATGCTTAAGGTTTATATGGAGGATGCGTTCGGCAGTCGCGTTCTGCGGCCTCGTATTATGGCAACATTGCCCGCGGGTCTTACAGAGCTTCAGCATCATTCACTTGCGAATGTTATTGAGGCAAGCGGCGGTAGAAATGTATTTGTGATAGAATCTCCGTTGGCTATTGCGTATGGACTTGAGCTTGATTTTTCAACGCCGCACGGGTATCTTATAATTGATATTGGCGCAGGTACTACCGACATAGCCGTTATTTCAATGGGCGGTATTGCTGTTTGCAATTCTTTCCCGGTAGCATCTTTTGATTTAGATAATCAGATTATCAAGTACATAAGATCGGAGTACAATATTGAAATAGGTCCGCTTATGGCGGAGTCGGTAAAAAAGCAAATAGGAACGGTCGTGGAGCGACCGGTAGAGATTGCTATGGTCGCAAAGGGCAGGAATGTTTTTACGGGACTGCCCGAGAGCTTTGAGATAACTTCTTCGGAAATATACTACGCGATTAAGGAGACCGCGTCAAATATTCTTTCCGCCGTTCGTGGGGTGCTCAGTGCCGCGGATCCCGATCTTGTGGCTGATATTAAAAACGACGGATTTTATCTTGCCGGCGGAGGCTCTAAGATATACGGTATGGATGCTCTGCTATCTGAATTTTTAGGCACTAAGGCTAATACGCTTGACGATCCGGAATACAGTGTGGTCAAAGGAGCGGCGTGCGCACTCAGGAATAGCGATGTATTAAAAAATGTTAATTATCAGCTCAGATCTCTTAAAGAACTTGAGATTTCTTAAAGTTTTGCTTGACAAATTTCGGTTTAGTGCTATAATGTTTTTGACAAAGAAGTGGAAATCCCGTGTTTCTCACCCTGTGTTTTGGAATTTCAGGGTTAATATTTTGAATTTGCAGGGCACGGGCATATTCTGTTCGTGTCCTTAAGTATTATTTTGGAGGTGCTTACAATCAGCAACAAAGAATTAGCCATAAATGAGGCGATAAAGTTTAAAGAGGTGCGTGTTATCGGGGAGGACGGAACCCAGCTTGGCATAATGTCTACCGAGCAGGCTATAAAAATCGCTTATGAAAGGGATCTCGACCTTGTTAATATTTCGCCTAACGCTACACCGCCTGTTTGTAAAATAATGAATTATGGCAAATATCGTTTTGAGCAGTCCAAAAAGGAAAAGGAAGTTCGTAAAAATCAGAAGATTATCGAGGTCAAGGAAATAAGATTAGGTCTCGGCATTGATGTTCACGACTTTGAAACAAAAGGAAACCAGGCTATTAAATTTCTTAAAAGCGGAAATAAAGTTAAGGTTTCTATCCGTTTTCGCGGCAGAGAACTCGGCCATCCGGAAATCGGTCTTGATACGATGGCACGCTTTGCAAGTTACTGCGAAGAATTTGCAAATGTTGAAAAGGCGGCAAAAATGGAAGGAAGAAATATGTTAATGTTTTTAGCCCCCAAGTCGGCTAAATAATAATATTGGAGGATTTAAAATGCCTAAGATTAAAACACACAGCGGCGCGAAAAAGCGCTTCAAACTCACAAAAAACGGCAAGGTAAAACGCGCACATGCTTTCAAGTCGCATATTCTTAATAAGAAGACAACAAAGCGTAAAAGAAATCTGCGCAAGGTCGTATGCGCTGATGTAACAAATGTTGCAGCAGTAAAGAGAATGATTCCCTATAAGTAATTGGGAATGCAAATGGAGGTAACTTGAAATGGCTCGTGTAAAAGGTGCGTTAGCAACGCGTAAAAGAAGAAAAAAGACATTAAAGCTTGCAAAAGGTTATTTTGGCGCAAAGTCAAAGCTTTTCAAAACGGCTAAAGAAGCCGTGATGAAATCCGGCAATTATGCTTATATAGGCCGTAGGCTTAAAAAGCGTGATTTTCGCCGTCTTTGGATAACTCGTATTTCAGCCGCCGC
Organism: Clostridia bacterium; assembly: GCA_017618135.1. Classification (GTDB taxonomy): domain Bacteria; phylum Bacillota; class Clostridia; order Oscillospirales; family Acutalibacteraceae; genus UBA737. The sequence continues at coordinate 106,538 of JAFZUV010000007.1, forward strand.
AAAAATTAACGGTATGAATTATTCAACTTTTATGAACGGTCTTAAAAAAGCCGGAGTTGGAATTAACCGTAAGATGTTGGCTGACATAGCGGTAAGCGATCCTAATGGCTTTGCAAACCTTGCAAAGACTGCTAAGAAGGCGCTTGAAAAATAATTATTATCGCCCGAGAGATATTATCTCGGGCGCGTTTTGCTTTATATCAGAGGAAAAAAATGCTTAACTTTAAAGAAATAACGGCAAAAGATAACAATCTTTTGAAGCTTACAACGCTTCTTCAAAAGTCTGCAAAAGCGCGTAAAGATAAAGGCCTTTTTGTACTTGAGGGATTGCGTATCTGCAGGGACGCGGCGGAAAACGGCGTTGCTTTTGAGACGCTGATTTTATCAAAGTCTGTATACAGTGCAGCGTCAGCGAGAGTCAAAGACCTTTATGTAAATGCTAAAAACGGTGTTGTAATAGGCGATGAGTTGTTTAAGCGAATAAGCGATACAACTTCGCCGCAGGGTATAATCGCTTTGTGTTATGTTCCCGAAGCTAAAAATGAGATAAACCCGTGCGGCAGATATGTTGCACTCGAGAATATTTCCGATCCCGCAAATATAGGTGCTGTCGCTAGAACCGCGGAAGCTCTCGGAGTTGACGGGATGATTATTTCGGGAGATTCGTGCGATGTATATTCGCCAAAAGCGCTAAGGGCTTCAATGGGTACGTTGGTGAGATTACCTTTGCACTTTTGCGATGATATTATTGACTTCCTCAGTAAGCACTCGTTGAGGGGATTTGCTTGTGTTGCCGAGGAAGTGGCGGACTGTAAGTTCGGTGACTGCAGTTTTACAGACGGAGATGTTGTAATAATAGGCAATGAGGCAAACGGTCTTATGCAATCTACAAAGGATGAAGCGTTTAAAACAATCAATATAAGTATGAGAGGTAACGCCGAATCATTAAACGCGGCTGCGGCCGCGGCTATTGCAATGTGGGAGCTTATGAAGTAGGTGATATTTATAAATATCAGATTACATAATGTGCTGTCGCTTAATCTTGCTTTCGGGGAAGGAAGTCAAAGAGCGGTTAAAACATATCAGGCTTTAAGTCAAAGCAATCGTTTGGATGTTACGCTTGAAAAGTCGTTAGCTGATGTTGGGATTGGTGAAGAGGAGCGTAACAAGCTGCTTAAAATAAAACGACAGACAATAATCGACATTATTGATGAATGCAAAAAGGAAAACATCAGAATAATTCCGATTTACGACAGTGATTATCCCGGTTGTTTAAGAAACATTCAGGTTCCGCCGCTTGTGCTTTTTGTAAAGGGCGTTCTTCCGAACTTTGATGAAGAACCCACCTTCTGCATTGTAGGTCCGAGAAATATTACGGAGTTTGGAAAGCGTGCGGCATATTCACTTGCAAGGAGACTTGCGAAATCGGGAATGATAATAGTCGGCGGTACGGCCTCGGGCGGCGACTACAGCGTTCATACGGGGACTCTTAGTGCAGGCGGCAGAAGCGTTATGGTCACTGCGGACGGAATTATTACTCAAATGAATTCGAAAAACTATAAGCTATGCGAGAATATTCTTAAAAACGGGTGCATAATAAGTGAAAAGCCTCCGAAATATACTGCGCGTAAGTTTAGTTTTCCGTTGAGAAATCGTATTATGTCGGGGCTAAGTCTCGGCGTGGCGGTAGTTGAAGCACCCGAAAAGAGCGGTACGCTTATTACTGCAAATCATGCTCTTGATCAGGGTAAAGATGTATTTGTTGTTCCCGGAAAGCCTACAGATAAAGCATATAAAGGCAGTAATGAGCTTCTCAGGGACGGCGCAATACCTCTTATAGATGCTTCGGATATTTTTTCACGCTATGTCATAAGATTTTGCGGACAAATAAGCATCCGGAGGGCATATGATGACCAATCGGATAAAAAGTTAAAGAAAAATTCACAAAAAAAGTCGCTGTCTGCTCTTTCAAAAGAGGCGCAGTTGGTGTATAATAACTTGAATAAGCCGGAGTTTTCCACGGATGATTTATGTACGCTGAATTTGGATTCAGGTATTCTCTTATCGGCACTGACGGAACTTGAAATAGAGCATATTATCGTATCTCTTCCGGGCGGCAAATATAAAATATCAGATCAGTAAAGGGAGTTTTGAAATGTCAAAACTGGTAATAGTTGAGTCACCTACAAAGGTTAAAAGCATAAAGAAATATTTAGGTTCGGAATACAGCGTTATGGCTTCTATGGGTCATATAAGAGATTTGCCAAAATCAAAATTCGGTATAGATGTAGAAAATGATTTTAAGCCTGATTATATAAATATGCCGGAGAAAAGAGAATTGATAAAATCGTTGAAAGCCGCCGCAGCGGAGAGCGATTTTGTGTATCTGGCTACCGACCCGGATCGTGAAGGCGAGGCTATTTCATGGCACTTGGCAAAAATTTTAGAACTTGACCTCAACGAAAAGAACCGTATTGCTTTTAATGAAATAACCAGAAGCGGTGTTGAAAAGGGTATAGACAACCCTCATAGAATAGATCTTAATCTTGTGAATGCGCAGCAGGCTCGCCGCGTTGTGGACAGAATAGTTGGTTATAAGCTCAGTCCGTTTCTTTGGAAAAAGGTTAAAAGCGGTCTTTCTGCCGGTAGAGTGCAGACGGTGGCGCTAAGACTCATAGTTGACCGTGAGCGTGAAATAGAGGCGTTTAAGCCCGAAGAATTCTGGACTATTGACGCGAAGTTGCTTAAAGGAAACAAATCGTTTGTGGCAAGACTTTTTGGTATGGCGGACGGAAAAAAACTCGATGTAATCCGGGATGAGAAAACGGCGATTGATATAGTAAAAGCCCTTAGTGATAAGTCCTATATTGTAACCAATGTGAAGCGTGGAACACGCACGCGCCAACCGGCGCCTCCGTTTACTACTTCCACTCTCCAACAGGAAGCTTCAAGAAAGCTTAATTTTACCGGTCAACGCACAATGAGTGTTGCTCAAAAACTCTATGAGGGCGTTGATGTGGAAGGTTTTGGTACCACCGGTCTTATAACCTATATGCGTACCGATTCGCTTCGTATATCAGAGGAGGCAAGATCGGCGGCGAATTCATTTATATTGCAAACCTACGGCAATAGTTATTTGCCTTCAAAACCGCGATATTTTAAAGCAAAAAGCGGTGCTCAGGACGCTCATGAGGCTATACGACCTACAAATGTAGAAATCACGCCGGATAAGGTGAAAGCGTCTCTCACAGCGGAGCAGTATAGACTTTATAAACTCATTTGGGAACGCTTTTTAGCGTCTCTTATGGCGCCTTGCATTCATAATACGGTAAGCGTTGATATAACTGCGGGCGACTATCTGTTTAAGGCTAACGGTTATAAGGTTAAGTTTGACGGTTTTACTGTGCTTTATGAAGAGGGCAGGGATGAGGAAACTGAAGCAAACATTAAGCTTCCGGAAATGGAAAAAGGTGATGTGCTGAAGCTTAAAGAATTGCTCAATAATCAGCACTTTACGCAACCACCCGCACGTTATACCGAGCCTACTTTAATTAAAACGCTGGATGAAAACGGAATAGGCAGACCGTCAACATACGCGCCTATTATTACAAACATCCTGCAGCGAGAGTATATTGAGAGAGAAAAAAAAGCACTTAAGCCCACAACTCTCGGCGTTTTGGTTTGTGACCTTATCAATGAGTATTTCAAAAAAATAATTGATACAAAATTCACCGCAAATCTTGAAACCAATCTTGATAAAATCGGTTTGGGTGAAGAAAACTGGCTCGATACAGTATCTGAGTTTTACAAAGATTTTGATGTTCTCTATAAAAAGGCGGAAAAAGCACTTGACGGAAAGAGGGTTAAAATACCTGTTGTGGAAACAGATGTTATATGTGAAAAATGCGGCAGAAAAATGGTTGAGCGCACAGGGCGTTTCGGTAAGTTCTTAGCATGTCCCGGATATCCGGAGTGCAAAAATACAAAGCCGATGCCGGAAAACGAAATCAAAGAGCCGTGCCCCGAATGCGGTGGAAAGCTGGTAAAAAGAGTTTCAAAAAAAGGTAATAAATTTTACGGATGCTCAAATTATCCGAAATGTAATTTTGCGTCTCCGGGAATACCCACGGGGGATAAATGCCCTGAGTGCGGAAATTACATCATAAAGGGTGTACGCGGCAGAAAATATTGCATGAATTCAGAATGTCCGAGCAGAAAAAGTAAAAAGGAAAAGGATAACAGGTAATGTGTAAAGTTACGGTTGTCGGTGCCGGGCTGTCGGGTTGTGAGGCGGCAGTCATGGCGGCGAGACTCGGAGCAGATGTTGACTTAATTGATATGAAGCCAAAAAAACATTCTCCGGCGCATAAAAGCGATTTGTTTTGCGAACTTGTTTGTTCAAACTCCTTAAAGGCGGCAAGAATTGACTCAGCCGCGGGGCTTTTAAAGGAAGAAATGCGGAGACTCGGCTCGGTTTGTCTCAGCGTTGCGGATAAATGTGCAGTTGCGGCAGGCGGCGCATTGGCTGTTGACAGGGACATTTTTTCAGCAAGCGTTACTGATATAATCAAAAATGAACCGCGAATAAGAATTATAACTGATACGGTGAAAGAGATACCGAAAGACGGCGTAACGGTAATAGCAACCGGTCCGCTTACGGATGACGCGTTAGCGCGCGATATTGAAAACTGCTGTGGGCGGGACAATTTAAGCTTTTTCGATGCTGCGGCGCCGATAGTCACTTTTGAAAGTATTGATATGAGTGTGGCTTTTAGTGCCTCGAGATATAGTGAGGGCGATGGTGATTACATAAACTGCCCTATGAATAAGGATGAGTATGAAGCGTTTTACGATGCTCTCATAACAGCCGAAACCGTACCCGTACACGGGGTTGACAGTGATATAAAGGTCTATGAGGGCTGTATGCCCGTTGAGGTGCTTGCAAAACGCGGGAAAGATTCTGTTCGTTTCGGACCTATGAAACCGGTCGGACTCAGGGACCCGCGAACGGGTCACAGACCCTGGGCGGCAGTGCAGTTGCGCCGGGAAAACGGAAAAGGTACTCTTTATAACATTGTCGGATTTCAGACAAATCTTAAATTCGGAGAACAAAAAAGAGTGTTTTCAATGATACCGGGGCTTGAAAATGCCGATTTTGCGCGTTACGGCGTAATGCATCGAAATTCTTTTATAAATTCACCCAAACTACTCAGTAACGATTTATCACTCAAGCGTAATAGTCAGATATTTTTTGCAGGGCAGCTATCAGGGGTAGAAGGGTATATGGAGTCGGCGGCAAGCGGTATAGTTGCCGGTATAAATGCGGCAAACAGAGTTTCAGACAAGGCAACTGTTGTTTTGCCGAATTATACTATGATAGGTGCACTGCTCGGATATATTACCGACAGCACGGTGGATAATTTTCAACCTATGGGTGCTAATTTCGGCATTTTACCAAAACTTGATGATCATATTAGGGACAAGCGCGAAAGATACGCTGCGCTGGCGGCAAGAGCACTTGATTACTATAACAGGAGAAAGTAATATGAGAATAGTTGTAGATGCGTTTGGCGGAGATAATGCGCCGGTAGAAATCATAAAAGGCGCCGCATTAGCTTACAGCGAATACGGTGTTGATATCACGCTTACCGGCGATAAGTTAAAAATAGAGCAGATAATCAAGAATTGCTCACTTCAGTTTGGAGAAAGCCTTAATATCATTGATTGCAGCGATGTTATTGATATGCACGATGATCCCACATCAATACTCAAAGCTCACAGCAAATCATCTATGGCACTGGCTTTTTACGAATTGTGCGACGGCAGGGCGGACGCATTTGTTTCCGCAGGTTCTACCGGGGCTATCGTAGTAGGCGGAACGCTTATAATAAAGCGTATAAAAGGTATTAAAAGACCGGCGCTTGCATCTATGCTTCCGTCGCCGGGCGGCTCATATATGCTTATGGATATGGGTGCTAACAGCGAATGCCGTCCCGAAATGTTAAGGCAATTCGGTATTATGGCAGCAGCTTATCTTACCGCTGTTGAGGGCAGAAATAATCCAAAGGTCGGATTGCTTAACATAGGCACAGAGAGCACAAAGGGCGACGAGCTTCATATTGAGGCTTATAAGCTTTTAAGCGACGCACCGGTTAATTTCATCGGGAATATTGAATCAAGAGAGATGCCCAAAGGTGTTTGTGATGCCGTAGTTACTGATGGATTTACGGGGAATATTGCTCTTAAACTTATAGAAGGCACAGCGGGTACGCTGTTCAAGCTGATTAAAAATGTAATGTATAAGAGCTTGCCTAATAAGCTTGCTGCACTTATTATAAAAAAGGATTTATATTCGCTTAAAAGTATGATGGATAGCTCGGAGGTAGGAGGCGCTTTGTTACTTGGTGTTAATAAGCCGGTTATTAAAGCACACGGAAGCTCTGACGCAAAGGCAATAAAAAATGCTATTCGTCAAGCTAAGAATTTTGCAGAGAATAATGTTATCGGCAAGATAGAATCTGCTTTAAAAATGGAGTAAATATGAAGATATTTGAAGAAAATCTCGGATATTGTTTTATAAATAAAAAACTGCTTGAAAATGCACTTACACATTCGTCGTATGCTAATGAGTCGAGAGACGGTTTATTTTCCAATGAGCGCCTTGAGTTTTTGGGCGATTCGATTTTATCTCTTATTGTTTCGAGTTATATATACGACAATTATAAAAGAATGCCTGAGGGTGAGCTTACCAGGCTTCGCGCGTCGCTTGTCTGCGAAAAAACACTTTGTAAGTTTTCAAGAGAGCTATCGGTGGGCGAGCACTTATTGCTTGGTAAGGGTGAGCGTAAAACCGGCGGTGCTGAGCGCGATTCCATACTTGCCGATGCTTTTGAGGCGATTTTAGCGGCGGTTTATCTTGACGGCGGCATAGAGCCGGCTCGAAAGCTTGTTATGCGTTTTGTTATACCTGAACTTGAAAGCTATGATGTGAAAGCTGATTTTAAAGATTATAAAACTCTGCTTCAGGAGATTATTCAGCGTAATCCTGAAGAAAGCGTTACATATGTTCTTACCGATGAAAAGGGTCCTGATCATAACAAAGAATTTACCGTTGAAGTGCGGCTCAATTCAAATACTATAGGTGTTGGCACCGGCAGAAGCAAAAAAGAAGCGGAGGAAATGGCGGCAAAACAGGCGCTTAGCCTTATGGGTGAGACTATATGAGCCTTTGTCATTCTAATATTTCGGTTTTCGTACCGCATGTCGGCTGTCCTAATATGTGCAGTTTTTGTGATCAGCGGCATATAACCGGTGTAAAGGTAGCACCTGCAACGCAGGATGTTAAAAATGCGGTAAATACTGCTTTATCTTCAAAAAACTATGACCCCAAAACCACTGAAATCGCTTTTTTCGGCGGCAGCTTTACGGCGATAAACAGGAACTATATGTTTTCGCTTTTGGATGTTGCGTATTCATTTGTAAAAAATGGCGTTGTAAGTGGAATAAGGGTGTCTACCCGCCCTGATGCCATCAGTGATGAAATTCTGAATGCCCTGAAGTCCTATGGTGTTACTTCAATAGAGCTTGGTGCTCAAAGTATGGATAATGAGGTCTTAAAGGCCAATAATCGCGGTCACACCGCGGAGGATGTGGAAAAAGCCTCAGAGCTTATAAAAGAATATGGGTTCTCCTTAGGATTGCAGATGATGACGGGTCTTTACGGCGACAATGATGAAAAAACACTCAATACGGCGGAAAAGATTATAAGACTAAAGCCGGAAACCGTAAGGATATATCCTACAATTGTTCTTAAAGATACGACGCTTGCGGCGCTTTACGCTGACGGATATTACAAGCCGCAAACTGTGGATGAAGCTGTCAGTATTTGTACAAAGCTTTTAAAAATGTTTTTTACCGCTGGTATTAAGGTTATAAGATTGGGGCTTCATTCTATTGATACTGACGCTTATGTCGGAGGGCCTTGGCATCCGGCGTTCAGTGAACTTTGTTTTTCGGAAATCTTCTTGGAAAAGGCGCTCGGAGTCCTCGGCGAAAAAGGGGAGTACAGGCTGTTTGTATCTCCCGAAAACCTTTCAAAAATGATAGGGCAGAACAAAGAGAATATAAAGAGATTAAAAGATATGGGTTATGTCTGCAGGGTTATGCCTGACAGTTCACTTAAATCTGATGAAATTTATGCGGAAAGGGGAGATTCAGTTGCTGTTAAAATCAATTCAAATCCAGGGGTTTAAATCATTTGCCGATAAAACGGTGTTGCAGTTCGGTAAGGGTATTACCGCTGTTGTAGGTCCTAACGGAAGCGGTAAAAGTAACATTGCAGATGCTGTTCGCTGGGTGCTTGGCGAGCAATCGACCAAAAGCCTTCGCGGTCAGTCAATGGAGGATGTAATATTCGGCGGAACTGATGACCGCCGTCCTCATGGTTTTTGTGAAGTTACCCTGAATATAGATAACAGCGACCGTTCGCTCTCTTTTGATAATGATTCTATTGCAATTACCCGCAGATACTACCGTTCCCATGAAAGCGAATATCTGATAAATAATATTGCCGTTCGTCTTAAGGATATTAACGAGTTGTTTATGGATACAGGACTCGGTCGTGACGGTTATTCAATGATAGGACAGGGCAAAATAGATAATATAATAAGTACCAAATCCGATGAAAGACGGGATATTTTCGAGGAGGCTTCGGGAATATCAAAATATCGTTATCGAAAAATAGACGCCGAACGAAAGCTGTCCGCCGCAGAGGAAAACCTTATTCGACTTAGAGATATTATGGGCGAATTGGAATTGCGCGTTGATCCACTTAAAGAGGCGAGTGAAAAGGCGGAGAGGTTTTTGTCCCTTGCCGATCAGAAAAAACAACTTGAAATCGGGCTTTGGCTGTATACCTTAAGCAACTCAAAGGATGCGCTTCGCGCCCAGGAGAGTAAAATTGCCGCCGCCCAACTCCGCTATAATGAGATTGAAGAGGCTTTAAGCGATTTTGATGCTCAGAATGAGCGAAATACCACGCGTTTTACCGAGATAACCGCTAAAATAGACGAGATACGCTCTAATATAGTTTCAAAGAATGAGGAAGCGGTGAAAATTGACGGAGGTATAGCCGTTACAAAAAAAGAAATTGAGCACTGCAACGAACGGATAAACTCGCTTAATTCAGAATGTGAGCAGTTATCTTTAGACGATTCTTCGGCGCTCGTTCAGATTAACGATAAACGCGAGAATGCAGAAAGGATAAAGCTTGAAAAGGAGAGCTTAGAAGTCAAGCTTTCGTCTCTCGAAAAGGAACTCTCCGAGTTGCTCTTCGACAGTGAGAATATCTCACGCAGGATAGAGGAACAGGCTCAAAAACTTAATGAGTTGACTGCGAAAATATCCGATGCTCGCGTTAATATGACGACAGCAAATACTTCTATCGAAGAAATACGCTCACGCGGCGCCATAGTTGACGAACTGATAGAAGCGGCAGATAAAAAAGCAAATGAGTTTTATGCGGATTTTTCCGAAACCGAGAAATTTCTTAAAGAATGCGAGGATAATATAATTTCCTCTCAAAACTCCATAAAGGGATATCGTTTGCGGCTTGAAAGCCGCAGGGAAACAGCGGAAAAGCTGAAAAATGAACTGGATAATATTCATATCGAAATAGAAACGAAGCGTAGAAGGGCACAAATACTTACCGAACTTCAAAACAATATGGAGGGCTTTTCAAAGTCTGTAAAAGCGGTTATCGCTGAGTCAAAAAAAGGTATATTAGGCGGTATCCACGGTACTGTTTCTTCACTTATTACGGTAGAAAAAAAGTATAGTATCGCTATTGAAACAGCGCTCGGCAATTCTATTCAGAATGTTATAGTTGATAGTGAAGCGGATGCCAAGCGGGCAATAGGATATCTTAAGTCCAGTAACTTGGGAAGAGCGACTTTTTTGCCTATTTCTACAGTGAAATCCCGTGAGCAGGGTTCAAACGGAGCTGAAGATTTATTCGGCTTCGTGGGCATTGCAAGCGATCTTGTAAAGACCGATAAAAAATATTCCGAAATAATAAAACATTTGCTGGCGGGCACCTTTGTATCCGAGGATATAGACAGTGCGATAAAAATCGCAAAAAAATTCGGTCACCGGGTTAAAGTTGTATCGCTTGACGGACAGATTGTTAATCCCGGCGGTTCGCTTACCGGCGGTTCACTTGTAAAACAGGCGGGACTTTTAGGTCGTGTGGCGGACATAGACAGTCTGAACAGTGAAATTGATAAGCTGACCGAAAAAGAGAATAATATGAAGGCGGATTATGAATCGTTAGTTTCGTCACTTGCGGAGGTAAATGCCGATATTTTGGCGGCAGAAGCCGATTTGAAAACCGCAAACGAGGATAAAATAAGAACGTTAGCCGAGCTTAAAAGGATAGACGATTTACGCAGCGAAAATAACGCAAACCGTGAAGGTTTAATTGCGGAGCGTGACAATGCCGCGGACAAGATAAAAGAGCTTGAAACTCTGAGCAATATTTCTTCAAAGCAGATTGAGCAAATAGAAAATGAGAAAAAAGCTATCGAATCGGAAATTTCCGAAATGAGCGGCGGCAGGGATGATATAAGCGGTAAGCGTGATATGTTGGCCGAGAGCATAACGCAGGCAAAGCTACTTATTGTGGATAGGGAAAAAGATATTTCTTCCCTGCTTTTATCTGCAAATGAGCTTGAGGGTTCAATTTCCGGCAGGGCGGAGCGTAATAAAGAAATAGATAATGAAATATCCGCGCTGACATATAAAATTGATTGCTTTAACGAGGAAATCAAAACCGCTAATGATAATATTGAAAATATAAAAATCGAAATTGCCGAGTTTAACAGCGAGATAGACAAACTCTCAGCTGAGCGCAACGGCATTGAAAGGATGGGCGTTGAGCTTCGTACGGGTGAAAAGGAGCGTATTTCCGAACGCGAGAGAATTGTAGGGGAGATCGCAAGGCTTTCCGAGCGTAAAGAAGTTATGATGGCTGAGTATGACGATGTTATTCGCCGACTGTATGATGAATATTCCCTTACTCGCAGTGAAGCTGAGCAAATAGGTATAAAAATAGATAAACCCAACGAGGCGAAGCGCAAGCTTGCTGAAATCAAGGGTAGCATCCGCTCGCTCGGAAATGTAAATGTTTCGGCTATTGAGGAGTATAAGGAAGTTAAAGAGCGTTATGACTTTATGAAAGAGCAAGTTGATGATGTCGAGTCCGCAAGAGTAAGCTTGCACAAGCTTATAAATCAGCTGACCTCTCAGATGCAGGAATTGTTTGTTATAGGTTTTGATAAAATCAACGCTAATTTCAAAAAGACTTTTATTGAGCTGTTCGGCGGCGGTACCGCTAATTTAAAACTTACAGATCCTGAAAACATTCTTGAAAGCGGAATAGATATCGAAGCGAGATTGCCGGGTAAGAATGTACCGAGTCTTGACGGGCTTTCAGGTGGTGAAAAGGCACTTGTCGCACTTGCGATTTACTTTTCGATTATGCAGGTAAACTCACCTCCGTTTTGTTTCCTTGATGAGGTTGATACCGCGCTTGATGATATAAATGTTGAGCGATTTGCCGATTATATGAGACAAAGCCGGTTCGGTACGCAGTTTATATGCGTTACTCACCGCAGAGGAACTATGGAAGCGGCTGATATGCTGTACGGAGTTACTATGCAGGAAAAGGGTGTTACAAAGCTGTTAGAATTAAATGTAGCTGAGCTTGAAAAGAAATTACTTAAGAACCAAGGAGCATAAAATGGGCTTTTTCAGTAAAATAAAAAGCGGTCTTAATAAAACGCGTAATACAATCTCTTCAAAGGTGACCTCGCTTGTAAACAGTTTTACAAAAATTGATGAAGACTTTATGGAGGAGCTTCTTGAAATACTTGTATCTTCGGATATCGGTTTTAAAACATCAAATGATATTTGTGAAAGATTGCGCGCAAAAATAAAAGAGGTCGGCACAACCGACCCAAAAGAGATAAAGCAGCTTTTGGGCAATATTATAGTTGATATGCTCGGATCCGATATGGGACTTAAGCTTGAAACCAAACCGGCAATAATTCTGGTTATAGGTGTAAACGGCGTTGGTAAAACCACATCAATAGGCAAGCTGGCGGCATTGCTTGCGGCTTCAGGCAAGAAGGTTGTGCTTGGAGCGGCGGATACTTTCCGCGCGGCGGCTATTGAACAGCTTGAAATATGGGGTAACAGGGCAGGAGTTCCGGTCATTAAAAGTACACAGGGCGCGGATCCCGCGTCAGTGGTTTTTGATACGATTGCGTCAGCCAAGGCGAGGGGAGCAGATGTAATCATTTGTGATACTGCCGGCAGACTTCACAACAAAAAAGACCTTATGGAGGAGCTTGCTAAAATCAATCGTGTAATTGAACGCGAGTTGCCTGACGCTGATAAAGAATCGCTTTTAGTGCTTGATGCCGCTACAGGACAGAATGCGGTAAACCAGGCTCGCGAGTTCAAGAATGTTACCGATATTACGGGCATTATACTTACGAAGCTTGACGGAACCGCTAAGGGAGGTATTGTTATAGCTATTCATAACGAGCTTTCCATACCGGTTAAATATGTCGGCGTAGGCGAGGGAAAAGATGATTTACAGCCATTCTCGGCAAAGGAATTTGCGGAGGGTATTTTTGACGGCGGTGATGTTGAATGAAGTTTTTTCTCGCAACAAAAAACGAAGGTAAAATAAGAGAATTTAAGAGAATATTCAATTCTCTCGGAATTGAAATGTTATCCCAAAAGGATTTTGAAAGCATTATGCCGGAGCCGGACGAAAACGGTAAGACCTTTACGGATAATGCTCTTATTAAGGCGCATGCAGGAATGGAGTTTTCGGGACTTCCTACAGTATCGGATGATTCAGGACTGTGTGTAGATGCTCTTGATGGAAGACCCGGTATTCTTTCGGCAAGATATTCGGGTATTCACGGGAACGATAAAGAGAACAATAAAAAATTGCTTTCAGAGCTTAAGAGCGTGCCTGAAAGCAGTCGCACGGCAAGGTATGTCTGCGCTGTTGCCTGTGTTTTTCCGGACGGCAGAGAGTTTACCGTGTCAGGAGAGTGTGAGGGAATTATTGATTTTCACGAGAGCGGCTCCGGCGGATTTGGCTATGATCCATTGTTTATAAGCAGTATAGGTAAATTTTCAGAGATTTCGGCTGAAGAAAAGGATAAAGTAAGTCATCGCGGTATAGCGATAAGTAAGTTTGAAGAGAAATTAAAAGATTATTTGTAACGGTGATGTTATGTTAAATTCAAAACAGAGAGCGCAGCTTCGCGGTATCGCAAATAGTTATGACACTATCTTGCATATAGGCAAATGCGGTATAATTGATACGGTGGTCAAGCAGGCGGATGATGCTCTTACCGCCCGTGAGCTTATTAAATGTTGTGTGCTCGAGGCATGCGAATTAAGCTCTCGTGCAGCGGCGGATACTTTGTCTGAAAAGACAGGCTCCGATGTTGTTCAGGTGATCGGTTCAAGATTTATTCTTTACAGAGAAAATAAGGAAAACAAAAAGATATTTTTGGTGAAGTAAATGGGGAAAACCGCTGTTTTTGGGGGGACCTTTAATCCCTTCCACATAGGTCATTATGAGATTCTTTCCGCTCTTTGCAAAAGCGATATGTTCAGTAAGGTTCTTGTGGTTCCGGATAAGATACCTCCGCATAAGGAGTATTCGGGTATGGTATCAGATAAAGATCGGATTGAGATGTGCCGTATCGTCTGTGAAGATTTCGAAAAAGCAACCGTCTCGCTTGTTGAGTTCGAGCGGGAGGGAAAAAGCTATACCATTGATACAATATCGGCACTAAGGGAATTATACCCGGGAGATGAGTTTTTTGTAACCTGCGGCGGCGATATGATAAAAACGCTTGATACCTGGTGCCGATTTGATGAGCTTAAAAGAATGGTGTCTTTCATTGCTTTCGGCAGGGGAAGTGATAAGAGGTTTTACGCCGATGTCATGCGCGTTCGCGCTCTTGGCGCTGATATAACGGTTTTCAATAATAAAATCACAGATGTATCATCAAGCAAGCTCAGAGAGCATATGGATAAAGAGTTTTTACCGGAAAAGGTTTGGGATTATGTTAATAGACGAGGGATTTATAAACAGTAAGTTGATAGACGAGTATAAAAAAATGTTGGCATCGCGCCTGAGTGAGAAAAGGTATAAGCATTCGCTTTGCGTTGCCGATGAAGCCAGGCGGTTAGCTAAGCTTTACGGCGCGGACGAAAACAAGGCTTATCTTGCCGGTCTTCTTCACGATATAACAAAAAATTCATCTGTTGAGGATCACTTGAAAATTCTTGATGCCTTTGGTATAATTTTAAGCGATGTTGAGAAAAGCAGTGAAAAGCTTTTGCACGCAATTACCGGTTCCGCTTATGTGAAGCATTATTTGGGCGTTGATGACGAGGAAGTTATAGACGCTATCAGGTATCACACAACTGCCCGTGCCGGTATGACCAAACTGCAAACAGTTTTATATCTTGCTGATTTTACTTCGGCAGATCGTGATTATAACGATGTTGATGTCATGCGAAGGCTTGTTGATAAATCTGAGAACGAGGCGCTTGTTTACGCTTTGGAATATACGATAAAAGAACTGTTGGAAAAGGGTGCCGCGATACATCCTGATACGGTTTCTGCATATAATTACATTGTTTTGAAAGGGAAGGGTTATGAAATCTGAAGAAATAGTAAGAATAGCGGCAAAGGCGCTTGACGATAAAAAAGCGGAAAACCTCACGGCAGTAAAAGTAGAAGATTTAACATCGCTTGCCGAGTATTTTTTAATTGCAACTGCAACATCCAATACTCATGTTAGGGCACTTACCGATGAAGTCGAGGACATGTTGGAAAACGCGGGGGAGAGACCTCATCATATCGAGGGCAAGTCATCCGGTTGGATAGTGCTTGACTACCGTTCGGTAATTGTGCATATATTTACACCGCAAATGCGTGAGTTTTATGGGCTTGACCACATCTGGAGCGATGGTGAAGTCATTGATTTAAAGGATATTATTGGATACGGCGAGGTTAAATAATATGAATTACGATTTTAGTGCTATCGAAAAAAAGTGGCAGGATATATGGGATAGGGAAAAGACCTTTGCGGCGAGTGACGATTACAGTAAGCCTAAGTTTTACGGTCTTGTTGAGTTCCCGTATCCTTCGGGTCAGGGACTTCATGTAGGTCATCCCCGCTCATATACCGCTATAGATATAGTCGCACGGAAAAAGCGACTTGAGGGATATAATGTTCTTTATCCTATGGGTTGGGATGCTTTCGGTCTGCCGACTGAAAACTTTGCTATTAAAAATCATATACATCCGTCAATTGTTACAGAGAATAATATTGCTAATTTTAAGCGCCAGCTTAAATCCTTGGGCTTTTCGTTTGATTGGGACAGGGAAGTAAACACCACCGATCCGTCATATTATAAATGGACGCAGTGGATATTTTTGCAGCTTTACAAAAAAGGACTTGCCTACAAGAAAAAAATGTCGGTAAACTGGTGTCCTTCATGTAAGTGTGTGCTTGCTAACGAAGAGGTTGTAAACGGCGTTTGCGAGCGTTGCGGAACAGCTACAGTGCATCGTGAGAAGAGCCAATGGATGCTTAGAATAACAGAGTATGCCGAAAAGTTGCTTGAAGGACTTGACGATGTAGACTATATTGAGCGCGTAAAGACTCAACAGCGTAACTGGATAGGTCGGTCTTATGGCACTCAGCTTAAGTTTAAAACTACATTGGGCGATGCATTTGAGGTGTTTACCACTCGTGCCGATACCCTCTTCGGAGCCACATATACAGTAATTTCTCCCGAACATCCGCTGGTTTCAAAGTGGGCGGAAAAAATCGACAATTACGATGAGGTCAAGAAATATGTGGAAGAATCCGCAAAGAAGTCGGACTTTGAGCGTACCGAGCTTAACAAGGAAAAAACCGGTGTTAAACTTGAGGGCGTAATGGCGATCAATCCCGTGAATGATACGCAAATTCCGATTTACATTTCGGACTATGTGCTTATATCATATGGTACGGGCGCTATTATGGCGGTTCCGGCTCACGATACGCGTGACTATGAGTTTGCCAAGAAATTTGATATTCCTATTATTGAAGTAGTCGCAGGCGGTGATATAAGCGTTGAAGCGTTTACCGATTGCGAAACCGGCATTATGGTTAATTCGGGTTTTCTTGATGGATTAAGCGTGGAGGATGCAAAGCTTAAAATGCAGGAGTGGTTGACCGATAAGGGAATAGGAGAAAAAAAGGTTAATTATAAGCTCCGTGATTGGGTTTTCTCGCGCCAGCGTTACTGGGGCGAGCCGATACCTATGGTATACTGCGAAAAATGCGGTTGGGTGCCGCTTAGCGAAAGTGAATTGCCGCTTACGCTGCCTAATGTCGAGTCGTATGAGCCTACCGATACAGGCGAATCACCTCTTGCTAAAATAACCGATTGGGTTAATACTACCTGCCCGCATTGCGGCGGTAAGGCGATCCGTGAGACAGATACAATGCCTCAGTGGGCAGGCTCGTCATGGTATTTCCTTCGTTATTGTGATCCGCATAACGATAAGGAGCTTGCATCAAAAGAGGCGCTTAAATATTGGTGCCCCGTAGACTGGTATAACGGCGGTATGGAGCATACAACGCTTCACCTTTTATACAGCCGTTTCTGGCATCATTTTCTTTATGATATAGGTGTGGTACCGGATCCCGAGCCCTATTTCAAGCGCACAAGTCACGGTATGATTTTGGGCGAAAACGGTGAAAAGATGTCCAAGTCACGCGGAAATGTGGTTAACCCTGATGATATAGTACGCGATTACGGTGCGGACACTATGCGTGTTTATGAGATGTTTATCGGCGACTTTGAAAAAGCGGCTCCCTGGAGTCAGGCTTCAATTAAGGGCAGTAAGCGTTTTCTTGATAAGGTGTTTTTGCTTACTGATAATCTTATTGACGGTAAAGATTACAGAGCGGAAATTGAAACTGAATTTCATAAGACTGTAAAAAAAGTTACAGAGGATATTGAAAATCTAAAAATGAATACCGCCATAGCGGCTTTAATGTCACTGCTTAACAGTATTACGGCAACCGGAAACATAAATAAAAAAGAGCTTAGGGACTTCATCATTCTTCTTAATCCGTTTGCGCCCCATATTACCGAGGAAATATGGCAGATAGCAGGATTTGAAGGTATGCTCAACGGTGCGTCATGGCCGAAGTTTGATGAGGCAAAGTGTGTAGAAGCGAAAATTCAGATTGCCGTTCAGATAAACGGCAAGGTGCGCTCGCGTATTGATATAGCGCCTGATATCAGCGGTAAAGACGCTCTCTCACTTGCAAAATCACAACCGGCGGTTATGGAAGCTATAAGCGGTAAGACTATAATAAAAGAGCTTTATGTTCCCGGCAGAATAGTAAATATAGTAGTGAAGTAATTTATTCCCTGCAACCTTATATTTTGCTTGACAACGGTAGTCTGTATTGATATAATATTACCGTTGTCCGTTTGATCCATTAGCTCAGTTGGCAGAGCACTTGACTTTTAATCAAGGTGTCCGGGGTTCAAATCCCCGATGGGTCACCAAAGCAATATTAAACAAAGTCCCCAAGAAGTCTTTTATCTTGGGGGCTTTGGCTTTTCTAAATATTTACCTTAATTAATAAACAACTTTGTATTGGTGGCAGTATTGCAATTATGCGATATTGCCATTTTTTTATTTTCTGACTTTTTGTAACAAAAGTTTCTCTAATAGTTCTTCAAAAGTCATAGAGATATATTTGCTGTTGTGTATAACACAGTATATTTTACATCCCTGCTCAAATTTATCCTTTGGGCATTTCATATACATCCAATCTTTAAAATTATATAAGACTTTTTTTGTAAACCTATATTGGTATGAAGGACTTTTTATCAGTTTGTTATAATCGCTGCCCATATCTTCTTGTGTTAATAATTGTGTAACTATTCCAACTTGCTTTTTCTTCTGTTCGGGTTTTAAATCATTTATAAATAAATCATACGGAAGTACATTGTTCTTTATAAAGTCGATAATCTGTGTCTTATTACGATATTCAGATTTTTGAATACGAATTTGACCTAATGCATTTCCGATAATTTCTGTGGCTACAAGCACATAAATCTTTTGACCACGAAAATCAAAAGGATGTTGTGTTATTTCCACAGTATGTCCTAATTTCTTTATCTTCGTGGTAAGTTTTGCTTTCTTTAGTTTTTTAATAATACTAAGTGCTGTTCTGTTACTGCCTAATTCTAATTCATTTTGAAGCATATCGGCGGTTACTTTTTTACCGTATTCAGCAAAAAGCCAAATTGCTAAAAACCATTTATTAAGAGGCACATGTGAATTTTGAAATACTGTACCTGATGTTACAGACAATTTATGACCGCATTTTTTACATTTATATTTCATCTCTTTAGTTTTCCACGCTTCGTTATGCTGACACTTAGGACAAACAAATCCGTTTTTCCAGCGTAATGTTGCAAGATACTCTCGGCACTGTATGTCAGTACTGAGGGTATTTTTTAATGTTGCCAAATCCATAGTAGATACCTCCTATTGATATTTTAACATATATTTTTAGTTCCGTAAAGTGCATATTTCGATAACCAATAGTTGTTGTTATTGAAATCGATTTCAAAAGCAATAACAGGAGGTTAATACAATGGAAGGAATAGTAATCAGTAAAGAATTTGCTCGTCAGTTTGCGTATGACTGCTACGATATCATAATTCAAGAAATACGCGAGCAATCGGCAACCAAATCAGAAAATAACGAAAAAGCATAATTAAAGTTATGCAAAGCAAAGCGGAATTTAAAGGAGTAAAACTATTATGAAAATTGATGATTTAATTACTAATTTTAAAAGTGTTAAACCAGTAAAAGAAAATCAGTATATGGCTTTATGCCCTGCTCATAATGACAAGAACCCAAGTTTGTCAATAGGACTTTCGCCCGATAGAAAGAGAATACTATTACATTGTTTTGCAGGTTGTAAAACTGATGACATTTTAAAAAGTGTAGGTTTAAAACCCAAGGATTTATTTTTAAAAGAGAAAGGAAAAAGCGCTATGAAAAAGACCACATATAACTATTATAAGGCAGACGGCTCTATTGCCTATATTAAAACTCGTATTGATAGCGATGACGGTACTAAAAAATTTTATTTTGAAAAACCAGACGGAACAAAAGGAATAAAATATACTTTGCACGAGTTATATAATCTTCCTGCCGTACTTTCGGCTGAAAAGATTTATTTTGTAGAGGGTGAAAAGTGTGCTGACGCTGTTATTAATCAAGGCGTAGTCGCAACCACACTTGATACAGGAGCAAACTCCCGTTGGTATCCAAAGTACTGTGATTATTTAAGTGGAAAAGAAATAATCATTATTCCGGATAATGATAATGCCGGCATAAAATACGCAAATCTAATCAAAAAGAATATTCCTAATGCACGAATTATAAAATTACCTGACCTCGCAGAAAAAGGCGACATTTATGATTGGCTAAATATGGGTCATACAATTAATGAAGTTGACAAACTTCCTGCTGTTGAAATGACAGAAGAAGTTACTGAAACAAATAATACTGAAAGTGAAAATACAGAAGTGTTTAATAATGAAACGCAGGCGGAAACAATAATCCGAAGCGTAAAAGAGAAAAATGCTGTTCTATTTCATGATGAATTCAAAGACCCTCATGTTGCTATTATGAATAACGGACATTATGAGATTTTTGAGATAGAAAATAGAATTTTCGATATTTGGCTTAACCGTCTGTATTACTTTGCTAAAAAGAAACCTGCTAAAAAAGAAAATGTTTTACAGGCAAAAGAGATATTAAAATCAATGGCGATATTTGAAAATAGAAAAGCAATTGCTCTTAAAACTCGTGTGGCTCTATATGATAATAGTTTTTGGTATGATTTGAGCAATGATAATTGGCAAGCCGTTAAAATCACAAACAGAGGTTGGGAAATTGTTGACAATCCGCCGATAATATTTAGGCGTTACCGTCATCAAAAACATCAGATTCAGCCAAGCAAAGACGGCGACATTAGGCGGATTTTAAAGTATATAAATATACAAGATAATCATACACTGTTTTTGTGTTGGTTAGTCAGTTGCTTTGTGCCTAATATTCCTCACGCAATGCCGATATTTTTTGGCGAAAAGGGTGCGGCTAAAACTACGGCTTGCTCTCTGCTTAAAAAACTAATTGACCCTTCTGAACTTGAAACTCTTACTATTGTAAAAGATATGCGTTCACTTATAGTCAATTTGCAAAAGCATTGGTTTTTGCCGTTTGATAATGTTTCACACATTACCGAAGAAACAAGCGATACATTGTGCAGAGCCATTACAGGTGGCGGTATTCAGCAAAGAAAGCTGTACTCAGACGCTGATGACTATATTTTTACATTCCAACGGTGCTTAGCACTTAACGGAATTAATAATGTAGCAAATCGCCCTGACCTTCTGGACAGAGCAATACTTATTGAACTTTGTCGTATTGATGAAAGAAATCGCAGAGAATTATCTGAAGTAATGTCAGACTTTGAAAATGACTTGCCATTAATACTGGGAGGTATCTTTGATGTTCTGTCAAAAGCCATTGACATATACCCGACAGTAAAACTTGATAAGAAACCCCGAATGGCTGATTTTGCCCATTGGGGATATGCCATTGGCAAGGCACTTGGTGATTTAGGTGATGAATTTCTCGAGGAATACAACAATAACCAAGGAAAATCAAATACTGAGATATTAAGTACTGATACTGTAGCTATTCTAATAATTGCTTTTATGAAAGATAAATCTGAATGGTCGGGTTTGATTTCAGAATTGTATAATAAACTGTCATCAATGGCTTCTCAGTACGGTATTAATAGCAAGGGAAAGGAATTCCCCTCTTTACCAAATGTATTGTCTCGCAGACTTAAAGGTTTAAAAAGCAATCTGGAAGAAATGAGTATTTCTTTTAGTATTAAATCGAAAATGCAAGGCAGTGAGATAACATTAAAGAATAAAAAATTATCTCAATCATCGTCATATAACCATTGTAAAGTCAGTTTTGACGGTATTAATCCTCCTGTAAGTACTATTGATGAAACAGAGGATGATAATGACACAGAAGATGTGATATTTTAATGACGGTATGGAGATAATGGAGATAATTTTTGTATTCTTACTTACAAGTGTTATCTATAAATAATCATAGTATGAGTGGGAAACCACCAAAAAAGTTTTAAAAACTAAGGTGCCACGAGTCGCTTGTTGATTAGATACAATAGTACCCTTTCAACAAATAGCATTTTTACATGCATAAGAAATATCCTCCTAAATTAAAAAGCCATTGGAACTACAAAAGCGGTTTCAATGGCTTAATTGTTTTTAAAGTGAGTTATAAGAGGTTTTGGCTATTATTGCCGTAAATAGAGTATGTCTTTTCTCCTATGTTGAATTCACAGGAGTCATTTTCTGTTTCAACAGCATAAATAGGTTGTCCCTTTAATTCTGTAATGGACAGCAATAAATCAAGAACATCAGAATTGCTGTATTTTGGCTTAGTTGATAGTTTGGTCAGTTTCCCGTTATTTGTATTCGCTGTAACACTTCTTTGCAATAGTTTCATAGGGATTTCTCCTTTTTGATTGTGTGGCACGAAAGAGCAAATACATCTCGGTTAGATGTTCCGTATATTCGCAACTCTGAGACGGTTTCGGTCAAATCACCAACAGGCAGAAAACAATTTCTTTTGTGCCTTCAATAATATTAAAGGTTTTTCTATTTCACATTTAATTGCATAAGCGATATAGAGTAAAATATAAATACCCCAATAAATCTATATTACAATACTTTTAAAAGCATACAGTCGGTTTTGCGACTTATTGTACGGTATTCTCATCTATACCCAAAAGAATATCCACGGCGTTTTGCAAATCTTGTTTAGTGCGATATGCATTTATAACTTTCTTTTCGTGAGAGTTCAGTTCATCATCTGTTAAGTGAACATTAAGCAAATCACTGGGGGATACATTTAATGCTCTGCATATTTTACCGATAATATCCGAATCGGGTCTGTTAATGCCCTGCTCCCAATTTGATACACGGCTTTTTGTTACATTAATTTTCATTGCCAACTGTTCCTGTGTAAGCCCACTGTCTTTCCTATACTTGCGTATTCTATTGCCAATCTCATATTTCAAGAGAATCACCTCACTTACAGATATTATACACGAAAATAAAGGGAAAGCAACATATTTATCAAGATTTTCTGGACTTTTGCATTGACTTCACAGTATATCTGTGTTATTATGTATAAAAGTTCAGAATTTCTGTATTTTAGGGGGTGCTGATATGGAAGTTTACAAGAAAGTGAGGGCATATATTGAAAAAAACGGATATAAGCAGTTGGCAGTTGCACAACGGGCAGGTATATCCAAAGTGACATTTAATGCAATGATGAACGGTAAGCGTACTATGTATGCAGATGATTTACGAGCCGTTTGTTTAGCGTTAAATGTAAGTCCCGAACTATTTATAGAAGTTCCGAAAAACTGTTAAAAATTTTTTCTATGAGGTGATTTTCTTAACAAACAATAGTTTTGATTTAAAAACCGTTAGTGCGTATGTTATATGCAAACGGCAGTAAGTATTAGTACGCTCAAACGGCTGAAGCGTTAACAGCCGAATTTCTTAGAAACGTCGGTTACAATATTGCCAAATCCGATAGGCGTATACGAAGAGTTCTAGGTAGTAATATACTTGGATGTTCAGAAAATGTGTAAATAAAAATAAGGAGAGTTGAATATGGCAAACATTTTAGAAGAAAGTTTTACAAAATATGAAGGCAAAGAAAAAGTATTTTCTTTGAATGGAAAAAACCTAGTTATCCCTGCTGGGTTAGATACTTTTATTCATTATCGGACGAAATTCAGAGAACTTGCAAAAGTCTGTTCTGATAATGCTTTACAAGAATATAATGCAACAGTTAATAATCTCGATACTTTTATGGAACATTTTCCTAAGATTTATCATAGGCATTTAAATGTAGTTGCAGGAAAAGCAATAGATGTTTTAATTTCGGAGGGCGTTTATAATTTTTCGGCAGAAACTTTCACAAAAAGGCATTTAGATTCTATTTGTGTTACATTAAACGATTATGAAACTATGCAACAAAGTATCGAAGAAACGCAAGAGCTTAATTATAACAATGCCGGCGGAATTGTTAAGGGATTAGGGTCTTTTTTCACTAGAAACAGCGGTAGTTTTGTTCAAGGCTTTGTGGATGGTGTTACCGACAGTTTAGCAGATGAAACTAAAAGTCTTACAGCAGAACAAAAAATCGAGTTGTATCAGCGGATTATTCCACATAAATTATTGCAAAATACATTTGTTGATTATTGGAACGTTGTTATAACAATGGTTGAAATTCTACAAGAAAACAATAAAGACTTTTGTCTTAATGATTGCGATGATGTTAATGATATAGAAGCCATCTCTCAGAGTATTAAAAATCCTAATTTCCCACAAGAGAGAATCATAGATGTCCTTTTTGACTACATATTAAAAAACCCAACCGAAGAAAGAGTTTATAAACTATTACAGGACAAATTCGGGATTACAGAAGAAACCTCAGCCATATTTGATTATTTTATTTATCCGGATTTTGCAAATGATATATATAGCGAAAATGATTTTACAAAAGAAGAATCATTAAGTGTAAGCAAAAATTCACAATCAGAACAAAGCGACTCAAATCACGATACATCAACTGATTATCAAACAATCGAAACG
Organism: Clostridia bacterium; assembly: GCA_017618135.1. Classification (GTDB taxonomy): domain Bacteria; phylum Bacillota; class Clostridia; order Oscillospirales; family Acutalibacteraceae; genus UBA737. The sequence continues at coordinate 130,448 of JAFZUV010000007.1, forward strand.
CAGTCATCGGCTGATAATTCAGGAGGCGATATTTTGAAAAAAGGATTAAAAATTGGTGCCGGTGTTTTGGCGGCAGGATTGGCGTTAGGTGCTATGGGTAATCAAAGAACATCCGGAGGTGGTTTGTTTGGTAATAAGATTTCAGGAAACAGTAATAAAAAAGACCTTTTTGGCACAGCCGTTTGTCAACGATGTCAATCAAGCACAACTTCTATGAATAGATATACTTGTATTGGCTGCCCGGCAAGAGCGCGTTGCACTCAAAATGTTGACTAATAAGCTATAAAATAAAAACATCTCTTTTCATTTATACTTTTTATAAATTAAAAAGATAGTGAAAAGGGATGTTTTTATTTGGAAAAGTATAAACGAAACAGTTGACTTCTTTTCGTTTATACATTATAATATATAACACAAGCATACATTGTCAGATTTAATATAGAGGTGTTGTATGGTTTACGGTTATGCGAGATGTTCCACAAATGAAAAACAGCAAGATATTAACAGGCAAGTTCGGGAATTAAAACAAAAAGGTGCAACCGACAAAACAATATATTTAGAGTATGAAAGCGGTATCAAAGAAAATCGTGCCGAACTTTCAAAACTTTTAGATATTGTGCAGTCAGGAGATATAATACTTGCTACTGAAGTCAGCCGTATTACCCGAAGTACAAAACAGCTTTGTGATATTATCGAACTTGCAAAGGACAGGCATATCCGCTTGGAACTCGGTACATTCGTTGTTGATTGCACAAAAGAACTTGACCCTATGACGGAGGGTATGCTCAAAATGATGGGCGTATTCAGTGAACTTGAAAGAAATATTATCAGTCAGCGTGTCAAAAGCGGTATGGATAACGCAAGGGCAAAAGGCAAGACAATCGGCAGACCAAAAGTTACAGAGGATGATATTCCTTCAATTTTCTATAAACATTATCCTAAATATAAAAACGGAGAAATCAACAAAAAGGAATTTTCCCGTCTTTGCTCACTATCATATCCTACGATTTATAAGTATTTGAGTATTGTAGAATGATTAGAATTAACAATAATAAAGTGAAAGGTAAATGTCGATATGAACGCAGTAATTTATGCGAGATACAGTGATAGCAAGCAAAGAGAAGAATCTATTGAGGCACAAATAAAAGTATGTAATGCTTACGCAGAAGAGCACGGGTATAATGTTATCCGTGAGTATGTGGATAGGGCTTTAACAGGTAGGTCAGATGATAGACCACAATTTCAAATGATGATTAAAGATAGCGTTAAAAAGCAATTTGAGAGAGTTCTTGTTTATCGCTTAGACAGATTTAGCCGTGATATGTATGGTAGTGCTATAAATAAATTAAAGCTTTTAGAAAACGGTGTAAAAGTGGAATCTGCAACAGAAAAAATACCCGATAACTCGCTTGGTATTTTGGTTGAAGCCATTATAAACGGAACTAACGCCTTTTATAGTGTGGAACTTGCCGAAAAAGTAAAAAGAAATTTGGATTTAAATGCAGAAAAATGTTTGTCAAACGGCGGGACTACTCCACTTGGATATAAATTAGAACGAATAAACCCCAGAGAAGAAAAAAGCAAAAAGAGATATGTAATCAATGAATCAACGGCTCCCATAGTTAAAGAGATTTTCACAAAATATGCGAATGGGTCAACTATTAAAGCCATTTGTGATAATTTGAATGAAAGAGGAATTAAAACCGCACAAGGAGCAGTTTTTAATCGTTCATCACTCCACACACTGCTTAAAAATCGTAAGTATTTAGGTATTTATATATATAACGGAAAAGAAATACCGGGCGGTATGCCGCAAATAATTGATGAGGATTTGTTCAATAAAGTTGCGGAGAAAATGGAGATAAATAAAAAGAATCCCGGAAGGGCAAGAGCAAAAGCCGAATATATACTCACAACAAAATTGTTTTGCGGTTATTGTAAAGAAAAAATGGTCGGTCACAGTTCAAATCAAATTAGCAGAAAGGGTATTATCTTTAACTATTACAAATGCAAAAATGCGGGCGGTGGCAAACCCTGCAAAAAGAAATTAGTACATAAAGATTACATTGAGGATATTGTCATAAATGAATGTCGCAAATTGCTTACTCCTAAGAGTATTTCCAGAATTGCCAAAGAGGTTGTAAGAATTTCAAATAGCTACGAAAACTTTACTGAGTTAAATCGGCTGAAAGAAGTTTTGAAAAAAGCAATTGCCGAAAAAGATAATCAGATTGTCGCACTTCGTACTTGTAAAAATGACGCTGTCAGAGATATGATTTTTGAAGATTTGAATAAAATCGTAGCAGAGATAAAGCAGTTGGAAAAGCAAATTGAAATCGAAAATGCACGGCACTATGTTGTAACTGAGCAACAAGTAATTGATAATTTAACCAAGTTAGCAGACGGTGATATTAAGGATATTGCATACCGAAAAACATTAATTCGATTATTCGTTGATAAGATATTCCTTTATGATGACAAATTTACGATTACCTTTAAAACAGGCGATGAGGAAGTAACAATTAATGATGTATTATTAGAGAAAATAGAGAAAGAAAAAAGGAAAGAAAAACTTTGTTTATTGAACGATGTGGTTCACCATCAAAAACGCGTCTTTTGTCTACCAAAAGACGCGTTTTTGTGTTTGTGTCCGCGAAGCGGCACAACATCGTTTTTCGCGTCAGAGAAAACATCGTTTGACAGGGCGAGCCCTGTCAACATCGTTCGGTCGTCAGACCGACATCGTTTCCCGCGGACACAAAACGAGGTTGCCTTCGGCAAATGATGTTATGCTTCGCGCAAACTTATGGTAACATAAAGCCCAAGAGGTGATAGTTTTGAAAGAAGATACGCTTTTCGAGCTTTCAATGCAGTTGTCTGTGGATGTGTTGAAGCTAACCCGGGATCTTCGGGCAAAGCATGAAACAACCATTTCCAATCAAATCAGCAGGAGCGCGACCAGCGTTTGCGCCAATATTGCTGAAAGTAAATACGGCAATAGCAGGGCGGATTTTATTGCAAAACTTGAAATTGCGCTGAAAGAAGCCAGTGAAACCGGACGGTGGCTTGAAATGCTTTTTAAATCCGGCTATATTGATGACGCAGAATACAAATCGATAGATAAAACATGCTCAACGATCCGGATTCTTCTCATTGCTTCTATCAAAACCGCCAAAGCAAATCGAAATAAATAATAACCCACCCGGGCTTCCGTAAATTTCGGAAGCCCGACGCTTTTTGCTGTTCTTTACGGAAACAAAGAACACCTAAAAGATACAGCCGGAAGGATTTGAACCATTGAAGCGTAATAATTCTGGTTCCGAAACAGAAAAACAGTCATCATGTAATGATTTTGCAAAAAAAGATTGAAATCTCTTGACATATTATATCGCGTGCGATATAGTATTATCGGAGGTACAGTTAAAATGAGCAATAAATATGAATCTATTCAACTGAAAAACCAGATCTGTTTTCCGCTCTATGCTGCGTCGAATATGATAACGCGAAAATATAAGCCGTTTCTCGACGAGCTTGACCTCACATACACGCAGTATATCGCGATGATGGTGCTGTGGGAAAAAGTACAGGCGAACGAAAAGCTTCTCTGTGAGGCGCTCTGTCTGAAATCCAACACGGTGACGCCGCTCTTAAAAAAGCTTCAGGACAAGGGATATATCGAAAAAAAGAAAGACAAGGGCGACGAGCGGAATCTTGTGATCACGCTGACGAAGGCGGGCAAGGAGCTTCGAGATAAAGCGCTCCGTGTGCCGGAATGCATGGCAAAAGAGGTGCATATAACGGCGGAGGAAGCTGAGGTGCTTTACCGCATCCTGTACAAAATTATTGATGACGAGAGGATGATCCCCTATGACTGAACAACAAAATGATATAGCCGTACTTACGGCAAACAGAGAAAAAGCGATCGTAAAAACAAGTATTATCGGTATTGTTACGAACATCCTGCTCGTCGGCTTCAAGGCGTTCGTCGGGTTGGTATCGAACTCGATCGCCGTGATCCTTGACGCGGTCAACAACCTGTCCGATGCGCTTTCGTCCGTCGTGACGATCATCGGCGCGAAGCTCGGCGCGAAACAGCCGGACAAGAAGCACCCGCTCGGATACGGCAGGATCGAATATTTAAGCTCCATGATTGTCGCCGCGCTCGTGCTGTACGCCGGTATAACGTCGCTTGTGGAGTCGATAAAAAAGATAATCCATCCCGAAGCGGCGGATTACGGTACGGTCTCGATCATTATAATTTCCGTCGCCATCATCGTGAAGCTGATTCTCGGACTTTATGTGAAGAAGCAAGGCAAGAAGGTCAATTCCGGAGCGCTTTCCGCATCCGGTTCGGACGCGCTGTTCGACGCGATCCTCTCCTCTTCCGTTCTCGCCTCGGCGATCGTTTACCTGATCTGGAGCGTGTCTCTTGAAGCATACGTCGGTGTGGTCATCGCGGGTTTTATCATCAAAGCCGGTATCGAGATGATGATCGAAACGCTAAACGACATCATCGGCAAGCGGGAGGATGCGGAATCGACGAAGGAACTGAAAGAGATCATCTGTGCGGAAGACGCGGTGCTCGGTGCTTACGATGTCACGCTGTTTAACTACGGCCCGAACAAGAACTACGGTTCGGTACATATTGAACTGCCGGACAATCTCAGCGTTGACGATGTGGACAGGATCACCCGCAAGATACAGACAGATGTCTTCCATAAAACCGGTGTAATCCTGACAGGTATCGGCGTATATTCTTTCAACACATCCGACGACGAGGCGGCGCAGATGCGCAACACGGTGCAGAAGACGGTCATGGCGCACGAATGGGCGCTTCAGATGCACGGCTTCTACGCCGATACAGAGAAGAAAACCGTTCGTTTTGATGTAGTGGTCAGTTTTGATGTTGACCGCAAGGAAGCGATTGAAAAGCTGTACGGCGAGATAAAATCTCTTTATCCGGAGTACGATGTTCTGATCGTGCCGGACGTGGATATGGCAGATTGAAAAAACGAATAAATATAGCGGTGAAACAAACATACGGAGGAACAGATTATGGAAATCAAAGCAGTCAAATTCAGAAAAGACGGTTTTTATACGCAGTCCTTTGTCTTCGGTGGGGAGGAAGGCGCTGATAAGTTCGACCCGACCGTGCGCTATCGCGGCAGTCTTCAAAACTATCTTATTGACACAGGGGACGAAGTTATCCTCGTCGACACCGGGCTACCCGCAGGAACACCGGAAGAAGTACCGGATGAAAAGAGCCCAATCTTTACCGGAAAGGACATATGTAGCTATATGGACGCTTTTGCAGCACTCGGCTACAAACCGGAGCAGGTGACGAAGATCCTGCTTACGCACAAGCATGCAGACCATTCCGGCGAGCTTCGCTCCTTCCCGAATGCGAAGATCTACGTGAACGCCGACGAAATCGACGCAGCCGAACTGCAGGGACTTGACAATATCGTCCCCGTCAGCTTTACCGACGGCGCGTACCACAACTTCCCGGCAAGTCAGAAAATCGCGGACGGCGTTTATTTGATCAAAGCCAAGGGACATACAAACGGCAACAGCATCGTGATCGTCGAAAACGACGGACTGTTCTATATGCTCCACGGCGACATCACCTACGTTGACGAGGCGCTGTATGAGAACAAGCTCTCTGTCGTGTTTGAGGATATCACTGTAGCGCGTGAAACGCTTGACTGCGTCCGCGAATTTGTGCGAAACAATCCGACCGTCTATTGCGGAACGCATACGCCGCAAGGGTACGAAAACCTTGAAGCCAAGCGCGTGATGGATCTCGATCACCCCGTCCCCACGGTACTTGCCGAAGTCGATTTCTCCGAGACGAAAGCCAGCGGCAAATACGTCTGTTCGATCTGCGGTTACGTTTACGATCCCGCCGAGCACGACGGCATCGCCTTTGAAGACTTGCCGGACGACTGGAGATGCCCGCGCTGCAAACAGTCGAAGGATAAATTCAACAGGGCTTGAAATCCGGAAAACGGGCGTGTACCTTTTATGCGCTCTTAGACATCAAAAAGCAGTGATTTGTTTACCAAATTACTGCTTTTTGAATCCAAGCCGACGGAGCGGAGGCTTGGTATGTAATCACGCGCCGCGCGTGTATTTTTTTCTCCTGCGGCTTGATGAGATACAGCGGCTTATGCCGCTGATAATAAACCCGACTCTGTCGGGGCTTTTTTCGTGCTGAAGAATTGAAAAATTCACATTTTTATGCTATACTGATAAATAAAAAAAGAGATCGACAAACCGGGATTTATCAATCTGATAATAAGAGTATAACCGCTCTTGATTATGCGGGTGGGCACCTACCGTAAACTCAGGCCAAGTATTATTTTGGAGGTGCAAACCATGTTCGCTTATTTATGGCCGATAGCACTTGTGGTGCTGTCAAATGTTGTTTATCAGATCTGCGCGAAATCCGTGCCGGAAGGTGTGAATCCTTTTGCATCGCTGACCGTAACATATCTGATCGGAGCAGTTGCAAGTGCGGCGTTATTCTTCTTTACAAATCCGTGCGGCGGACTTTTTAAGGAGTTCGGAAAGATCAACTGGTCGCCGTTTATGCTTGGCGTTGTAATCGTAGGACTGGAAGCGGGATTCATCTACGCATATAAAGCCGGTTGGCAAATAAGCACGGCTTCAATCGTGCAGAGCGCCGTCCTCGCGGTTGCTCTGATTTTCGTCGGATTTCTGCTTTATCACGAAACGCTTACATGGAATAAACTCGTCGGCGTCGGAGTATGCCTTATAGGGCTTGTTATAATCAATTTGAAATAAAAAAATTCCGGTTTGACGAGTTAAACGAATGAGAAAAATTTTCAATATGTTCAGAAAACAGAATCCTTTGAAACAGTCGCGCTTTAAACGAGCGGTATGCGCCGCGTGACGGATTATGAAATCGTAACGGAAGACGGTAACGCCGAGGTCTCGCAATATGTGACCGGGTCGCAGAGGTTCCCACTGCATTACCGTGATTTCACCGACGGGATCAACTAGATCCTGCGAGGAGGAGAAAATGAAAGAGTATAAAGTGACCTCAGGTTACGGCTGGCACGCGTGGTTCTGGGTCGATAAAGAAGAATTCGCGGGCGAGTGGAAGATCGGAAAACTCAGATACCGCGTCGAAAAGGCAGTCGGCAGAGCCGACGACGGCAAGCTGTTTCTGATGGTCTGGACAAACCTCGACCAGCACGACTGGCACAAGTTTTCACAGGCTTTTTACGAGATCGACGAGAGCGAATACGCCGAGCTTCTTGACCGCGCGATAAAACAGGGAGAACTTTCGCCGAAAGATCGGGAACACCTGATCAAAAGAATGAAAGCGCCCTTTATCCCGCCGTGGGACATCCATAAAGCCGTCGTCGTTTACCGGGATGGGCGCTATACGCTCGGTCAGCAGAACGATCGTCCCTATCTTATAGCAAACGGCGAGAGATTGACTCTGACATGCCACCCGTACGAGCCGTGCCTGTATATCACCGAGGAGGGCGGCTGCAAGACGGCGGTGCACAATGCCTTCTATCCGTTCGATGTCCTCGACGCTTTCAGCAGAGGTGAAACCGTCACATCAATCACGGGCAGAGAATACGACGCGCTTGATTTCTGCAGAATGGTCGAATACGCCGCCGGTATGGCGGATATCGGCATAAACGAAGCGGAAGAAGTTTTCGGTAACAGGTCGAAAGAAAAGAAAAAACATCCCCTTGAGCAAAAAAACGACAAACCGGAACAAACGCCCGAAAATTTCGTTTGTCCCGAAAGTGTTTCGGTGATAGAGCAAGACTCGTTTTACGATATAGCAGATGAGTACCCCGATAATGTTATAGATTATTGTCTTGTGAAAAACAATTCTTTATATAAAGGAATTGATTCTCACTGGAAGTCTTTGCTCGCAGGCGCTTTGCGCATAATCTCGGATGATTGGGAGCTTCATTTCGATGCGGGCAAAATCAGCGCAAAGAGTATTACGGCAAAGGAACTTTTTGATGCGGCGGATGAAAACAGCGAAAAGCTCAACTATAAAAGTGCGTTTTTGCGTCCTCCATACCCAAGCGGATATACCGATAAAGATTTTAAAAGGTTAAATCAAGCTCTTTTTCCAAACGGAACGGACGATCTCGAGGTATATGAATGGACGACCGACTGGTCAGACTATTTCGATGACGGTCACGAGTGGTGGGGTACGCTCTGCCTGACGGTTTACGACAAAACCCTCGATCGTTTTGTGGTTATTATGGCGTCGGCAACCGACTGACAAACTCCGCTTTATTCAGAGAATTTGTCACCGTTAAGATCAGTACGGTTTAATTAATAATATTATACGGTGGTTTGGTTATGAATTGTGTTGTTGATAGCGTTGTTCTTGATGATTTCAAAATGCAATATATTAAATTCGGCAAGGGAAGTAAAGCTTTGGTTATTCTTCCCGGACTCAGTATACAGAGTGTAATAAATGCCGCGCCGGCAATCAAAAAGCAATATGAAATATTTTGTAAAGATTTTACGGTTTATATCTTTGACAGGCGCTGTGATTTACCGGATATATACTCGGTTTACGATATGGCGGACGATACCGCAAAGGCTATGAGCGCGCTCGGACTGTCGCGCGTTTGCCTGTTCGGCGTATCGCAAGGCGGTATGATAGCCGAAACAATCGCAATCAAGTACCCTGAGCTTGTTGAAAAATCAGTGCTTGGCTCTACCGCGTGCCGTATGGACGCAAAAAGGTTTTCTGTAATATCCGATTGGATAAAACTCGCAAAAGAGGGTAACGCACAGGAGCTTTATTTGTCATTCGGAGAAAAGGTGTACAATTCCGAGACTTTTATCAAATACTGCAGCAGCTTTATTTCAATGTCAAAAAGCGTTACAAAAGCTGAACTTGAACGGTTCGTTATTCTTGCGGAAGGTGCTGATGACTTTGATGTAAAAGACCGGTTGGGCGAAATACGATGTCCGGTACTTGTAATCGGTGATAGTGATGACGCCGTGCTCGGTGACGCCGCCGCGGAAATCGCAGACGCGATGAAAAACAATCCGGACTTCCAAATATATATGTATTCGGGATACGGCCATGCGGTATACGATTTGGCGCCGGATTACCCGAAACGGCTTTTTGATTTTTTTAAATAAATTTCAATTGTTCGTATAGAACTATCCGCCCGGCAAATTTGCCGGGCGGAATGATTTTGTGCAAGTGCTGAATCTGGGCAGAAAGCAGTTTTCAAATTGAATAATTTGTTGACTAATAATGACTGTAATGGTAAAATTATATTGCCAAATAATGTTATTATAAATGTTTTGCAGATAGCATGTATGTTTTTGTCTCTTGATAAAAATGCATGCTCTGTTTTACATATGGCTATCTGCGATTATGTAACATTGTTTGGCGACAGTCGGAGTCATGCGTTTTTTGTGCGTGGCTTTGGCTGCACACTTTTTTATTTTGGAGGAACAATTATGAAAGTTTATAAAAGATTCATTTCAGCACTTTTGGTTATGGTAATAGTGTTGGGAATGATTCGTTTCTCAATATTAAACGCAAATGCTGCAATTAATGAAAATCTATCAGATTTTGCAGGTGGGCTGGGTATTGAAAACAACCCATACATCGTAGTAACAAAAGAACATTTGGTATTTCATAAACCTACAAAAAATCTTGCTTTTTTGTAGTGGTTATAGTATAATATTATGGAATACAGCATAGATTTTGATTAAAAGCTTAATTTGAGCGAGTTTTTGTAGTGGGGATCGATATGGAACGAATTGTATTTGATTGGTCGGTAATTAAAGCCTCTTTTGTATGGGATGTTTTGAAATATGATTTGCTCAAGCTTATGCTTTCTGTTGTCTGCGGTGCTATAATCGGCAGCGAACGATCGCGCCATGGCAGAGCCGCTGGTATGCGTACCCATATTCTTGTTTGTATGGGCGCATGCTTAACATCTATGATAAGTATGTTTGTGTCGGATGTTTTGCTTCATCAGGGCGATGTTCTTCGTATTCCGGCGCAGGTCATTTCAGGTATCGGTTTTTTAGGTGCCGGTATGATAATACTTAAAAGCAATAATGTTATAACCGGTCTTACTACCGCTGCCGGTATCTGGACTACGGGTGTAATCGGTATTGCAGTTGGATATGGATTCTTCACAGGAGCTATGGCGGGAGCAATATTGTTTTTAATTACAATTACGCTCTTTTCAAAATTTGAGCGCCGCAAGAGAATGGCACAGGTTTTCTATGTGGAAGTAGGGGATATGTATCAAACAAACCGCGTTATGGATGATATATCGGCACTGATAAGCAGTGAGTTTTCTATTCGCACAATGCCGCCGCGAAGCGAAAAAAGCGGTAATATCGGACTTAATGTCGTAATAGAGCGGCGTGGTAAACTGACAGTTGAAGATATTTGTAAAATTAACGATGTTGTTTTTGCAATAGAAGATTAATATTGTGGGAATAAAGCGTGCCGCCTTTCTTTTTTGGATAGGGCGGCATTTTTAAGGGCGAAATGTTTAAAATGTTTGTTAAAATGATACCGGTATTCGTATTGCATTTGCATATTAAGTATGGTATAATCTGTTTTGAAAAGTATTGAGGTGAGTGATAGTATGAAAAAAATTGATTTAACAAAATATGGAATTTCGGGCACTACCGAAATAATTCATAATCCTTCCTTTGAGGAGCTGTTTACGGAGGAAACAAAACCCGGTCTTGAAGGCTTTGAAAAAGGTCAGGTGAGTGAGCTTGGCGCTGTTAATGTTATGACCGGCATTTATACCGGTCGTTCGCCTAAGGATAAGTTTATCATTATGGATAAAAACTCAAAGGACACCGTTTGGTGGACCAGTGACGAGTACAAAAACGACAATCATCCTGCCAGTGAAGAAACCTGGAAAGCGGTAAAGGATATTGCGGTTAATGAGCTGTCGGGTAAGCGACTTTTTGTGGTTGACGCATTCTGTGGCGCTAATAAGGATACTCGTATGGCTATTCGCTTTATTATGGAGGTGGCATGGCAGGCACATTTTATAAAGAATATGTTTATAACTCCTACAGATGAAGAATTGGAAAACTTCGAGCCTGATTTTGTTGTTTATAACGCTTCAAAGGCTAAAGTTGATAATTATAAAGAGTTAGAGCTTAATTCCGAAACCGCGGTTGTTTTCAATATTACAAGCCGTGAGCAGGTAATAATAAATACCTGGTATGGCGGCGAAATGAAAAAGGGTATGTTCTCAATGATGAACTATTATCTGCCGCTTAAGGGTATTGCTTCGATGCACTGCTCGGCAAATACCGATTTAAACGGCGAGAATACCGCTATCTTCTTCGGCCTTTCGGGAACCGGAAAGACCACTCTTTCAACCGATCCTAAGCGTTTGCTTATAGGCGATGATGAGCACGGCTGGGATGATAATGGCGTGTTCAATTTCGAGGGAGGTTGCTATGCTAAGGTAATTAATCTCGATAAAGATGCGGAGCCGGATATTTACAACGCTATTAAGCGTAATGCGCTTCTTGAAAATGTAACGCTTGATGAAAACGGAAAGATTGATTTTGCCGATAAGAGCGTTACCGAGAACACCCGCGTTTCATATCCGATAACACATATTGAGAATATCGTTCGTCCCGTATCCGCGGCGCCTGCGGCGAAGGATGTAATATTCCTGTCTGCCGACGCATTTGGCGTTTTGCCGCCGGTATCAATTTTAACTCCCGAGCAGACTCAGTATTATTTCCTTTCCGGGTTTACGGCTAAGCTTGCCGGTACCGAGCGCGGTATCACAGAGCCTACGCCTACTTTCTCTGCTTGCTTCGGTCAGGCATTCTTGGAGCTTCACCCCACGAAGTACGCTGAAGAGCTTGTTAAGCGTATGCGGAAGAGTGGGGCAAAAGCGTATCTTGTAAATACCGGCTGGAACGGCACAGGAAAGCGCATATCAATCAAGGATACACGCGGTATTATTGATGCTATATTAAATGGCGATATTTTAAACGCGCCCACCAAAAAAATGCCGATATTCGGTATTGAAGTGCCGACAGAGCTTCCCGGTGTAGATAACGGTATACTTGATCCGCGCGATACTTATGAAAAACCCGAAATTTGGGAAGAAAAGGCAAAAGACCTTGCAGGCAGATTTATTAAAAACTTCAGCAAATACGAGGGCAATGCCGCAGGCAGGGCACTCGTCAGCGCGGGTCCGCAGCTGTAGAATGTTTTAGTGGGAGATGATAGTATCTCCCACTTTACTTTTTTTGTCTGTTATTGTAAAATACCTTTGTCAGCGAGGTGAAAAAATGCGCAATATAGTTATAATTGGCGGCGGAGCTGCGGGACTTATGTCTGCGGCGTCGGCAGGTGATAATTGCAAAGTCACTGTCATTGAAAAAAACATGCGTCCCGCTCGCAAGGTTATGATAACCGGTAAGGGCAGATGTAATGTTACTAATAACTGTGATGTGTCGACTCTCATCTCAAATGTTGCGCATGGAGGCAAATTTTTATATTCCGCCTTTAACGCCTTTAACTCTGCTGACACTATGAATTTTTTTAAGAGCAGGGGAGTTCCGCTTAAAACCGAGAGGGGTAACAGAGTTTTTCCGGTCTCCGATAAAGCTGTGGATGTTGTAGACGCACTTACTGCCGCAGCGTTAAAATATGCTGAAATCAAAACCGGCATAGAGGCAAAAGAGGTTTTAACCGGAAATGGCGCGGTAAGCGGCGTGAAGCTTTCTTCGGGAGAAATTTTGCAAGCGGACGCGGTTGTACTTGCAACCGGCGGAAAATCATATCCGCTTACCGGGTCTACCGGCGACGGCTATGATATTGCAAAGAGCTTAGGGCATACCGTGACCGAAATAAGACCTTCCCTTATAAGGCTTGAAGTGAGGGAGGGCTTTTGTACACGCGTTGCGGGATTAACACTTAAAAATATAACGCTTTCTTTATATAAGAAAGGCTCTAAAAAGCCGGTGTATTGCGAGCTTGGGGAAATGCTTTTTACACATACCGGTATATCGGGACCGCTCGCTCTTTCTGCTTCAGCTCACATAAACGGTAAACCGGAGGATTATTTTGCAGAAATTGACTTGAAACCGGCGCTTGATGAAAAAACGCTTGATAACCGCCTTTTGAGAGATTTTTCTGATAACAAAAATCGGGACTTAATAAATTCTCTCGATAGATTATTGCCTAAAGGTCTCATATCCGTTATTATAAGCAAGGCGGGGATAGACCCACATATTAAGGTCAATCAGGTGACAAACGGTAACAGGCATTCGCTGAGTTATGCTATTAAGCATGTGCATCTCAGCATTACAGATTTAGGACCTATACAGGAGGCTGTTATAACCCGGGGCGGAGTTTCAATAAAAGAGATAAATTCGTCAGACATGTCGTCAAAACTGGTTAAAAACCTTTATTTTGCGGGCGAAATAATTGATGTTGACGCCTACACCGGCGGTTTCAATTTACAAATAGCTTTTTCAACCGGTTACCTTGCCGGTACAAGCTGTTCAAAAACGATATGAAAGTAGGAAAGAAAATGATTTCAATAGCACTTGACGGTCCTGCGGGAGCCGGGAAAAGCACTTTGGCTAAAGCAGTGGCAAAAAAACTTGGCCTTATCTATGTGGATACGGGGGCGCTTTACCGTGCTGTGGGTCTTAAATTCAGCCGAATGGGGTATAATACAGAGCTTAATTGTGATATTGAGAATATACTTAAAAGCACGGCTGTGGATATTCGTTTTATCGGTCAAGAACAGCATGTGTTTTTAGACGGCGAGGATGTGAATAGTCTTATCCGCACACCGGAAATATCAATGATGGCGTCCGCCGTCAGCGCGAAGCCGCCCGTTCGCGCGTTTCTTTTGGAATTGCAAAGGAAGCTTGCTCGTGAGAACAGCGTAATTATGGATGGCAGGGATATAGGTACTGTTGTTTTGCCGGATGCTACACTTAAAATCTATGTTACCGCCACACCTGAAACGCGTGCGGACCGTAGATATAAGGAGCTTAAAGATAATGGTATGGATGTTAACTATGATGACATCTTAAACGATATAAAAAAGCGAGATTATAACGACACTCACCGCGCTGTGGCACCTCTTAAGGTCGCTGAAGGCGGAATTGTTTTTGATACTGATAATCTTGATTTTGAAGCGGCGCTTTGCTCTTTAATAGAAATTATAAACAAAGGGGTAAAAAATTGAAAATCACACTTGCGAAAACCGCCGGTTTTTGTTTTGGCGTAAACAGGGCTGTAAATATGGTTTACGATCTGCTCGGTAAAGACAAAAAAGTCTGTACGCTCGGACCTATAATACATAATCCGCAGTTGGTATCAGAGCTTGAGGGCAGGGGCGTAAGAATTGTCTCCTCACCGGATGAGGTAAGTTGTGGTGAGGTGCTTGTCATTCGTTCACACGGAGTTGATAAGGCAACATATGAAAAAGCTTCAAAATCTGGCGTGGAGGTCTGTGACGCAACTTGTCCGTTTGTTTCAAAAATTCATAAGATAGTAAGCGCAAATTCCGCCGCGGGCGATACGGTTTTAATAGCCGGAGATGAGCTTCATCAGGAAGTTAAGGGAATAATAGGACATATAAAGGGAGATTATTTCGTTTTTTCTTCAGAGGAAGATTTAAGCAAGATCATTAAAACACATCCCAAAATTGCTGAAAAAAGCCTTACAGTGGTCTCTCAAACTACTTTTAATGCTGAAAAATGGAAAAAATCTCAAATTTTTTTAAAAAAAGTGTGTACAAAGTTAAAAATATTTGATACAATATGTAGTGCTACAGCCGATCGTCAAAATGAAGCTAAGCTTTTAGCTTCCGTCAATGACGCTATGGTAGTTATCGGCGGAAGGCACAGTTCTAATACAACCAAACTGTTTGAGCTTTGCACTTCGCTTTGCGAGAGGACCTACGCCGTTGAAACAGCGGCAGAGTTGAAACCGGAATTCTTTAACGGTGTTTTAGCGGTAGGGGTAGTGGCGGGCGCATCGACGCCTGCCGGCATAATAAAGGAGGTTATTAAAACCATGTCGGAAATTTTACAACCGGTTGATGAACAGGTGGAGGGTAATGTAACTGTTCAGAAAAGCTTTGAGGAAATGACGGATGAGGAAGCGTTTGAGGCATCGCTTAGTTCTCTTACCGGCGATCAGAAGGTGGTGGGCACCGTAGTTTCGGTAAATCCTTCTGAAATTACCGTAGATATCGGTAGAGGTGTTACGGGCTATGTTACGAAAGACGAGTATTCTTCTGATGTGAATGCGGATCTTTTAAGTGAGGTCAAGGTTGATGATAAGCTTAATCTTATCATCATGAGAATTAATGACCAGGAAGGAACCGCTATGCTCTCGAAGCGTCGCTATGATGCTATAGCCGGTTGGGATAGTATTATTTCCGCCAAAGAGTCCGGCGAAGTTCTGCACGGAACGGTAAGCGACATCGTAAAGGGCGGCGTCACTGTATTCTATAATAATGTACGTATCTTTATACCTGCCTCTCAGGCTACTGCTTCAAGAAATGATCCTATTGAAGATTTAAAGGGTAGAGAGGTTGATTTCAGAATAATTGAGATTGGTAGAGGTCGTAGAGCGGTCGGTTCAATAAAGAGTGTTCTTCGCGAGGAGCGCCGTGAAGCAATAGAGAAAATTTGGAGTAATATCGCTGTCGGCGACAGGTTTACAGGTGTTGTTAAGTCTATAACCGGGTACGGTGCGTTTGTTGATATCGGCGGTGTTGATGGCATGGTTCACATATCCGAGCTTTCCTGGATGCGCATAAAGCACCCGTCGGAAGTAGTGAATGTCGGTGATACCATTGAAGTTTATGTAAAGGCGCTTGATACCGAAAAGAAAAAGATTTCTTTGGGTTATAAAAAGGCTGAGGACAATCCTTGGACAATATTCCAAAACAAGTACAGTGTGGGAGATGTTGTTACAGTTACTATAGTCAGTATGACAGCCTATGGTGCTTTTGCAAGAATAATTCCCGGAGTTGACGGACTGATTCATATTTCCCAGATTTCAAATCATCGTGTTGCAAAGCCGCAGGATGAATTGAAGATAGGTCAGGAAGTAGATGCGAAAATTACTGCTATTGACCTTGAAAAGAAAAGAGTAAGCATTTCTATCCGCGCGCTTCTTCCCGAAGAAGAGCCCGAAGTGAAAGAGGGACCTGATGAAGTAGTGGCTACTACGGATGATATTTCTGCCGATGAGCCTCCGGTTGAGGTGAATGCGGAGGAAATCGCGCCGGAAGTAGAGGTTCCCGCAGAGACTGCTGATGAGGTTAAACCCGATACCGATACTCCGGTTGAGGAAAATGAAGCAAAAGAGGATTAATTCTCTTTCATTTAAGATTTAAAGGGCTGTACGCATTATGTACAGCCTTTTTTACGGAGGTAATTTTATGCCAGCTAATAAAGCTTATGATATTGTGATTATCGGCGGCGGAATAGGCGGACTTATGAGCGCTTACCATTTAATAAAAAAGAATAAAACCATAAAGGTCGCAATAACAGAATGCGGAAATGTTATGGAAAAGCGTATTTGCCCGGCAAACAGGAATAACACATGCGCTCATTGCAAGATTTGTAATATAACAAACGGATTTGCCGGTGCGGGTGCTTTTTCGGACGGTAAGTTTAATCTAGGTACAGCTTATGGCGGTACACTTGGTGAAGAGCTTGGAGAAGATATTGCTAACGAATATATTAACGAGGTTGACAACATTCTTAACGAGTATTGCACTTCAGGTATACCAAAGGTCTATAAGTCTAATGATGAATTGAGACTCAAATGCATACAAAACAACCTGCGTCTGCTCGATATGAATGTTAAGCATCTTGGTACGGACAATAACTTTTTGACTATGCAAAATCTGATAAATGCTTTAAAAAAGTCCGGTGTAGAGCTTTTTCATTTTTACGAGTGCGTAAGAGTTGAAAATAAAGTGGGAGAATATTCTTTGCATTATTCTAACGGAGAAAAGCTTTCAGCTAAGAAGGTTATTATAGCAACCGGAAGGTCGGGCGCTAATTTCGTTGCGGAATTTTGTAAGGAACACGGCGTTAAAACGAGGTCAAACCATATTGATATAGGTGTTCGCGTTGAAATGAAGGATATAATATGGCGCGAATTCTCCTCGAAAATATACGAACCTAAGATTCTTTATAAAACCAAGACTTTTGAAGACCGCTGCCGGATGTTTTGCTTTAATCAGGGAGGTCTGGTATCGGCGGAGAATAATCACGGCATAATAACCGCAAACGGTCATTCTTTTGCCCAAGAAGAGAAGAAAACAGATAATTGTAATTTTGCTATACTTTCAAGTATTCGTTTTACAGAACCGTTTAACCAGCCCACTGAATACGCTGAAAATATTTCAAGGCTTGCTAATATGATAGGCAAGGGTAATGTTCTTGTGCAGCGTTTCGGGGATTTAATTCGCGGCAGAAGAACAAACGAGCATCGCCTTTCACAAAACACGGTAACACCTACGTTAAAGGCTACGGCGGGGGATATTTCACTTGTTTTGCCGCACAGAATTCTTACAAATATTATAGAAACTATATACGCGCTTGATAAGGTGGCGCCCGGCACGGCAAACGATGATACGCTGCTTTACGGATGTGAAAGCAAGTATTATTCGATTCGTCCCGTTTTTATGAACGATAAGTTTGAGCTCATAGACGGAGTATATATAATAGGCGACGGCAGCGGTATATGCCGAGGGCTTTCTCAGTCCGGAGCTATGGGCATATATGTTGCGGATCAAATAATCTCCGACCTCAACCGATAGTGGTTTCAGCCCCGATTTTTCAATCGGGGCTTTGTGTTTTTTATACAATATTTTTAAATAACATTTCAATAAATTGTCAAGTTGTACAAACTGAAAAAAATAAGGGATATTTTGTTGACAAAGGGAATTTATTGTGATACGATAGACTTGTAAATTTAATAGCTTACCAATATAAATCCGGATGGATGGTTTGGATGTTTCTACCGTAGCGCCGCAGTTACGACTATTGGTTAAGATAAAATATCACCGCCTTTTCAAGCGGTGAGATGTGATTTTGGTAAGCAGGCTTTCAGGGTCTGCTTTATTTAATTTTTCGGAGGCGATTTTTTGGAGGCTCTTGAACAGAAGATACTTGATGAAGGAACTGTTCTTAGCGGCAATATTCTGAAGGTCGGCTCTTTTTTAAATCAGCAGTTGGATGTCGGTTTTCTTCTTAAAATGGGTGAGGAAATTGGCCGTATTTATAAGGGCGATGAAATAACTAAGATTTTAACTATTGAGGCATCCGGTATTGCGGTTGCGGTTGCCGCAGCGGCGGTTATGGGTAACAAAGTGGTTTTTGCCAAGAAAAATAAAACCTCAAATGTATCGGGTGAGGTTTACAGCGCCAAGGTTCATTCTTTTACTCACGGCACCGATTATTTGATAACAGTACCGAAAGAATATATCAAAAAAAGCGATAAGGTTTTAATAATCGATGATTTTCTTGCTAATGGCAACGCGCTCATTGGACTCATTGATATAATAAATCAAGCGGGGGCTGAGGTTGTGGGTTGTACCTGTGCTATTGAAAAAGGTTTTCAAGGCGGAGGGGACAAGCTCCGGAAAAAAGGTTATAGAATTGAGTCACTCGCAGTAATTGAAAAGATGAGTGCGGAGGGCATTGAGTTCCGGCGTTAAATCAGGTGTAAATAGAATTTACATATTAAAAAAATGGAGGAAACGAAAATGAAAAAAATTCTATGCGCAATTCTTGCTATCGTAATGGTATTGGCTTTTACAGCTTGCGGTAGTAAGGATACCAGCTCTAAGAGCGAAAAGGCGGCTAAGGTTCTTACAATCGACGAGGTTGAAAAGACTGTTGCCGCAAAAATGGAAAAGGTTGAAAAGGATGATTTCAAGATCGGTCTTATTTGTCTCCATGATGAGAACTCAACCTATGACAACAACTTTATCCAGGCTCTTAAAGAGGTTCAAAAGGAATTAGGCCTTAAAGATGAGCAGGTGCTTATCAAGACAAACATCAATGAGGATGACGCTTGCTACAATGCGGCTGCCGAGCTTGTTGACAAGGGTTGCAACATTGTTTGTGCTGACTCTTTCGGTCATGAAAGCTATATGATTCAAGCTGCCAAAGAGTTCCCCGATGTTCAGTTCTGCCACGCTACAGGTACCCGTGCTCAAACAGAGCTTGTTTCGAATTACCACAATGCATTTGCTTCTATTTATGAAGGTCGGTATCTTGCAGGCGTTGCAGCAGGTATGAAGCTCAATGAAATGATTGATGCCGGAAAAATCACTGCTGACAAGGCTGTTATCGGTTATGTAGGCGCTTTTGATTATGCTGAAGTTGTTTCCGGTATGACCTCCTTCTACCTCGGCGCAAAAGCAATTTGCCCGAGCGCTACAATGAAGGTTGTTTACACAAGCTCTTGGTTTGATATTGCTAAAGAAAAAGAATCTGCGCTTAAGCTTATCAATTCCGGTTGCGTTCTCATAAGTCAACATGCTGACTCTGAGGGTGCTCCTAAGGCTTGCGAAGAGAAGGGTGTTCCGAATGTTGCTTATAACATAAGCACAATTTCTATGGGTCCGACAACCGCTCTCATTTCTTCAAAGATTGATTGGAGCGTATACTTCAAGATGATTATAGACACCGCTCTTAAAGGCGGTACCATTCCTACCGATTATTGCGGTACAATGAAAGAGGGTGCTGTAAAGCTTACAGAACTCAACGAAAAGGCTGCTGCTAAGGGCACACAGGAGAAAATTGATGAAATCAAGGCTAAACTTGAAAGCGGCGAAGTTAAGGTATTTGATACCAAGACCTTTACAGTTGACGGCAAAGAGCTTACAACCTATACCGCCGATATAGTTGACGCCGGCGATTTTGTTCCGGATAGCGAAGCTGTTGTTGATGGTCAGTTTGCTGAGTCTTCAAAGAGATCTGCTCCTTATTTTGCAATCAAATATATTGATGGTATAGAGGATCTTTGATTATTGTTTTAAACCGATATGGGCGGAGTTTTAAACTCCGCCTCAATCTGTTATTTATATCCGTTTTCAAAAAAGTATGCAAGCGTTTGCACGCTTTTTTGAGTGCGGAAATACTCACGAAAGGTAGTGTTTGAATATGGCTGTCGCCGCAATAGAGCTTAAAAACATTACTAAGCGTTTCGGCAACAAGGTTGTCGCTAACAAAAATGTAAATTTAAGCGCATATAAAGGCGAAATACTTTCCCTGCTCGGGGAAAACGGAAGCGGAAAAACTACACTTATGAATATGATATCAGGCATTTACTATCCTGATGAAGGTCAAATATTCATTAACGGTGAAGAAGTGGTAATTCGCTCGCCAAAGGATGCGTTTAAGTATAAAATCGGGATGATACATCAGCATTTCAAGCTCATTGATGTTTTTACTGCCGCTCAGAATATTGTTTTAGGACTTAAGGAAGAAGGGAAATTTGATATTAAGTCGGTAACAGAGCGCGTGAGGGCAATCAGTGAGCAGTACGGTTTTGATCTCGATCTCAATAAAAAGATATATGAAATGTCGGTTTCGGAGAAACAGACAGTTGAGATAATCAAGGTGCTTTATCGCGGAGCGGATATTTTGATACTTGATGAACCTACCGCTGTACTTACTCCCCAGGAAACGCAAAAGCTGTTTAATGTTCTCCGTCGTATGAGGGAGGACGGGAAAGCCATTATAATAATAACCCATAAATTACATGAGGTTTTATCACTTTCGGATAAAGTGGCAGTGCTCAGAAAAGGCGAGTATGTAGGCACGGTAATTACCGCCGATACTGATGAGTCTGAGCTTACTGAAATGATGGTGGGCAAAAAAATAAGCCTTAATATAAATCGAAGCGAGCCTAAAAATCCGGTTGACAGACTTGAAGTCAGGAATCTCAGTTGTGTAAACTCAGAGGGCGTAAGAACGCTTGACAGTATTTCATTTACGGTGAGATCAGGCGAGATACTCGGTGTTGCAGGTATCGCGGGCAGTGGTCAGCGTGAGCTTTTAGAGTCTATTGCCGGACTTCAGCCCATAGAAAGCGGAGAAATAATCTATCATAATCCTAAAACCGGCAGTGATGACGAGCTCAGAGGAAAAACGCCTATACAGATAAGGGAGCTCGGCGTGCGCCTCTCGTTTGTGCCGGAGGACAGGCTTGGTATGGGGCTTGTAGGGAATATGGACATTATAGATAATATGATGCTCAGGAGTTATAGGCGCGGTAGGTCAATGTTCCTTGAGAGAAAAAAGCCTAAGGATCTTGCGGAGCGTATTATAAACGATTTAGAGGTTGTGACTCCGAGCGCGCAAACGCCTGTTCGCAAGTTATCGGGCGGTAATGTCCAAAAGGTTCTTGTCGGCAGAGAAATTGCCTCATCTCCCACGGTGCTTATGGCGGCGTATCCGGTAAGGGGACTTGATATTAACTCATCTTACGCAATATATAACCTTCTCAATCAGCAAAAAGAAAGCGGCGTTGCCGTAATATTTGTCGGTGAGGACCTGGATGTACTCATTGAGCTTTGTGACAGAATAATGGTTATCAGCTCAGGCAAGGTAAGCGGAATAGTAGAGGGTAGGGGCGCCGATAAAGGCGAGATTGGACTTATGATGACTAAGGTGGACGGAGGTGCAAGTGATGAAAACAGTTGAAAAACATATAAAAGAGCCTTTGTTCCATATAACGCGCAGAACCGATATGGCGCCTCTCAAAGCGTGGGGCATAAGGTTTTTGGCGATTGTTGCGGCACTTATAGTCAGTTCACTTATTATTGTTACAATAACAAAATATAACCCAATTGAAGTTTATGTTAAAATGATAGAGGGCAGCTTCGGCTCTGAGCGTAAATTCTTTATTCTCTTGCAAAATACCGCAATGCTTTTGTGCATTTCTTTGGCGGTTACGCCCGCATTTAAGATGAAATTCTGGAATTTAGGTGCCGAAGGGCAGGTGCTTGTAGGGGGGCTTGCAAGCGCCGCGTGTATGTTTTACGCGGGTGATAGTCTGCCTTCAGGTGTGCTCATAGTAATAATGCTTATAACAAGTGTTTTAAGTGGTATAATTTGGGGAGTTTTGCCGGCTGTGTTTAAAGCGATATGGCGAACTAATGAAAGCCTTTTTACATTGATGATGAATTATGTTGCTATTCAGCTTGTAGCGTTTTTCATAATGCTTTGGGTACCTAACGGTTCAAGTGTTATGGGTGTAATAAACCAGCGTACCGGCGCAGGTTGGCTGCCTGAAATTTTTGGTCAGAAATATGCTGTAAACTTGATAATTGTGGCGGCGATTACGGTTGCGATGTTCATATATCTGCATTTCAGTAAACAGGGTTATGAAATTTCGGTTGTCGGCGAGAGTGAAAACACTGCGAGATATGTCGGCATAAATGTTAAGAAGGTTATTATCAGAACAATGGTAATATCGGGCGCAATCTGCGGACTTGCCGGTTTCCTTCTTGTGTCGGGTACAAATCATACCGTATCAAAAGAGCTTGCGGGCGGTATGGGATTTACGGCTATTATGGTTTCATGGCTTGCAAAATTTGAGCCTGTAATGATGATATTTACTTCAATGTTTATAGTGTTCCTGCAAAGGGGAGCCGGAGAGATTGCCATGGCGTTAAGGCTTAATGAGAGCGTTTCCGATATACTTACCGGCGTAATTATTTTCTTCATAATAGGCAGTGAGTTCTTTATAAATTATAAGATAAACAAGCGCTCTAAAGCAAAGGAGGCAAAATAATGATTGATACGATTTTTGCTTTCATAAACGCAGCTATTATTCAGTCTATTCCGCTTCTGTTTGGGGCAACCGGTGAAATTATTACCGAAAAGAGCGGAAATCTTAATCTCGGAATACCCGGTATTATGTATATGGGCGGTATATCGGGAATAATCGGCGGCTACTTGTATGAGCATTCTGTTGCCTCACCAAGCGCCGCACTTTGCATAATAATACCGCTTTTGTCATCTATCTTCGGGTCGTTTCTTCTGGCTCTGATTTACAGTTTTTTAACTATAACTCTCAGGGTAAATCAGAATGTAACAGGTCTGGCGCTTACTACTTTCGGAATAGGCATGGGTAACTTTTTCGGGGGATCGCTTCTGAGCTTTTTCGGTGAGACCGGTTCTATATCCCTTATCAAAACAGGTCAATGCTTTAAAGCAAGCTTGCCGTTCGCTGATAAATTAGGTGTTCTCGGAAAAACATTTCTGTCTTTTGGTTTTTTAGCTTATCTTGCTATTGCCATAGCACTTTGCACATCATTTTTCTTTAATCATACCCGCGCAGGCTTAAGTCTCCGTTCGGTCGGTGAAAATCCCGCCACGGCTGACGCGGCAGGTATCAGCGTTACAAAGTATAAGTATTTATCCACGATTATAGGCGGCGCGGTAGCAGGACTTGGCGGACTTTACTTTGTTATGGACTATACCGGAGGCGCCTGGACTAATAACGGCTTCGGTGACAGAGGCTGGCTCGCTATTGCGATAGTTATATTTGCAATTTGGCGACCTACAACCGCAATACTCAGTTCTTTCCTTTTCGGCGGACTGTATATTTTGTCAATTTATATCCCGCGTCTTTCAAGCAGCAATAAGGAGCTTATAAATATGTTGCCTTATGTGGTTACTATACTAGTGCTTGTAATAATCAGTATGCGTAAAAAACGCGAAAATCAGCCGCCCGCTTCACTTGGTCTTTCGTATTTCAGGGAGGAAAGATAATCGGGGGTTTACTTGTATAAAGGAAAAAGCCCGGCGAGAAAATCTCGCCGGGCTTTTTCTGCCATTGTTAAAATATCTCTACTATCCAACCGGATATATATTGGAAAAGCAGTATAACATCCGCATTATTTACATAACAGTCGGAGTTGATATCAAGCGCCGCATTATTTACCGGCACATCCCAACCGGACAGATATTGTAATAATCTTGCCATATCTCGGTTGTCAACTGAACCGTCGTCCGTAATATCGCCGGTTATATGTTCTTTATAGTCTACCGGTTTGCTTTCACCGGTTTTTTCGCCACACAACGCGCAAATTTCTTCTTTAAGTCCTTCCCCGTCTGCGGTGGCGATTTTTGTTGTTCTCCAACCGAATTTATGACCCGTAGCGGGGATCGGCTCACCCGGTGATAATACTTGCTTGCAGGACATACATATCAGGTCTCCGGTGTAGCCCTCATCCGTGCAGGTAGCGCTTTTACGGTGGAATATTGCTTTTTCTCCGATGTGGTTATCGGGGTCTGATTCGCCGTATTCTTCGTGACAGACAGAACATATCGCTTTACTGCTGCAGGTAGCAACACCGCCTGTGTGATACGACTCTCCTGCCGCGTAATTATCCGCCGTTATGAGATTATCGGTTTTGATATAATATATACTGTCACCGTATTTGATTTCCATCCAATTTGTCCAGATACTTCTCGATACAAGCTGTGATTTTGCCGGTATTATTATGCCGGTTTTGTATGCGTCGCTATCTATCGGACGGTTGTATATTTCCTCAGCTATATGCGTTATATAAACGCCGGATGCCTCGGTAAAAGGCGCCGTAAGCACATTTGCCGGAACATAGTAGTATTTGCCGCCGATTTTAAGCTCTTTCATTTTTCCGTCATAAGTGTTTCTGTAAAAGTACACTTCATTCAGGTTCAAATAAATTGCCGGGGCGGCGGAAAAATCGGTAGAGCTGTATCCGGGAGCTCCCTGCGTGTTGCATAGAGAAAAGCGCAACAGATTATCGCTGTTTTCAAATCCGCACACATCAAGGTCAACTCTCCCCGATATACCGTTTACCTGACCGGAGGATGTAAACTGCCACATAAAAAACTTGCCTTCGTATTCGGTAGCACGGGCATAATTTGCAAGCCATAGGCTGTAATCAGTGGATAGATATGATTCAAAGTTGTTCCTTATCGGGTTTTTACCCGCGTAGAACAGGGGTGTGTAACCACAGGCGCCTATGTAATTTAAAAATGCCGCCGCGTTTTTCGAAATCTGGTCTTTTGAAAGATTTTTGGCACGCGAGCGATTATCTGTATTGTAAAACTCCTCAAAATCATAGGCTACGGGATATGTAATACTTATACCGCTTGCCGCCTTTGATTGTAAAACGGATGCTACCCACGCCGCTTCCTCAACGGCCTCGCTTTCATTAACAGCGGTGGAATAGAAGTAGACACCCACTGCAATACCATTGTTATAAGCGTTTAAAATGTTGTAATCAAAGCGTTCATCCGTAACTATGTTGCCGGTAAGCCAGCCTCTGTATCCACAGCGTATCATAGCAAACTGAACGCCGCTCTGTTTTACCGCCGCCCAGTCTATACTCCCGTTGTGCTTTGAAACATCAATTCCGTAGCGGTAATTACCGCTGAGCGTAGAGAAGTTCACCTCCGGCGCCGCCGCAAATACCGATATGGTTGAATTTAACATTACCGACAGAATGAGAACTGCGGTAAGTATAATTATGTAGAGCTTTTTAGTGCTTTGCATTGTTTCCTCCGGAAATTATAATCTGTTACCGCTATTCTAACACTAAAAGTTTTAACAGTCAACCATAACAGATGGCAGACGGCGGATTTCGGATGCCAAATAATAGAAAAAATATAAAAACGCGGCGGTGAATTTCACCGCCGCACCTTCATTATAGCATCTTCCGTAACTCCAGAATGAGTCATGGTACTTATGTACTAAATGACCTTTCAGGTCGAGCACTATGTTTCCGGTGACGGGTATTGCGGTTCCGAAATACGCGCCTTGCGTCGAACTCCACTCTATATCGTTACCGAGCTCAATATAAATTGTTTTGCCCTCGTCAAGGCGCATAAGCTGGTCAAACTGGTCCCAGGTGGTCACGATGTAAGGATTTCCGGCGGTGCCGAGCCCCGCAAGCGCACTCGCGCTCATACTAAAAGCGCCGGGCAGGAGCCCTAACAGTAATGCCGCACAGATAAGCAGCGAGCCTATCTGCTTGTAAGCTAAGAGTCTTACCGATTTAACTTTTATTTTTATTCTTCCAAAGTTTTTTTCTTTTGCCGAATATAAGCGGGTATGCCGCGAATGAAATAATTGATCCCACGATTACATCTATAATCGAGTGTTGGCGTAAAAACAGGGGAGACAAGCAAATTACAAATGTCATTATTACAAATGCAGTTCTCCACTTCTTTGTACTGTACTTTTTTGAGTTCCATGCGGTAAACATAACCGCAAATGAACCGATTATATGAATTGAGGGACAAACATTTGTGTTTGTATCGTAGGAGTATAAGAGCTTCGCAATATCCACAAAAACATTGTCGCGTACATAATTCTCCGGTCTGAGGCATTGCTGATTTGGATACAATATGTATATTACAAGCGTTATTGTATATGTAATGATAACAAACATATGAAACTTGTTGAACGCCTTGATATCATAGAAAAAGCCGTATATCATTATCCAGAAGATAAAGAAAAACCAGAAATAGTACGGTATCACAAAAAACTCACAAAACGGTATTTTGTCATCAAGAGGACACCAAATTGTGTGGTAATTCATTTTAACGCCCTGCTCAAGCGTCCAGAAAACTATTCCGTAAAAAAGCCAATAGAGCAGGAAAAATATGTGGCGGAATTGCGGATTAGTCAGGGTAGAAGGGCGCAATCCCTTGTAACTTACAGGGTTCATATCAGATTCCTTTACAAACTTTATTGTATATTACTTCTGCAGCGCAAGTATTAAAATTAACGCTTAAAAGATTTTTCATTTTATTTCTTTTTTCTTCGTCTGAAAGATAACAGCATACTAAATTACAAAGAGCTTTCGCACTGCCGGCTGTATCGGCAAATCCGCGGGAAATGAAATAGTCGAGATTTTTTGTTTCGCAACCGGGTACCGCGTCAATAAATATCATAGGCAGGTGCTTTACGGCGGCTTCGGTGGAGCTTAGTCCTCCTGGCTTTGTGAGTATTACATCCGCCGCGTCCATATAAACTGGTATTCGTGTTGTGTAACCTACAACCGTGACATTCGGCTCATGCGCTTTAACAAGATTTGAGTATAATCTGCGGTTGTTTCCGCATATTGCGACAAGATGAGAATTATCCGGCATAACGCGGGGCAGAAGCTCGCATAACTGCTTTATAGGACCGCAACCCATACTGCCGCACATAAGCAAAACCGTTTTTTTGTTTTCCGGCAACTTTAACATACCTTTTGCATATTCGCTTGAGCGTTTATTCATAAACTTGGGATTTACAGGTATACCCGACGGAACAATAACGCTCGGGTCAATTCCCGCAGCGCAGAACTCATTTTTTAAGTCGGCATGGGGTATAAAATAACCGTCCGGCTTTGTTTCTCCGGCGCCCGGACTGCAGGTATAATCGGTAGCAACAAGATATAAAGGCAGTTTGCATAACTCCGATTTTCTAATCTTAGTCATCATCATAGCCGAAAATATGTGTGTGCATATGACCGCATCGTAATCAGATTCTTTAAGGTCTATTGTAAGCTCCCTGCAACCCTTCGTTACCAAATCATACATTATGGATGTCTCATCGTCCTTGGGAGGGTGATTTTCTTCAAATTTATAACCGATACCGAAAAGCTTAGGAAGGTTTCTGTATATAAAGGTATGACCTTTGCTTATGATCTGTGAGTTCTTAGGAGACCAGTAGGCCAATGCGTCACGAATAACACAGTTGGCACCACGGTCCTCAAAATAATCGCTTATAGCCTTTGCGGCCGAGTTATGACCCTGACCTGTATTACAGGAAAGTATCAGAACATTCATTAGATTTCCCTTTCATAAATTATTAAACCCGGAACAAAAACATTTTAACATAAATGTAACAAAAATACAATATATCATTGCTAAAAAAACAAATTACTAATGTCCGTTTTTTTGGACACAGATATTTTTAAAATTAAAAAAAAATACTTGACAAAAGTTATGGCAGGTATTATAATAAAATCACAGAAACGAACAAATGTTCGGCGGAGGTTGAAAATGAGTTTATCACAGGTTATCAGAACATTATTTGAAATCGGATTAGTTGTATTGGTTATTTGGGCGGTGTTTCATGAGGATATGTTTATAGCTGTTGAGGAGCGTATTCTTTCCACCGTCAGAAGGAAACGCCTTAAGGTCATTAAATAAACCGTATTTTCTTATTAGGATGTTTGTTTATAGTATTATTTGTGTTTTTTATGCGGCTTATGCCGCATATTTTTTGTTTTGTTTTCGTGATTATGTTTGACAACGCATATTTTATGTCTTATAATTAACTGTCTAAATTTGCTTAATTCAGGGGATGGCAGATGTGTCGGTTGAAAAGAGAGAAAATTTGAGAAATGTAGCGATTATTGCTCATGTTGATCACGGTAAAACCACTCTTGTAGATCAGCTATTAAAGCAGAGCGGAACTTTTCGTGAAAACGAATCGGTAAACGAGCGTGTTATGGACTCGGGCGATTTAGAGCGTGAGCGTGGAATAACAATTCTTTCAAAGAATACAAGCGTTTATTACGGTGGCGTTAAAATTAATATAGTTGATACTCCAGGGCATGCTGATTTCGGCGGCGAGGTTGAGCGTATACTGCAAACTGTTGACGGGGTGCTTTTGCTTGTTGACGCGTTTGAAGGTTGTATGCCGCAAACGAGATTTGTACTTAAAAAAGCACTTTCGCTTGGCAAAAAAGCGGTGGTTGTAATAAATAAGATCGACCGCCCAATGGCGCGGCCCTATGAGGTTGTAGATGAGGTTCTTGATTTATTTATTGAGCTTGGCGCTGATGACGATCAGATAGAATTTCCGGTGATTTTTGCTTCGGCAAGGGATGGTTATGCATCTTATTCGCCGGACAAGCCGGGCAATAATATGAAGCCTCTTTTTGAGGAGATAATAAAAGAAATTGATCCTCCCCGCGGTGACAATCAGGCTCCGTTGCAGGTTTTATTTACAAATATTGAGTACGATGAATATATAGGCAGAATAGGAGTTGGCAGGGTTGTACGCGGAACCGTTAATACCGGGCAAACAGTCGCTCTTTGCCATAAAGACGGCAGCTCAACAAATGTTAAAATAGGAAAAATATTTATGACTGAGGGGCTGAAGCGCACCGAAGCGGAAAAAGCGACGGTCGGTGACATTATTCAGGTCTCAGGTATTTCCGACTTGAAAATAGGGGAAACCGCCTGCGATACCGATTGCGTTGAGCCACTTCCTTTCGTTAAAATTGATGAGCCTACTCTCTCTATGAACTTTATGGTTAATAATTCACCTTTTGCCGGCAGAGACGGTAAATATGTAACATCAAGGAATTTGCGTGACCGCCTGTTTAAAGAGGTTCTTACAAATGTAAGCCTACGGGTTGAGGAAACGGACAGTGCGGATACATTCAAAGTATCCGGCAGAGGAGAGCTTCATCTTTCAATTTTGATTGAGACTATGCGTAGGCAGGGCTATGAGTTTCAGGTGTCACCGCCTACAGTTATCTATAAAAAGGATGAAGGCGGCAAGTTGTTAGAGCCTGTTGAGCTTTTAATGATTGAGGTGCCCGAGCAGTATGTCGGTTCGGTTATGGAGCGACTCGGAACCCGTCACGCACAGCTTCGCAATATGGGAACGCGTGAGGGAGGTATGTCGCACCTTGAGTTTTTAATACCGGCAAGGGGACTTCTCGGTTACCGTTCACAGTTTTTAACCGATACCAACGGCTTTGGTATTATGAGTCATGTGTTTTACGATTATGAGGAGTTTAAAGGGGAAATAGAGCAGAGAAATACCGGCTCTATTATTGCCCACGAAACCGGTACCGCTACAAGCTACGGACTTTTTAATACCCAAAGCCGCGGCAGACTGTTTATAGGACCTTCAACTCCTGTTTACGAGGGAATGATAGTGGGCGAAAATCCGAAGAATGAAGACATTGTTTGTAATGTCTGCAAAGAAAAGCATATGACTAATACCCGTGCTTCAGGTTCTGATGAAGCACTAAGACTTACACCGCCTTCCGTAATGAGTCTTGAGCAATCGCTTGATTTCATCAAGGATGATGAATTAGTAGAAATAACGCCGTATAATATTCGCCTGAGAAAGCGAATTTTAGGTAAAGAACAACGGATGAAATTCGAGGCGCGGAATAAGTAATGAACTATGTAATTCTCGACCTTGAATGGGATGGCTCATATTATCCTAAAATCAACGGATTTATGAATCAGATACTTCAAATCGGCGCGGTAAAACTGAATGCCGGATTTGATATTATTGATACATTTGATGTTATAATAAAATCCTCTTTTTCAAAGCGCCTGTCCAAGCGTTTTACAGAGCTTACCGGTATAACTAAGGAAAAAATGTTATCAGGTATGTCGCTGAATGATGCCTTCAAAGCCTATAACTACTGGGTAGGAGATGACGCTGTTACTATGACATGGAGTAATTCGGATATTTATACCGTTTTGGAAAACGAGAAAAAATTATTAAGCGGCACAAAACTGAAGCTTGAGAAATATCTTGATTTGCAAAAATACATACAGGGTGAAATGAAACTGCTGGGCATTGAGTGCAATTCACAAATTTCACTTTTAAACGCGGCAATCGCGTTAGGTGTTGATGTAGATGAAGCCGCGCTTCACGATGCAAAGGCGGATAGTCTGGTTTGTGCGACGCTATTAAAAAGGTTTTATAATAGGGAGCGTTTCAACGCGCTTGTTACCGATGCTTCCGCTCCTGATTTTTTTGAAAGATATACATTTAAGCCATACTATATCACCGACATCAGCAACGGTGATATAGAAAAAACACAGCTTGATTTTTTCTGTCCGGATTGCAAAAAGCAACTTAAAATAAAGAAAAACTGGAAATCTCGATTCGGCGGATTTAATGCTGTTTTGCAGTGTGTTGATTGCGGTAAAGAATATAACGCAAATGTCAAATTCAAAAAGATGTTTGATACGGTAAAAGTCAGAAGGAGACTTTCCGAAAAAAAGCCTGTACAAAAAGATATAAACAATGAGTAGTTTTACAAGAATTCCAATTTTTAATCAATTCTGTTTTGGCATAAAGTTATATTGCGCTCAAACAATATTAAGGCAGTCGTTTGACTGCCTTTAATTACAATATCTATTTATATTTACAGCTTGAATTTTATCTCTCTTTGTAGTATACTATACTATGCATAAATATGAAAGTTGGTGCATTATGACACGCAGACAAGCGCGCGAGGAAGCGTTCATTTTGATTTTTGAAAAACAGTTTAATGATTCTCCGCTTAACGATATATTGGAATTGGCGGTTGAGGTTAGAGACATTAAGCCGGATGATTATGTAAAGAATGCCTTTTTTGGCGTTTATGATAATATTGAGCAGATTGATAAGATAATATCAGATAACGCTGTGGGTTGGAGTATAAACCGCCTGTCAAAAACGGCTCTCGCGGTTTTGCGCCTTTCGGTATATGAGATTAAGTTTATGGAAGAAATACCGGTAGCCGTTTCTATAAACGAAGCGGTTGAAATACTGAAAAAATATGCAACAAAGCAGGATGCGTCATATGTAAACGGTATTTTATCAACAGTGGCTAAAAGTGCTTGATATGAACGGAATGACTATAACTGTAAAACAGCTGAATACTTATGTTAAATCGCTGATTGAAAGTGACGCAAGGCTTTTAAGGCTATCGGTCGCGGGAGAAATTTCAAACTTCAAAAACCACTACTCCAGCGGTCACTGGTATTTTACACTTAAGGACAGTGAAGCGCAGATACGCTGCGTTATGTTTAATTCCTATGCTGTCAAAGTGCCTTTCGCGGTGGAAGACGGTATGCGAGTTGTGGTAAACGGCAGAGTGTCTGTCTATGAGAGGGACGGTCTGTATCAGTTATATGTCGAGAGCATTGAAAATGCCGGTGAAGGGGATTTGTACGCGGCGTTTAACAGGCTTAAAGAAAAACTTAAAAAAGAAGGCTTGTTTGCCGCTGAAGAAAAGCGCCCTATTAAAAAAATTCCTGAAAAAATTGCGGTTTTGACTTCGGACACGGGAGCCGCGGTCCGAGATATATTTAACATAACCTCAACAAGATATCCTGTTTGTGATATATTGCTTTGTCCCGTCGTTGTTCAAGGCGACAACGCACCCTATAGTATGATAAATATGCTTGACAGAGTTTATGAGCGTGATGATGTGGATACTATAATAATCGGGCGGGGCGGCGGTTCTCTCGAAGATTTATGGGCGTTTAATAACGAGGCGTTGGCGCGTAAAATCTATGAGTCGCCGATACCGGTGATTTCCGCAGTAGGACATGAAACAGATTTTACTATTTGTGATTTTGTTGCCGATGTCAGAGCGTCAACACCATCCCATGCGGCAGAGTTAGCGGTACCCGATAAGGAAATGTTGTTTGAATTGATTTCGGGATTGAAAACAAAGCTTTACAGCGGTTTAGCCGCCAGGTACAATACGGCAAAAGCCAAATATGAGCTTGCATCGTCCGGAATGCTTCTTAATCCGTTAAGATATTTTGACAACGTTACCATAAAAGTAGACGGCTTTGAGGAAAAATTGAAAAGCTCAATAAATAGAATGATGCTTGTGTTTGATAAGCGTTTTTCGGATGCGGC
Source organism: Clostridia bacterium (assembly GCA_017618135.1). GTDB lineage: Bacteria > Bacillota > Clostridia > Oscillospirales > Acutalibacteraceae > UBA737. The sequence continues at coordinate 163,164 of JAFZUV010000007.1, forward strand.
TGCTCGTCTTGATGCACTTAGTCCGCTAAAGATAATATCCAGGGGATTTGCCGCTGTAAGCAGCGGAGACGGGTTAATAAAAAGCGCAAAAGAGTTGTCGGCAGGGCAGAACATCGCTTTAAGGTTTTCTGATGGTGACGCCGATTGTAAAGTTACGGAAGTAAGGTGTTAATGTGAGTAAAGATAATTTAACTTTTGAGGAATCCTTGATTGAGCTTGAAAGTATTACAAAGAAGCTTGAATCTGATAATTTGCCGCTTGAAGAAGCAATAGAATTATTCCAAAAGGGGCTGAAGCTTTCTAAGGAGTGTTCGGATATGCTTAAAAGCGCAAAACAAAAAATAGAAAAGATTACTGATTTGGAGCAGACAAATGACGATTGATTCCGTTATAGAAGAATATCAACTTAAAATTGATTCGCGGCTTGAAATGTTAAGTGCATCCTCCGATCAGCCGTATGACGCGGTGTTTGACGCCGGCAGATATAGTTTGCTTGCCGGAGGAAAGCGGATAAGACCGATAATTTTGCTTGAGTTTTATAAGCTTTTCGGGGGTATAGACGATTGCGCTTATAACTTTGCCTGCGCAGTTGAGATGATTCATACATATTCGCTTATACATGACGACCTCCCCTGTATGGATAATGACGATTTAAGGCGTGGAAAGCCTTCGTGCCATAAGAAATTCGGTGAAGGAATGGCTCTGCTTGCCGGAGATTTTCTTCTTACCGAAGCGTTTGCGGTTTGTGCAAAAACACTGGGGATATTGCCCGAGAGGGTGTTGTCTGCAACAGCATATTTAGCGGCTGCTGCCGGCGGCGGGGGAATGATAGGCGGTCAGGTTATTGATACGGCGGGAAATATTGTGAACGAGCAAATGCTCTTTAAAATGTATTCGCTTAAAACCTGCGCTTTAATCAGGGCTGCGGCAGTTTGCGGAGTTGTTTTAGCCGGTGGTGACGAACAAAGCATCACTTTTGCCGAAAGATATGCTGAAAATCTTGGATTGGCTTTTCAAATAATTGATGACCTGTTGGATGTTGAGGGTAATGCGGTAACGCTCGGAAAACCTGTCGGCAGCGACGACAAAAACGAAAAAACAACTTCGGTAAGGCTTTTAGGTGCTGAAAGATGCCGCGCGCTCGCGGAAGATTTCACAAACAATGCAATAAGCGCGCTTGATTGCTTTGACGGCAATACCGAAGTGCTTAAGGAAATAACCGAAATGTTGTTAAGAAGAAAAAAATAATTACAGGTGGTTTGTTTGAAAGATGTTACTCTGTCGGAGATTTCCTCTCCAAGGGACCTAAAACAACTTAATTACAACCAATTGAATACTTTGTGCAAAGAGATAAGAGAAACTATTATTGAAACTGTTTCTAAAAACGGCGGTCATTTAGCTTCAAGTCTCGGTGCGGTTGAGTTAACCGTGGCATTACACAGATCTTTTAATTCTCCGGATGATTCAATTATTTTTGATGTAGGACACCAATCCTATGCGCATAAATTGCTCACCGGCAGATTTGATAGATTTTCTACATTGCGCCAAAAAGACGGATTGTCAGGATTTATGCGGCCTGATGAAAGCGAATATGATCCTTTTGTTACAGGTCATAGCAGTAATTCTATTTCTGCCGCTTACGGAATACTCAAAGCAAACGCTGCGTTAGGTAAAAAATCCACCGCAATCGCTGTTATAGGCGACGGCGCTATGACGGGCGGTATGGCATATGAGGCGCTTAATAATATCGGAGCAAAAAAAGGAAGATTTATTGTTGTTTTGAATGACAATAAGATGTCAATTTCCAAAAATGTGGGCGCGGTTTCTCGTTCATTTATGCGTATGCGCAACGGCAAGCGTTATCACAGGCTTAAATTTGCTGTAAGCAATGTGTTGCTTAAAATGGGATGTATAGGTAAAGGTATATACAATTTTATCACTAAAATCAAAGATACCGCAAGAAGCTTTGTATATAAGAATAATGTTTTTGCCGCTTTAGGCTTTAATTGCTTAGGGCCTATTGACGGTCACAATATTTCAGCTATGGAATCAATATTTGAGATAGCCAAGAGCTATAACAGACCTACCCTTATACATGTGGTGACTCGCAAGGGAAAGGGGTATGCACCCTCTGAAAATTATCCTAACGATTACCATGGTGTATCGCCTTTCGATGTTGATAAGGGCGTTAATACGGAAATTAAAACTGATTTTTCAGCGGTTGCAGGGGAAACTCTTTGTCAAACGGCGGCAGAGAATGTTAGGATTTGCGCTATAACAGCCGCAATGACTTGCGGTACCGGACTTAGCAAATTTGCAGAAAAATTCCGTGACAGATTTTTTGATGTCGGCATTGCGGAGGAACACGCTGTAACCTTTTCAGCGGGTCTTGCAAAGGGCGGTATGATTCCCTTCTTCGCCGTGTATTCGAGCTTTTTACAGCGTGGATACGATCAGATAATACACGACGCCGCAATTGCCGGTTTACCGGTAAAACTGCTTGTTGACAGAGCGGGGATTGTGGGTGAAGACGGGGAGAGTCATCAGGGACTTTTTGATGTGGCATTTTTAAGAACAGTGCCGGGTATGAATATTTATTCGCCTTACTGCTATGATGAGCTTGAGTATAGGATAAAAGAAACGATAGGTAATAATGAGTTGGCGGCGATAAGATACCCGCGAGGTACTGAGTGGGAAAAGGCTGATATAGATTTCTCATGTGATTATACAGTTTTATCAAACGGCTCTGAAAGAGCAGTCGTTACATACGGCAGATTATTTTCATGCGCGTTAACAGCGCAGAAACAACTGGATAGTTTTGATATAATAAAGTTAAATCGCATTTTTCCTGTCAGCGGAGAAATCATTGGGTTATTGAATAAATATAAAACAGTTGATTTCTTTGAAGAGGGAATACGCTCAGGCGGTATAGGCGAGCATATAGCCTCAAAATTGCTTGAGAATAAATCCGGATGTGCTTTTACAATTCACGCGGTTGACGGTGTATTTGTCAGCCAACAGACTACGGCGCAGGCATTGAGCCGATACGGACTTGATACTAAGGCAATCATATCGGCTATGGAGAGGGGCGTATGAGTAGTAAGGAACGCATTGATTGCGCGCTCGTAAGCCGGGGGCTTGCAGAAAGCCGCGAAAAGGCGAAAGCGATAATAATGTCCGGTATAGTTTTTGTTAATAATCAGAAATGCGATAAAGCAGGGGACACAGTAAACCCCGATGATATTATAGAGGTGCGCGGCGAAAAACCGAAATTTGTAAGCCGCGGCGGTTTAAAGCTTGAAAAAGCGGTGAATGTATTTAATATCGATCTGAACGGACTTATTTGTGCCGATGTCGGCGCTTCAACCGGCGGATTTACCGATTGTATGCTTCAAAACGGAGCTGAGAAGGTATATGCTATTGATGTAGGATACGGTCAACTCGCATGGAAACTCAGAAACGATAGCCGCGTAATCAATCTTGAACGGACAAATTTCAGATATGTGACTAAAGAACAGATTACAGATTTGCTGGATTTTGCCTGCGTGGATGTTTCCTTTATTTCTTTATCTCTTATCCTTCCTGTGCTATATGATCTTTTAAAGAGCGACGGCAGGGTGGTTTGTCTTATAAAACCGCAATTTGAGGCCGGCAGAGAGAATGTAGGAAAAAAAGGAGTAGTGCGTGACAGTCAAGTGCATATAAGCGTGATTGAAAAAATAATCAAAGAGGCTATTAAAAACGGTTTTTCGGTTTTAGACCTTGATTTTTCTCCGGTAAAGGGTCCTGAAGGAAATATTGAATATCTGTGCTTTTTGCAGAAATGCGGCAAACCTGAATTGATTACCGAAAAAAGTGCCGAGGAAGTTGTTGAAGCTTCGTATTGTAAGTTAAAGGAGTGATTTTTTGAAAGCGGCAATTTTACCTAATCTTGACAAACGCGGCTCTAAGGAGCTTGTTGAAAAACTCGGCGTATTCCTTAAGGGTTGCGGTATAGCCCCTTATTTGCCGGATAGTATTCATTGCCCTTCGTATGCAAACCTACCCGAAGCGCAACTATTCAAGGAATCCGATGTGATAATAACAATAGGCGGCGATGGTACTATTATCCGATATGCAAAACTCGCGGCGGAGAATGAAAAGCCGATTTTGGGTATCAACGCAGGACGAATAGGTTATCTTGCAAATGTTGAGCAGGAAGAGTATCAGATACTTAAAAACCTCGCTACCGGCGATTATACGGTAGAAAATCGTATAATGCTTGAGGTTGAGGTAAAGAACAACGAGAATTCAAGTATTTATTACGCCATAAATGACGCTGTTATTACCGGCGGGTTTATTTCGCGTATTATTGATATAAAAGCGAATGTTCAGGGTGATAGCATAAGCTACAGGGCTGACGGTCTGGTAATTGCGACGCCCACGGGCTCCACCGCATACTCGATGTCCGCCGGCGGACCCATTATTGACCCCAAAATGAATTGTATTTGTATAACTCCAATTTGTTCATTTGCTCTCGCTTCAAAGCCTATAATTGTAAGTGCGGATGAGGATATAGTATTCAAAGCGAATTCAAGAAAAAAGATTGATATTTTTCTTACCGTCGACGGTAGGCGTACGGCAAATATCAAACCCGATACCGAAGTGATTGTCAGAAAAGCCAAGAGAGTCGTTAAACTTATAAGACTCAATGAACGCTCTTTTTATAAGACATTATCCGTAAAATTTTTTGATCAGGGAGGCGTAATTCGTGAAAGAAAACCGTCTGGAAAGAATACTCAAGATAATCAGTGAGAAGGTCATTTTAACGCAAGACGATTTGCAGGAAGAGCTTAAATCGCAGGGCTTTAATGTTACGCAGTCTACTATTTCCCGTGATATTAAAAGGTTAAGACTTGTTAAAGGTCATGATGCAAACGGTAATTACCGTTATATCAGTGCGGCAAGTGCCGGCGACGGCGCGAGGGATATTTCTCACTATCGTGATATCTTTTCAAAGTCTGTAATAAGTGTTGAACACTCACTTAATGATATAGTTATAAAGTGCTATAACGGTATGGCGTCAAGCGTATGCGTTGCGGTTGATTCTGTTTTCTCCGGCAGAATGCTCGGAACTATTGCCGGTGATGATACGATTTTTATTATCGCTAAAAGTGCTGAGGATGCAAGGTCTCTTGCGGATGAATTAAAATCTTTCTTTTAAGGAACTATCGCTATGCTGAAATCATTGCATATTGAAAATATCGCGGTAATCCAGCGCACAGACATTGATTTTCGTGATGGTCTTAATGTGCTTACCGGTGAAACCGGTGCGGGAAAATCTATTGTTATTGACGCGATAAATGCTGTGCTTGGTGAGCGAACATCAAGGGAGCTTATAAGGGCCGGTACCGATTCCGCTGTGGTATCGGCGCTGTTCTGCGACCTTTCTGATTATGCCAAAGCGGCGCTTACGGACAACGGATATAATGTAGATAACGAAGGTAATTTGCTTATTACCCGTCGATTAAGCCTTACGGGTAATTCTGCTATTAAAATCAACGGGCAGCCCGCTACGGCAGGCTTGCTTAAAGTAATCGGCAGGCATCTCATTAACATTCACGGTCAGCATGACAGTCAAAGCCTTTTAAATCCTGAAAATCACTATGTTTACATCGATCGTATGGCTGATAACGGTAAACTTGCTTCCGATTACTATAATGAATTTCATCACCTGAATATTATTCGTAAGGAGCTTTCGCGTTCTGAAATTAACGAGGAGCAGAAAAAGCGCGAAACAGAGCTTTTGAATTATCAGATTAAAGAGCTTACAGATGCTGATTTAAAAGTCGGTGAAGCCGAGGAGCTGAAAAAGAAAATACGCGTGCTGAAGGACGCGCAGAAAATCCGTGATTCGCTTAATACGGCTTACGCCTATATAAACGGTGACGAGGATAGCGACGGTGCCTTTTCTCGACTGCATAACGCGCAAAAGGAAATATCGGGATACGATGTTGACGAGTTAAAATCGCTTGAACAAAAAATTGGTGAACTGCTTGCAAATCTTGATGATATTACTACAGTGTTACGGCGATTGGCGAACAGCGGTGAAACAAACGGCGAGGATATGAAATCATTAGAGGACCGCCTTGATTTAATCTACAAAACAACTATGAAATACGGAAATGATGAGCAGTCGGCGATTGACTATTTAAACGAAGCTAATGAAAGGCTTCATAATATAGAGCTTTCCGATAAAAAAATCTCTCAGTTATCCGCTGAACTTGACGCTTCTACCGAGCGACTTGTAGAGCTCGGTGATAAACTCAGCAATTCCCGCAAGCTGACGGCGGAAGCTTTCCAAAAAAGAGTGACTGAGGTTTTAGGCTTTTTAGATATGCCTGATGCATTATTTGAAGTAAATATCAAAAAAGGAAGATATACACGGCACGGTTGCGATGAGATTGAGTTTATGATAAAAACTAATGTCGGCGAGGAGATAAAGCCGCTTAGCAAAATTGCCTCGGGCGGTGAGCTTTCCCGAGTTATGCTTGCTTTAAAAAGCGTTTTAGCGAGTAACGATGATGTTGACACTCTTATTTTTGATGAAATTGATTCAGGTATCAGCGGTCGTGCGGCGGAAAAAGTCGGCTATCAGCTTAAATCAGTGTCACATGGCCGACAAACCGTTTGCGTTACGCATTTAGCTCAAATTGCCGCCTTTGCGGTCAATCATTTGCTTATAGAAAAATCTGTTGTGGGAGACAGAACATATACCTGCGTAAAAACGCTTTCGGGCGATGAGCGAATTGAAGAAATTGCGCGTATAATGGCAGGTTCAAATATTACCGACAATGTTTACAGGTCGGCAAAGGAAATGCTTGAAAGGACTTTTTAGGAATGAAAATTTATGAAGAACTTGTAGCCCGCGGTCTTATCGCGCAGGTTACCGATGAGGAAGAAATTAAAAATCTGATAAATAACGGAAAGGCCACATTCTATATAGGCTTTGACCCGACGGCTGACAGTCTCCATGTAGGTCACTTTATGGCGCTTTGCCTTATGAAGCGCCTGCAAATGGCAGGTAATCGTCCGGTAGTGCTTATAGGCGGAGGAACCGGCTATGTAGGCGACCCTTCCGGCAGAACCGATATGCGCTCTATGATGACTCCCGAAACCATTAAACATAACTGCGAGTGTTTCAAAAAGCAAATGGAGCGTTTTATTGAGTTTGGTGATAACAAGGCAATTATGGTAAATAACGCGGATTGGCTTTTAAAGCTCAATTATATTGAACTTCTCCGTGAGGTAGGCGCCTGCTTCTCCGTTAATAATATGCTCAGAGCCCGTTGCTATGAGCAGAGGATGGAGAAGGGACTCAGCTTCCTTGAATTTAACTATATGATAATGCAGAGCTATGATTTTTATCATCTGTTTAAGGAATACGGCTGTAATATGCAGTTCGGAGGCGACGACCAGTGGTCGAATATGCTTGGCGGAACCGAGTTAATACGCAAAAAGCTCGGAAAAGACGCTCACGCCATGACAATCACTCTGCTTATGAACAGTGAGGGTAAAAAAATGGGTAAAACGGCATCCGGCGCCGTTTGGCTCGATCCGAATAAAACCTCGCCGTATGAATTCTTTCAGTATTGGCGTAATGTTGGTGACGCTGATGTTCTCAAGTGTATAAGAATGCTTACCTTCCTGCCGCTAAGTGAAATTGATAGGATGGATTCGTGGGAGGGCAGTCGATTAAACGAAGCAAAAGAAATTCTTGCTTTTGAGCTTACGAAACTTGTTCATGGCGAAGAGGAAGCCGTGAAGGCTCGTGACGCATCACACGCCGTGTTCGGCGGTTCCGGCGCGCATGCGGATATGCCTACGGTATCTTTTGGCGGCGGGGATTTTGAAGACGGAAAAATCGGTCTTTTAAAAGCTATGGTAAAAGCCGGTATGGCGACATCGAACGGCGAGGCGCGCAGAACTGTTTTACAGGGCGGAGTTTCAGTTGATGAGAGTAAAATATCGGATCCGTCATTTGCTTTTACAAAAGAACAGTTGAGTGCCGGTACGATAGTCAAAAAAGGCAAGAAAGTAATAATGAAGTTTATCGCCGAATAGGCGGTATAATTGCCTGTTTGCGGTAAATATTAAAGACATAAATAATCAGTACTTGAGGTGTCTTTGATATGGCGATAAAAATTGGCAAATCTACAATTATTTTCAATAAAAAGCCCGCGGTTGCGGGATATGGCTCGGTAGTGGGGAAAAAGGAAATGGAAGGGCCTCTTTCCGCCGAGTTTGACTCTTATGATACGGATATCCGTTTCGGCGAAGAGTCATTCGAAAAGGCGGAAAGCCGTATGCAAAAAATCGCAGTAGAAACCGCACTCAGAAAATGCCAAAAAAGCGAAAGCGATATTGATGTTATTTTTGCCGGTGACTTGCTTAACCAATGCGTAGGTTCCTCATTTGGTTTGCGCGGTATGGGTATACCGTTTGCCGGAATTTACGGCGCTTGCTCTACTATGACTTTAGGTCTCATTCTTGCCTCAATCTGTGTTGATTGCGGTGTGGCAGACTGTGCCGCGGCGGTAACATCTTCTCATTTTTGTTCGGCTGAAAGGCAATATAGATATCCGCTTGAATACGGCTCGGTAAGACCGCAAAGCGCACAATGGACAGTTACCGGGTCGGGTGCCAGCATAATATCCTGTTGCAGTGATAAGCCGTATATTGATAAAGCGACATTCGGAAAAATCGTTGACCTTGGTGTTAAGGACGCGAATAATATGGGCGCGGCTATGGCTCCGAGCGCCGCAAGTACGCTTGTAGGGTTTTTTGAGGATACTTCAACCGGTCCTGATGACTATGACGGCATTTTTACCGGCGATTTAGGTCGTGTAGGTACAGATTTATTATATATTCTTACCGAGCAAAACGGCTTTAATATACGGGAGAAGCATCAGGATTGCGGTCTCATTATTTTTGACAGAAAAAGTCAGGATGTTCATTCCGGCGGTTCGGGCTGCGGATGCAGCGCATCGGTTTTGAACTCTTATATTTTTCATCGTTTTGAAAGCGGTGCTTTTAGGAATATTCTTTTTATGTCAACAGGCGCGTTATTGTCGCCTACATCTACTATGCAAGGAGAAAGCATCCCCGGTATTACTCACCTTGTAAATATTAAGACTTAGCGTTATTTTTACTGTCAGGGAGGGATTCCAATGGAAGAAAGAATATTGGAGCTTATCGAACAAAGAAAGTTCGGAGAACTGAAAAACCTGCTTTCTGAGATGCAGCCTCCCGATATAGCGGCGGTTTTTGAAGAAGCCCCCGAAAAGGATATTCCGATTATTTTCAGAATATTGCCAAAGGAGTTGGCGGCGGAAGTTTTCGTTGAAATGGACTCAGATATGCAGCAGTTGCTCATTGAAGCGTTCAGCGATAAGGAGTTGCATGATGTAATCGACGAGTTGTTTCTTGACGATACGGTCGATATTATTGACGAGATGCCGGCAACGGTTACAAAGCGTATTTTAAAGCAGACAGATTCAAAAACCCGTCAGCTTATAAATCAGCTTTTGGCATATCCTGATGATAGCGCCGGAAGTATTATGACTACCGAGTATATAGACCTTAAAAAAAGTATGACGGTGGAAAAGGCTTTCGACCGCATACGCAAGATAGGTATTGATTCGGAGACTATTTACAGCTGTTATGTTACCGATGCCGGCAGACATCTTTTGGGAATTGTGTCGGTTAAAGACCTGTTGCTCAATTCTAAAGAGGAGATAATAGGTAATATAATGGATGAGAACATCATTTTCGCCAACACGCTTGACGATAAAGAGCTTGTTGCGGGAATGTTTGAAAAGTACGATATTCTTGCGCTTCCGGTGGTCGATAAGGAAAAAAGACTCGTAGGAATTGTCACGGTTGACGATGCTATCGATGTTTTGCAGGAAGAGGCTACAGAGGATATTGAAAAGATGGCGGCTATCCTGCCTAGTGAGCACAGCTACTTTAAGACCTCAGTGTTTGACACATTTAAAGCGCGGATACCCTGGCTTTTATTACTTATGATATCTGCCACATTTACCGGCGCGATTATTTCCGGGTTTGAGGATAAGCTCAAAATATTTGCCGCTCTTATAGCCTTTATCCCTATGCTTATGGATACGGGCGGTAACAGCGGCTCACAGGCGTCTGTAACGGTTATCCGTGCTATATCTATGGGTGACATAGAATTTAAAGATATACTGCGCGTTTTGTGGAAAGAAATGAGGGTGGCGTTTTTCTGTGCGGCAACGCTTGTATCTATAAATTTCATAAAATTGTTTTTGATAGACAATCTGATGTTCCACAACTTTGATGTCGGCAAAGAGCTTCTTGAAATATGCGTAGTCTCTGCAACATTGTTTTGTACTATAGTTGTCGCAAAAATTATCGGATGTTCTTTACCCATACTTGCTAAAAGAATCGGTTTTGACCCTGCCGTTATGGCAAGTCCGCTGATTACGACCATAGTTGACGCTATTTCGCTTATGATATACTTTTTTATGGCCGGCACTTTCCTTGGAGTAGTTTGATTTTTGTAACACTTTTCGCCTTCCGGATTACAATGTAGTAACGGGGGGATGAAAATGCGTAGATGCGGCCGTAATAATAAAGGCGTTATTGCTATCACATTTGCGGCGGGATTGCTTGTAAGTTGTTTTTGTCCTCCGAAATTTTTGGTGGCTGTTCTGGCAGTTTGGGTAATAATTCTCGGTATTGCCTGCTCAAAGAATTGACGGGGTGATTTTATGAAGGTCGTTATTTTTAAAAGTCCTAAGTTTTTAAGCGGAATTTTACGGATGATTTTCGGTATAAAAAAGGAAACTACATAAAAAAGCTTAAGACCCGGAGGAGTACTCCGGGTCTTAAGCTTTTAAAAACAATAAAAAACACAAAATTTTGTGTTTTTTACTCTTTACAAACAAGACATTTTGTGCTATATTAGCGTATATGTTGTTTGTTGAGGGTGATTTTTACGAAATATACAACAAATAGTTCAGGATACGATTGCACGAGGAAATATACAGGCGGTTTTTCAGAGGGCGCCGGCAAGCTTAAAAGGGAAATTCTTAACTCGAAAAACACTGAGGAAATATATGATATTAAGGGCAAAAAATACTATATAAACCGTAATATGTCTCTTTCGGATATACCTGAGAACCTTTCGGAGGGTGATGCGGTTCTGTTTGAGCGCGGCGGTCTTTGGCGCGTTGGTGACCGAGAAAAGTTTTTAGTGCCTGAGGGAGTTATTTTCGGAGCTTACGGCAAGGGAGATAAGCCTAAGTTTTACGGGTCGTTCCATAATTACGCCGATAAATCTTTTTGGGAGAAAGAAAGCAAAAATATCTGGCGCATACAGCTTAAAGGCAGAAATGTCGGTAGTATCGCGTTTAATGAAACGGCGCTTTTAGGCGTTAAAAAATGGCATTTTGAGGACTTAAAGAATAATTACGATTTTTATTATAACGGTGAATCTCAGCAGATGTGGCTTTATTATGAGGGCGAGCCGTGGAATGATTTTTACAATATCGAAATCTGTCAGCGTGGCAAGGTCTTGCAGCTTTTTAATAATTCTGTTGTCGATAATCTGTTCGTAGGATATACCGGCTCACATGCCATAGTTGCGGATACCGCGAGTAATGGGATTAAGATAACAAATTGTGAGGTAGCCTATGTAGGGGGCGCTATGCAGTTTGATGAGGTTCGTTTCGGAAACGGTGTGGAAATTCAGCTTGGTGCCACAAATGCTGCGGTACGCCATAATTATGTTCATCAGTGCTATGATGCCGGAATAACCTTCCAGAGTTGGACCAGCGCCGGGTTGAGCTCGGTTTATCGTAATATGGATATTTCGGAGAATTTAATAGAGTTTTGCGGTTACGGTATCGAATACTTTACTACAAGCTTTGAGCGTAATAAGCTGTACAGTGAATATGAAAATATAAGAATAGCTGATAATATTATAAGATTTTCGGGTTACGAGTGGTCGTATGAACAGCGACCGGATAAGTGGATGATATCCCATATCAGAGGCGGTCAGTGGGCATGGCCGGATGATTGCAAAGGTTTTGTAATAACAGGTAATGTTTTCGATTGCTCGCGTGCTTCTATTATATTCTGGTGGTGGCATGATGATAGTAAGAATTTTATCCACCCCGAGCCGCACAGAGGACTTACCGTTAAAGGCAACACATATTTTCAAGCCGCGACCGCGGATAAAAGATGTATGAATTATCATATAAACAAGCCGGTTTACGCTGAAAACATTGATGAACTGAAAACCGCCGTCGCCCTCTTTGATGAATCGCCTGAAGAGGTAGTTTGGGTGGATAGGATTTGATGATAAATAATAGGTTCAACATCATAGAGTTAAAACCGTCCTAGCAATGATTTATTTTAAAACTTCCGCTTTGCCTTCTGATTTAGCAGAAGGCAAAGCGGAAATACTATAAAAACTTGGGGAATTTTTAAGTGAAAAAAGTATTATCAATCCTTCTCGCGGTGTGTATGCTCGCGGGAGCTTTTGCGGGAATGGGTGTTCAGGCAACAGGCTATTTAGGCGCAACCGTTAAAGCAAACGCCCTTACGACCGGCGATACATTTGAAATGGGAATGTATCCGCAAAGCGAGGTTAAGGATAGCTCGCTTATAAACGAATTAAGCAAAATAACCTGCGAAATGCAAAGCTATGGCTATATGCGGAATTCAAATTCAGAAACCCATACCTACGACAGTGTGGATATGAGTTACGCCGATATAGTTTACGGCGGCGAAGCATACCGCAAGGTGGAGATAAACGAATACAGACCGTACTGGACCGATTATTCCGCCGATTGGGGAGATATTGAGGAATATACAGAACAAATTAACAACGGATATCCGGTAGGCAACACATATTATTTTAAATGGGAACCGATAGTCTGGCAGGTTTTGGCAAAGGAGAACGACGGGCTTTATGTAATGTCAAAAACGCTGCTTGATTCTCAAAGCTATCATAATTTCTGGGAGGGTATAACCTGGGAGAACAGCAGCCTGCGCGCCTGGCTTAATGACGATTTTTATAATGCCGCCTTTTCCAAAAACGAAAAAGACAAAATCAACACCATAACCCACGCAAACGAAAATTCCCCCTGGGATAGCGAAATAAACGGCGGTAACGATACAACCGATAATGTGTGGATAATATCGTACAGTGACGCTGTAAACACTGCTTACGGCTTTTCAAGTGGGCTTTACACGGATAATGCTGCAAGGCGCGCTCAGGGCAGCGATTACGCCAAAAGTCAGGGCTTGTGGGTAAACAATTATGATGAGAGCGAATATTACGGCGACTCCTACTGGTGGCTGCGCTCCCCCGGCGACGATTCCGGTGATGCTTGTGGAGTCGGTGACGGCGGGTGCGCGAACGGCAGCGACGGTGTCAGCTTCGCTAGCGACGGTGTGCGTCCCGCTTTAAAAATCAATCTGCAATCTGAAATCGGAAAATCTGACGCGGCAGCCTCACGGCTTCCGGGAGGCTTGGTTTGCGCCCACGCTCAGACCGAAATCAGAAACGCGAAAGACGCCACCTGCACCGAAGAAGGCTACACGGGCGATGTTTATTGCGCCGCTTGCGGCGCCGAAATTCAGGCGGGAAAAGCCATACCGGCGGCAGGGCACAATTTCGGCTGGCGGATAACAAAGCTTGCAAAGCCGGGAGAGAACGGACTGAAAGAGGAAATTTGCTCTGTTTGCGGCGAAAGAACCGGCGAGACAAAGCATATAGAATATACCGGACATGTAACCGGTGATATAAGTAATGATGGTGAAGTTAACAATAAAGACGCCGCAAGGATGTTTAAATATCTTTCCGGTTGGGAGGTCAGCATAAATGCCGCCGCGCTTGATATAGACAGTGACGGCAAGGTTGATAACAGAGATTTAATAAGACTGTTCCAGTATCTTTCAGGTTGGAATGTGGAAATATATTAAACAAAAGCGACTGCCGAAGCAGTCGCTTTTTCAGACATCAGATGGCAGATATCGGATATCAGACAATAGGTGCGGCTTCGCCGGATTTTTATTATAATATGTTTATGCTTTTTTATTTACAAATCTTCAGCAGTATGATATAGTCTATCTGTAGACAATATTTAAGAGGTTTATTATGTATCAAAAGTGTCTTGCCTGTGTTAAAAAAATCAAAGGAATTATAGGTGATTTCGTGCCTGAAACAGCTGTCGTTTTAGGTTCGGGACTTGGCGGCTTTGCCGAAGGCATAGATGTAAAGTTTTCGGTTAATTACGCTGATATACCCGGCTTTCCGGTCTCCACCGTGAAGGGTCACGTTGGCAAGCTCTTGTTTGGCTTCTATAATAAAAAACCGATAGTCGCGGCGCAGGGCAGGGTACACTGTTACGAAGGTTATACTCCGGCTGAGGCTGTTATTCCGGTAAGAGTGCTTAAACTGCTCGGCGCGGATACAATTATTCTTACCAACGCCGCCGGCGGTATAAACGAAAATTTAAATCCCGGCGATTTTATGCTTATAACCGACCACATAAGTTTTTTTGCGGACAGTCCGCTTACGGGTAAGAATATTGATGAATTTGGCGTGCGGTTTCCGGATATGAGTGCGGTTTACGACAGAAAGCTTATTGATATAGCTTTAAGCGAGGCGAAAAAACTTAAAATAGAATTAAAGGAAGGAATATACGCTCAGGTAAAAGGACCTCAGTACGAAACACCCGCCGAAATAGTCGCCCTTTCAAGACTGGGTGCTCAAGCCGTAGGTATGAGTACGGCAATTGAGGCTATAGCGGCGAAGCACGCCGGTATGCGCGTCTGCGGTATTTCTTTGATAACTAATATGGCTGCCGGAATATGGAAAAAGCCTCTTTCTCATAACGAGGTAATAGAAAGCTCCGAAAAAGCTCAAGCGGATTTTTGCCACCTTTTGCAAGCAATCATTGGAAGAATATAAAAAAACGCGAACGGTTTAGGTGTACCAAACCGTTCGCGTTTAAAGCTTATACTCACTGTGATTTTTCAGGTATTTTTTCGTAGAATGTCCTTATAACAATGTCGGTAAGCGCATCTTCATCGGGAGTGAAGGCGGAATAACCGTCCTTAATAAATGTTTCGCCCGGTATACTCTCAAACTCTATCGCGTCACCTAAATTCATTCTCATACAGTTGGTTGCGAGATAGGTTGTTTGCGAAAGAGAGATGTTTGTTGAAACATACGGTTGCATAAGATTATAGTAAGTTATTATTTTTGAATAGTCGGTTGAAATTTCGTTACCCGCTTTATTCATAAACGCTGTTATAAAATTTTTCTGGCGTTCCATACGGAAGTTGTTTGCATTGACATCGTCTGTGCGCCAGTGAATATAATATACGGCGCTTTTGCCTTTGACCTTTATAGTCTGACCCGCTTTATATCTTGTGCGGGAGTCAGCGTCATAATAATCCTCGTTTACCGCTACTTCAATATATCCTACCGAGTTCGAAAGCTTTTCGAGCGCCGTAAGGTCCATAGTAATATATGAGCTTATATTGATGCCGTATAACGCGCGGCTTACCGATAAAAGAACATTTCTACTGCACTGTTTTATATCCTTCCCGTAATTATATGCAAGGCAGATTTGCTCGTTTACCACGCCGACATACTCGCCGGAGGTTGAATAATGATTTACATCAACAAGCGTTTCTCTTGATATCGGTATAATGCTCATTGATTTTGTCTTTGTATTTACGGCGCCTACAAGCAGGGTATCAGCCTGACCGTTCAAGCCTATACTGTAATCGCTTTTCAGCTCGCCTTTATCGACCCCGATAAGCAGAAATGATATAACATCGGGATTAAGTCTGTATTTTGATTTTTTATAGACAATTCCGTCCTCCTCGGTTGTAACACTGGAGTTGGTTATGTTGGCGTCGTTTTTATGAAATTCAAATTTGCCCCGGTGGTTTAATATTGCAACGGTGCCAATCAGCGCAAGGATTAGCGCGAGAATGGACGATACAGCTATTATGGTCACTTTAAGCCATTTACTCATAAATATAACTCCTTATCGCTCATAACGGGCATTATGATTATACAGAAAAACATATTTTATGTCAATCATTTTAATGTTTTTGCAAATAGGTATGGAAAATTCCGAAAAACTGTAGTATAATGAGTCAAATGTAATTTATGTGAGGTCTTAAATCTATGAAAATTATTGTCGCCGGTTGCGGTAAAATCGGTGTTGCGGCTATCGAAAGCCTGGTGAATGAGGGGCACGATGTAATAGCTGTTGACAATCGTTTAGAGGCTGTTGAGGAAATCAGAGATGTTTATGACATTATGTGCCTTTGTTCAAACGCCGCAGATTACGATACATTGTCTGACGCCGGCATAGCCGATGCTGATATGTTTATAGCGGTTACCGGTTCCGATGAGTTTAATATGCTTAGTTGTATTATTGCCAAAAAGATGGGCGCTAAGCATACGGTAGCGCGTATCAGAAATCCTGAATACAATGCAAAAAATTTAGGATTTATAAAACAGCAAATTGAGCTTTCAATGGCTTTAAACCCCGAGTATCTGGTTGCTCAGGAAATATTTAATATACTTAAATTCCCCGCGGCAATAAACATTGAAACCTTTTCACGGCGCAATTTTGAAATGGCGGAGATAATGCTGCGTGATAACAGCCCGATAGTTGGTATGAATCTTATTGACCTCCGTAAAAAATTTCAGGCCAATTACCTTATATGTGTTGTACAGCGCGGGCAGGATGTGTTTATTCCGGACGGTAACTTTGTGCTTCAAAGCGGCGACCGCGTTGGCATTACCGCAGATACAAACGAAATTCAAAAGCTGCTTAAAATGCTCGGCATACTTCAAAAGAGCGCTCGTGATATAATGATTTTAGGCGGCGGCCGCATAGCTTACTATCTTTCAAAAATGCTTATTTCCGCCGGAAACTCGGTAACAATAATCGATAAGGATCGTAGTCGTTGCGAGCACTTATCTGATTTTTTGCCTTCGGCGCGAATTATTAACGGAGACGGTGCAGACCAGGATCTTCTTATTGAAGAAGGGCTTTTGTCGTCTGATGCGTTTGTGGCGCTTACCGGTATGGATGAGGAAAACATACTCGTTTCTATTTTTGCTTCGTCAAAGCAGGTAAAAAAAGTTATTGCAAAGGTAAACGGAAGCGAGCTTTCCGATATGGCGGAAAAATTAGGCCTTGATTGCGTAGTAACGCCTAAGCAGATGGTAAGTGCGACTATTTCAAGATATGCAAGAGCTATTGCTAATTCCGCCGGCAGTAATGTTGAAACTCTTTATAAGCTTATGGACGGTAAGGTTGAGGCCGCCGAGTTCAATGTTGCGGCAGACTTTGGTTTTAAGGATATACCGCTTAAGGATTTAAAGCTGAAGAAAAACATACTTATATCCGGTATTATACGCCGCCGCAAGGCTATTATACCGTCCGGTGACGATGTTATAAAGACCGGGGATAAGGTCATAGTTATTGCCGCAAAAACGGTGCTTAAAGATCTTTCGGATATTATGAGGTAATCTGATTTGCCTTGCAATCACAAACGCAGGAAAGGCGGGGAAATATGGCGAGTCAGCTTTTATAAAGCTTGATTTCCATTGACTTATAATGAATGTTAAAGCTGTCCTTAACACGCTCGGCAAGATTTCGCTGGTAGAAGGTATACTGATTGTCTTGCCGCTTATGGTTTCTCTTTTATACGGTGAAATGAGTGGTGCCGCGGCTTTTGCCGCGACTATTGCGATATCTGCGGCAACAGGTGGATTCTTGTTGTTGCTTACTAAAAACCATAATCATTTGATTTATGCCAAAGAGGGCTTTGCCATAGTAGCCGGCGTATGGATACTCATATCCCTTATCGGAGCTTTGCCTTTCAGGTTTTCCGGTGTCATCCCGCATTATGTTGATGCGGTTTTTGAAACAGTCAGCGGATTTACAACCACAGGTGCTTCAATAATTGAAGATGTTGAGGCAATAAGCAAAGGAATGCTGTTCTGGCGCAGTTTTACGCATTTTATAGGCGGTATGGGATTTCTCGTGTTTGTGATGGCCATAATCCCCAATGTAACCGATAGATCGATACACATTCTGAAAGCTGAGGTCCCAGGCCCTAATGTGGGCAAAATAGTTCCTAAAATCAAGGATACCGCGAAAATTCTTTATCTTATCTACATAGCAATTACGGCAGTTGAGATAGTTTTGCTTGTTTTAGGCGGAATGCCGCTTTTTGACAGTATCGTTCATTCTTTTGCTACCGCGGGGACGGGAGGATTTGGAATTAAGAGCGACAGCATCTCTTCATACAGTCCCTATTGCCAGTGGGTTATTGGCATCTTTATGATGCTTTTCGGGGTTAACTTCAATATCTACTACCTTATTTTAATAAAGAGGTTTAAAGACATAATGAAGAGCTCCGAGCTTTGGGTATATATATCCATTGCTTTCTGCAGCACAGCGGTCATAACATTTAATAACATAGAGATTTATAAGCGAATATCCTTATCGGTGCGCCATTCTTTTTTCCAGGTTTCCTCAATTATGACAACAACCGGATTTGCCACAGCAGACTTTGACCGTTGGGGCGGTCTGCCTAAAACTATACTGTTGACGCTGATGTTTATCGGCGCCTGTGCCGGTTCCACCGGCGGCGGACTTAAGGTTTCACGCGTAATTATGCTTTTTAAAATTATATCAAGGGAAATAAGAAGACTGCTGCATCCGCGGGCGGTCACTTCAATTCACTTCGAGGGCAAAAAGGTGGACGAAAACACTATCGGCGGAGTGAGCCATTATTTTGCGATATATATGATATGCTTTGTAGCCGCGTTTCTGCTTATTTCATTTGAGCCCTTTGGAATTGAAACGAATATTTCCGCTACAGCCGCATGCTTCAACAATATCGGACCCGGCTTGGATCTTGTGGGTCCTACTATGAATTATTCGGCATATTCTTATTTTTCAAAAATTGTTCTGTCCGCCGCTATGCTTCTTGGGCGGTTGGAAATATTTCCTATAATAATAGCGTTTTCTCCCTCTGTTTGGAAAAATGCTTGATCTATAATTGAGGCGGTGAAAGTATAATGGAGAAAAGGCGGTTTAAACTGACCTCGTCAAGAGTTATAATATTCGGATTTGTCGGTGTTATACTTTTGGCAACAGTTGTCCTGATGTTACCGGTATCAAGCGCGGGGCACACATATACGCCTTTTATCAATGCCGCGTTTACGGCCACATCGGCTACTTGTGTTACAGGTCTTGTTACCTATGATACAGCAACCTATTGGTCGTCCTTCGGGCAAGCTGTTATATTGCTTCTTATTCAAACTGGCGGTATGGGTGTTGTAACTGTGGCTGTGGGACTCTCGCGCCTTTCCGGCAAAAAAATCGGACTGCTCGGACGAAGCTTTATGCAGGATTCTATTGCCGCGCCGAGGCTTGGCGGAATTATGAAGTTTACGAAATTCATAGTGATAACGGCGCTGGCGATTGAATTTCTCGGCGCGTTAGCGTTGCTTCCGGTTTTTTGCGGCAGATATGGTGTAAAGGGAATTTGGTATTCTTTTTTTCACGCAGTTTCCGCATTTTGTAACGCTGGATTTGATGTAATGGGGCAAAGCGGTGAATTTTCTTCGCTTACGACATTTCAAAGTAATGTTTTGGTCAATATCGTTATGATGCTTCTGATAATTATAGGCGGTATAGGTTTTGCAACATGGAATGATATAAAAAATCACGGGTTGAGATTCAGAAGATATTCTATACAAAGCCGTGTGATATTGGTGATTACCGCGGTGTTTATTCTTTTGCCCGCGTTGTTGTTCTTTTTTGCTGATTTCGGTAATATGGAAATGAAAGATCGGGTTCTTTCGTCGCTTTTTCAATCCGTAACGCTAAGAACTGCCGGATTTAACACGGTTAATTTTTCTTCGCTCAGGGATTCTTCGCTTGCAGTTATGATTGTGTTTATGTTAATCGGAGGAGCTCCCGGTTCAACGGCGGGGGGTATGAAGGTTACTACTGTTGCGGTACTTTTGTTTTCCGCACTGAGCGTTTTTGCGAGAAAAAAAGAAGTCAGAGTATGTGACCGAAGTATTGATGCTGAAAATGTAAAAACCGCGGCGGCGATACTGTTAATGTATATAATGTTGTTTTTTACAGGTGGCATAATGATTAGTTTATATGACGGCATACCTCTTAATAATTGCCTTTTTGAGACCGCTTCGGCTATCGGTACAGTGGGACTTACCA
Source organism: Clostridia bacterium (assembly GCA_017618135.1). Lineage (GTDB taxonomy): Bacteria > Bacillota > Clostridia > Oscillospirales > Acutalibacteraceae > UBA737. The sequence continues at coordinate 183,488 of JAFZUV010000007.1, forward strand.
CAGGTATAACATCTTCGCTTTCATCTTTTTCAAAGATTATTCTCATATTTCTTATGTATATTGGCAGGGTGGGCGGACTTACAATAATATTTGCCGCCGCCAAATCGAGTCAAGCGGCGTCTAAACTTCCCATGGAAAAAATAACGGTAGGTTAGGTGATAAAAATGAAAAGTGTATTGCTTATAGGACTCGGCAGATTCGGTAATAATGTTGCACAAAAGCTCTATGAGCTTAAGCATGAGGTTATGGCTCTTGATACAGACGAAGAACGCATAAACGAGATATTACCTGTAGTCACCAAAGCACAGATAGGCGACAGCACGGATGTTGGGTTGTTAAAATCTCTGGGAGTTGAGGACTATGATGTTTGTATAGTAACTATTAAAGATTTTGCCGACTCACTTCAGACCGTGTCGCTTTTAAAAGAGCTTGGTGCAAAAGCGGTGGTTGCGCGTGCGACCGATGATGTTCACCAAAAGTTTCTGCTCAGAAACGGTGCGGATGAAACGGTGTATCCGGAAAAACAACTTGCTACTTGGACGGCGGTTTGCTTTACTTCAAACCATGTTTTCGATTATATAAGACTTGACGACGAGCACTCGATATTTGAGGTTACAATTCCCGATGAGTGGGACGGTAAAACCATAGAGCAGTTGGCAGTGCGCCGTAAGCACGGTCTTAACATTATGGCGGTCAAGGAAGAAAAAGGACTTAATATGACCATCACACCCGATATGGTTTTAACATCGGATAAGCATTTGTTGGTACTCGGAAGTATTAAAAACATCAAGAAGATATTTAATATATAGTGCTTTTTGTTTTCCTGATTACATTATATTGAGTAAATCGCTTGACAAATCGGCGTTTTAGCTTTATACTTTTTATGGAATATATTTTGTTATTTGGAGGAAATAATATGATCAGTGCCGGTGATTTCAGAAACGGTGTAACTTTTGAAGAAGACGGTCAGGTTTTACAGGTTGTTGAATTTCAACATGTTAAACCCGGCAAGGGAGCGGCTTTTGTAAGAACTAAAACAAAAAATGTTATAACTGGTTCGGTTGTTGAAAAATCTTATAATCCCACCGCTAAGTTCCCTACGGCTTTTATTGAGCGTAAGGATATGGAGTTTTCTTATAACGACGGTGACCTTTATTACTTTATGGATCAGGAAACATACGAAATGGTTCCCATAAATAAGAGTGATTTGTCGGATAATTTTAAATTTGTGAAGGAAAATATGGTGTGTAAAATACTTTCCTATAAGGGCAAGGTGTTCGGTGTTGAACCACCCACATTTGTTGAATTGACCGTTACCGATACAGAACCGGGTTTTGCGGGCAATACCGCTACTAACGCTACTAAACCTGCAACTATTGAAACGGGTTGCGAAATTCGCGTTCCGCTCTTTATTAACGAAGGTGAGGTTATTCGTATAGATACCAGAACCGGCGAATATATGGAGCGCGCGTAAATATATAATAAAAAGGAGAAGGATTATGGATATTTGTGAGAAAATTTCATATATCAAAGGTCTTGCGGAAGGCTTGGATCTTGATGTGAACACAAAGGAAGGCAAGGTGCTTTCGGCTATTATTGATCTTATAGGCGACATAACCGAGGAAATCTGCGAGATAGAGGACGGTCTTGATGATATGTCAGAACAGCTTGATGCGGTTGATGAAGACCTTTCTTCTCTTGAAGATGTTATTTATGACGAGGGTTGTGACGGTGAATGCGATTGCTGTGATGACGAGGTTTATGAGGTTGAGTGCCCTAATTGCCATGATATAATTTATCTTGATGAAGATATGTTGGAAGAAGAGGGCATAGATTGTCCGAACTGCGGTACGCCCCTGGAGTTTGATTTTGACGGCGAATGCTCGGAATCTGAATGCGAGTCCGAAGATGAAGATTCCCGCAATGATGAAGAGGCGGATGCAGACGCCGAATAGTTTTCTACACTTTTACCGTGCCGTTTCGCTACGCAAAACGGCACGATTTTTTTAGGTGAAGTATATGATATCAACAAAACCGAAATTAAATTATAGTGTTTGCGATGACAGTAACAACGGTATTCCTGTTATTATAGTTGCGGCGGGTGAATCGCACAGAATGAACGGTATAGATAAGCAGCTTTTAAATATTGCCGGTATTCCGGTGATTGCAAGAACTCTTTTATGTTTTGAACGATCGGATGATATATCAAGGATTATCCTTGTAACACGGGAGCAGTCAGTAAAAGAAATGCAGCTTATCGCTGAAAAATATATGATCGGTAAATTAAGCGACATAGTTATTGGTGCCGATACCCGTCAAAAATCGGTATTGAGCGGTCTTGAAAGACTAAAAAAGGATGAGGATAAAATACTGATATCGGATGGTGCGAGGGCGTTTGTTACAAAAAAACTAATATCGGATTGCGTAACCGCTATCCGGGAACATGACGGATGTGTAGCGGCGATTAAAGTTACAGATACCGTTAAGAATGTGAGTAGTGGCAGAGTTGAAGGCACAATAGACAGAACTTCTCTGTATCTTGCGCAAACTCCGCAAGGTATCACGGTAAGCCTTTATAAAAAAGTGTTGGAAGGTTCAGATAATTTGAGCTTTACCGACGATGCTTCTGTGTTAGAGGCAGGTAACTGCGATGTGGTGACAGTTTCCGGCGATATAAGAAATATTAAAATAACCACACCTGATGATATAAAGATTGCCGAAGTTTTTGCAAAGGAGTTTTAATATATGCGAATAGGTCACGGTTATGATGTTCACCGTATGGTGGAAGGCAGAAAACTGATAATCGGCGGTGTGGAAATCCCGTTTAAAAAGGGCCTTTACGGGCATTCGGACGCTGATGTTTTGATTCACGCAATATGTGACGCCTTGCTTGGTGCGGCTGCTCTCGGTGATATTGGTAAGCATTTTCCCGATACGGATAATAGCTATAAAAACATAAGCTCAATTAAGCTGTTGAATTCTGTTTCGAATTTGCTTCGCAATAATGGTTACAGAGTAATCAATATTGATTCAACAATAATAGCCCAAGCGCCTAAACTGTCGCCATACATAGCTAAAATGGTAAGGAATATATCAGAAATTCTTGTGTTAGATACCGGATGTGTAAGCGTAAAAGCAACAACCGAAGAGCATTTGGGCTTTACGGGAAGCGGCGAAGGTATTGCCGCACATGCGGTCTGTGTTATTGAATAAAAGTAATAAGAGAATATTTTTTTAAGTATAATTCTAACGGGTGATTATCTTGAAAAAATATGTTACTGTTACGAAAAAGAGTATGGCTATAGTTTTTTTACTGACTCTTTTTGTTATAATAGTGAGCGGTCAGTTTTACGCGGCGCAGCATCCGGCAGTAAACGGAAGGACCAACGCACAGCGGGTTGCATTTATAAAGTCATTATCAATGACTCCCGATGATAGTATGGTTGAAATAAAAAAAATAAACATACCTTTAAAGTTTTCGGATGTTTATAAAAACTATAATGAAATGCAGATACAATCGGGTTATGATTTATCGAGATACAAAGGTGTAAAGGCAACACTTTACACTTATCCGGTAGGAAAGATAAACAGCAGCAACAATGATGAGTATTATGTTAATTTGATTGTTTACAATGGTAGAATAATCGGCGGTGATGTTTCATCGCGTAATTTTTACGGTGAGATGAAACCGTTGATAAAACAGAGTTAAAGAAAATGGAAAAACAGAGAATAGATAAGTTTTTATCAAATCAACTTTTATTATCCAGAAACGAAATAAGGACAGGCATAAAAAAAGGATATGCTGCCGTAAACGGCAATATATCAAAGGATTTCTCGCAAATTATTGACCCCCGAAAGGATGAAATAACTTATTGCGGCAAAAAGGTTGATTACAAGAAATATGTTTATATTATGCTCAATAAACCCGCAGGCGTTCTAAGTGCGTCGTCGGATAAAAACCGCAAAACGGTGCTGGACCTTGTGCCTGGTAGTTTACGGAGAAAAGGACTTTCGGTGGTAGGCAGACTTGATAAGGATACAACCGGATTGTTGCTTATGACAGATGATGGGGGATTTGCCCACAAATGCATATCTCCGAAAAGCAAAATAGAAAAGAGTTATATTGTAGAGCTTGACTGTGATATTAACGCTGATATTATAGGGCTGTTTAAAAAAGGAGTTGTGCTGGCGGACGGTTATAAGTGCAGGCCGGCAGTACTCCAAAAGCTTGAAAACAGAATTGTTCGCGTAATAATAACCGAGGGAAAATATCATCAGATAAAGCGGATGTTCGGAGCAGTATCAATTGGAGTTAACAGGCTTCACCGTGAGCGCATCGGATCACTTTGCCTTCCGGAAAACCTTGCGAGCGGTGAGTGCGTTGAAGTTGAACAAGAGGTACTGAAACAGTTTTTTTGATGTTTTTTATATGTTTTAAATAAAACGGGTATTTAAATATTGTAACAAATGATTATAGTATTCACGGCACATTTCTGCTATAATACTGTAAGAGAAAAGGCATATTAGGAGGCTGAATTATGGCAAGTTTGTCTTTGCGTAATGTTTATAAAAGATATCCCGGTGGTGTTACCGCGGTTTCGGATTTCAATCTTGAAATTAAAGATAAGGAGTTTATCATACTCGTTGGTCCTTCGGGTTGCGGTAAGTCTACGACGCTTCGTATGGTTGCCGGTCTTGAAGAAATCACAGAAGGCGAGATTTACATTGGTGATCGTCTTGTAAATGATGTTGCACCGAAAGACCGTGATATTGCGATGGTTTTCCAGAACTACGCGCTCTATCCGCATATGACTGTTTTTGATAATATGGCGTTTGGTCTTAAGCTGAGGAAAACTCCGAAGGATGAGATAAGGCGTCGTGTTGAAGAGGCGGCAAAGATACTCGATATTGAGCATTTGCTTGAGCGCAAGCCCAAGGCTTTGTCGGGCGGTCAGCGTCAGCGTGTTGCTCTTGGTCGTGCTATTGTTCGTGAGCCTAAGGTATTCTTGCTTGACGAGCCGCTTTCCAACCTGGACGCTAAGCTCCGTGCGCAGATGCGTACTGAGATTTCAAAACTCCATCAGCGTCTTGGCACAACATTCATTTATGTAACCCATGACCAGACTGAGGCTATGACAATGGGTACCCGTATTGTTGTTATGAAGGCCGGTTTTGTTCAGCAGGTTGATACTCCGCAAAATCTTTATCTCTATCCGTGCAACCTCTTTGTTGCAGGTTTTATCGGTTCTCCGCAGATGAACTTTATTGAGTCTAAAATTATTAAAGATGGCAGCGATTTCTTTGTAGAATTCGGTTCTGAAGATACAAAAACCCGTGCAGGAGTTAAGTATAAGATCAAGCTTCCGGCAAATAAGAATAAGGATGATTGCCTTGAAGCTTATGTCGGCAAAGAGGTTATTATGGGTATTCGACCGGAGCATGTTCATAATGAGGAGGATCTCATTGCCGCTAATGGTGACGGTATCGTTGAGGCGGATGTTGAGGTTACCGAGCTTATGGGTGCTGAAACATATCTGTATATGAACTGTGAAGGGCAGACCATTAATGCTCGTGTTGCTCCGACTAATACAGCTCGTCCCGGCGATAAGATTAAAATTGCTCTTGAACCCTCAAAGATTCATTTGTTTGATAAGGATACAGAGGTTACAATCTGCAATTAACAGGTTTAGATTCACAGATTTTGAATTATTATTTAATACCGATATTGCTAATTTTGCAATGTCGGTATTTTTATACGATTGTTGATAATGAATAGTAGTTTAATTAGTAATATGTTAAATTTTGAACCATTTTCAATTTCGGCACTTAAGAAAGCAATGCCGTATATTAAGAAGAATATATCACTTAACAGTGATATATCTGCGGGGGCATTGTTTATGTGGCAGGAAGGCGACAATCCGCATTTTTGCTTTTGGAATGACACTCTCGTTTTGCGCAATAAAATAGGTGAACAGCCGGCTTTTACCTGGCCTATGGGTGCCGATGTAAGTGGTATGGTTGATATGCTTATAAGGTACACGCAGGCTCATCATTTGCCGCTGAGATTTTATGAAATTGATGATAAAACGCTTGATATCATAAAAGCGGATGACCGTTTTAAATCGGTTATGTATGCGTATGAGGAACGCTGGAGTGATTATATTTATTCCTTTAGTGAGATGATGACTTTTAAAGGTAATAAGTATAAAGGACAGCGTAATCATATTAACAAATTTAAGCGTATGTACGGTGAACCGAATATACGGCCAATAAATTCAAATGATATTGACGGTATTAAAAATATGCTTATAAAATATAAGTCTGAGCATGGTGATGCCAACAACCTTGAAAGAACAGAGCTTATCCGGGCCCAAAGGCTTTTGGATATTTATAATGATTTAGACTTATATGCGGCGTGTATGATTGTGGATAATGAAATCGCGGCATTCAGTATCGGTGAAGTAATCGGCGATATTCTGTTTATCCATATTGAAAAAGCACTAAAAAAATTTGACGGTGCCTATCCTACAATGTACCGGGGTTTTGTAAATCTTATATCTGAGCAGTTGGGAAGAATACCGGAATTTGTAAATCGCGAGGATGACTCGGGTGATGAGGGATTGCGTATATCAAAGTTGCAGTATCATCCCGTCGGCAGAGTACATAAACATCTTGTGCATATAAATTCACCGGCATCAAAGTTAAAAGAAATTCCGGTTATAAACTCAGGCAATGTTGTTTTAACAGAGTTCAGAGAAAGCGATAAGGCGACATATCTTTCACTCAATACCAATATAGAAAACAACCGGTTTTGGGGATATGATTATAGAGAAGATGACTATATAACCGGAAGTATAGACGAAAACACATTTTATGACTCGGCCATGTTGGATATAAAAGCCGGTGATTCAATAAATTTTGCTGTGAGAACAAAGTGTGACGGATATATGATAGGCGAGGCAATTCTCTGGAATTTTACTGCGGACGGCTTTACTGAGGTAGGATGTAGACTACTTCCGCAACATCAAGGCAAGGGGCTGGGTAAATCGGCATTTAAAGCTTTATCTGATTTTGCGGAAAAAACGCTGAAATTAAAAGTTTGGGCGCGTTGCTGCATTAAAAATACCGTATCATATCGTATGATAATATCGAGCGGTTACATAAAATCAGACGAAGATAAAGAGTTTTATTATTTTAAACGCAAAAACTAATTTTAAAAAGGATATTTAGCATTTTTATACATTGCCTCTTAATATAATTTATTAAAGTATTTTAAGGGGTGATCTTATGGAAAAGAATAATAGAACAGATTACGGAAACGAGCCTTTTATCGTAAATATTGAGAGTGCATCGTGTGAAAACCCGTATTATCGGCGAATTCTCTGGACCGGGGATGATTTGCAGGTTTCGCTGATGTCTATACCGATAGGTGATGAGGTCGGTCTTGAACGGCATCCCGATAATGATCAGTTTATACGCATTGAAAACGGTTGTGCGCAAGTTCAAATGGGGAATAGCGCTGAGAATCTTAATATTCAAAATCGCGTAAACAGCAGCTATGCTGTTATGGTTCCGGCGGGGGTATGGCACAATATTAAAAACATCGGAAATGTTCCGCTGAAAATATATACGATTTATGCACCGCCGCACCACCCGAAGGGGACGGTTCACGAGACGCGTAAAATAGCTGAGGCGGCAGAAGATTAAAGCGCTTGATTTTATTTTTAGAATAAGGTAGAATTAAAGTATAAAAAACGAGGAGTGTTAATATGCCTAAGGATAATGCTCAGAAAATAAGAACAAAAAACAAAAACTTGTTTTTGCGTGTAACAAAGGGACACTTTGCGACCGGTCATTCGCATACGAATTATTATATTGATGTTACATCTCAAAAAACCAGATTGTCAGAGGCAAAAGCGGTAGCAGAGGCATTAGTATCATATTATTCGTTAAGCACAGTTGTCGATACCATACTTTGTCTTGACGGAACTGAGGTTATCGGAACCTGTATTGCAGAGGCTTTGACGCGCAACGATTTTATTAACCTTAATGCACATCAGACTATTTATGTTGTTACGCCAGAGCATACTTCCGGCAGTCAGCTTCTTTTCAGAGATAATCTTATTCCAACTATTGAAAATAAGCATGTTTTAATTCTTGCGGCGTCGGTAACAACCGGTTATACGGCTCTTTCAGCGATAGAAGCGGTTAGGTACTACGGCGGTAATATAGTGGGTGTTTCGGCAATATTCGCTACGGTTGATGAGTGCGGCGGCGTGGTGGTCAATTCAGTGTTTAACCCCAAAGATTTGCCGGATTATGCAAGCTATAATTCGCACGAGTGTCCACTGTGTCGAAATGGCGTAAAGGTGGATGCTATGGTAAACAGTTTCGGATATTCAAAATTATAGATAAAACAGAAGGGGCGGCAGATGCCGCCCCTTCTGTTTTATCTATACGCTTTGCACAGTATATACAATGTATCGTAGTTTTAAAGACTTAAAAATGATCTACCTGTCAAATATGCTTTGCCCGGTGGAATCAATGCCGACAATAAGCGGAAAACTATTAAATGTCAACCGCCTTACTGCTTCGCAACCGAGGTCTTCATACGCTACTATTTCACTTTTTACTATATGTTTACAGGCAAGCGCACCGGCACCGCCTATCGCACAAAAATAAACAGAATTGTTTTTTACTATTGCTTCTCTGACAGCACGGCTTCTTTCACCCTTACCTATAGTGGCGGTAAGACCTGAATCAAGAAGGGCAGGGGTATATTTATCCATTCTCGCGGATGTTGTGGGACCGCAGCTGCCTACTGCCAGACCCTCCGGAGCGGGTGTTGGACCGGCATAGTATATAATAGCACCTTTTATTGAAAAAGGCAATTCGCCGCCTTGTTTTATACTCTCAAAAATTCGTTTATGCGCTGCGTCGCGCGCGGTATAAACCTCACCGCTTAAAAAAATACGATCCCCGACGCTCAGACGGGGACATATTTCTTTCAGTCCTTTTGCTTCTATGTAATACTCACTCATTTGATAATACCTTTATAAGCTCACGGTAATCTTCTTCGCTGTTTACCACCGCCGCTTCATGTCTTTCAATTCTGTCGCGCGCTTCATAAAGAGATTTACCGAGACTGTCAATATCTTTTGCGAATTTAGCGGAGGTATTTACGATATCTTCCTTTACTCCGCTTAGCGACCGGTGCGCGCTCATAATCGAGGCAATATTTTTTTGTGCTTCTCTTCTTGAAATCTCAGCACTTTTTTCAGCCTCATCCATAACTGTTTTTGCATTTGATTTTGCAACCAAATACAACTTACCTATATTCTTTGAGAGGCGCTCCATATCTTCGCACTTGTCGGTAAATACCTTGAGCTTAGCCTCTGCTTCCGCCTTTTCTGCTGAAGTTGATGCAAGCAGCGCTTTTGTTGAATTGATCTCTGATTTTAAATCCTCAATCTGTTCTTTTAGCTCAATTTCTCTTTGGGAGTAATCTCTGTGTGTTTTTTCAACATATGCTGTAACATCATCACAATTAAAACCAAAAAGACTTTTTCTGAAACCTACTGACATTTCTATTCATCCCCCGGATAAATCAGCTTTTTAGCGATCTTTCAAGCCATGTAAAGCCCAGATCAAGAGCGTCAAATAGATTATCCTTAACGCTATCCTTCTTTACTCGGTCTTTTATATCAAGGTCAGTATTGCTGTCAAGCAACTGAATACTGACCTTATCGGCAATATCAAGCTTGCCTTCCTTTTTATAGGAAAGTATCTCGAAACGAACTATAAAGCTTTCGCTCATATTGCCGTAGTATATTTCGTTGCCCTTCCTTACAAGCGGTTTACCCTTGTATTCCAAAAAATTCTTATCTGCCATTATTACACCTCATTGTCCTTTGGCATTTCTCTGTATAAATCAAATCTGAACAGCTTTGATTCGTCGTCAGCATTCTCACATCTTACCCAAGCCTCGTTTATTTCCGCACTGGTAAGAATGGTCGAAATCCCAAGCATCTGACTGAGCTTGGACTTCAGATTAAGGGAGTCACCGTCTTCAGTTTCAAGATAAACATTACCCTTGCAGGAATCTATAACCTTTATCAGGTCATCAAAATCCACATTGTGCAAGCTGATTCTTCTGTAATCCATAACAATACCTCCTTATCTTATAAGAGTATAAACGAAACTCCCTGATATGTCAAGCGGAAGGCACAGTTTAGGGTTGACATTTTTTAGTTTTTTGTTTAGTATAATTATGTGTGAATTGGAGGTATATTGATGAACAGCAATGAAAAAAGTATGGAAACAATAGTAGCACTCGCTAAGGGCAGAGGCTTTGTATATGCAGGCAGTGAAATATACGGAGGACTTGCAAACGCATGGGATTACGGCCCCTTAGGTGTAGAGCTTAAGAATAATGTTAAGCGTGCATGGTGGAAGAAATTTGTGCAGGAGAGTCCATACAATGTGGGACTTGACAGCGCAATTCTTATGAATTCCGAAACATGGGTGGCATCGGGTCATTTGGGCGGTTTTTCCGATCCTCTTATGGATTGTCGTCAGTGTAAAACGAGGCATCGTGCGGATAAGCTTATTGAAGATTATGTTGCTGAAAACAACCTCGATGATAACCCTGCTTCGATGAGCGATGAACAGATGCAGCAGTATATTAAAGAACACGGAATTGTATGTCCTGATTGCGGCTCACATGATTTTACCGATATCCGTAAGTTTAATCTTATGTTCAAAACTTTTCAGGGAGTGACAGAGGATAGCACAAATACGCTTTATTTGCGTCCTGAGACAGCACAGGGAATATTTGTAAACTTTAATAATATTCAGCGTACAACAAGAAAAAAATTGCCCTTTGGTGTAGGTCAGATAGGAAAATCGTTCAGAAACGAAATAACGCCGGGAAACTTTATTTTCCGTATTCGTGAGTTTGAGCAAATGGAGCTTGAATTTTTCTGTAAACCCGGAACGGATCTTGAATGGTTCAATTACTGGCGTTCTTTTTGCCATGATTGGCTTGTCAATTTAGGTATAGAGGAAAACTCGCTTCGCTTGCGCGATCATGACCCGAAGGAGCTTGCGTTCTACTCTAAGGCAACTACTGATTTTGAATTTTTATTCCCGTTCGGTTGGGGTGAGCTTTGGGGTGTTGCGGACAGAACAAATTATGACCTCAAACAACATCAGGATCATTCGGGCAAACCGCTTGAGTATTTCGATCCTGAAACAAATGAGAGATATATACCTTATGTAATCGAGCCGTCTCTCGGTGCTGACCGAGTAACGCTTGCGTTTCTTTGTAACGCTTATGATGAGGAAGCTGATGAAAAGGGTGATAAGCGTGTAGTTCTCCGCCTTCATCCGGCATTGGCGCCTTTTAAAGCCGCTGTATTGCCGCTTTCTAAAAAATTGTCTGAAAAGGCGATAGAAATAAAAAATGATTTATCTTCATATTTTATGGTGGATTTTGATGACGCAGGGTCAATCGGCAAACGCTATCGCAGAGAAGATGAAATAGGAACCCCGGTTTGCATAACCTACGATTTTGATTCCGAGAATGATAACTGCGTAACGGTTCGTGACCGCGATACTATGGTGCAAGAGCGTATACCCATAAGTGAGCTGATAAGCTATATAAATGGAAAGGTTAAGTTTTGATTTTGAGGTGACACGATGTCGGCGACTGAAGTATTGATTATTTTCGCAACGCTTGTCGGTGGTCTCGCATTCTTTCTTTACGGTATGAATGCCATGTCATCCGGGCTTGAGCAAATGGCGGGCGGAAAACTTGAAAGTACGCTGAAAAAGGTTACAAGAAGCGGAGGACTCAGCTTCTTTTTGGGTGCGGGAATTACCATTGCGATACAGTCGTCTTCGGCTATGACGGTAATGCTGGTGGGTCTCGTAAACTCCGGTATTTTAAACTTTGCCGATACATTCAGTATAATAATGGGTTCCCATGTCGGAACCACCTTGACCGCGTGGATTTTGACTTTAAGCGGTGTTTCCGGCGATAATTTCTTTTTAGTGCTGCTTCAGCCGTCAACATTCGCGCCTATACTTGCGTTTGTGGGCATTGTGCTCAAAATGGTTTCAAAGAAGCAAAAGCGCCGCAATTTAGGTATGATACTGATTGGATTTGCAGTCCTTATGGCCGGTATGCAGATGATGAGCAACTCGATGAGCTCATTTAAAAACGATCCGCATTTTTTGAGTATATTGACTGCCTTCAAAAGTCCTGTAATAGCACTGCTTGCTTCGATTGCTTTTACAGGAATTATTCAATCGTCTGCCGCGACGGTCGCCATAGTTCAGGCTTTGGCTCTTTCGGCGTATGCTACGGATAACCCAATAACATATCAAATAGCAATACCGCTTGTAATAGGTGCGAATATAGGTACTTGTATGACCGCCCTGATATCAAGTATCGGTACTAATAAAAACGCGAAGCGTGTTGTTGCGATGCATATATACACCAATGCCTTTGGCGGTATCATATATATTATAATTCTATATATTGTGATGCTTGTACGACCGGATATACTCAATACACGAATAAGTATTTTCGGTGTGGCGGTTATTCACAGTATGTTTAATATCGTTAATACTCTTTTGTTCACACCGCTTAAGAAGCCGATAGTCGCTCTTTGCCGAAAAACTATACGGAACGATAAGGCTGAAAAGCATACCGTGTTTTTGGACGAGCGTTTGTTCAACAATCCGCCGATCGCTATTATGGAGTGTCGCCGTCTTGTGAATGAAATGGCTGATATAGCGTGCAAAGCGGTAGTCGAGGCTATTAATACTATATACAAATATGATGAATCCGTGATTGAAAGCGTAAAGGAAGCTGAAGCCTTGACCGATAAGTATGAGGATAGGCTTAGCACATATTTGGTAAAAATTTCAAGCAAGAGCATTTCACCTGATGATTCTCACACCGTCGCGCGGTTACTTCACGGAATAAATGATTTTGAGCGTATAGGCGACCATGCTCTTAACCTTTGCCAGAGAGGCACAGAAATAAAAGAGAAGAATATAGTTTTTTCGAAAGAGGCGAAAGAAGAGCTGGATGTTATTACCGGTGCTCTTAAGGAGATAATAGGTATAACTAAAAATTCTTTTATAAAAGACGATACCAATGAAGCTTCATTAGTAGAGCCGCTTGAACAAGTAATAGATAAGTTGAATTATGAAATAAAAGACCGCCATGTCAATCGCTTAAAGGTGGGTAAATGTACGGTAAGTCTCGGCTTTGTTTATTCGGATATACTTGCTGATTATGAGAGAATATCTGATCACTGCTCAAATATAGCGGTTTATACATTACAACAGAACTCCGAAAGAATTAATCCCCATAAGTTTTTAGGAGAGGTAAAAACGTCGAATAAAGAATTTAACAGGGAATTTAAAATGTATTCTGCAAAATACGCATTGTAAAAAGTATAATCTGAGAGCCTCCGGTTTTGCCGGAGGCTCTTCTTTGTCATTGTTTATTGTCTTTATTCTTTTCTGGTTCCTCAAAGTATTTACTTGCGTACTTGTTTGCATAACCGTAGCCATAGCCGTAGCCGTATCGTTTATATCCATATCCGTACCGCCTGTATCCGCCTAAATATCCGTACCTCGAATACCCGTAACGGCCATAACCGTACCCGCCGGATGATGGTGAGTAATCATTGAGAATAAACCCGATAAAGTGAGCTCTGCTGTAAAGAATATACTTAAGCGCATTCTTGATATCGGTGATGGTTGAGTTGTTACATTTTTCAACAAATAGTATATCATCGCACAAATCGGCAATAGCCGCCGCGCTGGGTATAAGCTTGCAAGAAGGCATATCAACGATAATGTATTCATAAGTTTCCCGCGCAAGATCAAAGAATTTTTTGAAACAGGTATTGCTGTATTTTACGCTTTTGTTTCCCGCAAACGCAATGTCAAAATTATCCTTATAATGCTTTATCACATTTTCAAATTCCAAATGGGAGGCGGCAAAATCACTTATGCCAATGCAGCTGTCGGGCGATTTGAGCAGATAGCTTTGCAGTGCTCGGCAGGATAAGTCCATATCTATAAGCATGGTTTTATGACCATTATCAGCAAAGGCTTTGGCGATTGAAAAAGCGGTTACTGTTTTACCTTCTTTTCGAGCGGTTGAGGTTATGGCAATAACCTTGTCATCAGAGCTGATAAGCGACTGTATGCGTTTTCTTGCGGATCTCGCCGCTTCAATGAATACCGAATCGGTAAAAGAGATTTTTGAAGGTCCGTTTTTATTTTTACTGTTGCGTTTTATATTTACATGAGGCAATTCGCTTATGCAGTGACTGTTAAGCTTATAAGTTATATCATTCTTGTCGTGTATGGTTTCGATTTTGAGCGACCACAAATAGAATATAAGAATATTAACGATAAAACCGGCAACAGCGCCTGTAAGAATACTTGACCACCAGGTAGCTGTATTATAAGGATCAGAGGGTTTTTCGGATTTATATATAATGTTAATCCTTGTATCACCGATTATGTACTCAGAAAGGCGTGGGAATGTTTTTAAAAACGATTCCAACACTTCATATGAGTCATCTGGTGATGTACTGTCAACATTAACTTGTATTATGTTTGATTTAACCACAGGATCAGCGGTAATTTTCGCATTGATGCCTTTTCCCAGATCGTACTGTATTGCCTGGCGTAAATTATCCGACTCAACGACATACGGGAATGTTTCGCTCATTTGCTGTGCAAAGGTGGAAACATAATTGAATTTATAAACTGATGTGCCGTCTTTTGAATCACTTGAAATAAGAGGTGTTATGGAAAATGTTGCGGAAGATCTGTAAAGCGGTACTGTAAAAAATGCTGCATATCCCGCATATCCTGCCATAAACAATATCATTACCGCTACAAATATTACAAAATGCTTTTTGGCGGTTTTATAAATATCGGAAAAAGTGTAAAAAATATTGCCGAAGTTTTCTTCATTCTGATTTTTGGTTTCGTTATTTTTTTTACTCAAGTGCTCACCCCCCCTGCAGAACTAAATCTGAGCTTCTACCTCAGGATTTTTTTTGCTTCTGAGTTCAGAAATGTCATTCAGAACACAGCCAACCAGCTTGTCTGATTTGATATTGATTATATAATCATTTATTGCTTCAACACTTACATAATCCTGGCGTACTACAAACAACATACCATCACAATACTCGCATATTGTTTCTGCGTCTACCGCAACACCTCCCGGAGGCGAATCTATAAGTACAAAATCAAAGTCCTTTTCAAGCTTGTGTAATAGGTTAATGTAATTTTCCTCGCCTAAAGCTTTTGCGGAATTGAAGTGCTTTTCTGTGCCGCAAACAATATTTACATCCGTAACCTTGTCGTGCAATACAACGGACTCATAATCCGTCGTACCGGTGATGTAGGAGTAAATATCATTTTCGGGCTTAATCTCAATTTGCTTAAAGAACTTGTAAACTGCAGGAAGCTTAAGGTCCGAATCTACTATTACAACCTTTTTACCCATTGCCGCAAGCGATATTGCGATATTGACAATAATGGTTGTTTTTCCCTCGTTCTCAGCAACGCTTGTAACAACAATAGACTTCATATGCTTTGTGCGTTGTATACTTTCAAGCTTAATCGCAATTTCCGAAAAACTGTTTCTGAAAGTGTAATCAATCAAAGGATTTGTAAGTAGCAAACCGTCGTTTTTAAGACCGATTTTTCTTTTACGCTTGTTTACATGATAGACAGAACCGAAAAGCTTACATTCAAGCATATCATCAACATCTGACGGATTTTTAACCGTATCTCGCATAAATGATATAAGCAGTATAAGCGCTGTGCATATAAGCGCACCCAAAACACCGAAAACCAGCGAGTATGCCATAGAAGCGGACGGATTTGATACCGATGTAGGTAAAAACGGCGCGGAAATAACGCTGATGATTATATTGCTGAATGAGTTATCTGTTATTTTCGGATAGTTTTTATAGATAGATTTTAGAGTATCGTATGCCTTTTGCGAAGATATGTCGGTGACGGCAATATCAATAAGATTGGTCTTTTCCTTTTGGCGTACCGATACAGATCCGGTCATGGGTTGTCCCATATCCTTTTCAACAAGCGCCTTAAGCGTGCTGCTCGAAAGTACGCTCTGGTATGTTTCGGAAATTTCAATGGTTCTTGAAAGAGAAGTGGATGTCGCGCTTGTTGTGTAACCGCTTAAGTTTACCGCTATAGTCATAGAGCTTGTGTATGTCTGCTTTTTTACAGCAAGGTAATAAATTTGGCATCCGCAGAATCCCACAATACCGGCAAGAATTATTACCCACCAGTTGTAAAGCACATCCATAACCAATGTGAAGGCGTTTGCTCTTTTAAAATCTATGGTTTTCATATTACGCCTCCTCTACCACTACTATCACGCGACCTCTTGTGAGCTCGCCAATCTCGTAATAAACGCTGTAAACGCCGGGAGTATCGGGATCGAATTCGCTCGTGTTAATTCTTATATTATTGGGATTGTTTCCGTTGTGGGACAAAATATTCGCGCTAAAGTCCGGCTCTTCACCGGTCTTTGTGTAAATTATGTAACTGTTTAGCTTTACTTTCTTGACATCCGGATTATCGTCAACTACTATTGCTTTAAATGTTATCTCACTGGTGTCACCAAAGGAATTGGTGACTTTGCAGTTCACATCATATTCACCGGCATAGGTATTACTGTGGTTGCTTGATATTACCTTTACACGGTCGCTTATATCTCCGTCATAAACATCCTTGGCGCCTACAATACCATTTAAGTCGGTATTTGTTCTCACATATGTTATAAAGTCATTTTTAAGCGTAAATACAGGGGATCTGTAATCTGTAAATTTTACATGTTTCTCTATTTTGGCAACATTGTTATCGCTATCGCAAACCGCATAGTTTATTGAGGTTACACCCTTGGTTATAAAATAATTTTTTCTTTCAACCACTATTTTTTCGGTAATATCGCCATCATGACTATCTGTTGCGGAGACGAACTTTAAAAGCTCTGAGTCGCTGGCGTTGCTCTTTACTTCTATATCTCCTTCAACAGAGCATCTTATTGTCGGTTTTTCATTCATTTTTATACTTCTGAACCATAGGAGAGTTGCGGTGATGATTGAAATGACCGTAAGAATACAAACCAATACTCTTAACCTGCGCATTGTTTATTTCCTCCCAGCGGGGCTACAGTGTACATAACCCCAGTCTATTCATACTTCTAAAGTATATCATACGAACAATATATAGTCAAGGCATTTATGGTCTCAAATGCTTAATTTCTATTGACAGAGTGGTACTAAAGTTATAAAATAAAATAAAGCTTTGCGGGGGTGTTTTATGCATATGCGAGAATATAACAGGTGGCTTGAAAACGCCAAGCTTGATCCTGATCTTATAGCAGAGTTACAGTCTATGAAAGACGATGAAGTCGCTATAAACGATGCTTTTTATAAGGACCTTTCGTTTGGTACTGCCGGACTTCGAGGGGTAATAGGCGCGGGTACCAACAGAATGAATGTTTATACTGTGGGTAAAGCTACTCAGGGATTGGCGGAGTATGTTAAATCGGTGTCTTGCAGTCCGGGTGTTGCAATAGCATATGACAGCCGAATAAAATCCGAAGCTTTTGCACGCGTCGCGGCGGAAATACTTGCCGCAAACGGTGTTAAGGTATATATTTACAGAGAGATTATGCCTACTCCTATGCTCTCTTACGCTGTAAGGTATTTTAAGTGTGAGTCCGGTATAGTTATAACCGCAAGCCATAATCCCGCAAAATACAACGGGTATAAAGCTTACGGACCGGACGGATGCCAAATGGGTCCCGAAGCCGCGGATTATGTGCTTTCCATTATGAATAAGGTTGATGTGTTCAGGGATATTAAGCGTATAAATTTTAAGGACGGTTTAAATAGCGGACTTATTGAGTATATAGGCGACGAAGTTATCAATTCGTACTTAAATGAAGTTGAGAAATGCAGGGTAAACAGGGAATTGGATTTATCTGAAATTAAAATTCTTTATACTCCCCTTAACGGTACCGGCAACAAACCGGTAAGAAGCATTTTTTCGAGAATAGGCGCTACAGATGTTACGGTAGTTAAAGAGCAAGAATTGCCTGACGGTAATTTTCCTACCGCGCCATATCCGAATCCGGAGATTCGGGAAGCGTTCGATTGTGCCTTTAAAACTGCAAAAGAGGTTCATCCGGATTTGATAATAGCAACAGACCCGGATGCGGACAGAACGGGTATTGCTGTAAGAAAAGGTGAAGACTACCTCTTGATTTCCGGTAATGATGTAGGCGCGTTGTTGTTTGAGTATATACTTAAGTGCCGCAGGAAAAACGGAACTTTGCCGGAGCGTCCTTTTGCTGTCAAGACAATAGTTTCAACCGATATTTGCAAAAAAATCGCCGCTGATTACGGTTGTGAGCTCAAAGAGGTTCTGACCGGCTTTAAATTTATCGGAGAACAGATAGGAATACTTGAGTCAAAAGGTGAAGAAAACCGGTATGTTTTCGGCTTTGAAGAGAGCTACGGTTATCTCGCCGGTCCGTATGTTCGTGATAAAGACGCGGTAGTAGCTTCTATGCTTATTTGTGAAATGGCGGCTTATTATAAAAAAGAGGGTAAAGACCTATTAGAGGTTCTTGAGGATATTTACGATAAATACGGTTATTTTCTTTGCATTCAAAAAAGCTTTGTTTGTGAAGGTCAGGCGGGAATGAAGAAAATATCCGATACTATGGAAAAAATACGCAGTAATCCGCCAAAATCAATTGCCGGTAATGATGTGTCCGTCTTCAAGGATTTTAAGGTTTCTGTCGCTACTGACTTCAATACCGGTAAAACTCAAAAAATTCTCCTGCCCAAGTCAAATGTTTTAGGCTTCTATCTAAAGGACGGAAGTTACTTTATAATCCGTCCATCCGGTACGGAACCGAAAATAAAGCTTTATGTTTGCGCTAATGGGAAAAGCAGGGTGAACGCCGCTGTCAAGCGCGATAAAATGATGAGTTATGGTACTGAGATTTTAGGTCTTTAACCGTTATATTATTGAGGCAGTAGATAGTAAAGGAGATGTGTTTGTGTCTAAGCTCTTTGCGAGGTTTGCGGATTTTATACGCGAGACCGATAGGCTTTTATTGTATTTATGCGTTGCCGCGTCTGTATTTGGGAGTGTTGAGATTTTAAGTGTAACACATCGCTTGTCTACTATTCGTCCGTTTGCAATTCAGTTGGTTTCTATGTTTGTAGGCGTATTTGCGGCACTGTTTATATCAATGTTTGAATTTGAAACTTTTTTAAAGCGTTGGTATCTTATTGCTGTTTTGGGCGTTGTGCCGGTAATACTTACATTTTTTATCGGATTTGCTCCTGAGGGAACAGACGATAAGGCGTGGCTTGATTTGGGCTTTACAACGTTTCAACCTGCCGAGCTGTTAAAAATAGCGTTTATTATCACCTTTGCCGCACATGTGAACGCTATTAAGCCCAACATCAATAAACTAAGGTATTTATTTCCTTTGGTGCTTCACGGTGCCTTTCCGGTAATTCTTATCCATATGCAGGGGGATGACGGTACTGCGCTGGTCTTTTTGATAATGTTCCTTTTTATGCTTTATGCGGCAGGCGTTTCATGGAAATACTTTGTTTCCGCGATGTCGGCAATGATTATTGCTTCACCCATAGTTTATTTCTTTGTTATGAATGATGATCAGCGTAAGCGAATAGTAGGCGTTTTTAATATTGACGCCGATATAAAAGGTTCTACTTATCAGCAGTACCGCGCGCGTATGGCGCTTGCCAACGGGGGCGTTTTCGGTCAGGGATTGTTTAAAGGTAATCTCACTCAGGTAGGAGGCGTACCGGAAGGCCGTAACGACTTTATATTTGTAAGCATCGGGGAAGAGCTTGGATTTATAGGTTGTGTCGTTGTTCTTATATTACTTGCGGCAATTTGTTTCAGAAGCATACATACGGCGCGCATTTGCAATAAGGATAGCGGTAAAATTATATGTGTGGGTTTCTTCTCTATGATTTTTGCGCAGATAGTTATAAATATAGGTATGTGTACGGCATTGCTTCCCGTAATCGGCGTAACCCTGCCTTTTTTCAGCTCGGGAGGCACTTCGTTGCTTTGTACTTTTTTGGGCGTAGGACTTATCATGAGTGTTTACAAGCATAGGGATTCAAGAATAATTTATCTGCACGATTAATTTTGGAGGTTATTATGATTAAGATTTCACCGTCGGTGCTCACTGCCGATTTTTTAACGCTCGCAAAGGATATAGAAAAGCTTGAAGCGGCAGGTGTGGATATGCTTCACCTTGATGTTATGGACGGAGAGTTTGTCCCAAATATATCCTTTGGTAATCCTATAATAAAGTCAATAAAAGAACATACAAAATTACCGCTCGATGTGCATTTGATGATTGACAGACCGCATAGATACATAGATGAGTTCGCAAAGTACGCTGATTATTTAAGCTTTCATTATGAGGCCGGCTCAGATAATGAGGTTACCCTTAAAAGAATTCGTGATTTGGGTGTAAAATCCGCAATCGTTATAAAGCCCTGCACGCAACCGGAGGAAATATTCGGTTTGTTGCCGCTTTGCGATATGGTTCTCGTAATGTCGGTTGAGCCCGGGTTCGGCGGCCAGAAATTTATGCCTTCGGCACTCGATAAGCTGTCAAAATTGCAGGTTGAAATAAAAAGACAAAATCTTAAAGTATTGCTTGAGGTGGATGGTGGGATAAATGCTGAAACTGCTCCACTGGCTGTTAAAGCCGGCGCGGATGTTTTAGTCGCGGGAAACTATATTTTTTCCGCTGACGATATGGTAAAGCGCGTGAGTGAAATAAAATCTCTCTAAAAGAATTCACATAGCTTTTCTAACGCTTTGGATGTGCATACGGGTTGCCAGTATTCTCTTATTCTTTCGGCTTCTGTTCTTCTGAGCTTTATCGTACAATACTCACATAAACCGGCAATCGTCTTTTTATTTTCGCGGTTTGATATGATTATCAGCGCATATTCTTTTCCGTTTGAATATAGTTCACTTTTTTCCGCTTTCAAAGCCTTCATACAATTCGTGGAAGCAATCATACTGTTACTGTCTTCGAAAACAAACACTATTGTTTTCATCTTCGCCGATTGGCGGTATTTTTTTGGTGAACCGTATATTTTTGTGAGAGTTATGGTGCATCCGTATTCCTTCGGCTTTACTTCTATCAATACCCGGTCACAATTTAACGGTAACAATGTGCATGGCGCGGCGGAGAGCAGCAGGCTATGTATTTTTATTCTGCATTCGGGGGCGTCATAATCAATCAGGTCATAACCGCCGAATATTTTTTCAATTTCTTCATCACTCAGATACAATTCTATTTTATCGTCACGCATAGTATTGATTTTCATAATAATCTTCTCCCATATATTTAAGCATATCACTGTTTTTTTATCTTTCAAGCGGTAAAAACCGTATAGGCTGCCGTTTTTTTACAAAAGATAAAACCGGTGATTATTATATACAAATCAAAACATTTAAGGAAACCTAACAATCCGTCTTTGGATATTGCAATAAGAGCCGCAATATTTACCTTATCAGCGTTGCTTGTAATTGTTTGCGGCTATTTTGTTGCACTGTTTATTTTTGGCGGTTAGAACAGGAGATAAAATATGGATTATAAATTTTTAAAGAGCGGAACCGATATAAGAGGATACGCAAGCGATTTAGGAGGAAGGTCGGTTGAACTTACTGATTGTGCGGTAGATGATATAATTTCCGCATTTGTTGTATGGTACATAAATAGAACTGGTAAAAATCCGGAAGAACTTAAAATTGCTATTGGGCACGACAGTAGAATTACAGCTGATCGCATTTGCAGAGCGGCTATTTATGCACTTGTGAACTCGGGAGTTACGGTATTTGATTGCGGCCTCGCTTCAACTCCCGCGATGTTTATGACGACCGTTGACCTTTCCGCCGATGCGGCTATTGAGATTACCGCGAGCCATCATCCGTTTGACCGAAACGGCATAAAAATATTTTTGCCGTCAGGCGGGCTTGAGGGCAGGGATGTTTCGGAAATTCTTGAGTCGGCAAGCGAAGGTATGCGGGTAACAGGTGTTAAAAAAGGCGCGACTTTTACATTACATTATATGAAAGATTACGCTAAAAGGCTCAGAGATTTAATTGTTTCGGGAGTTGGCAGAGAGGAACCGCTTAAAGGTCTTAAAATAGTTGTAGACGCGGGAAACGGCGTAGGCGGTTTTTATGCAAATGAGGTGCTGGAACCTCTCGGAGCTGATATTGCAGGCAGCAGATATTTGGAGCCGGACGGAATGTTTCCTAATCACATTCCCAATCCTGAGGATAGGACGGCTATGCAAAGTATATGTGAAGCGGTGCTTCAAAATAACGCTGATCTCGGAATAATATTTGATACCGATGTTGACAGGGCAGGTTGTGTAGGACCTGACGGTGCTGAAATCAATCGTAACCGTCTTATCGCATTAGCCGGTTATATTGCCGCTGATGGTAAAAAAGGACAAACCATAGTTACTGATTCTGTGACATCTGATGGGCTGAAAGAATATATAGAAAAGACGCTCGGAGGTAAGCACTATCGTTACCGTCGCGGATATAAAAATGTTATTGATAAGGCGATTGAGCTTTGCAAGCAGGGCATAGATTGTCCGCTTGCTATTGAAACATCCGGTCACGCCGCGCTGAGGGAAAATTATTTTTTAGATGACGGAGCATACCTTGCTACAAAGATAGTTATCGAGGTTGCAAAGGGTACTGACATAGGTGAACTTTTATCCACTCTTAAAATGCCCGCGGATGAAAGGGAATTCAGGATAAATATAACCGAATCCGATTTTAAAACTTACGGTGATAATGTTATAAAAGAGCTTGAAAGCTTTATAAGCAACAAGCAGGGGTACAGAATAGCTGATGACAATCGCGAGGGGTTACGGGTATCAAGCGGTGACGGATGGTTTCTTTTAAGAATGAGTGTTCACGACCCTGTTATGCCTTTGAATTTTGAAAGCGATACTTTAACAGGAATTGATAAAATGATTGCTGACCTGGTACCTTTTTTTGCAAAATTCAATGGACTCTCGCTTCCGGAAGGGTTAAAATAAGTAAAACTGCATAATTTTTCATTACAAAAAGGGAGTTTTCTGAATTTTTTAACAAATTTTCAGAAAACTCTTGCATATTTATTCACAATATGTTATATTTATGCAAAAGGTTGCATAAATGGAGGAAATATTATGAATAAAAAAGAGTATAAAAAAATAGTGTTGGCATATTCAGGAGGTCTTGACACATCAATTATCATCCCGTGGCTTAAAGAGAATTACGGCAATCCGGAAATCATTGCCGTTTCCGGAAATGTAGGCCAGGCGAGTGAGCTTGAAGGGCTTGAAGAAAAGGCAATAAAGACTGGAGCTTCTAAAATATACATAGAAGATTTGACTGAGGAATTCTTGACCGACTATGTTTTTCCCTGCGTTCAGGCAGGTGCAAAATACGAGGAGTATCTTTTGGGTACGGCATTTGCCCGCCCGATAATCGCGAAGAGAATAGCGGAGATAGCATTAAAAGAGGGGGCGGACGCTATATGCCACGGTTGTACCGGTAAGGGTAACGACCAGGTGCGTTTCGAGCTTGGTATAAAGGCGTTTTTGCCGAATATTCCGATTATAGCCCCGTGGCGTGAGTGGGATATAAAATCAAGAGGCGAGGAAATAGATTATGCGGAGGCGCATAATATTCCGCTTAAAATAAGTAGGGAGACCAACTATTCAAAGGATAAAAACATTTGGCATCTTTCTCATGAAGGCCTTGACCTTGAAGACCCGAAAAACGAGCCAAAGTATAACGAGGAAGGCTTCCTTGAAATGGGCGTATCGCCTGAACAGGCGCCGGATAAGCCTACATATGTTAAAATACATTTTGAAAAGGGCGTTCCGACAGCGGTTGACGGCGTAAAGATGAATGCTACAGAGCTTGTAAGCTGTCTTAACGAGCTTGGCGGTAAAAACGGAATAGGTCTCCTTGATATTGTGGAGAACAGGCTTGTAGGTATGAAGTGCAGAGGCGTTTACGAGACTCCGGGAGGAGCTATAATTTATAAAGCGCATGAGTTTATCGAGAGTATTTGTCTTGACAAGGAAACGGCTCATTATAAGGCTAGTGTTGCTCAGAAGCTTGGGGAACTTGTCTATAACGCTCAATGGTTTTCACCACTTACAAAAGCAATTCTGTGCTTTGTAAAGTCAACGCAGGAAACGGTTACCGGTGATGTAACACTCAAACTCTATAAAGGTAATATGATAAATGCCGGTATGGAGTCTCCTTATTCGCTTTATGATGCGGATATGGCAACCTTTGATGAGGATGAAGTTTACGATCAGAAAGACTCTCAGGGTTTTGTCAATCTTTACGGTTTACCCACAAAGGTTATAGCTAAAATGAAGAAAAATAACGGTTTGGAAATGTGATACTATGGGAAAAATTTGGGCAGGAAGGACAGACGGCACGGTAAACAAAATTGCCGATGATTTTAATTCCTCTATTAAATTTGACTCAAGAATGTTTAAAGAGGATATAAAAGGCAGTATGGCGCATGCAGCTATGTTAGGTGCAAAAGGCATTATATCAAAAAGTGAGGCTGACGACATAATAGACGGTCTTTCCGGTATTCTCAGCGACCTTGAAAGCGGGAAGCTTCAAATTGATTGTTTGGCTGAGGATATCCATACATTTGTTGAGCAGACCTTGACTAAGCGTATCGGTGATACCGGAAAAAAGCTTCATACCGCAAGGAGCCGTAATGACCAGGTCGCGCTCGATTTGCGTTTGTATCTTAACAGTCAAACTGAGCAAATACAGGATAAGCTAAAAAAGCTGATCGCTGTAATATGCGATAAGGCCTGTGAGTATAAATCCGCCGTTATGCCCGGTTATACCCATTTGCAGCGCGCACAGCCTGTTACCTTCGGGCATCACCTTATGGCATATGCAATGATGCTGCTCAGGGATATAGACCGCATAACCGACGCGCGGAAGCGTTTGCTTGTATCTCCGATAGGCTGCTGCGCTCTTGCCGGTACAACTTATGATACCGATAGGATTTTTGAAGCGGAAAAACTGGGGCTTTCCAAAGTTTCTCTTAATTCCATTGACGGTGTATCCGACAGGGATTTTTGTATAGAGCTTTGTTCGGCTCTGTCACTTGTTATGGCACACCTGTCAAGGTTTTCAGAGGAAATAGTGCTTTGGTCCTCTTGGGAATTTAAGTTTATTGAACTGTCGGATGATTTTACTACCGGCTCATCAATTATGCCGCAAAAGAAAAATCCGGATATGGCGGAGCTTGTACGCGGAAAAACGGGCAGGGTATACGGTGACCTTGTAGCACTTCTTACAATGCTTAAAGGGCTTCCGCTTGCTTATAATAAGGATATGCAGGAGGATAAGGAAAGCGTGTTTGACGCTTTTGATACCGTAAATATGTGCCTTGATGTATTTACGGGTATGGTCGGCGGTATAACGGCAAACACCGAGAATATGCTCTCTGCGGCTAAGGGCGGATTTATAAACGCAACCGACCTCGCCGATTACCTTACCAAAAAGGGAATGCCTTTCCGTACGGCATATAAGCTTTCGGGTGAGATAGTGTCGCATTGTATTAAATCGGGTAAAACGCTTGATGAACTGACTCTTAAAGAATACAAAAACTTTTCTGAAATCTTTGAGGATGATTTATATAAGGCTATTGACCTTAACACTTGTGTTAACTTACGCAACAGCTTAGGCGGCACCTGTGTTAATTCGGTCGAAAAGCAAATTGAATACGCAAGAAATGAGATTAAGTGATAGTTAAAAGATTTTTAGATTGTTTTTATCATCGCACACGCCAAGGAAAACCTCCTTGGCGTTTTTGTATCCGAGGCTTTTAAGCTCGGTATTTAACCAGTCCGTATCGAGTCCTAAACGCATTAGGTTTTCACCGAGTATTCTGCCGTCCATAATAACCTCTGTGTTTATGTGTTCAATTTCCGGCGTCAGTCCCATATCCGAGGGGTTGACAGGCCGTTTTACCGACTTCGGTAAAACCGTAAGCCTGCCGTTGTATTCAAATATCGCGGTTTGTATGTCGCTTAAATTGAAGTAACCCTCCTGTCGGCACATAACCATAAATTCGCTGAGGTCTATTTTCGCTTTTTTCATATTTTTGCGGTATAATTTGCCGTCATTCATTATTATAGTCGGCGTACCGTTTATTATCTTCCTCATTCTCGGCGCCTTGCTTGTAAGGCAAGTGAGTATAGCCGTTATCACACCGTATACAATCATAGCAATAAGCGGCTTCATCGGCGACTCAAGCTCCGTAGCAAGCTCCGCCGCGATAGAACCTATGGTTATCCCCGCGATATAATCAAAGAAATCTAACTGCGACATCTGCTTGTGCCCCATTGCCTTCGCAATAACGAACAGCGCCGCCGCTGATAGAACCGATGTTAAAACCACCTTTAATATTTCCATACTTCACCTCGTATAGAAATATCATTTCCTTAATTGCATTTAAAATTCAAAGTTTTGTATGTAATACACACAAATATATCAATCAGAAAGCCTTAAAGTGAAATATACTTTGCCGGAAATAATCAATGCGGCACATCTTATGATGTGCCGCATTGATTTAAAAATGAGGTGAAGACTATTGTCTATAATGTGAGTGTAAGTGCTTTACTTATGGAGACCCTTTCAATTTCTGAGTCTTGCAATAGAATTACCAGATGTTTATTGTTTCTCCTTGTTCATAAAGAATATGAGCCAGCAGATCGTAACCTTTTGCATTCAGGTGAACATCAGGGTTATCCGGATAATAAAGGAGTGATGGAGGAACTTCGCCGCGTGCAATATACTCGTTATCTGTGCTCGTCGGGGTAATCCCTTCATATGCAAGACCGGTTGAAATTGCAACTTCACGGAAGCTTACACAGTGATCGCCGAACGCCTCTCTGAAAGGAACGTCGCAGTAATCGTTCCAGTAGGGAATAACGATAAGGAAGTTATTGGAGCCGTGATTATCAACCAACGCCTTGAACTGGGCGACAAGGTCGTTTGCCGAGGTATAATGCCCGTTTGCACCCATCATATAGATATCGCAGTCGGTCTGATGCGTATTGCAATTGAATTTAACTTCGGTTCCTGCGGGAATGAGGAGGGCGGAACTTGTGTTTGAGCGTTTAAGGTGGATATTGCAGGATCTTGGACTCCAAACAAAGTCGGTCATTATAAGCTCATAAGTGTTATTGCCTATGGTGATGTTATTAATTGACCTTTGGTTACCAAGGGCGTTTGTAAGATCTATAAGTTGATTTGTGGATGTTACAAATCCGTTATCACTCTTAGTACCAATTTGGATTTGGGCGGTACCTGCGGGGAAAGTAAATGCCTTATTTGTTTTCATTGTCAAAGCGCCCTGACGTGCCATAATGGTAGGTGTTGCTTCGCCCGGGTCACCGCAGTTAACAACGGTATAGCCACTGCCGAGCATGCTGTTCAGTCTGCCGGGATAGGTTTTCCCGGGACTTGATTCACTATATCCCATACCCTGCGTTACGCTGTCGCCATAGCAGGCAACAGTGTTGACAGAACCGTAAACGCCGCCGTTTGTCTGCTCGGCGATAATGTTATACGCGCCTGCAATAATATTCTTCTTGATTCTGACTAAGTCTTTAATATTATCCGCACTGTCAGCATTCGGGTCATAGAGCGGATTCATTGTATCCGCATAAGGGTCATAGTCAGTTTCCGCTTCAAGCAGATGCTTTATCATTTTCACAAGTTTTTGCGTATTGGAATAGTAGTTGAAGAAATCGCCATCTACTTTTACGAGTTGTGCGTATGTGCCCGAATCACGCCTTTCGTTATAATCGAGATTGCCGTTCCAGCCGTGCCCTATAACCGCCTTTTGCGCATCGGCATTTGTATCGTCTTTAAAAAGTTCAAATCCAATATAATCGCCTTTTTGATCCAAAGCCCAATAGTTGGAGTTGTTGTAAATGGGATTGAGATCCCCGATCAGATTTTCACCGGAATTGTTTTCATAAATCCCTATGTTTGAAAGATAAAACGGATCATCATAGGAATTGCTGTTCAGCGCAAAACGGATACTGCCGTTTGAAGTGATGTGCGTATCATAAGTTTGCGTGGAGGCACTTGTCGTGATCCTGTAATGAGCAGTACTTCTGTTGTCCGAAGTGCTGCTGATTTTTGTGACCGACAAAGAATTGTCTTTTGAGAAAATATAGGCGTTGACCGTTGTACCTGTATCACACTGATAGTCATAGTACAGATCATAAGTCTTGTTCGCACTAAAAAGGAAATTGAATTGCGGTTTATAAATATCGCCGCCCTTAAATTTGAACGCTATATCCGACTTGTAATCTCTTTCTTTTTCAAAGAAGGATGCGGGAATCGGCATCAGTGTTGCGGACGGGTAATCTGACAAACCAATTTTATCCCAATCGTTTATCGTTGCTGAGCCCGAAACGCTGCCTGTAGCATTCTCATGGAAATCGCCGTTTGTAAAGAGATTATTGCCGAGTGTACTTCCCGAAACCTTGCGAATGGAAGCGTTGGCGAAATAGACGCATCCGTTATTTCGAAGCGGCCATTTCTGACCGAGATAAGTTTTGAAATTGTTGGTGCTTCTGGCGTTTGCCGGCATTGTAAAGCGAACAGAGCGATGTGCGCCTTCAACATTTGAAGCCGTGTTCGTAAAAGACACGGTTGAAGCATTGTAACTGCCGCCTTCGATAGCAGTTTGCATATCGATCAGGGCTGTTACACCGCCAAAAGCCCTGTAATCCAGATCAAACTGATAGGTGCTTCCGGCATCCAAATGAGTCTCCAGTGCGACCGCCTGCTGATTGGTTGTGCGTTTTGCACCTGCAAGGCGAAGCATTTTGGGATAATTATAATCTTCCAATTCAAAATATCCTTCCGGAATGGACAGGCAATTGACCGTGTCAGATTGCCGTGTCAGTTTATACCATTTACCACCGGGAGCAACAAGCGGATTTTGAGCGCTTGACCAGGTATCGGTATATCCGTCGCTCATATCGGTCGTTTTATCTGCTATGGGACAGATAAGATTCTCGCTGATGATTCCTGCGCTTTTTGCCGCGGCAAGACCGTCCGCACTTCCTGCCGCAGTACAATCAAGCATATAAAACGCAGGATCGGTTATGGCAAATTCCGTGTCAGTCGTGATATCGGCAAAACCAGCGCCAACATATCTGCCGTTGCCGACTACAATAGCAAAGTTATTACCGGTTATCGGATTGTAGCGGATATATGGGTATCTGGTTCCCTGGTTATAATTTGTCGCATTCCAAGCCTTCATATAGCCGGTAAGCAAACCTGTGGCAGGATCGTAAGAAGATTCAAAAAATGCATAGTCGCCGTCGTTTTCAGTGGTAACCGGTGGGCTGTCGTCGCATGCATTTGTTCCGTAATATTTCGCATATAGAGAGGAAACCACCGGAGAACCGCTGCCGCTTATTATATTTACCTTACAAGTGAATTTAAACCAACGGTTGCCCGAAAATCCCCCAAGCTTCATAGGATAAAAGGCTGTTGCCCTTTTCGCAGTTGCGTTAAATTTAATCATCTTTTGAGTAAGAGAAGTGTCTGTTATCTCTTCAAGACCGTAAGCATCTGCATACATCTTGCTGCAAGCAGCGCAGGTGTAATACTCACGGGTTGTATCTGTAGCCGCAACCTTAGTAAGGCTGTGACCGTTTGCCATACAGGCCGAAAGATTCTCAGCATGTACCATACCCGTGCAGCCGTCAACACTCCAGAGATACTGCTGTGCACGGATAAGATCATGGCCGTGATTAGAGTACGACTGATTGTTCGGCTGGAATACCCAGTTCGATGTTGTATCAACTGTATCTGCATAGAAATGGGGAGCTATATCGGATGCTACAAGGTCGCCCATTTTGCCGTCATACGCATAAACATCCATAGTAATATCGCTTATAGCGAAGGATGAATTAAATGCCGTTGAATCGAATTTTGCAACGCCGGGTGCGCGCTCGGCGTTACCTATGGTTATGATTTCGTTTATGCCCCATCTTGAAGCATAGTCGTTATCAGAAGCACGAACACGGATGTAACCTACGAAATCGCCGGTTGCCGCATCGTATGTATAAGTAATTCTGTTGCCTGAGGTGTCCTTAATAGTTTCGTTGCCTGTAACAGGGTTGGCATAATAGTCACCGGTATCAATGTTATAGCAAGAATATGCCATTGCCTGCGAAGCTTTACCGTTGTTACCGCTGGTGTCATTTTTACAGCCTACTATTCTGCCAAGCACCGGATGGCCTTCGCCCTCAAGGCGAACAGCCTTCATAGTTACCTTGAGAAGATAGTTGATATCGCTCGTCGCACCATACTGAGTCATCGAATACTGACCGAAGGATATCGGTATAAAGATATTTGCCGGTTTGTTCTTAGTAGGCGAATACTGGGCGCCGTCACCTGAATTGGAATCGGGTTCGTCTTCATGGTTGGCGTCAATGATTATCATCTTTTTGTTTACATCAGCAGGTATTACTTCAAAGCCGGCGTTGTTGCTGTCAGCAAGCTTTGCAAATGTTAAATCGGAGTAATTTGAATTTGTATAATACTCACGGATATAATCGGTGTCGCCCTGCTTTGTGAAGTTAGCAGCGTCATAGTTTGAGGAGGTGTTATAGTCGCTCGGTACGGTTATAGCCTTTACATCGTTAGGCATAGAAAGAACATGCCACTTGCCTGTCGTAGCACCAAACGGGCTATCCCATGTAGCGGCACAGTCTTTACGCATAAAATATGTACCTTTAAAATCAATGTTATCGTCATTTATTGCGGGAATTAAGTTCTCTTCCTGAACATTGCTGCCGTCACTATCGCACTCATAAAGCGTAATATCGCTGAATATAAACGAAACGCCGTAGTTTACATAAGAATTAGTCGTCGCATTTCTGGGAGCGGCATTTCCTATTGTGATATAGAAAGACCTGTAACCTGCGTCGCTTGCATCGTCACGGCGTTTGGCGTTACTGTAATTAATGTAAAATCTCGAAGTAAATACGCCGCTTGTATATGTAGCGCCTGTATTGTTGGTGTAATCGCCTGCCCATGCCGGGTCGGTTTCGGTCTGCTCTGCCGAGCTGTTCGGGTGGATTATGCCGATAGAAGGCTTGGCGTCAGCCCTGCCTGAAGTTCCGTTTTTAAGCGTTTTACACTTAAACGAAAGTTTATAATAATGCGTACCGGTAGTATTAATATCTATCGGAATAAACGCAGCGGTTATCTTAGATGTGCTGCCGATAAATATAGCCTTTTCGGTCTCCGTAGCGCCCTCTGCCATAGCAGGAGCAGATGCGGTAAGAGTAAGCACGGTAAACATGGAGGATACCATGCAAAGTGTAAGGAGAAAGGATAAAAGTTTATTTATTTTCATTCAAAAACACCACCCCCATTTATTTTATTATATTATATCATAAAAAACAATAAAGTAAATATGAAAAAAGTTCTAAAATTTTATAAATCGGCTCAAAATTATTCATTTTTCAATTGACGGAAAGCCTTGTTTGAGGTATAATACAGTGAAAGATTACGAATAAGACTTAGGAAAGCTTCAACTTTCGGGGAGGCGGTGGTATGAGATTAACTGAAATCACTTTTTTCAGATGGTTCAGTCTGGATATGTCATATTTTTTTTCGGGGCATAAACACGATACCTATGAGGCTAATCTTGTCCTTAGCGGCAATATGAATGTGACCGTTGAGGAAAAAATATTTGAATTATCTGCCGGCGATATCCTCTTTTGGTCGCCCGGGCTGTTTCACTGCAACCATGTGGGGAACGAAAAGCATGCTGAATTTGTTTCGATTCATTTTTGCCTTGAAAAAGCGGGCGCAGCTGAAAAAGAGGTAGTGTTTCATCACTTTAACAGCGATGATATGTTGCTTGTAAATATGCTTATCGGCAAAGCGGAACATGGCGGATACGGTGAAAATTCAGTTGCCCTGCCATTGTTGGAAGCCATAATACGAATCAGTTCTCTCAATGCGGAAATTCCTCATTTTTTCAATGATAGTTCTGCTCAAATTTACGGCAAAACCATAAAACTGATGGATGATTGCTCAATCACAACACTGCCAACCATTCCCGAAATGGCACGCATCTGTAATGTCAGCGCAGCGACCTTAAAAAGAGCCTTCAAAAAGCATACTGGAAAGAGCATAAAAAAATATTATAACGACCTGCGTATCCAATATGCCAAGAAAATGCTTTTAGAAGGAAAAAATGCGACTCAGGTTACAGAAAATCTGCAATTTTCCTCTATCTCATACTTTTCACAATTTTTTAAAAGCAATACCGGTATGAGTGTTAGGGAGTTTTTATCTAAATATAAGTAGAATCATATATTAATAACACAAAGCGAAAATCCTGTCACAAAAATGGCGGGATTTCCGCTTTGTTTCAGACCTTCTCAGGTTCGAGCCCTATAAACAGAAAAAATTACGCGCCGCCGCAAAAGCGGCAACCCGTAATTTGGTCGGAGTGTTCATAACGCAAGGAAAAAACGCGAGGTATCATACACAAAAAAAGAAGAACCTCAACTGCGCGTTTGCGCGTCGAGGCTCTCGACTGGTGCGAATATTGATAACGGACTTGAAAATTACACTGTTTTAACGGGGCTGAGCGTACATATTTTATCGAGCCATTACGGCGAAATCGCACATTTTTGTTTTCCGCCTATGTGTACTATAATGAAGCTACAAAGGAGGAAACACATATATGAGCTTACGTTTTTCACAAGTCACACTGTATTCAGACGGTAAGACTGCAAACCTCTTAGTCGGAGGGATCCCGACGTGTCGGCAGGATCTGCAGGGCTGGACCGCATATGAGAGTTTCTTGCGCGAAGCCAGCAGGTATCAAACCGTCAACGCGCACGTTGAATCGTTCCTTTACGGCGGCGAAGAGCCGTTCGACGCTACACCGGAGGAAATCGCCTATTTCTACAAACGGATCGAACGGCAACCGGACTTCATCGAAAGCCGAGCAGAAAAGATCGGCGAGTCGGATTTCATAATATTCAATATGTGAGGAGGGACTACCATGAAAGATGAATTTGTCGCCCGCGTCGGCGTCTGGGGACAGCGCCACTACAACTACCTGAAGAAGAAAAGTCCAACCGTTATCAACGTCATGCGTATGAAAGGCACACTTGAACAGTACCTGACCGATCTGAATCGCGACACGCAGGAAACCTACGATTTAATGATCCGCCAGTACGCTGAAATTGAAGGCGTCACGGAGGACCTTAAACAAACCGATGCGATGGAATACACCCGCCGTATGAATTCCATCCGCAACCGCGTCGAAGAGTTCGTCCTGCGCGATTTCGTGTACGCATAATACCAACTTAATACCCCACCCCCGAGCGGAGCCATTATCGGCTCCGCTTTTCGTTTCAAAGACGTATTGTTTACCGAAATTCTGCATTATTCGGCATTAAACGTCTTGATTTTTCGGCTTCTTTGTGCTATAATAAGCTAAACTGTTGTATGCATCCTAAAAAGTGAGGTTTCTTATGGACATGTTAAATGACAAAATCGAGCGTTGGTACTCGATGAACGAGGTGTGCGAATATCTCGGCATTACTCGTGATACCTGTTTGACTTGGATTGAAAAGCGCGGTATGCCCGGTATTAAAGTTGGACGTATCTGGAAATTCAAGATCAGTAAGATTGACGAATGGATGCAATCGGGTGATAAAGAAATTGTCAAAGAGAAAAAGGTTTTCAGACTCGGCGAACTATTTTGCGGGCCTGGCGGAATTGCTTGTGGAGCAATGCGCGCAAGAAGCAACGATGGTGCGTATTCCATAGAACACGTTTGGGCAAATGATTACGATTCCGACACTTGCAAAACTTATCGAAAAAACATTTGCCCGGAAGATCCCAATTCGGTTTTCTGTTGTGATGTAAGAGATCTCGATATAGCTAAGCTTGAAAAGATAGACGCTTTTTGCTACGGATTCCCGTGCAATAGCTTTTCTAATGTTGGCGAGCATAAAGGATTTGAAAACGAAAAATTCGGACAGCTGTACTGGTACGGAATCGAAGTTCTAAAAGCACATCGCCCAGAATGGTTTATTGCTGAAAATGTTTCAGGTATTCGTTCAGCCGGTTCAGGAGACTTTGAGATTATTCTGAATGATATGCGCGAAGCCGGATACAAACTGAATGTTAACCTATATAAATCAGAACAGTATGGCATTCCGCAAACAAGACATAGGGTTATTATAGTTGGCATCAGGAATGATATTCCGGTTGAGTATAAGATACCAGATCCTGCATTATATGATAACTGCGATATTTCAGCAAGAACTGCATTATCTAATATTCCGGGTGATTCACCAAACAACGAGACAAGAAAGCTATCCGCTGATGTTATACGAAGACTATCCTATATTCTTCCCGGCGAGAATATTTGGCAAGCGGAAGAAAGGCTTGGAAAAGATTTCCCTGAAGATTTGAAAATACATACAAAAACGAGAATAAGCCAGATTTACCGAAAACTTGATCCAGATAAACCTGCTTATACTGTTACGGCATCTGGTGGCGGCGGCACATTTATGTATCACTGGACTGATCGTGAACTGACAAACAGAGAGCGAGCCCGCATACAGACATTCCCTGACGATTTTGAGTTTGTTGGAAACTACAGCAGTGTTAGAAAACAAATCGGTATGGCGGTTCCCTGCAAGCTGTCTGAAATTGTCATTACCGCTGTTCTCAATTGCTTTGCGGGCATTGACTATCCATCAACAAAAGCAAATTTGGAGGAATAATCATGATTTTTGAAAAGACAGATTCCATAACGAAGCTTCCTACATTCATTTCAGATAAATTTGATGAGCCGGTGCTTTTTACGCCGGCAAGAGCAGAGTTTGTACATCCCTGTAATTCGTTAAAGATTATTACAGCATTTACTGACTGCGAAAGAATATCGACGCACATGATCGGTCTTTCAGAGGGGATGAAGACAAATCGTCTCAATAAAGGGTTGTCTGTAGAAATCGTATTAGGCATGACAAAGACGAGTTTGTCCCAGAAAAAACATGAAGATATCTGCCGTCTTATCGGATTTCTTAATGATTCAAAAGGGATGCCCAAAATCTCTTGTCGTTATATTTGCCAAAACTCAGAAGTGCATTCTAAAGTATATATTTGGAGCTCACTCAATCATGAAAAAGTTGAAACTCCAAATGTCGCCTTTTGCGGCTCTTTGAACTATACGATGAACGCTTTTTACAGGCGCAGAGAATCTGTAAGTATGTGTAGCCCCACGGAGGCGTATTTGTACTATCAATCGCTCCGTGCTGATACAATTGATTGCTTTGATCCCACTGTTTCTGAGAAGTTGAAAAATATAATCAACAATTCGGCAGAGGCATATGAGGAACCGGACAATTCAGAGATGGACTATCTTGCATATGACAAGGAATCACCTGTCGATACACTGACTGTATCTCTCTTACGTGCCGATGGAAGCGATACCGGCTACGGTTCAGGTATAAATTGGGGCATTCGTAAAAATGGCACAAAAAGGGATCAAAACCAAGCGTATATTCCATACAACCATCAAGATAAAAAGCCTGGTTTCTTCCCTGACAGAATTAATCCGGAAGATGAAAACTGCCCAATGTTCAAAGTTATCACGAAAGATTTTGGCTCTTTCCATATGCGTATGGCACAGCAAAACAACAAAGCTCTGCACAGTGTAGAAAGCAATGCAATACTCGGTGAATGGATTCGCAAGAAGATAGGTGCGCCTTCAGGCGGATATGTGACAAAGCAGATGCTTGAATTGTACGGTAAAACTGCGGTGACATTCCGTAAATACGCAGACGGAACATATCTATTGGATTTTTAAGGGCGGAGATTCTATTATGGCGAGTATTTGCAGTTTGTTCAGTGGTATAGGCGGCATTGATCTCGGCTTTATGCAAGCCGGGTTTGATGTCGTTTGGGCAAATGAAAAAGATGCCGCCGCCTGCAAAACATATCGCCATAATTTCGGTGAAGATTATCTTGTTGAAAAAGATATTCGCAAAGTTAAATCCGACGAAATACCTTATTTTGACGTTCTGACTGCGGGATTTCCTTGTCAACCGTTCTCGATTGCGGGAAAACAAAAGGGATTTGATGACAAGCGCGGCAATCTGTTCTTTGAGATTACAAGAATAGTTGATGCAAAACGTCCAAAGGTGATTTTTCTTGAAAATGTTGCGAATCTTGTCGAACACGATAACGGCAGAACATTTCTTGTTATATTCAACTCCCTTGCTCAGTTCGGGTATGCTGTATATTACAAGGTGATGTATGCCAATGAATACGGCAATCTTCCTCATATAAGAAAACGTATTTATATAACTGCCGTTAATGACAGCGTGAGCAAAAACTATTGTCATCCCGATCCTATCAAGCTGACAACGCAGTCGTCGGATATCATTCACAGAAACGAAAAGCAGAATGATATTTATTATTACAATGGCAATGAACTGTATTCGCACTTTGAAAGTCACATGAACGACAGA
Source organism: Clostridia bacterium (assembly GCA_017618135.1). Lineage (GTDB taxonomy): Bacteria > Bacillota > Clostridia > Oscillospirales > Acutalibacteraceae > UBA737. The sequence continues at coordinate 220,261 of JAFZUV010000007.1, forward strand.
ACGGCAATATATCGCCCTACTGACAACGAGGTTCGATTGACGAAGAATAATATGTGTCCAACCTTAACGGCAAATATGGGTACATATCCGGATCGCGTGCCGGTAGTATGGGATGATTTCGGAATTCGCAAGCTGACGCTGCGCGAATGTCTTGATTTTCAAGGGTTCCCTCATAGCTTCTATTTTCCGAATACGATTACACTTGACGACGCATATAAACAAATCGGCAATTCGGTATGCGTCCCGGTCGTCAGACGTATTGCGGAACAAATACGAATGATTTTGGGGTGATTTTTATGGCGGATAATCATTCAAAAGAGATTCGCAGTATGAACATGTCCCATATTCGTAGCAAAAACTCCAAACCTGAAGAACTTGTGCGAAAATATCTGTTTTCAAAAGGTTTTCGATATAGGAAGAATGTTAAAGACCTTCCTGGCAAACCAGATATTGTTCTTCCCAAGTATAAAACCGTGATATTTGTAAACGGTTGCTTTTGGCACAGGCATGATTGCCCGCGTTTTGTGTGGCCGTCGTCGAATCAAGAGTATTGGATTCCAAAGATACAGAAGAATGCCGAGCGTGACAAAGCGAATATTCAGCAACTACAGAATCTTGGGTGGCATGTGGTAACAATTTGGGAGTGTCAATTAAAGCCCAAAAACATTAACGATACTTTTCAAGAGACACTTAAGGATATAGTCAAAGGTTCGACGCTTCATTAATAATCTAAATGGAGAGATTACATGAGAATTACAAATATTGAAATAAACAATTTTCGAGGCATTCGGAAAAGTATGATTTCATTTCCTTTGGATTCGAGAATTATTTGCTTAATTGGTGCGGGCGACAGCACAAAAACAACTATACTAAAAGCCATTGAATGGGCATTCTGGCCTACCTGGAATCTTGTTGTTGCTGATACGGATTTCTATGATGGCGATACGATAACTCCAATTATTATTCGAGCTACCTTTTCGGAGTTTCCAGATCTTTTTCTTTCTGAAGATAAATATGGACTTTTCCTCAGAAGACCAAATGCTTTATTCGGAGAGGACATTGATGATGAGCCACAAGATAATCTCCCTCTTTGTTTAACTATACAACTTACTATAGATGCCACCTTAGAACCAAAGTGGGAAATTGTATGTAATCGTATGGAGCCTAAACTAATATCTCATAACGACAGGAAGCAGTTGTATGTTGGATCTATTGGCGCGAATGTATCAAAAGACTTAGTATGGGGTAAGAATTCAGTTCTTCAAAAATATGCTGATGCCAAAGGTGTTCTTCATGATGCATACACTGATTCTTTGAGAAACGCAGCAAAGAATGCAGATCTAAGTGCATTAGATAGTGTTTCAGTTACATTATCAAGCGTCGGGAAAAAATATGGAGTTTACTTCGAAGACCAAATAAAAAGCCGTTTGCTAATTCAAAACAACTCCTTCTCATCAACTGTTGGTCTATTTGACGGCGATGCTCCATTGAGCCAGTTAGGCACGGGAAGTCAGAGATTGTTATCAATGGGTTTGAATATTGGAATATCCAGTTGTAACGCTCTTCTCTTGATTGACGAGGTCGAAAACGGGCTTGAACCGTATCGTTTGCGCAACTTAATTAACGAGTTTAGAGATAGTCGGAGTTCTGCCGGTCAAATATTGATGACAACACATTCTCCTGTAACAGTAGCTGAATGCGTGATAGATGAAATAATGGTAATCCATTCCATCAATGGAACCACTAATGCATTTGTCTTAAAAAGTGATCAAATAGGAGTTAATGATACTATTCAAGCCCAAGTACGGCGCAATCCAGAATCATTTCTTTCAAAAAGATTAGTTGTTTGTGAAGGAAGTACAGAAATCGGTTTTATTCGTGCATTTGATAGGTTTCTTGCAAAGACAAAAAACTATCGAATGGCATATAAGGGCGTAAATATTGCTGATGGTAATGGTGCTAATATTTTCAAATGTGCTGATATTTTCAGAGAATGTGGCTACGATATTTGTATAGTAATGGATTCAGATAATGACAACGACAAATCCGAAAAAGCAAAGATGAGAGAAGCGGGCGTTAAAGTCTTCGATTGGGATGAACATAACGCTCTGGAAGAACAGTTTTTTATGGAATTACCTATGAATGCAATTCAATGTTCAATAGATCTTGCGACAAGTTATAAAGGCATAGACTCAATTGCGTCCAAACTAACTGAGGGAAACATACCTTTTGAAAAGGCAGAGGGACACTTAATTATATCTTCACTCGTGTCTGAACAGCGCAAGTCGTTAGGTAGGATAGCTAAAGAGAATGCATGGTATAAACGAATTGGTTTAGGAGAGCAACTTAGTTCAATTCTGTTCAATAATTATAATGCTCTTTGTAATACGTCAACAATCAAAAGAATTGTTGATGGATTGTCTGAATGGGTGATGAAAGATGAAGAAGCAAGAACTTAATGCAGTTTTTTCATCTGAAACTGCGGTTATTCAAGCCCCTGCAGGACACGGAAAAACAGAAATGATAGTGGATATGGTTGACTTTGCAGAAGGCAAACAACTGCTTTTAACTCATACCCATGCAGGAGTTGATGCCCTGAAAAAAAGGCTTGATTTAAGAAAAATACCAAAGAATAAGTATTTCATTTCGACGATAGCCGCTTTTTGTATTCGATGGGGTTCTGCGTATAATCACACAGCATCAATTAATACAGCTCTTTCTCCCTATAAAAACAGGAAAGAATCACAGCTCTATTACTCGCAGTTTTATTCTGGCACAAATAAACTGTTTGAGCATAAATGGGCAGGAGAAATACTTAAGCAGACGTACTCAGGAATTATAGTTGATGAATATCAAGATTGTCTGCAAATACACCATGAGATTTTTAAAACAATTAGCCAATATCTCCCTGTAAGAGTACTTGGAGATCCTTTACAGGGCATATTTTCATTTTCGGGTCAAATGATTGTCGATTGGAATAATATTGAGTTTACAACCATTGATGTTGAAACCAAACCTTGGCGTTGGGAAAAAACAAATTGGTTGCTTGGTCAATATCTTACAAACATAAGGAAAGCCTTGCTGCCAACACTGTTGAATCAGCGTTGTACAGTGACCATCAATTCGTGTAATGGAAGTATATCCGTGCTTGATCCAGACAAATTTGATGTATATTCTATACTTAAGGAACTGACTCAATATAACACAGTACTCTATATTACAAAGTGGGAACAACAACAAGCAAATTTTTGTATAAGGCACCCGGGGATCTTTCAATTAGACGAGAAACAAGATTGCGAAGATTTATACAAATATGCTGAACTGTTTTCTAACTGTTCCGGTGCAAGTTTGATGCTTAGCATCCTCGAGTTTGTTAGTAAATGCGCAACAAAAGTCAATACGGAATTGAGTTCATATAAGAATAGATTAGTTAATAATAACTTTGATTTTAGTCATATTTCAAAGCACAAAGATTTCGGTCAACTAATTACTAATTCACAAAGTCGAAATGCCCATGAATTAATTGCAGATATGCTTTGTTGGTTTGAAAACAATTCAACTTTTAAGTTCTATCGAAAAGAACTCTTTTATGAAATGATTAGAAGCGTCAAGTATTCTCGAGAGCATGCTATTTCGATCTATGATTCAGCTATTCGTATTAGGAAAGATCCTTCTTTGCAGAAAAAATATCAAAGTTTCAAGTTTTTATCGTCCCGGACACTTTTGTCAAAAGGTCTTGAATTTGATTGTGTGATAATAGATATGTCAACACCTCTTTCAGTTAAAGAGTTTTATGTGGCAATGACACGGGCTATGAAAAAAATATATATTCTTTCTTCTTCATCAACATTTGTTTTTGATCCATAAATGAGGTATTATTGAATCGTTCAAGTTTTAGATATTATAGTATTTAAAGATTTTTATAAGATTAGATGCCGTAATGAAACCTCTGAGCATAGTTGCATTTTTATGGATTATTTCAGACCGATGTCCGTTTTATTGGACATGTATTTTGATAAAATATTGTCACAAAACAATTTCACAAAACTAAGCAACTTATTTGTTGCCTTTTTTCAAACAGAATGGGGTGTAACTGAAAAGTGTCAAAATACTACGATTATTCCGTAAAAGATACGATAAACGGTTTCTTTAAAGAAAACGCAATTCTTAAGATGAGATTATGGGATACTGATCCGGAAACTGACGATTCTGCCATTATCCCTTTAGCGTGGGCTTATGCTGACCAAATGGCTATTGGTTGCTTCCTCGCGGATCGTTTCTTGGAAGAAACCGTTTTGTTTGACGATTATATCGGCTATTTCGTGCGCAGGGAGAACAAAAAACTCGCGTACTTATGCTTTATGCATTTTGAAGAAAAGCTGCCGTTTGACCTCGATCCTGCATACGCGGCGAAACTGGTTGACGAATGGAACAGCAAGGGATATGAGACCATCATTATGCGCAACTGTGTTTGCGTCGATAGATATAACGATGGTCGCTATAGAATCGCGTCACACCTTTGTGCAAACAGAGGCATTGACTTCTTAAAGCCAATTCTCATCGAAGGCAAGTATAGGTTTAAGAGCGTGTCTGAATCCTTTTGGGATCATGCAACGGCTCTATTCCTTGATGCAGTCACAAAAAGATCGAAAACGGATTTTGAGTGCCTATTGTCAGATGATGCAGAATTACGTCGTAGCGGGCATAGGTGCGAGTATGATATTGCTAACGACAAATACGAAAACACTGAGTTAATTGCAGACGGAATAGATAGTATTGAGCACTATTTCGGCGAGAAAAAGGGCTTCATGCTTGCATATATCAAAGGGAAAAAGGATGCAGCATTCCAAGTCAACGTGGTTTCCGGCAACATGAAATACGTGCTCTTTGTCAGACCGTGGAATCGCATTTCCCAGATCGTTGAAGTGCCAATTAGAAACGACGAAGAAGTGATTGAAGTTCCTCGGGAGCAAAAGCCGACGAGAATACCTATGCCCAAGATCATAGGAGTTCGTCCGCTTGACACGCAGCAAATGCACGCGTATGCGATCCAAATAACGTGTGATAACGGAAACGTGAAGAACTATTATTTGTGTGCGTTTAATCAAAGAGCAATTCCTGATGTCATCACATTTCATGGTGCTTCGTTCAATGAAGCGGTTTTGGCTTCTGTTAAATTGAGCGATGAGACGCCGGGTGTAGTTTTTTCAAACGGCTGTTTCATTCCCGCACATGTTTTGTATTACGGCAGCGTTTCTCAAATGGTACCGCAAAAAATTCAAAAAACTCTTTGTGATCGTGGAGGATTACGCATAGAGGGACGATACAGGATCCCCCTGAAGCAAGGATCTTGGAAGCGCACCTATAAGCCGGAACCGGACGAATACTATGGAGTAAACGAAACGCTGATTGATGATTACGGCAACAGACTGACCGATTATTCGGGATCATATATTGATCACGGCTTCTGGGATAAGCCGCGCATTATAGAGACGCGATCCGAGGCAAATGGCAAATTGGGATATTTGAAACCAGACGGATCGTGGTTGGTTCCGCCTATTTTCGACAGCGCAGAGTCCTTCCATGAGGATCAGTGTGTCGCAGTGAAGATCGGTACACAACAGTATCTTGTAAATGCAATGGGAGAAGTGATTCCATTCGATAACGAAATAGACACTGATGAATTCTGCTTTGGCGTTTGCCCGTTTAGAGCCGAAAAATTCACGGGCAAAATCACATATCCGGAGGAAGAATACTTTGATGAATTGTCCCCGGGTTTGTGGGGATATGTAGACAATACCGGCAAGATTATCATAGAGCCGCAGTACGTGTTTGCGACACGATTCGGAATTATGGATTGCCCGCGTGCATTCGTGGCAAGACTCATTGACGGAGAACCCAAATGGGGATTGATCGATAGCACCGGCAACGAAATAATAAAATGCACCTATCCGAACTTGGCTACACATAGCGGAACGGCGGTTAACTACCAGAGAGAGATTAAAGGGCTATACGGGATCATGGATTTTGACGGAAACGTGATTATGAAGCCACGTTACGGCATTATTTATGAGTACAATCAAGAACACGGATTGATTGCTGCAGGAGAAGATTGGAATCGTGTTGGCGTGTCTCGCATGGATACCGGCAAGGTGATAATTCCACTCTTATACCAATATGTTGGCTTTGAAGAAACGTATATTGAGTGTGAAAAGGACACGGGAGGTCTCGACTATTACGATTACGATGGCAACCCGTTACCTGCAGAGATTTTTGAAAGAACTCGCAAAAGCGAAAATGGCTTCGTAAAATGGAAAGAACGAAGATGCGGACTGATCGATGAAAACGGCAACACGATAATCCCGTTCATTTATGACGAAAGCAAATACGTAGATTATTATTTCGAGGGATTCTGCGTGACCGGCGAAAAGGCGCAATACGGTTTGACCACAAAAGAAGGTAAGCGTATACTCGAAGATCGCTACTCTGTAATCACAATCGAAGATGAGTTCATCATTGCTGAAAAAAGAAAAGAAGGCAACTTCGATTATTCTGCAGAACTATATTTGAAGGATGGCACGAAATTGTTCGAGGACATTTCAAGGGACATTCATATTAGAGACAATACGATTGTCAGAGATATGCCTTTTGGAAAAGAGTATTATCAGATAATCCGATAGCGTGAAAACCGCAGAAACGAGGTGAAGGCATGAAACTATTTGATGATTTTGAAGTCGTAAAATTCTACCAAGAGAACCTTTTTTTCGTAACGGATGGCGGATACATTTACTATGTTTATAATCCGAAATACGATAATTGGCGCAAATACAGATGTGCAGGCAATGACAGCATTACAGTAAAGAATTATGACGAAGTCAGCAAAGAGGAACTCATTGATGCAATGAAAGGCGTCTTCCCTAAAAAGGAAACCGATTTCATGAGATTGTGTTCACCGTCGCAATTATGCATCAGAGACATGCTTGATTTGCTCGGCGAAGACTATCCGCAGTTCATGTCAGACGGAGAAATATATCACACCGTTCACCGGTTCCTGTTAGACTCGGATATCTGCGAAAAATCATATACCAAATTGAGGGATCTGTTTGATAGCGCACTATCACAGCACCTGGAAAATGCGGAAGTGGTTGAGCAGGTAAAAGCATTGAGCTTATCGGTAATCGGCAGAGACATTTTCAAGAGAGAAATAGGCATTGTCGATGGTCATGATAGTTCATCGTATTTTTGGATCATGCCGGTTAGGGTTGTCGACTACTCTGACACAAACGGAATCGACACGATCGCGGAAATGAGAAGCATCGAAATCTCGATCGAAGAAGACGATGTCGCCCAGTATCTAACGCCATTCCTGTACAAATACTTTGATCAAGATCTCGAAGCAAACAAATGGAGAGATTATCAAAAATGGGTGGACGAAGACGGGACAGAGCATACTTCATGCGTGGAAGGATTCGAGTGGTATTTGACACATAACTTCTATACTTATGAAGCTATGGCAAAAATCCTAACGGACATCAACGATACGATCGACGCGCTTTCTACAGGGCGAGATAACGAGTACACCGCGAAGCTAAGAGAAAAGAGAGGGACTGCTACATATGAGTTGCTGTATGCAAAGAACCTTACTGACGAACAGGTCAAGGCGTACAACGACAACAGACCAACAGAAGATGATACGGAAATAGATCTGATCATCGATTTCTACCGGCGCTTAGTTTACCGGTTGGAATACATGATGAAGGTGGGCAAAGAAAAGGGCTATGATCTGATTTCATTCATGGGACCGTAAAAAACAGTTTACAATATCTGACAATTGTTTGATATGCCCCTTTTTTGGACATCAGAAATGATAAAATGCTCTTTAGAAAAAAGCGATAGGAGCAAGAAATGGCAAAGAAAAAGCAAAAACCGCCGTCCGGCTACAAGCCGGAGCAGATAAAAGAAATACAGGATTTCTTCAAAAGCAACGATTTCACCGCGATGATGTCGGTCGATCATAAACCGGATTATTCGGGTAACAAAGCGGAGCTTTACAAAAAATCGAAGTACATATTTTCGCAGTATTGGCTGAAAAATCTGCAGGAGCTCGGTATTAACCGTATGATGAAAAACTTCACGCGGGACTATCCGGTCAAGCTTTTGCAGAACGCCGACGCGGATCATTTTATTGAACAAATCGTGGAAATATGCTCCGACCCCGAACAGTTCGACAAGATTTTCATGCAGTTTTATGATATGTTTGAGGGACAGATCGACGCCGGCATAGAAGCATACTGTAAATCCTTCGGCAGAAAAAAAGAGGATATGACTGACGAAGAAAATGAATTTGTTTTGAAAAACGTCATTGACGTTCTCAATGAAGAATTCATAAAAGTGCTGATGCTCGGTCAGCAGGTTCCTGAAGTTTACGATATTTCCGCGCAGATACGGACGCACGAGGATTTCAATAAATCGCTTTCCGGCAATTATGATCTGATCAATTTCCATAACAAGTGGACGCACTGCAAAACGAAGCTCGGCGCTCCTCTCCTTTTCAGCGAGTTATCGGAAGAAGAAATGACTGGAATCGAGGGAGCGAGAAGTTTCTTCGAAAGCGCGGACTCGCATACGCAAAAAGAGTATGAGGAGATCCGCGACGCCTTCGCAAATACGCTGAACAGCACCGATCGCGAGATCTACTATATGCGAGAAAAAGGATACACGCACGCGGAGATCGCGGAACGCCTCGGCTACAAAACGCACAGCGCGGTGACGAAAAGATTGAAAGCCATGTTTGAAAAATACAATGAATTCTGCGGAAACGTAGAGGCAATGCAGAAAGAAAAACAAAAGGAATAATACACGTTTGGATGCGGCGTCGGCGTAAAAACCGGCGCCGTTTTTCTTTTTCCCCGGGGAGTAATCTCCGGGCTTTTTCTTTGCCCGAAAAATTTTTTGAAAAATTCTTCAGAAGTCAGGAACATTTTGCGTTTTTCACATTGTTCTTTATGTGAGGGAGAAAGAGAAAAACTTTCTTCCTCATACAACTAAATGACCGTCTGAACGGTGATACGACTTTGCCATGACCTCTTGCGCGGGAGCGAGCAAAGCGACGCCGGAGAAGAAACTCGGGCAGGAACTGCGTTCGGAAAAACGGCAAAATGATTTTGAATACTACGCCCACCTTTTCAAAAAGGTGACGGCGGTGACGGGCGTGACGGGTAAAAAGGTATATATCCAAATTGCCGTCACCACCGTCACTGCCGTCACCCGGAAAAGTTCAAAACCCGTTAAATGATAACTGCCCCCACTTTTCAGAAAAACGCATTTGTGAATATTGCACCCACCTTCGCAGAGGCGGTTATCAAAACGAATACTGCTCCCACCTGAACGGGAGTAAAGAAAGGAGTGATGCTCATAAGATCATCAACCCGACATCTTGAAAAATCTCAAAAGAAATATCGCCGAAAGGCAGAAAGGAGGATGCCAAGATGAATGACAATGAAAAGAAACTTTTGCAGGCAAAACATCGGCTTGAAGAAGCGCAGATGCGGGACAGAGCGAAGGAACGCAAGGAAAGAACGCGACGGCTCATTCAGGAAGGCGCGATCCTGGAAAAAGTGTTTCCGTGGACAAACGACGTCGCAGATCTTTCGGAACTGGAGAAGAAGCTCTATGAAATCTCTAAAAGAACGACTGATTGCTGACGCCTGCTTTCCCAAAGGGCGCACTTACTCACCACCGCGAAGCGGCGGTGTACTGCCTTACGGCAGCCGTGCGCTCCTGCAGAGGGCAAGAAGCAATGATCGCTATGACGAAGGGAGGTGATGTTTCATAGCGATATTTCATTTAGAAGCAAAGCCGATCACAAGAGGAGAAGGTCGTTCCGCCGTCGCGGCGGCAGCCTACGCGAGCTGCTCCAGAATCTACAATGACTATGACGGTCTCCCTCACGATTATTCCCGCAAAGGCGGACTGAAATACGAGCGCGTCTTTCTCCCGACACACGCGCCGTCCGAATGGCAGGAGCGCGCGGTACTGTGGAACGCCGTCGAAGAAGCGGAGAAAACAAAGGTCAGCCGCCTTGCCCGCGAGATCATCGTGGCGTTGCCGGTTGAACTCTCACTTGAACAGAATATCAGGCTGATTGAAGACTACGTTCAAACACAATTCGTCTCCGACGGTATGTGCGCCGACGTCTGTATCCATGACACCGACGGCCATAATCCCCACGCGCATATCCTGTTGACGATCCGCCCGCTGAAAGAAGACGGAACGTGGCAGGCAAAAACCGAAAAAGAGTATCTGTGTATCAGAGACGGTATCGAGCAAGGCTTTACCGCCTCTGAATTTCTTTCCGCCCAAAAGGATGGATGGGAGAAACAGTATTTGTATTCGGTTGACGGCGTCAAGAAATATTTGCCGCCGTCGCAGGCGGACGGATATGAGCGACTGTCCAAGCATCCAAAAAGCTCAAAGCTCGGCAGACAGAACCCGATTACTGAGAAATGGAACAATCCGAAGCAGTTGACTGAATGGCGCAAGGCGTGGGCGGATGAAATGAACAGACATCTGGAGCGCGCCGGATATTCCGTCCGCGTCGATCATAGGAGTTTCAAAGCGCAGGGCATCGACCGTCAGCCGACGATCCACGAGGGCGTGTTCGCCATCCGTATGGAGCGCAAGGGACGAAAATCCGACCGCCGCGAGATCAACCGCACGATCTTCAAGGACAACAGCGCGCTCGCTTATTGGGCGGAAGCAGTCATCAATCTCACAAAAGCGGTTATCCTGCTCATCCCCGTTATCGCAAACGTTCTTGAAACGATCCGTGTAAAGTTGACCGTTCTCATCTACGACTGGAAGTACAATCGCGGAAAGATGGCGGAAAAGCGGGACGACATCGCAAGAATGAAAAAAACCGTTCCGTATATCAAGGCGACGAATACGGTTCTGGATCGCAAGAAAGCGGAAAAGACAGAGCTTGAAGCGGAATTACAGCGCATCCCGAAAATCCGTAAAAAGAAACGTATGGAGCTCCAAACAAAAATTTACGGACTGAACGAAGAGATTTCCGATCTGACTACCGAGCACAACCGTTTGAGCCATATTGCCGGAAGCACCGTTGAAGTTGCGGAAAGTCGGATCAGGACGGCGGAGGCACGGTTGGCGGAATTTGAACAATGGGACGATTACCTCGATGGTGAAATCGAAAACGCCGTTGCGGAATTCAAAGAGAAAAAGGCGGAGGCGGCGGGCTGCGACCAAGCCGAGCTTGACGCCGAGCGAAAGAAACTCCGACCTCAGAAATACGACGAAGCTTACGACAGCATTGAAAATCAGTACGGGATCTGCGATATGGACAGATTGCTCGCCAGTCAGAAAAACGCCGCAGAACTGCTCCACGAAGAACCCGACGAAAGAATCATCTTCCCGAAGCCCGAACCCAAGACCAAACAAAAACAACCTACGCTTTCTAAGCACAAAGACACCATTGAAAGATAATCAACTTGAAAATAACGGCACGCTGTTTGCCGGTCAAATATAAACGATGCACCTCCGAATCAAAAACAGCGAAATAATAAAAAGGAGGATTTCCCATGAAGAAGGAAACCAAAAAGACGGTCGATACGACCGCAAAGAAAAAGGACATCGTTGAGAATAACAATACCGACGTTGTAAACGAAACCAAACCCGACGCCGTTGTCGAAATCAAACCTGACGCCGCGCCGAAATCCAAATCGCTCATTATCAAGCTGGAGGATCTGAAGCCGTTTAAGGATCATCCGTATCTTGTCCGTGAGGGCGCGGAACTGGACGATCTCACGGAAAGCATCGGCGTTCACGGAATTCTGAATCCGTTGCTCGTCCGCCCGCTTGAGGGAGAGGACGGCAAGTACGAGATCATCTCAGGTCACCGCCGCTATGCCGCCGCGCAGAAGCTCGGCTTGAAGAAAGTGCCGTGCACCGTCCATTTCATCGACCGTGACGCTGCCACGGTTATGATGGTCGATTCCAACTGTCAGCGTACCGAGCTGCTCCCGTCCGAAAAGGCGAAGGCGTACAAGATGAAACTTGATGCGCTCAATCGTCAAGGAAAACGCACGGATTTAACTTTTTCTCCACTGGATAAAAAGTTAGAGAACGGCAAGAAACTGGCTGAAACCGTGGGCGAAAGTCAAGCTCAGATTTATCGTTTTGTTCGCTTGACCTACCTTGTCCCCGAGCTCTTGCAGTATGTTGACGAAGGCAAGATCGGTATGCGTCCCGCCGTCGAGATTTCGTATCTTGACGAAGAAGTTCAGCGTGACATCGTTGACCGTATCATTGAAAGCGATGATACGGTTTTTCCGTCCCACGCGCAGACGCGGCGCATCCGCGAGAAAGCCGCCGAAGGCGAAATCAGCTACGAAGATGTCAAGGCAATTATGGACGAGCGAAAGCCGAATCAGGTCGAAAAGCTCAAAATCCCGACAGAAGAGTTGAGGACGCGTATAGGCAAGAACATGACCGACGAAGCGTTTATCAAGTATCTGTTTACCGCAGTCGATTACTACAAAAAGTATCTTGAGCGTAACCGCGAACAGGGAGCGAGGTAACGGATATGGCAGATAACTGGTTCATCGGTTTCGGCTCTGTCGAGCATGAGTACAAGATCGGGGACGTGACGTATATCGTTACGTCCCATTTTGCAAAGCCGACAGACGCGGAAAAACTGACTATCGCAGACAGAATGAAACGCTTTGTCGGCGGGGATTTCGCAGATTTGACAGCGGATACGGACGCAGATACAATTGACGGTGAATATGTATGTTCGGCTGCCGGAAAGGAGGACTCATGCAGTCGAAAACAAAACTGAATAAGATCGTAGGAACGACCGCGCTCTACTGCCGTCTGTCGCGTGACGACGGAGCCGAAGTCGAGAGCAATTCGATCAATAATCAAAAGCGGTTGCTCGAAAAGAAGGCAAAGGAATACGGGCTGAAAAATACTCGCTGTTACGTTGACGACGGTTACACCGGTACGAACTTCGACCGCCCCGGCTTTCAGCAGATGCTTGACGACATTGAGGCGGGCTACGTCACGACCGTTATGGTGAAAGACCTCTCCCGTCTCGGAAGATACGCGCCGACCGTCGGAATGTATATGGACAACTACTTTCCCGAACACGACGTGCGCTTCATCGCCGTAAATGACCTCGTGGACAGCAACGACGGCGAGAACGAGATCGCGCCGTTCAAGAACGTCATGAACGAAATGTACGCACGAGACATCAGCAAGAAGGTACGCTCCGCGCACCGCATACGCGGAAACTGCGGAGAGCCGCTCGGTCAGCCGCCTTACGGGTATATCAAAGACCCGCTGAACAAGAAGAAGTGGATCATCGAACCCGGCGCGGCGGAGATCGTGCGCGAGATATTCAAGATGTGTATGGAAGGCAAAGGCAACGAAACCATCGCCCGTATCCTTTCGGAGCGTAAGATCCTGAACCCGACGGCTTACTGGCACGACAGAGGTATCAATCGCGGCGGAAAGAAAATGCTGAGCGATCCGTGCAAGTGGAAGTGTGTGACGATATGGTCGATTCTTCAGAATCAGGAGTATTGCGGCGACGTGATCAACTTCAAGACCTATTCCAAGAACTTCCGCAACAAGAAACGCTTGCCGAACGATCCCGACAATTGGGTGATCTTCAAGGACGTTCACAAACCGATCATCGAACGGGCGGTATTTGAACGGGTACAGGAGATCAAATCGCAGACAAAGCGGCGCGCTCCGAAGAACGACGACGAAAAACATCTGCTTTCGGATTATCTCTATTGCGGGGATTGCCACAAGAAGCTTTGGTATCACACGAACACGATCAACAAAGAAATACACTATTTTTCTTGTTCCAACTATACCAAAGACTATCGCGGCACTTGTCCCACAAGGCACTATATCCGTGCGGACGCTATCGAGCAGGTCGTGATGCTGGAGCTTCGCCGCCTTGCCGAGTTTTTGCAGGACGACGAGGACGCTTTCATCGAGATCCTGACGGACAAGACCAACGGTGATATTCTTGCACAGCAAAAGTATTTGCAGGAAGAAATCAACCGTGCGGTTGCACGAAACGACAAGGTCTCCGGCTTGTACGAAAAACTCTATGAGGATCACGCCGAAAACAAGGTTTCGGAAGAATGGTTTATGCACATGTCGCAGAAATACGAAACAGAGCGTCTTGAACTGAAAAACAAGATCAGCCGTTTTCGCAAAGAACTTGCCGAAGCCGACGCGCTCAAGATTGGTCAACAGTCGTTCGTGAACGCGATCCGGAGGTTCCTGCAAGTGCAGACGCTCACAAGACCGTTATTGCAGGAACTGATCGACCACATCGACGTATTTGAGACGGAAGGTGTTGGCAAAAGCAGAGTGCAGCGCGTGGCGGTGTATTACCGCTTCGTCGGGTATATCGAGATACCTGAACTGCCTAAGCATCGTCACAACGTCAAAGCCGACACCCGTCAAGGCGTATCCGTCGAATACGTTCCGCAGATCGCCACGGCATAACAAACGGCACAGCAGAAAACTGTACGGAGCAGGCTCATCCGAACCTGCTCCGTACATAGAAAACCGCGTAAAAACAAAAGAAAATCGAGTATCCATAACTCAAGTCCGTTATAGATACTCGATATGGTCGAGGTGACAGGACTCGAACCTGCGGCATCCAGTTCCCAAAACTGGCGCGCTACCAACTGCGCTACACCTCGGAAAATATTAAATTGCAGAATAGATATACCATAATCGGTAAATAACTGTTTTGGCAACCCACCTTGCGGTGCCCAAACACGCACTCGCTTGGGGCGCGGCGCTAAGTTTGACCGCTACACTTCGGTCACTTCGCTTCATCGTCCGCCGGACACGCTTGTGACCTCACCCAAAACTGGCAGCCAACTGCGCTACACCTCGATTCAGATGACAGGTGTCTGATGTCAGACATCTGATATTATAACGAAATCGGGTTTTAATGTCAAGTCTAATTAAATAATGGTATAACCTTCTTTTTTTCGGCAAAAATAGGAAAAAGGAGTGTTAATATGAAAAGAAGAACTATTATAAGAGCAATATCGTTTTTGAGCGCCGCGGTGCTTGTCGCGATTGGGTTTTATGTAAAAGAAATGAATAGCACCAAACGATACAGACAAATCATTCAAAACAACTATGCCGGCGCCTTTGATGAACTGAGCACAAATCTTAACGATATTTCCACAAATCTTACGAAGATTTCTTATGTTGCAACGCCAAAGCAAATGGCGACATATGCCAGTGAGATTTACAGTCAGTCACAACTTGCAAAAGGCGCGCTTTACAAACTGCCTACGGGCGATAATGACCTCTCTACAGTTTATAAATTTTTATCGCAAGTGGGCAATTATACGCTTTCGGTTTCAAAAGATGTTATAAGCGGAAAAGAAGTTACCGACAAACAAAGAGAGGAACTGCAAAGTCTGTCAAACGCTGCTAAAGCCATAACAGATGCCATTGAAGAAGCAGGCGTAAGCTATAACAATGCCGAATACTGGACAAAAGAAATAGAAGGCAAATTAAAAAACACGATTGCAGATAATAATATAGGCTCTGCATTCGGCGAACTTGAAAGTACGCTTTCCGATTATCCTACTTTAATATATGACGGGCCGTACTCTGACCATATTTTGGAAAAAAAGCCGTTGATGATAGCAAATGCAAAGGAGTTTTCAAAGGAACAGGCGCGGAGTGTTGCCAAAAAAGCGACGGGGGACAAAAAAATATCTTATCAGGATAGGCAAAACGGTAAAATTGACTGTTATCGTTTTCAGAGTAAAAATGCGACCGCAACGGTAAGTAAAAACGGTGGATATATCGTTTATATGAGAAAATCTCGCGCGGTGGGAGACCATAATCTCTCGTATGAAAAAATGCTTCAAAAGGCGCAGGAATATTTGGAAAATATGGGATTTACCGATATGATAGATACCTATTATTTCACGGATTCCGGAATTTGCGTTATCAATTTTGCTTTTCTTGACGGCGAGACTATCTGCTATACCGATCTCATAAAAGTCGGCGTTGCCGTGGACAACGGTGAAATAATGCTGATTGAAACCGCGGGATACCTCACAAATCATACCTCGCGTACCTTTGAGGATTTCGGCACCTCGCCCGAGCAGGCAGGGGATATAATAAGCAACCTGTTAACCGTTGAGAAAACCTCGATTGCCCTTATTCCCACAAACGGCGGCGGGGAAGTGAGGTGTTATGAGTTTTCCTGTAAGAATGAGGAAGGCTCCGACATCATCGTTTATATAAACACTAAGAATCTCGATGTTGAACAGGTGTATATACTTCTTAAAACCGACGGGGGAACGCTTGTAAAATAGGTTGACTGTGATAAAAAATGTGTTAAAATATTACTATGAAAGAAATAAAACACATTTCCGAACCAAATCCGCTTGCCTGCGGTCAGGCTGTAATAGCTATGCTCACCGGCGCTGATGTAAATAAAATAATACGGCTTGCCGGTACCGATAGGGAAACCACACTAAAAGATATGAAATCCCTGCTTTCGCATTTTGGATATAATTGTGCTTCCGGCAGAAAAGAAGCAAAAAAAATATCCGATTTACCGGAGATTGCCCTTTTAAGCCTTGAAACGCCTAAATGCTGGCACTGGTCGCTTTTTGCGTACGGTAGGGTGTATGACCCTGAATATGGGGTTTTGGATGATTTTCCCGAGTCATACAGAAAATATTTTTGGGATATAAAAAAATCCGACACAAAGTAGTGTCGGATTTTTCTCATAATTATCCTTGGTAGAATTCTATGCCGTTTTTGGTTGATGATTTAATCTTATATAGTGCTTCGTCAGCGCACTTGTAAAGTGTTTTGAATGTAGACTTGCTGTTGCCGAAGGCCACGCCGATACTAAGTGTAAATGCCGGCAGACTATCATTCGGTTCGCTGATTTTTCTCATAATGAATGCAAGTTTATTCTCAAGCTGTTCCTTGCAGTTGGGGTTTATGCCTCGCAGTATAACCGTAAACTCATCTCCTCCGATACGGCAAATCGTATCGTCGGATCTGAAAGATGTATATAACAGCTTTGCAACCTTTTTAAGAACATTGTCTCCTGTTTCATGACCGTAAGTATCGTTAATTTCCTTAAAGAAATCAATATCAACAATTAAAAGCGCAATATTGGTAGTTGAATGCATTTTATGGTACAACTCATCAAATGCGCTGCGATTATGTATTCCGGTAAGCGAATCGTGAGAAGCCTCATAGGAGAGCGCCGCCTGATGAATTTTTGTTTTTTCAAGCACCCGGTTATAAAGCTTGGCAAAAGTGCGCATTTCGGTAGCTCCCTTTTCGGGCAGGGACATTTGATCCATGATAAGCTTTGAGCTCTTTCTGAGCGGTCTTATCATAAATATTGAAGTAAATGAAACATTAAGCGTCAATATACCTAAAAGCAGAATAACAAGAACTATCTGGGCGTTTTGATAGTGTGTAAACTTTATGGAGTTTACTCGCTCGCGCTCACGCGTGCCCGATAATATGTCCTCGGTATATGAAGTAACATTCCCGTAGATTTCCTCTTTATAAAGAGCATATTCGTTATTATAAAGCAAATCCTTTGCTTTAGCCCTCTTTTCGGGATTTGTAAGCGCAGCATCCTCGGCTGATAAATCGGTATGCTTTATAATATCGGGATATTTGGATTCCGGCACCCCGTCAGCCTCTAAAACCAAGCGCATGGAATAATACTCAATATTCATCAACTCTTGTGAAAACTCTACCGCGCTTTCAAGATGAGTGTTTTTTGTGTTGCTGTTATCATATTTTTTTATCTTGTTGATGGAGCTTTCGCGCCGTTTCGTAATGTTGGCTTCATTAAAATAGTTTTTTATATGCGAAAGGTCGCCTGTGTTTGCAAATTCACGAACTTCATCCGTCAGGTAGTCCGAAGCGTCATGCACCTCTTCGGCGGACTGGCGGCAAACTATGTATTGCTCGGTAGCGTCATAAAACGCTTCATATGTTTCATGGGCTTTGAATATAATGACAGAGAGGGATAATACGACTATAACAGTTAAAACGATTATTAAAAAATTAAATATTTCCAGGCGGAACCCCGAGGGAACTCTTTCTTCTGAAACGATTATATTTTCATTTTCCTGCATACTGACCTCCATAATTAAGAACTAACACTATCATAATAGATTTATTCATGACATGCAAGTACAAAAGTAAAAGTTGGGCGGAAAAGGTGAAAATTAGAAAAATAAAAAAAATTAAAAAAAGCTTGACAAATGATTTTGCCTGTGGTATATTTGCTTTGGAAAATTTTGATATGTTTGGCAAACCCGTTGAAAGACGGCGGCGCAAAACTATAGGGCCCGTGTGGGTAGCCAGTTGCAACGAAATCTCAGATTGCGTTGCTTTTTTTATTTTCTGAAAGGGGGCGGCACGATGGAAGAGCTTGAAAAGAATCCCGATTCCAAAGTTGAGCAAGAAGCTGAGTCAACTAACGATGCCGCACAGGAAAATAAAGCGAGATTTATTAAAATGACGCTTGATTCGGGAGTAGCTCCCATTGAGATACGCTTTTCCCAGATAAACTCCTGTTATCGCAAGCTCCCCGTAGCTTATCGCTCTTATACATATATTAACAGCGTTGTTGAGGGTATCATCTCTCCCGAGAAGTATTCCTATGCCGCTGATGAAACCGAAACCGGTATAAGATTGGCGCGATATAATATCAGGGAAGCGATGAAAGCGATTGAAAAGTTTATCATAGCCGGCAGGAAAATTGAGTTTGTATCCGTAAGGGTTCCGGCTAAATGGGTTCTTGAAACTGATTTTTACAGCGTGATAAAAGAAATAATTAATGATTACGGCTTTAATTTTCCCGATAAGCTTTGTCTTGAATTCCCGCGTACCGTTCTTTTTGAAGATAAAGAAAAGGCTCGTATGGCGATTCTCAGTATGAAGCTTTTAAAGGTCAAAACCATGATGACCGGTTGCGGCGCTGAAGATTGTCCGATTACTCCGCTTATAAATCTTCCGTTTGATTATCTTTGCCTTGATTCCTTTGTTACAACTCTTTCGGATAGTCGGGATAAGGGAACAACAATAGCGGCTTTGCTTGCTTTCCTTCGCGGACTGCCCGCGGATATTATCGCCGACGGTGTTTATAACGATGATCAGATAACCGCGTTATCGAGAACGGATTGCTTTGGTTACATACCTTC
This sequence comes from Clostridia bacterium, assembly GCA_017618135.1. GTDB lineage: Bacteria > Bacillota > Clostridia > Oscillospirales > Acutalibacteraceae > UBA737. The sequence goes on from JAFZUV010000007.1 coordinate 239,532, forward strand.
TTCGGGTTATAAAGGCGATGTAACGCATGGGAGACTCCGTATGCCGCTTGATGAAGCCATAGCTCAGCGCGAAGAGGAGGAATACTGATGGCGAAGGAAAACAGAGTAGGCGTCAGTGTTCGCAGAACGGCAAACGAAATCAAAAACTATCGTCGCTGGATGAGGCTTATCCCTATCGCTATAGCGATTGCGATACTTTTGCTTATTACCGCGTATGTTATATCGGTGCTTTATATGAAGTTCGGCGCTTTTACGGTTAAGGTTAACAAGTTTGACCATAACGAATACGCTTTGACGCTTTCGGAAAGTCCGAAATTCAAATCTCACACTTCAAGGCTTAACGCCGAGATTTCAGAAACGGTTACTAATATTGACGGTAAGACAATCCCCGATTGGGTCGATAATGTTGACGGTGAGCACAACGGCGAAAACTATGTTGCGTATACCTTTTATTGCTCTAACGCAGGTTCAAAAACCGTAACTTACGCATACGATATGTATATAGCCAATATGACCTATGAAATCGAAAAAGCGGTTCGCGTAAGGTTTTATGTTGACGGTAAGTATACCGATTACGCCTATGCGAGGACTGACGGTGTTGAAGGTCCCGAGCCCGGTACTACGGCGTTTCAGAGCGGTAAAACCATTACAAAGAAAAATGTAAAGCACTTTAAACCGGGTGATAAAACAAAGTTTACCGTGGTAATATGGCTTGAGGGTAACGACCCGGATTGCGTTGATAAAATTATCGGCGGCGAATTCAAAATCGATATGGCTATAAGCGTTCTCGCCGCGGAAGACAAAAAGAAATAAATTTCCTATTAGGCTCCGGCGGATTAAATCCGCCCCAAAAAACGTCAGTACCGTTGAGGTTTAATATCTGACATCTGACATCTGTATTGTACCTGCCGGAGGCGTCCGGCAAGTTCAAGATATAAACAATTTTTTCTGAAAAGGAGAAAAACGAAAATGAAAATGAAGAAACTTATTCCTGCTCTTGCTATGCTTTTGGTTTCTGCCATTTTACTTGGCACATCGACCTATGCATGGTTCTCAATGAACACAACGGTTACCGCGAACAGTATTCAAATTACCGCAAAATCAAACGCAAGATACTTGTTGATTAACAATACTGGTACAGCTGCTTCCGGCGCTGATTCATTGACACTTACTACTGATGCTACGGTTTATCCTGCGAGTTATGAGCATGCCGGTCTTACACTTCACGAAGGCGAGACAAATGAACTTGTAGTGCCTGCAAATGGTTGGTATACGGCAAATAACCGTAACAGCAACAATGCTACAAACTCTGTATTTAATGAGAGTTCAGTTGTTGAAGGCGATGCTAATTACATGGCTACTGATACTATGTATCTTACTCTTTCTGCCGATTCTGAAGCATGGGCTAACTATGTACAGGTTGTTGTTGCTAAATCTTCCGGCGATGCTGCTGCAAAAACGGTACTTAAGGTAACAAACAATGGTACCACATCTTATATTGATGCCGGCGTTGGCGGAACATTCTATATTGATTGCACCACCGACAATCTTACCAGCGCGCGTTGCATTACGGTTGTTGCTTATACTTATATTGACGGTGACTCCACCAATGTATACAGCGATTTTACAGGTGCTCCCGGTTCTTTGACCGGTGTGTTTGGTTACACATTTAACCTTACCGAAACCAACTCTTAATTATTTAAGATTTAATCCGAGGGGGTTATCCCCCTCGGACCCAGACTAATATTTAGCGCTAAATATTATCAAGACGACCGGTGGACGCGACCGGTCGTCTTTTAGAAAAAACAGGGTATAATATCATCTGTTTTGTATTTTTTAGTGTTTTTTGTCTTAAAATGTTATTTTTCTTGACATTCCGCACATTCTGTATTATATTTATTGTATGTTAGTATGACCATACTTGTCTTGCTTTATAAATTTATTGAATGTGAGGATTTAATATGGCTAAAGAAAACAGTACCACAAAGAGGGTCTTTTCGGTAATCGGAAATGTGATTATATGGATTTTCGTGGCTTTTGCCGCCGTTATTACCGTGCTTACATTTGCGGCAACCTCGTCCGAGGCTAATGTGCCTACGATTGCCGGTAAAGCTATCCTGACGGTTCAGACCGATTCAATGAAACCTACTTTTAACGCGGGGGATATTATTATCGGTGATAAGCTTACGGTAGATGAGGCAATGCAGCTTAAAAAAGGCGATATTATTACATATGAGGCTGATTTAAACGGGGATAAAATCTTCGAGCTTAACTCTCATAAGATAGTTAAGGTTGAAAAAGATGATAACGGCAGTTTGTTTTATACCACGCGCGGTGATAACAACTCTCAGAATGATAGTTTTAAAGTGTTCCCGGTTAATGTCATCTGCAAGTATACCGGTACTCGCATAAAAGGTGCCGGCAAGGTGCTCGGTTTCCTGCAAACTCAGAAAGGCTTCCTTATCTGCATAGTTCTTCCGCTTATACTCTTCTTCTTATTTGAGCTTATTAGGTTTATTAAGAAGTATACCGAAATCAAAAATGCCGATAAGGCTGAGATTACGGCGGAGGATGAAGAGCGTATCAAGCAGGCGGCTATTGCTGAGTATCTTAAATCCCAGAATGACGACGCTGATGCTAATGAGGCACCCGAGACGGAAACCCAGCCGGTCGAAGAGGCACACGAGGAGGAACCTGCCGAACAAGCGGAGATTCCCGCAGAGGCGGCGGATGAAACCGCCGAGGCTAAGGAACCCGAGGCTAACGAAGAAAAAACAGAAGAATAATATTTAAAGGCAAAAAAACACATCCGCATCCGTATGAGTAAACCTTGTGCGGCTGGATGTGTTTTTAGCAGATAAGTCCGCCTCCATCTGATGAGGGAGGTGGCGAAGCCGAAGGCTTTGACGGGGGGAGAGAATGATTAAATATAATAAATCAAACATCCCTCTCGCAAAAGCTTTAAGAAAAAATATGACACCCTAGGAAAGAAAACTGTGGTACGAATTTTTAAGGGATTATCCGATACGATTTCAGCGACAAAAGCCCATAGGGGAGTATATAGTTGACTTTTACTGCGCAAAGGCAAGGTTGATTATTGAACTTGACGGCTCAGGTCACTACTTTAAGGAGCAGGCAAGAAAAGATTTGGCTCGTACCGAAGCTTTAAAGATGATGAATTTGCAGGTTTTAAGAATTTGCAATTTGGATATAGACCGTAATTTTCGCGGTGTATGTGAACATATTGATTTAAATGTTAAAAAATCTCTCCCTCAGTCAGCTTCGCTGACAGCTCCCTCGTCAGAGGGAGCCGGAGATATGGTTTGATTATAACATAAATCGCCTCCATCTGATAAGGGAGGGCGAGTGTTGTTTTTTCTGTCAGAAGGAGTCGAAGATAGTTTATTTACAAATATAAATTTAGGAGAATGTATCAGCTATGGATGGATTTATGAATTGGTTTTTTGCCTTTATGACAAGCTTCTTAGAGGCAATATGGAAGGGCATTTCGGGATTGTTCGGTGCGATTTCTTTCCTCTTTAATTTCCCGCTTATCTTCGACCAATTAGCAAGATACAAAAATGATTTTAACGCGCTCGGCTGGATGCTGTGCGTGCTTACTTTCCTGCTCACATACGGTATATTTGCGGGAATTGTATTTTTAATAACACTGGCGGTAAGAAAGTATATACGCTTCCGTCATACGCTCGTAGGTAACGAGGACCTCTTAGAGGAGATTGCCGATTTACACAGGGATGTTGTTCGTCTTAACGCAGAAAAAGAGCGTATTATCAATATGAAGATTGATCCGACCGGCGTCACATATGACCAGCTTCGTGATATGTTTGAGGAAAACCGTGCGGATATTGATATACCTGAGCAGAATGATACGGAGGAAAAAACCACAACCGAAGGCGAGCAGACTATTTCCGCCGGCTCACCGGAGGATAAGCGTTTCTTCCGTCTATCTGCCGTTGATGATAAATATACATATTATGTGGCGCCTGAGTATGACAGGACTATGTCGCTGAGCGAAATATGTGATGATATAAGAAACTTCTCCTGCTCGCGTTCTAACCTTTATTATGAAATAAAAACAATTCGTCTTATGATTGCCGGTCTTGCTTCCACAAAGCTTATTTTGCTTCAGGGTATTTCCGGTACAGGTAAAACATCTCTTCCGTATATGCTTGGAAAGTATTTTCAGAATGACGCTACCATTGCGTCGGTACAGCCTTCGTGGAGGGACAGGACAGAGCTTTTCGGTTATTTTAACGAGTTTACAAAGAAGTTCAACGAAACGGAAGTCTTAAAGCGCATATATGAGGCTTCGTATAATGACGATATAAATGTTATTATTCTTGACGAGATGAACATTGCCCGCGTTGAGTATTATTTTGCGGAAATGCTTTCAATACTCGAAATGCCCAACGCCGAGGAGTGGAAAATCGAGCTTGTGCCGTCATCCTGGCCGAATGACCCGGCTCATTTGCCCGACGGTAAGCTTCAGATACCGCAGAATGTATGGTACATTGGTACGGCAAATAACGACGACTCGACTTTCGCCGTTTCCGATAAGGTTTATGACCGTGCTCTGGTTATTAACCTTGACAGCAAGGGCGTACCCTTTGAGGCGCCGGATACCAAGCCTAAATTTATAAGCTACTCTTATGTTGAGGAGCTTTATGAAAAAGCGGTAGCAGAACATCCGGTAAGCAAGACGATGCTTGAAAATATCGGCAAGCTCGACCTTTATGTTATTGAAAAGTTCCGTATAGCGTTCGGAAACCGTATTATGAAACAGCTTCAAATTTTTGTACCTGTATTTGTGGCTTGCGGCGGTACGGAATTAGAGGGAATAGACTATATTCTCGCCACTAAGGTTTTCAGAAAGTTTGAGGGACTTAACCTCTCGCTTATCCGTGATGAAATACGAGGGCTTATCTTATTTATGGACAGTCTTTTCGGTAAGGGCGAGATGAAAGAGTGCATCGATTACCTGCAAAGACTGCAAAAAACCATGTACTGATGGTAGTAACGCCCGCGTTGCATTTAATACTGTAAGGGAGGTAGGGAAAATTGGCAGAAGAATTGAATAATGCAAATAACGGCGTCAGTACCTTTCGCCGTGTTTACGACGATACTACCTACTTTGTAGACAGTATTATTGACGAGTATGATGTTTTCCCGGCTATCCTCTCTATGATGAGGGACGGTAACGCCACCATTGAGCTTAAAAAGCGTTATTTACTCCGTGCAATAGACGAGGCTTGGGTAAATATAATCGAGGATACCCTGCCGGCGCTCGATACGATTATCCGCAACCCTTCAAAATATATCGAGGAAAGGGAAGAGGTACTGCCGATAGAGCTTTCACGCAACATTTCGGTAAATTCTCTTAAGCATTTAGCTCAACATACAAATCTTATATCAAAAATTGAGGGAGATAAAATCACACCCTCCAAGATACTTAATGTTTTCCGCGAGGAAACAATGCAGACTTATGAAAATAAGTTTATAAACACGCTTATAAATCGTCTTTTTGTATTCGTTAACCGCAGGTATGAAATAGCCAAAAAAGCCGGGCAGGACGAAAAGACGACGAGTATTGAGTTTAAAGACAATTTTGATCACGACGGAGTTAAGGTCAATATGAATTTCCGTCTTGAAATTGCCGAGTCTGCGGACGGGGAGGGTGACAAGGTGGAGCGCAATTACAGCAAAACCACCGACCTCTGGCGCAGAGTTGAAAAGCTCAACAGCATTGTTACCGCGTATGCCAATTCGGAATTTGTACAGAATATGGGTAAGAGCTATATCAGACCTCCCGTAATGCGTACAAACGCCATTTTAAAGAATAAAAATCTTCGTCAGTGCCTGACTCTCTGGCAGTTTATAGAGAGCTATGAGAGCGCCGGTTACAGTATGATAATTCAAGAGGACCTTGAAAATGTAGACGAAGAGTATATTAAAGAGTTATATTCAACTCTGGCGCTTCAGTATTTAATTTTCAGATACAATATTAAAAACGAATTTGACGCGGACAAAACGCTTGCAAGCTCACTTTCCGATAAGGTGCTTTCGCCGAGGATTATCGATCAGCTGTCAGGCGTTTCTGAAAATGAATACGATATTATAGAAGAGCATTTGCCCGAATCACCGTCCTTAAAGCGTTATAATACGCTTACTCCGGAAGATATGCTTATGATAGAGGCGCTTGAAATTTCGCTTGACGCTGCGGATATACTCATCGCAAGCGGAAATGAGGAAATCGAGCATCCGCAAATTCCCGAGCCTGAGCCGGTACCTGAAGTAAAGGAAGCGGAACCCGAAGTACCGGAAACGGAAAACACGGCGGATTCTGCTGATGTTGAGTCGAAAGCCGCAACAGAAAGCGCGGTATCGGTCAAGGTCAAAGCGGTTCGCAAGTCAAAAAAGAGAATAAATGTGAGGATTAAAGCAGATGGCGAAACTGATGAAGCTCAGCCCTAAACTTCATAAGGTTATCAGTATCACGGTATATGTACTGGTTGGAGCTTTGGCTGTTTTCATAGCGTTTGTGCTGTTTTCAAACCTGAGCGGAAAAACTGTGTTTATAGGCGGCAAAACCGCTATGTGGGTTAAAACAGGCAGTATGGAGCCTGAAATTCCGGCAAGAAGCTATATACTGGTGGAAAAATCGGACGCAAAGAATATTAAAGTGGGCGATGTTATCATTTTTCGCTCGGATGATCCGAGTATATACGGCTCGCTCAATGCGCACAGAGTGGTTGAAATTTTGGCGGACGGTCGTGAATTCTTAACCAAGGGCGATCATAATCCTGCGCCTGATAATTATACCGCTAAGGCTTCAAGTGTTTTAGGAGTTTATAAAAAGAAATTGCCGGTTTTGTCAAGCTTTGGCAGATTCTTTTTAACGCCGATTGGCATAACGATTACAATAATCTTTGTTTTGGCAATGATACTGCCTGTATATTTGCCCGATATTATAGCGGCTTTTCGCGAAAAGAATAAAAAAACCGCGGCGGGTGCAAAGCAGGCAAAAATTGACGAGCTGGTCAAAGAGGAAATTGAAAGACTAAAGCTTGAAAATAATCAAAATAATAATTCTCAAGGGAAATAGGGTGTTTAAATTGTTTGAGAAGTCAATAATCAAGAAAAAAATTAAAAAGGCCAAGAAGAATATAGAAATGCTCGAAAAAAAGCGCGCTCGTTCACAGGCGGCGCTTGTTACGGCTATTCTGTCTCAGCAAACGCCGGCGGATGATGATGTTGAATATTTCAATCATTTCACAGGTCTTATTGAAACCGAGCGTAACAGGATGCATTCTCTTATGAAGGATCTTGAGCAGCTTTAATCTTTGTTTTGGAGTGAAACCATTGTATGCCTGCTAAAAGACTTAAAAATCGTCTGCATAGTATAATAATTATCGTAATGTGCCTTGTAAGCATAATTCTCGTAGGCAGCAGTGTTGCCATGCTTGCAACATATTCAAGTGATATGCATGACGGTGCCGGTATGATAGGCCTTATTTATTCTAAAGAGGCAGCGGACAGCTTTATAAAATCCATTAACTCATATCGCAGTAACGCCGAGCGTTTTGCCGAGAATATTTTATCGCAAAGCTACGGTACTGTTGATGATTTTTCTGTCGCCACGGCAGTGCTTAATAAGGATAAACGATTTGCGGAGACAATGTTTATCCGTTATTTTAAAGACAATATTGAATATTCGCTTTCCAATGAGCCGTTTGATATGACAATGGAGTCAAAAGCCGTATTGGTAGGTGCAAAGACCGGTGAAACATTTTGCACAGGCGTGGTTGAGGATAGGCAGTACAGCATAAGCTCTATCGCTTTTTGTGTGCCGCTTAAAGGCTGCCAGTTTGCCGACTGTATAGTGCTTTTTTATCCCGTAAGAAGTGTTATGGGTTCGATTAAGCTGGCGGATAAAAACTCCGAGTATTCTCAGCTTTCGACTATTTGTACAAACGAGGGCGAAATCGAATCTATTATTTATCAGAAGAAAAACGGTGAGTTCTCCGTACAGGAGCATAATAATATCTATGAGGTACTGAGAGGCAAGATAAATGATAAGGGCACTATTGACGATGTGCAGCGTCTTATATCCGACGGAGGCTCAAATTCGTTTTCCGTAACGATTTCCGGGCATGACCATATTCTTTCGGTAGTAGGAATCAGCGAGCATGGCACCTCACCGTTTTCGGTAATTTCGATTTACCGGTCTGATGACATATACAATGCGGCATATTCAACCGTAACAACGGTACTCAGTGAGCTCGCAATATTCTTTATGATGCTGATTTTTGCCGCGGTTTACTTTATTGTAAGCTACCGTGCCAGTGAACGGCGCATTAAGAATATTAAAGAGTTCAACGAAGAGATCGGCTGTCCCACGAGGGTCAGGTTTGAAAAAGTTGCCGGAGATATTATTTCTCGGAACAGAGGCTCGAAATTTGCGGTAATTGTTGTTGATATCCGTCACTTCGATTATATAACAGATCAATTAGGCAATGAAAAAATACTTGAAGAACTTCGGAGAATGAAAGATTTCTATTCCCGCTTTCTTCAGGTGCAGGAGACTTACGGTTATGCCGGCAACGGTAGATTTATCTTACTTTTCCATTACCGCGATGATAAGTCGCTTTCCGATAGAATTAAGGCTATTACGGCTTACCTCGGTATATCCAAATTCACAAACTCCGGTGAGAGAATAATACTTTCCGCATTCGGAGGTATATATAAAGTAGCCGATAACGATACCGCTCCTGTTGATCGTATGATTGACCGTGCCATTACTGCGGCAAATTCTACGGATAGCCCGTTTGATATTGAATCCTTCAGGTTCTATAATGAAAAACTGCATTCTCGTAACGCAATGAATGAGTACATTGAAGTTAATATGCAAAACGCCCTTGACAACAATCTGTTTAAGGTGTTCTATCAGCCTAAGTATAATCTTGAGGGCAACCGTCCCGATGGATGCGAGGCGCTTGTTCGTTGGTATAATCCGGAGACAGACGAGTATATGCAGCCGGGTATTTTCCTGCCGCTGTTTGAACAGAACAGGTTCATTGTAAAGCTTGATAAATATGTTTATGAGCAGGTATGTATTTATATTTCAAGAACCGTCGCGGAGCATAGACAGCTTTATCCCATATCTGTAAATGTTTCGCGTATTACAGCGGCTGAACCGGACTTTGCGTCTTATTACATAGCGATTAAAAACAAATATAATATAGCCGATAATTTTCTTACTATTGAGTTTACGGAAAGCTTTGCTTTTGAGGATTACGAACGCCTGCGTGAGACCGTTACGCTGCTTCATGATAACGGATTTAACTGCTCAATAGATGACTTCGGGTCCGGATTCTCCTCGTATAATATCCTTAAAGAATTACCAATGGATGAAATTAAGCTTGACAGGTTCTTTATTTTAAAGGGCTTCTCTGATGAGCGTGACCTTAAAGTGCTTTCAAGCGTTATACGCCTTGGTAGGGAGCTTAATATGAAGGTTACACAAGAGGGTGTTGAAACGAAGGACCAGTTGATGCTCCTTAAGAAAATGGGTTGCAATGTTATTCAGGGCTATTACTACTCAAAACCGCTTGTTGAAGGCGATTATGACGATTTCTTGACGAGGAAGTTTATATTGTAATTAAGAAGCAAAACTCCCATCACTTGCGTGATGGGAGTTTTGCTTTGGTGCCGCTGACCGGACTTGAACCGGTACGGTATTGCTACCGAGGGATTTTAAGTCCCTTGCGTCTGCCAATTCCGCCACAGCGGCGTATACAATATAATATATTAAATACGCACTTTTGTCAAGTAAAAAATAGGCTATCCGAAAGAAGAATTCGGATAGCCTGAAAATCAGTCCTTATTAGCGGTAGAAGGAATCTGTTGCCTGAGAGCTGCTCTTGTTTTACGAATCTCCCCGAGGTTGGCTGTAAGACCTTCATCGGCGCGACGCATAATATCGTCAACAAAATCCTGAGCAGCGCGGCGCATCTCTTTACTCTTTGCCTGAGCATTGGCGATAATTTCCGTAGCCTTCTCCTGAGCCATCTTGACAATTTCTTCTTGAGCTACAATGGCTTTTGCGCGATCCTCGGCGTTGCGAATAATACCGTCAGCTTCGCGCTTTGCTGTCGTAATAATATCAGTGCGATCGGCAACAATTCCGCGAGCCTGCTTGATTTCGTTAGGGATATTAAGACGAATGTCATCAACAACCGCGCGTAGTTTTTCAACATCAACCAAAGTTTTCTTGCCCGGTATCTTTATGCCGCCGTCAAGCACCTCGTCAAACTGTTCAAGTAATTCTTCAATGTTCATTTTACTCATCCTCCATTATTAAAAGTCAAAATGCAACTGAATTTACTTAGGCGATAGCTTTTTCAGAATATCACCTAATATGGCGGGAGGTACAAAATCGGATATATCTCCCCCCATACTCACTATCTGTTTGACCATACTTGAACTCAGGTACATATTCTGAGCGCTCGTAGTCAAAAAGACAGTTTCAACCTTAGGGTTGAGCTTTTTATTGGTAAGCGCCATCTGAAATTCATACTCGAAATCCGACATAGCGCGCAAACCCTTAATTATTGCACAGGCGCCTTTTTTAGCCGCGTAGTCGGCTAAAAGCCCGTCATACATATCAACCCGGACATTTTTAATATCGCTTGTTGATTTTTTTATCATTTCAACGCGTTCTTCAGGAGTAAAAGTGTACTCCTTCTTAACATTGTTCATAGCCACCACTATTATTTCATCAAACATATTAGCGGCACGCGAAATGATATCCAAATGCCCTAAAGTAATGCAATCGAAACTGCCGGGGCAAATTGCAATGCGTTTATTCATATTAAGCAGCACCTTTTTTATACATAGTAACGAAAATACCGCCGAACTTAAATATTCTGCTTATACTGAATTCTCCGACGCTTTCGGGAAGTATAATATCGGAAGGGTGTTCGCAAAAAACCATACCGTAATTGCTTAAGTGACTAACCGTATTACGCAATGCGTCCGCAAGCAAACCTGACTTATATGGCGGATCTAAAAAAACAATATCAAAAATATCGCTTGAGCGGAGCAAATAAGACATAAAATCACTATGGACAATCCGGGCGTTATCGCAAAAACCGCAAACCTCAAGATTTTTTTTAACAATATCAATAGCTGCCGCGCTTTTGTCAACAAACACCGCGCTCTCGGCTCCGCGGCTGAGAGCTTCAATGCCCATTTGCCCTGAACCCGCAAATAAATCAAGAACACGCCTGCCTTCAATATCAAATTGTATCGAGCTGAAAACAGCCTCTTTGATTTTATCCGATGTCGGGCGTACAATATCAGTGCCGGGCAGAGTGGTAAGTCTTCTGCCGCGCGCGGAACCGGTTATAACTCGCATAGGTTTTCACCAAATATAATTAGTGTATTTTATAGTACATTATCACACTAAATTGGTGGTTTTGTCAATACCTAATTTTAAAATTCGATGCAATTAGGGCAGATTTATAAAAAAAGCTTGATTTTTCAGTGCTTTTATGATATCATAACAAAGCATTTGATTTCACCTTCCCTTAGAGGTGGGTTTAATGCCGAAATATCGACATTGAAGCGGGCGGTCCTCTAAGCTATTGTTTATGAACGCTTGAAAGAATTAAGGAGGAAAATTTAATGGATGTTTTGAAGGAATTTACAGCCTCTCAGATTAAAGAGGATGCGCCCGAGATTATTATAGGTAGTACAGTAAGGGTGCATGTACGCATAAAGGAAGGCGAGAAAGAGCGTATTCAGGTTTTTGAAGGTACGGTAATCGCTAAGAATAATTCCGGCATTTCCGAAACATTTACGGTTCGCCGCATTTCTTACGGAGTCGGAGTTGAGCGTGTTTTCCCGTTGCATTCACCGATAGTGGCAAAGGTTGAGCTTGTCAGAAAAGGTAAGGTTCGCAGAGCGAAGCTGTATTATCTGCGTGATAGAGTCGGAAAGGCCGCGAAGGTTAAAGAACTTATCGGCTAATGCGTATTTAAAGGAACGGGTTAGCGCCTGTTCCTTTTTGTTATTGTTATACGGAGGGATAGATTTATGGATAATCAGAATGAAAATTTTGATATCGAGTCCCAAAATGATATAGTATCAAAAGAGAAGAAAGATTGTGACGGGATATTATTTCCTGAGTTCATTTCAGGAGAGAAGTCCGAAAATCCGAATGGCTTTGGTATGGTTTTAGATGGTCTTGATGTTATTGTCTCCGCTATGATTGCGGTAGTTATTCTGTTCTCTTTTGTTTTTAGAGTACCTACGATTGACGGCAGCTCTATGAACGACACGCTCTTTGATGGTGAACGCGTTATTATAAGCGACCTGATGTATGAGCCTGAATACGGTGATATAGTGGTTATTTCCCGAAATTATACCAATGATTCGGGTAATGTTGAGCGTTATTCAATGCCCATAATAAAGCGTGTGATTGCAACAGAAGGGCAAACGGTAGACATTGACTTTGAAAAAGGCAAGGTATATGTTGACGGTAAGGAGCTTAACGAAAGCTACACAAAAACACCAACAAATTTGTCTTATGATATAGAGTTTCCGGTTACTGTGAAGAAGAATTGTATTTTTGTTTTGGGTGATAATCGCAATGATTCTCTTGACAGCAGATCTTCCCAGATAGGAAGCGGCGGGATGATAGATAAAAGATATATTTTGGGAAAAGCGTATCTCAGAATTTTTCCTTTTGACAGAATCGGAAAAATAGGTTCCGAAAACGACATAAAAAAGCAAAAATAGGCCGGTGCCGTTTTTTTAAAAAATTCTGTTGACAAAGAGCCGAATAGAATGTATAATATTGTTTGCTGTCAGCCGCGTGGCTGATTTGAGGACCAGTAGCTCAGTTGGTTAGAGCAACCGGCTCATAACCGGTCGGTCCGGGGTTCGAGTCCCTGCTGGTCCACCAGCAAAAACCGCGCAGAAGCGTGGTTTTTGCTTTAAATATAGGGGTATAGCTCAGTTGGGTTGTGCATCGGTCTTAAAAAACCGAGTGCCGGGTGAGGTTGCGAGCGCCGCCGGGGGCGGAGGAAGCGAGCAAAACGAAGCGCCGCGGTAGAAAGTTGCCCGCGCTCCAAGCGGAAAGCAACTTTCGGGCACCGCAAGAGGGCAAACAGTCAATCGCCTTGCAGAGACCCCGAGGCACGAAATTGAATGCAGAAAACTTAATATTTACATAGGGGTATAGCTCAGTTGGTAGAGCATCGGTCTCCAAAACCGAGTGCCGAGGGTTCAAGTCCTTCTGCCCCTGCCAAAAATCCCTCAAACGTAAGTGAGAGGGATTTTTACTTATTACTTCTTACCTTTTACTTCTTACCTATCAGTTAAGTTTTAAGGGATTTTTGGGAAGTAATAAGTAAAAAGTAAGAAGTAATAGATTTTGCGGCTTCGCCGCTTTTATTGTAATATAACATAAGAAAGGCGGTATTTTTGTGGCGGATAGTATTTTGCTTACAAAATCGAAGGCATTTGCATTAAAGATAATAAAAGTTTGCAGCGAAGTTAAATCAAATAAAAAGGAAAGTGTTTTAACGAATCAACTGTTGCGTTCCGGAACAAGCATAGGCGCAAATATAAGAGAAGCTTTCTCGGGTCATAGCAGAGCTGATTTTATAGCAAAGCTCCAAATCGCGCTTAAAGAATGCTCTGAAAGCGAGTATTGGATAGAACTCTTAATTGAGAGTGGATATTATAAGGATAATGCCATATTGAACGATTGCATTGAACTTAAAAAACTGTTGATTTCATCAATAAATACAGCAAAGAGCAACAAATAAATAAAAAAACAGCACCCAATTCCAAAAACGGAGCCGGGTGCTATTTTTCTTTTCTGCCTATGAAATAATCGGCGGAAACCTTATAAAAATCACATAGTTTTATTAAATCATCTATTTTTAATTCTGCTCTGCCAATCTCAATATGATTATATCCTTGTTGCGACTTGTTTATTACATTCGCTACTTGCGACTGTGTTAGATCATTATCCTCGCGTAGTTCCCTCATGCGTTCACGATAGTTCATAATGCACCACCTTTATTATATCTTAACATACTCATATTTTGAGTATTGACAATTACTCAAAGATTGAGTATACTATTCGCAAAGGGGGGAACCGAATATGAAAAAACTATTACTGGTCATTATGATTGCCGCTATAATTTTAGCGCTATCTGCTTGTGGGGAATCTGCACCGGACCCAAATCGTACCAGGGAATCCTGTAGCTTTTTGGGAGAGGCACCTGTTTATCCGTCTTATCATAATAATGGCTACTGTCATCGGGACGGCGATGGATATTATTGGCCAGGATTTGGTCACCATCATCATAAATAATTATGAGGTGTAGAAATGCAAATATTGTGTATTGTCCGAAATGGTGAAATCATAGCTAAGGGCATTTATCTTCCAAAAGCAGTGTTTTTAATGCAAGATAACGGCGGTTTAACAAAATCATATTCTGATATGGGTGTCTTTATTTTGCTTAAGGGTAGCAAGGTTTTAGCAAGTGACAACATTCTTAGTGACTATATTTGTGATAATGTGACGAGTAAAGATTTGATCTTTCAAAGTAGAAATCTTGCGGCAAAATTTGTCCTGGGTGACAAAGGACACACAAACGTTTGGAAATAAATTAATATCAGCATTGTGTAATTTTCGTAATCAAAAACACCAGAGATATAGCCTAATTACACTTTTGGGCTATTTTGTCTGTTAATCACAAAAACAGACAAGTCGAAATACTTGTCTGTTTTTTATCCATTGCGAAAGCAATGGTATATCATCAATGTGCTTTGCACATAGTATCTCATCAGTCCATAAGGACTGTATATCATCACACCACAGGTGTGTATCAATTTTCGCAATGATGATATACAAGACTTTGTCTTGATGATATGCAATTCGTTACGGAATTGATGATATACACGCTTCGCGGTGAAATCCGACTGCGTCGGGTTAAAAGGACGGATTTAATTTCACCGAACGCGTCAGAGTTCGATTTCGTCATTTGTACAGCTGATTTTTTGTCCGGAAAACACGGCGTAGATTTGGCTTTTTTATTGTTCTTCAAGGCTTTAATTGTCGAATATGTTTTTAGGAGCATAGGACCTTAATTACTATTACATACAAAAAGCTGTTGAAAACATGTTTGTTTTATTATATACTGAACACAGGATATATTGCAATGCTCTGTTATCTACAAGGAGAAATGTTTATGGTAGAAGAAAAGCGATTTACTAAAGCAACCTGGCAGATTATGGAACAGTCATTTTTCAGGTTCGACAGGTCCGTAAATGTTGTGACCTGGTTATTAGCGGCGATGATCACGGTACTGTTTACAGCTTTAGTAAACGTTATCGCACTAAGAAAGGTGAAAAGCTTGAAATTGACCGATATGTCCTGATGCTATGGGGGGAATTATATGTTCTCTTTTGAGCATATTTTATGGATAATAATTTCATTTGTGTTTGTCGCTCTTATTATATTTTTTTATGGAAGGAAAAAACCAAGCTTTGAAAAGGTTTTAAACTGTGCGATTATTGGGTGTATAGCGTCAGAAATATTAAAACTTATCAGTTACATTAAATTGGTTCCGTCAGCAGGCGGTGAAATGGCAACACCTTATCTACCACTCAGTCAATTACCTTTGCATATGTGTTCTTTGCAAATCGTTTTAATCATTTATGTCAGATATGCAAAGAATAAAGACCGCAGAGATTATGTCCTTGCCTTTATGTATCCGACAACTATTGTAGGAGCAATCTCAGCAATGATATTGCCGAGAATTTTTAGAACCGATGTCACGCCCGACAAAGCCTTTTTAACGCCTGTCACGTATCAATTCTTTTTTTACCATGTGCTGCTTATCGCATTGGGAGTAATAATTGTCAGGTCCGGTGAAATAAACTGGCAAAAACGCCATTTGAAAGCGGCGTTGATTATATTCTTCGTTATGTCATTCGCGTCATTTTATTTAAATTCTGTTTTTGCAGTGCCGACATATGTTGACGGGAAACTCGTAAGCGTTGATTTCAGCACAAACTTTTTTTATTCATATCAAAACCCCTTGGGTATAACATTCACAGCCATTTGGCAATGGTATCTTTATGTGATGGGAATGTATATACTTGCGGTTTCAATAATTGTTTTGTTCATATATCCATTGATATTTGCACAAGCGAAAAGAGTGACTGTTTTACCTGGTAAAAAAGTCAAACAATGTAAAACGAATGGATAGTCACCCATCAAATCTGAATTCCATGTTGCATCTATTCGGCATATATCGCTTGACTTTTTTGTGTAAATGGCTGATAATATACTCGGTGTGCGCATATAGCGCAATATAATTTTAAACCGATTTGCACGGCAAGTGATTTTGATAAGGTACAGGTGATTTAAATGAGGGAAAAGGTTTTAAAATATATAACTGAGAACCTGCAAAAGACCATAAGGTATAATCCTGAGGACAAGGGCAATCTTATAGGGCTTCCGAGACCCTATAATGTTCCTTCTGTTTCAGAAAAATTTCAGGAAATGTATTATTGGGATACATATTTTTTAAACAGAGGACTGATACTGCTCGGAAATGTTGAACAGGCAAAAAACAACACCGAAAATATGTTTTTTTTGATAGATAAATACGGTTTTATGCCAAATGGAAACAGAACCTTTTATTTGCATAATTCGCAACCGCCGTTTTTATCATTGATGGTTGATGACATATATTCGTCAACCGGTGATAAAGAGTGGCTCGCGTACGCATATAAAATTCTCGAAAAAGAGTATGCTTTCTGGCAAAACGAAAGAAATACAGAAATAGGTCTTAATCAGTATACCGGAAACAAAAAAATGGCAATGGACGAAAAAATGTTTGAGGGTTTTTTAAGGCGAATCGGTAATCGCCCCGAAGGGCATACCGACGAGCATCTTTCATGCCAATATGTTGCGGCGTGTGAAAGCGGATGGGATATCAGCCCGAGGTTTGGCTTTTATGTTGAAAATTTTGTCAATGTAGAGCTTAACGCATTACTTTATGCGCTTGAGAAAAATATGTCAAAGTTCAGCCGCGAGCTTGGAATTTCAGCAGATAATTGGGATGAAAGAGCCGCTGACCGTCTTGAAAAAATGAACAAGTATATGCTGAAAGACGACATATATTATGATTACGATTTTAAAAACGGAATTATAAGTGATAAATTCACTTGTGCGAGCTATTATCCGATGATGCTTGGTATGATTGATGATGACCGGGCAAAAGCCCTTGCAGATAATTTAAAACGCATTGAAACCGATTATGGTGTTGCCGTAACGGAGAAAATGTATGATGCCGATAAATATACTTATCAGTGGCAATATCCGAATGGCTGGTCACCGCTGTTCGATATAGTGTTTAGAGGGCTTTACAGATACGGTTATAAGGCAAAGTCAAAGGAAATAGCGCAAAAATATGTAGATCTTATTGAAAATAACTTCCGCAAGACGGGTAATCTTTGGGAAAAATACAATGTCGTTTCCGGAGGTATTGATGTTAAGTACGAATCTTCAAACGGTGTATGCGATATGCCTCCGATGATTGGATGGACAGCCGGAGTATATATTGAGGCTCTAAAAATTATTGAACAATAAATCAATTCAATATAATTGCTTAAAGCGCGCCTGCGGGCGCGCTTTTTTGTGTGCAATACTTCTTTGGTAACAAGAAGTTTTTTTGTTTTTTTAAAAAAACACTTGATTTTTATTGAAAGTGGAGTTATAATACAAATCAGTGGGGAAAAGTGTATCTATTTACAATAAAAGTGTACAAAAGTGTTGATTTTCACAAAGGGAGGTGGCAAGCATGCTTTACGGTGGATATGACCATAGTATTGATAAAAAGGGCAGGCTTGCCATACCGTCAAAGCTGCGTGATGAGCTTGGCGACAGCTTTATGATTTGCAAAGGTATTTACGGCAAGCGCTGTGTTTGCGTATATCCCAAAGCAAAATGGGAAGAGCTTGTTGAAAAAATCGGGCAATTACCTGCGGCAAGATCGAGTGTTGTCAAGCGATTTTTGTACGATGGAGCATTTAATGTGGAGTTTGATTCGCAAGGCAGAATACTTATTCCGGCATCCCTTCGCGAGTATGCTTCGCTTGAAACGGAGGCTCATATAATAGGTGTTGATACCAACCTTGAAATATGGAACAAGGATGTATGGGGCGAAGAAAATAGTGAATATACTCCGGAAACAATTGCTTCTATAGTGCAGGATCTTGATTTTTAATATGGAATTTAATCATAAGTCAGTTCTTTTAGAAGAAGCGATAAACTCACTTGATATTAAGCCGGATGGTATTTATGTTGATGGTACAGTAGGTGGAGCCGGTCATTCCGTCCAGATTGCAAAGCGGCTTAACAGCGGTAGACTTTTTGCCTTTGACCGCGATATTGGGGCGGTAAGGGTTGCTTCAGAGAGATTAAAGAATTATAACGCAACGGTTATTGAAACAAATTATGATTGTATGCGGGAGGTACTAAAAAGCTACGGTGTATTTTCGGTAGACGGCGTGCTTTTGGATTTGGGCGTTTCCTCCTATCAGCTCGATAACGCCTCCCGCGGTTTCTCTTACCGTCAAGATGCGCCCCTTGATATGAGGATGTCAAATAGCGGTATCACTGCCGCATATATAGTAAACAACTATTCTACGGAGGAATTAACAAGAGTATTTAAGGATTACGGCGAAGAAAAGTTCGCTTTCAAAATAGCAAAAAAAATAGTTGCTGAAAGAGAACGCTCGCCAATACTTACAACGCTTGCTCTTGCGGATGTTATCAATTCCTGTATGCCGGCGGCGGCAAGGCGGGAGGGTAATCCTTCAAGAAGATGCTTTCAGGCGTTGAGAATTGAAGTCAACGGCGAACTTGACAGCCTTAAAAAGATACTGGATGAGGCATTTGATATGCTGAATGTCGGAGGAGTTCTGGCAATTATTACTTTTCACTCGCTTGAGGACAGGGCAGTTAAGCAAAAATTCAAAGAGTTTTGTACGGGTTGCATTTGCCCGCCGGACTTTCCGGTCTGCGTTTGTAACAGAAAACCGAGAGGTGAACTTATTTCGCGTAAGCCGGTACTTCCGAGCGATGAAGAAATCAAAGAAAATTCAAGAAGCAGAAGCGCAAAGCTTCGTGCTATAAGGAAGATAAGAGGAGAATAGATTTAAGTGGATAACATTAAGTATTACAATGATAGCCTCGCATATGATTTTGAGATGTTTATGCCGCGTAGCAATACTGTTCGCAAAACAGAAGGCAAAGATAATATAGTTAAGCTTCCAAAGTCTGAAATTCGCGTTCTTTCGCGGAGAAAATCAGCGGCAAGACATTTGACGGCCAGTGCGTTTGCCGTGCTTACCAGCGTCTTAATATTAGCTGCGCTTTGCGGCAATATTTTCTTGCGTCTGCGTATCAATGAGGTGAATTCCGAAATCAACAGGGTAAAAAGTGAGATAGAGGCGGCTAAAAGCGAGCGGACGAGCTTAGCGGTTGAGCTTGAGAGGGAAGTATCATTTTCAAATATTGAGCTGGAAGCAACAGAACTTGGTATGCAGAAAATGGATAAGAGTCAAGTGAAATATATAAGAGTAAATGAAAAAAACACCGCTGTTACAAAAGACGGTAAGACTCTTACAAGCAGCAGTGATTAAGGTATAAGGACAAAAATACAATAATATAATATTGATGAATACGGGAGTGGAGAAAATCTTTGCTCTCGTTTTCGACCTATAAACGGGAGGTAAAGAAATGTCGCTTAAGCCTGACAAACAGATGATCAGAAGAAGTGTTTTTATATTGGTTATAGCAATCCTTTGCCTCACTCTGGTTTCTGGTGTAAGTCTCGTAAAAATAATGATAATTAAGGGCGAGGAGTATCAAAGCAAGGCTTCTGAGCAGCAACTGTATGACAGTATGGTAACGGCACCGAGGGGAAACATTTACGACCGAAATATGAATCTCCTCGCTACAAGCGCTACCGCATGGACAGTTTATGTTATGCCAAACAGTATAAACAAACTTAAAGACGCCGAAAAAGCAGGTAAAATCAGAGAGATTATAAAAGTGGGTCTTTCTGATATTCTCCAAATGGATGGCGAAGAAATTGAAAAAAAGATAAATCAAAGCTCCTACTATGTTATAATAAAAAAGAAAGTTGAAAAGAATACGGCGGATGAGGTCAGAAAGTTTATTTCTGCAAACAAAGACTACGATATGACGAGATATTTAGGTCTTGACGAAGCGACTAAGCGTTATTATCCAAATGATTCACTTGCTTCCTGCGTATTAGGCTTTGTAGGGGACGACGATCAGGGACTCGCAGGTCTTGAAAGCTATTACGATAATGAACTTACCGGTGTGCCGGGAAGAGTTGTGGCGGCGAAAAATGCGAAAGGAACAGATATGCCTTTTACATATGAAAAAGTGGAAGAAGCAAGACGGGGTAATTCATTGGTTTCAACGCTTGACTCATATGTTCAGTATGTGTGCGAAAAGTATCTCGATGCCGCAGTTGAAGAAAATCATATTGCGGAGCGTGGCGCTGTCATAGCGATGAATGTCAATACAGGGGCAATTCTCGGCATGGCAATAAGCGGGGACTTCAATCCCAATAGTCCGTTTACATTAGCAAGCGGAGATCAAGCTCAGGTTGATGCTGCTGTTGAAGACGAGAAGAGCAACCTAAAGAACGAATTGCTCAATCGCCAGTGGCGAAATAAAGCTGTTTCCGATACCTATGAACCCGGTTCGGTGTTTAAAATATTCACCGCGGCAACTGCACTTGAAGAGGGACTCATCAGTATCGAAAGCTCTTTTACTTGTAATTATACCTTTGTTGTTGCCGGAAATGCATATCACTGTCATCACGACGGTGGTCACGGTACGCAGTCTCTCCAGCAGGCGATATCCAATTCGTGCAACCCGGCATTCATACAAATTGGGCAACTCATAGGAACAAAAATATTTAATAAATACTTTAAAGCTTTCGGTATGACCGAAAAAACAGGAATAGACTTACCCGGTGAGGCTCTGCCCACATATCACCAGGAAGAAAAAATGGGACCGACGGAGCTGGCGTCTTCATCATTTGGTCAAACATTCAATGTTACGCCTGTTCAGATGATAACAATGGCGGCTACCGCGGTAAACGGCGGGTATCTTGTACAGCCGCACCTTGTTGATAAAATAATTGACAGCGAAGGCAAGGTTGTAGAAACAAAATCAAGCGGATATAAAAGACAAGTCATATCCGAAGGCACTTCAAACACTATGCGTACACTACTTGAATTTGTAGTACAGAACGGTGCTAAAAACGGTATTGTTCCCGGGTACAGAGTGGGAGGCAAAACCGGCACATCTCAAAAAATGGTTAAAATAGTTGAAACGGGTAACAGAGGATTTTATATAGGTTCTTATGTGGGAATAGTTCCGATAAATGATCCTCAGGTAGCGGTTTATGTAATGCTTGATGAACCTACCGGCGGAATATATTACGGCGGCGTCATTTCAGCACCGGTCGGTTCGCGTGTTATGTCGGATATATTACCGTATTTGGGGATTGAGCCTCAATACACGGAGTCAGAGCTTAAAAACATTTCTGTTTCGGTTCCGGATGTTACTTCAAATGCTCTTATAGACGCAAAGAAGGCACTTAGCTCAGTGGGGCTTTCATATAAGGTCGTAGGAAACGGTTCAAGTGTAGTAAGACAACATCCGACTTCGGGAAATGCGGTATTTCGCGGCGGTACGGTAATTCTTTATACTGAAGATACCGAGCAGCAAAGCGCCACGGTTCCCAACCTTCTTAATATGACAGCGGACGAGGTCAACTCCGCCGCTGCGTCCGCCGGTATAAATGTAGAATTTTCGGGGAATATACCTTCTACGTCAATTAAGTCGTATAAACAAAGCATAAATGCAGGTGAAACAGTACCGGTAGGGCAAATTGTAACAGTATATTTCCGTGACGAGGGTACTGTTGATCTCGCAGATTGATAAAGGAGTAAAAATGATGCTTTTAGGTGAGCTCATATCGAGTGTATGCGGTGAATTATCGGAAATTCAAATTTCCGGAATTACTTGCAATTCCAAAGATGTTAAAAACGGCTATGCTTTCGTGTGCATAGTCGGTACGAGCGTTGACGGTCATGCCTTTGCGGAAAAAGCACTTGAATCAGGCGCGGCAGTCATTATAACTCAGAAAGATTTAGAAATTAAAAATCAGATAATAGTCGATAACACGCGAAGGGTTTATGCACAAATGTGTGCGGCGTGGTTCGGCAATCCCGCAAAAAAGCTAAGATTAGTCGGCGTTACAGGTACGAATGGCAAGACATCGGTGACATATATGTTGAAAAACATTCTTGAGACAGCGGGACATAAGGTAGGGCTCATAGGAACCATTCAAAACCTCATAGGTGATGAGGTGATTTCTTCACATAACACCACGCCTGACGCTTATGAGCTTAATATGTTGTTCAGCAGGATGGTTGAGGCGGAATGCAAATATTGTGTTATGGAGGTTTCTTCTCACGCGCTGGATCAGTACAGAGTGTATGATTTACCGTTTGATGTTGCTTTATTTACAAATCTTACTCAGGACCATCTCGATTACCATAAGACTATGGAAAACTATCTTGCGGCAAAAAAAAGGTTGTTCTGTATGTGTAAAACTGCAGTGATAAATATTGATGATGAATATGCAAATGAGTTAATGAGCGGTCTTGGATGTAATATAGTTACCTGCTCAAACGGAAATAACGCGACATATAGTGCGCGTTCAGTAAAATACAGACCTGACAACATTGAATATGAACTGCTTTCATCCGGAAAATTAAGTCATATAAAAGTGCTCACCGGCGGCGAATTTACAGTTTATAATTCTATGCTTTCATCTGTTGCGGCACTCGAATTGGGAATTGATATTGAAATCGTAAAACGCGCGCTTTCAAGTATGGGCGGAGTAAAAGGCAGAGCCGAGTCAGTCCCTACAGGTAAGGATTTTACAGTTATAATTGACTATGCCCATACGCCTGACGGTCTAAAAAATATACTTTCAACCTTCAGCCTTTGTAAAAAAAACAGATTGGTTGTTCTTTTTGGTTGCGGCGGTGACAGAGACCGTAAAAAACGGCCTATAATGGGTAATATTGCGGTCCGCAATGCCGATTATGTAATAGTTACAAGCGATAATCCCAGAAGCGAGGATCCGGGGGCTATCATTGATGATATTCTTGAGGGAACAAAGGGATATAACACGCCGGTCAAAGTGATTGAAAATCGTATAGAAGCAATTAAATATGCGATAAAAAACGCCGTCACAGGCGATATAATTGTACTCGCCGGCAAAGGACACGAAACATATCAGATACTTCGTGACAAAACCATACATCTCGATGAACGCGAGGTAATAGCTGAGGCAATTAAAGAAATCGGGGGAGAATAAAATGAGAAATCTGACCGCCGTAATCGCAGCGGCAGTAGCGTTTGCGGTTACTACGCTTTCCGGGTTTATCGTTATTCCGTATTTAAGACGACTGAAATTCGGGCAAACCATACTTGAAATCGGTCCTAAGTGGCATGAGGGCAAAAAAGGTACCCCGACCATGGGCGGTATAATGATAATCGCCGGTGTAATTATAGCTCTCGCGGCGGCTTACGGGTATTCAGTTATAACCGGAAGCGATTATGCTAAGGAGCTTAAAACACCGTTTAACCTTTCGGTATTTCTTTCGGGTATTTTTATGGCGCTTGGTATGGGAGCTATCGGATTTTTTGACGATTATATAAAGGTAGTAAAGAAAAGAAATTTAGGACTGACCGCAAAACAAAAAACGTTTCTTCAGCTTTTGGTTTCTGCGCTGTATTTGTTGACATTGGCGCTTTGCGGCGTTAAAACGACTAATATTCCCTTTATAGGGGATATAAATATTACAGGTGGGATAGGCTTGATTTTCTGGCCGGTTGCACTGATATTTGTTTATGGCTTTACCAATGCGGTAAACCTGACCGACGGACTTGACGGTCTCGCTTCAAGCGTAACACTCGTAGGAGCTTGTGCCTTTATGCTGGTTTGCGGCTTTTTCGGCTTAGGGCAGGGAAATGCTACCGCCGCGGCACTTGCAGGAGCCTGCGCGGGCTTTGTCGTTTGGAATAATAAACCGGCTAAAGTGTTTATGGGTGATACCGGCTCTATGTTCTTAGGCGGTATGATGGTAGCTCTCAGTTTCAGCACAGGCAGACCTGTAATATTGGTTATTATCGGCATTATTTATATTGTAGAGGCATTTTCGGTTATGCTTCAGGTGGCATACTATAAAAAAACAAAAAAACGCATTTTCAAAATGGCGCCTATTCACCATCATTTCGAGATGTGTGGATGGAGTGAAGAGAAGGTTGTAATGGTATTTTCAATCATTACGCTTATAGCGTCAGTGCTGGCGATGTTTTTGGTAATTCTGGGCAGATAAAACTTATGAAAGGAAAGAACACGATGTCAAAGGGCGGTTCAAGCAGCAATAAAAACAGAATACTGTTAAGCGGGAAACTTGATGTTTCTTTTCTTTCCTTCGTTTTGATACTTCTCACTATCGGGCTTGTAATGTTGTTTTCTGCAAGCTATGCTTATTCGTACGAATATTATAACAACAGTTACCGTTTCATATTAAAACAGGCGTCTCTCGGCGGTGTAGGCGTTGTTTTAATGCTTATTATATCTAAAATCGATTATCATATTTTAAGAAAATTCAGCTGGTTGGTTTACGCAATTACACTGGTAATGCTCATCGCTTTGCTCGCAATGCCGCCAATGGTAAAAGGTATGGATGTAAAGCGTTGGATGATAATAGGCCCTATAAATTTCCAACCATCAGAGGTTGCAAAATTTGCAATTATTCTCTTGTTTTCAGGATTAATTGCCGCAAATTACAAGGAAATGGGTAATATCAAATTTGTGGCTATATTGCTTGGAATACTGGGAGTTACCTGTGTACTGGTAGCACTTGAACCGCATTTATCGGCAACAATACTTATTTTTGCCATAGGAATTGTTATAATGATTATCGGCGGTCTTAAAATGAGATATATTATAGGAGGCGCCGCGGTAGGTATAGGCGGAGTTGTTCTGGCAATAGCCACAAAAACGATAAGCTATGGATCCGACAGAATAAAATATTGGCTTGATCCGTGGCTTGATGCAAAAGGTAAGGGGTTTCAGACTATTCAATCTTTGCTGGCAATCGGCTCTGGCGGCATACTCGGCCGCGGTATAGGACAGTCACGGCAAAAGTATCTGTGGGTTCCGGAACCGCATAACGATTTTATATTTTCAATTGTATGTGAAGAGTTGGGATTGATAGGCGCCGTTGTAATAATACTGTTATTTGCTTTACTGGTCTGGCGTGGCTTTGTTATCGCTATGCGAGCGCCGGATAAATTCGGTTCGCTGCTTGCTATAGGTCTCACTTTCCAAGTAGGCCTTCAGGCGATGCTTAATATTTGGGTTGTCACAAATACAATACCTAATACAGGTATAAGCCTTCCGTTTTTCAGCTATGGCGGTACATCACTTTTGATTTTACTTGCTGAAATGGGAGTTGTGCTTTCTATATCGAGAACATCAAATATTCAGAAAAATTAAAGGGGGATAATATGCATATTCTGTTTGCCGGAGGAGGCACTGCGGGTCACATAAATCCTGCCCTTGCTATTGCCGGATATATTAGAGAAAAACACCCTGACGCACATATCAGTTATATAGGCACTTCCGATAAGCTTGAGGCAAAGCTTGTGCCGGAAAAAGGATATAATTTCAGGAGTATAGAGGTTTCCGGGTTTAATCGTTCAATATCCCTTAAGGGCTTAGTTAAAAATGTTAAGGCTATTTCTCTTGCGGCAAGCGCGTCTGTAAATGCGCGTAGAATACTTAAAGAGCTTCAACCCGACATAGTAGTAGGAACCGGCGGATATGTAAGCGGTCCGGTTCTCAGAGAAGCTGTAAAACTCGGTATAAAGACCGCTATTCATGAGCAAAATGCATTTCCGGGAGTTACTACAAAAATGCTCGCAAGCCATGTTGACGCGGTTATGCTTGCTATGCCCGAAGCGCAAAAGTATATGAAATTAAAATCAAAACCGTATATTACCGGAAATCCTGTAAGGCGTGAATTGCTCAATGCTTCAAGGGAGACTTCAAGAAAGGCGCTTGGTATAGATAACAGACCTCTTTTGCTTTCGTTTGGCGGTTCACTTGGAGCAAAATATATAAATTTAGCCGTTGAAGGGCTTATAAAGTGGCATAACGGCAGTGGAAAATTTCATCACATTCACGGCACGGGAAAGACCGGTTATAACGATATGATGGATCATTTCAAAAAAGACGGTGTGATTCTTTGCGAGGATGTTGATGTAAGAGAATACATAAAGAATATGGATGTTTGTATGGCGGCGGCTGATCTTGTAATATCAAGAGCGGGAGCAATTACGCTGAGTGAGATTACATCGCTCGGTAAGCCGGCAATTCTCATTCCGTCACCCTATGTTGCAGAAAATCATCAATTTCACAATGCAATGACCTTAAAGCGAGCGGGCGCAGCAGAAATAATAGAAGAGAAAGAGTTAGACGCCAAGCGGCTTATTGAAGCGGTTGAAGGTCTTATTGAGAACAGACCTAAGCTTGAAAAAATGGCAAATAACGCACGGCATATTGCTATTACAGATGCAAATGAGCGTATATATGAGGTTATAATGAAGCTTTATACCAACGCTTAATAACAAAATTGAGACTTCCGCATAGTATGGATTGTAATATTTGCGGGAGGCGCCCTATGCGAAATCTCATAATTAACGGTGGAAAGCAATTAAACGGTACGCTTAAAATCCATGGGGCAAAAAACAGTGTTTTGCCTGTTATTTCCGCCTCAATTCTGTTGAGCGGAAAAAGTGTTTTACATAATTGTCCTGATTTAACCGATGTTACTGCGGCACTTGAAATACTTGAATGTTTGGGAATTAAACATAAAAGAAGCGGCTCTGATATAACTGTTTTTTCAGATGTACCGGAAAGCTTTGTAATACCGGATAATCTTATGCGTCGTATGAGATCTTCGGTGATGTTTTTAGGCTCAATACTTGCCAGATGCGGCAGAGTAACCATTAGCGCTCCCGGCGGATGTATGCTTGGTCCGCGACCTATTGACATTCATATTGCGGCGCTGAAAAAGCTTGGCGCAAAGGTTCGTGAAAATCGGGGAATGTTAGAGTTCAGCGCTAAAGGCGGGCTTAAGGGTACTGATATAGTTCTCGATTTTCCAAGCGTAGGTGCTACTGAGAATATAATTATGGCGGCGGTATTTGCCAAAGGTAAGACAACGGTTCATAATGCGGCACGCGAGCCTGAGATTAAAGATCTTATAGACTTTTTAAACAGTGCGGGCGCAAAAATCTCAAACGGTGGTACCGATACTGTTGACATCGAAGGTGTAAAAGAACTGCACAGCACAGAGCATACCGTAATACCTGACAGGATAGAGGCGGCTACTTATTTGACTGCGGCGGCAATCACCGGCGGTAATGTTAAGCTTATTGATGTAGAGCCGTCAAACCTTAGTGCAGTGAATGATGTATTGGCTAAATCCGGTTGTGAAATATTATGCACCGGCAATAGTGTTACAATTAACGCTCCGGCGAGGCTAAAACCGGTAAAACTTATTAAAACAAATGTTTATCCGGGCTTCCCTACAGATGCGGGACCTCTCATTGTAAGCGCACTCTGTACTGCGGGAGGAACATCTGTGTTTTGTGAAAATATTTTTGAAAACAGATATGTGTTTGTGGATGAACTATCGCGTTTTGGCGCCGATATAAATACTTACGGAAAAATCGCGGTAATAGAGGGCAAAAAAACACTTTTATCGGCGCATTGTCAATGTACTGATCTTCGCGGAGGCGCAGCGCTTGTAATAGCCGCCCTTAAGGCTGAGGGAGAAAGTACAATAGGAAACATATGCCATATCAAGCGCGGATATCAGGATATCGCCGAAAACCTTTGTAGGCTTGGCGCGGATGTCAAAGAAATATAAAGGAAGAATCAGGATGAAAAAACAACTTTCTGAAAAAGAAGCGTTGCGGCGCGAGCGAAAGAAAAAAATAAGACGGAAAAGGCTTGTTATTCTGGCGCTTTTTTTGATTAGCACAGGAATTATCGTGTTTGCCGTCTTGCTCAAGGTTAAACTCTTTCCCATAAAAAGTATTTCTGCGAAAGGCAGCTCAGTTTATAAAAGCGAAGAGATAATATATGCGAGCGGAATTGCGGAAAAATCGCCTATTATGGGCTTTTCAAAGTCGTTGGTTGAAAAACGCATTACAAAAAAGCTTCCCTTTATTGAATCGGTAAAGATTACCAGGAATTTCCCAGATGCAGTATCCCTTAAAGTCAGTGATGCAAACGAGTGTTATTTGTTTAGATCAGGCAAAGACTACTATACGGTAAGTGAAAAGGGCAAAGTTTTAAAAAAGAGCGTGTATCCGACGGATGGTCTGATAGAGGTATTATCAAAGGATACACTTCTTAAAACGGGTGAAAAAATTGCTTTTAAAAATGACAAGACACAAGAACTGTTTGATTTACTTTCGACTTATCCAAAAAGCAAAAACATTACCCTTAATACCATAAACATTGAAAGTGCTGTTCATATTGTAATCAATGTTGAAAACCGCTTTGAAGTTAATCTCGGTAATGAGACAAATTTAAAAGAAAAGATAAATCATCTTGCGGGAATGATAGCCGAGATTGGAGACAGAAAAGGGAAGATAAATCTTGATGTGTGGTCAAATTCTGACAGTAAGGGTACTTTTATCGAAGAAAACTGATAAATAGTTTTACAAAATTGCAATAAAACTATTGAAATTTCTTAAATTATGTGTTAATATCATTGTATATATCAGGTGGAAACTAAGTATTTTTATCAATTTACATAAAACGGAGGAATTATAAATGCCATTTGAAGTAGCAGAAGAAATGGAAAATGTTGTTCAAATTAAAGTTGTAGGCGTTGGCGGCGGCGGCGGCAACGCTGTTAACCGTATGGTAAACGCAGGTGTTCGCGGCGTTGAATTTATCGCTATAAATACGGATAAGGCCGCGTTGTTCCTTTCAAAGGCGGATCAAAAAATACAGATAGGTGAAAAAGCGTCATGCGGTATGGGTGCCGGTGGCAATCCGGATAACGGTCGTGCGGCTGCGGAGGAGTCTCGCGATGAGATAGCGGCTGCTATTCGCAGTGCGGATATGATTTTTATTACCGCAGGTATGGGCGGCGGTACCGGTACGGGCGCTGCTCCTGTTGTAGCAGCTATTGCTAAAGAGCTTGGCGTACTTACTGTCGGTATAGTTACAAAGCCATTTGCATTTGAAGGTAAAAAGCGTATGTCTCAGGCTGAAGCGGGTATTGCCGAACTCAGCGAGCAGGTTGATAGCCTTGTGGTTATTCCTAATGAGAGACTTAAGTATGTTTCTGAGCAGAAAATCACATTTAAAAACGCTTTCAATATAGCTGATGATGTTCTTCGTCAGGGCGTTCAGAGTATTTCCGAGCTTATCAATGTTACAGCTCTTGTTAATCTTGATTTTGCCGATGTCAAATCAATTATGGCTAATGCCGGTTATGCTCATATGGGCGTTGGCGTTGCTACCGGTCGTGATAAGGCTGAGCAGGCGGCAAATGCGGCTATTACCAGTGAGCTGATTGAAACCTCTATGGATAACGCGCGCGGCGTGATTATCAGCATTACCGGTTCTGATGATATCGGTCTTGAGGAGGTTGAACTTGCATCTTCTATTATAGCCGATAAGGTTCATCCTGATGCGACTATTATCTGGGGTGCTCAGCTTGATGATAGCCTTGAAGATACTATCCGCGTAACGGTTGTTGCTACCGGACTTGGCGAGGCTAAGAAAACTGACGGAGCGGATCTTGGAGTTTTATTCGATCAAAACCCTGAGGATGATGATGAGGCATACGGTCAGGTTATGAAATTCTTTAATAACGATTAATTAAATGATTAAAAGCCCGAAGGTATTGTCCTTCGGGCTTTTTTGTGTCTATACTACTTAGATAATTTTTTAATTATGTCGGAAAAAATTTCCGATGGATTTTCAAGAAATTTTTCTCTTATAAATGTTCCGCTCTTTTCATCGGGAATAAGCATTTTAATTTCTATAAGAGGAACTTTACCGTCTATTGCGGTGCAGGTTATGTAAGAATAGCCGTTCTCGCTTGATATGCGAAAGCGTGTACCCTTGGCATTCTTGATTTTGGCAAGCATTTTAAGCGTAGCTATATACGCGCGTTTTCTGACTGTAAGCGATAGCGAAGAATCAAGTTCGTCCGCAACCGATGACCCTGACGGGGTAATTTCGTAGTATGCGCCTTCATCATCAACAGGAGATATCTGGCCGTTTTTTTCGAGGTGCGCTAAAGCATCGCTGACTTCAAATCCGTTGGCAATTCCTTCAAAATGAAGAATGTTTGATAGCATAGCCGCCGGCACAGGCTCTTTAATTGAATTAAGTATATAGCAAATAAGAATGCGGATTTCGGTAGTGCTGAAGAGACCGCCGTTTCTGACTCCTGCGCCAATAGCATCATTTTCCATTTTATTCACTCCCTGATTGAATTACTTCCGGATTAGTATGGTAATACCTATTATAACCTAATAAAAAAAATTTTCAAGATATTTTTGTCTTTTATCCGTCGTAATCCTCAATAATGGTTTGAGCTTCTTCAGGAGAGCTTACAGGTATGCCTTTTATAAATCTTTGCCTGTCTGAATGCGGAAATGCGGACAGCACGATTTCATCATATACGGACAGTATGTTTTCGCCCATAAACAACGCAACCGAACCGTTATACTCTTTGAGTATATATTGTTTATGTTCGTTTGTAGGATTTCTGTATGCAATAAGCATTATAATAACTGATAAAATCAGGGTAAAGATTATTATGACAACAGCAGTTTTTTTATACGAAAACATTTATATCACCTAAGTCTATACTTGCCGTTTTTAGCTTTTATATACAGTATAAGTTAAAAAATTGTAACTACAAATAGAAAAAGAACTGTAGTATAATATTTATTCAGTTAGTGAGGTGTTTTTTGTGGCAAAAGACAGCAATGATATTTTCAGCTTCAGCAATTCTGATGATATGCCGAAAAATGAGCCCTTGGAACTTAACAGCTTTTCGAGCAACGCAGTTGATTATGAAATGAAACGCCGCCGCCGTAAAAAGACCGGTAAAAGGCGCGCTTTGACAGCCGCGCTTACCATTTTGCTTGTAGGCGTAATAACGGTCAGCATAATAGCCGGAACGTTTTTGCTTTATGCATTTACTATGGTTGACGGTACAATGGAAGAAGACCTTGATGATTTAAAACTGAATTTCACAACCACAATTTATAATAAAGATAGCTCGGGTAATTGGGTAGAGTATCAGCGTCTGCATGGCACATATAACCGAATATGGGTGCCTTATGACCGGCAAGCTGCTCAAGAAAAAGCAGAGAACTATGAGGGTATACCAGAGCAAGCTGTTAACGCCTTTGTGGCGATTGAGGATAAAAGATTCAGAATACATGACGGTATTGATTGGAAAAGAACTATGTCGGCTTTTTTAAATCTGCTACAGGGATCTAAAAGCTATGGTGGTTCTACAATTACTCAACAGCTTGTAAAAAACCTTACAAATGATAACAGCAAGAGGGTCAGCCGTAAAGTAAGAGAAATTATGCGCGCAAGGTATCTGGAAGGTCACTACTCAAAGGATACAATAATCGAGTGTTACTTAAATACAATCGCAATGGGTCACGGAATATATGGCCTTGAGGTTGCTTCAAATTATTATTTTAATAAAAGCGTTAAGGATTTAACGCTTACCGAGTGTGCAGCGCTTGCCGCTATTACTAAAAGTCCGGCAACCTATGCTCCCGATACTCACCCTGAGGCAAATAAAAAGCGCAGGATTACCGTGTTAAATGAAATGCTTGAGCAGGGTTATATAAATGACAAGCAATATGAAGAGGCGAAGAACGAGGAATTAAATATAGTTGCCTCGAAGGAAGCGTTAAATGAAAACGAGATTAACAATTACTTTGTTGACGCTCTTATCGTTCAGGTTACAAAGGACCTTGCGGAAAAGTATAACTATGATGAGGCGCATGCCGCGAATAATTTTTATAGTGGCGGATATAAAATTTATGCTACGATAGATCCATCAGTTCAGAATACGGTTGACAGTGTTTTTTCCAATTCAAAGGCGTATGGAATTAAGGGCAAAAACGGCGCTCAGCTTCAAGGCGCGATTACCGTAATGGATTATGAGGGAAATGTGAAGGGACTTGCCGGTGGAATTGGTGAAAAAACGGTTAATCTCGGCACCTCAGGCTTCAACAGGGCAATAAACGCAATTCGTCAGCCCGGTTCTACAATGAAACCGATTTCCGCCTATGCGCTGGCTATTGAAAACGGACTTATCAATTATTCGTCAAAGGTTAATGATAAAGCGACTACTTATGCAAAGGGATGGACACCTGTTAACTGGTATCATTCCTACAGAGGTAGTGTTACGGTTCAATATGCTCTAGAAGTTTCTATGAATACAATTCCGGTTCAGCTGGTAAACGAGCTTACTCCGCAGGTATGCTATGATTTTCTTACTAAAAAGCTCGGTATAACAACACTCACGGACAAGGATGTCGACTTATCACCGCTCGGAATGGGAGGAACCAACGGCGGAATAACTACCACCGAATCGGCAGGAGCTTTTTCTATATTCGGTAACGGTGGAAAATTTTATAAGCCAACTCTATATTATGCGGTTTATGATCAGCACGATAAGGAGGTTTTGAAGGGGCAGTCTGTTCCTGAGGTAGTAATAGGGGAGGATACCGCTGAAGTTATGAATCACCTGCTTCAGAATGTTGTTTACGGGGACAGCGGTACCGGTAAATCAGCGGCGGGCTTTATTCCAAATATGAAAATCTTTGCGAAAACAGGTACTTCAAACAATGTAAATGACCTGTGGTTCGTGGGAGGCAGTCCTTATTATATAGCGTCCTGCTGGTGTGGATTTGATGAACAGCAAAAGATAAGCAACACTTCAATAGCCCGGTCTATGTGGGGTGGCGTTATGTCAAAAATACATTTCGGGCTTGAGCCTAAAGAGTTTCCGCATACCGAATATGCGGTAAGGCGCTACTACTGCGCAGATACCGGCCTTTTGGCAACCAGCGCTTGCGGAAATGTATCAATAGGATGGTATAAATCAGATAATGTACCGGCGGTGTGCTCGCACGGCGGATCGGTGCTTGATTCGCCGGATGTGGTTGAAAAAGCGCAAGCCGAAAGCGCGCAAGTAGCCGAATCAACTACGGAGGGTACCGGTAATTAGTCCAAAAGAATTCGCAACCTGTTAAATCAGGTTGCGAATTAGTTTTCTAAGCCTGCAATCTTTCGATGTAATAGGGAAGTAAAGGCTCAAATTTTACCCCGTACCAGTGGCTGGTATCATCTACCGTATTTTCAATGCATTTTACAGTGTAATCAGCCGCTATAGCCGCGGAATCGTAGACGCTTTTTCCGCCGAGATAAGAGCCTGCAAAGGCGGATGCGTATACATCGCCGGTTCCGTGACTGTTTTTGGATATTTTGCGATGTTCATAGTATCTTTTAATGCCATTTTCAAAAATTACAACCCCGGTTGTGTCGTCATTATAACTGACTCCGGTAAGTATTACTGTTTTTGCGCCCGCTTTAATTAGTCTTTCTATAATATCATCTATGTATTTATCATCATACTTTTCTTGATATGGGGTATCGGTAAGTAAGCAGGCTTCAGTGATATTAGGGAGTATAATATCAGCTGTAAACGCGAGAGTCTTCATTTCATTTACAAAGGCGGTATCAAAGCCGGTATACAACTTTCCTCCGTCTGCCATTGCCGGATCAACTATGGTAATAAAGCCCTCTTTGCCGAGTTTGCCAAACATATCCTTTACATATCTGATTTGCGTAATGCTTCCGAGATAACCGGTGTATATAGCGTCAAATTTTATTCCTTCACTTTGCCAGTGTGTGGAAATTTTTGGTAATTCATCGGTTAAATCACAAAAAGTAAAGTTTTTAAATCCGCCGGTATGAGTAGATAGGACCGCGGATGGTAAAATTGCCGTTTCGTGTCCTGCCGCTGAAAGTATTGGTAAAGCTACGGTCAGCGAGCATTGACCTACGCAGGAAATATCCTGAACAGTTAGAATTCTTTTGTAGTCCATAATACACACCTCAAAACATTGCTTGATTTTTGTTTAAGCTCATTATATAATGTTTTGGTAGTATTAAAATATTCAAAACAGGAGAATTTTATAAGACCAGATGAAGTATTTAATTGATAAACGCATTAACAAGCCGATTTATATGCAGCTTTATGAACAGATTAGAACCGACATTTCAAATAAAGCTATTCTGTTTGGTGAAAAGCTGCCATCTAAACGGCTTGTCAGTGAAGAATTGGGTATAAGCGTTATATCTGTTGAACATGCTTATTCACTGCTTTTAGATGAGGGATATATCGACTCGATACAACGCAGCGGATATTATGTGTGCTTTAATGACAGCGACGGCTTTCAACATCCCGCAACGGGTATGATATCTATGCATAAGCAAAATCAAACAATAGAAAAAAGCATATTTCCGTTTTCGGTGTACGCTAAAACAATGCGCAGAGTAATAAGTGAATACGCAGAGGAAATTCTGGAGAAATCTCCAAACGCAGGGTGCGCGGAATTCAGGAGTGCGATTAAGGCATACCTGAAGAGAAGCAGGGGGATAGAGGTAGACGAGAACCGCATTATAATAGGTTCGGGCGCCGAATATTTATACGGCATAATAATACAGATGTTGGGTCGTGAGCGTGTTTACGCCACGGAAAAACCTTCCTATGAAAAAATAGAAGCTGTATACAGAGCAAACGGTCTTAAATATGAACTGTTGGAATTAGGGGTTGACGGAATAAACAGCGCCGCGCTGAAAGCGAGCAAAGCTTCAGTCCTTCATATAACTCCTTACAGAAGCTTTCCGAGCGGCATTACGGCAAGCGCATCCAAAAGGCAGGAATATCTGCGTTGGGCAATCGGAGACAGGTTCATTATAGAGGAGGATTTTGAATCTGAATTCAGTGTGCTTTCAAAACCGGAGGAAACACTGTTTTCAAAAGGTAAAAATGATAATGTTATATACTTAAATACATTTTCAAAGACTATTTCACCCGCTGTTCGTATAGGTTATATGGTCTTACCGGAAAAACTTGTGTCGGTATTTGCGGAAACTGTAGGATTCTATTCATGCAGTGTGCCGGTTTTTGAACAACTCGTTTTGGCTGATTTTATATCTTCCGGAAACTTTGAAAGGCATATAAACAGGGTTCGCCGCCAAAAAAGGCAAAAGCAAAAATGTGCGTTTTAACATAATTGCAAAAAGCCCGACTTAATCGGATTACTCCGAAGAAGTCGGGCTTTAGTGCTTAGATTGGTAATATACAGGAAAGTAAATAAAACTGGTAGGGGATAATATCTTATGAAAACAAAAGAATACAAGATGTTTCAGCCCACGGATCGCTCAATGTTTTTTTACAATGATTCGTTCTGAAATGCTCATCAGGAGATTTAACAATACGCGGTTGTGGCATGTATCTAAAAGAACATATTATTCAAAAGAATTGTTGCTCATATTGACGGAAAACCGTTTTGCATAATGTCGCCCATTCATTTTCAGCAAGGTAATAATCTATACATAGGAAAGAATTTCTCTTGCGGTTATAACTTTGTTGTGCTCGACCACGCTAAAGTGTGCATCGGTGACAATGTGATGATAGCTCCTAATGTAACCATATCAAGCGCCGCACATCCTAAAATTGCGGAGCAGCGTATAGTCAGCCTCTTTGATAATGTATTTGAGCCTTACGGCAAGGGTGAGATAGAAATAATATCCCCTGTAGCAACAGGGGATAATGTTTGGATAGCGTCCGGTGCTATTATCTGCCCGGGTGTTATGATAGGTGATAACAGCAGTATAGGTGCAGGTAGTGTGGTTACAAAGGATATGCCGCCGAATGTTTTTGCTTGCGGCGTTCCTGCAAAGGTAATTCGCAGTATAACTCAGGAAGATAGAATTGAAATTGATTTATAATTTTTGTAATGTGATCTGATTCAATTACTTTTAATTCTTAATAGGTGCCTGTGCTGAGAATGCTTTGACAAAAACATTTTTTGGTGCTGAAATAAATTCAACTTTATGATAAACCCGAGTTCAATTGAACTCGAGGCGGGTTGGATATTACAGATTAAAAACCTTTCATCACTTGATTTATCGTATAAAAATTGGTATAATATACATGAGAAGTTAATAAGATTTACGGCTACAAACAAGTGAGGAGGTGCAATATGGCGCTTGAAAATAAACTTGGAATAACCAGTTCCGCGGAACTGACCCGTGAAGAAGAGAGAATCAGCAAAAAGAAAGCCGTAGAGCTTTTTGAAAACGGTATTCTGGATGAACTAAAACCCGGAACATTTTCTGCTCTTAAATCAATTCATAAGTATTTGTTTGATGAAATTTATGACTTTGCAGGAGAAATCAGAACGCTTAATATTTCAAAAGGCAGTTTCCGTTTTGCACCGGTGATGTATTTGCATGCGGCACTTCAAAATATTGAAAATATGCCGCAATCAACATTTGATGATATTGTGGAAAAATATGTTGAAATGAATATCGCCCATCCGTTTAGAGAGGGTAACGGACGAAGCACACGAATTTGGCTTGATTTGATTTTTAAAAAAGAACTTAAAAAGGTGGTTGATTGGAGCAAGGTTGATAAAGAAGACTATCTGCTTGCTATGGAACGAAGTCCGATAAAGGACACGGAAATTAAGCACATTCTCAAAAATGCCCTCACAGGCGATATAAACAGCCGTGAGGTCTATATGAAAGGCATAGACCATAGTTATTATTATGAAGGTTATACAACCTTTAAGGCGGAAGAGTTATAATATAATTTCTGTACAAATCGTGTGTTTGTTTGAATATGCGATTTTTTGTTGCAATTCCACATAATATATGATACTATGATAGTGCCAAACCAATTGAATATATGTGTAAGGGGCAGTATTTCTTTTTATAGGGATATTTTGTTCATGTTTACATATATCTACACTATAGAGTTTGATAAAAACGCAAATTCTTTCAGTGTAGATGTGTGCTTATTGCCCT
Organism: Clostridia bacterium; assembly: GCA_017618135.1. Lineage (GTDB taxonomy): Bacteria > Bacillota > Clostridia > Oscillospirales > Acutalibacteraceae > UBA737. The sequence goes on from JAFZUV010000007.1 coordinate 276,956, forward strand.
TTATATTGAATTGGTTTGGCGACTATCGGAGTTTGCGTTTTTTGTGCGACTGCTTCGGTAGTCGCACTTTTTTAGTTTTAAGGGAGATGTGCAAATGACCGAACAATTCTTTTCCGGTATTTTTTCAGGTGCGTTAATCGGTGCTGTCATAAGCATTTTTACACTAAGATTTCATTATCGTGAATTATATGCAAAAAGCATATCATCGAGTAGAATGCAATGGATAAATGATTTCAGAGAAGAAGTATCAACGATAATAGCAACTCTTAAAGCAAATAAAAGCGATATTAATAAAACTCAACCAAACAAAATTGTTTATAAGGCGGAACAGGCGAGAGCAAAGCTTTTAACGAGAATCAATATGAATACATCACAACCGGGAAATGAATACAACGATGTTTTTGCAAAACTGCTATTAGAACTTGATTTTAATAATACAATGGATATAAACATTGATGATACAACAAGAAAATTAACGGAACTTTCGAGAGAAATTTTGGAATATGAGTGGAAACGGGTAAAAGATGAAGCGAGAGGTAAAAGATAATTATGTGTAAATGTATGCAGTTATTTGGGGCAATGGGTTTTATGTGGCACATATGTATTGTTTTAATCATAGCAGCCACATTGTTGTTAATTACAATTATTATTTGTAAAACCGTAAAAGAGGTACATAGCATTAAATCTAAAGAGCGCATTAAAATTTACGAAATGCGAAAAAAAGACGCTGAAAAAATTGGTTCAAATAATAATGTGGAAGGGAATTCTGAAAAATGAAGAAGTTCCTTTCAATAATTTTGGCAATATCAATATTTTTAGCTGTCGTTCCGCTTGGGACATTTACGGTAAGTGCGGAAAGTGAAAAAATATTTATATATTCAATAACGAACGGTGAAGCAACTATATCTGGTTTGTGGAATAAAGAAAAAGTCGCTGGTGTTATTGAAATACCTAATACAATTGGCGGTTGCGCTGTAACATCAATTGGTAAATATGCGTTTGCATATTGCACCGGACTTGAAAGTATAACAATACCTGACGGTGTAACATCAATAGGTACAGATGCATTTCGTGGTTGTATAAAACTAACTAGTGTAACAATACCTGACAGTGTAACATCTATAAATAATCATGCCTTTGATAATACAGCATGGTTTAATGACAAGCCTGACGGTTTGGTATATGCTGGAAAACTGGCGTACAGATACAAAGGTGCATGCCCTACCAACATAGAAATCAAGTATGGAACACACGGTATTAATGAATTTGCTTTTTATAATTGCACAGGGCTTGCGAGCATTTCTATACCTAATAGCGTAACCTCAATTGGTGCTGGTGCATTTTATGGTTGTACTGGACTTACGAGCATTATCATTCCCCAAAGTGTAACTGATGTACATGCTGGGGCATTTGAAGAATGCACAGGGCTTAAAAGCATTATTATACCTAATAGCGTAACCTTGATAGGCGATCGTGCATTTTGCGGCTGCTCTGGACTTGCAAGTATTACTATACCTGATAGTGTAACCACAATAGGCTATGATGCTTTTTCGAGTACCGCTTGGATTAAAAATAAACCCGACGGCTTAGTTTATGCGGGAAAAGTCGCATACTTGTATAAAGGTCCATGCCCTTCTAATGTAAAAATCAAAGAGGGAACGTTTAGCATTACTGGCTGCGCATTTTCATATTGCACAGGCCTTGTAAGTATAAAAATACCTGACAGTGTAATATCGATAGGCAATGGCGCATTTTCAGGTTGTTCTGGGCTTAAAAGTATTAATATACCAGATGGTGTAACATCAATAGGCAATGGTGCGTTTTACGGTTGTGCTGGACTTATAAGTATCAATATTCCAAACGGCCTTACCAAAATAGACGATGGCACATTTAAAAAGTGTACCGGAATAACAAATGTTATTATCCCAGATAGTGTGACTGAGATAGGCTGGGAGGCCTTTCGAGATTGCACAGGGATCGTAAGTATTAATATATCGGAGGGTGTAACATCTATAGGGCAATATGCATTTGATAATTGCACTGGGCTAAAAACTGCAGGGCCTATTGGTGGTGGATATGATTATGAGTTTGGATGGGAAGATATTGTTCCAGCACATGCGTTTTCAGGTTGCTCTGGACTTGAAAGTATAACAATACCTGACAGTGTTACATCAATAGGCAATGGTGCATTTTCAGGTTGTTCTGGACTTGCAAGTATTACTATACCTAACAATGTAATATCAATGGGTGAATGGGTGTTTAGCGGTTGTATTGGACTTAAAACCGCCGGACCTATCGGCAGGGGATATGACTGTGAATTTGGATGGACGGATATTATTCCGGACTATGCATTTTGCGGTTGTGCGATTACAAGTGTTTTTATACCAGATGGTGTGACTACAATAGGTTATGGCGCTTTTAAAGACTGCACTAACCTTACAAATATTATAATGCCCAATAGCGTAACATCAATAGGCGGTTCTGCGTTTTCCGGTTGCACCGGGCTTAAAACTGCAGGACCAATTGGTGAAGGATATGATTATGAATTTGGATGGGAAGATAGTATTCCAGCCTATGCATTTTGTGATTGCACCGAAATTATAAGTGTTATTATACCCAATAGTATAATTTCAATAGGTGAAAGTGCATTTCAGGGCTGTACCGGACTTGCATGTATTACTATACCAGATAGTGTAGTCTCAATAGGTTGGCGTGCATTTAACGCATGTGCAGGACTTACAGGTATTGATATACCTAGTAGTGTAACAACAATAGGTGGTTATGCTTTCCTGGATTGTATTGGTCTTACAAAAATAACAATATCAAATAGTGTAACATTAATTGGTGTGGGTGCGTTTCAAGGTTGTGCGTTCAAAACGGCAGGACCAATTGGCGGCGGATACGATTGTGAATTTGGGTGGACCGATGAGATTCCATCATTTGCTTTTGCATATTGCGATGGAATTACGAGTGTCACTATACCAAATGGTATTACTTCAATTGGTCAGGGTGCATTTGAATGTTGCACAGGGATTACAAGCGTTACTATACCTGATAGTGTGACCTCAACTCATGCTCCATTTCGGGGTTGCACCGGACTTAAAACAGCAGGACCTATTGGCGGAGGCTATGATTATGAATTTGGTTGGACTGATAAAATTCCAGTACTCGCATTTCGTGGTTGTACTGAGCTTACAAGTATTGTTATACCTGATGGAATAACTACAATTGATATTTGGGCGTTTTCAGATTGCACTTCACTTATGGCAATTAAAATACCGAATTCGTTGATTACGGTCTGTGCAAATTCCTTTCAAAATACTGGATACTATAATGATGAAAGCAATTGGGAAGATGGCGTTTTGTACTTAGATAATTGTTTGATAGCAGCAAAAGACGATATATCTAGTGAATATGCTATTAAACCGGGCACCAAAATAATTGCTTGTAATGCATTTAATGATTGTAGCAAACTTGAGAGCATAATAATACCTGATAGTGTAACATCAATTTATAATGCATTTGGCAAATGTAACATAAAGAATATTGTATTCGCTTATGGAACAAAGGCGATAACTCCAAGTATAGTAATTCACGGAAAAAAGCTAGAAAGTGTTGAAATACCTGATAGTGTAACATCAATAGAAGATTCTGCGTTTAGCGACTGTAAGAGTCTTAAAAGTATAAACATACCCAATAGCGTAACATCAATAGGCGACTTTGCATTTCAAAATTGTACAGAACTTAAAAGTATAACCATACCTAATAGTGTGATTTCAATAGGTTATAATGCTTTTTGGGGTTGTACTGAGCTTACATCAATTGAACTTCCAGACTCTGTATTAAGAATTGGTAGACTTGCGTTTAATTATACAAAATACTATGATGACGAAAGTAATTGGGAAAACGGCATGCTTTACATAGGGAACCATTTAATTGAGACTGATTATTATGTTGTTGGATCTAACTGCGAAATAAAGCCTGGCACAAAAACCATACAAAGTCGGGCATTTAATAAACCTATTAAAAGGCTTATATTACCTGGAAGCGTAAAATTTATTGATGAATGCGCATTTGAATATGAAGTTTCACATGTTTGTTATTCTGAAGATAAAGAACAAAAAGAAAGCATTTTAATTAACAATTATAATGATAGTCTTCTTAATGCTACATGGCACTATAATTATATACCTCATATTTTGGGAGATATTAGCGATGATAGTTTGGTAAATAACAAAGACTTAACACGATTGTTCCAATACCTTTCTGATTGGAATGTTGATGTTAATGAAGTGGCACTTGATATTAACGGTGACGGTAAGGTCAACAATAAAGATTTAACTTGTCTATTCCAATATTTAAGCGGCTGGGGTGTTGAAATATTTTAATTCAATATCGTAGAAGCAATTATCAATCACCAGATATAAATGATTTTAAGCATAAAATCACCCCTCACCGTTTCGGTGAGGGGTAAAATGTTTTTATAAGTCTTTAAGATTATTTCGACTTAATCGCAGCCTGAGCGGCCGAGAGTCTTGCTATCGGAACACGGAACGGTGAGCAAGATACATAATCAAGACCAATCTTATGACAGAACTCGATAGACGAAGGATCGCCGCCGTGCTCACCGCAGATACCGCAGTGAAGTGTGTTGCGAACCGCCTTACCGTTCTTAACTGCAAGTTCCATAAGTTGACCAACGCCTGTTGTATCAAGACGGGCAAACGGATCAGACTCGAAAATCTTATTTGCATAGTATGCCGGTAAGAATTTGCCTGCATCGTCACGGCTGAAGCCAAAGGTCATCTGGGTTAAGTCGTTAGTGCCGAAGCAGAAGAACTCAGCTTCCTTGGCAATATCAGCCGCAGTAAGAGCCGCACGCGGAATTTCAATCATTGTGCCAACTTCATACTTAAGGTCACTGCCTGCTGCTTTGATAACTTCGTCAGCAGTCTTAACAACAACATCTTTAACGAACTTAAGCTCTTTAACTTCGCAAGCAAGCGGTATCATAATTTCGGGAACAATATTCCAGTCGTTATGACGAGCCTTAACTGCGATAGCCGCTTTAATAACAGCCTTAGTCTGCATCTTTGCAATTTCCGGATAGGTAACTGCAAGACGGCAACCACGGTGACCCATCATCGGGTTGAACTCGTGGAGATCATTGATAACCTGCTTGATATAAGCGACAGTCTTGCCCTGTGTCTTTGCAAGAGCTTCAATATCAGCCTCTTCGGTAGGAACAAACTCATGAAGCGGGGGATCGAGGAAACGGATAGTTACCGGGAAGCCGCCGAGAGCCTCGAAAAGACCCTCAAAGTCAGCCTGCTGCATAGGCTCGATTTTATCAAGAGCCTTCTCACGCTCTTCTACTGTTTCAGAGCAAATCATTTCACGGAAAGCACCAATTCTGTCAGGATCAAAGAACATATGCTCGGTACGGCAAAGACCTATACCCTGAGCGCCGAGCTCGGCGGCACGCTTAGCGTCTGCCGGAGTATCGGCATTAGTGCGAACTTTAAGAGTTCTGAACTTATCTGCAAGCTGCATTATTCTGCCGAAGTAACCGCTGTTAGGATCAGCAGGAACGGTCGGGATAACCATATCGTAAATGTTACCGGTTGAACCGTCAAGAGAAAGACCGTCGCCCTCTTTAAATACCTTACCGGCAAGAGTAAACTGTTTATTCTCTTCGTCCATCTTAATATCGCCGCAACCCGATACACAGCAGGTACCCATACCACGGGCAACAACAGCCGCATGAGAGGTCTGACCGCCACGAACGGTGAGAATACCCTGAGCGTATTTCATACCCTCAATGTCCTCAGGTGAGGTTTCAAGACGAACAAGGATAACCTTTTCGCCGGCCTTGCCTTTTTCTGCGGCTTCTTCTGCGGTAAATACTATCTTACCGGCAGCGGCACCCGGAGAAGCGGCAATACCTTTACCTACAACATTGTTCTTATCTGCTTCTTTCAGAGCCTTAGGATCAAATGTTGGATGGAGTAGCATATCAAGGCTCTTAGCATCAATCTGCATAACAGCCTCTTCTTCGCTGATCATACCCTCATCAATAAGGTCACAAGCGATCTTAATAGCGGCGGCAGCTGTACGCTTACCATTACGGGTTTGAAGCATAAAGAGCTTGCCGTGTTCGATTGTAAACTCCATATCCTGCATATCGCGATAGTGATTTTCAAGGGTTTTGCAAACCTGCTGGAACTCATCAAATGCCGCCGGGAACTTATCCTTCATTTCACTAATCGGCATTGGTGTACGAACGCCGGCAACAACATCTTCACCCTGAGCGTTTGTAAGGAACTCGCCCATAAGACCTTTTTCGCCGGTAGCCGGGTTACGGGTAAAGGCAACGCCTGTACCGCAATCATCACCCATATTACCGAATGCCATCATCTGTACATTAACGGCGGTACCCCAAGAATAGGGAATATCGTGGTCCATACGATAGATGTTAGCACGGGGGTTGTCCCAAGAACGGAAAACAGCCTTGATAGCTTCAAAGAGCTGTTCTTTAGGATCGGACGGGAAATCTTTTCCAAGCTGATTTTTATACTCGGCTTTAAACTGAGTAGCAAGCTCCTTTAAATCATCAGCGGTAAGCTCAACATCAAAGGTAACGCCTTTCTTTTCCTTCATCTCATCGATGAGCTTCTCAAAATACTTTTTGCCGACTTCCATAACAACATCCGAGAACATCTGGATAAATCTACGATAGCAATCCCATGCCCAACGGGGGTTATTGGACTTCTCGGCGATAACATTAACAACTTCATCATTAAGACCGAGATTTAAAATGGTATCCATCATACCGGGCATTGAAGCGCGGGCGCCGGAACGAACAGAAACGAGAAGCGGATTCTCAAGATCACCAAACTTTTTGCCGGTGATTTCTTCCATCTTTTCGATGTATTCCATAATCTGTGCCTGAATTTCAGGATTGATCTGACGACCGTCCTCATAATATTGAGTGCAGGCCTCGGTTGAGATGGTGAAACCCTGCGGAACGGGGAGACCAATGCTTGTCATCTCTGCAAGATTGGCACCCTTGCCGCCTAAGAGCTCACGCATTGTCGCATTACCTTCACTGAAAAGGTAAACATACTTGTGACTCATCTTAAGTCAACCTCCTAATTTAATTTATGGTCATACCATATTTTACAATTTTAGTATGCAAAGGAAGAAATTCCCCACATAACCAGTTTATTATAACAGGTACATAATAAAAAATAAAGAGAAATTTTTAAAAAAATGGCAAAAACATAAAAAAGAGGCGGACTAACCGTCCGCCCTAAAAACTAAAAACGATTTTTAAGTCCTTGATATGCCCCGCGAGATACCGGATATGCGACGATAAATCCGGCAATTATTTCAATAAGACCGTTAATGCCTACAAACAAAATAACAAATACAAACGGATTTGCCGCACCTAAAGCTTTGACAAAATATTGTATTGTTTCGCCTTTATAAAACAGCAAAACCAATGTAGACATAAACAGCACTGTGTTAAGAAGCGGTGCAATCAGCGAGCATATAATAAACCTGATCTCTTTAGCAGCGTTGCCGCCCTTTTCCATCAAGGATGCAAGCAATCCGGTTATGTATCCCGCCAAAATTCTTGTAGGTACGCACACCAAAAACGAATAAAACGCGCTTTCACTCAAAAGCAGTGCGCCGAACGGGCTGTAACCAAAGCATTGGAGAAAGCTTACAATACCGAAAACCCCTCCGAGTACGGCGCCTGCTAAAGGACCATAAAGTATTGCGCCAACGGCAATGGGAACCATGGAAAAGGTGATTTCAAGCCCAAGTGTTTTTAGCGGTATAAATGATATTACGGCAACAACTGCCGAAAGTACCGCTAAAACGGTCAATTTTACAGTTTTACTTTTTTGCATAATAATACCTCCGATACTGTCCGAATTCCCGGTACAGTTCATAATATTTGCACTATCCCTCAGGACAGATAATGCCTATTTGTTACGCTCGTATATTTCGCGTAAGCCCTCAAGCAGCAGGTTTTCATCGTATATTATATCGTGCCGACAATGGACAATTATCTCTTTTGAGAGACCGCCTGTTGCAATAATCGTAGGCAAAGCGCCCAACTCGGCGGATATTTGCTCTATAAGACCGTCAAGCATAGCGGCGGCGCCGTAAACCAATCCGGATTGCATACAGTCGACTGTATTGGTTCCTATAACGCATTTAGGAGCGCAGATGTTAACGCTTGGCAATGCGGCTGTATTCTCGGTAAGCGCCTTTAATGTCAGCCTGACTCCGGCTGCTATAACGCCCCCTCTATATGTGGCGTTTTCGTCAATAACGCTCAGAGTTGTGGCCGTACCCATATCAATTACAATACAGGGGAGAGTGTACTCGTTTATTGCTCCGACTGCGCCTGCTACCAAATCCGCTCCGAGTTGTGCCGGATTATCGATCTTAATATTCAAACCGGTTTTAACGCCCGGTCCAAGTTCGAGAGGAACAATATCACAAAGAAAAGAAATCGCTTGCCTGAGCGCGGTGCAAACGGTAGGTACTACCGAAGATATGATACAATCTTCAATGTCCTTATAACCGTAGCCGTGGAGATCAAGTATGTTTTTGAGGTCAATGGCATATTGATCGGCAGTAGTCTTATTATCTGTGGCAAATCGGGCTGTAAACAACAAAACCTGTTCGTCATATAAACCAAGTGTAATATTTGTGTTTCCAATATCCACCGCAAGCAGCATACGCATTTCCCTCCTTACTTTTCTCGTGTTATTTTACCACCTCATATCGAAAATTGCAATAGAAAATCGGCGTTTTTGAGAATGCCTTACAAATGAGCCCAAACTATTGACTTATTTTTTTGATTTTGCTATAATAGCAAAAAGAGTAACCACGGCGGTTTGCATAGTATGTAAACCCTTCTTTCTTTTAGCGGACTCAAAGTATCTTGTGGTTAATAAGGGGATATAATGCATAAAAACAAGGATAAGAACTTGATCGATTATATGAGCGTTGATAAGGAAAATACAGAGCTGAGAGAGGCAGTTTCCGCTTTAACGGCGGACAATGCACGGTTGAACGCAGAAATTAACAGGATGAAAAGTACCGTTTCCTGGAAGATTACATTGCCAATAAGAATAGTAAGATCTGCGATTAGCAGGGTTATGAGATTTGCAAGAAGATGCTTTCATATTTTGAGGTGTTTGACACCTACAAATATCAGAAAAGCGTTTAGGCTTATAAGAGTTGTTGGTATTAAACGCACCGTCAAAGCTGCCAGGTACAGGTTGTCTACAAATCTTTCAGACCCCTACATCAATTGGATGAGTAATAATGATCCAAGTTCCGCAGAGCTTGAAAAACAAAGACGCGAGCGCTTTGTAATCAATCCAAAAATAAGCATTTTAGTCCCTGTGTATAACACTCCTATAAACTTTTTTGAGGAACTTATCATAAGTATTGTTAATCAAACCTATAAGAATTGGGAATTATGTCTGGAGGACGGCAGCCCCGAAGCAAACGGTGAGATTGCTAAAATTTGTAAGAAGGATAAAAGAATCAAGTATAACTATACCGGCAATAATTTAGGGATTGCGGGCAACACAAATGAAGCACTTAAGCGGGCTACGGGTGATTATATTGCACTTTTGGACCATGATGATTTTTTGCCGCCAAATTGCCTGTATGAAATTGTAAAGGCAATAAACGATGATCCTGATGTTGAGTTCATTTATACCGACGAAGATAAGTTTACTACACTGGACAAGCCGCGTTTTGACCCGCATTTTAAACCTGATTTTGCAATTGATACTCTGCGTGCGGTAAACTATATATGCCATTTCAGCGTTTTCAGGCGGGATATTATGGAAAAGCTTGGCGGCGAAAGAATGGAATATGACGGTGCACAGGATTATGATTTGATAATTCGTATGGCGGAAATAGCGCACAATATAAAGCACATACCGAAAATTTTATACCATTGGCGAGTCCACGATAATTCGACATCAAAAGCTGATTCTGAAGCAAAGCCGTATGCCTTTGAAGCGGGAATAAAGGTCTTACAAGATCATTTGAAGCGCATTGGAATTGACGGTACTGTGTCTCACGGTGCAACACTTGGAACATACCGGATTGATTATAAGGTTGTCGGCAGTCCGAAAGTCACAATACTTATTCCGAACTATAATGAAGCGGATACGCTTAAGGTCTGTGTTGATTCCATTCTTAAACTTACTACCTATAAAAACTATGAGATTGCGATAATTGAAAATAACAGTACTGAAAATTCGATATTTGATTATTATGACGAACTTGAAAAAAATGACCGTATTAAGGTATTAAGATATCCAGATAATGGATTTAATTATTCGCGCATTATAAATTTCGGAATTAAGAATACTGACGGTGAATACATCGTTCAATTAAATAACGATACTGAGCTTCTCACGCCTGATTGGCTTGAAAAAATGGTCGGAATGTGTCAGCGTGAGGATGTTGGATGTGTAGGTGTTAAGTTGTATTATCCCGATAATACCATTCAGCACGCGGGAGTTATTTTAGGTATGGGAGGCATTGCCGGACATCTGTTTAAAGGACTGGATAGAAATCAGCATGGCTATTTTTCACGAGACAGTCATATTCAGAATATGACTGTCGTAACCGCGGCTTGTATGATGTCAAAACGCTCGGTTTATGAACAGGTGGGCTTTATGGATGAAAAGCTTGCCGTAGCTTTTAACGATGTTGATTTTTGCATGAAGGTTATTTCTTCAGGAAAACTGATAATATACAATCCGTTTGTCGAATTCATACATTATGAATCTAAATCGCGTGGATTTGAAGACACTCCCGAAAAGGTAAAGCGTTTTAACGGCGAAATCTCATTTTTCCAAAAGAGGTGGAAGAGTGAACTTAAATCCGGAGATAAGTATTACAATATGAACTTTCGTTTAGATAACGATCAGTATGCGATAAAAGAAGAAAAAGTAGAATAATGTTTTGTGAGGATATGTAATGCAGTTTTTGAAAGATAATTTGGTAATGGGCGCCGAAAAATACAGATATATGTTTTTCGGCTTTTTTATTGCGGTAATTATTATTTTTTCATATAAGTTCATAGCATCATATCGTATGGAACTAAAAAAGAATAACAAACTCCTTGCAAACATTTCAAAACTTTTTGAAAATAAGTATTTGAGAATACTTTTTTCAGTTTCATTGCCTCTTGCGGTAGAAATGATTGTCTTTAAGAACTATAGGTTGTTATTCAACATTGATTCATATTACAGACTGTTTTACTGCTACGGCTTTATCGGTATGCTTTACCTATTTAAATTTTTATCTCGCTTTTCCGATAAGTTTAGAGCGGCTTTGAGTTTTATTGTAAAACACAGATACTCAATAGCTCTGATTGTGTTTGCCCTGTTTGTCATATTTAAAATCAATTTTTCCTCGATAGGTATGTGGGATGCATATGTGAGAGAAGGAAAATCATCTACACTTTTCGGAACCCCACGGTCTATTCGCTCGGACGAATGGCTTGTGGGCTCGCCTTTTACTTTATCACAGCAATATAACAACTATAGTCTTGTAAACGATAATTTGGCGCTTGGCAATAACGATATGAATTTGTTCAGGACTCCTGTTATAGATTTCTCTTTGCCGATGCGCGTTATGTATTGGGGCTTTTTCATTTTCGGAAATGAAATGGGTTTTGCCTGGCTTTGGTCATTTAAGCTTATAGCATTGTTTATGATTTCGTTTGAACTCGGCATGATGATTACCGGAAAGGATAAAAGCGTATCCCTTTTGTGTGCGTTTTGGATAACCTTTTCACCGATTATTATGTGGTGGTCAATTAGCGAACAATTTCTCTTTGGCATAGGTGTTATTGTTTTGTTCCATACCTATGTTGCAAATCCGGATTTAACGCTTGCCAAAAAAATTCTTATAGCGTATGCTATGTGCATATGCTTGTGTAATTTTGCATATGCGATATATCCCGCGTGGCAAATACCTTTTGCATATCTGATACTTGCTTTTGTAATCACCGACTCGGTTCGGTATCACAAAAATCTTAAGAAAAAAGATTATATTATTATGTCGTCAACTTTGATGGCGGCATTGGCGTTCATCGCATATTTCATAGTGACATCGCTTCCGAGCATAAACGCTCTGTTAAGCACCAAATATCCGGGTACTCGCGACATTACAGGCGGCGATTATGACTTAAAGAGATTGTTCAATTATTATTCAAATTTATTTACACCTTTTTTAAAGTTTTCAAAAAAATTTCCAAACCCATCCGAAATCTCCGCGGTTATTTGTCCGACGATTTCCGTATTTCTTATCATTGCTTTAGGTGCGTTCGCGGTAATTAAGGAAAAAAGAATAAAGAAATATATTAAGGATAGTAAGAATTGGTATTTGTTTTCTGTACTTGCTGTGATTTCTTATTTTGCTTTATGGCTAATGTTGCCTTGGAACAGGATATTGAGAAAAGTTACATTGATGTATTTTTCTCCGGAAATAAGAACTGAAACTATCGCTCAAATTGCTTTTTTGATATTGATTATTATTCTTGCCGGCAAAATCTTTAACCGAAAAAGGCCGTTATTAAATAAGTGTGCTGCTTTTTTCGTATCTGTCGGGTTATCCGTTTTTGCGTATTTCATGGTTGCTAAGAGTAATTTCAGCGGATTATTTACCGGACTTATGTTTTTAGTTCTTGTGAGCATGATTTTTATAATGAACTATACTTTTCTTTCGGCTAATAAAAAGGCATTTATATTTACAATGATTATCATTTGCATCATTACAGGCGCAACGGTTAACCCTGTGTGCTCGGGTACGGCAGTTATAAATGAAACAAAGATTGCAAAAGCAGCAGTAAGTATAGCTGAGAACGATACCGGAACAATTTGGGCGGGTGAGACTCAGGCAAATGCGCAATATCTGTTGGCAAACGGAATAAAAGTGATAAACGGCGTAAATGAGTATCCTAATTATGCTTGGATTGATAAATTAGATCCTGAACATAAGTATGAAGAGGTATGGGACAGATACGCTCATATATTGATTTCTCCGTCTGAAGGTGAGAAATTTGAGTTGCTTGGCGGAGATATTTATATAATGCACTTATCATATGATGACTTTAAAAGCCTTGGTATCAAGTATTTTTATTCATATAATAAATACGATGCAAATGTGATGAAAACATATATGATGTCGTGTGTTTATTCGGATGATTTATCCGGTCAGTATATTTACAAAATCGAATAGAAATTAATAGGGGACATATGAAAACACTAATTATTATACCTGCGTTTAATGAGGAATCTTGCATACTTAAAACCGTAAATGATGTTCTTGAGCATAACAAGAAATATGCAACCGATTACGATGTCATTGTGATAAATGACGGTTCTACAGACTGCACAGAAAAGGTTTTGACTGATAATGATATACCTCATATCTGTTTGATTCAGAATCTTGGTATCGGCGGCGCGGTTCAGACAGGATACAAATATGCTTTGATGAATAATTATGATGTCGCAATACAATTTGACGGCGACGGCCAGCACGATATATCTTATGCAAAAGACTTGATTGACGAAATTAATAACGGTGCCGATATGGCTATTGGTTCTCGCTTTGTAAGCAATGAACAATCCGGATTTAAGTCATCCGCGGCAAGGCGTGTAGGTATTAAGATTATTTCTTTATTTATAAAGCTTTTTACAGGTAAAAGAGTTTATGACCCTACTTCCGGATTCAGGGCGTGTAACAAAACCCTTATCAAACTGTTTTCAAAAAGCTATCCCACAGAATATCCCGAGCCGGTATCGGAGGTTACAGTGTTAAAGCATAAATTGAAAATTTCTGAAATACCGGCTAATATGTACGAACGGCAGGGCGGAAAATCTTCAATACATGCCTGGAAAAATGTTTATTATATGATAAATGTAACACTGGCTATGCTTGCGGAAAGTCTAAAGAGGTATTGAAATGTCACTGAATTTAAAAATATTGTCGCTTGTTTTTGTGCTGGTTATGACTGTTGGGATATTACTTATTGTAAGAAAAGGTAAGATGTCTCTTAAGTATTCTATCGTATGGTATGCTTGCCTTTTTGTTCTAACGCTTTTCATTCTTTTTCCTGATGTACTCGTATGGGTTACGAAGATTTTCGGCATACAGGTTTCTTCAAACTTTGTGCTTGTTTTTTTGATTGCAACGCTATTTATAATTTGCATTTCTCTTACAATCATTGTATCGGACCAGAATGAAAAAATCAGGGATTTGATTCAAGAAATCAGTATTTTAAAGAATAATGACGACTTTTTAAAAAAACAATAATTTACTGCATAATAAGACCTCCGGTTTTGCCGGAGGTCTTATTATGTATAAACAGGTATTTTAATACTTGTTTATACATACTCTATTACAGGCGAAAAGGGGTGTTTGTATTGTGGATACATTAGATAAACTGAAAAAAGAAATTATGATAGTTTTTGTAATATGTCTCATCGCCGGTTTTGGTTATATACGAGAGGCAATTATACCAACTTCCGCAATACCGGAAAACTTCAAAACAGTGATAATAGACCCGGGTCACGGCGGTTTTGACGGCGGTGCCGGTGCGGCTGATGGTACCCTTGAAAAGGATATCAATCTTCAAATATCGCTGAAAACCCGTGATTTTCTGTCATTCTACGGCTACAATGTTATAATGACTCGCACAGATGATACCGGTACGGAGGATGATTCATCTGCAAGTATATCTTTGCGGAAAAAAAGTGATCTTAAAAACCGTTTGGAGCTTATGGGTGAATATGTTGACTCTGTGTATGTAAGTATACACCTGAATAAATTTACAACATCATCCGTAAGTGGTGCGCAGGTGTTTTATTCCCCCGGTTTCAGCGAAGCAAAACAGCTTGGCGAGCACATTCAAGGTACAATAATATCGCTTTTACAACCTTTTAATCACCGTACGGTTAAAATGGGTAGCGACAGCACATATTTACTTAAAAATGCTACGATTCCCGCAGTGATAGTCGAGTGCGGTTTTTTAAGCAATCAAGATGAGCTTAATAAACTTAAAGATAACAATTATCAGAATGATTTGGCATTTTGCATTGCTTCAGGTGTTACAAAATACTATTTGGGGCAATAATCTTGACATCCATTACCTCCTAACTTATAATGTAAAATATTCTATGGGAGGTATCGACTTATGAAAAGGACAAAATATACCGGCATAAACAAGCTTTTTAAAAGCGATGCTTTGCAGGTTCTTATAAATAAGATTTATGACGGTACTTTTTCCGAATTCATTGACGATTGGAAATGGATTTTCAGTTTTTCTAAGAGGTATAAAGTAATCATACTGTTTTATACACTGGTGGGTATTTTTACTTCAACCTTGTCGCTCGGTGCCGCGTGGCTTAGTAAAATTCTTATAAACATAATTGTGGGCAAGCAGGTCGACAGAGTTTGGCTTTTACTTGGTTCAATGATTGGTATGACGGTCTTTTCGCTCATATTCTCAAGTATAAGCAGCCGTATTTTTACGAGAATATCAATTTATGTTAATAATGATATTCAGGCGGAGATTTTTGATCGTATTATTGATGCAAGGTGGAAGGAATTAAGCAAATACCCGAGCGGTGATTTGCTTAATCGGTTCAACAACGATGTCAGTACAATATCCGGTAATGCGATAGGGTGGATACCTAATCTGATCATCAATATTTACACATTTATAATCACATTTTTTGCACTTTTCAAAACCGATCCTACCATGGCGTGGATAGCATTTCTTTCAGCGCCCTTCTTACTTGCAATGAGTAGGTATATACTGCGTAAAATGAAAGAATACCGTAAGCGCGTTTTGGAGCTTAATTCTAAAATGATGAGTTTTGAGGTTGAAACCTTTTACAACTTTGATATGATAAAGTCATTCGGTATATTCGGTCATTATTCAAAAAAATTGCGTGAGTGGCAGAAGCTTTTTAAGAATTTCAGCCTTGATTATAATAAATTTGAAATTAAATCAAAAATACTTCTCACTCTTGTTTCAACACTTGTTTCGCTCGCGGCTTTCGGATACTGTCTTTACAGGCTTTGGACCGGTCAAATACAGTATGGTGATATGACATTCTTTTTACAGCAGAGATCTGCATTGTCGGGCAGGTTCAACAGCCTTGTCGGTACAATTCCCGGTATGCTCAATTCCGCAGTTTCCGCACACAGAGTCAGAGAACTTATCGATTTACCACGTGAAACGCATAATATTGAATCTTATGAAGCATTAAAAAAATATGCTGATACCGGTATCACAGTTAAATTCAACGAAGTATCTTTTCGATATGACGATAAATCTGACATAAACATATATGAGGACGCTGACTTTGTTGCTCGACCCGGTGAAATTGTGGCGGTGATTGCAGCTTCGGGAGGCGGAAAGACAACCTTTATGAGATTGCTGCTCGGTATGCTTGATGCGGAAAGCGGAAGTGTAACGCTATCCGGTGGCGATGAAGCTATGTTGCCGGTCAATGCCGATCTCAGAAATTTCTTTTCGTATGTGCCGCAAGGGAACACAGTGCTTTCGGGTACGGTGGCTGAGAATATGAGAATGGTTAAAAATGACGCCACGGATGAGGAAATAATCGGCGCACTCAAAACCGCTTGCGCATACGATTTTGTATCCAAACTTGAAGGTGGAATAAACGGTAAATTGGGCGAGCGTGGAAGAGGAATATCCGAGGGGCAGGCACAGCGTATTTCAATAGCCCGCGCAATTCTTCGCAATTCGCCTATATTACTCCTCGATGAGGCTACAAGTGCGCTTGATGTGGAAACAGAGGAGCAAGTGCTTAAAAATATTATTAAAGCGCAACCCAACAGGGTAATTATCGTTTCTACACATCGACCGAGTGCGCTTAAGCTTTGCAGTCGCATTTACCGTATTTCGGACGGCGGGTTTAAATCGGTGGACTTTGACGAGGCGGCAAAGCTTATCTGGCAATATGCCGATATGCCTGTCTCACCCGAAAAAACGATAGTGTCTCCAATAGCAAATGATATTCCGATTTCACAGATTGATCAAATTGATATACTTCCAAACAGTACAAACCAAGGATGGTGGAACGAATGAGTGAAAAAATTTTATCGGCCTTTTATGATGATGAAAGTAAAAACTATCATTCCAGGACTGATATATTAAGATTTTTGCTTGTTCCGTTTATGTTCTTTGTGCTTTTAGGCTTCCCCGGGAAATACGGCGGCTATATATCAACATACAGTAACTTTGTGGCTCAAGCGTTTTTTATCCTTTACGGCTTTTTCACCCTCGTTCCCGATAAGGACAAGCGCAATAAGAAATTAAAAAAGGCATTTAAGCGCTCATTTAAATTTTTTGCTATTATGCTTCTAAGCTATCTGGCATTAAACATATTATATATTGCATATTTTAATGCACTGCCCAGCCTGTTAAGTGCAGAGTTTTTGCGCAAGCGCACATTTTTTGATTTTTTAGTGCTTAACATCTGGCCGTTACCCGTAGGAAATAGTATTTGGTTTATTCAAAGCCTTGTATATGCGTATGCTTTCTTTCTGATTGCCGAAAAAATAAAACTGGATAAACTATATATCCCGATTTTGATAATACTTATAATATTTACACTTCTTACAGGAGAGCTTGCGGCATTTTTCGGTTTCCCGCATTTCGGATACTCTTATATCCCTGCCGGCGCATTTACACGCGCGATACCCTATATGCTTATAGGGATGCTTATCAGGAAAATGGTTGATATACTTTCTAAAATACCACAGTTTATCTATTTGATTTTGTTTATAGTAGGTCTTTTGGCGGCGATTGCGGAGATTGAAGTTCTAAACAGAATAGGTAAACTTGCCTACACAGGGCACACCGTAGGCTTCGGCATAATGGCGATATCCCTTTGCTGCTTTGCAATAAGCCGGCCGGTAATCAAAAAGAACTTTTTAAGCTACCACGGCAGAAGCTATTCAAAAAGAATGTATGCTTTTTGCCAGCCTGCTTTCTTCCTTTGCTGGATATTTACAGCCCTTATAAATCCTGCCTTTGTGGGCATTGTGCGAGCATACGGCAGTATAATATCATTTGCATTGAGCTTTCTTATAACATTTATTATAGGTATTGTAAGATATGCAATAGTTGTAGAAAAAAGCAAAAAGGAAAAATTACATTAAAAAAATATTATTTAGCACAAAATTACATAATTTGGCATAAAAAAAGTGTTGACATTATGATATATTTGTGTTATAAGTAATATATACTAATTTACATATGAGGGGATTATACGATGAAAAGACTAACAAATCCAGAATTAAAAGTTATTCGTTTCGCAAGTGAAGATGTAATTGCTACAAGCCTTTATTACGCACCTTCTGCTGCGTTTAATGCTATCAACGGCACAAGCTTTACAAGCGATTTTGTTGAGTTTGAAGGTTCTATGACAAGTTATGACCCTGCCGCAGGCGGTTATTCCGTATCAAACATATATAATGTAAAAGCCGCAAACAATGATGATATAGATGGGTTGAAGTCCGGCGGTAGCTGGGTTGTTCCCGGAGTTGGCATTACTATAGATATGTCAAGTATGGCTCCTGTTGCACGACAGTCATATAATGCATATTCATATGAAGGTGGTTTATATACCAACGGTGTAACATATTACGACACATATTGGCAGTAATAATCTATAAAGCAACCTCCCCTGTTTTTCAGGGGAGGTTTTTTGTTGCAAAAAATTCTTCATTGTGATAGAATACAGTCAAGAAAGATTTGGTGAGGTTTTATATGAGACTCAGATATGAATTTACAATAATGGATATGGGCGATGAGTTTGCCGCGGTACCCGTAGGCGAGGATGCCTCAAAATTCCACGGTATGCTTAAAATGAATGCAGTATCCGCCGATATACTTGAACAATTAAAGGAGGATACGGATCCTGCTACCGTTCACAAATACCTTAAAGAAAAATATCCCGATTCCACAGATGATGAAATCGGTAATGCTCTGGCGCCGTTTTTAAATCAGTTACTGAAAGAAAAT
Source organism: Clostridia bacterium (assembly GCA_017618135.1). Lineage (GTDB taxonomy): Bacteria > Bacillota > Clostridia > Oscillospirales > Acutalibacteraceae > UBA737. The sequence goes on from JAFZUV010000007.1 coordinate 296,079, forward strand.
CTTTTGATAGATTAGTGTGTTTTGCGTATGAATGGTGAAAGTTCTTTTGAGCGCGAGCTTTCCGTTGGCGGAAAATTGGTGTTTACAAATGTGGGCGTCAGTATGTTGCCGCTATTGCGCGAGGGCAGAGATATAATGCAAATAGAGGCTTTAAGTAGTAGTCCTAAAAGATATGATACCGTGCTTTTCAGGCGTGAAGGTATCAAGGGCAGAGGCAGATATGTTTTGCACCGTATTCTTAAAAGAAAAGGTGAAAAGTACTTTATCGCCGGTGATTATGATACTCGCGGTGAATTGGTTAGCCGCGAGCAGATTTTAGGTGTTCTTACCGCCGTTTTTCGCGAAGGTAGAGTTATAAAAACAAGTGATTTTAAATATAAGCTGTATGTTCGGTTTTGGTGTGCGCCTTATCATTTGCGCTTTTTCATTTTAAAGCTATACAGAGGTATCAAATATTTAATTTCTGCAGTTAAGTATAAAATTTTCGGAAGATAGTTTTGAGGTTTTTATGATTTTTAACATATCTGTTGCCGGTATTAATATCGGTATTGAGAGCATCTATGATGCGGTATATGAAATGTGCAGCAAGTATATTACGGATAGTGAGCCTGATTTTGTTGTATCAGTTACTGGTAGCGACATAGATTTTGAGCGTCAAAAATCAATATCGGAAGCTAAGTATGAGGGCAGACCGTGTTATAATTATGCCCCAGAATATCTTGAAACACTCGCAGTGTATAGAAAGATCGCTACGGGTCTTTTATATTACGAGGCTTTTTTAATGCACGGATCCGCTGTCGCGCTTGACGGTAAGGCTTATGTTTTTACTGCGCCTTCAGGCGTCGGCAAAACAACTCATACCGGATTTTGGTTGGCAAAGTATCCTGACGCTTTTGTAATAAACGGTGATAAGCCTATCATTCGGTTTATTAATGATCGCGTTTTTGTTTGCGGTACTCCCTGGTCAGGAAAAGAGCAAATAAATACTAATGCTATTTTGCCTCTGAAAGCTGTATGTGTTCTTTTCAGAGGCGAGGAGAATTTAATTGAACCTATAGAGTTTAAAAGAATTTTTCCGTTAGTTTTAGGGCAAATATACCGCCCGTCAGATAGAACCGCCGCAGAGAAAACACTTTCGTTGCTTAAAAAATTTGGTGAAAGTGTGGAGTTTTACACAATGAATTGCAATTTAGATCCCGATGCTGCTCGTGTGGCTAAAGAGGGAATGAATTATGAATAATACACAAGCAACCGTACTTGAACTGATTAAAGCCTCTCTTTTCGGTATATCTCCCGATTTCCCCGAAGAGATAGACTGGGAATCGGTTTTTAAGGAGGCAAAAGAACAAACCGTTTTGGCGTTGGCTTTCAGTGCGGTTCCCAAAGAGTTTGCTGTCAGTTGGGAAATATCCGCAATGCAATCGCAGGCGCATTTTATGCGTGCGCTTTACGAGCAGTCAAAGCTTTGCAACTTATTTGATGATGCCGCGGTACCTTTTGTTATTATAAAGGGCGCAGCGGCGGCGATATACTATCCAAATCCGAATATGCGCACTATGGGTGATATTGATGTTCTTGTGAGCGAGAACAATTTTGACGCCGCCTTCAGTTTGCTTGTGGAAAACGGATATATGTTTAATTGTGATTATGGTGACGGAAGAGACTATTCGTTTAGTAAGGACGGGCTTATTTTTGAACTGCACCGTCGTTACAGCGATTATGATTATAATATTGAGGATTATATACAAAACTGGATTGATAAATCCGAGAAGCTTTCGTTATACGGCAACACATTTCCCGCACTTCCTAAGGCGGAAAACGGGCTAATTATCCTTGACCATATCCGCCATCACTTAGTTGGCGGATTAGGTATCAGACAAATAATTGACTATATGATGTTTGTAAACTCGGTAAAGAACGAAAAAGAGTTCGAGGAAGTCCATTTGCCTTTGTATCAAAAAACAGGTCTTTTGACATTGGCAAAGGTAATTATAAAAATGTGTAAGATTTATTTTGGTTTTCCTGTTTCGGCAACCTGGTGCGATGACGCTGACAGCAAGACCTGCGACGAATTGCTTGAATGTGTGTTAACTAGCGGGAATTTTGGCAGGAAAGACCCATATGAGTACAGACCTGTGCGGTCTCTCACTATGGATATTAAACAAAACGGCGTATTTAAGGCATTACAAACGGCAGGTTTAGAAAACAGTGAGTTTATAAAAAATCATAAATTATTGCATCCGTTTGCCTGGATATATCAGACATTCCGTTATATAAAAAGGGGAATTGCCGCTCTTGTAAAAGGAGAAAGATTTAAGGGAGACATTTCCTCAGGGAAGCAAAAAACGGATTTCTATAAACGATTGGGTATAAAATAACGGCAGTCCTAAAAAAAGACTGCCGTTATTTTATAGCTTGTATTCCATTCCGAGCATTTTGTATTTTGCACCGGCAAGTGCATTATACGGGAGCTTTTCCCACGGGCTATCGCCGATTATTTCTTTAATTGCCTTAAGGTTATCTTTTGTATCCGTAATTCCGGGAATTAGCGGAGTTCTTATGGTATGCGGTTTGCCGGATAGTTTTAAATACTTAAAATTATTTATTATTGGTGTATTACCAACACCGGTGTATTCTTTATGCAAATCGTTGTCAGCCATTTTTATATCCATTATAACGAAATCAAGTCGATCAATTATTGATTTAAAGATTTCCGGCTTTGCATAACCGCTTGTCTCTATGCACAGGTTATAACATTTAAGATTCTCAATAAGTTCAGATAAAAACTCATGTTGAAACAGTGGTTCGCCGCCTGAAAAGGTAAAGCCGCCGAATGTAGAGCCGAGCATATACGCACTCTCTTTCAACTGCGTTGCAAGGATCAACGCGTCAACTGTTTTACCGGTTATTTCAAGACAGTTTTCCGGGCAGATATGTACGCATCTGCCGAACGGTTTGCAATCCTCGTGCTCACATTTTTTATAACACAGATTACAGTGACGGCATTTGTTTTCTTTAAACATCAGTTGAGGTTCGGCGCTTAGACCTTCGGGATTATGACACCACCAACACCGCAGAGGACAACCCTTTAAGAATATTGTAGTTCGAATGCCCGGTCCGTCATGAACAGCCATTTCCTTAATGTCAAAAATCGTTCCGTTCATACGGTGTATGCCTGCCTTGCCATAACATGATCCTGGTATTCTTTATCAAGCTCAACAAAGTATGCGCTCCAACCCCATATTCGTACGACAAGCTGTTTGTGGTTTTCCGGGTGAATTTGTGCGTCTTTCATCATTTGGAGATTAACTGTATTAAGCTGTAACTGGTGACCGCCTCGGTCAATAAAATTCTTAACAAGCGCGCCTACCTTTACTATGCCGTCCTCGTCACTGAAAAGGCTTTGATGAAACTCAAGAGTAAGCGGACCGCCGTTTATGGCGCGATTAAAGTGCTGTTTTGTCATTGATGCAATGACCGATACAGGGCCTTTAACATTTGCAAAAAGGCTTACTGAGAAATTAGTGCCGAAAGGCTCGTGGGTCAAGCGACCGTCAGGCGAAGCACCTATTTCATTTGCGTGCCACAGATAATACATAGCACTTCCGGTGCCTGCGCGGTAACTGCCTCCACGGCAGTTGGTTTTTCCTTCAAGTGAATCGGCGAATGCGTCAAGCAACGCGGTTGCTATGGAGTCAACATAATCATCGTTATTTCCGAGCTTTGGACTCTCATATCTTAACTTGTGCAGAAGTTCAGGATTGTTCTTATAATTTTCGTCAACGGCTTTTATATATGCCTGCTTATCAATGATTTTTTCATCATAGACATATTTTTTGATGGCGGCGATACTATCAGCCGCCGTAGCAATACCGGTTCCGTGGATGCCGAAATTGTTGTATTTTCCACCGTCATATATATCGCAGTCCATAAGTACATTCATAAACGGCGACGGAACAAACCATAAATTATTTATGCTTTTATGTATGCGGTCGGCTTCCTTTTTAATTTCATTCTTTACGGCGTCAAAGAATTGGTCAAATGTTTCGCACTCAATCAAATTATTATGAAAGGCGGTATCAACTGCCTTCGGATAGGAAAGCGCCGCAATGTTTGCAACATCTGCGCCCACGTTAGGTATTATAAACTCCCAGCACGCGGCAACCGTATAGTTTACAGCATCATTATGCTCATAGCCTATGCTTTCAAGGGCGGGAATTACAATATCGTCATTTGAATATTGGGGAAAGCCCAGGCCGGCTTTTGTAAGCTTTGTGGCCTCCGTATAACGCTCTGCCGGTGTGTTTTTACATACGCGAAGATTTATTTTCGGGTCGATAAGCTTATTGTTGCATGAGGCCTTAAGACATAGTTCGGATAACAGATTAAATACTTCATTACCGTTCTCATCCATACCGCCGAGCATCATACTCTGACCGTTATCACCCTGCTGAACGCCAATATATATGTCACTGTCCTTATTAAATGACAGGAAAAAGTCCTCCAACAGTTCAAGCGCCGTATCTTTTGTATATACGCCGGCTTCAATATCAGCTCTAAGATACTCATACATATATTTGTCAAAACGACCTACAGTGTTGTGATAATTGCCTTCAAGCCATAAAGCATAATGAAGAATTCTGAAAAACTGCAACGCTTCTCTGAAATTGCGCGCGCTGTATCGAGGCACTCTCGACAGTATTTCAATCAAATCATCTCTGCCTTGCTTTTTTGCTTCTTCAAGATATCTATCGGATAACTTGATAATATTATCAATAGCGCATTTTCCGTATTTATCTGCGCTTTTTCGCTTTTCAAGCAATCCCACCTTTATTGTATCATAATAATTTGGCGATAGATTTGACATAAAGCCAAGCTCATGAATATAATGCTTACTTTTTATATTATTCCATTCTTCATCGGTGAAAATATCCGGCAAATTCGCGACAGTACGCATAAACACTATCTTTTCATCCGGCAGAATAACAGGGGTTTCCTCATCCGTCAAGCGGTTAAAACGGTCAGACATACGCTCAATGGGGGATAAGCCTGCTTTTGAATACTCATTCGCCAAATCCCAATCAACCTTGTGACGGAATTTATGGTGTTCTTTATTAACAATGGTGTTATATAGTCGGCTTCCGTTTAACATATTATCAACCTCCAATACTATTTTATTGCAAAAAGTTGACTTTTTCTCGCAATATGTTATAATATAGTAGCAAAAAATTATCTTTTAAGGAGTAGGTATGCTATTTCACCAGCCGCATAATTCAATGGGCAACTATAATTTTAATGCCCATATATACAAGGATGAAATCTGGCAAAATCACTTCCATAAAAACCTCGAACTCATTTATGTTATGTTAGGTAATGTGGAATGCGATGTTAACAATCATAAATACATGCTTGCCGCAGGAGATTTCGGGTTATGCTTACCGTATGATGTTCACGCATATATACCGTGTAAAAAAACAAAATATTATGTTTGCGTTTTCTCGGCAGACTATGTCAGGCTTTTTGAAAATCATGTTAAAGGTAAAAGTGCCGAAGGATTTTCTTTTAAACCTGATGATGTAATCAAGGATTATTTTGTAAAAATGCTTGTTGATAACGATAACCCCGAAATATACACACTTAAGGGTTGTTTGTATTCTATTTGCGGTGAATTTCTTAAAAGCGTGTCTCTGTCCGAAAATAAGGACAGGAAACAATCTATAATAGCAATAACCGATTATCTGTCAAAAAATCATACGCAGAATATAAGTCTTAAGGATATTGCCGAGCTTTTAGGATATGATTATCACTATGTTTCAAGATATTTTCATTCGATGTTTGATATGTCGTTTGCAGAATTACTTGGCGCATATAGACTTGAAACGGCAATAAAACTTATGGACGAAACTGATAAAAAAATTGCCGACATCGCGTATGAGAGTGGTTTCGGCAGTATAAGAAGCTTTAATTATACATTTAAAAAAAATTTCGGAATCAGTCCGAACGAATATAGGAGAAAAAGATAATGACACAAAAATCAAAAACCGTTTATGTATGTAATTCCTGTGGTTATGAGAGTGTAAAATGGGTAGGGCAATGTCCTGAATGTCACGAGTGGAACTCAATGGAAGAACAATTAACCGTCGCGAGTAAAAAAAATGCTGATTATGTCCGCAAAACTGTTTCGGGTGCTGAAATACTCTTTGATGTAAATACCGCCGGGGAGCATCGTCTTGTGTCCGGCATAAAGGAGTTTGACCGAGTGCTTGGCGGAGGAATAGTTAAGGGCTCGGTTGTCCTTTTAAGCGGCGATCCCGGAATAGGTAAATCAACCATACTGTTACAGACTTGCGAAGCGTTTAAAGATAAGAATAATATTCTTTATGTTTCCGGTGAAGAATCTGCGGCGCAGATCAAGCTTCGCGCCGGCAGACTCGGCGTTACAGGGAAAAACATAACCGTAATTACCGAAACCGATACACAATCTGTTTGTGAATACATAAAAACCAATAGCCCTGATATGGTTATGATTGACTCTATACAGACTATGCAAATAGAAGAGATATCTTCAACTGCGGGCAGTATAGTTCAGGTAAGAGAATCGACTAATCTTCTGCTAAGAACCGTAAAACCGCTTAATATACCGCTGATTATTGTAGGCCATGTCAATAAAGGCGGAGAGATAGCAGGGCCTAAGGTGTTAGAGCATATAGTTGATACTGTTCTTTACTTTGAAGGCGAAAAAAAACAATCCTATAGAGTTTTAAGAGCAATTAAAAACCGTTTTGGTTCCACAAATGAAATCGGTATATTTGAAATGAGAGAAAACGGTCTTTTTGAAGTGGAAAACCCGTCTGCAATGATGCTGTCAGGAAGGAGATCAGAGGTTTCCGGCGGTTGTATTACCTGTGTTATTGAAGGAACAAGACCCATACTTTCGGAGGTTCAGGCATTGGTTACCGCAACCGGATTCGGCAATCCAAGAAGAATGTCAAACGGGTTCGATTATAACAGGCTTAATATGCTGCTTGCAATTCTTGAAAAAAGACAGGGTCTTTATTTTTCAAATCTCGATACATACCTGAATGTTGTGGGTGGAATAAGACTGTCCGAGCCGGCGGCTGATTTGGCTGTTTGTATGGCGCTGGTATCAGGCCTCAGAGATATACCGATTGATGAAAAATGCATAGTTTTCGGCGAGGTGGGACTTTCGGGTGAAATCCGTGCCGTAGAGCGCGCGCAGTCAAGAATAAGCGAGGCGGCAAGGTTAGGGTTTAATAAATGTATTATACCTAAATCTTCACTGAAACAAATAACAAAGATCCCTTCCGGTATCACACCTATTGGTGTGAAGAACATAAAAGAGGCGTTAGATTATATCAGATAATTTCACCTATAACATAATCGCTTTTTGACTCTTTTATCACCACATCAACTATCTTGCCTTCAAGATTAACCTCACTGTTAACGCAAACTTTTGTGTAGTTTGGAGAGTACCCTTCATTTATACCGTTTTTCTTTTTTTCAAATAATACAGGTACCCTAAGACCTATCTGGCTTGATAAAAACTCCCGTTCGCTGTCTTTGGTGATTTCAATCATCTTCCTTGTTCTTATCTGTTTATCGCGGTTAGGCACTTGGCAGGGTAAACCAAAGGCTGTTGTTCCGGCTCTTCTTGAATAAGCAAATATGTGTGAGCGCGCAAAGCCTACTTTTTTTACAAATTCTGCGCTGGCATTAAATTCCTCTTCACTTTCACCTGCAAAACCTACCATAATATCTGTAGTTATTGCGGCGTTATTGAAAACACTTCTGATGCGTGTGACCAAATCATAATAGAATTTTGTGTCATAATGTCTGTTCATACGCTTAAGCGTACGGTCACAACCGGACTGTAAGGATAGATGAAATTGTGGGCAGAATTTTTCTTGCGACTTAAGGTGAGTCAGCATTTGATCGGTTATGTGATCCGGTTCGAGCGAGCCGAGCCGGACTCTTTTTATACTTTCGACTTGACATACGGTATCAACCGCGTCGCAAATATTGTTTTCGCCGCCAAGCCCGAACGCGGAAAGATTTATGCCTACAAGTACAATTTCTTTATAACCGCTGTCAGCTAACGCTTGAGCTTCTGTTTTTATGTCATTAAGTGACCTTGAACGCACAAATCCCCGTGCTTTCGGAATAATGCAATAAGAACAGTGTTGATTACAACCGTCCTCAATTTTCATAAATGCCCGTGTTCTTTCTGAAAACTCTGTGATAGTAAGGCCTGAATATGTATCTTCCTTTTTGTGTTGGTTCAAAATATATATTCTGTCATTCTTAAATTTATTGATTGCATTTATAACAGCTGATGTATCACGATTGCCTATGACAATATCCGCGTCAGGCAAACTTTCGGCTTTTTCCGGAAAGGCTTGTACCATACAGCCTGTGAGAATTATTATTGATTCCGGAAACTCTTTTCTTGTTTTGTGGAGCATTTGCCGGGTTTTACGGTCACTCTCAGCTGTTACGGTGCAGGAATTTATTATAACAGCGTCTGCAGATAAATTTTCAAACGCAGTATGACCGAGCTTCAGTATGGCTTCTCTTAATGATTGTGTTTCATATTGATTAACCTTGCAGCCGAGTGTTTTAAAGTGAAAATTCAAAATACCACCTCAAATCCTAATAATTATAAACAAAAGTTTGTCTTTTTTCAATATAGTAATTGTGTTATGGAGCAAGATGTGGTATTATATTGTACAGCGAAACTGTTTAAGGGTGATAAAATGTCTCTTTTAATTGTTTTGGTATCGTTAGTCGTCTTGTTTCTTTTGGTGGTTGTTGTATTTTTCTTTTATACATTTGTCAGAAAAGGAAAAGAGTCGCGTGTTGTATTTAAAGACGGCGATGAAGCGTATTTTGGCGAATACTACAAATACATTCGTGACGGTGCCGATTATATAATGTCAAGGCGGTTTGAAGAACATCGCATCAAAAGCTTTGATGGGCTTACCCTTTACGGCAGATATTTAAAGAACGGTGACAGCAATAAGACGATTATGCTCTTTCACGGTTACCGTTCCTGCGGCGAAAAAGATTTTTCCGGCTCCTTTAAGTATTATTTTGATAGTGGATTCAATATTTTGCTTGTGGATCAGAGATGTCACGGGAAGAGCGAAGGCAGAATAATATCTTTTGGCGTAAAAGAAAGCAGAGATGTTATTTCGTGGCTCGATTATATGCTTGAGACCTACGGTAATAAAGAAATATTCATTGTAGGGCTTTCAATGGGTGCGGCAACCGTTTTATTCTCAACGCGATTTAAAATGCCTGATAATGTTAAGGGGATTATAGCGGATTGCGGTTTTAACTCGCCAGAAAAGATTATCCGAAAAGTTGCAAAACAAAACTTTAGTATTAACGGTTTTCTGCTTATGCCCATGTTAAATGTACTTTGCCGCTTATTTGGGAAATTCAGCGTGTACGATGCTTGCTCTGAGAAAGCTCTTAAAGACTTTGACCGTCCGGTTTTATTTATACACGGAAAAGGTGACGATTTTGTGCCGTACGAAATGAGCGTTTCAGGCTTTGAGGCCGCGAATGAGCCGAAATTCATTTGCCTTGTTGACGGGGCTATGCACGGTATGAGTTATCTCGTTGATACGCCTAAAGTTCAAAAAGCCTTTGATGATTTTATAAATTTTTGCGAGAAAAGGTAATATTTTCTTGTAATATTCGAGTGTTTGTGATAAAATAAAGCAAATTGTTTTTTTGGGGGCTTTTATGAGATCTGACGGTTTTAAACTTAAAAATGTTGATCCTATGTATATGATTGCGTCGTATGTTATGGATAAGCGCTATGACGCGATGAATATGGTAACGATTGATATACCTCTTGAGCATATCAGCAACTATCTTAAGGAAAAGCGTAAACAGGGTATAAATATAAGCCATATGGCAGTTATTTTATCGGCATATGTGAGAGTTGTTGCCGAGTTTCCCGAGCTTAACCGTTTTATAGTGAATAAAAAACCGTACGCGCGCAAGGAATTATCCGTTTCAATGGTTGTTCTTAAGGCGGGCTCTAACGGTCACGGCACAATGTCGAAAATGTATTTTGACAAAAAAAATACGGTTTTTGAAGTGAATGATATAATAAATCGATATGTGGACGAAAACAGAAATGAGCCGGATAACAACGGAACCGAAAAGCTTATGAAGGTGCTGCTCAGCATACCGGGCCTTATGCCGCTTGGTGTAAAGGTTATCAAGTTTATGGACAGACACGGCTGGTTACCTAAAAGTATTATTGATATGTCGCCGTTTCATGCGAGTTTATTGATATCTAATCTCGCTTCTATCAGAACAAATCATATTTTTCATCATGTGTATGAGTTTGGTACAACTAGTATTGGTATAACAATGGGTAATACAAGGGAAATACCAAAACGCAGGGGTGATCAGATATTTTTCGAAAGATGTATGCCGCTTGGCGTTGTTATGGATGAGCGGATAGCTTCGGGCAGTTATTTTGCGACTGCGTTCAGGCGCTTGAGAATGTATTTGCGTAATCCGCAGTTGCTTGAGCAACCGGCGGAAAAAGTCGTTGAAGATTATGGTATATAATTTTTAATTATATCAAAACATTAATTACTTAGCGGAGGTAGAGTTATGTTGGTATCAGCAAAAGAAATGCTTAATAAAGCAAAGGCGGGTAAGTATGCGGTAGGTCAATTCAACATCAATAATCTTGAATGGACAAAAGCAATACTGCTCACAGCTCAGGAGGAGAATTCGCCGGTAATTTTAGGTGTTTCAGAGGGCGCGGGAAAATACATGTGCGGTTTTAAAACAGTAGCGGATATGGTTAAAGCTATGATTGATGAATTGGGTATAACCGTTCCCGTTGCGCTTCACCTTGATCACGGCTCATATCAGGGAGCTAAAAAGTGCATAGAAGCAGGGTTCTCTTCAATAATGTTTGATGGTTCTCATTATCCGATTGAAGAAAATATCGCAAAAACAAAAGAGTTGGTTGGCGTGTGCGAAGAACTTGGTTTGTCAATCGAAGCTGAAGTCGGTGCAATAGGCGGCGAGGAAGACGGAGTTATCGGCGGCGGCGAGGTTGCCGATCCAAATGAATGCAAAATGATTGCTGATTTGGGTGTAACAATGCTGGCGGCAGGTATAGGTAATATTCACGGAAAATACCCTGAAAATTGGACGGGCCTTAGATTTGATACGCTTGACGCTATACAACAGCTCACCGGAAATATGCCGCTTGTACTTCACGGAGGCACCGGTATTCCTGCGGATATGATAAAAAAGGCCATTTCTTTGGGCGTATCCAAAATCAATGTTAATACTGAATGTCAGTTGGCATTTGCTGACGCTACAAGAAAGTACATAGAGGCCGGCAAAGACCTTGAAGGCAAAGGATTTGACCCGAGAAAGCTGTTGGCTCCCGGAGTTGAGGCAATAAAGGAAACTGTTAAGGAGAAAATGGAATTATTCGGTTCCGTCGGGAAAGCCTGATTTTGTTCTTTCAAGAGTGGGGAAACCCACTCTTGATTTTTTATGCAAAATATTATAGAATTGTTATATCATTTTTTTGGAGTTGTTTATGGATACTTATTGTGAACAATTAGTCAGAATTAAAAAGGGCGCGAAGTTTTATTTTGGAGTCATAGGCCTTTGGTTTGCTGTTTTATTGATAGCTTTTTTCAGTATGCTGTATTTGCGTGTGCTTGCGGCGGTGATTATTGTTGCAGCCGGTTACGGTGCATATTATCTTATGGGCTTTCTTTTGGTCGAATACGAGTATATAATCACAAACGGTGAGCTTGATATTGATATTATCTACTCTAAGCGTTCGCGTAAAAGACTTGCTACTTTTGAGCTTTCTGAAGTTGAAAGCATTGAAAAATATAACGGTGAGTATGTTGATAAGAATAAATATAAGAAAGCAGTTATCGCGTGTGATGTAAAAGCTGATAACGCCTATAGATTTGTATTTAACGGCGAATCCGGTCTTAAAATTGCAATAATAACACCTGATGCGCGAACCCGTGAGGAAGTCGTGAAGTTTGTTCCAAGATTTGTCGGCAATAGTGCTTTTAAGTAATACTGAGGTAAAAAATGAAAGTTTTAACTTGTGCTCAAATTAAATATGTGGAAAAAATGGCCGCTGATAACGGCCGCTTTTCTTATGAGGATATGATGGAAAAAGCCGGTGCCGCCGTTTTTTACGAAATATCAAAAAGAGTTGATATTGACGCCAAAAGAATACTTTTGATAACAGGTCCGGGAAATAATGGCGGTGACGCAATAGTTGCGGCTGATCTTTTAAGGAATGCCGGTGCTGATGTTGAATTGTATTTTCCGTTAGGCGCTCCTTCGGCGCAAACAGCTAAGAATGTTTATAACAGTATAAATACTTTACCTGTATGCAATGAAATTATTGACCAATACGATATTTATATTGATGCTCTTTTCGGCATAGGATTTAATCGCGGTCTAACACCTGAAATAATAACTCTCCTTGAAAAAATTAACGCTAAACAAGGATTTAAAGTTGCCATTGATTTGCCAAGCGGTGTTTATTGTGACGGTGGTATGGCGGAAATTGCTTTCAGGGCTGATATAACGGTTACTTTTATCGGATACAAGCTATGCCATCTGCTTCCGCCTACGGCATCATTCTGCGGTGAAGTGATACTTAACAATCTTGGCATAGAAATAATGAAAAACTTTTCTTATGAGATTATTGATAAGCCTGATATTGTTGTGCCTGACAGCAATTCTCATAAAGGTACTTTTGGTACCGCATTGCTTTTTTGCGGCAGTTACGGTATGTGCGGTGCGCAAATTTTATCAGCGCGCGCAGCGATTACAAGCGGTGCGGGTATTGTAAAATGTATTGTCTGTGATAAAAACTATGCGGCTTTTACTCAAGCTGTTCCTGAGGCGGTCACCATACCTGTTGAAACATCATCTGATGGGGCGCCACTGCTTAACGATAATATAATAATAACAGCGCTTAACGGCTCCTCGGCATTACTCATTGGCTGCGGCATTGGTAGAACAAAAGAGGCTAAGTCAATTACAAGAAAAATGCTGCAGTTATCAGAAATACCTGTTGTTTTAGATGCGGATGGCATAAATGCTATAGATGACGACATAAATATTCTAAGAAGTGTTAAGGCTCCTCTGATACTTACACCGCATCCCGGAGAAATGGGTAGATTGCTTGGCGTTGAAACCTACAAAATTGAAAGCAATCGTATTTATTATGCCAAGGAATTCTCAATCAAGTATAAATGCGTACTGGTTCTTAAGGGTGCAAACACAATCGTTGCCGCGCCCAATGGTGAATTATTTTTTAATATCACAGGGAATTACGGTATGGGCAAAGGTGGAAGCGGCGATGTTTTAAGCGGCATAATTACAGCACTGCTTGCAAACGGGTGTGACGCGGTTAAAGCGGCAAAAACCGCCGTTTATGTGCACGGTAGGGCGGGTGACAATGCCGCTGAACGGTATACAAAGCGCACAATGCTGCCAAGTGATATTATAAGGGAGCTTAAGCACATCGAGTTTTAATTCAGAGGTGCATAAATTGAAGCTTCGCATAATCTGCGTATTACTTATTGTTACTTGCGTATTCTGCGGTTGTAAAAGCAATTCAAAACCGGTCAAACTGCAACTTAAATCAATTTCTTTTGTTGCTGATATTAAATACAATGAAATCAGTTATAGTTGCGATTGTACTATTCATTCAAATAAAAATTTAAGCATAGTTTTTAAATCTCCGGATAATCTTAAGGGGTTGACTGTCGCCTGCAACAGCGGTTTATGCTCAATCAGCTATAACGGACTCAGCATCGATTCGGCGGATAATGTTTTACCTGAAAATTTCTTTGTTTCAAATTTTAATGATGTTCTGAAAATGTGCGATGGTTCTGAATTGATTGAACAAAAGCACAGTTTATATGTCAACGGTAAATTAAACGGTAAAGAGTTTAAGCTTACTGCTTCGCCTACCGGCTTGCCAATATTGCTTACTATTCCTGATTTGTGTATGCGGATTGATTTTAATAATGTAAAAGTAAAAAACAAATGACCGGAGAGCCCTTCGGTCATTTGTTTTTAGTGGTAGTAAATCCACTGGCTCTGCCAGTGGACAGAGAGCTTTAGCTATGGACAGAATAAAAACTCCTTGATATATTTGAAGTTGAGGTTCGCCAACCCAACGAGAATATATCAAGGAGGTCCTAACCATGAAAGAGAAGGA
>JAFZUV010000008.1 GCA_017618135.1 Clostridia bacterium
CCCTTTATGGCCAAAAGGTAGAACAAAACGCACCCCTTTATGGCCAAAAGGTAGAACAAAACGCACCCCTTTATGGCCAAAAGGTAGAACAAAACGCACCCCTTTATGGCCAAAAGGTAGAACAAAGTGACAATAAAGGTAGAACAAAACGTACCCCTTTTCTTAATATTATTAATAATTCTAAAAATAATTCTATCTCTTCTTCCTCCTTTGATGGTTCAAAGTCGGAAGAGAAAGAGGAGGAGGAGGAAAAAAATTTTTTAGAGGGAGAAAATAATAATAATTATACCCCGGCCGAATTGGAGCAACAGGCATTGGCGGATGTACAAAAGATATTTTCCAAGTCGGATGAGGAAAAAGCGCGCGAGGAAAAGCTCAAAGAGAGTTTTGTGGAGTTTTGGACCATGTTCGCTCCGGACAATGAGCAAAAACGCAAATACAAAGTAGCTCAAAATTATTGGTGTAACGAAATGGAGGATTACCGGCGCGCGGCCGTTCTCAAATTCTTGCGGCAGGGTTTCAAATCAACGGAGCCTAACCCATTCTATTTTATACAACACTTTTCTCCGGTCCGGGTGTTCATCACAACCGAACGCGAGCAATACCAACTTGCTAAAACAGGAACCCAACTTTGCCGGGTACGTTGGAAAGATACGCAACGTGTCACATCGGCCTATTGGGCGGAGTTGTTCGGTTTGGACGTGTTGGATGAACACTACGAAAAAAAATTTCTTTGCGAATAGCGAAAATTTTTTGCCACTAAACCCCGTTCGCGCGCGTACATACGCGCGTGTGTGAGACGCATGAAAATAATGTTACGCGCGCAAATCGCGCGTATAAACACGTGCGCGTAACGCGCACATCTATGAAAACGCCTGCGCGTGTGCGCATATTCACGCGCATGTTCACGCGCGTTGGACTGACAAAATGACAAAAAAACATAGCAAAAGTGCTTTTTTATTTGCACATATCAAAGAAAAGCAGTAATTTTGCCGCCGAAAAGTTTAACACCATGTACAGAACACCAGAGGCCTACATAGCGGATGTGGAGTATTTGACCGGAAAGAGCAATCGAACGGCCCAACGTATCATGCAGAAAATTAAAAAGGCTTTCGGAATTAAGGGGAGGAAACGTCCAACCATTGAACAGGTAAAGACGTATCTAACCAAAGAAAACATAGCTGATTAGACAACAAACTATTCTTACAAATGATATTAGCAACATCGTAGAAAATTTTTAGTCAAGGGCATGCTGACTGTGAAGTTCGCATGCCTTTTTTGTGTTTTGGCGTATTTTTGGCGTATTATTGGCGTATTATTGGCGTGTACGTATCAAAAAAACGCCGTAACTTTGCACCGGATTTTCAAATGTATTACCATGAATATTCTCGGAGGCATAGGATTAGCAGCTGCGATTGCCAATTATCGTAAAGCCAATAAAGATTACAATGAGGCCTTGGAACGTGTTGAGACGTTACAAGCGGCCGTTGATACATATATATCCCAAAGAGACGCAAAATTTGATGAGATAAACTCCGGCATACAGTATGACAAAAATATTGAGATACCCGGCGTTTTATGTACATCCATTTTGCGCATAGGTAATTTGGTCGGAAATTATTGCAGAGTTAGAACAAGCGTTGTTTTAACGAACACAGGGAGTGCCCATGTAACAATTACCTCCGTAGAGGCTAATGTTTATGCATGCGGCACTCTCATTGTATCCGATACCGAGAATAAGCGTGTGAGCTATTTTAAGTTGGAGCCTGGAGAGACAAAGGAGATAGAGTTGCCGGGTGGCATTGCAAGTGTGGACGGAGCTACAATTGACGCAATCAAAAGTGCCATTTGCCAAACCGCCGGCAAACGTCTTATTACAAGTTGCCCGAAAACCAACGTAAGCAACATTGAACAAGCAACAGTACGCCTCAAATGGAAAGCGGCAAGCGGTGCCGGTGATGAGAAAGAGGCAAGATATACCCATTATGGCGTTCTCCGCTATTGCGGTGAGGCCTACTATCCGGATAAAAAGTGATGGAAACACGGCAAATCGTTAAAATAGGGTTAGGAGCTGCGTTCCTGTGGTACGGCATACTGCGTGGCGCAAGAGCATTGATGGTGGGCGTTCGTGACTTTTCTTTTCGTGGTGTGAATGTCAGCGAGGGAACTGTTAGCCTCAATCTCAATTTGCTCATTAAGAACCCTCTTTTGGTGGGCCTAAAACTCAAAGGCGTTACCGGTGATGTGTACGCCCAAGGTCAGAAAGTAGGATACATAAACACAACAATTGATTACTATTTAAGCGGTGGCCATACTCATGTGGTTCCGGTAGTGGTCAATCTGAATGTGGCCGGGTTAGGTCAAGCAGCTATACTCAACATACAAAGCGGAGACATCCGGACGCTCACAATTACCTTTGCCGGTAAGATATACGTGGGGAGCCACAATATCGGCGTTCCGGTGGATATAACATTAAACTACGAAGATTTAGTGCAATGATAGCGGACGGAAACAATAGATTACTACGGGTTGGTATCAATAGCGATGTGTTGGCCTGTTGGACCCAATGTTATGAGCTATTCAAAGAGCAACCGAGGCAAATATTAAGCGATGTGGCGCAACACGGCAACATTGATGATAAGTGCCAAGATATATTTGGATACCTGTGCAATACTGTACGCTATAAGTTGGATGAGGACGGAAAGCAGTTTATTAAATCACCGGCACGCCTCATATATGACGGTTGCGGCGATTGCAAGAGCCTTACGATGTTTATTGCATGTTGCCTCCATTGCCTCAATATCCCCTGTATAGTACGTTTTGTAAACTTTGACGGTGGAAACCAATACACACACGTTTACCCGGTCGCAATTGACGAAAACGGCAAAGAGATAATCATGGATATGTGTGAGACGGATAAGAACCGTACACCGATATACGATTACGCAAGACCATACAAAAAGAAAAAGGAGTTTATTTATGGCTGATAAGTTGAAAATATATGCATGTAGCGGCATAGACGATGAGCAGAAACCCGGACAACTCAAATTTTGGACGGATGGCTCCGATGTACTCACCAATACACAGGCCGCCAACGGTATCCTCACGGAAATAAACCTATTGCGTTCCGAGCTACGCAATTTGCCATTGTCCGAGGAAGAGCGTATTGAACGATACAACGCAATAGACATCTATACAGTATGCCTCTATTTCGTTAATCAATGGGCGGACGATGAGGGCAAAATGTACCGTGTTGGCTTTGCCATTGGAGAACTGATAAATCAAAAGGCCTTTGACAATACCACCCTATCCATCCGGGAACGTGAGGACGCTATAAACAATATCATTGCACGTATCAATGAAATGTTGGAAAGCCAAAACCATTTTAAGAAAAATGAGGCTTTCTCTGAATGGTGGAATGAGAACGTAATGGCCCGTTTGAAAGTGGGTTTGGATGATAAGAAACGCAAAGAGTTGGAGAACGCTTTTGCAACGGCCGTTAAGGGTTTGGGCAAAGTGGATGAGGCGTGGAAAGGTGACGCTAAATTATCCGACTATCTGCTAAATGGTAGTGAATACTTTTTGTACCTCTACTTTACGCCACAACAATTGGCCGAATTACCGAGAGTATTCCGAGTTAAGGCCGAGAAACAAAAGGCCACTTATAATGATTGTAAGGCGCAGTTTGTCGGCGTATATGGTAGTGAACGTGACATGCAAAACATTATACGTGCCGGCATACAGGATTATTTCCACGCCACCCCGGAGGCCGTTTGCGATAGAATTGCCGCCGGTGAGGACGTAGGAGATTTGGGAATTTCGGAGATATGCGCCATTATAGCAGCCGTTGCGGCCGCAATAGTTTCTATCATTAAGGCCATTATGGAAGGCATAGCCAACATTAAACAGATAGAATGGAAGGCGTATATGGGTGAGGATATAGAGGATAGCACCCCGGCCAAAGACGATGTGACCAACTCTAAACTAAAACTAAAATCCAACTCCTCATGGATAACCTTTGCGGCACTTGCAATCGGAGCCGTATTATTATTGAAAAACTCAAAATAAAGATACTATGTTAAAAGAGCTTACAATGGACCAAGCACGCGCAAATGCACAAAATTTTATGTACATCTTTGCGCCGGATAGCTTTCTGAACGCTATCCCGAAAAAGTATGCTAATGAGATAAGTAAGAAAGCGAAAAACCAACAGTACCTGTTGAAAAAATCCGCTAAAAAGTACGGTTCTACATACCAAGCATACGAAAACGCCGTGCGTGATGGCTTTATTGCCACATATGGCATGACACCTTATGACGCACTCATAACACTTGCCAATGGCGGTTCGGTAGCCGGTAAGAATTGGGCGAAAGGTGCTTTTGGTGTTGGTGCTTTGAATAGCGATAAGTTCACCGGCGCGGAGATAAACGGAGAAACACCGAGAGTGGACCAAACAACCGGTCATATCTATATTGGCAGTAAGGATGTAACGGATACGTCCGAAACAATATATCAAGAAATAGGAGGTAGCACAGTACCATACCAATTATTTTCCGAGGATGATATTTTCAAGTTCATGTCACAATACAAGAACGGAAAGTATTACGCCGCAAGCTATACGGACGCAAGCGGACAAAAGCACTCTGCAAGTGGTACCAACATAAGCAGTTCAGATAGTGCCTCCGTTTGGGAGAACATTATATTCTCGTTCAAAGATTTCCTTGAATGGCTATTAAGCCTGTTTGGCTACAATAGCAATGAGACAATCAACGAGGAAAACACCCTACCCAATCAAAAGACAGATGGTTGGATATACGAAAGCGGTTTAGGCGAAATGGGAATTATCCTGTTGGCAACCGCCGCCGGCGCACTCATATTGGGAACGTCCGGAAAGGGCAAAAAGAAAAAGTAAGTAATGAATGAATTATATTAACCTCAAAATCGAGTTTTTACTATGCGTTTGGTTTTGAAAAAGGAGCGTAAGCGTCCAAAAGCACCTAAAACCGGTACTAAAACATCCCTTGACAACTACGCAAAGAAATTGCGCGAGGTAGAGCAGTACAATGCACAGGTACGCAAGTACAACCGTGATTTGCTTGCACAGGCTGCAAGAGTACAAAAGGCGGTATCCGGTTTCGGTAAGAAGAAAAGCGGCAAAAAGTAAGCCGTGAAAATCGCAGCCATCCCGGCTGCAAAGTAACTAACATTAAAAGTAAAGTAACGATGAAAAATCCATTTAAAAAACAATCAATCGTTGATACCTTGGTAAACGTAGGTGTAGGAGGTGCGGCTAACGTACTCATTGACTATGCCATTACCTTGTTGCCTGCTGAAACGCAGAAAACATTGGAGGGTACAACGACACACATCGCCAAAATCGCTATCGGTGCGCTCGGTGGCTCTATGGCGAAAAACAAGTATTTGCGTGCCGCAACGGATGGTATTGCCGTAGTGGGCGTAAGTAATTGGGTAAACGAACTTATGACCGGTGAGGAAAAGACCACCAACAACGGCGGTGAGAACACCTCCGGTGCGCCATTTATCGGAACCGGCCGTATCCGCACAGGACAACGCGGCTTTCGTAGAGGCGTTCGTGGTACCGGCGCAGTAGCTTTCATGGGAGCATAACCCATTAGTCATTAACAATCTAACAAAACAAAAATTATGGAACTGCAATCTGTAATCAAAGCTCGTTTTAACGAGATTTATCAGAAAGTGGCCGGCTATAAAGATTTGTTTCCCCAAAAGACAAAGCTCCGCCTTGAGTTGCCTATTGAGAATGGCAACGGCCGCTATGTGTTCGACCTCAAAGAACACCCCGTAAATCATGTATCTACTTTCGGACTGAACCGTAACGATGTTCTCGTTCCGAACGCAGTAGGTATTCTCATCTCTATCGGCCACACCGTAAACGGCACATACGTAGAGAAACTCTATCCGTATGCACCAAAGAACGATGGCGTGGCTCCGTCTATTTTCCCGGTAGGTTTCAAGACCGATGACATTGACAACCTGTATAACGGTAATGTTCAATGGCTCGTTGGTACAACGCAAGCGTGGGAGGCTTATCCGATGGAGGATTTCCTCAAAATCCCTCGTCAGCAAGGCGCATTTGTTTTGGATAGCCAAGACGCAGCCGTACAGGAGTGCATCCAACCGGAGTTCCACATTGAGGATTGCCTCACTCTGCTCATGCCGAAGTACTACATTGCAGGTACGCAAGACCACAAGATTACTGTAAACTTTGACGCAGCCGGTTTGACGTTCCCATTGAGCGACAACAACTATACGGCAAAGTTGGTTCTCTACATGGATGCGTTCCTCATCAAGAACGGTACACAGTTGTTCAACTCCTCCGCCGATGGTCCTTTCAAAGAGGCCTCCGGTGCATGGAGCTAAAAAACTCTTTTCGGAGTGGGGCGTTGGTTCGCCCTACTCTGCCAAATTAAAATTCTATACTATGACAAAGGCAATTAACATAAAAGAGGCATGGCCGATTGTAGCCGCCGGCGCGGCCGTTCTCCTGTGTATCCACCGCAAAAAAGGTAAGGTGAGTGGCATTGGTGCAATTGCTAAACCGGCATACATAATACGTTTGGTGAAAAATGCCCATTGGGAGGGCCCGGATTGGCTCGGTGAGGGCAATAATTGGCAAACGTCAAGAGACCTTGCAAAGCGTCACAATACGTATGATGAGGCGTTTGAACACGCGCAAATGGCTTTTGAGCAAGGGTTAGAATACCGATATAAAGAGTTTGTGATTGACGAAATAAAGGACCATGACCCGGAAAGAGTGCAAGAGGCGATAGATTGGTTAATGGGGCATGATGATGAATACCGTTATCGGATGTTAAGCCGCATGAAAATGGATTGCGAGTATTATTTGGGCAACGGCAATCGTCACGCCCAATATTTGTGGATGACAATGGACCCACAAGGCCATATAGATGTTATGCGTGCGTTATGGGATAGCTTTGATGAGGACCAAAAACCGGAGTGGCTTACACGCGAACAAATAGACCAATACGCAGAGCAAATGGGCACCGGAGAAATATTGGAAAGCGATTACGATGGTGCGCTTATCACCACTACCGATGGTTGGCACGCAGTAAAATTCAGAGTTAGTAGGGATGGAGTTGTTTTTGTTGAGATATTGAAAAAAATTGGTGATGAGTGGCGTTTTTGGTTTGAGGCCGGAACACACAAAACCATTGAAAGCGCAAAACGAGCTGCAAAAATGGCACTATCCGAGGAGGGATATATATTAAGCGATAGTGATTTATCAAAAATTTAGGACAATAAAAAACAAACGATATGGAACTATACATGTATCTTATTACAAGAAAGGACGGAACGGTATCCGGCGTAAACAATACATTGTTTCGTTCATTCAGAGAGGCGGAGGATGAGGCCTTTGGGGAGTTTCGTTTTGACAACTCCTCATATGACTATGATATAGAAAAAGCAATTGAGGATAAAGACGAAACAACGTATCGTGTTTATGCGAGAGATTTATACAGTAGGCATGCCGTTGGGAAATTGAGTTACATCATCCATATTATAACCATGCAATTATAACGGTTATGAAAGCGAATTTATATAAAAATATTGACCTTTTGCGCATACCTGTCCAAGCGGGTATCCAAGAGTATTACTTTCCGCAAAACGTAGATTGGGCGGAGTGTAAAGTGGACCGTATAGCGGCGTGTGTGCCATCCAAGGCGTGCGTGGACCCAATGGACGGAGTTACGCCGGTTCTCACCCTTTCGGACATTCCGGATAAGGATGTATATTTCAATATATACACCAAGGACCAACGCGAACTGTTGCACGCCGTATCCATTGAGGACCTGTTGCACAGTAATAACCACCCAATCTATTTGGGCGAAAAGTTGGATTTATCCCTGTGCAACCTCTATTTTAAGAGCGCACCGGCACAAGACTATACCCTACTACTCTACGTGTTCCACACGGACGGTGACAAGTGCGAGACATCCGAGTTACCGGATAATAGCGTTACGTTGGAGTTTCCTTTGCAAGCAGATGAGGAAATAAACTTACAACAACTCATTACAACGTACATCCATGCGTTGCCGGCAAAGGTAAAGGGCGTAATGTTTTGGAACGCAGAAAACAACCCGGCTTATATCACCTTACGCGATTATGAGCTGACATACATATTACAAAATATCCATTCAGAGATGGCACGCCCACCGATGAACGGAGGAACGGCCCCCGGCACCCAAGCGGATATGATGTTGTTTGACAACATAGATATTGATTTTCAATACTCACATATCCGCAATGCCGAGAGCCAAGCGAACACACAACGTATCACGTTCTTGTATTAAAATTTGTGAATTATGAATATGAAACTATCGGGGGCACAAATCGTGTTGGTGCCTATCACAACAATTGGTAGAAACTATTTGCCATTTGTCGAGCATATCGACAAGCGCGTTATTAAGTACATTGATTTCGCGCCGGCTGCTTATCTACCCGGAACCGCCGCACCCGGATTGACAACGAGCGCGGACCTGTCTATTACCATTTTTGACGAGGACGGAACAAAGGAGATACACCGCAATTTGCCGTTGGAGCGTTTGGACTATACGCAAACAATTGGCGTGCGTCAGCCTGTTTGCCGCCGTATTGCAATGGATAGTTGCTATATTAATTGCGAGAACCCGGCCGCGGTAGGTAAAACCGCCGCACTTGTATTTTGGTATGAGTTGCCGCAGTATAGCGCAGCCAACAAAACCGACATTGTGCAAACCGATAGCGTGGAAATTCCGATTAAGGTAGTGGAGCGTTACAACCCTATGCCGGATAGCGACCGTATGACCGGAAAGCGGTTCCGCCGTATCCTGTTGGGCACGCCCACCACTACCCCGGATGGTAACCCCGGATTAGCGGCTGCAAATATGCAAAACTGCTACCTTACATTGTGCAAAGGTAGTTACCGGATATTGGATAGCTGCCCTCTCAATCTGCTTTACCAACTGCAAATGTTGGAAAAAACGGAGTTTCAGAATATCATCTTTGATTTTGAGAGCAGCTATATAACTGTTGGCGGTGCCGGTACGATTACACCGGATACCGACTATAAAGGCAAATATGTATTCCTTAACCTACAATATGAGGCATAGTTATGGATAAGTACGTTTTGACATGGGCAACAAAAAAGCCGGAAACAGGCGCAATGTTATGCGGATATGAGGCGGTAGGTTCGTTATCAGCCTGTAAAAAGATAGTTCGCAGTTATAAGAGCAGAGCAGATTATGTGCTTTCAGAATGGGAGGGAGCGCAATTCCCTTACGGCATATATACGGAGTTAAAAATGGCTGATGGTACGGAGCTACTTTTATGCATTGAGCCGTTAATTCAAGAAAGTAAATAAAAGAAAGGACCGAATATGTTTACGAAATGGAGCGACATAGAAAGTTGGATACGTGATAACAACTTTGTGCATTGGGTTTTTACCAAGAACAAACCCGGTAGTAGCGAGGATAAAACCAATGACAAAATCGTTGATAGCAATTATTATACCGGCGATTTTGAGGACAAGTTGGCCATGACCAAAAAATATTTGCTCCTTAACGGAGGCCGGGCGTATGGCGTTGCGTGGGATAAGCCTAACAACACCTACAATGGTGCCGTGTGTGAGGTATGGTTGGAGGCGGACAAGCCGGCCGCACCTACACAGGGCGTAGGCAATGGCTTTGACGCTGACCAACTCCGGGAGAGTATCCGCCGGGAAATGCAAGCGGAATGGGATAAGCGTGAGTATGAGCGCAAGTTGGCCGACCTTGAAAAGCGCGAAAAGCAGTTTGAGGCCGACAAGCAATCAGCTATTGGACTACTCACCAATTATCTTGCACCGGTGGCCAAAACCTTTTTCGCGTCCAAACGTATGGTTGCCGGCATAGATACCGAGCAGCCTGTTACGGCCCAACCGGTTCCACCTATACAGGCCGCACCGAGAGAGGAACCGGAGGCAGAACCGGAACCGTTTACCGATGAGGAGGCGGACGAACTGTTTGCCCTACTCAAAGAGTTTAAGGAGATAGAACCGCAATACATGGAACTCATCCGGGGCGTTGTTAAGATGGCAAAGGACGGAAACCCAATGTACGGACCGGCCAAAGAGTTTATTCTTAAAAACATATAATCATGGCAAAGTACGCACTTAAATATGACAGTACAATGGTGGGCGCAAAGTTTGTGTATCAGCCGCAAAAGGGCCATTCCGCACAATGGACCACCAACGTACATGATGAGGGGCAATTTGGAGACATCCCCAAGGGATATACCTTTATCACTACGGGGTATTATTACAATGCGCCCGGTAGCTATGTTATTTGGGCACTCACCACAATAGGTGTGTACATTTCCATTGATTACCTGTACGATGAGTATCAGAAAGTATGGAGTTACCAAGCGTATGCAGTTAAATTGAGCGGCCATTCAGATACACAGGCCCAAGCACTTGTACGCAGGATAATTGCCAACAACATCCAAATAACCAAAAACAACCTTGTTTGCGCACGTTACGCCGGTAAGTTCACGGCCGCACAAAAGGAGCTTATCCGTGAGCTACAAAGCCGTGTGGCACGCCGTAACAATGTGCTGCAAAACCAAGACTTATGCAAAGGCATACAAACCTCATCCATAAACACGTATCCGGAAATGGCCGGTTATGAGGATTTGAGTGGGTATTTGGATAAGCTGATGAACGGGGAGGCCGTTGGTATAGCAACGTGGGCCGTTGTGGTAATTGCGGCCGTGATTATTGCCGGTATGGGAACCGCCGCTTACTTTGTGTACAAAGATTTTGCGGATGAAAGTGAAAAGGACATAAAGTATAGCAAGCAGTTAATGGCCGTATTGGCACAGAAACTGACCCCGGAGGAATACCAACAGTTACTCAACGAAACAAAGGGTATCGTGACGAAAGCCAAGATACGCCAAGCGGCCGGGAGTTACGGCAAAGTGCTTATGATTGCCGCCGGTATCGTGGGCGGTGCGTTCTTATATCGTTTCATCACTAAAAACCACTAACGCTATGACTTACAAAGAAGCATTTATGACAGGTAGTGTAGCCGAGGGAACCATTAAGGGCACGTTTGCCGAGTTCTTTGCGCAAGATGGAACGAAACTGTTTAGTTTCCAACGCAAGAATAGTGCCGTTGAGATTAAGGACGGAGAGACACAACAGATAGTAAACTTTGGAGACCGGAACAACGCCGATGTGTTTGAGTATGCCAATACTACAATGGTCCTCAAAGATGGAACGGCCATACCGATGATAAATTTTAAGGATAAGTTTGGATACCTCATTAAGACCGGTCCAACCTCATCCGTATTTATTGAGGCAAACAAAGCAATGGCCGTGCGCGGAACGGATGAGTTTACGTTGGATGTGGACTTTCCGGTATGCCGGGCGTATCAGAGTGAGGCGGTAAAGGGCAAAGTGCCTGTTACCCTGTTGCCGGACGCAATAGATTACATTAAGGAGTTTGTTTTGAAAAAGGAGAAACATTTTCGTGTGTTTGTTTCCTATACCAAATATACCAACGGCAAATGGCTTGCAAGTTACGGCGAGGAAATCACCAAACAACTGTATGAGGGCAAGACCACTCCGGACATGAAAATATATTATGCCGGCAAAGCATATACCACCACCCTTGATGGTAAAAATGAGGTAGTGTATTGGGATGGTGCAAAGCATATTCCGGAGGATATATATAAGAGCAACTTATTCCAATTCTCTTTGTATCGTGTGGGATGTGAGGTTTGCACGGCTCTTTTGAGACAGGACAACCGGGATATGAAAACCGCACAAAAGGCGAGTGAACTGTTAGCTACGTTCAAAAAGAAATACAAGAAAAGCCAATTGGAGGCGTATGAGTGGCTAATTGATACACCGGAAACCCGTGAGATATTGGATAAAGCCGTAAACCCGGCAACCGGTGAACCCATTATACCATACATCTATGTGGATATACAGTTGTCACAAGATACCGTTGAGGTATTCCAAGAAAAATACAAGATATTGGAAAAGAACCTCAAAGGTACATTGTACGCTAAAAAGGGTGCGTTTGATTGGTACCCTACCAACATAAGCAACGCAGAGATAGAGGGAGAGGATGAGGACGGAAACAAAATTAAACTCAATCTTACCGACTATCTGAAACAAAAGAAAGAGGCGTTGGATAAGGCAAAAGCACTAATCGCAGCCGCAGGGGCCGCAACAATACTATAAAGCTATGAGTTACGGAATTAAAATGAGGTCGGAAACAGTTACGGCCAACAAAACATTTAACGAAAAGCAATATGGCGGATGGCTTGCAATGAATATCGGTGCCAATCCGGCAAAGGTATATGGCATTGAGTTGCAACCGGGAGAGGGCCTATCCTCTGAAAGTATCATGCACCTCAATCCGGGGGATACGTGGGAGGAACCAATAGAGATAGAGATAACCCAACCGGGTGCGGTTCGTCTATTGCGTACCATTGCCACCCCAAAGAGTAGATAATTAACTTATAAGATAACCATTAAAAACTTACAATTATGGATGGAATTTTAAGCCCGGCCTTTTTGCAGGCCGCATGTGCAAAGGGTACACCGGAACCGCCGGAGCAAAATATAACTATTTTGCGTTTTAATAAGGCGTGCGCGGAGGACCAACCCGGTACGTTAGTAATGTTCCACCTATCATGCACAGGCACGATAAAAATCGAAACTATAAGCGGAGGGCAACCGCAAGTAACACAAGTAACCGATATTGAAGAGGAATACCCGGAGGGCATGACTGCTGACGCAAACACGGATATTGTGATTACCGGTGATTTAACGGAGTTGTCTTTTGGTCCTCCATCACTTAACGCATGTGAAGTATTGGATGCCTCAAAAAATAGTGCGTTCCTTGGTGCATACATAGGAACACAGGACATCGAAACTCTCAAATTGCCTGCCTCCACAACTGTTTTGCAATGGTCGCAATTAAAATCAATAACCCTCATTGAGTATCCGGCAAACAACGAGGATGTATCGGATGAGCTCTCGGATATTATAGCCGGCGCAGATAGTGCCACCGGCACTCTCTATACTGACCCGAACGGAGCGTATTATGTTGGTCTCAAACATGCCGCAGATGTTAAGGGTTGGACTACTCAACCAATATCCTAAAAATATACTACTATGGACGGAATATTTACACCGGAGTTTTTGCAGGCGGCATGCGCAAAAGCAGAGCCGGCAAATTTAATACGTTTGCATGTTAGCGAGCAATTAGAGGAAATGTCATTACACTTGGATATGTCTTATAACGGCTCTGTTATGGTTACGTATGTAAGAAACGGAGAAACTATTACGAAGGTTGTAGATGAAAATCCGTTCTTAATATATGAACCTGATGCAAACACGTATGTAACTATTAAAGGCGATGTATCCCGTTTGTCTATATCATCTCCGCCCAATTATGTAATTGACGCTATATATGCGGAAGGTAGCAAGTCGCTAATGTCTCTTACTACTAACTCCGGAGTTGAAACGCTGCAAATTGGCAAGTACCTTACATACTTGACCGTAAACGGCACATCGCTTAATGCTATTACGTACCCGGCTAATAATAATGCCGTTTCTTCTGCAATTGCAAATGCAATTACTAACGCAAATGCTGATGATGGAACAGTATATACGGATGAGAACGGAACATACTTTGACGTAATCGCTAATGCGGCAACCGCAAAAGGTTGGACGATACAGGAATTAAATTAACAACTCAATAGAAAGGAAAAGCATTATGGATGGAATTTTGAGCCCGGCTTTTTTGCAAGCCGCTTGCGCACACGCGACACCGGAACCACCGGCAGAGCCGGATGGAATAGTTTTACGGACCAACGAACAAATCACACTAACAGGAGAGATAAGCGGTGTAGGTGAGATTACTGTTAAGAGCGTTTATAACGGTGAGGTGGAGACACAAACTTTCAATAACCCCAATGCAGAAGATTTAGAAATTAATACGGATGCAGATACGGATATAGAAATAACCGGCTCTGTTACGGTACTTATGTTTGGTCCTCCGTTTGTCGGAAAACTTACATCTTTCCGCGCGCTCAATAGTGACTTGCGAGAACTTTCAATAGGAAACCAAAACAACGTGAAAACACTATGCCTGCCGGTAAACCTTACTGAAAGTTTAGGAACATACACAGGCGTGACCACTATTAAATATCCGGCAAGCGATAGCGCCATAACTACCAAGATTGCAGATATAATTACAAATGCAATCGCCGCAGATGGTGTTGTATATACGGACATGAACGGGACGTATTATAATCTCATAGAGGACGCCGCAGGAAATAAAGGATGGACAGTTGAACAGTTACCGGCGTAACGATGTGAAACTATGAGCCGTAAAAATTACATAGTGCATTTGTTGCCTTGGCTGATTATTGCAGCCTGTATAGCTCTTATTCTGATTGGTATGTTAGCATGAGTAAGTTTATCACGCACATATTGGATGTATTAAACGTATTGGGCCGTAATGCTCAATTGCCGCTTGTTATTTCCGGATGGGTGGAACCATCCACCTTTGGCCTTGTTGCCAATAGCCGGTGGAACATAAACGGCATTGAGTATTACGGCCCCGGTACATATAATAATATCAACGTGGATACGGCCACCTATGGCCTTAATTACGAACTGTACGGGAGGATTACGGAATTATCCCTACTCTCCGGGGAGTGTTACGGATTAGAGCTTAACGATACCATTGAAACGCTCACCTTTGACCCTACGTTTATTTTGCCAATGGTGGATTTCCGGAACGCCAACAACTTGCATACAGTTGTAAGCAACCCGTCTATATATGATATACACCACATATACGCCAACTCCGGGGATAATGCCGATGTGCGAGACGCAACTATAAATCTAATGTCGGTAGCTGATATGCCGGGTATCCTGTATATCTCTCCGGACGCTTACTATTATTCAGAACTGACCACACAGGCCACTTATTACGGGTGGACCATATCCAATATATAATCATGGCAAACAAATCGCAAATAGCAGCTCTCATTGTTTCGGCAATTGCTTTTACGGGGTACATCCTACTCCGGAAACGCAAGACGTTCGGCAATGGAGATACGGAGATATACGATTATAGCGGATACGGAGAGAGCATATCACGGGGATACAGGAACAACAACCCTCTGAACGTAAGTTATAGTACCAAAAACCCTTGGAAGGGAAAAGTGCTACCCAATACGGATAAGCTCAATAGATTTGAGCAGTTTGTTTCCACCCCATACGGATACCGGGCCGCATTTATTACCATGCGTAATTACGGAACGGAATACGGCTTTTATACAGTTAAGGACATTATAACAAGATATGCGCCGGAAAAGGACAATAACAACACGGCTGATTACATCAACCGGGTTTGTCAGTATAGCGGATTGAAACCCAATACGTATATGGGACCGAATGACCGGGACAAGTGGCTTAAAATGGCTTACGCAATGTCTATCGTGGAAAACGATGTACCATTATACCACAACTTATTGCAACAATTAGGATTACCAAATATGGAGGCCATCCAAAAGGGATGGAGTTTGATATGAGCTATATAAAGAAAAACCAACCTATTTGGGTTGTAGTGGCAAAAGAGGAAAACGAACAAAAGGAATACACCCGTGTTGTATGCGCTTTTAAGAGTGCGGAAGATGGTATAGCGTGCATTAATAGTGAGCTATCCCACAATTATAATGGGTTCGAAATATACGAATACCAATGGGAAAACAAAGCTGAATTTGTATGCCGGGCGGCTTATGGAGAGGAACGCGACCCGGATACAGGTGAGATAGATATAACGATGGCACATACATATGTTGAGCTTATGTGTGTAAAATGTGGCCTTGTGTAATGAAAACCATTAACAAAATAGGAATTGCCGTAATCGCCGGCCTTGTTCTCCTTTGCGCACGAAAAGCAAAGGGCGCAGCGTCCGTTGGTAAGGTGGAACGTATTAAGCGGCGTATCTATAAGGAGGTATCGTTGGCACAATCATCCGGAGTGGACTTTTCCAAAAAGTATGACCAACTCACGCCGGATGAGAAACAGGCATTGGAGCGTATCGGCCATGAGTTCGGGTGGAAACAATCCAAACGAGCTATTGAGACCGGCAAGACCTATACGGAGAGTTATTATAGCTCACTACGCCGGGCATGGAACGCAGTAAGCGGCATTGAGGGCGTAGGCCGGGCATACAACGTAAAGGACGCAAAGGGTAACGTATGCCTCACATGGATAGAGGACGCAGCGGCCCACTATGACGCAGAGCAACGCACATTGGAGGCGGAGCAACGCGCAATGGAGGCACGCAAACGCCTGCAAAGCATGCGTAGGAAAGTATCCGGGATAAGTGGGTACCGGCATAACTATTTCGGAGGCAATAGCGGCTATTCCGGATATAGCATGAGTAAACGTGCCATAGAGGCGCGAGAGGATGGAAGATACCCCAAAACAGATTTCCTCAAAGTGTACCACATAACGGAAAATAGTTTGTTTGCCTTGGTAGAACTTGGATATATCAATAATTCAGAATGGCACCACACAAGCTCTTGGGGAAACCGGACAACTTTTTACGGATGGGATGAACCGGAGTTTGCACAGTTGTATGCAGATAACAAAAAGCAAATAGATACATGGGCGCGTAATGGAGAGTTGAACGAAATAGACCTCATGTTTGATGAGTTCCGGGATAGAGTTTATGAGGATAGACAAGCAAAGTGGGATGAAGAGCAAATACAGATAACGATTAGAAAAGAGAAAGCAAAACGCTTTTATGAGGAATTAGTTGATTACCTTGGTGGCAATGTATGGTATTGCAATAGGGGATATGTTCCTTTCGATGAGAGAGTATATGATTATACCCCTATTATGATGACTGCTTATGACAATGACGGTAAACAGTTGAGTTCGTATAACAATAAAGCATTGCGGGATGAGATAAAATCACGTTTTTATGAATGGCTGAAAGATTACAAAAATAACAAAATGATATAAATTTGCTGCAAAAGTGCATTTTTATTTGCACATATCAAAATAAAGTGTTATCTTTGCAGCGCAAAACCAATTACAGTATGGAAGAAGAGATTATATATTTATATTCCAATCGTTCCTTTTATAGTGAGGACGAGGCCGCACAGGAAAGTTTTACAGTCGGTGAGCTGATTGAGTTTTTGGATACACACTATCCGGATAAGAGTGCCAAAGTGGTAATGGAAAATGACAATGGCTATACATACGGATATGTCAATAAAACATCTTTTCAACCTTGGTAAATAATTGGGGCATTTAGAGACAGGAGACGGAAACAATAGAAAGGTCTTTGCTAATAACCTTTGGTATTCCGAGTATAGGAAACAGGATACGGAAACGGACATTGCCCCTCCCTATATACGTGAAGATAGTTGCAAGTGCTGATTATGTGTGAGTATCTAACGTATTTCAGAAAGCCGCTTATGAGACAACGGCTTTCTTTTTTTTTGTGCTATTATTTGCACATATCAAAAAAAAGCAGTACCTTTGCCGCCGGAACTAAAAATTATATCTACTATGAAACGCATTAATTTCCTGTTAGCCATCATGGCCGCAATTCTGACCGGATGTATTGAGGAACCAACCAACCCTCAAAACCCCGGAGGCACAACAACACCCACCGAAACAGTTACGGCGGAGTTTGGTTATAAATTAACTCCACCCCTCAAAATTACCCTCTTTGACCATAGCGAGGGCAGCTCTATTGTATATGACCTTGGGGATGGTACTACGCAAGAGGTCCAACCCAAACAGGCCATTACACATAAGTATGACCGGCCCGGCAAATACAAAATAGTGGCACGGGCACGTAACCGGGCGCAAACCGCCAAAGATAGCTACACCGAAACCGTCACCATCCCGGAACCGGATATGTATATATACAAGGTAACATACAAAGCCATTCCGGAGGATGGAGGCACATATTGCGTAAATGCCACAACATACGGCGAAAGCACCAAACAGTACACCACCGGACAGGTGACGTTGCGCAATAACATGTTACCCTATGAGGCGTATTTTAATGCCACGTTGGTACCCATCACCGGTGGACTTGGTACGGAGGTAGCTATATCGTATATTGGTAAAGGCGTTCAGAACTATGCAATTGCCAAAGAGGATGTAATAAACGCCGGTTGCCCGGAGGCAATCGCCCTTGGCACACAAACCAAAGTTGATTTGAACCTCACATACATAAACCCGGAATAACCGGCTACCACGCCCACGCATAATGCACGCAAGGCCATCCGTTATGGGTGGCCTTGTTGATTTTCAGTATATTACAAATTGTGTTTAGCCTGTTTGCAATTTCGGCTTTACAATTAAATCTTTTTTTCGCAAAAATATTTGGTGCGAATGGATATATTGTGTACTTTTGCAGCGAATTTTCATGCGAACATTCTCACGTTGCTAATTGTGAACTCCACTTATCTTATTGATAATGAGCGAAAAAACATGCAAAAATTCACACTTGCATATTTTACACACTCACGATTAGGTTTGATGATGTTATTTGAAAATCGCTGCAAAGGTACATATATTTTTTGATATGTGCAAGAATTTGCCTAACTTTGTGAAACTCAAAACGGATAAATCATGTTGGGAGTATCAAAGGACAAATTTATTAAGGGTACCAACATACCCAAGCACTCCGGGCGGTTTTCGCCGGTGCGTATGCACTTTTGCTTTAAGGACTATCGAATGACACCAAATAAGGATGGTATAATGATTATTGGGAATGGCACCATTGCCACTACCATTTTGCCTCCGGGTATTATAGAGGCCATCGCCGGTGACAAGTTTTTTAAGTCTTACCGGAGAGCAGGCACCTATATACACAACGGCACGGAATATCCCTGTTGGATGGATATACACAAAAGCTTTCTATCCGGTTACGGGATGTCCGCTTATACATTTAGGCTATCCATTGACACAAAAGGAGAGTTTGAGTTTACTTTTCCGGAATACTAAAAAACAACAACTATGATTGGAAACTATGTACCCCACCCCTCGGATGGGAAACTGTTAAGAGAGATTGACGCATGCCGTATGGAGCTATCAAAGGCATTGCACATGTGGAACCGGGATATATCCATGTTGGATAAGTGCGCATGCCAACTGAACGGAGGAACCACCGAACCGGTGAGCATGCACAACATAAAAAACTCATCCCTTATGGTAGTACAATATTTGCGATTGGCGCAAATGTCACTTGACAACATGAACGCCGATATGCGGAAATTAATATAACACTATGTCAGAATTAGAGTTTGAAACAGAGAAAGACGCAATAGAGGTTGCGTATTCTGAAAAGATTATGCCCTTGCGCAATCAATTACGGGATGTTTCCACCCGTAATGCTGATTTGGCCATGCAACGCGCCCAAAATGAACAGGAGCGTTGTAGGATTGAGGCGATGTTGGATGAGGTGCAGCACCAACGGGATGTAGAAATTTTGAAATTGGAGCGTGAATACCTCACCAAACGAGAATAACAACTTGTCCTGCGACAAAAGCTTTGGCTCCGCTAAAAGAACAAGTAAACGGCACCGTGAAAAGTGCCCCGGTGGATAAGACAGTAAATGTAGCTGCGGACAATCAAAAATTGTGTATGTCATTCAAATTAGCTTTTACCAAAGTTTCACTTTATTTGATTGTGTAGAAGATACGCCCACCGGATTTTGTTTTACCTTGTACATACGGATAAGACA
Organism: Clostridia bacterium; assembly: GCA_017618135.1. Lineage (GTDB taxonomy): Bacteria > Bacillota > Clostridia > Oscillospirales > Acutalibacteraceae > UBA737. Next base: position 19,824 of record JAFZUV010000008.1, read on the forward strand.
GTAAATGTGGCTGCTTTTGTTTAATTGATTTCGGGCATATTAGCACACGCCCGTATGTACAATTTAATTTTTACGATTATGCAACATCATTTTACAACCCCGGAACAAGCAACAAGACTGTTAGAATTGGGCGTACCCCAAACGTCAGCCGATATGTATTGTTTTAGGGATGTTGCCGGCAACCTGTATTATAACATGGTGCCCTCATGGCAACCGATTTTCTCCAAACAAAGATTTTGGGATAACTTTCCACATGATTACATTCCTATTTGGTCCGTTGGTCAGCTCCAATGGATTATTAAGGTATGTGCCACCGATGAGGAAAAAAAAGAAAAGATTTTCACCGCACTTGGCATTTGGCCCGGTCCACAAATTGAGTTTCTTGTTTTGGAGTTCCTTAATAATGACCCAATAAACCCTATTATAGACTTATCAAAATTGGAGGACTGAAATTATGTTATTATCATTATCAGAAAAACAGTGTAATACATTAAGATATATTATACAACAGTCTTATAGTGCTTTTGCGGAACACTTAAACGCAATGGATAACGGAGATATGCCGTATAATGATGCACTATATATAGATTATTATAATAAATATCGTGAGTTACAAGAGATAGATGATTATATTTGGATGACTATGAATGAATGTAAATAAAAGGTTTATGAAATACTTTTACGCACACATCAAATCGGCCTCCGGAGCAACAGGCCTACAAATTACACGCGCGGATAAGGAGAACGATTTGCGCAAACTGATTGAGGACAAAAAGAAAACCGGACATATACTCAAAGTATTGCGCACCGGTCACATGGATAAGCTCTTTATTGAGAGCGTAGATTTTGACGAGGTATTGGAGGGTAAGGAATAGAGTTATGGTGACATACGATATAAATATTATGCAACCGGCGGAGGATAGTTTGTTTGGTAAACGAGACGAACAAAATATATGTATAGGAACATACTTTGCAAAGAAAGCAGAGGTAGTTAAGCGTGCCAAACTCTTGCAAAGATTGATGGGGAAACAGGTAATTGTAACTGTTATAAAAAGAAAGATAATTGCATGTTAGCGTATATGGATTTACCGACATTTGAGACTACCGGCACATATGAGGGTATTTGGTTACCGATTGTTTTGGATGATGACCCGGAGACCTTGATACATTTGAGCCTTATTATGGGGAACCTACCGGCACGTATGAGGATATGTGCGATAAATTAGAGATACCATTTAACGAACGAACATTTAAGGGAAGAGAGGATTGATATGAATAAAAATAAGCTATTTGCTTTTATTATGAGTATATTAGGGGCCTTATGTCTCTTTGTTAATACATTTATAAAAGATGACACTTTATATTGGGGTATGGTTTATTGTTTACTGTATGCAATATATTTTAAGATTGATTAGTTATGAAAGTACTTTTATTTACTATATGTGTATTGCTTATAATAATTATAATGTTATTGTGTGCAATATGGGATACCCTGTTACAACTCCTTCGGTGGGTTATGAGAAAGCTATGAGTAGGAAAAAGATAAACAGGCGTGAGTGGATAGATAGTGCCATACGTGTCGCTTTTGAGGTAGCTGATGAGACAACCGGAGACGTGGACCAACGAAACAAACACGTACATACATTTATGCGTGGCGTTAAGTGGGCATTATTAAACCAACCAATACCCAAGGAATACAGGAATATAAAGGATAATGATTTCGTATTATGGTAACATTTATAACAATATCGGCGATGGTGGTTGTAGGTATTGCCATCTACCGGCTAACCAAGTAACAATTAAACATCTTACAATATGACTGAAAACAATCTACAAGAACGCGCACAAAAGGTGGCGGAGCTAATAAACGGCACGGACTTAATGGAGGCCGTTAATATCATTGGTGAGGGTATTCAGATAAGCACCAGGAACGGGAACGATTTACACACGCTTATATATATATATGGTGTGGCCTGTTTCGTGAACAGGCTAAACGGCCGTAAAGGTATCATCCGGATAAAAGGTGATGGCCGTGTATCTTTTACAGTAGAGGCAGCAGATAGAGAAACAATTAAGTTGGTATGATTAACGAAAACGCTTATTATATCGGCTATTATCATAACGTGAGAACGTTAGGAGCCATGCCGGCGTTGGTATTTGATACCATTGTTGGCTATATCCGCCAAACGGGTATTGGGTATGTGGATAATGATACCATTTGTGAGTTGCTTAACATAACCGAACGATACCTGTTACCAATTATAAAAAAATTGATAAATGAGGGATATATTGAGAAGGACCCCGGCAATGGTAGAGGGAATAAATCAACGTATTATTTGACCAAAAAAGGGAAACAAAAGGCACCCTTTTATGACCAAAAGGTAGAACAAAACGCACCCCTTTATGGCCAAAAGGTAGAACAAAACGCACCCCTTTATGGCCAAAAGGTAGAACAAAACGCACCCCTTTATGGCCAAAAGGTAGAACAAAACGCACCCCTTTATGGCCAAAAGGTAGAACAAAGTGACAATAAA
>JAFZUV010000009.1 GCA_017618135.1 Clostridia bacterium
GATGCACTTAAGAGTCAATATGGCAGGCACTTACGTGTTCAGCAACAACACAATAGGCAAGGTTGAAGCCGATTTCAGCAAATTCGCCGCCAACCCCACCTACCCCTACTGGCACCCGTCGGGGCGGTTTATCGCATTCTCGCTCAACAAGATATTTCAGGATTTCCACACCGCCGACCCGAACATTATCGAGGTTTACGACGATGTTTCGGATGTCATTGTCTTCGACCTTGAAAACAATGCTATTATCAGTTCACCACTGACCTGCGCAACCAACGCATTCGAAACATTCCCGTGCTTCTCGCCCGATGGCAAATGGCTCTATTTCTGCACTTCACAAGCCTTTGATTCTGTGCGATATAATTACAAAAACGCTCATTATAGCATTTGCAGAATTGAATTCGATGCCGAAGCGAAAAAACTTGGCACAACGGTGGATACCGTGGTGAACGCGGCGGCAATGGGCAAAAGCGCCTCTTTCCCGCGCGTCTCGCCCGACGGACGATTCCTACTCTACACACTGTCAGATTACGGCAACTTCAGCATTTGGCATCGCGAAGCCGACCTGAAAATGATTGACATTGAAACTGGCGACAGTGTTGATATAAGTTCTATAAACAGTTCGTTGACTGAAAGTTACCACTCGTGGTCAAGCAACTCGCGGTGGGTTGTCTTCAGTTCGCGCCGCGGCGACGGACTCTACACCCGCCCCTACTTTGCCCACCTCAACGCTGACGGAACATTCTCAAAACCAATGCTTTTACCTCAACAAAACCCGCAGGAATACTATCAAAAACTGTTCTACTCGTACAATATTCCCGAACTGGTGAAATCAGAAATCGAAATGTCGGCAAGAGAAACCGACCTGCTGATTCGGGGAATGCAGAAGAAATAATCGCATAACTTTGTGTGACACAGCATTGTACAACAGACAAACTTTTTTTCGGCAAGACCTTTTCTTGGTAGTTCGGTTGTTTTTATCCGTCCATAACTCAAAAAAATATTGAGTTGTGGACGGGTAATAATTTTATAACTCGTCCATAACTCGAAAAAATGTTGAGTTATGGACGACCTATTTTATAAGCGCACAAATTAAAACCCACCCTAAAAAGTAACCACCCATTTGTTTCTTCCATTCAAAAAACTTTAACTTTACGTTGGTTTTTCAATGAGTGTTGGCTTTGGCCGTAAAAAGTTGAAAAACTGACATATAAAAAGCGTTTGTTACGCTTTGTTCTTGGCGCCTCGAAATCTTGCAAACATTAAAGGTGTTGTCAAAAACAAAGCAACGACAGATTCTTTATGCGTATGTAAATCATACAGTATGGTATGCCACAAAATGTGGTATGCTCGATTGTTTCTTTACATAATGCGTGGATTCTGCGTTGCTCGTTTCGACAATACCGGGCAATGCAAGAGCCTCGAGGCGTGGAACGAGTGATTGATTCCACGCTTTTTTTATGTCTGAATGTGAACGAATTATTATTGTTTAACTATTAATTATATGATTATGAGAAGTATGAAATTATTTTTCCGCATCATTACTTTCGGATTTGCGTTTATCACTCTTACAATTAGTAAAGTTTTTGCCACAGACCTTGAAGATAATTGTCTGTTTGGGAAAGTAAAGGAAGTACACGATTATTATATTGACCCAAAAACTATGTTGCCACCCCAAACAGGCGATAGTGAACTCATTATGAAATTTGATACAAAAGGTAATTTGATTGAACAAATCAGATATATGGGTATGCCAACTGTAACAACGCAAAACAGCACCATTTATAATGGTGGGGAAAGAAAAACATTTAGAGAGGTATACTATTATAATGAAAAAGGAAAACTAACGCGAAAAGAAAAATATACAAACAAGGAAAGAACAGATTTTGAGCAATATATCCGTAATGAAAAGGGCTGGCTTACACGAATTGACCATTATTATCACTCATTTTCATTGTCTGTTCACTCTTATACTGACGAATTGTCTCGTAGCGATATATACAAATGGGACAATAACGGAAAATTGCTTTGTATTGAATATGTAGAATACTATAATGGCGTCGAATACAGTAATGGTCGAGAAGAATATGTGCGTGATAGCAATGGCAAATTGCTTGAAATACTTAAAAAAGATAAAAATGGAAAGTTAACAGAACACGACTATATGAATGAGAAGAACGACAATCAATTTTCTCGTGTTTATTATCCTAACACAAAAAAGACCAAAACATTCACGTACGCGCGGTATGACAATGGGAAAATATCAAAATGCACTATTAATTTTTTTAATTCATACACTTTTATTTATGAATATGATAAAAATGGTAACACTATAACATATATTACTGATTATAAAACAACTAAAAATACAGAAAATTATAAATATGATTCGTATGACGCATATGGTAACTGGCGTGTTAGTCAGGATTATAGAGACGGGCAATTGTCTTTTATGACCCGAAGAGAAATAACATATTATTAGCATTACGCAACTTATTACGCAATATTTATATGAAGAAAAACTCAAAGAAACCAATGACTTTTAATTAAACATTATTAATAATTTAAAAAACATTAGTAGTATGAGAAACATTATTTTATGTTTGGTGATATCACTCAGTAGTTTTATCGCCAAAGGTCAATCAGCCAAAAGCAATGAGCAAGAAATCTACAAAGTTACAAGAGTCTCTTCTGCATATATGGACCACAACAAACTTATTCAAGAGAACAAGTATGCAACTGTATCAATGGTAATTATCAATAAAACAACCGTAGCAATTGTAAGCGACGGAAATACTTTCTATTCCGATATATTACATACAGAAAAAATGTCTGACCTATTCGGGGAAAAAGGTGTTTCAAAGGGCGTAATAATAACAGCAAAAAGTAGAATTTCAGGAACAATTGAGGTCTACATAGTACGTGAATCTAAAATAGTTTTAATTGACGAAATGCAGTTAGCAAAAGTATATAGTGTGGAAAAATCAAAAGCCTGGTAAAAAAAACAAGTTGTTTCATACGCAGCCAATGTTGTAATGACGTGAGTCACAGCAACATTGGTTTTCTTTTTTTTATTATTAAATCCTACAGGGATTGTCAACCTACATTAATCGCTTTGCGAATTTTTTTCCTTAAATGCATCCATATTTTGTTCTATAAAAGTATTTTATACTTTTATTTCATTATCTTTGGCAAATAGAAACTTAAAACAAACGTGTATGAAACAACTATTTGCCACCGCAACTCTTTTAGCGACAGCCATTTGTGCCACGGCACAGCAAAATCCGGTCATCAAAACCGTCTTCACACCCGACCCGGCGCCTTACGTGCACGGCGACACGGTCTATCTGTTTGTGGACCACGACGAAGACGACGCCACATACTTCAAAATGAAGGACTGGCTGCTGTTCAGCACCACCGATATGGTGAACTGGACCTATCTGGGCACACCCGTATCGACTGAAACATTCAGTTGGGCGGCTCACGGCGACCGCGCTTGGGCATCGCAGGCGGTTGAGCGCAACGGCAAATGGTACTGGTACGTCTGCTGCAACACCAACACGGGTGACGACGCTCTGGCGGTGGCTGTGGCCGACAATCCGCAAGGGCCCTACACCGACGCCATCGGCAAGCCGATTGCCACCGGGTGCTCGTTCATCGACCCATCGGTGTTTATTGACGATGACGGCAGCGCCTACCTGATTTGGGGCAACAAGGGCTGCTGGTATGGCCGATTGAACGACGATATGGTCTCATTTGCCGACGGTTACAAAGAGATTCCGGGCTTTACCGACCCGGCTTGCTTCGGGCCTGAATCGAAAAAAATGAACTGGTGCAAGGGCAAGGAAGAAATGATGACCGGCTACGAGGAAGGCCCGTGGCTTATGAAGCGCAACGGCACCTACTACCTGTCGTACCCCGCCGGCGGCGTGCCCGAACATATGGCCTAC
>JAFZUV010000001.1 GCA_017618135.1 Clostridia bacterium
GCTGCATTAACGCTCCTTTCCGGCAGCCCTGTGCGCATTTTTCTTCAATATATTAGGCTCATCATCAATGTCTGTCAATTCTGCGAATTCACTGCCTATAAAGTCTTCAATACGGTCGGCAAAGGTCTTGTCCGTGCCGTCTTTCTTTTCCTCGGTGTAAATGTGTAATAAACGACAAAACGACGAACGCGGCGACAAGTCCGACGAATACCCATGCGTTCGGCAGGGCATCGCCGCCGTACCGACGATGTCGGCAAGGTTGTGTGCGAGCAGCGTTTCGGTTTCTGCGGCTCCGCCGTCAAGACGGTTGCGTAAGAGTCCCGAGGCGTTGTTGTCAAAGAATCCGAGCGGCGCTTTCATCATATGGGCGACACCCTGCTTGCGTATATTCGCGGCGGTACGGAACGCCGCGAGATGGGTGCACATCAGTGCGGCGAAATATACGATGATCCCGCCGAAGGCAAATCCGAAAGCCCACCAGCCGTATTTTGCGATTTCTGTCGCCCCGGTCCAGTTTGGCGCTGCTTTAATCAGGTCTCTTGCCGCCAGCCAGATACAGACGTACGGCATCATCCCCATGATCATGGCGACCGCCGAGAGGAACATCCCCAGAAATGTCAGTGCCTTGTATTTTCCGGCGTAGCCGAGAAGCACCGAGATCTCATTTTGCTTCTTTTGTTTCATATTGTCCTCCTTTAGTTAGCATATGCTAACTGATTTTCTGTTTTTAACGGATCAATCAATTCTTTGATGATTCGTCGGCAAATAATATATTTGCTATCGGTCGCAGTTAGCGTATGCTAACTGTTGTATCAGCCATTTATGCTTTTGTCAAGAGGATTTGCTTAAATTTCTTATTTTTTAAATCCGTATCCTTGGAGGAAAAATGCGCGCAGGGTGCCGCGGTTATTGTTTTGCGACCTCGTTTCAAATCCGTCACCGGAAAAGCTCGGCTTTGAAATGCAGTTACATTATGAAACAAATGACGCAGTGCGAAGTTGTGAGCCGTTCCGGCTGCGGTGATATGCGTTATTCAAGTTCAAAATAGTCAAGCAGACTGCTTATATGCCAACATGGTATTCTGAGCTTTTCCGCCTCCTGCAAAAAGTGCAGGCTGTCATCTACAAAGACCACCTCTGAGAGTTCAAGATTATGGCTTTTGCAGAATGTAAGTATGGTATCTGTTTTTGAAATTTTTTCGTCTATAATAAAGCGTTCTTTAATGGACGGAAAATGGCGGTCAAGCCACTTGTGCTTATCCCTCATTTCTTTATCTGCGTGACAATGTGTTATAACAAGATTCTCTCTTGAGTTGCAATCAGACAATAGTTTTTGCATAAATTTAGAAGGTGTCCGTTCAAAATATATTCCGTCGTCTATTTCGGTTAAAGAAACGCTGTGCCGCGAACCGTCGGGGTCACATATATGGCCGTTGAAGCGGAACGGAGCCAAGGTTCCGTCAAGATCCCAAAATACGATTTTGTTTTCAAAATCAGGCTTTTTTGCACTGTCATGAAAATTAAACATAGCTTTACTCTCCCGTAAATTTTTTGTAAATAAAAGCTCTCTGCCGGATTGCAGAGAGCTTTGTTATTTCTGATATCTCTTATTCTATCGTAAGTATATCGCAAAAACCGGTGACCTCAAAAATCTCCATGATCAGGTCGCTTACATTAGTAAGCCTCATGGAGCCCTGCGTGTTCATGGTTTTTTGAGCTGATAAAAGCACTCTGAGTCCCGCAGATGAAACATATTCAAGATCACTGAAATCAAAGGTCAAAGCGGTTATTGAGTCGAGCGATTCTTTGAGTGTGTTTTCAAGCTCCGGCGCCGTAGAGGTATCAAGTCTGCCTGAAAGCTTAATGGTAAGTTCTGTGCCGTTATTAATCTTGTCAATAGTCATAATTCAATCTCCCTATTGTTTTATTTAGAACTGTTTTTTAATTGAAATTTCCACGGTTGAGCCTTTAATGCAAACTGTAATTTCATCTGCAATGTTTGCAATGATTGATTTTTCCAATTCATCATAGGCTTCTTTAGCTTCCGCATCGCTTTCCTGCTTGCTTTCTATGGCGTTCTTGTATCGATTCATAGACCAATAATATGCGTCCGCCGCCGCGGCTTGCGCGGCAGGACCGGAATTACTTGCGATGCCCACAAGACCTAATGAAAATCCCGATGTCAAGGATATTCCGTCCTCATTCGGCAGCAAAGCCGTAGCTATCATATCCTTAAGCTTTCCCATAAAGCCTTTTGACGCGGAATTTTTACCCGCTGAAGAAACCGATATTAACTGTTTTTTCATTTCTTTTGTCATTTCAACATCGGAATGCAGTTGAATTTCAAAACAGCGCTCGCTTTCTTCAACACAATAGCGACCTTTAAGCTCGCCCACAATGCTTTTTGACATGCCGAAAAGCTCTTCGGCAAGCAGGCGGAGCCGAAGTATCTGCTTTGAGTCAAGACCGCAATCTGCGCCGAGTTTTTCGGTTTGCAATAAAGCTTCCTTTAACCCTTCGCCCCGGTTTGTCACAGTGATTTCAGATGTTTTCATTATAGCGCCCCCATTGTCTTTTGCAAATCGAGGATAAAAAACATTTGATTATATGTACTTAATCCCATGCACTAAGGGTATTTTAACATAAGCATTGCGTATTTTCAAGAGTTTTCCGGTGTGGATATAAAACATTTACTTGGGGGACAATACGCATTTTATGGTAGACAGCATATCATCCAAATTCAGCGGCTTTGTTATGTGACCGTTCATACCGGCTTTAATTGCCGCATCCTTATCCTCTTTAAAGGCGTTTGCCGTCATGGCAATTATCGGTATTTGCGAAAGCTGAGGATCGGGAAGTGAGCGAATTGCCCTTGCTTCGTCGTATCCGTCCATAACCGGCATTTGTATATCGGTCAGTACGAGGTCATAATAACCTGCATCCGAAGAGGCAAGCTTTTCAACCGCTTCATGCCCGTTTTGAGCTGTTTCAATCGTAAATCCGACCTCTGAAAGCAACATTTCCGCTATTTCCATATTAATTTCATTATCCTCTGCGAGCAACACTCTTTTTCCGTCAAATCTTATTTCTTCGGTGGCGGAATTTGCTTTGTCATCTTCACCTTCAAGCGGGAAGGAAAGGTTTATAACAAACTCTGTGCCGTTTCCTTTTTCGGTGAAAACCTCGATTTTACCGTGCATAATGTCTATCATACTTTTAGTAATGGACATCCCGAGACCGGTTCCCTGCGTTTTGCTGACCGTAGATGTTCTTTCGCGTTCAAAGGGCGAAAACAGGTCTTTAACAAACTCCTCGCTCATACCTATACCGTTGTCTTTAACGCGTATTTCGTAATCGGCGAAATTATCTTTGTATGACAATTCTTTAAGGGACAGCGTCACCCTTCCGTTCTCGTCGGTGAATTTTCCGGCATTGCTGAGAAGGTTTGTTAAAGTTCTGTCAAGCAGGCGTCTGTCGCACCTTACCCACTCGTGACTGACTTCGCACAGGAAAGAAAAATCTATACTTTTTTGGGCAAATTGATTTTTGACAAGCTCGCCGGCTTCCGCTACGCAGTCTTTTATATTCAACCGTTCCGGCATAACATCAAACTTTCCGCTTTCTATGCGGCTCATTTCGAGTACGGCGTTTACAATTTCGAGAAGCTGGCGACCCGCCATATCTATTTTATTGATAATTTCAAGATGTTTTTCGAGGGAGAGTTTTTGGGTTTTTGCAATGGTGGTATATCCGATGATTGCATTAAGCGGAGTTCTTAAATCGTGGGACATATTTGACAGAAAAAAGGTTTTTGCCTTGCTTGCCTCCTCCGCGGCGGAAAGCTTTGCTTTTAAGTGCTCGCTTTCCTGGATTCGGTCCACGGTTTGTCTTATAAGCCAGAGCATAACAAAAACAAAGATACTGCCGCCGAAAAGAATGCCGGACATAATTATATCGGGCTTTCCGAATATACCTACGGCAAGATAACCCGCCAAAAACAGTACCAGCAGAAAAATCGGGAAACTAAGTATGCGGCTTTCACGGTTCCAACTGCCGCGTTTTCTTACATCTTTTGCAAAACGCAAATAAAGAAAAATATTAAAAGCCATGAGCGCGCTTCCCGCGTATACCACAGAATATATCAAAAATTTCATCGTTTTCTCCCGTCTAAACTTTTTTGCGCGGTTGTTTGCCCGCAAGCATATCAGGATAATTTATTATACATCATCTCATACGCTCAAGTCAAAGGGTTTTACGCTTTTTTGTTTCCACTTCCGTTTAAGCCTGAAAAAACGCCCGGTCAGAGTGTCATTATTATTTGTTTTTTCCGATTTCGTGCGTAATCGAGGGCTGATAGTGTTCCGCTTTTACGCGTGGCGGGCAGATTTTCCCTGTCATAATAAAAAACGCAAAAATCGCTTATATCTATCATGTGCCGGTTTCGCTCTACATACACCGCTTTGCCGGCGCCTTTTTGCTCCTCCGGATAGTATGATTCTTCGTAAAACCGAAAAAGGTAATCCGCATAGCTTTCATCTATGACGGGATATTCCGCTCTTATATATATTCGTTTTATATGCGGATATTCTGATTTCAATTCCGTTACAATTTCATAGCACAGGTCGTTAAAACGGCTTTTGCTCCCGAATAAAAAATCCGACATATTTTTTTCGGTTATCAGTTTTGAGACGATTTTTCTCAACCGTTCTTTCAGCTGCGCTGTTTCATTTATTTCACGATGACCGATAAAACAACAAACACGATTATTCATAACACACACTTCTTTTCAATGTTTTTTTAATTATTATAAATCATACCAAGCTCAAAGTAAAACATTTTTTATTTTTAGTTCGTTATAATCGCCGTAAATAATTGTTAGAATATCATTAAGAAGCGAGGCGATAATATGAACACTGAATTTACGGATAAATATGTAACCTTGGGTCTGAAAATTGCTTATTACAGAAAGAAGGCTGGTTATACTCAAGAAGTGTTTGCTGAGCTTATTGATAAAAGTGTGAATTTTGTCGGTCAAGTCGAAGGACCCGGCACAATTAAGGGAGTATCTCTCGAAACGCTTTTTAAGATGGCGCAAGTGCTTAACATACCGCCCTCAAAGCTGTTGGAGGACGATTAAAGCATTAAAGACTCTCCGCCGCCGGCGGAGAGTCTTTAAATACCGGGGAAGGGAAAATGTCCGGCATTTTTTGCGGTTATATATTATATAATAATATTATACTTGACATCCGTCGGCGTTTTTGTTATAATTTGCACAGTAATCTATAAGGGCAAGACTGCAGCGATGTAGTTACGCAAAACTATAGGGACTCACTGAGTCAGCCAGTTGCAGATATACTGCACCGGCTGATTATTTTTTTTTCGGCGGCCGGCAATTAGGTAAAAAAGAAAGGGGCGAGGCTGTTGAATCTTACAAAAAAACAAAAGCGATTTCTCTTCGGTAAGAGTATGTCGCTTACCGCGCTCGCTCTTTTGATAATATTAACCGTAGTGGTAGGCTCCATTATTTCGCTCGGCTGGTTTGCAAACAGAGATACGGCGGATGCAAACGGAGTTAGCGTTACCGCGAAAGAGGAGCGGTTTGAGCTTGCCGTTTCAGGAGAGCAGGTATTGCCGTTTGCCAATGATTCGACAATTATAACCTATCTTAATTCGGTTGCCGGCGGCAGCTACGAAAAACGCGCTTCAACCGAAAGGGAGCACACATCCATTCTTTGCAGGGTAATAAATGAAAAACCGCATATTGCCGGCAGTGATGAGTTAGCTCCCGGCGCATTCGGAAGAATAAGCTTCGATATAGTTTTGCAGGCGGGCGATCCCGTAAGAGATTATGAGATATCGCTTGATTACCTGCCTCTTGATTTAGTCGCCGGTGTTCCTCAGGCGGTAGATAACGCTGACATTGATGATCTTAAAGATTTGATTAGCGGTCACATTCTGCTTTTTAACACACGCTCCGCCCTTATAAACGGAGGATACTACTACTCTGACAGGATAACGAACAAAAGATTTGTTTTCAGCCCTTCCGAGCATACGCCGAGCGTCGAGTCCGACGGTATTCACTACACGGTTGAGTTTTACTTTATCTGGCCTGCTACATTTGCTCAGTTGGCTTTGAAGCAAGACAGTCCGAAACTGCATTTGCATCCTGTATTCCAAACCGAGGCGTTGCGGCTTGAAATGCTTAATTACATAATTGAAAATCAAGATGAGTTTTTCAGAAATCTCGGCCAGGGCATCAATTTTTCCGCAGAGTCGTTCGAGGAAACCTTTTTTGTAGAGTTGAGCGACGGGTATAATACCGCCGATCAGTTCATTGGTGATAAAGCTCATTTTCTTGTGATTTGTTCTACAGTAAATCCGGTGTAACGATCCGTAGGAGATATGTATGAAAAACAGATTGAACCCAAAAGCTTTATTTGATACAAGGTTGTTAAGACCGTTTACAGCGCTTGTATTGGCGTTTGTTTTGCTTACCTTGTCGCTTGTTGCCATCGCGTGGTTTTCTTACGTGAGAAGAATGGGCGCGGTGGCTGAAATAACCGACCCTACCGCTATTTTCATAAACGCGGGCAATGCGGAGGATGTGCGGTATCTGGATCTCGGCGGCATTGATGTTGAAGGTGAGAACAGTTACAAGGATTTTGTTTTCTGCATTCGCGGCAACCATGTAAGCAACTATAAAATTCAGCTTTCCTATACCACAAACAACCAATTTGATTATGAGATTTATACTGCGACAATGGTGACCTCACCTGGAGCGGTACCGGCAAATCCCGAAAGCCTTGTGGTATATGATACGCATGACGGTTCTTCGGGTACGCAGTATTATTATGCCGCCTCGGGCGCTACACCGCTTCCGGGCAGCTTTTTGAATAAAGATACAGGGGCTTCCGAAAAGCTGGCGAAGAATAACGACAGCTATTATGAGGACACATATACTCCCGGGGGTACAAACAGTACATACGATAACCGCCATAAATACGCAATTCCGCTTTATTGGCACACCTCGAGCTCTATTTCTCCGGTTATGGACGCAAACTCTGATTTTTGCGACTATTTTATTCTCAGAGTAATTTGGGACAGTAACAGCAGAAACAACAAGGAAACGGACATAGTTTACATAGCGGCGAAGAACATTTCTGCTTAGCTTATTGATAGTTGTTAATATCTATTTTAGTGAAAGGAGCGCCAAAGTGTGAAAATTATGAAAATCATAAATACACAAAAGCGATTGATAATCGCCATAGTAGGCTTGGCGCTTATTGCCGCAATAATTTCAGGTGTGGCGCTCTTTGCCGAGTATATAAAGAGCAGCAGAGCCAAAAGGGTTATCGCGTCATACGGCGACGAGGGCTCGCTATTCTCATCCAATTATCTCGTTATGAACAGCAATACAGCGGTAAACGTTTATAAAAGAATATTCTATACAGAGAGTGGAGATTCTCCCGTTTCCGGCGGCGTTACCGTCTGTAATTACGCTCAGGGAAACCCCACGCGCGTCTATGAAAGCGATATAGAGTATGTTCTTACGGCAAGGCTTGTTATGCTCGGAGAATCGGCGGGAATGTATGTCAAGAACAACGCTACCGCGGGGGATGTAGGCGCGCATACCGTTAGAATAAAGCTTAAGGATTCGGGCACGGTTACTCTTTCTTCTTCAAACCTGTCGCATACCTTTGCGGCTTCAACACTCAGTCACAGGTCGGCGGTAACCGATATTTGCGACCTTGAATTTGACAGCGGCTTTAAAGACGCCGGATCTCTTTGCCTCTACCTCTGTGCTACTCCTACCGGTTCTCAGGCCGGCGTTCACACGCTTGACGCGGTATTTACGGTAGCGCTTAACACCGGTGAGGCGCGAAATGTCTGGGAAGGCGAGTTTAACGAAAAGACGAACACAGGGGTTCCGGCACAGCCCTATTACGATGGATTTAATTATATGATAACCGGAATGGGCAGCGGCAACTGCACGCTTTCCTGGAATAATCAGAAGCTGCAGATAAGTCAGGTGTTCTTAAGTGAACACGGCCTGACTCCGACTGTCGCGGGCAATCAATCATCGGTAACATTTCCTGTGGATTCGGATATTGTTAACCGCTATGATGTACAGTTTTATTATGCTGATTCTTCGGTAACCTTCTCAAGTTGGAGCGAGCTTACCGGAACATCGAGCAGTGACGGATATGTAAAGCTTGTTTATGTAGAATCTGCCGAATAGGCAAAAACTGTTTTAAAGGGTAGAAAAATGGTAAAACACTTAAAATCAAACAAGTTAATAGCATGGTGTACGGTATGCTGCCTTTGCGCAGCTGTTATCGGCGTTTCATTCGGTTTGTTGACTGTTTTGGCAAACGATTTGCCCGAACAGCCGGCTACGACTGTTGCAATTTCCTCTTCCGATGACTTGATTACATACTCGCGCGAATACTGGCGGGGAGGGCACAATCCGAACGATACCATACAACTGGCGTTAAGCTCCGGTACCGGCTTCCTTTTGCCGTCCGCTGATGAGGGATATATTTCCATAGGTAACGATGACCGTCCGTTCAACGGCAAAATTGAAATTGCCGATAATGCAATAAGCAGTTTTATGACCGATGTGTCGCTTTTCGGTACTGTTACTACCGATATGCGCATTGTAAACGCTTCGGATGTGCCGCGTGAAATTCAGATTGCGCGTATAGAAGAGGCGGATTCTCCGCTTTTTGCCGCAAGCGTTGTGAAGGGTGCTGTCAACAACACCACCGATTGGCGCGTGTGCTTAAAGCCTGATGACCGTGACTCTGTAAACAAAACGGCTTTCTCTTTTGCCGGAGCGATAGGAAGTATTGCGGCGGAATGCAAAGTCGGCTTCGATTTTACGCACGATTCGGTTTCGTATTTGAGTGTTCCGGCAAACGCGGTCAGTGCCTCGGATATAGGGCTTATATGCGGCAGTCTCGGCGCTGATGCAGAGCTTACCGTTAAAATAACATCGACAAACTCCTTTAATATAACCTCTTCCGGCGGTCACGCGGGCGGTATAGCGGGCATAGTTGCGGCAGGGGCTAAGATTATATTGGGCGATAATTATACATCTCCCGCGAATGTTACCGCTTCCGCATCAGGCAAGTACGCGGGCGGAATTGCGGGTTACGCCGCTGATTCCGAAATAGACCTTAATTCATATACCGCGACCGTCTCAAAAACCGTATCGGGCGCGGCAGGCGCCGGCGGTGCGTATGGATACTATTTAAGCACTGTGGGCAACGGCACCGGGGCGAGTGCCGGCGTTCGTACATTCGAGCTTGCCGGTATCAATACGGATTCCGGTTTTGTTATTGCGCGCGGTACCGATGCCGGTGCGTTTATAGGAATGCTTGAAGCGCAGACCGATATTACCGTTACCGAAACGGGAGCTGTTGTATCAGATTCGACCTTCACAAAACAGGTCAGTTTTACGGGTGGTACAAATCGCGGCGGTATTATAGGTAAATACGCAAATAATAATCTCATAAACACATTGGATATACATAATGCAAAGGTAAAGGTGCTTGCAAGCAGCGGTACTACTTCCTATAGCGGCGGCGTAGTGGGAAATCTTGGAAGTACCGGCCCCGTTTATGCAAAAATCGGCGATTTTCGCCTTTCGGTAGCAGGGTCCGCGGCAATGCAAGGCGGTCTTCTCGGCACCGCCAACTCCACCGGCAGTTTTATAGATGTTCAAAATCTTATAGATATCGACGGTTCGACTACTGCGGGTCTTGTGAATTACCTTAATGCCGGAGTTCTGAGAGTTTCGGGGACTACCGATCTTGCAGGCGCCACGCATGGTACGGCACAGTTGGTAAGACAGAGGGGTAACGCTTTGGTCTATGCTTTAGGCTCCGGCTCAGACGCGAGCTGGACGCTCAAGCGCGGCTCAGGTCTGGTCGACGATATCGGTGACTGGGGCGAGATATTAAGGCTTTCCACTGCTAACGGTCTTGCGGAAAGCGATTTCTTTACGGTGAATATGGGCGCGCATAGCGTGACTGTGACAGGTCATGTTCAGAATATGGGCACTATCAAGGATTTTGTAAAAACCGCGCTCAATATTCAGATAAACTATCAGGACTGTGGCTCTCTGCTGCTTTCCTCCGCTTCACGCAGCAGTACGATACTTGCTTCAAATCTTTCTATAACCGCAGATATTGATTTAAGCGGAACCGGCATAGAGTCGCTTACAAAGGACAACGGCGAAAACGGCGTTTACACCGGCTCGTTTAACGGCAACACCCATAAGATAACACTTGCGATCGGCGAACCGTACGGAAAAAGCGGCTCCACTACGCTCAGCGCGCCCACGAACATAGGCAACAACAATTACGGTACTATTATTGATCATTATTATTCAGGTCTTTTCGCAAAAATGCAGAACAATTCGGTAAGTAATCTTACGCTTGACGGATATATATCTCTTTGCGGTTGTAGAAATGTTGATTATAAGGTTGGAGCGGTAGCGGCGAGCATTTCGGGTACCACCACGCCGCTGACCCTTTCCGGGATCGATTCCAAAACGGATATATATCTTTATACACAAGGTACCAAAACTACAACTATGAACATTTTCGCCGGCGGCGCGATAGGATATATCGAACCCGAGACCGGCGGCACAGTTTCCATATCCAATTGTACTTTTGAAAGCGACATTACATTAAAGAGCACCATTGCTCACGGCAACGCGGTAGGCGGCGCCATAGGCAAGGTGGATTCCGTAAGCAGTCTGACCTTCGACTTTGACGATATCACAATAGGCGGTACATACAACAACAGAGTTACCGGCTCTTCGGAGTACGCAGGTCATAAATACGGAGGACTTATCGGTTATATCGCCCCCAACTCCGGCTCCTTTACCCGCAATGTTACGCTCAATAATATTACCGTTACAAACGATGTTTCCATAACATCGGGCGTTAAATGCACCACCCGCTCGGGCGGCGCCGGTGCGTTTATCGGCGGCGAGTGGGAGGATACCAATGTTACTATCGGTACATTAGGCGATACCGACGGTGTTATTATAGGTGAAACAGCCGCAGGTACCGGTCCTTCAATAACCGTAACCTCCGCAGATTCAAATAAGCCGACGGTTTCAGCGCTTGTTCAGAAGGCTACGGGACATTGGACTGTAAATCATACGAAGGTAAACAAGGCTTCCGTTACCGCGTCGTCAAGCTCGGTGTTCGGTTTTCTTGTGGGAGACGGGGTATGTCACAGCAGCAGCACCGCCGCTTCATCCACGCTTTATCTTGATTTGATAAGCGACGGATATGATATAGCGAACACTGTGTTCAGCGGCACTTTTGATGTGTTTGACGAGGTAGTGGGATTTTCCGCGGTAATGTCAAGCAATATAGAAGATAACGGGCAGGCGATAGTGTCTATACGCACGCCGTCCGGCGCGGCGCTTATTATGAATGGTTCCGCCTGCAATACATATCAGAATCAAACGACATACGGTAAAACCACCAAAACTTCAAATTCAAACACAAGATACTACTATAATCTTGACCTTATCCGCGAGAAGGCAACCAAGAGTGACGCCGAAAAGATGTTGCTTTTAAGCCTTTATAAATACGCCCACAGAACCATACGAAACAACGGTTATTTTAACAACGCATACAGTAACAGGATATCGGGTAGCTGCGATATGTCGGGGCTTTCCTACTATCCGGTAGATGCTTCGGGTATAACCATACAAAACGCGAGTATTAAATTCTATAATGATGAAATAGAGGCGGGCGAAGGCGGCTCAGGTGACAGTGACGGCGCCGTGCGTTCCACCCGTACGGACAGTCCGAGAACACAGCATTATATGATGCATGAATCGGTATTCCGCAATTACACCGGGGATTTGACCGTCAGCGGACTTCACCTTGCAGGAAATGTAAGTAACCAACACGGCGGGGATGACAGCGGTTTCCTTATCTGTGGAATGCTCGGGAACACAAACGATACGGCGAGAATTTCCATTTCGGGCGTTGTTCTTGACGGTGCATATATAGTGCGCTCAGGCAGTTATGCACCGCTGCTTATAAACAGGATAGGTAAAAATGTAAAGTTTGAGCTTGATGGAGTTGCCGCTATTGCCGGCGCCGGTACTAATATGTATCCCACAACAACTACGGCTGTGGCCTCGAGCCTTATAGGTGATGTCGGCTCGGATACCGCCATAAACATCAATCTTACCTTCTCGGATATCCGCCTTGATGCGAGAACCGCGACAGGAGGACTCAGCGGTCTTTCCACCGCTTACGGAACAAGCCGTTCTATTTTTGACAGGGCAACGCTTCTTAATTCCTTCAGATTTTTGAACGGAAGTATGGGCGAGTACAATTATACTTACAGCGAGGACTGGACTTCCTCTCAGCATCATGCAACCTACGGCGAGGAGGTTACAACTTCGGTTGAATATGCCGGTAGGCAGGATCATTACTACGATGATATTACGCATTATACGCATCCGACTGATCCCACCGGTGCTTCGGCATACGATTTCTCGTCGGGCTTTTTGCCGTATGTGTATGTAGACTACGATTCCGCAACGCTATATCACGAAATAAAGGTAAATGTTAAGGATGTTAATCTCACATCCGGCTGCGGTCAGTATAATGACCCTTATATAATTACCGACGGCGCGATGATAGCTACCGCCGCGAAGATTTTAAGCGGCAGTCCCGATAACGGTATAGAAATACAATTACCTACTGATGTAGGCAGTGAGGATATGTGGTGTACATCACTGTCTACCCACGCGGTTTATACCTATAACGGAACAAACTTTGTACTTAAATCAGATGGCAGTGACCCTAAGACGCTCGAAGTTGTCCGCACCTATTTGGCAGGCGCGTATTACAGCATTACGGCGGCGGAGATAGAGCTTCCCGCAACATATGTGGGACTGGGTTCGCTTACTGATTGGAGCAATACTACAGACTATGAGTGTAAATATGCGTTCAGGGGTGTAATTGTCGGCAACCGTAATATTATTGTCAACCACTCGGCCAATCCGCTTATTAAAACAGCTAACGGATGTGTTGTAAAGGAAGCCACGGTGACGACCGACGCGTCGATTACCATAAGCCAGAATTCCGTTCTGCCCTTCCGGTATGATAACGCGGGCTGTGCTTCATACGGAGCGGTAATAGGCCAGGTTATGGGCGGAGACAATATTATTGATCATGTGGGAGTAGGCTTTACCGGTACCGCCATTACGGCTGACTCTACAAATTGTAAAAGACTGGTTCCCGTAGGCGGCTATGTAGGTGTTATCGTAAACGGCGGCGTAGTATTCAAAAATATGGATAATGATGTTGACGCCACCGGTTTGCCCGCGGCAAAGTGCGCGTATATCGAGGACGCCGGCTGGCTCTATGTAAATCCGATAATAGGCAGAGTAATAGCAGGTTACGCCTTTAACGAGGCTAACGCTTATGCCCGGCATTCGACCAAGCTTGATAACGGCAATAAGAACTACGACATTTCGGATCTCAATCCGAATGATACAAAGCTTACGGTAAACGCTACCTCTTCAAGTAATTACACCGTTTCAGCGCCAAACGCACAATCGCTTTATATACTTTCGTGCATTGTAAATTCCGGCGCAGGAAGCGCCGCGTACAACGCGAGTACCGAGCAGGATTACGCGGCGATCGCCAATACTCCGTGGATAGCTTACAGGAATTACACCTGCACCCGTTGCGCCGATTACGATGAGGTAGGACATTCTGCCGCGGCTGACGGCGACTTTGCCACCGTAAGCGCTCAGGATGTTTACAGCGGCAGTAACAAGACACCTTATATAATTAGGAACTATACGCAAAGCTCATCGGCTGTTTTCAAGGCGCGAAGCATTTGCGGCAATTCGGTTATAAATGAAATATCGCTTTCGGCGGGCACTTATAATTTAGCCAACAGCTTCAGGGGTATAGGCGGTATTTATACGAATAATACCGCGTGCAGGATACAGTTTAAGAAGCTCACCGGAAACGGTGCCGAGCTTAACCTTAATATGCGCTATCTTGAATACAACCACGAAAGCGGCAACCAGGGTACTAAATCCAATAATCAGATTGAAAACTATAAGCCGTTTGCGGGCGCTGGATTCGGATTTTTCAATAATATGTATCTGAGCGGTTTTTCCGCGTCAAGCAACACAAACAGCGTTAAGAACTTGACTGTGTCGGGCAGTGTGTTCTACGATATAAAGAAACTGGCTGACGGTTCGGCTATAAAATATGCCTACGGTTGGCATAATTACAATAATTTGACAGGCTATTATCCCGATGTTGCCGATAGGATTGAAGCCGGAACGATACTTAATGTCGGCGGTATCGCCGGTACAACCAATAACAGCTCGTATCTGACTGGCGTAACGCTCAGCGGGCTGAGTGTTGAAGGAGCTAAGAATACCGGCGGATATATAGGCTACAGCGTTTCAAAGCATCTTGTCGCGGAGGGTTGCTCTACAAGCGGAATCAGTGTAAACGGCGGCTTTTCCGCAGGCGGCATTATAGGAGGACTCAGCGGCAGTCAAATAAACGGCAACAGCGGGGCGGGCGCTAACTTTACCGTAAAGGGTACCTCCGAAACTCCTTCTACAATAAGCTTTACCAATATAAATGTTAAGGGCGAGCCAAGCTGCGCTAAAACCGACTTTAAAGATTTTTTACAAATGTTCCACTGCGCCGGAGGTCTTGCGGGTTATGTCAGCACGGGTAATTCAAATACCGCAACGGTTCAGTATGTAAGCGTTCAAGGTGGTTCAATTACCGCAACCAATAAAGAAAAACGCCCAAGCGATATGAGATACAAGATAATATTAGGCGGTATGTTCGGCAGACTTGAAGCAGCCTGTGTTAACTTCTCTGATTCTTCGGTCACCGGCGTTACGATTGACGGAAACACCTGTGGCGGACTTATCGGCTGTTCGAGAAACAAGTTAAACGGTAGCATTACAAACATATCGGTAACCGGCGGAACGGGCAAATCGATCACGGCTACAAATATGGTCGGCGGCATTCTCGGATTTTACTATGGCGGCGACGCTTTAAGTCTCCAGGTATCCGCGTTCACCCTTGAAAACTATTCGATTATTTCTTCGCACGACGCGGAAAAAGCGAGTGCCGGCGGCCTTGTGGGAACCCTTACAACGGGCGGCAACACGGTATTTAATATTTACGACAGTATAATTCGCAACTGTACCGTATCGAGAAGAGCAACATATGTTACAGGCGACAACCAACTTTTAGGCGTAGGCGGTATGTTCGGCGCGCTTTCCGCGTCCAACGGTAATGTCAGGGGTCACAATATTCTTATTGACGGCGTCAGTGTTGTAAACAACGGTGGTAACAAGGCGCCCGGTATGATGATAGGTACAAACAACGGCTTGTCGGTTAAATTTACCGGTGTGTCCATACAGGGCGGAACCTCCGCCACCGTGCCGGTTGTGGGAATTGATTTAAACTCTTCCGGTGTTTACGGCTCGTCCGGGTATGTGGTTATGGCTGACTTTGACGGCGACTGTAAAGCGCTTTCGCACAATGAATCCGAATCAAGCTTTTATAACTCAACAAACGACCTTGCGGCGGCAAGCCCGTTTGTTACGGTAAATCCGTATTCGAGCGTTGGCAACAACCTGCTTAACCTTACGGGGGACGGCGTATCGTCAACCGTAGCGGGACTTCCCATTCAGGAAATAATCGCGGGCGATATAAGATACAACTATGCTTCGGGTTACAGGTCTGCTTTCTCGACGAGTCACCTTTCAACCTATAATTATGAGCAGAACACCTCGTTTACCGATGATTTTGCCGTGCTTATAGTTGACGATATCAGCCGTCTTAACACAACGAATATGATAAACGCCTATATAAATCTTATGGCGGGTACACAGTATGACTATACTTCGGATCTTTCCAATGTGTTTGGCGTGAGCATATATAAGATGGTATATGATGAAGGCGAAGGCAAGTTTGTCAAATCAAATGAAGCGGCAAACCTTAAGCGGCTGGGCGGTCAGTTCTATATGAATATCGACAATGTTGATACCGCCGGCAATATGTTCTCGCTTATAGATGTTAAATACTACGACCCCAATAATACAAGTAAAACCGCGTATCACCTTTATATACCGGTTCTTGTAAAGAAACTGTTGACATTTGATTTCGTAATTGCAACGGGCACCGGAACTAACTACGAGCGCGCGTGGTATGACGACCGCTTCGGTAAACCGCTTATGGAAAATCTCGGCACTCCGGCAAGCGTATACTTCAAATATACATACTTACGCTCGAAGGAGGAATGGGAAGCGGCGGCAAACGGCGGTGAAAATCTGCTGCGCAACTATGATAAAAAGCTTACCCTTTCAAAATCAAGCGCAATTCCCGATCTTCCGGGCACTACAACTCTCGTGCTTGTAGACGCAAGTCGGGGAAGCAAACCGTATTACGCGAGCTTCTCAGATGTATACTCGGCGGGCGTGCTTAACCTTTCAGGCTTTAAAGAAACGCTCGGCGACAATACAAGCACGGCGTTTACCCCGATTAATCTTGCGGATATGTTGAATCTCACAGCCGCCGCCGACGCGGAAGGTACACTCGTTTCCTGCGCCGAGAATGTGGCTACGGTGAAAGCGCAATTAAACGGTGTTGAAACCTTCTTCCGCGTAGCGACTGACAGTGACTCGGAGCTGCAGCACTATACCGTTTCGGTAGGACTGAACAATAATGGCAGTGGAGTTATAGAGCTTGATGAGCCGTATTACATTTCCTTCTTTACGGAGTCTACCGTAAGTAATACCGTATATCACTATACGATAAGCGCTCCCGCAAGCTTTAATGATCCTTCCAATCCGTCTCGTATTGCGGATGCGGATAAGCTGCAAAACCGCGAAGGCACCGCTCACCTGATACTCGGAAATATATTTGTTCAAACCGGAGTATCTTTAACTACGACTCCGGCGAATACAGAGATGTCGGTTCTTACAAACAACCATACGCTCGGAATAAATATGGGTACTACCGTAACTCTTGCGGCGTCACTTAAAAATGAGGTTCAGGGTTATCTCGGCACAAATTCCGGCATAAATGTTTTCCATAGCTTTATGTTAAAGCTCACCCGTACGGATGAATCGGGAGCCAAAAAGGTTATTGAAGGTTCGCCCTCCGTCAGCGGCACATATACGATATCCTCTGCTAACGGAACCGTTGCGGCAACTAATCCGGCGGATAATCTTATAAATGTTACCAGCGGCTACGCGGAGGTATGTAGTGCAAATGTAAACCAGAACATAAACGCATATCTCGTAAATGGCGGCGGTGCCGTGATAAACGCTACCGTTTCTATGGATTATCAGACTGACGGTGCCGTGTCTGCTCAGTTCCCGAACCGTGAGGATCCCATGAACACAACTATCGGTACTACCGCGTCTTGTACATCTAATATTGCGTATGACCGGGCGGGTACTTCGTACAGTAAGATTGCGGCAGGAGCTTCTGATTCTGCGGGTCACTCATACTACTGTAGAATTGATAATAAAAAAGCAAAGCTATATTATAATGTAGAGAGCGATATATTTGTGGGCGATTACGGACCGCTCGGCATTAACCCGCTTGACTCCGGCGCCGCAACAAGAGTGCCCTTCTCAACGCTGGCGATTTACGATATATCCGATATCGAGCAGGTGGCGGCGGGCTACGATACGGTAAGGGTGGCAATCAGCCTTTATAAAAAGACCGACGGATATTCCGCGAGGCTTAACATCCCCACATATATGAGCTCGGTACAGATGAAGAATTACACCGAAGAGACCGGGTACTCGGAGAGCAGAACCAATCCCACCGAGTTTGTATTCATCCTGCCGCGCTCTGCGGTAGAGCGTGCTTCCGCTACGGCTACTTCGCTTGAAATACCCATAGATTATACCGTCTTTACGGGCGCTGAGTTTGAGAGTGCGGGACTTGAATATTCAAATTACAAAATATCAATTTCCGCCGAGCTGTTAGACAGCAGCGACCCTTCTTCTCCGCTTATTGCCTCTCAGGCTGAAAATTATCTCATATATACAAATGCCCGTATATTGCCTGACTTTATAGATTGATTTTATATGAATAACCGCCGAATCGAAAAAGATCCGGCGGTTGTTTTTAACTAATATAGCAAACTGCACAAAACAGCCAAGAAATAGTTGTTTAAACCGTCATATTTTGACTATTTATTTTATTGGTACCTCATGATAAAATAAATCATAGCGTATATAAGAATGAGAAAGATGAATAAAGGATGACGATGATTTGATTAAAGGCTTTTTTAAGAAACGGTATTTTTTGCCGCCTTTCCTGGTTTTAGCAACAAATCTGACAGTAAGCTTTTTGACTCGCCCGTTTATTGACGCGGCAGCTACCTGCTTAGTAACTACCGTTGACAGGAAGATTCCATTTGTTCCGGAATTTATCTACATATATGTTTTTGCGTTTGTTCAGTGGCTTATATGTATTCTGGCGGTTATGATAAAGGATAAAGAAAAATCCTTTTATTATTGCGGCGGAATAATATTCGGAAATCTTATGTCGGGCATAGTGTTTTTGGTGTTTCCCACAATTATGTCCATTCGTCCGGAGTATACGGGCGGAGGTTTAACAGGGGAGATTGTCAGGTTTATTTTTGCGGCGGATACCCCGCCGATGAACATATTTCCGTCTATTCATTGTCTTTTCAGCTGGGGCTGTATGCGAATGATATGCGCCTTAGGCTCTGTGCCGAAAGCTTTGAAGGTTTTTAACGCTGTATTTTCGGTACTGGTATTTTTATCGGTTTTGTTTGTAAAACAGCATGTGGTATATGATATCCCCGCGGGAATATTTGCTTTTGAGGCAGGTCTTTTCTTGACGAGAAAACTATTTCTGCGAGTAAAAGTGTGAGGAGGAAACAAGTTTGGAAGCATATGCGTTACAGTCTTTTATAAGTGTTTATCTTTTGTTTGAATTAGCTCTTTTGGTTTTTTCGGGATATATCTTTCTGCAAACATCAAATGATGTTATGAAAAATACCGAACGCGCAGGATTTAAATGTTTTATTGTAGCATTTCAGATTTATACTATTCTTACCTGTGTTCAAACCCTGCAAGAATACGGCATTATTGATGTGTCGGTTGGTTTGTATAAGGGCTTATGCTTTGCATTGCTGTTGATTGTTATTGTTAATGCGTTTTGCTATTACAATGTTTTCATACAGCATTTTGATATGGGCTTAAACCGCAGCTATAAGGCGGTTGCTTTAGGCGCTTTGCCTTTGTTGGCAACAATCATTCTTCTAACGGTTTCGCTTTTTAACGGAATTGTATTTGATGTAGATAAGAACATATCTTTTGTAAGAGGTAAATGGTATTATCTGATACACATAATGGTATGCATTTATTTTATATCCATAATAAGGCGTTCATTTCTCAGAGCAAGAGCGCTTGGCACCGCGCGTGCAAAGCGGGAAGTGCTTGGTATATTAGGCCTTACCGCTTTCCTTATATTATGGGTTATAATTGACGATGTTCTCAAAGGAACCACTGTTATACCGGTTGTTATATTTGCGGTACTGCTTTATCTGTTTATAAATTCACAAAAGGAAAATATTTATACTGATGCGCTTACGGGAATGAACAACCGCAGAAAGGCGGAAAACTATCTGGGCGAAGAGGTAAAAAACACTTCGGAAAAAGAGCCTGTATATTTGTTTATGGGTGATATTAACGGCTTTAAGGAAATAAACGATAAATACGGCCATTATGAGGGTGATTGTGCGCTTATGATTTTTTCCGACGCGGTCAAAAAGAGCGCCACCGCTTATAACGGCTTTGCGGCACGCTACGGAGGCGACGAGTTTGTTTGGGCATGGCGCCCGATTAAAAACGGAGATGTTGACCCCGAAATGGTTATGAGCGATATACGCCACAGAGTTGAGGCTGAATGTAAGGCTCAGAACAAGAAATATATAATATCTCTTTCAATAGGTCATGTATTATGTACTGATCCTAAGATAAGCGCAATACAGTATTTAAGGGAGGCGGACAGAAAAATGTACGCCGATAAACAGGGATATTACAGAACAAAAAAATAAGTATTAAGGCTCCACATTGTGGAGCCTTAATTTATATTCTGATTACCGGTATTTCCTCTTTTCGGGCTTCGTCGCAAACAAAGTTATGGCAGGTGAAAAGGCAAATCTGCGAGTTTTCGCCGTAGCCCTTTAAAAACTCAAACGCCGAAGAAAACCGTTTATCGTCATACTGGCTTAAAGAATCATCGAGAATTAAGGGCAGAGGCTCTTTTTCGGTGATAAGCCTTGATATTGCAAGGCGCAAAGAGAGATAAGCCTGATCTTTAGTTCCGCGACTTAAGTATTCAAGCTCGTGACTGCCGAAAATATCGCTTTTTTCGGCTGATATATCAAAGCTGTCGGACACGGTCAAAAAACCGTAAGCACCGCCTGTTATTTTTCTGAAAATATCAAGCGTATTCGATTCGAGTATGCTGCTAAAGCTCTTTCGCGCCGCGGCAAGGCTTTCATTCAGCACATCGTACGCAATGCTTAACGCGTCAAAGTATTCTTGCTTTGCCTTGATTTTTTCTTCGTACAAAGCAATCTCACGCCGCAAATCTTCCGGGTCGGATAAATTTCTGAAAGCGGTTTTAAGCTCGGTTTCAAGCCGGGCTTTTTTTGCTATAATTTCTGTTTTTTCGCTGATAAGTTTGTTTGCGGTCATTTTTTGATCATCTAAGTCAATATCACTGATGTCGCCCGCCTTTGCCAGCCTTTGCTCAGCGGTCTCGTATGAAATATCTCCTAGGTCTCGGCTTAAATATGCAAGGTTCAGCTTAATCTGTTTTTGCTTTTCAGCCTTTTCTGAAAGCAAATCGGTCAACTTTTTAAGCTTTACGGCGTCAGTACTGTCAGGCAGACCGAAAAAGGCTAACAACTTTTTCTGCTCCGATATAAGCGTTTGTTCGTCATTCGAAATTTTGATTCCGATATCTCTGATTTTTTGTTGTTCGCTTACGCCAAGGCTGAGCGATGCAGAAAGATTTTGGATTTTTGCCTCAAGATTTTTCGATTCGCTTTTAAGCATCATAAGCTGCGATTTTTGCGTGCCGAGCGTTAAGCTCTTTTGATTAAGCTCCCTTTGCGCGGCTTCTGCGCGGGTTCTGTTTACCGGTCGCAATATAAACGCAAGAATGGTTATAAAAACGCCTGAAACACCGGCTATTGTGCCTGATACGGCGGATTTAAGTAAAAAGCAAAGCACTATACCGAGTATTATTACCGATATACCAAGAGTGAGCAGTATGGGGTTCACAGCACGCTTAGCGTCCTTTTGCAAATCGTTCTTTGTATTTAATTTATCTATTTCTTTTTCTGTCGCGGTAATTGCGGCGGATTTTTGTTCTGCTTTGATTTTCAGATCTTCAATTTCTGTTTTTGCTTCTTCTATTTTTTCCTTGATTTGCTCGGTAGTCAGTCCTTCACGGGCTTTCGCGGCATTTTTAAGTGCTTCAAGCTCTGCTTCGTGAGCTTTTTTTCTTTCCCGGATATTATCAAGCTTTGAAAAACCGAAATCCAGTTTTTTAATGAACATTTCATCTGCAACCGTACCGTCGGAAAGAGTTAGTTGCCGCGTCAACTCGTCAAGTTCCTTTTTAAGAGCAATGTATTCTTTTAGCTTGCCGGCGTTTTCAATATCCTTTGTTTTTTCAAGCACGGCGCTCGCCGCTTCGCATTCGGATTCAATTTTTTCAAGTCGCTTATCCGCGGCCTTTAAAGCTTTTTGTATTTCCTGTTTTTCCTTTGCGGCGCGATCAGACTCTGTAAGCCTCGTTAAAAGCTCGTCGCGCGCTTCAATATCGGCGGCTCTGCTTCCGGTTTTTCCCGATTTCGAAATCAGCTTATATTTTGCGTCGTCAAGCCTTTTAAGCACTTTTGCATACGACACTCCGTTCTCTGAAAGAGCAGAGCTTGAAAGCTTCTGGTTGATTTCACTCGCGGCGTCGCTGTCGTTAGTGACCGCCGGCATATTTCCTATAAATACCGAACGCTCAAATGCGTTCATGCTTATACCGAAAAGTGTTTTTCCGATATCGGAGGGGCATACCTCGCTTTTGCCGGTTACAGTATCGGTTATGGTTACTTTATCGGTAGAATCGGACTTTCTGAATTGTCGTTCTATAAAAAACTCGCGGCCTGAATGTTCAAAATAAATTCTGCCGCCCGCAGGCGAACCGTCCCACGGGGCATATTTTTCTCTTGTACTCATACTTTGACCGGCAGAGCGTTTGCCCGTGCCGTAAAACATTGCTTTAATAAACTCGCAAACGGTGGTTTTACCCACTTCGTTTTCACCGAAAATAATTTGAAAGCCATCCTTTAAGTTAAGCGAAAAATCCTTAAGCTTTCCAAAGGCGCTTATATACAGTTTATTGATCTTCATTATAAAGCACCTCCGATGAAAACGCTTTAATTCCGAGATTTAAAGCCATTCTCAGTGTTTGGTTTTCCGGCTCTTCGGCAATCCTTTTAAGCATCCGCGATACAAAAACACCCTTAAGAGAGTTTTCATTTTTGATTATTTCCAAATCCTTTAATACTTCGGTACAGTCTTTGACTTTTACAAAATAAAGCATACTTGATAGCCTGCTGGTTATTTCGTTTGTATCAAAGAAACTACCTTCGGGTATATCACCTGTAAGAATGATTTTATAAAGGTTATCGGCAAACAAATCCCCGTATTTATTCTTAAGCACTGATATTACCTTCTCCGCCGCTGAAGGGTTATCTTCGCAGTCGGAGACATCAATCTCTACCATTTCGTGTGTGCGAACAGAGGTTCTGAAAAACTCAAGCTCACATATTCCTTTGCCGATGCTTCCTATATAAACGCCTTTCTCGCCAAGCTCATCAAAGCCAAGTCCCTCAGCGCAGCCGCTGTATGCAAAAAAGGTATTGCCGCGCCTCATAATATCCGAGCGTTTATGTATATGTCCGAGGGCAATATAATCCATACCGCAGTTATCTATGAATTCGCCCGTTATAGAGTTGTAATTTGAAGAAAGGTCGGACTTCAACTCTCCGTGCTGGCACAGTATATTTATGCTGTCATCCGTCGGCTTAAGTGCAAATCGGGCTTCGCCCTGCATATAAACATCAAAGAACGATCGACCGTACACTTTTGTACCAAGCGTTTCAAAATAAACGAACGAGTCAGTATCCGGTAAGATACAGAAGTTTTCCGGCAATCTCATATTAAAAAACGGAGAAGAGGAGTTTAAGGGGTCGTGATTGCCGGCGGCAAAAACAACCTTAATATCCGGTACGCTTCCGATGCATTCGACAGTACGGTTAACAGCTGAGCGCTCTACCGAATTTGAACAGAAAAGATCTCCTGCGATAAGAATAATATTTACAGCGTTATCCTTTGCAAGACGAATTATATTTTCAAATGTAATAAGAGTCTCAAAACGGCGTGTTTGCCCCTTTTCGCCAAGCATTGCCGCCGTAGCTCCGATATGAAGGTCTGCACAATGAAGAATCTTTACCTTATTCACATAATCCCCCCGTTTCAATTTATTATTTTATCACAAAAGTAATGCGTATTCAAGTAGTGGAACAACAAGTATCAAGTTGAATTCTTACCTTTAACAAAAAACGCGGGTGTTCGTTTGAACACCCGCATTTCTTTAAAAACGGTCAGTTTATTATTGCAGTAATTACGGTTATGTCATCGGTATGGGAGTCGGTACGGCGGTTCGCCGCCATCTGGCATAGCCTGTCGGATAAGCTTTGAGCGGTACAGTCGACGGCGTGCTCGAGCTCATCTCTTATCCAATCGGTACCCGTCGCGGTCACTCCGTCGGATACCATCACCAAGATATCCTTTGATGAAAGCTTGATATACGCTTTATCAAACGCCACATCGGGGAGGATTCCTATCGGCATAGAGGTACTTACCGCTTTCCCCGAACGGCCTGAACGCCGCACTACGGTAGGTGCCGCGCCCGCTTTGTACAGATTAAGCTCACCGTTGAACATATCAAAGCAGGCAATATCCAGCGTAGCAAGCGATTCATCGGCGGATTTAAAAAGCATAGAGGAATTGAGTATTTTAAGCGCGCAATCAAAGCCGAAGCCTGATTTGATAAGTCGGCTTATAAGGCCGGACGCCATCGCAGAGTCAACTGCCGCGCGCGAGCCGGTACCCATACCGTCGCTCAGTATTATTATGAAACGACCTGTGCCGTCTGAAAAATAGGAATATGCGTCTCCGCACATATCTCCGGGTCTTGCACTCTTTTGAGATATACCTATGTCCATTTTGAATTTTGCCCGTTCGCTTATATTTATAAATGTTTCGCCCGACGCCTTTTTTATCACGGGCGGTGCAAAATTCCGTTCACAGGAAAGCGAAAGCGCCCTCATAATATCCCTTTTATTAAGCACTGCATCGTTTGGCTTTTTAAGCTTTATTATTATTTTCATTCTGCCGTATTTATCAACAGGGGCGCTGCATTCTTCCGCTATTATACCTAAGTTTTTAAGAGCGCATACGGCTGTAACGGCCGCGGCGTTATCAAATCTAATGTCCTTTGAAAAATTTTGTGACATCTCGGCAAGCATTATAGCGATACCTTCAAACTGATCGCCGATTGCCTGACGAATTTGCTGTATTCTTCCGTTTGTTTCGGTAATTGCCGCATAGGAAAGGTAGTTGGTGCTTAGACTGCCGCAAAACCTTTCGGGTCTTAAACAAATACTTTTAAAATCACCGGGCATATTGTCTGATGATAAATGTCCGGTTGATTTTATTTTATTTATCATCTCAAAAATCGCGCCGAGAGTCTCACTTTTGTTTGCCTGCCAGCAGCGCGTATGCATTTTACAACCTATGCAGGCCGAATCTTTTATCTGGGCGAGCATACCCGAAAAACCGGGAGTGTTGATACCGTCGAGTCTTGAGGCCACCTCGTCCACGGTTGTTTTTACATCTTTTATACTTGCCGCCGCTTCCGACAGTCGGATAGTTACCGCCCGGTTGAGGTCGTTATTAACGCTTATTTCGGGAAAGCAGGTAAATACTCTGCCTAGGTTTATTCCCGTGCTTTTAGGAATAAGCGCAAATATAATACAGCCTATCAATACTTCGGTTACAAAAGCGGCGGTTTGCGCGTTAGCGGGCAGAAGTAACACCGATACCGTAACGCAGGTAAAAAGCGAACAAATCTGTATATATTTTCCGAGTGATGTCACGAGACCGGAAATCAAAGCGGCGGCGGTAAAAATCAAGCAGATTTGCGCCGGTCTGCCGGAAAAATACAATAAAAGTGCTGAGGATACCGAGCATGCCGTTGAGGCCTGCATACCCCCGTATTTTGCGCAGGTCAATATCAATGCCGCGGTAAGTATTCCGCTTATCGATACGCCGAAGAGCGCTACCCGGTAAAGCGATACTGTAACCATACTTATAACAATCAAAAAGCAGCCAAGCTCTTCGTTTGAAAGACCGCGATAAAGGTGGGGTAAAAAAGAGAAAGTCCGGCTGATTACTATTGCCGCCGCGGCGACCAGTAAAACCTCAAGTGTGATATGAATAACATCGGCGCTTGTTCCGCTGAAAGCCACAGCACTTGTGACGGCGACCGATACAGAACTTGTAAGAGCCGCAAAAAGCGGGCTTGTATTAAGCTTTTTACTGAAAGATATAATAAATCTTACCGCGATTACCGCAAGCGACGCGGCAATATATCTGAAGCCAGAAACGCTGATGCCGGGTATGAAATAACCGATAAAAACGCCTACCGCTGCACTCGGCAAATATGCAGGAGAGCAACCGGCCAGAAACGATACGCCAAGCGGCATATACTTTTCGAAAAAAGCCGCTTTACACACGGTAAAGCCCAGTGCCGCGAAAAGAAGGTGGTAAATCACCGCCATACGGATATCCGATTTGCTGAATTTTTCCGCTTTGTAGGACAGTATCTTAACATCTTTCATTTTTTACACCGCCGATATGTGATTTTTTTTAATTATATAACTCAGGCGGCATTTAATTTGTCAAAATAAAGGGTTGATTTTTCGCAAATTGTGTCCTAAAAAACAAACGAATAAAATTTGTCAAACCGCAAACAATAAAACCGCAGGTGATGTTATGAATAAGTTTTTAAAAACAATAATTATCGCACTCACAATTTCTTGTCTTTTATGTATGTCGGTTGCGGCGCTGTCAAGAATGGGTTCGGTAGGAAGCGAGGTTACCTCGATACAAAAAGCCTTAAAAAACAAAGGATATTATAAAGGCAGTATTGATGGTATTTTCGGCTCAAAAACACTCGCGGCGGTAAAAAGCTTTCAAAAGGCACAGGGGTTGGCGGTTGACGGAATCGCCGGGCCTAAAACGCTGAAAGCGCTTGGTATATCGTCGGGCTCGGGCGGGTATTCCTCAAACGACTATAACCTGCTTGCCCGCATTATATCGGCAGAATCAAGAGGCGAACCTTATTTAGGTCAGGTAGCGGTAGGTGCCGTGATATTAAATCGTGTTGAGCATCCTTCTTTTCCGGATACAATATCGGGCGTAATCTATCAGAACGGCGCATTTTCCTGCCTTAATGACGGTCAGTTCTACCAGCCGGTATCATCAAGCGCGTATACCGCGGCACGCGATGCGCTTAACGGACTTGACCCGAGCGGCGGCGCCATTTACTATTATAATCCCAAAACCGCAACGAGCAGTTGGATACGGTCGAGACCGGTTATAACCACTATCGGAAACCATGTTTTTTGCAAATAAAAAGAACGCCGTCGGATGCTTCCCGACGGCGTTCTTTGATTATTCCCTATTGATTTTCAAGATTTGCTCTGAACTGTTCGCATATATTAAGAAAGGCCTTTACAACATCCGGGTCAAAATGGGTTCCGGATTCTTCTTTTATAATTGATACCGCTTTATCAAAGCTGAAGGGCTCCTTATAGCTCCTGCGGGAAACCAAAGCGTCAAACACATCGGCGACCGCCATAATTCTGGCGCCAAGCGGAATTTCTTGACCTTTAATACCGTAAGGATAGCCGCAACCGTTCCACCACTCGTGGTGGTAGGTCGCCATATCCGCAGACTCTTTAAGATATTCCTCATTCTGGGCAAACGACATAGATTCTTTAAGTATACTTTCGCCTTCGGTGGTATGAGTTTTCATTATGGCAAATTCTTCCTCGGTCAGTTTGCCGGGCTTGTTTAAAATAGTATCGGAAACCTTTATTTTGCCCACATCATGAAGCGGAGCACTGCGTTTTAAGTGAGCAATATAGTCTTCACTGAGAATGTCCGGGTACATACCCTCCCTGCGCATTTCTTCGGCAATGGCGGCTACATAATACGAAGTCTTTTTAATGTGGTCGCCGGTGCATTTATCGCGGGCTTCAACCATTTCGGCAAAGTCCATAATGATAGACTCCTGCATCTGCTCAATTACAGCCGCCTGATGTTCAACTTCGTTTATATGAGAGGATGTGTCGCTTGCCATTTTTAAAAGCGAGGCATAAAGATCGCCGATTTCATCTTTCGAGGAAATGTTAAGCTTCTTGATTCCCGAAACGCCTTCGTCAAGGCTTTGCCCTATATCGAAGGCAAAATCTCCGGCAGCTCTTGCCATACCGTTTAACGGAGAAATTACATAATGAGTTATTATATCCCGTATTATCACAATAATTATTACCGAAACGCTGAAAAATACCGAAAGCATTTTAGCAAGAAATATTATTTCATCGGTTTTAACGCGCTGCATCTGGATATCCGCTGCCGCGTAACAGGTGCATTCGCCTATCGAATTGTAAACCGGGGTATAAACGGTGAGAAGCCAACCGTATGTATCGTCTGTCACCATAGGTTCTATGGGCTTACCCATTAAAAGATCGTCAACTTTATCCTTGAACGATTCGTCAAATTCAATTACCGAGTTGATTTCCGCGCCGTCAATGCCACCGCTGTCAAGATCGAATACCACATGACATCCGTCCGGCATAATTTTGTAGGCATATATGTACTCAACTCGCGGGAAGGCTTCCTTAATACCGTAAAGCAGTTGCTCTGTGCGTTTATACCCCTGCGCCGAGCGACCCTCTTTCAGGTAATTGTCTACCATATTTCCGTCAATATAATCCGCTGCCATTTCTGAAACGCCGCGACATTCTTCGGTGTGATTGCGGATTGATATATTGCGATAAATCAAGAAAGACACACATGCCGCCAGAATACCGAGCATAATTTGTGTGGCAACGATAATTGCCGCAAATTTTGTTGCCAGAGAGAAACCTTTTTTATTTTCCGCCGGACGACCGTATCTTCTTGATACGGTTGATACATTGTTCTTAAACCTTGCGTCAGAGAGCTTATAAATAATTGCTGCCGTAAGAACGGATACGAACTTTTGCAGTCCTTCAGTACAAAAGCTTGAGATTAAAAGACTTATGAATTTCGAGAACGCTCCGGTGGCATATATCTTCTCGGAAAGCTGAGCGGCAACGCCGTCGCCAAAATCGAGGCCGTATAACAGCCAGGTAATAACCGAACTCAGTACTGCGCAAAAGGCGGCGATTGCAACGGCGCTTACGAGAATTTTCCAAAATTTTTCAAATACATTTTTCCTTGCAAGGTCGGCGATAACAATCGCCATAATCACATTCACAAGACTGAAAAATATCTTTGTTGAATTCAAAGAAAAACCAATGAGATTTGTAATGAAGCCGGTAAAAACACCGGGTATCATGCCGCCGAACATCGAAGCAAGCGCGGTACCCAAGCTGTCAAGATACAGATCAATTCCAAGCTTTCTCGACAAGAGTGAAATGCCGGTATTAAGCGCAACGCCCGCCGATACAAGTATTAAAAATCTGAGTACGGGATTTATTCGTTTTAATTTCATCCGTGCGGTTCCTTTCGTTATTGTTTAAAAACAACCTCTGTTATCATATTCTATCATATTGATTAAAAAAAACAAGGGAAAGTTATTTAATATCGACATTTTTCAAAAAACAGCATACATTTTCGGGCAATTTTACATTGACTAAGCTTTGCACTTACAGTATAATCTTTCTATAAGGCTTTGAGAGGTATAGCATGTTCAAAAGATTTATCGGCTATTACGGTCCCCATAAGCGAATGTTGGCGCTTGATATGTTGGCGTCGCTGCTTATTTCATTGCTCGGTATGGTTTACCCCATTGTGACCAATAAAATGCTTAATGATTTCATCCCGAATAAGCAGTATCGCCTTATCGTTATTTGCGGAGTTCTGGTGCTTGTTCTTTATGCCGTAAGAATGCTTCTTGAGTATTTTGTGCAGTATTACGGGCATATAATCGGTGTTCGTATGCAGTCGCAAATGCGTCGGGATTTGTTTTCTCACTTGCAAAAGCTTCCGTATTCTTTTTACGATAATAACGAGACGGGGCAGATTATGACCCGCATCACCAGCGACCTGTTTGAAATCTGTGAGTTGGCGCATCACGGACCGGAGAGCCTGCTCATCAGTTCAATTATGATAATACTTTCGTTCTCATACCTTATGACTATTGACTGGATATTGACTCTCATTATATTTGCCTGCGTGCCGGTGCTTATTTTTGTATCCCGTCATTACAGAAAGGCAATGCGTCAGGCGTTTAAGGATCGCAGAAAAAGCAATGCCGTGATAAACGCGGCGGTTGAGAGCAGTATTACCGGTATTCGCGTTACCAAGGCGTATACAAATTCCGCAACAGAGGAGGAAAAATTTCTTCAAGGAGACAATCAGTTTGTTTCATCCTCTAAAGACGCGTATAAGGCAATGGGAAAATTCCATTCCTCTACAACCTTTATCACTGATATTTTTAATGTTTTTATTCTTATTGCCGGAGGACTGTTCTTATATTCCGGGCGTATATCTTTCGGGGATTACTCTACCTTTATAGTGTCCGTGAACCTGTTTTTAAATCCGGTTAACACGCTCATAAGGTTTATGGAGCAGTTCCAGAACGGTGTAAGCGGTTTCCAACGCTTTACCGAAATTATGGATGAAAAACCCGAGACTGACGCGCCCGACGCTATAGAGCTTAAAAATGTGAGCGGCGAAATCGAGTTTAAAAATGTTTCCTATTCGTATGCCGGCTCAAAAGAGGTTTTACATAATATTGACCTTAAAATCGAAAAGGGAAAGAAGCTGGCGCTGGTAGGCCCTTCCGGAGGGGGAAAGACTACTATTTGCCACTTACTCCCCAATTTTTATAAATTAGCCGATAACTGCGGGGAAATACTCATAGACTGTATGGATATAAGGCATTTAACGCTTGATTCGGTGCGAAAAAACATAGGTATCGTTCAGCAGGATGTTTTTCTGTTTGTGGGTACAATAAAGGAAAATATACTGTACGGCAGACCCGACGCCACGGATGAAGAGGTAATAACAGCGGCAAAGCGCGCAAACATTCATAATTTTGTTATGACTCTTGAAAACGGCTATGATACCGAGATAGGCGAGCGGGGGGTCAGGCTTTCAGGCGGTCAAAAGCAGAGGGTCAGTATCGCGAGGGTATTTCTTAAGAATCCGGCTATTCTGATACTTGATGAGGCGACAAGCGCGCTCGATAATACCACCGAAGTATTGATTCAGCATTCGCTTGACGAGCTTTGTGAAGGTCGTACAACGCTTGTAGTGGCACACAGGCTGTCCACCATTCGCGGCGCCGATGAAATAGCCGTTGTAACGGGCGGCAGGATAATCGAGCGCGGCACGCATGATGAGCTTATGGGTAAGGACGGCGTGTATAAAGAGCTTTACAGTTTGCAATTCCGCGAGAATGATATTATCGCATAGCAGCATATTATGTTGTTGTATTTAATTACGGCAACCGATACAATAATTTTAAAGGGGTGCAAGCAATGGCTGAAGAGAAGAACATTTCCTATAAATGCCCTGCCTGCGGCTCACCGCTCACATTCGACCCGGGCGGCAAGCTTAAATGCGGGGCGTGCGGAAACGAGTTCGATGTTGACGCGGTAAAAAGGTTTTCCGACGCGGAAAATTCAAGCCGCAATTTCGACTGGGGAGATTACAAAAAAGAATTCCAAAAAGGCAGTGAAAAATTAGAGAATACCCGCGTTTATGTTTGCAAATCCTGCGGCGCCGCGATTGAAACGGACGGTACTACCGCCGCTACACACTGCCCTTATTGCGATAATGAAGTGATTATAAGCGAGCAGCTGTCAGGTTCGATAAAGCCTAACGCGGTGATCCCGTTTTCGGTGGATAAGAATGCGGCCATAGATGCTGTTAAAAATCATTTCAAGGGCAAGAAACTTTTGCCCAATGATTTCGGCGCCACGCACAAGCTTGGCAGAATAACAGGAGTATATGTCCCCTTCTGGCTTTTTGATTCGGGTATTGACGGAAATATGAATCTTAACACCACGGATGTCCGTCATTACAGCGATTCAAAGTACAATTATACCGAGACCAAGCATTACCTTGTCACACTGGACGGCTCTATGCGGTTTTCAAGAATACCCGTTGACGGCAGTGAAAAGATGGATAACGACCTGATGGACGCGTTAGAGCCGTTTGACTATTCGGGGCTCACAGAGTTTAACCCGGCGTATCTTTCCGGCTTTTTGGCGGACAGATTTGACGAGGACCCTGACGAGAGCCTGCCGCGCGCTTCCGCGCGTATGAACACCAGCGCCACCGAGGTTTTCTGCGGTTGCGCCTCGGAGTTTGACTCGGTCTCGGTGAAAAGCTCAAATTTAAGTCTGGTAGACCCCTCGGTAAAATATGTGCTTTTGCCGGTTTACCTGTTAAACCTGAGTTATAAGAACAAAAATTACCGATTTGCGGTAAACGGTCAGACCGGTAAGGTGGTAGGCGAACTGCCGATAAGTAAGATAAAATCATTCCTGCATTTCAGCGCATTCTTCGCCGTAGCGGGGGCAATAGCCGGCGTTATAGCTCATTTTATTTTGAGGTGAGGTGGGAATGATGAAAAGATTTTTAACTGTTTTATTCAGTGCAATTTTAATTATGTCTTTCGTCTTGCCCGCCTTTGCGGAAAATATGCCTGACTGGTATTATAAAGGCGACCTTTCAGAGTTTTCGGATTTCCACGCTGAAAATCCGCCTCGTGTGGTGGATGACGCGGATATTTTCTCCGATGAGGAGGAAGCCGAGCTTAATAACCGCATAAATGAAGTTGTGGAAAATCTCGGTATCGGGTACGCGCTTTTTACCGATAACAACAATCACGGGCTTTCGCCCGAAGAGTATTCTTCCGACTTTCTGCATTTCGGAGGATACGGCGTGGGTGACGGATACGGCGCAGTAGTATTTTATATCTCATTTGAAGAGGGCAACCGCTGCTGGCGCACCACCTCGATAAACTCTTATGAATCGATATTCACATCTTATGTAACGTTTCAGATAGATGAAATGGTTGATGCTGACATCCGTGCGGGCAGATACTATGAAGCGTATTTAAAGCATATTGATTTTGTAGGCAAGCTGTTCGAGAACGGCGGAGAACTGACCGATGAGCTGATTTACGCCGATTATGATGAATATGAGGCGAATTACTCCGCTGATTATTCGGATGACGACAAGGACAGTAATATTTTCACAACG
The DNA here is from genome assembly GCA_017618135.1 of Clostridia bacterium. Lineage (GTDB taxonomy): Bacteria > Bacillota > Clostridia > Oscillospirales > Acutalibacteraceae > UBA737. The sequence continues at coordinate 32,719 of JAFZUV010000001.1, forward strand.
ATAGCGGCGGCGGTAGTAGTGGGCGCCATTGTCGGCGGAATGCATCTTGCGAGCTGTAAAAAAGCCATGAGGGTAGTGTCTCCGGTAGACGCGCACGAGTACCTTGTTAAGGGCAGCTTTGACCTTCGCGATAAGCAGGTTTATTATCTGTATTCCACGGTCACAAAGACCGAAAAGCAAAAATCGGGCGGTTCCTCGGGCGGAGGCTCGTCATATTCAAGCGGTTCCTCGTCCGGCGGCAGTTATTCTTCGGGCGGAAGAAGCTTTTGAGTGTAAAATTAAAAATACATAAATATTTGGAGGAAGAATTATGGGACTTATTAAAGCAGGAATAGGCGCGCTCGGCGGCACTCTTGCCGACCAGTGGAAGGAATTTTTCTATTGTGACGCGTTGGACGCGAACACCCTCGTAACAAAGGGACAAAAGCGCACATCATCGCGTTCATCCAACACAAAGGGCAACGATAATATCATATCAAACGGTTCGGGCATCGCGGTTGCGGACGGTCAGTGTATGATAATCGTTGAACAGGGCAAAGTGGTGGAGTTTTGTGCGGAGCCGGGTCAGTTCACCTATGATACTTCAAGCGAACCGAGTATTTTTACCGGCAAGCTCGGCGATAGTCTCAAAGAGACTTTCAAGACTATCGGTAAGCGTTTCACTTTAGGCGGGGACACCGGCAAGGATCAGCGGGTATACTACTTTAACACGAAGGAAATTATTGATAATAAATTCGGTACGCCTAATCCGATACCTTTCCGTGTGGTAGATAAGAACATCAATCTTGATATTGATGTTTCCGTACGCGCTTCGGGCGTTTATTCGTATAAAATTGCCGACCCGATGCTTTTTTACACCAATGTTTGCGGTAATGTTGAAGAGGAGTATTCAAGAGAGAATATTGACGCTCAGCTTAAAACAGAATTTATAAGCGCGCTTCAGCCGGCGTTCGGCAAGCTTTCGGCGTTAGGACTTCGTCCAAATGAGATAGTAACTCATAATACAGAGCTTGAGACCGCTATGAACGAGGAGCTTTCAAACAAGTGGCAGGAGCTTCGAGGACTTAAAGTCGTAACCGTTGCACTCGGCAGCGTTACGCTTCCCGATGAGGACGCAGAGCTTATCAAAAACGCTCAGCACGCGGCTATACTTCGCGATCCCACCATGGCGGCGGCAACGCTTACCGGCGCTACCGCGGAAGCTATGAAAGCGGCGGCGGCAAATCAGAACGGTTCTATGGCAGGCTTTATGGGTATGGGTATGGCTATGAACGCGGCAGGCGGTATGGGCACTCAAAACCTTTACGCTATGGGCGCTCAGCAGAATGCTCAGAACGGGAACGCACAGACGGCGCCTGCGGGCGGCTGGACCTGTGAGTGCGGAACGGTCAATTCGGGCAACTTCTGCACTAACTGCGGCAAACCCAAGAGTACAGGCTGGAAATGCGAGTGCGGCACCGATAATACAGGCAATTTCTGTACAAACTGCGGCAAGCCCAAGCAGTAAGCTTAAAAAGGCAATAGTATAATTAAAGAGCATCCACCGGCAAATGCCGGTGGATGTGTGCTTGAAATAATTTATTGTGTATGTTAAAATTAGTAAATAAGGTTTTAAGGAAGTGAAAAAATGCCTGAAAGCACCATTGCGGCAATATCCACGCCTAAGGGTGAAGGTTCAATATCGGTTATAAGGATTTCCGGCGGTGGAGCAATAGCTGTAGCGGAAAAATGCTTTGTTGCGGCATCCGGTAAAAGGCTTTCGGATATGTCGGGTTACAGTGCCGCGTTCGGCGAGGTTGTAAGGCGGGATAAGACGCATATTGACGAGGCGGTGGCATTGGTGTTCCGTGCCCCTAAAAGTTATACCGGCGAGGATGTTGTTGAACTATCCGTTCATGGAGGAATAGTTCCGGCAAGGGAGTGCCTTAAGTGCGTTTTTGCAGCCGGAGCTCGGTCGGCGGCGCCCGGTGAATTTACCAAAAGGGCCTTTTTAAACGGGAAAATTGACCTTACCGAGGCGGAAAGCATTATGGAAATAATAGGTGCTAAAGGGGAGGCGGCGCTTAGCATTGCAAAGTCAGCCAAAGAGGGAAAAATAAGTCGTGATATTGAAAAAATAACCGATAAACTGCTTTTTGCCGCGGCGAGTCTTGCCGCTTATTCCGATTTTCCGGAGGAGGATATTGAGGGGCTTGACGGTGAAAGCTTTATTAAAATGCTGAATGAATGTGAAGAGTCTCTTATTAAGCTTATTTCCGGTTTCGAGGCGGGACAAGCGGTACTTGCAGGTGTGCGCACCGCAATAGTAGGTAAGCCTAATGTAGGCAAATCGACTCTTATGAATATGCTGTCACGGCAGGAGCTTTCAATAGTAACGCCGCTTGCAGGCACCACGCGCGACATAATCGAAAAGCAGGTCAATATCGGTGATATTATCCTTTTACTTTCCGATACCGCCGGTATTCGTGACAGCGGTGATGTGATTGAGCATATAGGCGTTGAACGGGCAATCAAAAAGATTCAAAACTCTCAGCTTGTATTGGCGGTTTTTGATATTTCCCAACCGTTTGACGATGAGGATAAAAAGATAATGAACCTTTTAAAAAGCAAAAAATGCATAGCAGTTCTTAACAAATCCGATTTACCTCAGAAGGCGGATTTATCAGGGCTTGCGGGGTTTGATACCGTTTTGATTTCCGCCAAAAACAAAACGGGCTACAGTGAGCTTAGCAAGGAGATTTCAAAGGTGTGCGGAACCACGGGGTTATCGCCGGATGACGCAATACTTTTAAACGAGCGGCAGTATTCCTGCGCAACAAGGGCAAAAACAGCTTTAAGTGAAGCCAAAGAGGCTCTTACTTCGGGAATTACGCTTGACGCTGTGACGGTACTGATAGACGACGCTGTTAACGCCCTTTTAGAGCTTTCTGGCAAGAGGGCAAGTGAGAGCATTGTTAATGAGATATTTAAAAATTTCTGTATCGGTAAATAAGGGAAGAAAAAATGATTAAAACTTACGAAGCCGGAAAATATGATGTTGCCGTAATCGGCGGCGGCCACGCGGGAATTGAGGCGGCGCTTGCGGCGGCGAGGCTTGGCTGTAAAACTTTAATGTTTACCATAAGCCTTGATTGGATTGGCAATATGCCCTGCAATCCGTCTATAGGCGGTACGGCTAAGGGACATCTTGTCCGCGAGCTGGACGCCTTGGGCGGTGAGATGGGCAAGGCGGCGGACGCCACCACAATACAAAGCAGAATGTTAAACCGCGGCAAGGGGCCGGCGGTTTACTCGCTTCGCGCTCAGATAGACCGCCGCGCTTACAGCGGATATATGAAAAACGCGGTGGAAAAGCAGGAAGGGCTTGATGTAAAGCAAGCTGAAGTGGTTACTTTAGAGAATAAAGGCGGTATATGGCGCCTTTATACACGGCTCGGCGCCGTATTTTCCGCGGATTGCGCAGTTATTGCCACCGGTACATTTTTAGGCGGCAGGGTATATATAGGTGAAGTCAATTACGAGAGCGGACCGGACGGTAATTTCCCTGCAACCAAGCTTGCAAAATGTCTTAAAGATATGAATTTACCGCTTCGTCGGTTTAAAACCGGTACACCCGCAAGGGTAGCAAAGGACAGTATAGATTTTTCAAAATTAGAAGTGCAAAACGGCGATTTAAAAACGGAACCGTTCAGCTATAAAACCAAAAAGCCGCCTGAAAACAAGGTGGTTTGTCATATCGGTTATACCAATGACAAAACAAAAGAAATAATACTTAAAAACCTGAATAGGTCGCCTTTGTATTCAGGCGTTATTGAGGGGATAGGTCCGAGGTATTGTCCGAGCATAGAGGATAAAATCGTTCGTTTTGCCGATAAAAAAAGACATCAGATGTTCATTGAGCCATGTGGTGAAGATACGGACGAAATGTATCTTCAGGGTATGTCGTCCTCGCTTCCTGAGGAGGTGCAGATAGCCTTTTACCGTACAATGGAAGGGCTGGAAAATGTAAAGGTTATGCGTAATGCCTATGCAATAGAATATGACTGCATAGACCCCACGGCGCTTACTTCTTCACTTGAAATTAAAGCGCAACCGGGACTTTTCGGCGCCGGTCAGTTTAACGGTTCTTCAGGCTATGAAGAGGCGGCTGCGCAGGGGTTAGTGGCCGGAATTAACGCCGCAAGAAAGGTTAAAGGTCAAGAGCCGTTAATTCTATCACGCACAGGCTCTTATATAGGTACGCTGATTGATGATCTTGTGACCAAGGGCTGTATGGATCCATACCGTATGATGACTTCGAGGAGTGAATACAGGCTAATACTCCGTCAGGACAATGCTGACGAGCGGCTTATGCCAATAGGTCGCGAAATAGGGCTTATAGATGACGATACCTATAAAGAAACAGTTAAAAACACAGAGCTTAAGGAGCAGGAAATACAGAGGATAAAAGGGGTGTTTTTACCACCGAGCGAGGCGCTTAACGAACTGCTTGAAAAGAAAGGCACCGCTACTGTTAACACAGGCGCAAATCTTGCCGATTTAATAAAGAGACCGCAAATCTCTTATAAAGATTTAGCACCGTTTGACAGTACCAGACCGGTATTGCCTGACCGCGTTTGCGAAAAGGTGGAAACAGAAATAAAATACGAGGGTTATATAAACCGTCAGATAAGTCAGGTAGAGGAAATGAAGCGGCTCGAAAACAAAAAAATCCCCGAAGGGATAGACTATAACTCTATTACGGGACTGAGACTTGAGGCGAGAGAAAAGCTTAATAAAATACGGCCTGAGAGTATAGGCAGGGCGGCTCGAATATCAGGAGTAAGCCCGGCGGATATTTCGGTATTGCTTATTTATTTGGGATAGAATAAAACTGTTGCCCGCAAGCAAACGCTTGCGGGCAACAGTTTTAAATAACATAAAAGAAAATGCAAACGAATTGCAGAATACTGCCAAGAACTACAAATATATGAAATATCGAATGCATATACAAGTGAATTTTTTTGCCTGCAATCGCATAAAGAACTGAACCTAAGGTGTAGGATATGCCTCCGGCGAGAAGCCACCGGAATCCGGCGCATCCTAAGGCGTGGACAGTGGTTTTAAGCGGAAAGATTATGCACCATCCGAGTCCTATATAGCAAATCATTGAGAATACGGCATACTTTTTAAGGTCTATGGCATTAAGAGTTATGCCGAGAGCCGAAAATCCCCATACTACACCGAAAATCACCCAGCTGAGAGTGGTATTCTCACGCCTCAGCGCAACAAGGGTGACAGGCGTGTATGTTCCGGCTATAAGCAGAAAAATTGTGCAATGGTCTATTACCTGCATAACCTTTTTTGCGGTTTCGGGTTTAAGTCCGTGATAAACGCTTGACATGGTATAAAGTATCACCATTGAAAAACCGTAAATAAATGCGCTTACTATGCTGTATGCATCAAATTTTATAAACGCTTTTATTGTACAACAGACGAGGGCTGTTATTCCGAATACCCCGCCTACTATGTGAGATACCATATTAAATATTTCTTCGCCTCTTGTATAATCGGGCAAAAGGCGATCCTTAAGCCTTATTCGTTTCATTTAACACCTCGGATTTTTTGTTATCTGATTATATTATGTGCAAGATTAAAAGTCACCCCACATCAAGGCGAAATCAGTCTACAAGACAGCTTCGCTAAAATAGAGTGACTTTTTTAATTTCCACTTACAGTAGAGTGCTATTTTTCAAGCAATATTTTCATTATATCCGGCCCGTGTTCAACAAAGACTCCGGTGCTGTTGGCTGACTGTTCGGTGAACGACTCAACACCGGAAAATTGCTTCCGACTGTCATAAATCATAAAGGGCACCGGCTCGCTGCTATGGGTTTTTGTGGCTATGGGCGTAGGATGATCGGGCATTACGAGAATGCGGTAGTCCTCTCCTGATGACTTTAAGTAATCGAGTATGGGAGAAAGCGCGCGTGAGTCAATATACTCAATGGATTTTATTTTGTTCTGCGCCTCTGCACGGTGACCGCATTCATCGGGCGCTTCAAAATGCATATACACCAAGTCGCAACCGCTCTTGAACGCATCAATGCCCGCATGTGCCTTGCCCTCGAAATTGGTGTCTATATAACCGGTTGCGCCCTCAACATCGGGCACTTTCATTCCGGCACATTTTCCTATGCCTTTAAGCAGGTCAACCGCACTTACAACAGCCGCTTTAACACCAAATTTTTTTTCGAAATTAACTATTGAAGGCTTTGTTCCCTCTCCCCAGAGCCATATTGAGTTGGCGGGGCGCAGACCTCTCTTTTCACGCTCGATATTTACAGGGTGATTTTTGAGAAAAGTATTACTTTCTTTCATAAGGGCAATAAACGGCGCGGCGTTTTTACTGCCGCTTAAGTGTTCTCCTATAACCTTTCCGCTTATGTCGTGCGGCGGCGTCATATTACCGAGATCTGTGGTGCCGTCGTTTACCACAAGGCAGTGGCGGTAACTGACGCCTGAATAGAATTTAAAGGGCGGCTTGCCCAGCTTTTCCTGAACGGTTTTAATAATCTCTGCGGCTTCGGCAGTGGAAATATCGCCTGCGCAGTAGTCTATCATCGTTTTGCTTTCGTACGGTTCATCATCCGATAGCGTAACAAGATTGCATCGAAGGGTAACATCACTGTCCTTAAGGTCAATGCCGATAGACGCCGCCTCTAATGGAGACCGACCGGTATAACAATCAAACGGATCATATCCCATTACGGATAAGTTTGCGACATCACTGCCGGGCTTCAGACCTTTTGCCACCGTGCGGCAGATACCTACATAAGCGAGGCTTGCAAGCTTATCTATGTTTGGCTTGTTTGCGAGTTGCATAGGGGTTTTACCGTCGAGTTCAGCCACCGGAGTATCCGCCATGCCGTCACATAATAGAACTAAGTATTTCATACAATCAAACCTTTCTGACCCATATATAATAACACTAAAGCCCGGTTTAGTAAAGAAAAAACATTTAAATTTTAAGAGTTTTATGTTATACTCCTTTGGGGTGGTGAAAAAATGGAAGTACTTTCTCCCGTCGGTAACAGCGAAGCACTTATAGCCGCGGTTCGCTCGGGAGCGGACGCGGTGTATTTAGGTCTTAAAAGCTTCAGCGCAAGAAGAAATGCCGATAATTTTGATTTGCCTGAATTTCGCCAGGCCGCCGAGTATTGCCACACGCGGGGCGTTAAGGTTTATGTCGCACTTAATATAATGATAAAGGAAAATGAAATCGGTGAAGCTGTAAATGCCGCGATACAGGCGGCAAATTTCGGAGCCGACGCATTTATTGTATCGGATTTGGGATTTATTTCGATTTTACACAGAGCTTTACCCGAGGCGGTGCTTCACGCCTCAACTCAGATGACGGTGCATTCGCCCTCAGCCATTACCGCCCTTAAAAAGTTAGGTGTTAAAAGGGTTGTTTTAGGCAGAGAAATGAGCCGCCAGGAAATAAAAGAGTTCTGCACGGCGGCAAAAGCAGAGAATATTGAGGTTGAGGTATTCGTGCACGGTGCGCTTTGTATGTGCGTATCAGGAAAGTGCCTTCTGTCAAGCACGCTTGGCGGAAGGAGCGGTAATCGCGGTCTTTGCGCGGGACCGTGCAGACTTATGTTTTCGTCATCCGATGATGAAAGATACGATTTAAGCCTTAAGGATTTATCTTTGATAGACTATATAAACGAGCTTAAATGCTTAGGCGTTACTTCGGCAAAAATCGAGGGCAGAATGAAGCGCCCGGAATATGTCGCCGCCGCAACTGCTGCGTGTCGCGCCGCGTTGGACGGCGTGCCGGACGGCGAACTGCTTTCAGCGCTTAAAAATGTATTCTCACGCTCGGGTTTTACCGACGGTTATTATAAAGGCACCCCCGGTTGTGATATGTTTGGTATTCGCACGAAGGACGATGTCGATATTTCAAAAACGGCGTTTGCATATCTTCATTCGCTTTACCGCAATGAGCGGCAGAGCGTACCGGTAAAAATATACGCAAAAATGTCCGCGGGTACTCCGGCAGAGGTCTTATTTGAAGACGATAAGGGTAACCGCGCAAGCATAAAAGGGAAAGTGCCCGAAATCGCACAAAAGCGAAGCATACAAGAAAAAGACATAGCGACTTCTCTTTCAAAACTCGGAGGAACTCCGTATTATGCCGGAAGTGTTGAGGTTTACACAGGCGACGGTCTTTATTTGAATAACGCGGAGCTTAATAATATGCGCAGGGAGGCTGTCAAAAAGCTTAACAAGTTAAGAGCGCAACTTAAAAAGTGTGACACCGCATATTATAAGCAGATAAGTCCGCAAACAAAAAAATCAAACGGTACCAGGCTTTATGCGAAATTTTTAAAATTATCGGACATTCCGCAGGATGTTTTCTTAGACGGTGTTATTCTTCCGCTTGACTGTGATTTCGGTAAAATACCGAAAGAAACAGTCAAAATTGTCGAGCTTCCTCGATATATAACTGATGAAAACGCGGTTTTAAACAGGCTTAAGGATATTAAAAGCGATGGCGTCAATACGGCATACTGCGATAATTTAAGTGCTGTTGTATTAGCGCGTCAGGAAGGCTTAAAAGTTATAGCTTCAAACGGACTTAACTGTGCAAACTGTGAGAGCGCGGCGGTTTTGAAAGAACTCGGTGCGGATATGGTAACTATCAGTGCCGAAATCAATATGGAAAGCGCAAAAAAAATCGCCTCTATGGGCGATACGGGAATATTTGCTTACGGCAGACTTCCGTTAATGCTTACCCGGAACTGTCCGATAAAAAACACCAAAACCTGCAAAGAGTGCAAAGGAGAAAACAACCTTACCGACAGATTAGGCTTAAATTTCCCGGTTCGTTGCCGCAACGGTTATAGTGAGATTTTAAATTCCGCGCCAGTCTTTATTGCGGACAAACAGGACGACCTTAAGGCTTTTGATTTCCTGATACTCAGCTTCACGCTTGAACCAAAAGAAGATGTTAAATCGGTAATAAACAGTTACTTGACCGGCGCTTCCGGCAAAGGTGAGTTTACAAGGGGACTTTACTATAAAAATCTGCCCTGAATGATATATAGTGTGTTTAATAAAACGGCCCGGGGTACCCGGGCCGCTGTTTTTATGCTTTTTGTTCGGTTTTTAAAACATCAATGGCGCGCGTGAGCACCTTCGGCAGGGGAACGCCTATGAGTGCGGCATTCTCTGTTATGCTTATTGCTTCATTGGTGATAAAGGCAATAATAACGCCGTCTGCTATAAATCCTTGATTTGTGATTTCATCAAGACGAAATGCCAACATTACTATTATAAGCGTTATGCCTTTTCTCACAAGTCCTTTAAAACCTGCGCGTGATTCGAGAGCGCCGCTTTTCGATTTGGGGCTTTTACGGAATACCGCCGCCAACAGTATTCCGCTTATGTAATCCGCCGCCATAAATATCAAAAGAGTTATCATTGCGCTGTCGAAACCGCCGAATAGTTTTGACAGCGCCGCCGCTACTGTTCCGGCGGCGGCGCTTATCAGTTCTTTATATTTCATTTTAATATCCTATACAAAATATATTTTTATCGCGTCTATTTCACGACCGAAATTTCCGGCATAGCCATTTATTCTGTCAGCTTCACTATAGCCTGTAACAGGCGGAAGCCACCTGCCCGACTTTTTCTCGTGTGCTGCGTAACATATGGTTTTATCGGTATCGGTTCGAAACATAACCGCGTCTATCGGTTGGCCTAAATTCCCTGCGTAATCTTCGCGGTTTTTCACCTCAGGCAGCCAACGGGCCGGTTTACCTTTTGATGACGGCACATGTACTTTATAGTATATATTACCGCTTGTAAGATTGGCATATACCGCGCATACCGCGTTTTTAAAATTGCCTGCGTAATCAGTGTCGTTTACCACATTAGGTAACCACTTATCCTTTACATTTTCCCACACCTGGTAAATCACATCCGGGTTTTGGGGTAAAGGAACATCCGGAGTCTGGGGCTTTTCTTTTAAACTTAAAAACTCTATAAGTCCTTCCGCCACCGCGCGGGCATAGCCCTGTTTTCCGGCTTCTGAAGTTATTATTTTGTAATCGGAAGACCCGTCCATAAAGCCGCCCTCACAGAGAACCGCCGGAACTTTATTCTGGTTGATAACGGCAAAATTCGCCCTCTTTATGCCACGCCCTTTAAGACCGGTATATTGCACGAGTCTGTCATAAATAAGGCTCGCTAAACGCTCGTCTTTTTCGGTGGGAGTTCTATCGGTATAAACCTCTACACCTGTGGCATTGTTCCAGTTGCCTGTGAAGGCGTTGTGATGAATTGAAACAAATGTATCAACTCCTGCTTTTATATATGCGTTTACCCTTGAAGAGAGGCTTTCGTCTATATTGCCTTCGTTGTTGTCCGTGCGTATAATTTCGCAATCATATTTTGACAGAATTGCCGCAATACGGTCGCAAACATCGTCGTTGAGTGACCATTCCTTAATGCCGTCAGGCGTTTGCTTACCGGCGGTATATAAGCCGTGACCGGCATCAAGTCCTATCTTTTTCATATAATTCCCTCCTATAACAGGATATGAAAAGGAAAACATAAAGTTTCCCTTTCTACACCTTGCACAGCGAGGGAATACTACACTTTAAATTTGCGACATTCAATGACTTTATATCAAAAGTACAACCGATAGAATAAAACTCAGATACTTTTGGCTTTTTACACCGGTATTGCACAAAATATTGGATGAAAGGCGTATAAGTATCGCGCATTTTAAAATGTAACATACAAAAAACGCAAAATAGGCAAATCCGTCCATACGGGTAAAGATACTGCCTATCGTGACTGTGCTGATGTCGTCGATATAAGGATATTTAAGCTTTGAAGCAAGCGACAGACCGAAGCTTAAAATACTGTCGAGTATAACAATAACGCACAATAACATACCCCAAGCCACACCCGAAGGCACTATAAAACGCGGTGCGGATTTTCTTAAATCACCGCTAATGAATAAAACCGCGAGCAATAACGGAAAAAACAATCTGTAACAGTAGTCGGATATATGTTTAAACGAGATATCCGAAAAGGAAAACACGGTTTTCAGGTTTAAAATGTCGAAATTCTTTATTGAAATTAAAAACATTATAACAAATATGGCGGTTATAAAAAAAGCCGAAAGAACAGAAAACTTATAAATAGTATCCTTGCCTTTTGAGGCGAGATATGCCGCACATACCGCAAAAATCAGTTTTATTAAAAACATATTTGCTTTTATCAGCAGATTTTCGTAAATAAACACGGTGTATTCCCGCGCGGCAAATACCGCGTATGTCAAAGACAACGCAAAAATGACGGCGTATATTATACCTTTAACAACGCTGTTTTTTACCTCAAGTATTTTTTTCAGCGGTTTAAAGACCGGAAGAACAATCAGAATTCCCAACAAAACAGCAGCCGGAAGCTCAATAAGATTTTTACTGTAAAGCGGCATAAGAATTATACTGTCAGCCACGCTAAAGACGCATAAAAGCGCGGAGAAATGCAAATATGAAACCGTATATTTATTTTCCATTTATGACCACCTGTGCAGACTTTATCTTTTCAAATGACGAAACACCCAGCACATTAAGCGCAGTGTTGCCGTAAAGCCTATCCATAAGCTTCATAATATCCCGCTTAAGGGCTTTGCTTTTCCGGTCCGACTTATTCCGATAGCGGCAGGTTACGGTTATTTTGAGGATCTTGTCTCGGGCTTTTAATTTGGTTTTTAATCTGTTTATCCTGCATTTGTTGTTGCTTACTTTAATTTCTCCGCCGCTGCTTCCCGAATAGAGGAGATTATAAACAAGCGACTCTTCTTTGTTAAGCGTTATTACAGGCGAGTAATCGCGGAACACAGTCTCGCCGGAAATTGTAGGGCGTTTGTTTTTTTCGGATACGACGGGCAGACAAAAGCCCTCCGTTTCTATTTGTCTTGAGCAGATCTCATAATACTTGTTTTTAAAGCTGACTCCCGTATTTGAAGTTATATTGGTTTCTATATTCATAATGTCATACCCTACGCTGGGGGTTTGCGGTTTGAGCTTTAAAATACCTGCAATATTATCGGATGTAAACATAAATATACCCAAATTCAGATTTTTTGTATCGTATAGATACTTAATAATTGCCTTAAAGTCTTCCCCCTCTACCGCCGTGCCTATGATTGCGGTACTGCAGTGGTCGAAAACAGCGGTTCTCGGCATACCGGATGTTGTATTTGATACGGCGTCATATGGGGTTTTGCCTGTGGCGCTGAACACTTTACTGCGCGTTTCTTTGTCATTCGGGCTGATTACCAAAACCTCAACATAAGCTTTGAACCCCTTTTCCGCCTCATCAAAACATATGGTGGAAACATAATACTCGCTGTCGGTTTCACGGTAGCCCTTGCAGGACGACAGGCACAAGACCAGACATATTGTTATGACAAGAAAAAATGTTTTTCTAACCATTTTTTTCACCACTTGAGCGTTTAATATCCTTACTGAAGGGAGGGCGGGTTATCATATTTGTCCATGGCGCCCGTAATACGCTGTCCTTTAAGGACTGAAAGTTTATTTTTCGCAGTGATAAAGTGTAATCGACACCAAAGGATTTTATACTGAGAACATATATGAGCAGCAAAGCGCTTATCATCATAAATCCGTAAAGTCCCAAAAGTGAGCATATTATCACCGATATTATTCTGACATATAGAACAGATGTCTTTAGTCTTGGAACCATCAGTCCGCTTATTCCGCTGAAAGCTACCGCGATAAGCATAGGAGCGCTTATTATTTTGGCTTCAACCGCCGCCTGTCCCACTACCAGACCGCCCACAATGCTAAGCGCGTGACCGAGGCTTTGCGACATGCGGATTCCCGCTTCCTTCAACACTTCAAAAACTATAACCAACAACAGGCATTCGCCGACAGAGGATATAGGAACGCCCATACGAAGCTCCGCCACGGAAATTGCGAAATGGGTCGGCATAAGCTCTATGTGAAAAGTAGAAAGAGCTACAAAAACCGCCGGTACCGAAACTGAAGCCACAAAGCATATATATCTTAAAAATCTGCGAACACTCGCCACAAAAAAATTAAGATAATAGTCTTCGTCAGATTGGAAGTTTTCAGAAAAAAGATAGGGGACGGTCAGCACCATGGGAGTACCGTCAACTATAATAGCCACTCTTCCTTCAAGAAGCCTGCCCACTACAACATCGGGTCGCTCTGTAGTGCCTACTGTTTTAAAAAGACTATATTTCCCGTCTCTTATGTGCTCGGTAAGATAGTTGCTGTCAAGCACACCGTCAATATCGATATTTTCAAGCCTTTTTTTAAGTTCGCTTATAATTGCGTTGTCGGCGAGCGTTTCAAGGTAACATATATAAACCGCAGTATCGCTTCGCTTGCCTGTCTTTAGCGATTTTATGCGTAAATCGGGATTGATTAGTCTCCGTCTTATCAGTGCGAGGTTTAAAATGGCCACTTCGCAAAATCCCTCCCGGGGGCCTTGAGTTACGCGCTCATCAACCGGTTCTTCTATTGCCCTTACGGGGAAACCCTTTGTGTTTATGCAGATTGCGGTGGAGCTTCCCGATAGCAGTAACAGAGTATCTCCCGATAAAATTGTAAACAGCATTTCATCAACTGTGGTTTTCAAAGACACCTCGCTTGCGAAAAGCACTTTTTCACTCACATCGCGTGCGCTTATATAATTATCATTGTCAAGTCTTGCCAAGCTTAACGGTTTTATGACATTTTCACTCAGAAAATGACTGTTTACCATTCCGTCAAGAAAAAGCAGGGCAAATTCGCAGCTTGAGTTCGCAGGCGTAAGATTTCGTACGCGAAGAATAGAATCATCCTTTATCGCGGCAGTCAAAAAAGCTATGTCTTTATTTATGTTTCCGGTAATTCGAGCTTCTTTATAATCGGTAATAAAAGACGCCAAAAAAATCCCTCCCGGTGTTTTTGTTATTATTTACAAATAGGGGGAATTTATGTTTAAATAATAAAGATGAGACGGTAAAGGGCGCGCCCTTTACCGTCTCATCTCAATATGTATATAGTTTTATTAAAAAAATAACGCGTTTGCGCCGCAGGTGATAAACGCTACTATTACCGCCGCGGCGATAACTCCTGATACTATCGCCGGCAATGCTCGCTTAAGCCGCATATCAAGCATAGCCGCAACCAGTGCGCCGGTCCATGCTCCGGTTCCGGGCAGGGGAATGGCTACAAGCAGAAAAAGTCCCCAAAACGAGTATTTTTTTACTACATCAGATTTGCTTTCGGCTCTGTTCTCAAGCTTTGTTACAAGTCCGTCAAATTTAGGAACAGACCTGCGGATGAGCGCGAATATTTTTCTTATGAAAATTATAATAAACGGTACCGGTATTAAATTGCCGATTATGGATACCACAACTGAAATCCAGATGTTAAGCCCCATACCGTAGCCGTACGGAATCGCACCGCGAAGCTCGATAACCGGCACCATTGATACTAAAAAGGTAGTTATAACTTTACCGGCTGTTTTTCCGAAAAAGCCCAACATACATCCCCCTTTTAAAGAAATGCAACAGGTGAAATCACACCGAATAACCGTTTTATATAATCGGTGGTGGAAATACCGTTTTTCATTGGTACATATATGAGAAAATAACAAAGTCCCAAAACGGCAAAAAGCAAGATTAAGGTTATTATCAGTATTGAAATACTTATTCCCTTGCTTCGCCCGTCGCTGTAGGAATTATCTTCGGCGACAAACTCATCATCATCTTCGTAAACGGTATTATCGAGTTCATTTTCAACATTATCGTAATCAACATTACCGTAAGAATCCTCTGTGGAAAAATCAAATTCTATATTGTGTTCGATTTCATCGGACATATCTTCCGCCTGCCGGTTTGTAAGCTCTTCACTCACATCACTTTGAGATTCTTTTACCATATTATCCAAAGAGCCGGGCTTGCCGTTATCGGTTTTTTCATCTTGAATACCAGTTTTAGTATTTTCCGGTAGGGCTTCGCCTTCGTCGTCCTGACCGTTATCGTCAGACAGGGCATCAACCGCTTCCGGCAACTCGCTGTCTGTCGGCGTTTCCTTTGCGGCCGCGCGTGCAATACCCTCTATACCGCTTGCTTTTATGCTTCCTGTAGATTGCAAAAGGCTGGTTTCTTCAATATAAGGGTGAATCAGGTTTTTCATAATTGATTTTCTGACCGTTTTATTTTCGGTAAGCAATACAATAGTTTGAGGGCCGCTTTCTATTATGCATCCGCCGAAATACCCCTCGGGGGTTACAAGCGGAACAGCACCGTCAATTATTTTTATTTCACTATCCGATGCTATTCCGTAAGCCGTGTTATCAACCGCCTTAAGTGGGCGGCTAATGGCGGTTGAAGTGATTGATATAAGTCCGTCTTCTCCGAAAATCGGTCCTACGCAGAGTATTATCCGACTTCTCGATACCGCGCGTGCTAACGAATTAACAAACTCCTTTTTATCCTTTGCTTTACCATTTAAAAGTCGCATATGGCAACAACCGCCGAGATTAAACTCAAATTCGAAATCCGTAGGGGTCGCGAAATAAACGATGTCAACTTTAATGTTCTGTATCATTTTTTTCTCCTTTTGAATTATCTTCTGCTATATAATAGTTTATTCTATGAACGAATACTCTATTCCCGATATGGCTCTTTCGATAAGAGGCTCTATATCAAGATCCTTTTCCGCCATTTCGCACTGACCTTTCTTAGGCTTTGTGTGGGGATGTTTCGGCGTAAATACCGTGCAGCAATCCTCATAAGGTAAAATGGAGGTCTCAAAAGCATCAATTTTCTTTGAAATAACGACTATTTCCTCTTTGTCCATTCCTATAAGAGGACGCAGTACCGGGAGCGTGCTTACCTCATCTGTTGCGGATAAAGCAGGAAGAGTCTGACTTGCAACCTGTCCGAGACTCTCTCCGGTTATCAGGGCAAGACAGCCGTTATCAGCTGCAACGCGTGAGGATATGCGCATCATAAGCCTTCGCATAATAAGAGTGAAATAGTCTTCCGGACAGTGTTTTCCTATTTCCTCTTGAATTTCGGTAAACGGAACAACGGCAAGCTTTATGGTTCCGCAATAACGGGCTACTTTAGAAATCAGCGTTTTAACCTTTTCTTCCGCGCGTATACTGGTATATGGCGGACTTGCAAAATGTATTGCAAGGAGCGATACTCCCCTTTTTGCCATAAGATATGAGGCTACCGGACTGTCAATCCCGCCGGAAATCAACACCGCCGCTTTGCCCGATGTGCCCGTAGGCAGGCCTCCGGCGCCTTTATATTGCGCACCCCGTACATAAGCTCCTTTTTCTCTTATTTCCACTGTAATTATTGTTTCCGGAGAATGTACATCCACCATTAAATAAGGGTAATTCTTCAGTATTTCTCCTCCGAGATTTGCAGATATTTGAGGTGAGGTGAAAGGAAAGCTCTTATCGGCTCTTTTTGCCTCAACCTTAAATGTTTTCTTGTCTTTAAGTATATCTTTTAAGTAACCGGGCATTTCGCGCAGAATGGCGGACATATCCTTTTCGCAAACCCCGGCGCGGCTGTATGCGGCTATTCCGAAAACGCGACCTACATCGTCAAGCGCCGCAGGAAAATTAAAGCTGTCATCAATCGGCTCAATGCAAACGGTCGACTGAGCCTTTGATATTGTAACCGGACCGTATTTTTTAAGTCGTCTTTTAATCGTGGATATCATTTTATCCTCAAAAACCGAACGGTTAAGCCCCTTCAAGGCAAGCTCACCGTCTTTTATAAGGATTACCTCTTTCATTATCTTCTCCTCAGCGCCGCCTTAGCCGCGATAATGGCTGAAACGAGACGGTCTACATCATCTTTTTTATTATATCTTGAAAAGCTTATTCTCAGCGCGCTGTCAATTCTGTCGTGCGAAAGTCCCATTTCTTTAAGTACATAACTGCCCTTTCCTTTAGCGCAGGCACTTCCTGAAGAAACAAACACACCTTCGCGCTCTAAAAAATGAAGCATGGTTTCCGAGCGGTAGCCCGGAACGGAAATGTTAAGCACAAACGGAAATGCGGTGTCAGGCGAATTGATAACGGCAATATCATTTTTTATTATTTCGCTTGCCGCAAAATCGCGAAGATTGAGAATTCTATCATAATTTGCTTTAATATCGCCTATTGACTTAAGCGCCCCGTAAAATCCGCAAATAAGCGGAACCGATTCCGTACCCGAGCGAAGTCCTTTTTCCTGCCCGCCGCCGAGAATAAGCGGTCTTATGCCGACTCCCTTTTTCAGATACATAAAACCAACGCCTTTAGGGCCGTGTATTTTATGTGCCGACGCGGTAATTATATCGGCACCTAAGCTTTTAACATTTATAGGCGTTTTTCCAAACGCCTGAACACAGTCACAATGAAGCAGTGCCGGCGCGGCCGCGCGTTCTATGGCTTCTCTCGCCGCTCTTACGGGCAGTATGGCTCCGGTTTCGTTGTTTACAAGCATAATGCTCACTAAAATCGTGTTGCCGTCGACCGCGTTAAAAATGCTTTCTTCACTTATTGTGCCGTCACTTTGAGGTTTTATCCTTACTACATCAAAGCCCTCTTCCTCCAGCCGCCTTATAGGCTCTGATACGCTCGGGTGCTCAATGGTTGTCGTGACTATTTTATTTCCGCGTTTTCTTCCTCTATAAGCCGCTCCGAATATCGCTGTGTTGTTTGATTCGGTGCCGCCGGAGGTGAAATATATTTCGCCGCTGTCGGAAAATAGCATTTCGGCTATATATGCGCGAGCTGTGTTTACACGCTTTTCGGCATTGAAGCCCAATATGTGCAGGCTTGACGGATTGCCGAAATCCGATTTCAATGCTCCGCCCATTTCAATTATGGCTTTATCGCAAACAGTGGTTGTCGCGCTGTTATCCAAATAGACAAGATTTTCCAAATAAGTCACACTTTCAACTGATATACACAGTTATTATACAATATATTGTGCAAATAAACAATAGTAAATTGTCAAAAAACAGCAAAAAAATTCTGCGGCGAACAAACGCCGCAGAAGAAGCCGTTAAATTTATTACCCTAATTCGTCAGCAACTTGAAATGTGTTTATAAAAGCTACGGTTTCAGGGAAATCGTTTGTAAGTGAGATGTCGAAATTTGAGCCGTCATAGTATTCGCCGCTCGAGTAGGAATATGCCAGAATGCGGAAAACATTTCGGTCGCCGTTCACAACGCTCTTATCGCCGCTTAAAAGCTCGTTTTTATATATTTGAGTCAGAGCTACAAGTTGTTCTTTTGATACGATATAGGTGGTAGTTTTATTATCTTCATTTTCATCGAAATCAAGATATATTTTACCCTTCATACACTCAATGGCGTTATCAAGTGCTTTAAACCTCTCTTCTCCGGAGTAGATTGTGAAAAGCTCATTTTGAACTTTTTCTATGTCCGCAAAATACTGCCTTGCAATCCGGTCGCCGTCGTTAAGAGTATATACTATATTAACAAAAGTGTGAGGTGTTTCCACTTCTTTTTGCGTATCGTCGTCGGCGTTTTTCTCAATAATTGCTTTATGCAGTGCTATGACTTTTTTACTGCCGTTTCCGCCAACAGTTAAATTCTCGGCGCCGAAGCTGACATAAGTTTCTTTAATGTCTTTCAATTCCGGCACTTTTTTTCCAAATCCCAATGCGCCGTTTATTATAATCGAAAGTATTATTACATAAATCACGGTTGATACAGCGCCGAAAACCAGGGAACTGCGAAACTTTTTAAAGCTTCGGTCGGTTACGGCTCCGTAAACAACGGTTGTTATCAGAGCGCCCGCTATAAACGAAATGCCGCCTATAATGCTTATGTCGTCGGCGTCTCCCGTTAAAATGAATATACGGCTTAAAAGAAAGCCGCCGCATATTCCGGCAAGCACGCTGCAAACAGCATACAGGAATTTATAAGCGTACGCCTGTTCCGCGCGTTCTGATTTTCTGTGATTGTAAAGCACTACCGAAACGGCAAGAAATATTGCCGCAAATAACAAGGTTTTAAATATAAATTCGCTGTTTTCCGCGAGTGAAAAAGGAGCGCTTTTTTCTCCGAGAGCAAATTCCACCGCGCCTGAGCCGCAGTAAACGAGAACAGATATATTTTTAAGGATTTGGTTTATGTTTTCGCTTGAATAACCGGTAAGGTGTCTATCCGCAATACTCGATATTATTGAGCCGATTGCCAAAACGGCGACATTAAATCCTGCAAAAGATATAACGAGGTCAAAAGCACTGCCGGCGCAAACTATAAATATGAGCGTATACGCCGATACCGTGATAATACACAGAATATTGATAATATAAGCTGAAGCTATTTGCCCGAATGTACCGAGAGCGTAGGAGGGGTAAAACGCCGTGAGCGCCCAAAGGGACAAATAACCTACGGTAAGCGGTATAAGTACGCTTACAAAGCTTGCCGCCGCGCGCGAAAGCAAAAGTCTTATTCTTGTAAGGGGTAATGCATGGAAAACATCGCTTGAACTCTTTTTGTACAGGTAACAAAAGCTGATATAATTAGCTATTGTGATTATAACAGACGATATAACTCCGCAAACGCCGAAGAAGACAGACAGGTATTCGGGATTATTATAGTCCTGGGGGCGGAAAGTAAAATTCTGAAAGCTCGCCAGAAGAAAACCGGGACAGAAAATCAGCATTCCGATAGTCATCAGAATTATAATACCCGCATTTTTTGAAATTGAAAATCTGAATAAACCCGAGGCGGGGCAAAGCCTATTCTTCGATACTTTTAACATCATAACCGAGCACCTCCAATTCATAAATAAACGCTTCCTCAAGGCTTACATCAATGCATTCGCAGAATTTCGGACCGAGCGACTCTACAAACGATACAATTTCAGCCTTTTCTCCTCTGGCTACAAGACTTATTACCGAGCCCGAGCGTTCGATTTTCATCAAGTCAAGTTTGTCAAAGACCTGAGTTTCCGGCACAGAATCAAATACCGCCTGGATTTTATGTATCTTTTCCCGTACCTCGTCAACACCGCCGTCGGCTATAAGCTTGCCGCCATGGAGAAGGGAAATATGGTCGCACATATCCTCAATCTCCCGTAGGTTATGCGAGGCGATGATAACCGTCATACCAAGCTTTCCGGTTGAGTCGATTATTATGTTTGAAAGGGTCTTTCGCATTACCACATCAAGTCCGTCAAACGCTTCGTCTAAAAGCAGATATCGCGGTTTTGCCGATAGCATAAGAATAAGCGCCGCCTGCCTGCGCATACCTTTAGAAAAAGTTGAAAGGCGCGCGGTCTCGCTCAGCGGGAAAACGCTGAGAAGATACTTGTAAGTTTCACTGTCGAAATTTTTGTATGTATTCTTATAAAAGAGAGCCATTTCCTTAAGATTTGATTGAGGCAGGAAATACGGCGTGTCGCCTAAAAAAGCTATCTGTGATTTTACGCTTGGGTTATTAAAACTCGGTATTCCGTCAATTCCCACCCGACCGCCGTCAGGACTGTAAACACCGCTTATACAGCGAAGAAGCGTGGATTTTCCCGAGCCGTTGGAGCCTACAAGACCATAAACGCATCCGTCGCCGATTTCAAAGCATATACCGTCAAGTGCTAAAGTTCCGTCAAATGTTTTTGTGAGATTCTGAGCCGTCAGCATTTCTTTTCCTCCTTATATATATCGTTGATAGTTTTGGTAATATCGGAAATATCAAGTCCCAATTCCCGCGCCGCCTTAACCGCCGCGCGAAAATCATTCCTTGCCTTATTTATTACCGCACGGTGCGCCTGCTCATCGTCTGATACAAATGAGCCTCGCCCTTTTACCGAATAAATTATGCCGCCGGACTCTAAAACAGCGTATGCCTTTTGAACGGTATTCGGGTTCACGCTGAACTTAAGCGCCAGCGAGCGAACGCTTGGCATCTGGTCGCCCGCGGATATGAGCCCTAAAGCCTTCATTTTAATAAAGCCGTTTACTATCTGGTCGCAAATAGGAACGCCGCTTTTAAGGTCCAATTCGAACATACTATCCCTCCCTTCTAAGTGTACTATATGTCTTAGTACACTTGTATCATACCACCGCCGTTTCAATTTGTCAACCCTTATTTTCTTTTTCAGACGGCACAGGCGCACCTATGGTCTGGCATCTGACATCTGCCGTCTGATATCGGATTTGCCGCAAGCGCAACGGTATGCCGATTAAAACTGTTGACTAACATATGGATAAATGGTATCATACTTCCGTAATACAAATGTAAAGCTCCGGAGGTTTTATTTATGAAAAAGATTCTGGCAATTATACTGTCGGTGGCGGTACTGTCATCACTATTTATTCCGGCGTCGTCGGTATTGGCTTATTCATTCGATGAAATCAGCCGTATCGAGGTAGACGCTGTTTCTGTTATCGAGCACGGAAAGGGAGAAGCAGCCCGGGATGATTACGGTAATGAATACTGGTATTATTACGGTTTTGACCCCGGTGGCTATACCGTATATTACACCAATGGTTATTTTGAATGGAATTATGTGTACGAGGGCATCAATATAAACGGTGAATGGTATTGGCTTGATTATGATCTGTACGAGGCTCAGCAAAATTCTCATTGGACGGTCGGCAATACCTACACCGTGGATTGTTCATTTGCGGGGATTGAAACCGTCTTTAATGTAAATATCATTCCAAATCCCGTAGAGCGGATAGAAGCGGAGAATATATCGCTGATAGAGGGAACGAACGGCTATTTCGATTATGATGAAAACGATTCGTTCTGGTTTTATCATCCCGAAACCACATATACTGTGTATTTTAATGACGGAAGACCATCAAAAACGATATATTATGATCGTTATTATGACCCATATGTTTACATTGAAGGCTTATGTTATTATATAAAATATGATTGGTACGGTCAGTATGAGTCTCATTGGACGGTCGGCAATACCTATACCGTCGCTTGCTCTGTCGCCGGAGTAGAGGGCAGTTACAATATAAGCATTGTAAAAAATCCGGTTACGGCTGTATCGGTAGAGGATGTTGCCGTTATAGACCACGCCGGCGGAGAGATACTCACAGATGAAAGCGGTAATGAGTATTACCAATATTACGGCATAAGTCCCAGTTTTACTGTATATTTTAATGACGGTACACCGTCGCAGACCTCGGATGAGGAAGGCGGCGTTCAGATTTACGGTAGATGGTATTATCTTAATCATAGTACATACGAAACCCAGCGGCAACTTCATTGGGAATTAAACGGAACCTATGCGGTGCCCTGCTCTTTTATCGGAATGGAAAGCAGCTTTAATGTAACGGTCATTCCAAACCCGGTATCCCATATAGTTGTAGAAGATGTTGCAGTATATGAATTTTTGGATAGCAGTACTGAATATTACGGCGAAAGCTCATACACCTATTATAGTGTAAGCACACCTCGCTGCACGGTATATTTTAATGACGGTACACCGTCGCAGACCTCGGTTGACGGAGTGGTTAATATAGCGGGGTATGATTATTATATTGACTATGATACTTCGTCACAGCAAGATAATCCTTGGGCGGTAAACGGAACCTATGCGGTGCCCTGCTGGCTTGCCGGAGTGGAAAGCAGCTTTAATGTAACCGTTTTACCTATAAGCGCTATAAACGGATATGTTTCCCGCTTTTCATCTGTTACGCTTAATACGCCGGTGAATGCCAATGTAAATCGGAATGATGTATTATCAAGGGTATATAAATTCACGCCGTACAGTGACGGTACATATGCGTTTGAGTCTACAGGGAACGAAAGCGACCCATGGCTTAAATTATATGATGAAGATTTCAATATGGTAGACGGAGATGACGACGGTGGTGACAGCTATAATTTCTGCCTTGAAACCGAGCTTGAAGCCGGCAAGACATATTATTTAACATTCTATATGTATAACGGCAGCAGATTTACCTTTAATGTCACAAAATCCGCTTTCGATTGTACTCATTCACGCACCGAGCTTAAAAACCGCAAAAACGCCACCTGCACGGCAGAGGGCTATACGGGCGACAGATGCTGTGCCGATTGCGGCGAGGTATTAGAGCGCGGTTCGGCGATACCCGCGACGGGGCATTTAAATACCGAGATAAGAAACGCTAAGGCGGCAACCTGCACAGCCGAAGGCTATACGGGTGATACATACTGTAAAGAATGTAACACATTACTAAGCAGAGGTAATGCGTCTGCCGCGCTCGGTCATAACGGCGTTTGGAGGGTGACAACCGCTCCAACGCTTACGGAAGAGGGCGAAAGGCGAAATATCTGCACAAACTGCAGTAAGGTATTGGATAATGAAATAATCCCGGCGCTCGGCGCAACCTATGATACAGATAACGCCATAAAGGGCGAAACCGAGGATATATCGGTAGCGGCGGCGCAGAACAGCGACCTGCTTGATACCTTAAAGGTTAAAGCCAATATAGAGGAAAGCACTGATAACAGCGTAACCTATGAAATACATCTTGAAAACAATGTTGGTGAGGAAGTACAGCCCGACGCGCCCGTGCTTGTAAAAATCAAGATACCCGCAAACATAGATAAGAGCAAGCTTAATATTTACAGATTAGAAGCGGACGGAAGCAAAACCCGTATGAAGTATACAATAGACGGCGATTATGCGTATTTTGAAACCGACCACTTCAGCATATACGAACTGCTCGAAAAGGTATGCGGAGATGTAAGCGGCGACGGAGTACTCAACAATCAGGATCTTGCCTTACTGTTCCAGGTACTTTCAAATATAAATGTCACCGTTAATACCGACGCGCTCGATATAAACGGAGACAATGCACAGAACAATAAAGATATAGCAAGATTATTCCAGTATTTAAGCGGTTGGAATGTAGATATATTCTGATAAAAAAACAACAAAAAATTGCGGCGGTGATTTCTCACCGCCGCTTGTGTCAGCTTTCATCTGCTATATGTTGTCGGTCATCTGCCGATTGGTGACTTCCGCCGCGCAAAACTTTATAAACTCATCTATTGAAGGTTCCTTACCGTCCGGCGCGAGACGATTCCATATCGGTTCCGATTCCGCGGGATGCGATTTCATTGTTAAGCGTATTGCCTCATGCATATCACGCTTCACCTCAGCCACCGACACCTTGTTTTCTCTTGCGATCCGTCTTAAGATTTCTCTTGTCGACATAATTTTTCAGTCCTTTCATAACTTTTTGTTGCTGTTTGCAACTTATAGTTATGTTATAACACAACAAGCTTGTCGAAATTACACGAAGACGGTCGACAACTCAAAAAAAAATTCTTTGGGCGTCGCCCAAAGAAATTTTTTACAGGAATTTGCGTTTTGAATGCGATATCATCGTATCAATAACATCATAAATTTTTATTCTGTCCTCATCGGAAATTTTTGAAAGCTTTTCGTGTAAAAGAGAATCTTTAACTGTATATCCGTCCTTTAAAACATCGCAAAGAATGACATCCGCCGATACTTCAAGCGCATTCACTATTTTTATGAACGATTGAAGCGACGGCGTTTTTTCTCCGCGCTCAATCATTCCGATATAATTCGGGGTAAGGTCCGCCCGCTCGGCTAATTTTTCTTGACTGACACTCTTTAACAGACGATATTTACGAATGTTCTTTCCAACCACATCAAGCTTCATCAAAGTTCCCCCTCTCAGTTCTTCACTATAACTAATAGTATAGGTAGAAAAACGAAAAGGTAGTAACATATTAAAAGCAAGATATGATGACTATGGGTTGGGGATACAGCGGAGAACAGATTATATGAAATTATAGAAAATTGCGGCGGGGATTTCCCCGCCGCACATATTATCTGACATCTGTCATCTGCCATCTAATTTGTCAGCCCTCGGCTGACAAATTATGCCATACATTCTGAACATCGTCGTTTTCTTCAAGCATATCGAGGAGTTTTTCCAGCTTCTGTGCCGCCTCGCCATCTACAGAGGTTGTTGTTTGCGGAATGTACTGCACTTCAACCGTTAAAAACTCATATCCCTTAGTTTCAAGCGCGTCGCGCACGGCGCCTAAATCGTTGGGTGCGGTTATAATCTCGAAAACCTCACCGTCAAAGCTGAAGTCCTCCGCGCCGGCGTCAAGAGCGGCTTCCATTACGGTATCCTCATCCTTGCCCTCGCCGTCTATTTCGATTACGCCCTTGCGGTCGAACATAAACATAACCGAGCCTGATTGACCTAAATTTCCGCCGTATTTATCAAAGTAATGGCGGATATCGCCGGCTGTTCTGTTACGGTTATCCGTGAGCGTTTCAACCAGTATCGCAACGCCGTTCGGACCGTATCCCTCGTATATCAGCTCTTCGTAATTGCTGCCGTCGGCCTCGCCGGCGGCTTTGCTTATAATGCGCTCGATATTATCGTTTGGCACATTGGCGGCTTTGGCTTTGGCGATTACATCCTTGAGTTTACTGTTCTCCGCCGGATTGGCGCCGCCCTGCTTTACGATAACGGCGATTTCCTTGCCGATTTTTGTGAAAATCTTCGCTTTTGCCGCGTCGGTTTTTTCCTTTTTTCGTTTGATGTTATTCCATTTAGAATGACCTGACATAATTACTCTTCTTTCAATTTTTCTTTCCGTATTTTATCACATATCGGGGTTAAGTTCAAGGGCTTTTTGTATGACTGCTTTTATATCCTCATTGCTCTTTACCGTACACGCCCGGCGCCTGAGCGCCGCCGCGCCGGAAAGCCTCGTGATATACCAGGCAAGGTGCTTTCTTGCCTCAAGTATTGCGATATATTCATCCTTGTATTTACGCATCTTGTCTATCTGTTCAAGGCAAATCTCAAGGCGCTCTTTGAGGGTGGGCGGCGTATAGGTTTTACCAGAAAGATATGCGTTTATCTCACTGAAAACAAAGGGGTTTCCCCGCGCCGCGCGACCGACCGACACAAAGTCGCAACCGGTTTTTTCATACATTTTCTCAGCCGCCGCGCCGCAGTTTATGTCTCCGTTTGCGATAACCGGAATTTTAACCGCCGCTTTTACGGCGGCAATAGTTTTTATATCTACCGGCGGCGCATACATTTGTTCGCGCGTTCTGCCGTGTACAGTAACTGCGGCGGCTCCCGCGTTTTCTGCCGCCTTTGCCAAATCCGGCGCGTTTATATGCTCGCCGTCCCATCCCGTTCTGAATTTTACCGTTACGGGAATATTTACGGCGTCCACTACTGCTTTTATAATTTTCTCAGCCAACGGAATGTTGCGCATAAGAGCGCAACCACCGCCGCTCGCAGATACCTTAGGAGCGGGACAGCCCATATTTATATCAATGAACGAAGGGCTGTAATCAAGTGCTTTTTCCGCGGCGCGCGCCATAATTTGAGGGTCGGAGCCGAAAAGCTGAGGCGCCCATATTCTGCCGCCTATGCTTTTAAGCAGTGACTTTGATTTATCGTCTCCAAGCACTACGGCTTTGGCGCTGGTCAGTTCACCAACGCAAAAAGCCGCGCCGAAACGCACGCATATTTCCCGCATGGCCCTGTCTGACACACCTGCCATAGGCGCCAAAGCGGCAAAACCTTCAACCGTTATATTTCCTATCCTCATAATAAAAAATTATAATAGAAAATATTTTGTATGTCAAATTGAAAAAATAGTAGTGACAAACGGCGAAAATAATGTTATTATATATATAATTATATTCTACGGTGAAAAATTATGAAACTTTTAGCTATCGACGGCAACAGTATAATAAACCGCGCGTTTTACGGAATCCGCCTTTTATCCACTAAGGACGGGCAGTATACCAATGCCGTTTACGGCTTTATAAATATACTTTTAAAGCTGATATCTGAGCAGAGGCCCGACGGTGTCGCGGTGGCTTTTGATTTGCACGCTCCCACCTTCAGGCACAAGCGGTATGCCGATTATAAAGCAGGCCGTAAGCCTATGCCTCAAGAGCTGAGAGAGCAATTTCCCATAATAAAAGAATGGTTGACTCTTGCCGGATACTCCTGTATAGAGTGTGAGGGTTTTGAGGCGGACGATATTTTGGGAACGCTTGCCGCTACCGCCGAAAAGAACGAGAATGAGTGCGTAATTGCAACCGGCGACCGTGACTCTTTACAGCTTGTAAGCGAGAACACTCATGTGCTTTTGACCGTTACCAGGATGGGGCAAAACGAAATAACTGATTATACGCCGGACAAGTTGTATGAAAAGTATTCGCTTGACTCATCCGGAATGATAGAGCTTAAAGCTCTTATGGGCGACAGCTCGGATAATATACCGGGAGTCCCCGGCATAGGGCAGAAAACGGCGACCGATCTTATAGTGCGTTTCTCAAATATTGATAATATATACGAAAATCTTGACTCAATAGATGTCAAAGAGAGCGTGCGTGCCAAGCTTGCCGTCGGTAAGGACAGCGCGTATTTAAGCCGTGAGCTTGGAACTATCTGCAAGACCGCGCCGATAGATACTGATTTTGAGCATTACCGCACGCGTCCCGCAAAAGTGCGGGAGTTGTCGTCGCTTATGACGCGCCTTGAGCTTTTTAAACTGTTAGAGCGAATGAATATTCGCGCCGTTTCGGCTGAGCAAAAGAACGCAAATGAGGAAAAGAATTTTTCCGCCGGAACGTTTGACGATATTAAGGAAAACGCCGATATTTATATAGGCGAAAATGAGTTTGCCGCGGTATCAAACGGTAAAGTGGCGGATTTAAGCGAAGAACAGCTCGTATCTGTTCTTGAAAACGAGAAAATAAGCAAGCGTGTTTATGACAGTAAAAGTCTTTATAAAAAATACGGAATGCGTGCCGTGACATTTGACGCTATGCTGGCGGCGTACCTTGTAAATCCCGCTTCAAATGACTATTCGCTTTCCCGCCTTTTTGCGGAATACGGTATATTGGATAAGTCATCCGGCGCGGTTGCCTTCAGTATGCTTTGCGATATCTTGGCGCAAAAGCTGGAAGCTGACGGTGAAGCCGGGCTTTTAAGTAATATTGAATTGCCGCTCGCCCGCGTATTGGCGAGTATGGAAAAAGAAGGCTTTTTGGTTGACCGAGACGGTATAAGCGATTATTCGCGGGAATTGAGTGATAGAATTGATGAGCTTACCCGCGATATATACGCTCTCTCCGGCGGTGAATTTAATATAAACTCACCTAAGCAGTTAGGTGAAATACTTTTTGTTAAATTAGGTCTGCCTGCAAAGAAAAAGACCAAAAGCGGATACAGCACAAATGCGGAGGTACTCGAGGACTTAAGATATGACTATCCGATAGTTGACCTGATTTTAAAATACCGCCGGCTTACAAAGCTTAAATCAACCTATTGTGAAGGTCTTCTTTCGGCTGTAAGTGATGACGGGCGCATTCATTCAACCTTTAATCAGACAGAGGCGAGAACAGGCAGAATAAGCTCGCTTGAGCCTAATTTGCAGAACATACCGGTCCGCACTGAGGAGGGCAAGCGTTTTCGTGAGTTCTTTGTGGCAAAAGAGGGTTGTGTACTCTGTGACGCGGATTATTCGCAGATAGAACTGCGGGTTTTAGCGTCACTGGCAGATGATGAAGTTATGATTGACGCATTCAGCAGGGGTGTTGATATCCATACTCTTACCGCTTCGGAAGTTTTCAACATACCGATAGATATGGTTTTGCCGATTATGCGAAGCCGCGCTAAGGCTGTAAACTTTGGTATAGTATACGGTATAGGCGCGTTTTCACTTGCGAAGGATATAGGAGTAAGCCGCGCCGAGGCGCAAAAATATATCAATGGTTATCTGTCCACCTATAAAGGTGTATCTGACTATATGGACAGGGTTATTAAGAACGCGAAACGCGACGGATTTGTAACCACTTTTTTCGGTCGCCGCCGCTATCTGCCCGAGCTTTCTGCGTCGAACGGAATGCTCAGAGCGTTTGGCGAACGGGTAGCACGCAACGCGCCTATTCAGGGAACCGCCGCCGATATAATAAAAATAGCAATGATAAAAGTGCATAACCGCCTGAGTCGGGAGGTTGAAGGCGCGCGGCTTATCCTTCAGGTACATGACGAGTTGATAGTGGAATGCAAAGAAGCTGATAAAGACAGGGTTTGCCGCATACTCGAAGAGGAAATGCAAAACGCCGCAAGCCTTAAAGTAAAGCTATCGGTTGACGCTCACTGGGGGCGTACCTGGCTGGAGGCGAAGGGTTGATGAGGGTTTTATTTGTGTGTTCAGGCAATACCTGCCGTTCACCTATGGCGGAAGGCTACCTTAATTCCAAAAATTTAAGCGGCGTCAAAGCTTTAAGCGCCGGATTTATATGCGCGGGCGAGCATGCGGCGAGAAGTGCTGTTTCGGTAATGAATGAAATCGGTATTGACATATCGGCACATATTTCAAGACTTATAACCGCAGACGCTTTGTTATCGGATAAGATATTTTGCATGGGTGAAAATCACAAATCGGCATTACTCGGTGCCGGTGTGCCTGAAGAGAAAATCCGGGTTTTGTCGGGCGGAATAGAGGATCCGTACGGAAAAAGCACTCAGGTTTACAGGGAATGTCGGAATCAGATTATTTCGGGCATTGATACCGCGCTTTACTCCGGTAAAATCTTGCCCATTAAAATTTTAACCGCGGGAAAAGAAGATGTAAAGGATATACAAGAGCTTGAAAGCGAGTGCTTTTCCGCTCCCTGGAGCCAAAAAGCAATTATTGAGGCTTTAGAGCATAATACAGTGTTTTTTAAGGCGATGGTTGATGATAAAACTGTCGGTTATATAGGAGTTACGGCGGTAGCAGGCGAAGCTTATGTGAATAATATCGCCGTTAAAAGCGATTACCGCAAAAGGGGGATAGGCTCGGTTCTGTTAGACCGTGCTGTCACTTATGCGAGGGATAAAACTCTTGAGTTTTTATCGCTTGAAGTCCGTAAGTCAAATACGGCGGCAATATCGCTTTACACAAAAGCCGGATTTCAACAAGAGGGTATAAGAAAAAGTTTTTACGATAACCCGTGTGAGGACGGTATTATTATGACAAGAAGGTTTAAAATATGATAATATTATCGGTGGAATCCTCATGTGATGAAACATCCGTAGCGGTTACTCAAGGGCGCAGGGTCCTTTCAAATGTTGTGGCTACTCAGATTGAGGAGCACAAGCTTTACGGCGGAGTGGTACCGGAAATTGCTTCAAGAAGGCATACGGAGGCAATAACCGCGGTATGCAGGAAGGCCTTGGATGAGGCTGATATAAAATACGGCGATATTAACGCCGTCGCAGTTACTTTTGCACCGGGGCTGATTGGCGCGTTGCTTGTGGGCGTAAACTTTGCAAAAGGTCTTGCCTGTTCGCTTGATGTACCGCTTATACCCGTACATCATCTGCGTTCCCATATTGCGGCGAATTATATAGACAGTGATCTTGAACCGCCGTTTTTATGTCTTACGGTATCAGGCGGCAATACGGTAATAACCGAAGTTAAGGATTATACATCTTTTAAACTGTTGGGCGGCACTATTGATGATGCCGCCGGCGAATGCTTTGATAAGGTTGCCCGCGCGCTCGGTCTTTCGTACCCCGGCGGCGTGACGCTTGATAAAATAGCAACCGTACCGGATGAGGAAATGTATCCTCTTCCTGTTCCGCATACCGAGGGTGTTTACGACTTCAGCTTTTCCGGGCTTAAAACCGCGGCTGTTAATCTCATACATAAATTCGACCAGCGAAACGAAGAAATATCGGTGCCGGTGCTTGCCGCAACACTCAGGCACCGCGTTTGCCGGATACTTACCGATAAAACCATACTTGCGGCAAAAAATTCAGGATATACCGTTCTGGCCCTCGCGGGAGGTGTGTCCGCTAACAGCGAGCTTCGCTCTATGCTTAAAGACGAGTGCGATAAAAATAACATTCAGCTGTTTGTGCCTGAACTTAAATACTGCGGTGATAATGCCGCCATGGTAGGTGTTCAGGGGTACTATGAGTATATCTCGGGTAATACGGCGGATATTGAGCTTAATGCGACGGCTACTATACCGATAGATTATAGGTGATGTAATGGAAGAAAGAAGATTACTCCTTATTGCAAATCCGTTTTCCGGAAAAGCAAAAATGGTTACCAACCTTATGGCGGTAACTCAGATTTTATCAGATAGAGGCTTTGAGGTTACGGTATATCCAACAAAAAAAGCAGGGGACGCGACCTCCCGGGCGGCAAGCGTAAAAGATGGAGAGTTTGACCGCATAGTGGTTTGCGGCGGCGACGGCACATTAAATGAAGTGATAACCGGACTTATGAGCGCGGGCGTAAACTGTAAAATAGGTTATATACCTGCAGGAACGCTTAACGAATGGTCTTTAGGACTTAAAATACCTCGCTCAATTCCGAATGCCGCCAAAGCGGCGGCGGGTGATTTTGAAATCAAACTCGATGTCGGCAGATTTGCGGACAGGTACTTTTCCTACACCGCCTCGTTCGGCGCCTTTACCGAGGTCTCATATTCCGCACCACAGGAAGTAAAAAATGTTTTAGGTCAGGCGGCATACTTTTTTGAAGGTATAAAGAGTCTCGGAAATATCAAACCCATACATCTAAAAATCGAATGTGAAGAAAAAACGGTAGAAGACGATTTTATTTTCGGCGCGGTATCAAATTCAATGTCGGTAGGCGGCATAGTCAAGTTTAAAGAAAATGTCGTAAAGCTTAACGACGGAGTGTTCGAGGTATTCTTAATTAAAAATCTAAAAAACATTTTACAACTTCAGAATACATTGGACGGTATATTAAGAGGCGACTTAAGCCGCGAGCGAATGGAATTTTTCCATACAAAAAAACTTTTGGTAAACGGCGGAAGAGGTGTCGCTTGGACGCTTGACGGAGAGTTCGCTCCCGGTAGGGATGACCTGATTATTGAAAATATACCTTCGGCGTTGCGGCTGGTTTCTCCCGAAGATAAAAAGGAAAGTGAGTAGTGATTTATGTTTACAAGGGATATAGGTGTTGACCTCGGCACCGCTAATACTTTAGTTTGTGTAAAAGGCAAGGGTATAATTATGAGAGAACCGTCGGTCGTGGCATACGATGTTAAAAATGACGCGGTTCGCGCCGTTGGCAAAGAAGCAAAGGATATGATAGGCAGAACACCGGGCTCAATAGTCGCGGTCCGTCCGTTAAAAGACGGTGTAATAGCCGATTTTGATGTAACTGCCGCGATGCTTAAGCGATTTGTGAGAGAGGCACTCAAGGGCTCGCTTTTTTCTCGCGTGCGTATGGTGCTTTGCATACCTGCCGGCGTTACCGAGGTTGAAAGCCGTGCGGTATATGACGCGGCGAAGCAGGCGGGCGCTACCGATATAGACCTTATAGAAGAACCTATGGCGGCGGCGGTGGGCGCAGGGCTGCCTGTATGGGACGCTTCGGGTAATATGGTAGTTGATATAGGCGGCGGTACAAGTGAAGTTGCGGTAATATCGCTCGGTGATATAGTTACGGCACAATCTATCCGAGTTGCCGGAGATGATCTTGATGAAGCAATAGTTAATTACATAAGGAAAAAGCATAATCTGCTCATAGGCGAACGCACAGCGGAGCAAATTAAAATTGAGATAGGCTCGGCTAAAGAGTATGAAAATGAAACAAGCATAGAAATAAAGGGAAGAAATCTGGTTGACGGTCTGCCTAAAAACATAACCATTTCGTCAGCGGAGGTCCGTTTGGCTATGTCGGATACCGTGGCGCAGATAATAGATGTTATAAGGTCTACTCTTGAAAAAACGCCGCCTGAGCTTTCGGCTGATATAATTGACCGCGGTATGACGCTTACCGGCGGCGGCGCGCTACTTCGCGGCTTGGCTGAGCTTATAGCGGAGGAAACCGGTATGCCGGTAACGGTTGCGGCAAATCCGATTGACTGCGTAGTTCTCGGAACAGCTAAACGGCTTGAAGCAAACAGCGGTTTTGAAAATTATGTTTTCAGGAGAGGTAAACGATTCAGATAATCCGGAGGTAATCGAAAATGAGGTTTTTCTTTAAAAGCCGACAGTTTAAAATAATTGCCGCAGTAGTTGCTGCGGTTTTGGTGCTTACGCTCATTTTCGGCATAACAGGAACCCGTATGGCACCGCAAACCGATATTTTAGGCTCAATAATTCAACCGTTCCGAGCTGTAGCAAGCAGTATAGGAGAGGCTATCGGCGATATTGCTTCCGCATATAACGAGGGAAACGCTCTGATGATAGAGAATGCACAGCTTCGCGCGCAGATTGATGGGCTTAACGACAAGCTTGCCGATTATGAAAAAATCACCACCGAAAACGAAACATATAAAAAGTACTTAAGTATAAAAGAAACGCATGATGATTTCACCTTTGTATCCGCTAATCTTATAGCGCGCGACAGTGATGATCCCTACCTTGGATTTACCATAAACAAAGGTTCAATGTCCGATATAAAAAAATATGATCCTGTCATAACCGACAGCGGCGTTGCAGGGTATGTGACCGAAGTGGGACTTACAAGCTCTAAGGTTACTACGATTTTAAGCCCTAAAATCATTATGGGTGCGATTGATAACCGTTCAAACGATTCGGGTGTTGTGACAGGCAGGTTAGAGTTTGCAAAGGACGGAAAATGCGTATTTAAAAACCTTGCGCGCTCAAGCTCGGTAGCCATTGGCGATTATGTATCAACATCGGGTGAGGGAGTTTTTCCACAGGGACTTTTGATAGGTTCTATTGAGTATATCGGTACCGACAGTGTAAACTCATCAATTTACGCTGAAATAAAACCGTTTACAGATGTGTCGGAAATAAGAGATGTTATGGTTATAACTTCCTTTGCCGGACAACTCTCGGATAAAGAGGGTAAATGATATGATTGCTCGGAAAAACACTTTTTTACTGTTTGTATTTAATGCGCTGTTGTTTTTGTTCCTTATCCTCTTTCACTATTCGGGCATATCAATTAAGATTTCAAGCGCAAATCCTATATCGGCTCTGGCGCTTTTAGTGGCGATAATAATGTTTTCTGGTGAGGTATCAGGTGTGATTACCGGTGCGGTACTTGGGATAATTCTTGACAGTGTGACAGCCACTCCTGTCGGATTTAATACCGTAACGCTTATAGTTATATCGTTTTTTGCTGTGTTGGTTTCTCACTATCTGTTTAATCGAAATCTAAAATCGGCGGTGGTTCTTTGTCTTATTTGCGCCGCGTTGTATTTTGCCGCAAGATGGCTTGTGGGTTTCGCTTTCAGCGGAGACATAAAGGGTAGTTTCAACTATCTTTTGAGATATGCCGCGGGAAGCTCGATATACACCGCTTTGTTTGTAATACCGTTTTATTATATCGAAAAAAGACTGTTTTTTAAGTTCGGAACAGTGAGGTGAGTATATGCCTTTTACAAAAAAACGCCAAACGGCGCTGAATGTTTTATCGGTGCTTCTGGCGCTGGTTTTACTGCTTTATATTGCGCGCATTTACTCGCTTCAAGTTGTAAACGCCGATAAGTATTCATCAGCCGCAAAAGGCAGCGCCGTCACGAGAATATCAGTGCTTAAAGCATCAAGGGGAGAAATACTTGACCGGTACGGCAGGCAAATTGCGGTGAACCGCGACGGATATAATATAGTTTTCAACAAGGCGTATGTTAAAGAAAATCTTAACGATGTTATATTGAAGCTCACCCGGATTTTAAATGAGAACGGAACAGAATACATAGACAAATTACCGCTTAACAAAACCGCTCCTTATGATTTTAACGGCGAGAACACCGATAAGCTGATTAAAACGCTTGAGCTTGCGCATTTCGCGACAAGTGAGGACTGCTTTAAGCGGCTTGTGGAAAAGTATGAACTCGAAGAATATAAGCCGGACGAACAGCGCGCCATAATGGCGGCGCGATACGGTATGGATATATCGGACTTTTCACTTTCATACCCTTATACTTTTGCAGAGGATATACCCACAGAGCTTATGCGAAAGGTATCCGAGCTGGGGCTTTTTTTGGACGGGGTCACGGTTGATGTGGTTCCGTTCAGGCAATATTCTGATACTTCGCTTGCTGTTAATCTGATTGGTACGGTAGGACCAATATATGAAGAAGATTGGGAGAGCTTTAAGAAAAAAGGTTATTCTTTTGGAGACAAGGTAGGAAAAAGCGGAATTGAGCTCTGGGCTGAGGAGTATCTGCACGGTACTGACGGAGAAATCACCTATTACATTGACGCAAAGGGAAATATAGTAGACAGTCGCGTAACCAAAAAACCCATATCCGGGAAAACGGTGGTTTTAACGATTGATAGTGTAATTCAGAGGAAAACGCAGGATATGCTCGCGGAGTCGGTAAGACTTCAACAGGCTTTAGGCGGCACCGCTACTGCGGGAAGCGCTGTTGTTATAGACATAAACTCCGGAGGAGTTATTTGCTCGGCAAATTACCCCACATACGATTCGGCAACGCTTTCGGAAAATTATAATGAGTTGTTACAGGATAAAAGGAAACCTCTTACCGACCGTGCGTTTCAAGGTGTTTATCCGATAGGCTCAACTATAAAACCGGCGGTGGCGACGGCGGCGCTTGAAACGGGTAAATACAACCTGGGAGATACGGTGTTCTGTTCTCAGGTCTATAATTATTTTGAAGATTATAAGCCGAAATGTATGCATTATCACGGAACAATGAATCTCAGGACCGCGCTCTCAAAAAGCTGTAACTATTTCTTTTTTGACCTCGGCAGAAGAGTGGGTGCCACCACTCTTACCGATTATTTCAAGCAATTTGGTTTAGGCGTTAAAACCGGCGTTGAGGTTGACGATAGCGCGGGAATACTCGTAAATCCCGCTTCCGACGGTTTCGGCGGCGACACTTTGCAGATTTCGATAGGTCAGTTAAACGCTTTTACTCCGCTTCAAATGGCAAACTATGTGGCAACCTTTGCAAACGGCGGAAAGCATTACAGAGCCACACTTATTCAAAAAATAGTGTCTTACGATTTGAAAAAAACCTACGACGAATGCGAGCCGGAGGTTGTAAATGAGATTGCAATAAAACCCCAAAACATCAATGCAATCAAGGAGGGTATGCTGTCGGTTACGGTAGACGGAACCGGTCGCGCCGCTCTTGGAGATTATCCGATAAAAATAGGCGGCAAAACCGGAACATCACAGACTAACAGCGGTGCGGATCACAGCACATACATAGTTTTCGCTCCCTACGATAATCCGGAAATAGCAATATCTGTGGTGCTTGAGCACGGGCATTCCGGATATGCTTCGGGTACAATAGTAAGAAACATACTTGATTACTGTTTCTTTTCGGATGATAACGCCTCTGAAGATACCCGATTCGGCACCGTTCTTAATTGACACAGGACGGGTTTTGTGATAATATTTACGAGGTGAGAATATGAGTATTACCGTATGTACGGTATCCGGTAAAGGCGGCACCGGAAAGTCTACTGTTTGCTCAGGATTGGCTATGACGGCCGCCGCCGGCGGTGCACGGGTTTTGATTATTGACCTTGACGCCGGATTTCGCTGTCTTGATACCATTTTCGGCATTGATGACCGCGTTGTTTTCGACCTTGCGGATGCTTTAAAAGAAATGGATATCAAAAAAGCCCTGTACACTTCAAAGTGTTACAAGAATATATTTATAATTCCGGCTCCTTCGGTAAAAAAAGCGATAGATTTCAACAGTCTGTGCTCGCTTATTGAAACGGCAAAAGACGATTATGATTATATTTTTCTCGATTTTCCCGCCGGTGCCGATTTTGAGGCTTACAGTTATTTTAAGGATGCGGTATTTTTAATAGTTACCGGCGCCGATGCTGTTTCCCCTAAAGCGGCGGCGGTAATCTCCGGCGGATTAGAACCGAATGTAACCGCCAGACTAATAATCAACAGATTTGATAAGGATATGATAAGAGCTGGCTTTTATCGGAATATCGACGATATAATTGATACGGCTCTTACAAGGCTTATAGGTATTGTCCCGGCGGACGGGGAGTTATTACTTATCAGTCAAAATCACAAAATAAAGGCTAAAGGAAGGTCGGCTAAGGCTTTTAATCGCATTGTCCGACGCATATCCGGAGAAGATGTGTTTTTGCCGGACTTTAAAAAAATATAATTTCTGAAAGGATAATATGTTATGACTATTGCTCTTATAGCCCACGATTCAAAAAAAGAACTGATGGTGCAATTCTGCATCGCATATTGCGGAATACTCAGCCATCATACTCTTGTTGCCACGGGAACGACCGGTAGAACAGTATCTGACGCTACAGGTCTTGAAATAAATAAATTTTTAGCCGGTTCCCAAGGCGGCTCTCAACAGATAGCATCAAGGATCGG
This sequence comes from Clostridia bacterium, assembly GCA_017618135.1. Taxonomy (GTDB): domain Bacteria; phylum Bacillota; class Clostridia; order Oscillospirales; family Acutalibacteraceae; genus UBA737. The sequence continues at coordinate 70,129 of JAFZUV010000001.1, forward strand.
ATGTGACGAGATCGACCTGCTTTTATTGTTCAGGGATCCGCTCAATCCTAAACCGCACGAGCCGGATGAAGCGTCGCTTTTAAGGCTTTGCGATGTTCATAACATACCGGTTGCCACCAATATTGCTACCGCCGAGGTTCTTATTCACGGTCTTGAACGCGGCGATCTTGAATGGCGCGAAATAGTTAAAAATTCTTGAGATTTCGGAGAAATAAAAATGGCAGAAATAAATCGCGCTGTAAAAGGCACTAACGATATATTACCCGACAAATCTTATAAATACAGATTTGTGGAAGAAAAAATGTTGGAGATAGCTTCGCTTTACGGCTTTCGTGAAATTCGTGTACCCGTTTTTGAGCATACGGAGGTTTTCAGCCGTAATGTCGGGGAGGACACAGATGTCGTTCAAAAAGAAATGTATACATTTCTTGATAAAGGCGGCAGGTCTGTTACCCTTCGTCCCGAGCTTACCGCGGGGGTGGTAAGAAGCGTTATAGAGCACGGGGTGCTTGCCGGTGCTCTTCCGGCTAAAGTTTGTTATGTAGGCGGCTGTTACCGCTATGAGAAACCTCAGGCCGGGCGCCTTCGCGAATTTCATCAGTTCGGTGTTGAGTGCTTCGGCGCTGACAGTCCCGCGGCGGACGCAGAGATTATAGCGTTGGCTCAACAGATACTTTTTACGCTTGGCATTACCGGTATAAGTCTTAAAATAAACTCAATAGGTTGTGAGAAGTGCCGCAAGGAGTATGTGAATGCGCTTAAAGGTTATTTTGAAGGCAGGAAGCAGGACCTTTGCGATACATGTAAAGAAAGACTTGGCAGAAACCCTTTAAGAATACTCGATTGCAAGTCGCCGATATGCTCAAAAATAGCTCAAGAAGCGCCGGTAATTACAGATTATCTTTGTGAGGATTGTCAAAGCCACTTTAATCTTGTTAAAGAAAATCTCGCGGCGCAGGGCATTTTGTTTGAAATTGATCCCCATATTGTAAGAGGGCTTGATTATTACAGTAAAACCGTCTTTGAGTTTGTTTCGGGTGATATTGGCGCACAGTCTACAGTTTGCGGCGGCGGGCGGTATGACGGTTTAGTTGCGAAAATGGGCGGTAGGAATACGCCGGCACTCGGATTTGCCATAGGTATCGAAAGACTTATGATGTTGCTTGAAAATATGTCGGTTAATTTGCCCGAAGGAAAAGAGTGTATTTTGTTTGTTGCTTCAATTGGTGAGAAAGCGCAGATCGCCGCTGGAAAGATTTGCAGACTTATGCGCGACGAGGGGCATGAGGCGCTTTGCGATCTGTGCGGCAGAGGACTTAAAGCTCAGCTTAAATATGCCGATAAAACAGGTGCGAAGTTTACCGTTGTTTTAGGTGAGGATGAGCTGGATAGCGGCAAGGTGATTATAAAGGAAATGAAGTCGGGCGATATGCACGAATGTAATATAAACGCGATACCCGAAAAGGTAACCGAATTAAGTTTAAAAGCGGCGCTTGGCTCGCTTGAAGATTCGGTGCTTAATAACGGTTGATTTCAAGAGGTGTTTTACAGTTGAAACTTGATAGGATGGACGGTATGAAGCGTACCCATTATTGCGGTACGTTGAGAAGCGATAATGCAGGCGATACTGTCGTAGTATGCGGCTGGGTCGGGCGGCAACGCGATTTGGGTTCGCTTATCTTTATAGACTTGCGCGACAGAAGCGGTATAGTTCAACTTGCGTTTGACGATAGCACAGATAAGGAAGTTTTCAAAAAGGCGTTCAGCGTGAGAAGTGAATTTGTGCTTATGGCTAAGGGAAAGGTTCGTGTGCGTTCGTCGCTAAATCCCGAATTACCTACCGGGGATGTAGAAATTGAGGTGTCAGAGCTTAAAATTCTCGGTGCTTCTCTGACGCCGCCTTTTGATATTGCCCCCGATACAAACGCGGGCGAAGAATTGCGGCTTAAATATCGTTATCTTGATCTGCGCAGAAGTAATTTGCAGAAAAATATAATTATGCGGCATAAGATTGCCAAAGTTACCCGTGATTATTTTGATGAGAACGGTTTTTTGGAGATAGAAACACCTACCCTTATAAAATCCACTCCTGAGGGAGCGAGAGATTATCTTGTGCCGTCAAGGGTACATAAAGGCAGCTTTTTTGCTCTGCCTCAGTCGCCGCAGATGTATAAGCAACTGCTTATGCTTTCAGGATTTGACCGCTATATGCAAATTGCGCGTTGTTACAGAGATGAGGACTTGCGCGCCGACCGTCAACCTGAGTTTACGCAGGTTGACCTTGAGATGTCATTTGTAGACCGGGAGGACATTTTCAGCATAGCTGAAGGTTATGTAAAACGCTTGTTCAGTGAGGTTTTAGGGATTGATATTGAAACTCCGCTTCCGAGAATGACATATAATTTTGCTATGGATAACTACGGTACCGATAAACCGGATACCCGTTTTGATATGAAAATAGAGGACATTTCGGATATTACAGAGAATTGCGGCTTCGGTGTGTTTGCAAACACGGTAAGGGAAGGCGGCACTGTGCGGGCTATAAACGCTAAAGGCGCCGCTCAGGTTTACACGAGAAAGGAAATAGATAAGCTGACGGATGACGCTAAGGGTATTGGTGCTAAGGGACTTGCTTTTATCCGATGGGTAGAGGATGAACCTTCCTGTTCGTTCTCAAAGTTTATGACCGGGCAGGAAATGGAAGCAATTTATGACCGTCTTGATGCACAAAAGGGTGATGTCATATTCATCGTTGCAGATAAAAAGCCGCTGGCGCTGTCGGTGCTTGGCGCTATCAGACTAACTGTGGCAAAGCGACTCGGTATAATACCTCAAAAGCAGTTTAATTTCGTTTGGATAACCGAGTTTCCGTTTTTTGAATACAATGAGGAAACTGGCTCGTATGACGCTATGCATCATCCGTTCACGGCGCCGCTTGACGAGTGCATAGAGTATCTTGATACAGAGCCCGAAAGAGTATATGCCGATGCTTACGATTTAGTTCTTAACGGTGTTGAGCTATCAAGCGGATCACTTCGTATTACCGATCCCGAGCTTCAAGCTCATATGTTCTCTGCGTTGGGACTTACAGATGAAGAGGCGGAACAAAAATTCGGATTTTTAACAGGAGCGTTCAAATACGGTGCTCCTCCGCACGGAGGTATGGGTATCGGGCTTGACAGAATATGTATGATTATGACCGGATCGGATAGCCTTCGTGATGTTGTAGCGTTCCCGAAGGTTGCAACCTCCGCAGAGCTTATGTCGGGCGCGCCGTCGGGTGTAGACGAGGCTCAGCTTAGAGATTTGGCTATTAAAATTGATATAAAAGCGGAAGACAGGAATTAAAAAACAACAATTTATTTTCAGACTTGTTTTGTCCGAGGTGATGGGGAATGGAAGAGAGAATTTTAAGCTGTTGCTTTACCGGATACAGACCTCAAAAATTTCCTTTTGCTCTTGATCATAACAATCCTCAGTATCGCGAATTTGAAAACAGACTTATTTCTGAAATCTCCGGACTGATAGGAGCCGGTTGCCTTAATTTTTATACCGGTATGGCAATGGGTTTTGATATAGTCGCGGCTGAATGTGTGCTTATACTGGCAAAGGCTTTTAAAAATTCCGCCGTGCGCCTTATATGCGCTATACCTTTTACAGGTCAGTCGGCAAAGTATCCGCTCGAATGGAAGGAAAGATATGAAAACATACTGTCCGCCGCGGATCAGAAAGTGCTTATATCCGACAGATATTACCGTAATTGTTATTTTGAACGGAACCGTTTTATGGTGGATAACAGCGACTTTGTACTTACTTGGTTTGACGGTAGTCCGGGCGGGACCAGGAATACAATAAGATATGCTGAGTCTGTTTTCAGAAAAGTTATAAATCTATACACGGGGTGTGAAGATGACCGAAGTTACAGTGAATAAAATCCGGGAAAACTTTGCAAGGAATTTGGCTTTCTATCGAAAAACCGCAAAGAAAACGCAGCTTGAATTGGCAAATGCTCTTAATTATTCGGATAAGTCAGTGTCAAAGTGGGAGAGAGGCGAAGGATTACCGGATTTGGAGGTTACGGCTAAAATTGCTAATATTCTCGGCGTATCCGTAAGCGATCTTATTGCCGATAAAGTAAAACGCAGAATACTTATAACGAGGAATAAAGCACTTATAACGGGTCTTTCGGTGGGAGTGGTCTGGCTTATTGCCGCAATTCTGTTTTTCCTTTTTCAATTCGTTTTGCCGGACATTCGTTCTTGGCTCATCTTCATTTATGCGTTGCCTGTAAGCTCGATAGTATCCATAGTTTTTTGCGGTATCTGGTGGAAGAAAATACATATACTTTTAAGCGTAACGGCGCTTATATGGTCGGCGGGATTATGCACCTGCCTTTCCTATCCGAATCCCAAAGTGTTTTTGATATTCATTATTGCGGCAATACTGGAGCTTTTATCGCTCCTTGCATTCTTTATTAAAAAATAAAAAGGTGTTTTAAATGAGTGATGAAAAAAGAGTTTTAAGCTGCATACAACCGAGCGGTATGCTTACTCTCGGTAACTATTTAGGTGCGCTTAAAAACTGGCTTTATATGCAGGATAAATTCTGCTGCACTTATGCGGTAGCCGATCTGCATGCGATAACTGTGCGTCAGGAACCGCAGAAATTTAAAGGTCAGGTTTATTCCACATTTGCTTTACTGTTGGCACTCGGTATAGACCCCGAAAAGTCAACCTTGTTTATACAATCTCACCTTCCCGAGCATACGGCGCTTACCTGGGCGCTTTCATGCGTCACGCAATTCGGTGAGCTGTCAAGGATGACTCAATTCAAGGCAAAATCAGCTTTGCATGCCGATAATATAAATGTAGGGCTTTTTTCCTATCCTGTGCTTATGGCGGCGGACATTCTTCTTTATCAGCCGGATTTTGTGCCTGTAGGAGCAGACCAGAAACAGCATCTTGAAATTGCGCGTGATATTGCTGTCAGATTTAATCGGCTGTATGGCGATGTTTTCAAGGTGCCGGAGCCTTATATTCCTGAAATCGGCGCAAGGGTTATGTCGCTTCAGGACCCGCAAAAAAAGATGTCAAAGTCAGATGAAAACATCAATTCCTTTGTAGCAATTCTTGATGACCGCGACACTATAATTCGTAAATTTAAGCGTGCGGTCACCGATAGCGAAGCCTGTGTTCGCCTGTCTGACGATAAGCCGGGAATATCTAATTTAATAGGAATTTACAGCGCTATAACGGGCAAGTCATCAGGCGAGATAGAAAAAGAGTTTGACGGCAAGGGTTACGGAGAGTTCAAACTGGCGGTTGGAGAAGCGGTAGCGGATGAATTGGCGCCGATAAAGGAAAGATACGAGAAGATTATTACTGATAAGGCGGAGCTTGAACGTATTTTCAGAGCCGGTGACGAGCGTGCCGAAAAGGTTGCGAGAAAAACATACTTTAAGGCAATGAAAAAGATGGGATTTGTATTATGATATTTCCACTCATTGGAAACGAAGGGGTAAAAGACAGCGTTATCGGTATGCTGTCCTCCGGGCGAATTCCTCACGCTATACTTATAGAGGGTGAGGCCGGCTGCGGAAAAAGTGAGCTTGCAAGGTTTATATGTAAAGGTATAATTTGCAGAAAAAACAACCGTCCGTGCGGCGATTGCTCCGGTTGCAGGCATTTCGAAAGCGGTAATCACCCCGATGTTTTATTGGTTTCACCTGCAAAGGAAAGAAAAACCGTATCAGTAAATCAGATAAGGGAAATAATAGCTGACGCGGCAATTCTTCCTCAGGAAAGCGACAGAAAGGTATTTATTATAGACCCGGCGGATATCATAACCCCGCAAGCGCAAAACGCGCTTTTAAAGGTGCTTGAAGAGCCGCCGGAAAGCGTAGTGTTTATTCTTACCGCCGTGTCAAAGAATAATCTTTTAAGTACAATAGTGTCCCGTTGTACCGTGCTTACTCTCGGTCAACCGGAAAAGAGTGCGGCAATTGAGTATATTTCGTCGGTTTCTAAAAAGGAAACAGAGATTATAAAAGAAGCCTTAAACGCCTCGCACGGAAGTATAGGCGGTGCTCTTAACATACTCAAGCGTAAATCGGCAACAAAATCAAGCGATTTGGCTGACAGTTTTCTTAACGCCGTTAAAAGCGGTAATCGTTATGAGCTTATGAGGGTTGTGCTGCCTCTTGAAAAAGACCGGGCAAAAACGCTTGATTTTTATAACGAGCTTGAATACAAAGTGGTTTTGTGTCTGCGTGAATGCAATTCTCCTACACTGGTAAAGCGGTATGACCGCATTTACGATGTAATAACAGAGCACAAGCGGCTTTTAAAATCAAATGTAAACATTTCATTGCTTACAAGTTTGCTTGCAATAGAAACTACGGAAAGGTAAACGCATATGGTAAATGTAGTATCGGTAAAATTTAAGGATATAGGACGAAGCTATTATTTTGATCCGAACTTTTTGGATTTGAATGTCGGTGATAAGGTGATAGTGGAATCTGCCGGGGGACTCAGTCTCGGTACTATATCCGGCGAAATACACAAGGTGACCGAAGACAGAATAGTTAAAGAGCTTAAAAAAGTATTGAGAAAAGCCACCGATAAGGATTTAGGACAACTGCAGGAAAACCGTAAAAAAGAAGCGGAAGCGTTTAAAATATGCGAGCGTAAAATTTCAGAGCATAATTTAGAGATGAAACTTATAAGCGTTGAATACTCGTTTGACGCAAGCAAAATCACCTTTTTCTTTACTGCAGACGGCAGAGTCGATTTCAGAGAGCTTGTAAAAGACCTTGTTTCACAGTTTCATACAAGAATTGAGCTTCATCAGATAGGTGTCAGAGATGAGGCAAGAATGCTCGGGGGCCTGGGCGTTTGCGGCAGACCTTATTGCTGTAAACAGTTCTTGAATGACTTTGAGCCCGTATCAATTAAAATGGCAAAGGAGCAAGGATTGTCGCTTAATCCCGCAAAAATTTCCGGCAGCTGCGGCAGACTTATGTGTTGTCTGAAATATGAACAGAACGCATATGATGATCTTATGAAAATAACTCCTAATGTCGGAGCAACCGTTAAGGTCAACGGAGAGGTTTGCTCGGTTTTAGACGCTAATCTCATAACCGGAAATCTTATCGTTAAGCCAAAGACGGAGGATTCTGTACCGTTTAAAACGAACCGAAAGGATGTAAAAATTCTTTCGCGCGGCAAAAAAACGAAAGAAAATGACGAAAAAGAGGAAAAAGCAGAAATATAACTTGCTTTTTCTGGCGTTTGTTGTTAAAATACAGTTGAGGCGTGATATTTTGCGCCGACGCTTGCATAAGGAGGGTATAGGTAATGGCTTTTAAAATTTCAGACGAATGCATCAGTTGCGGTGCTTGCGCGGCAGGTTGCCCCTGTGAAGCTATCGCCGAAGGTGATGCTCATTACGAGATAGATGCGGAAAAGTGCATCAGCTGCGGTGCTTGCGCGGCAGGCTGCCCCGTAGAGGCTATTTCAGAGGATTAATAGCTACATATGAAGCGCACCGGCCAAAAAGGTCGGTGCGCTTTTTGTGTAAATATTTTATCCAAAAGGCAAAATTAAACGATGGTTCCGCCGCCTAAAACCTCATCGCCGCGGTAAAGCACCACAGCTTGACCCGGCGTTATTGCTCGCTGAGGTTTTAAAAAATCAATATGAACCTCATTGTCGCCTGTGGGTATTGCTCTTGCGGGTTTCAGCATCCCCCTGTATCTGACCGCCGCAAGGCAATCGACGGGTTCGCTCGGGACTTCGCCGGATATCCAATTAAAAACGGTTGCGTCAAGAGATGAGGAGTAAAGCTCCTCGTCTTTGCAGAGCACAACCTTATTGCTTATAACATCAATGCTTTTAACATATGCCGGCGCACCGAGAGCAATCCCCAGCCCCTTTCGTTGACCTACGGTATAGTTAATTATACCTTTGTGTTTGCCTAAAACATTACCGGATGTATCAATAAATTCACCCTCAGGGTATTCCTTTTTTGTTCTGCGGCGTATGAAGGCCGCGTAATCACCGTCAGGTATGAAGCATATATCCTGACTTTCAGGTTTATCGGATACACAAAAGCCTTGACTTTTTGCTATTTCTCTGGTTTTGTCTTTTGCAAGGTCGCCAAGAGGTAAGAGAATATGTGAGAGCAACTCTTGAGTAAGCGAATAAAGCACATAGCTTTGGTCTTTTCCGTAATCCTTAGCGCGAAAAAGATGAAACTTGCCGTCATCTTCGGTGATACGCGCATAATGGCCGGTTACGATATATTCGCAGCCTAATGCGCACGCTCTTTCAAAAAGTGTGGCGAATTTAAGCCTTCTGTTACACTCTATGCATGGATTGGGCGTAGCTCCGCGCTCATAAGAAGATATGAACGGTAAAATAACTTCATTTTCAAAATCAGCCTTCAAATTAAATGTATGGTGAGGCATACCGATTTTCCTTGCAACACTCTTAGCGTCGAGCACATCGTCAAGGGAACAGCATTTACTCTCTCCAAAGCCGTTTTCTTCGCCGAAAAGCTTCATAGTAGCGCCGATACATTCGTATCCGGCCTGTTTCACGAGATATGCAGCTACAGATGAATCGACGCCGCCGCTCATAGCTATAAGCGCTTTGCCCATATCGACGCCTCCTTTTTAAAAAGACAGTATATTACTATACTGCCTGAAGTGTTATGTTATTTTTTTCGAAAAGCATAGATTTTAATAATTACATATGTTATAGGACCGCCTGCCGCTGCGGCAATAGCCGTAGCCCAGAACTGGTGTAAGTGCCAGGTATTTATGGTAATAAAGGTTACAAGATAGAATATTATAAAATTCGGTATATACGAAATTATAAAACGCACATAGCTTTTGCCGCCCGGCTTGCTTTTAAATATCACCTTACAGGTGAGCAAATATGCAATACTCAGCGCGGTGGCGTAACCGAGCGCCGCCGCCAAGTTGCCGCGACCGACAAATGGAATAAGTGAATACATCCATGAAAAAAACGAATCGTTAAAGGTATTTATAAGACCGAGTACACAAAATTCAATAAATCCCTTGCTTAGAAATGTTCTTTTCAGCTTTTTAAAAAACTCCGTACACTCACCGCCTTTTTATACCTGCTACCGGATATTATATCAAATATTAAAGCAAAAAGCAAGTTGATGTTGACTTTTGCCGCCTTTTGAGCTAAAATTAACTGGCTGAACTAAATATGTCTTCGTAGCTCAGCTGGATAGAGCACTCGCCTCCTAAGCGAGGGGTCGGAGGTTCGAATCCTCTCGAGGACGCCATCAAAAACGCGTGATTTGTCTACCAAATCACGCGTTTTTGTGTTTGTGTCCGCGAAGCGGCACAACATCGTTTTTCGCGTCAGCGAAAACATCGTTTGACAGGGCGAGCCCTGTCAACATCGTTCGGTCGTCAGACCGACATCGTTTCCCGCGGACACAAAACGAAGTTGCCTTCGGCAAATGATGTTGCGCTTCGCGCAAACTTATGGTAACATAAAGCCCAAGAGGTGATAGTTTTGAAAGAAGATACGCTTTTCGAGCTTTCAATGCAGTTGTCTGTGGATGTGTTGAAGCTTACCCGGGATCTTCGGGCAAAGCATGAAACAACCATTTCCAATCAAATCAGCAGGAGCGCTACCAGCGTTTGCGCCAATATTGCTGAAAGTAAATACGGTCATAGCCGCGCTGACTTTATCGCCAAACTCGAAATCGCCCTCAAAGAAGCAAACGAAACAAATTATTGGCTTAGACTTTTGCTTGATACAAACAGAATCAGCGAAGAAGATTACAAAATCACCGATAAACTATGCGGCAATATCCGCAGACTTCTAATCGCCTCCTGCAAAACCGCTAAATCAAATCAAAACTAATAATAAACTCCCGGGCTTCCGATTATTCCGGAAGCCCGGCGGTGTTTCGCTTTTTTTCAAAAAGGTGAGGATGAGAACCTCCGAAGGAGGATTCGTCGTGTACAGTCGTTTATAAATGTTTTATCAGGGGACATTATTTATTGATGAATTGTCAGACGAATAATCGTTTTTACTGTCCGAATTATTGCTTGAAGAGTCCGTTGAGGTAGAATTATCGGAGCCGTCAGACTGTTCCGAACCGCCGGAATCAGTGTCGGAAGAATTTGTAGAAGCATCAGAATTTAAGGAACTGCCCGAGCTGTTTGATGATGTGTCTACGGAAGGTATTATTTCGCTTGGTAACGCAGCGCCTGTTATAAGCTTATCTGCCTTTATATAACATATACTTCCTCCGTATTTTATTTCTGCCCATACGGTTCCCCAAATTCCTCTCACATCAAGAGCTGTACCTGCGGGAACTGCACCGCCTGTCTTGTATGAATTATCCGCTACCGGATATTTGTATATTTCTTCCGCCGCGCCTGTTGTGTATTGGTTCGTAGGCGCCGCAAACGGTGCTGAAAGGCAGGATGTGGATACATAGCAATACTGACCGTCAATTTTCAACTCTTTAAAGTTGGCGTTATATGTATTGCGGTACAGATACATCTCGTTTGTGCTGAGAGTCAAAACTGTTTCTGATGAGGCGGAAGGAGCTTTATATGCAACAGCTCTGGGTGTGTTACAGATTGAAAACTTCAGAAGATTGTCATTATTTTCAAATCCACGCACATTCAGATCGACTCTGCCGCCGATTCCGTCTACCTGACCGGAGGAAGTAAACTGCCACATAAAAAACTTGCCTTCGTATTCGGTAGCATTTGCATAATTTGCAAGCCATACATTGTATTTTGAAGTTAGGTACTGTTCAAAATTGTTCTTAATGGGGCTTTTGCCGGCGTAAAACAGGGGTGAATATCCGGATGACTTTATATAGTCGAGAAAGGCGGCGGCGTCAGATGAAATCTGAGCTTTTGAAAGCGCCTTTGCCCGGGAACGGTCATCTGTATTATAGAATTCCTCAAAATCGTAAGCTATGGGATATGATATACGGATTCCTTTATCGGCTTGAGTCTTTATAAGCTCTACCACATATGCCGCTTCCTGAATTGCCTCGGTTTCATTGGTGGCTGTGGAATAGAAATATACGCCCACGGGTATTCCGTTTGAATAGGCGTTTTGAATATTATATTCAAAGCAGGCGTCCATAACTATTTTTCCGGTAAGCCAGCCCCTGTATCCGCAGCGGATCATAGCAAACTGAACGCCGCTTTGCTTTACCGCCGCCCAATCGATGCTTCCGTTATGACTTGAAACATCAATACCGTAAGTATAATTCTTAGGCCCTTTGCACTCGCTTATGGTAATTCCCGAAGCCATAGGCACCTTGGATGCTTTTTCTTTTGTATATTTTCCGTTTTTATTATCTTCTTGAGAGTTTGCTTTAGCAACTTCAACTTTTGGTACTTTAATGTTTTTACCTTTGTATGAAACATTTTTGTTTACCGGTTGTTCAACAGGAGGTGCGACAACGGGGATTTCATCGGTTTTGCTTGAAAGATCTGATGTATTATCAGAGGCGCTGGAGCTTGCGGAGAGTGCAAAATACCTTTGGGGTGCTCCGGATTTATAATGCTTTACCACAATTGCAGTAACGGCGGTAGCGGCTGCCACGCCGAGTATCGCCGCGGGAATTGCGGCTGCAAACGGTTTTGATTTTAAAAAACGCAGAGCCGTACCAAAGACTTTTCTTATGATGTTTGACATAACTGAACCTCTTTTGGATTAAACTGTTGCGTTTGATATTTTATCACATATTATGCTGTTTTTCAACGAGTATCTGTTTTTTTTATTGCCAATTTAATACATATGTTGTATAATATATCCAGTAATATGCGGAGGTGTATATTTGCCTGATAATTTTAAGATATCAGCCGCTATTGTAACCTACAATGACGGGGATAAGGCGGCGGCGGCGGTTTCGTCTGTAATTGCGCATTGTAAAAAATATCCGCTTGATTTTTATATAATTGATAATAACTCGTCAGACGATACGCTCAGTCGTATAGAGAAACTTATTCCTTCTGAAAATATAATACGACTCAAAAAGAATATTGGTTTCGGCGCGGCGCATAATAAGGTTCTTAATGTGATAAAAAGCCGGTATCATTTTGTTATCAATCCGGATATTACAGTGAATTATGATGTGTTTGCAGATATGGTCGATTTTTTTGAAAAAAATCCCGATGCGGTAATGCTGTCACCTTGTATTCTTAATACAGATAAAACGGTTCAGCAGCTTCCGAAATCAGTGCCTGATTTCAAAAAGTTGTTTTTAGGCAGGCTTTCAAAAAAAATCCGCTCCGAATATGTTTGGGCGGACAGAGAGATAACCGAACCGTGCGAAATAGATTTTTCCAGCGGGTGTTTCTTTTCAATAAAGAGTGAAGAGTTCAAAAAGCTTGCCGGATTTGATGAACGGTATTTTATGTACCTTGAGGATGCAGACTTGACCTTGAGAGCCAAAAACTTAGGCAAAGTGCTTTTTCTGCCGAGTGTAAAAGTAACCCATATTTGGGGTCGTGGGAGTCATAAGGATTTAAGGCTGTTATTTATTCACATCGCGTCTTGCTTTAAGTTCTTGATAAAATGGAGGGGCTATAAAAAATGAGAATAATGATTACCGGCGCTGCAGGGCAGCTTGGAAATGAGCTTATTTCCATAATAAAAAGCGGCAGTTCGGAAATCGGTGTTATTGACAGTGCTTATAATAACGCCGTAACTATACCGGCGGATATAGGCGAGTTTGATATAACAGATATGATTTCCGCAAGAGCGTTTATTAAAGAAGCAAAGCCGGATATAATAATAAACTGCGCCGCTATGACAAATGTTGACGGGTGCGGTGCAAACCCTGAGGCGGCGTTTAGCGTTAATGCTGAAGGCGTCAGAAATTTAGCCGTTTGTGCTAAAGAGACAGGCGCTAAATTTGTTCATATCTCTACTGATTATGTTTTTGCGGGTAACGCAAATGAACCGTACAGAGAGTGGGATATGATAAACCCTCAAAGTCCGTATGGCGCCTCGAAGGCTCTCGGCGAAAAATATGCAATGACATTTTGCGATAAAACCTTTATAGTCCGCACTTCGTGGCTTTACGGATATGTAGGCAAGAACTTTGTTAAAACAGTAAGGCGTGTTCTTAAGGAAAAAGGCAGTATAACTGTGGTAAATGACCAGCGGGGTAATCCTACCAATGCGAATGATTTGGCTCATCACATTTTAAAGCTTGCCTTGACGGAAGAATACGGCATTTATCATTGTACCGGCGAGGGCGAGTGTTCGTGGTATGAATTTGCCCAAAAGATTGCAGAGTATTCGGGATATGCTTCCGGTGCTGTTTTACCTTGCACATCTGATGAGTATCCGAGCCCCACGAAAAGACCTGAGTATTCTTCGCTTGATAATCTGGCGCTTAGATGCAGCGTAGGAAATCAAATGAGGCAATGGCAAACGGCGCTTAAAGAGTATATTTCAAAAGTCAAAGACTGAAAAGGAGTTTTAAAAATGAAAACATATCTTGTTACCGGCGGCGCCGGATTTATCGGTTCTAACTTTGTTATTTATATGTTGGGCAAATATGATGATGTACGCATAATAAATGTTGATAAGCTGACATATGCGGGGAATCTTGAAAATCTCAAGAGTGTTGAAAATAACCCGAACTATTCATTTATTCAGGCGGATATTTGCGATAAGGCGGCCATATCAAAGATATTTAACGAAAATGATATTGATTTCGTTGTAAATTTTGCCGCTGAAAGCCATGTTGACCGCAGTATTTCCAATCCTGAAATATTTGTTAAAACAAATGTTGAGGGTACCGTTAATATGCTGCAGTGCGCTAAAGAAGCGTGGTCTGTCGGCGACGATAAATATAAAGAGGGCGTTAAATATTTACAGGTTTCAACAGATGAAGTTTACGGCAGTCTTGGCGAGACCGGATACTTTATGGAGACAACGCCGCTTGACCCGCATTCTCCGTATTCATCATCTAAAGCGGCGGCTGATTTCTTTGTTAAAGCTTTTGGTGATACATATAAATTTCCTGTGAATATCACCCGTTGCTCAAATAATTACGGACCGTTTCAGTTCCCTGAAAAGCTTATTCCGCTTATAATGAATAATACGCTTAAGCACAAAGACCTTCCGGTTTACGGAGACGGTATGCAGATTCGCGACTGGCTCTATGTTGAGGATCACTGCAAAGCTATTGATATGGTAATCCGCGGTGGCAGACTTGGAGAGGTTTATAATGTAGGCGGTCACAATGAAAAGCCTAATATATTTATCGTGAAATCCATAATTGAGTATATAAAGGAAAATGTTGACAGTACAGTCGGCGAGCATATGATAAAGCATGTCACCGACCGTAAGGGACATGACCGCCGTTACGGAATTGACCCCGAGAAAATTAAAAACGAGCTTGGCTGGTATCCGGAGACCTGCTTTGAAGTTGGAATTAAGAAAACGCTTAAATGGTATCTTGAAAACCGCGAATGGATGGAAAATGTTGTAAGCGGCGATTATATGAAGTATTACGACAAGATGTACTCCGCTAAGAAGGAGATATGATATGGGGAAATTCAATTTTATCAAAACTTCGATAGAGGGAGTAATTATAGTTGAGCCGACAGTTTACGGAGATAGTCGCGGATATTTTATGGAGACATATCAAAGGGAAGATTTTTATGCCGGCGGAATAAAAGTTGATTTTGTGCAGGATAATCAGTCTATGTCTGCAAAAGGCGTCCTCAGGGGATTGCATTTTCAAAAGAAGTACAGTCAGTCAAAGCTTGTGCGCTGTATAAGGGGCGAAGTTTTTGATGTGGCGGTCGATTTAAGACCGGGATCGCCTACATTCGGGAAATGGGAGGGCGTTATCCTTTCACAAGAGAACAAAAGGCAGTTTTTTATACCTAAGAATTTTGCTCACGGTTTTTTGGTGTTGTCGGATGAAGCTGAGTTTGTTTATAAGGTTGATGATTATTATCATCCAAACGACGAAGGCGGACTTATGTGGAATGATAAGGATATAGGGATTGAATGGCCTGTTGATGAAGACTTTGAAATTAAATTGTCAGAAAAGGATAAAATTCATCCTCCGTTTAGCGAATACAAAAATAATTAAATAATAAACGCCTCCCTTGTTGGCAACAATAAGAAAAAAGGGAGGTGTTTTTATATGCAAAACGGTTCAATGAGTTTTATAAAAGGTATGGGCACCGGAATGGTCGCAGGGGCTGCCGTAGTAGTGGTAGGAAAGATGCTTACTCAAAACAAGCACAACATAACTAAGGGTTCAACAAAGCTGATAAGAGCTATGGGCGAAATAGTTGACGGTGTGCAGACTATGTTTAAATAGAGGAATAAAAACAGACCTATGCCGAAGCATAGGTCTGAAAAATTATATGATGATTATTTTGAAAGCTGACGCTTTGCACCGAAAACAACCGCACCTGCAATGAGTAAAGTGATTACCGCATACATAACGCCTAAGTCGTTAGTTTTCGGAGAACCGTCCTCACTGCTACCCTTGAGCGGATCAGTGATCTTGTTAGCGTAATTACCGCAAATAGCAAGTTTCTTTGTGGAGAGAACTTTTATCTTAACGGTCTTGCTCTTAAGGCTACCATCTACAACGGTGTAATCGGTATTCGCCTTAGCCTTTGTAGCTTTCTGAGTAGCTGCAAGAGTTATAAGGCTTGCGCCGCCTGCTGTAGCACCTGTAGTGGTTGCATCTTCAATCACATAAATACTCCAGTTGTTGAATTTGCCGTAAGTGGCTTCATCGGCAGTGGCTGTAACAGTTGAACCTACGGGAACATAAACAAAAGCGTCGGGGCGCATAGCTGTACCGTCTTCTCTTGTACCGTTACCTTTTCTTATAACGACGTTTGTACCGATTTCATGAGTTTTACTATCAGCAACGGCACTGGCATAATTGGCGATAATAGCGAGCTTCTTGCCGCCTATAGGCTTGATCGTGGTCTCAGAAGAGGTTGAGCTACCGCTTACATACTCATAATCAACGCCTTCTCTTGCTTCGGTTTCGTTACCGTTTGCATCAATGATTACAAAGCTCCACTTTTCAAATTTACCATATGTTTGCTCATCCGCTACAACAGTAATTGTTTTACCGTCGGATACAGTGGTATATGTGTTGGATGAAATTGATTCACCGCCGCTGGTCTTGCCACTGCCGTTAAATACGGCAATATTGCTTTCAGGACTGCTTTCGGCAAAAGCGGATACCGTAACGGTAAGTGCTATGCATAAGCAAACAATAACAGCTAATAATTTTTTCATCATAATACCTCCACAGATATTTTTAGATAATTTTAGATATACACATTATAGCCTATAACTTTCAAAATGTAAAGCTTTTTTTTGTTTTTTTTTAATATTGTTGATAAACACTTGAATTTGTGGTAAAATTTATCTGTTTTAACGAATACTTTGGAGGGATCAATTTGGAGCTTTGCGACGAAATAAGGCGAAGGCGAACATTCGCGATCATATCTCATCCGGACGCCGGCAAAACCACCCTTACCGAAAAACTGCTTTTATACGGCGGCGCAATACAAACAGCAGGGTCGGTAAAGGGTAAAGCAACCGCCAAGCACGCCGTGTCGGACTGGATGGAGCTTGAAAAGCAAAGAGGAATTTCGATAACTTCTTCCGTATTACAGTTTCAGTACGAAGGCTTTTGCATAAATATACTTGATACACCGGGGCATCAGGATTTTTCAGAGGACACCTACCGTACTCTTATGGCGGCGGACAGTGTGGTTATGGTTATTGACGCCGCGAAGGGAATTGAGCCGCAAACTCGTAAATTATTTAAAGTTACCGCAATGCGGCACATACCAATATTTACATTTATAAACAAGCTTGACCGTGACGCAAGGGATCCGTTTGAGCTTCTTGATCAGCTTGAAAAGGAATTCGGAATAGGCACATATCCTGTAAACTGGCCTATAGGAAGCGGTGTTGACTTCAAAGGTGTATTTGACCGTGAGGAGAGAAAAATCCTGGCATTCGGTGATATGCACAAAGGGCAAATGAGGCTTGACGCTGTAAAATGCGACATAACCGATACCGAAAAGCTTGATAATATAATAGGTGAGTATTTACGGCGTGAACTCGTAGACCAAATTGAGCTTTTAGACGGGGCGAGCTTTGAGTTTAATATTGATGAAGTTCATAAAGGTAAGTTAACGCCTGTTTTCTTCGGCTCCGCACTTACAAATTTCGGAGTACAGCAGTTTCTTGAAAACTTTTTGAAAATGACTACACCGCCGTTGCTGCGCGCGACGAGCAGCGGTGATATAACCCCTGAAGACGATCATTTTTCCGCGTTTGTTTTTAAAATTCAAGCTAATATGAACAAGGCTCACCGCGACCGTATGACATTTATGCGCATATGCTCCGGTAAGTTTCAAAGAGACAAAGAGTATTTTCATGTACAATCGGGTAAAATGTTAAGACTTTCTCAACCTCAGCAGTTAATGGCGGACAGCCGCCAGATAATCAACGAGGCATATGCCGGGGACATAATAGGCGTGTTTGACCCGGGTATTTTCTCAATAGGAGATACCGTTTGTGAAAAGAGTAAAAAAGTGCAGTTTGAAGGTATACCTACTTTTGCACCGGAGCATTTTGCGGTTATAGAGCATAAGGACAGTCTAAAAAGAAAGCAGTTTGTAAAGGGCGTTGAGCAGATAGCGCAGGAAGGCGCAATACAAATTTTTCACGAGCCTAATACCGGTATGGAGAGAGTGATAGTCGGCGTTGTAGGAGTGTTGCAGTTTGAGGTACTCGAATATCGGCTCAAAAACGAGTATGGAGTCGAGGTAATAAGAAACAATATGCCTTATCAGTTTATCCGTTGGATAAAGTCGCCCGGAACAGATGTAAAAGCTCTTAATCTTACATCCGATACCAAATGGGTTCAGGATTTTAAGGGTAATGATTTGCTTATATTTACAAGCGATTGGAATATAAATTGGGCACTTGAAAAGAACGACGGACTTATCCTCGAAGAATTCAGCAAGGAATAGGTGATAATATGAAAACGGCGGTGATTACCGGAGCTTCCTCAGGATTGGGAGTGGAATTTGTAAAGGCGGTAATAGAAAAACGCAGAGATATTGGTAAAATAATCGTTATAGCCAGAAGGGCTGAGCGTCTTTGGGAATTAAAGAAAATATACGGCGATATAATATATCCTCTGCCCCTTGATTTGACTGTGGACGGGGCGTTTCAGCAACTAAGCGAGACGCTTAAAGAACAAGAATGTCAGGTTACTCTCCTTATAAATAATGCCGGATTTGGGAAGCTTGGCAATTTTGATAGTATAAGCGAACACGATAACGCCCTTATGGTCAGACTCAACTGTGAGGCGGTAAATCGGGTTACCGGCGTTTGCCTGCCGTTTATGCAGGGAGGCGAAATAATAAATACCTGTTCTATAGCTTCGTTTGCGCCCAATATAAGAATGGCGACATATTGTTCTACAAAGGCATATGTTATGAGTCTTTCAAGAGCGTTAAGGGAAGAACTTAAACCGCGTAAATAAATGTTCTCGCTTGTTGTCCGGGACCTATGGATACAGAGTTTTTGCCCATAGCCAATATTGAAAGAGGTACAAGCCGCACATTTGATACACTTCCCCGTGTTAATGTTGCTGATATGGCGAAAAAATCCCTCGATGCTTCGCACAGGGGAAAAGCTGTTTACACGAATAAACTGTTTTATAAATTTTACAGGTTGGTTGCAAAACTGTTGCCTCATTCGTTGGTTATGAAAATGGCAAAAACATAAAGACTAAAAAAACGCGGCGGTGAATTTTCACCGCCGCGTTTTTCATATACGGGTGTTCCGTTTTTTATACCTGATGTGTTTTAAAATATGCTTACATCCCAACCGCTTAAGTATTGGAATAATCTTGTTAAATCCCGATTGTCTGTATTCCCGTCTCCGTTGGTATCAAGTGCTTTTTCATCCGTTTCAACACTCCAACCGGATAGCCTTTTGAAAAGTCGTGCAATATCAAGATTATTTAAGGTAAAATCACCGTTTATATCTCCTGCAAGGCGTATTTCAAGAAGGGGATCCCCCGTGCCGGAAATACTTTCTTTGGCTTTTTGAACAAGTGCAGCGGTATCCTTGACCGGCATATCATTAAATGCTGCTTCGTAGAGAATTATCGAACCGTCGCCTAACACATTGCCGCTGTTTTCAAACCACATTCCGTCATTCCCGTCAAAGCCTATTGAACCGCAGTAAAACCTTCCTGAAATATGAAGAGAAGCACCTTGATTATTTATGACCGAAGCCCCCATCTGGCTTTTAAGCTCAGCTTTTTCACAAATTAAAATATTAGTGTAGTTCTCTATGTTTCCGCCCATGGTAGTATAAAGCTTTCCGTGGTTTTGTACATTTATAATACCGTGATTTTCAAGACTGCATTCCAAAAGGGCGCCTTCGCAAATGTTAAAGCGTTTGTTGCTGTCAATTATTACTTTACCCATTGTCATAATTGACTTACCCGTCGGCACATCGACATCCTCGGTCACGACAACAATTGTATCCATATTACCTTCTACTTTTTCGCCCGCAACGATACGCTCGGCGCTCAGGTATAATTCAAGCTCTTCAAATGTTGCGGCTTCTTCGAGCTTTAAAATATTTATATCGTCCCAGCTTTCAAACCGCTTTTCCTGACCTAACTGTGCCATCATTTCCTCAATAAGCGGGTATTTGTCGCCTGCCGGCATTATTTCGGAATCTGCCGCGGCTATTATAACATCGCCGTGGCCTTCTACCTCACCGTCGTTTTCAAACCATAAATGTCCGGTGCCTTCCATATCGAAGTAAGAATTGCAACGGAATGTACCGTCAAGCACAAATTTGCCGTCATTACAGTTTATTATACTTGTACCGAAACGAGCCTCCATATAGCCGCCGTCGTTTATTATAACCGTGCCGTGATTTTGAGCGTCTGCGCCCTGGGTTGTCATATAGTTACCGCCGGACTCTACGGTTACGGTTCCGTAGTTTTTATTAACTACTACCGCGTTGCCGCCGTTCTTCACGATAATTGTGCCGTTATTTGTATCAAAGTCGGCTTTGGTGGCGCCGCCGTCATCCACTATTACTGTTCCGTTATTTACAATTTTTGCTTTGGGAAACGGAGGAGTTTCCCAGTCACCCTCGTATGAAGGCCAGAAGGAGCCGATACTGCCGCCGTTTCCGATTGTCAGCGTAACGCCTTCGTTTACAGTTAAAACGGTGTCGTGATGGCATTTCAAATTCTCGCCGTTAAAGTATATCATACAGTCTTTATCGACCGTAAAATCGGATATTATATTTAATTCACTTATGTGTGATTTCTGAGTGAGAGCGGTCTCAAGCGCAGATTGAGAGGATATATCATATACCTCCGGCGGCACAAAGAAAGTAACTTCGCGGTTACCGACGGATCCGTAGCAGCTGGTCGTCTTCCCGTTTACCGTAAAAGCGGTAGTGTAATCTATTGTATAACCGTCCAGCGGTGTGAATGTGATTCTTAAAGAGTAAGAGTGACTACCCTCAAATATGCTTTCGGCAGTCAGCGACGGGTAAGGACTCTCATGCAAATACCAATCACTCACGCTGACACTGTATTTTTCCGGTTCGCTCGATATTATGTTAAAATCCGGGTGTTCTCCGGCAAAGGGTTCCGTAACCGTAGCTGAAACGGATGCCAGTAAAATGTTGTCTGCAAAAGCAAAACTCGGCAGGACAGATATACATATCAAAACAGATACTATCAGTGCAAATGTTTTTTTAATATTATTCATATTACCGCCTCCTTATTCTCTCATTTTAACACCCGACTTCCTAATAGTCAAGATATCGGGGCACGCAATGTTTTGTTCTAAAATGGACTGGCCTTTCATACTATTAACTGAGAGCTTAAAGGATGTGGTTTTCTTGGATGATAACGGCGTTTATTCGTTTATCATGTCCGCGCTTCCCAAAAGGATTTCAACATTACTCAGAGAAGCCTTGCTTTCGGGTAAAATCTTTGAGGAAATAAGACTTCGTAGAAATATGCCGGTATCGGTGACCTGTAAGGGAAAATCATATTTTATCTCAAGCGGAGGAGAATTTTCCCTATATTCCGAAAACCCGATATACTGTTTAGATGATGAATTTGAAAACGCACTTCTCATATTGTGCGAAAATTCGGTTTTTGCGCATACAAAAGAGATAGAAAACGGGTATATTTCAGCACCCGGCGGTATCAGGGTGGGCGTTTGCGGTGACTTTTCGCCGTCGCTTTCCGGAATAGTATCGGCAAACATTCGCATTCCCCGTCAGATAAAGGGTTGCGCGGACGAGGTGTTTTTCCGCTTTAGCGGCGGTATGCTTTTGGCGGGTCCGCCGTGTTCGGGTAAAACTACGATGCTCAGGGAGCTTATAAGGAAGCTGTCTTTGTCGGGTTACAGAATATGCGTAATAGATTCACGCCGCGAAATTTCGGGCGGTATGATATTTGATTTAGGTCCGAATACCGACGCCATGTATGTTGCCGACAGGGCATTTGGTGCCGCGAGCGCCCTTAAGACTATGTATCCTCAAATAATAGCCTTTGACGAAATAGGTACTTTAAAAGAAGCTCAAAGTGTGTTGGAGGCGTTTAATTCCGGAGTTTATATATTGACAACCGCTCACGCGTCAAGTGTGTCGGAGCTTACAAAGCGGCCGGCAACCGGAGAGTTGATTGCAAGCGGTGTTTTAAAAACCATAGTCTTGCTTTCGAAAAACATAGGTGAAAAACCGAGAATATATGATGTGCAGGAGATTATAAATGAAATTGACTGTTAAACTTATCGGTGTATTTCTGCTTTTTTTGAGCGTTTCTTTTTTAGGCTATTTAAAGGCGTATTCGAAAAGAGAATATATAAAGAGGCTTAAAGCTATAAAAGAGGCGCTTATTAAAACAGAGAACATGCTTAAAACGGGTGTTTTAAGCCGGAAGAAGATACTTACAACCGCGTTTAACCGCATAGATAGTTTTATCTGCTATTGTGACGGAGCTGTTATAGATGATAAGGCTATGAACGGTGAGCTTAAGAAAACACTTGAAAGCTTTTTTTATGAATTCGGGCGCGGTAATATGACCGCCGAGCTTACAAGAATAGACGGGATTAAGGAGGCTTTAAGCTGTGAAATAAGCCTCAAAGAATCCGAATACAATAAGGGCGCCAAGCTTTGGCGCACATCCGGCGTTTGCGCGGGACTTGCCATCGGCATAATGCTTATTTAATAAGTGGTGAAGCAAATGGATGTAAATTTCATATTTAAAATTGCCGCAATAGGAATTATTGTTACGGTATTAAATCAACTGCTTATACGCTCGGGGCGCGAGGATCAGGCTATGCTTACATCACTGGCGGGGTTGATAGTGGTGCTCTTGATGATTGTTACGGCAATTGCGGATTTATTTTCTACCATAAAAGGACTTTTCGGGTTATGACGGAAGTACTCATCAAAGCTCTGTGTATTTTACTTATTACCGCCGGACTGGCTATCAGCATAGGAAATCAGAAAAGGGAATACGCCTTTATTATGATTATTGCCTGCGGCGCGTTGGTACTTATAATGATGTTAGACGCCGTAATGCCCTACATACTTAGAGTTAAGACTGTACTCGGTAAAGCGTCCGGCGCGGCATCTTTTTTTTCGCTGCCGCTTAAGGCACTCGGTATAGCATACCTTACGGATTTTACAGCTGATACCTGTCGGGATTTCGGTTTCTGCTCTTTAGCGGCTAAAGCCGAGCTTGCGGGAAAGTGCGCGATTTTTGTTTTATGCGTGCCGTCGGCTGTAAATATATTGGAGGTAGCTTTAAAATTTTCCGGACTATGAAAAAGGTATTTATAATTCTTACTACAATTTTTTTCATTATTCTTATACCGTTCTTTGTGTACGGTGAGGAGAGCGAATACAAAGATTTTTATGAGTATTCGGGAATTAAAGATATTGAGAACTCCATGAATGATGACACGAAAAGCTTATTGGAAACCGAGGGCATTTCTATAGATGACAGCCGTTGGGTTGATAATTTAAAGACCGAAAATGTTTTTTCGCATGTATTTTATTTTTTGGAAAGCGGCATGAAAATTCCGGTTAAATGCGGCGCGTCTATAATAGCGGTAATACTTATAGCCGCTGTCTTTAAATATTACCGTAAGGATATGTCGACAAATACCGCGACAAAGCTTGCTGTGACGCTCGCCGTCATAAGTACCATGGCTTCCGGAATTTGGAGTAGTATCAGCGGGGCAATAAATGTTATAAAATCAAGTAGCTCATTCATGCTCTCTTTTGTGCCTGCGTATATGGGTATACTCAGTGTAACCGGAGCACCGGCGACCGCCGCGGCAAGCGGAGGTATGATTCTTTTATCGGCAGAGTTTACCGCGGCAGCCGCGGCTTTCGGACAGTCCGCGGTAATAGGCGCGTATTTGGCTCTGAGCATTGGCTCTGCTATATTGCCTGACGGTGGAAGAGCAAGTATCGCTGAAACCTTTAAAAAAGCGGGGATGTGGGCAATGTCGCTTTGCGCGACGGTGTTTTTAGGCGTTTTAGGCGCTAAGAATGCGATAAATTCCGCAGCGGATGGTATGGCAATCAGAAGTGCGAAATTTATACTCGGAACCTGTGTTCCGGTAGCCGGAAACGCACTTTCCGGCGCGGTAAACACCGTTTCAGCGTCGCTTTCGGTTTTAAAGTCATCTGTTGGGATTTACGGTGTTTTAGCGCTTGCGGTTATGCTTTTGCCGGTGCTTTTTGAATTGCTTATCTGGCGGTTGGTTTTACTTCTTACGGGCGGCATATGCGAAATCTTCGGCTGTCAGGAAATATCAAAGCTTCTTAAATCAATTGACGGTGTATTCGCGCTTCTGCTTTTCGCTGTGCTTATAGTCGGAGCTACTTTTATAATTTCACTTTCAACTGTTGTGAGTGCCGGAAGGGGAATGTAGTGTGTTAGGCGCATTTATAACATCTTTCTGTGTTGGGTGTATAGCACTTGGCCTGTTATATGTACTGGTGCCGGGCGGCAATCTTTCAAATGCCGCAAAATACGCTTTCAGTCTTACTTTTCTTTGTATTGTTTTATCATCAGCGACATTTATAAGTAAAGCTGATATTAAGCTTGACAATAAGCACAGCTTGGATTTTGGTGATGAGCGGCTCTCCGCCGCGTCCGCCCGACTGGTATTCAGCGAGGCTTTAAGCGCAGAAAAAATAAATTTTGATAAAATCGTGGTTTTTACGGATAAATCCGGGGCGGACAGCATAAATATTACTAAAGTTTATGTTTACACCGACGCCTCGGAACAACGAATAAATGAAGTAATAGGCTCAGACAGTTATGAGGTTGTGGTTGTAAATGAATAGAATGCTTAAAAAAATACCGGCAACAATGAGTCGCCCCAAATTGCTTTTAATACTGGGGATATCGGGTATAGTGCTGATTTTTCTTTCAAGCTTTATACCTTCCGGTAATAAGAGTAAAAAAGAGGTTGAGGATATGAGTACCGATGACTATAGGAAGGTAATAAACGAAAGTGTTCGCAACATTGTCACCGGTATCACCGGAGATAAAGACCCTACGGTAGTTATAACACTTGAAAGCGGCGTAAGATATAATTACGCCGATTCAAAGGAGAGTGATACATCGGCTTCAAACAATAAAGGGTCGGAGGAAAACCGTAAGGCAACAAAACAGTCCTATATAACCGTAAAATCTTCGGACGGTGGCGAAGAACCGCTGATTGTCACCCGTATAATGCCCGATATAAGGGGCGTGGCGATAGTATGTAAATTCGGAGACAGTCCCGCGGTTGCCGAAAAAATACAAAACGCCGTAACCGCGGCGCTCAATATTACATCACAAAGAGTATATGTATCAGGAGGAATATCAGATGAAAAAGGGTAAGGTTTTCACAAAAGGTCAGGCAATACTGGTTTTAATGGTTTTATGTCTCGGAGCGGCGGTGTGGCTTAATATGAAGTTTTCATCAAGCGAGAAGTACTTAGGCGAGGCTACATATGTTAATAAGAAAACCTCTTCGGGCGAAACCGTCGCCACTTCCGCAAAGGTCAGCGAGACCGATAAAAATTATTTTGACAACGCAAAAAAAGAGCGTAATGCAAACCTTAAAAAACAGCAGGAATTGGTAGAAGAAACTCTGCGTTCATCTTCACTAAACGACGATGAAAAGTCAGCCGCAACAGACGCCGTAAAAGCGCTTGTTTCAAGGCTTGAACAGGAAAACAACATTGAAACGCTGTTAAAGGCGAAGGATTTTGCCGACGCGCTTGTAGTTATAGGTGATAAGGATGTAAATGTGATAGTAAAATCGGAAGGTCTTACCACCACTCAAACTATGCAGATTCAGGATATAATAACCGCGCAGACCAATATACCGCTTGCAAATATTAAAATTGTTACGGTAAAATAGTTGTACTTTTTTGAAAACTATGATATAATTAGCAGCAGAAGTTAAAATACTCTATGGACGGAGGAATAAATATGCAGGAAAACAAGACACAGCTCAGCGTATCTACGGCAGTGCTTGAAAAGATGGCTCAGATAGCCGCTTTAGAGGTTGAGGGTGTAACGGGCCTTTCAAAAAAAGCCATTGATATTAAAGGCACATTCAGAACAAAAAGCGCCTTTAAGGGAGTAAAGGCGGAAAGCATAAACGGCGCGATTGAAATTACGGTCTATATATGCGTTGATAAAAACGCTAAGGTCCGCGAGGTTGCCGAAGCGGTTCAGTCAAATGTAAAGGATAAAATTCAGACTATGACCGGTACCGCGGTCACCAAAGTAAATGTCAGCATAGCCGATATTTACTTTGAGGACGAAAGCGAAGCTTCTGGGGAATAAATACGGATAATAAAAAATAAGCCGGAAGGAATAAATCCTTCCGGCACTTATTTTGCCATATTACGCCTTGTTAAGTTTTTTTACAAGCGCGCTTTTCTTTCTCGCGGCATTATTCTTATGAAGCAGGCCCTTTCCGGCTGCTCTGTCAATTTTAACAATAGCTTCCTTTACAGCCTCACTTGCCCCTTCGGCTTTTGACGCGGTAGCGGCATCAGCCTTTTTAATTGCCGTTCTGAGTGCTGAACGCACCGCCTTGTTACGCTCGTTATTTGCACGGCTTGATTGTACTCTTTTTTTTGCGGATTTAATATTCGGCATAGTTACACCTCCTGTTTCCCGTGTGGAACAATAGTAATAATATCATAACTTGGTTACAAATGCAAGATTTTTATAATCAGTCGTCATAATCGGGATTTATTTCTGCTGATTTCATACCTGTACCGGCAGGAATAAGTTGACCGATAATGACATTTTCTTTAAGACCGAAGAGAGGATCGGTTTTTCCCTTGATAGCTGCTTCCGTGAGTACGCGGGTAGTTTCCTGGAAGGAAGCTGCCGACATAAAGGATTCAGTAGCAAGAGAAGCTTTTGTAATACCGAGCAGGGTGGGCTTATACACCGCCTTTTTAAGACCCTCTTCGCCGGCGGCGATGCGCTCGTCTATCTTAGCGTTTGCATCGGCAATATCCTTATACTCATAGGTAAGATCCTTAAGAAGCTCCGTATCGCCCGAATCAAGTATTCTAAGCTTCCTCATCATTTGACGAACGATTATTTCAATGTGCTTATCGTTGATATCAACACCCTGAGTTCTGTAAGCGTTCTGAATTTCAGCGATGATATACTCTTCGACTGCTTCAGGTCCCTGAGCCTCAAGAATATCCTGCGGATATTTTGCTCCCGGGATAAGCAGGTCGCCGGCGTTTACATAATCGCCGTCATTTACAAGTATCCTCGAGCCATAAGGAATAGTGAGCTTCTCTTCCTCCATTGTTTCTTCATTATTTATAAAGAGAACATTGCTCTTCTTTTCCGCCACTATGCGTACTCTGCCCGAAATCTTTGCAATAAGACCGCAACGCTTTGGCTTACGTGCCTCAAACAGCTCTTCAACACGGGGAAGACCCTGCGTAATATCTTCAGTTGACGCGATACCACCAGTATGGAAGGTACGCATTGTAAGCTGAGTGCCCGGCTCACCTATAGACTGCGCCGCTACTATACCGACTGCTTCGCCTACCGTAACAGGTTTGTTTGTCGCAAGGTTTGCACCGTAGCACTTGCGGCAAACGCCGTGATGAGAGTGGCAGGTCAGTATTGAACGGATTTCTATGCGATCAATTCCGGCAGAAACTATATTCTTTGCGTCTTCCTTGGTCATCATATGATCAGTATCGCATATAACCTCACCGGTCTCGGGATGAACGGCGGGATGCAAAAGGTATCTGCCTACCAGTCTTTCCTCAAGTGTTTCAAGTATATGATTTCCGTCTTTTATATCGAATACCGTAAGACCTTCCTCGGTTCCGCAATCATTTTCACGGACTATTACATCCTGCGAAACATCAACAAGCCGGCGTGTAAGATAACCGGAGTCGGCCGTGCGGAGCGCCGTATCGGCAAGGCCTTTACGCGCGCCTCGCGAAGAGATGAAGTACTCAAGAACATTAAGTCCTTCACGGTAATTAGCGCGAATGGGAACTTCAATTACCTTACCGGCGGTGTTGGCAATAAGTCCGCGCATACCTGCGAGCTGTCTTATCTGGCTCATCGAACCACGCGCACCGGAATCCGCCATCATAAATATCGGGTTGAACTCATCAAGATTGCCTCTCAGAGCATCCGCAACATCTTCTGTTGCCTTGTTCCATATTTCTATTACATGGCGGCTGCGTTCATCGTTGCTTAAAAGTCCTCTGTTGTACTGTGCTGTAATAACATCAATACTCTTCTCTGCTTCGGCAAGGATTTCCGCCTTAGCCGGAGGAATGACCGCGTCGGTTACCGCAACCGTAACAGCGCCCTTGGTGGAATACTTAAATCCGGTGGATTTGATTTTATCAAGCACAATAGACGAAACGCTCGTTCCGTGAAGATCAATACAACGTTCAATGATTTTTCCGAGCTGTTTTTTACCAACCTTATTCGGGACAATATCGTCAATGCTGTCTATGGTATTCTTGGTAGGATCATTAACCTTAAAGGACCATTCGAGATCAAATTCATGACCCGGTATTGTTCTGTCCACAAAACCGAGATCCTGAGGAATGGAATCATTGAATATTATATAACCTACAGTACACCATATAAGACCGTGATTTCCGTTTTCATCGGTCATCCGAACTCTTATCGGCGCGTGCAGACCGATAATTCCGTCATTATAAGCCATAACGGCCTCATCTTTATCTCTGAATATCTTGTTTGCGCCCTTTTCACCGCATTTTACAAGGGTGAGATAGTAGGAGCCGAGCACCATATCCTGTGTAGGTACGCTGACCGGTTTACCGTCAGAAGGCTTAAGCAGGTTATTTGCCGCAAGCATAAGGAAACGAGCCTCCGCTTGCGCTTCCGCAGAAAGCGGTATATGAATGGCCATCTGGTCGCCGTCAAAGTCTGCGTTATAGGCTGTACATACAAGCGGATGAAGCTTTAACGCTTTACCTTCCACAAGTACAGGCTCAAATGCCTGAATGCCGAGTCTGTGAAGTGTGGGGGCGCGGTTTAAAAGAACAGGATGTTCTTTTATAACCATTTCCAGCGCGTCCCAAACCTCGGTGGAGGCTCGGTCAACCATTTTACGTGCCGTTTTAATATTAGTAACTGATTTGGTTTCAACCAAACGCTTCATTACAAAAGGCTTAAACAGCTCAAGAGCCATTTCTTTCGGAACGCCGCATTGATACATCTTAAGCTCAGGACCTACAACTATAACCGAACGGCCGGAATAGTCAACACGCTTACCAAGCAGGTTTTGGCGGAAACGCCCCTGCTTGCCCTTAAGCATATCCGAAAGGGATTTAAGCGCACGGTTATTAGGTCCTGTAACAGGCTTGCCGCGACGACCGTTATCAATAAGCGCATCAACCGCTTCTTGAAGCATTCTTTTCTCGTTGCGTACGATTATATCGGGCGCACCGAGGTCAAGAAGCCTTTTTAAGCGGTTATTGCGGTTTATTACTCTTCTGTAAAGGTCATTAAGGTCACTTGTGGCAAATCTGCCGCCGTCAAGCTGAACCATAGGTCTGAGATCGGGCGGAATCACCGGAAGAACATCGAGAATCATCCATTCGGGGCGATTACCCGAGAGTCTGAAGGACTCTAAAACCTCAAGACGCTTTAACAGTCTTACTCTCTTTTGACCTGTCGCCTCTTCAAGCTCGGCTTTCAAATCATCACAGGTTTTATTAAGATCTATTTCGCAAAGAAGTTCCTTTATGGCTTCAGCACCCATACCGGCTTTGAAGTCGTCCTCATACTTCTCGCGCATATCATTATACTGCTTTTCGTTCAAAAGCTGCTTTTTTTCGAGCGGCGTAGTGCCGGGGTCGGTTACTATATATTGTGAGAAATAAAGCACATGCTCAAGTGCCTTAGGAGAAATATCAAGCACAAGACCCATACGGGACGGTATTGTCTTAAAATACCATATATGAGAAACGGGAGCCGCAAGCTCAATGCTTCCCATACGCTCACGGCGCACTTTAGCGCTTGTAACCTCAACGCCGCAGCGTTCGCAGATTTTGCCCTTGTAGCGGATGCGTTTGTACTTTCCGCAATGGCATTCCCAGTCCTTTGTAGGTCCGAAAATCTTTTCGCAGAAAAGACCGCCGACCTCCGGCTTTAAGGAACGGTAATTTATGGTTTCGGGCTTGGTAACCTCGCCGTGCGACCAGTTTCTTATCTGTTCCGGTGAGGCAAGACCTATTCTTATAGACTCAAATTTTATATCGTTTTGAATTTCCATAACCTGTGCTTACCTCCTTATTGTTCCTCAATATAATTATCGGTTGCGACAATATCTTCACCGTTTTCATCCTGAAGCGCAAAGCCTTCAAGCTCGCTTTCAACCATAACGCTCTCATCCTCAAAATATGTGGGAGCAGGTCTCGGAAGACCGGTATCGTCATCGTCAAAGTTTTGTTTCAAGTCGATTTCAAATCCTTCTTTGTTGAGCACGCGGATATCGAGACCTAATGACTGAAGCTCTTTTATAAGAACCTTAAACGACTCAGGAGTGCCGGCTTTAGGAACATTCTGCCCCTTGACTATCGCCTCATAGGTCTTTACTCTGCCTATAACATCATCCGACTTAACAGTCAGTATTTCCTGCAGCGTATATGCCGCACCATAAGCCTCAAGTGCCCAAACTTCCATTTCACCGAAACGCTGACCGCCGAATTGCGCTTTACCACCCAAGGGCTGCTGCGTTACAAGCGAATACGGACCGGTAGAACGGGCGTGAATTTTATCGTCAACCAGATGATGAAGCTTAAGATAGTACATATAACCTACGGTTACTCTGTTATCAAACGGTTCGCCTGTTCTGCCGTCATACAGTTGGATTTTACCGTCTTCAGGCATATTGGCAAGCCTAAAGCATTCACGTATATCAGACTCGTGCGCGCCGTCAAATACAGGAGTACAAATATTCCAGCCGAGTGCTTTTGCTGCATAGCCCAAGTGAACCTCGAGCACCTGACCGATATTCATACGGGAAGGAACGCCCAACGGGTTAAGAACTATGTCAAGCGGAGTACCGTCGGGTAAGAAGGGCATATCCTCACTCGGAAGTATGCGCGACACAACGCCCTTGTTACCGTGGCGACCCGCCATTTTATCGCCTACCGATATTTTACGCTTCTGCGCTATATAGCAACGAACAACATCGTTAACGCCGGGGCTGAGTTCAGATGAATTTTCACGGTTAAACACCTTGACATCAACTATTACGCCGTATTCGCCGTGGGGAACGCGGAGCGAGGTATCTCTTACTTCTCTTGCCTTCTCACCGAATATCGCGCGCAAAAGTCTTTCCTCTGCGGTAAGTTCGGTTTCGCCTTTAGGCGTTACCTTACCCACCAGAATATCGCCTGATTTAACCTCGGCGCCTATCCTTATAATACCGCGTTCGTCGAGATCCTTAAGCGCGTCCTCACCTACATTCGGTATATCACGGGTTATTTCTTCTTTTCCGAGCTTTGTGTCTCTCGACTCAATCTCGTATTCTTCTATATGAATAGAGGTGTAAACATCATCACGCACAAGACGCTCGTTTAAGAGTACGGCGTCCTCGTAGTTGTAGCCTTCCCAGGTCATAAAGCCTATAAGTGCATTTCTGCCAAGTGAAATTTCACCATTGCTCGTAGCCGGACCATCGGCAATTACTTCGTCGGCGGATACAGCTTGGCCGACTGATACTATCGGCTTTTGATTTATACAGGTAGCATGATTTGAACGCAGGAATTTAATGAGATTATACTCGTCAATCTCTCCGTTTTTAGCTCGGATTTTAATTGTATCGGCACTTACATAGGTAACTGTGCCCGCGCGCTTTGAAAGCACTACAACGCCTGAGTCAATAGCCGCCTTGTATTCCATACCGGTAGCTACTATCGGATTTTCCGGACGCAAGAGCGGTACCGCCTGCTTCTGCATGTTAGAACCCATAAGAGCGCGGTTTGTATCGTCATTTTCAAGGAAAGGTATCATAGCTGTTGCAACAGATACTACCATTTTAGGTGATACATCCATAAAATCTGCACGACTGGCTTCCATTTCGTGGAAACCGTCTCTGTAACGGGCATTAACCTTTTTACGCACGAAGAAACCTTTTTCGTCAAGCGGCTCATTTGCCTGAGCAACCACATACTCGTCCTCTTCGTCGGCAGACATATATACAACCTCATCAAGGACTCTGCCGGTTTTTTTGTCCACACGGCGGAAAGGAGCCTCTATAAAACCGTATTTATTGATACGGGCATAAGTTGCAAGGTAAGAGATAAGGCCTATGTTAGGACCTTCCGGAGTCTCGATAGGACACATACGGCCATAATGTGTATAGTGAACATCACGCACCTCAAAAGAAGCGCGGTCACGCGACAAACCGCCCGGTCCGAGCGCCGACAAACGACGCTTGTGAGTAAGCTCCGAAAGAGGGTTGGTCTGGTCCATAAATTGAGAAAGAGGTGAAGATCCGAAGAACTCTCTGATAGCTGCTACTACCGGGCGTATGTTTATGAGGGATTGAGGAGTGATACTGTCCGGGTCTTGGGATTGAAGCGTCATTTTTTCACGAACAACCCGTTCCATACGCGAAAAGCCGATACGGAACTGATTTTGTAAAAGCTCGCCTACCGAGCGGATACGGCGGTTGCCCAGGTGATCAATATCATCTGTTGAGCCGACATCATAGGGCAGACCTAAAATATAGTTGACGCTTGCAAAAATATCATCAAGAGTTATATGGTTGGGAACTAAAACATCAACGCTATCTATCAATGCCTCTTTAAGAGCCTTTTTATCAAGCTTTTCATCGAGAATTTCTTTGAGAACATCAAAGCTTACATTCTCGTTTATTCCTTTTTTATCAAGCTCGTCAAGCTCTTTGGCTGTAAGCTTTACAAAGTTTTTAAGCTCAACCATTTTGTTGGTGAGTATCTTAACTTCGGTTACCTTGCCCTCGAGATCGCTTACATTTATATAAGCTTCATAAACGCCGCGCTTTTCAAGCTCGGCGGCAAGATCCTTAGAAACCGTTGTTCCTGCGTCCGCCAATATCTCGCCGGTAAGCGGATCGGCAACCGGTCTTGAAAGCACCTTACCGCGTATGCGCGCAGTCAAAGACAGCTTTTTATTATATTTGTATCTTCCCACCCGGGAGAGGTCGTATCTGTGAACATCGAACAACATCTGCTCAATGTAAGCCTTTGCACCGTCAAGCGTTACGGGTTCGCTCGGACGGAGCTTCTTATAGACCTCAACCAAGCCTTCATCTGTATTCTTTGTTTCATCTGCTTCAAGGGTTGCGGCGAGGCGCTCGTCTTCCCCTAAAAGCTCGCGGATCTGCTGATTGGTACCGATTCCCAAAGCACGGACAAATGCGGTAACGGGCAGCTTTCTATTCTTATCGATACGAACATAAATTACATCGTTCGGACTGGTTTCGTACTCAAGCCACGCGCCGCGGTTAGGAATGATAGTTGAAGAGAAAAGCCGCTTGCCGGTTTTATCGTCGACTTTTTCCGCAAAGTATATACCGGGGGAGCGGACAAGCTGAGACACTATAGCGCGCTCAGCGCCGTTTATAACGAAGGTGCCGGAATCGGTCATAAGCGGAAAATCGCCCATAAATACTTCGCTTTCTTTAATTTCGCCGGTCTCATTATTTGTAAGGCGTGCGGTTACTCGAAGAGGAGCGGCGTAGGTTGTATCCCTTGCTTTACATTCTGCTACATCATACTTCGGCTGCTCGTCAATTCTGTAATCAACGAAGCTTAAAACGAGATTTCCGCTGTAATCGGTAATGGCTGACATATCCTCAAATACTTCTTTAAGACCCTCGTTTACAAACCAGTTGTAAGAGTCTTTCTGTACCTCAATGAGGTTAGGCATATCAATAACCTCATTGATTTTGGAAAATGTCATACGAGTGTTGTTACCCAGCTTTACAGGTTTAACCATTGCTGATTTCTCCATAGGTTCAAAATCACTCCTAAATAAAAATTACAAAAATGGGTCGAAAAACGCCGGGTTTTTCTATGTTTTTTACAATGAAAAACATAATACAGGCGCATATTACCCCATCATCTAATGGTAATAATTTATTATAGACTAACTGCCGTTTTATGTCAAGGAAAATTTTGCAAATATTTACATTTTTTTAAAATGGAAGGAAAAATTCGGTAAGTACTGCAAGGCACGGCTTTTTTTCGTGTAAATTCTGAGATTTGTCTTGCGGTTGACTTTTAAAAAAATAGTGATATAATTTCTATGTTTAATTGTAATGGAAGCCAGGTGGTATGAGTGAGCAAAAAACGGCGGGTGATATTTGTGTCCGTTTGGATTTTATGTGCGGCGGCGTTCCTTTTTTCTTCGCTGATTATCGGTTCGCCCGGTAATGATGAAAGCATAAAGGAAATAATGCGGGATGCCGTTATTCATGAAACAAACAAAATTGATTTTTTCGGACTCGGCTATGTAAATCCCGCGCTCGTTTCTGCATATACTGTTACATTTTTTCTGCTCTTGTTCGCGCTCATTGTGCGAATATTCGCAGTGCCGAGGTTCAAGTTTATTCCGGGCAAGCTTCAACTGCTTATTGAAGAGGCTGTGGGTTTTTTTGATAATCTTGCAAAATCAAACAGTCCGCACAAGAATTATTTTTTGGGTGCGTATGTGTTTACGGCGGGTACATACATATGTACAGGAACGCTTTTTGAGCTTATAGGGTTGCAGGCAGTCACAACACAGGGACGCAGTATTACGCTTCCCGCGCCGCTTTCAGATATAAACGGCGCGATAGCTATGGGCGTAACTTCCTATTTGATTATTCTTTCCGGCGGCATACTTGGTAACGGTTTTAGAGGAATACTCAGCACACTTAAGGAGTTCTCACTGCCTATATCAATGAGCTTTCGTCTGTTTGGAGCACTGCTTAGCGGGTTGTTGGTTACCGAGCTTGTCTATCATTATGTGGGCTTAAGCTTTGCATTGCCGGTGGTAGTAGGCGTACTTTTTACGGCTTTGCACGCACTTATACAAACCTATGTTCTTACAATGCTTACGGCGGTTTTCTACGGAGAGGTTTCTGAGAAAACGCCCATAAAAGAAAAAGTCAAAAATGAAAAGCGGAGGATAAAACAATGAAAACAATAATAAGACTTTCGGCTGTTATGGCGGTAATGCTATTGGTATTTACATTTTTTGCCGGCACTGTATGTTTTGCTGAGAGCGAAGAAACGGCTTCCACTACCCAGTCGGTAGAAGAGAATGAGAATTCGGGAACTTCAAGCAAAGCAATGGCCGCAGCTGCTTGCGTGGCTGTTGTTGCCGCGGCGGGCGCTATCAGTATGGGCATAGCCATAGCCAGATCGGTTGACGGTATATCGCGTCAACCCGAAGCGGAGAGCAAAATAAGGACCGCTTTAATGCTTGGGCTTGTTTTTATTGAAACTGCGATAATTTATGCTTTGATTGTAGCAATACTTATCATATTTGTAATGTAAGGGCGGTGTATTTATGTCACTTCCGCTTAGTATAGATTTGCATCAAATATTGCTTCATATGTTTAACCTGTGTCTGCTTTTCGGCGGACTTTATCTGCTTTTGTATAAACCGGTAAAAAAGTTTATGGATGAAAGGACCGAAAAGTATAAAGCGATTGATAAAGAAGCCGGCGAAAAGCTGAACGCGGCGGAAATCGCTAAAGCAGAGGCAAACGAACAGCTTATAAACGCAAAGGCACAGATTGAAAAAGATACGGCTAAAGCTCACATTGAGGCAGAAGAGGAAGCCGAGAAGATTATAAAAGAAGCAAAGAATATTAAAAAGAAGATGTTGCTTGACGCAGAGGAGGCCGCTGTTCATGAGAAGAACCGCATGATAAACGAAGCTCGTGAAGAAATAGCCGAGATTGCTGTAAAAGCGGCTGAGAAGGTGCTTTTTGAAAAATCGCCCAAGACCAAAAAGGAGAAAGCTAATGACTGATTTACGCGCGAAAGAGCGCCTAAGTGAGCTTCGTGGCGTACTTGTAGGGCTTGCGTCAAACGAGGGGGATATGATATCCCTGATGCGCGACGCCATAGATAATTGGCAACCCTCCGATGAGTTTTCTGCTCGAGGAAAAGTGCTCACTGTAGGCGACGGGATAGCTACCGTTTGCGGTCTTGATAATGTGCGTTACGGCGAAATTCTCATATTTGCCGGCGATGTTCGCGGTATGGTTGAGGAACTGAAACGCGATTATGTTTGTTGCATACTTTTCGGTGATGATGAGCCAATAACCGAGGGCAGTCTTGTAAGAAGAACGGGAAAGACCGCGGGCATACCGGTGGGCGACGGTTTTTTAGGGCGCGTTGTGGATGCGCTCGGCGTACCGGTCGACGGTAAGGGAAATATCAAGGCACGCGGTTATATGCCGATAGAATATCCGGCTCCCCGTATAATAGACAGACAGCCGGTAAGCGTACCTATGCAGACCGGAATTTTATGCATAGATTCTATGTTTCCGATAGGCAGAGGTCAGCGCGAGCTTATAATAGGCGACCGCCAGACCGGAAAAACGGCTATTGCTGTAGATACTATTCTCAATCAAAAAGGCAAGGATGTCATATGTGTATATGTGGCTATAGGTCAGAAGACTTCAAGTGTAGCTCAGATTTGTGACATACTCAGGGAGCACGGTGCCGATAAGTATACAATAGTTGTAAATTCTTCGGCAAGCGATTCCCCGTCGCTTCAATACATTGCTCCATATGCGGGATGTGCTTTGGCTGAGTACTTTATGTATGCCGGCAGGGATGTTCTGATAGTTTATGACGATCTTTCAAAGCATGCCGTAGCTTACAGGACGATTAGCCTTCTGCTTGAGCGTTCACCGGGGAGAGAAGCATATCCGGGCGATGTGTTTTATCTTCATTCACGCCTTTTAGAGCGTTCCGCGAGGCTTGCGGATAAGCTTGGCGGCGGTAGTATGACTGCGTTGCCTATCGTTGAAACTCAGGCGGGAGATGTTTCGGCATACATTCCTACAAATATAATATCCATTACAGACGGTCAGATTTTTCTTCAAAGCGACCTCTTTTTTGAGGGTCAGAGACCGGCGGTAAACATAGGACTTTCGGTATCGCGTGTAGGCGGCGCCGCGCAGACGGCGGCACTTAAAAAGGCGAGCGCGGGACTAAGGCTCACTCTTGCTCAATATAAGGAAATAGAAGTTTTCAATCAGTTTTCAAGTGACCTTGACGAGTCAACCGCCAGGCAACTAAATCGAGGGGAAAATTTACTTGCGCTTTTAAAACAGGGTCAGTATGAACCGTTGGCTCAATATGAGCAGGTCATACTGCTTGTCGCCGCTATGGCAAATATTTTTGACGGTGTGGCGGAAAGTAAAATAATGAGTCTTAAAACCGGATTGCTCGACTATATAAGGGAAGAATTACCCGATATTTGTGAAAATCTCGAGAAAAACGGCAGATTAAACAGTGCAGACAGACAAAGTATAATAGACGCGGCGGGGATATTTGTAGAGCAGGTGCGGTAATGGCTAATACGAAAGAGATTAAAGACCGTATAAAAAGCGTTAAGGACACTCAAAAAATCGCCTCGGCTATGTATTTGATTTCTTCCGCGAAGATGCGTAAAGCAAAGGCCGCGTTAGATTCTACCAGACCTTTTTTTTCGTCACTAAAAGCCGAAATCAGCAGGATTTTCGGTTATTTCGATGATATTGACAGCAAATATTTTTATTCTAAGGACTATAAAGGTCGCACTGATAAACCGGACGCGTGTCTGGTGGTTACCGCAGATAAAGGGCTATCCGGCGCGTACAACCAAAATGTAATTAAGAAAGCTGAAAAACTCCTTGGTCTAAATGATGATACCAAGCTTTTTGTGGTTGGCGAGTACGGCAGACAGTATTTTTTACGCCATAGCATTCCGATAGAGCAGTCGTTTGTTTATACGGCGCAGAATCCCACAATGCAAAGGGCAAGAGAGATTTGTCGCACATTGCTTGATTTATATGAAAGCGGCGAAGCTGATGAGATTTATATAATCTATACCGATTTGCAGAAGAATGCGAGCGAATCGGTGCAAACGGCGCGCCTTTTGCCGCTTGAGAGGGAGGACTTT
The DNA here is from genome assembly GCA_017618135.1 of Clostridia bacterium. GTDB lineage: Bacteria > Bacillota > Clostridia > Oscillospirales > Acutalibacteraceae > UBA737. Next base: position 107,941 of record JAFZUV010000001.1, read on the forward strand.
ACCGACTCACGGTTGTCAAAAAAGTCGGGATATGAATTCTGGCCAAGCGCAAAAAAGGTTTTAAACAGCATAGTGCCGGCATTCTTAACGGGCTTTATATACAGTGCGCTTGTGGATAGCTTTTGCAGTGAGCAAAACGCGCGAATGGCGGCTATGAGCGCGGCAAACGATAACGCACAAGAGATAATAGACAATCTTTCAGGTGCGTATAACAGGTTGCGTCAGGCGGAGATAACAAGAGAAATAACCGAAGTTTCCGCCGGTGCCAAAGCGCAAAAGCAGAAACGGGAAGCGAGGGATAACAGGGCTTGAATAACGGTAAAATTTTAGAAATTTCCGGTCCGGTTGTAGACTGTTTGTTTGAATCCGGCCCCATACCGAAAATCAGAACCGCACTAAAGGTTGATGTTGACGGTGAAATAAAAGTTTTAGAGGTTGCCGAGCATGTGGGCTCGGGCGTTGTGCGATGTCTTGTGCTTTCCGATTCATTTAAACTTGCAAGAGGTATGGAGGTTGTAAATACAGGCAAGAGCATTACTGTTCCGGTGGGTGAAAAGACGCTTGGCAGAATGTTTAATGTTTTGGGTGACACCATTGACGGCGGAGAGGCTCTGCCAGCGGATACTCCCAGGCTTCCGATATACAGACAGCCGCCTAAATTTGAGGATCAACAACCGTCTGCCGAGATACTTGAAACGGGGATAAAGGTAATCGACCTTTTAGAGCCTTACGCGAAGGGCGGAAAAATAGGACTTTTCGGCGGTGCGGGCGTCGGAAAAACGGTGCTTATACAAGAACTTATCCATAATGTCGCTATGGAGCACGGCGGTTATTCGGTGTTCACCGGGGTAGGTGAGCGCAACCGCGAGGGAAACGACCTATGGGCGGAGATGAATGAGAGCGGTGTTTCAAGTAAAACGGCGCTTGTTTTCGGTCAGATGAACGAATCGCCCGGCGTGCGTATGCGAGTGGCTCTTACCGGTCTTACCATGGCGGAATATTTCCGCGATGAGAAAAGGAAAGATATACTCCTGTTTATTGACAATATTTTCAGATTTGTACAGGCGGGCAGCGAGGTGTCCACTCTGCTTGGGCGTATGCCCTCGGCTGTAGGTTATCAGCCTACTCTGGCAAGTGAAATGGGTGAATTGCAAGAGCGTATAACTTCAACAAAACGGGGATCCGTAACCTCGGTTCAGGCGGTCTATGTGCCGGCGGACGATCTTACCGACCCGGCGCCCGCCACTACATTTACACATCTTGACGCTACAACGGTGCTTTCCCGTAAGATTGCCGAGCAGGGTATTTATCCGGCGGTAGATCCGCTTAATTCAACATCGCGCATACTTTCGGCGAGAGTGTTGGGAGAGGAGCACTATAAAGTTGCCCGCGGTGTTCAGGAAATACTTCAAAAGTATAACGAACTTCAGGATATAATAGCTATTCTTGGTATGGAGGAATTGAGCGATCAGGATAAAAAAACGGTAATGCGTGCGAGGAAAATACAACGGTTTTTATCTCAGCCTATGTTTGTCGCGGAAAAATTTACCGGTATTCCCGGCGTTTATGTTCCGCTTAAAGAAACGGTCAAAGGCTTTAAAAGAATTGTAGACGGCGAAATGGACGAGTATCCGGAGGAGGCATTTTTCGGAGTTGGTACCATTGACGAGGTAATAAAAAAAGCGGGTGAGCCTTCATGAATACCTTTAAGTGTCATATTCTTGCCGCCGATAAGGTGCTTTATGACGGTGATTGCGAGTCGCTGGTTATTCCCACCCCGTGGGGGCAGTACGGAATTCTTGCACATCACTGCAAGGCGATATGCGCGATAGTATCGGGAACTGTGAGCTATAAAATTCCGGGTCATGATAAGCAGTACGCCGCCGTGTCGGACGGACTTGTAAAAATAGCGGATAACGATGTTTTAATATTGGTTGATACCGCTGAGCGACCGGAAGAAATAGATGTAAACAGAGCCCGCGTTTTGGCTGATGCTTCAAGGGAAGCTATGTTGCAAAAACGAAGCATAAGAGAATACAAAGAGGCGCAGGCGACGCTTGCCCGCGCAATATCCCGGATGGATGTTCATAAAAAGCATTATGAGTAATTAAAACCTTTTTTGCAAATTGTATTTTGCGGGAAAGGTTTTTTATTGCTTTTAAAAAGAATTTAGGATAAAATAAAGAAAAACATCAGGGCAGGTGAAAAAATGAACGAGGATACTTCCGCGCGCCTGAAAAGACTTAAAGCAAAAGCAAATGCTTTGCCTAAAACTCCCGGCGTTTATATTATGCGTGACAAATCCGGTGAGATTATATATGTGGGCAAGGCAAAGGCGCTTAAAGCCCGGGTGACCCAATATTTCGGAAGCGGCAATCAGCATACCGAAAAAGTAAGCAGAATGGTATCGAATGTTGAAGATTTTGATTTTGTTTTATGTGACAGTGAGTTTGAAGCGCTCATTCTTGAAAACTCGCTTATTAAACAAAATCAGCCAAAGTATAATATTCTTCTTAAGGACGATAAGGGCTACCATTATATAAGGATAACAGGTGACAGATGGCGCAAAATCACCACAAGTAAAGATACATCTGACCGCCGCTCTTCATATATCGGTCCCTATTATTCGTCGCTTGTTGTAAAAGATACGGTTGACGAGGCAAACAAAATATTCCGTTTGCCTGACTGCGGTCGTTCGTTTGACAAGCCTTCGAAGCCATGTCTTAATTTTCATATAGGCAGATGTTCTGCACCCTGTAAGGGTAAAATGACGCTTGCGGATTATAACGAATCGGTTGACGAGGCAATATCGTTTATTAAAGGCGGCCTTGATACAAATACGGTAAAAGACTTGGAAAAAAGAATGCGGGAAGCGTCTGATAATCTTAATTTTGAATATGCCGCCAAGCTTCGCGACCGCATAAATGCTATAAAGAAACTGTCTGAGAAACAAAAGGTTGTTATGTGCGCTTATCCGTCACAGGACGCTTTTGCGGTAGTATCAAGCGGTGATTTATGCTGTGCGGTAGTACTTATTTTCAGGAACAGCCGTCTCACCGATAAGCGTGTATTCTTTGTTGACGGAGAATACTCGAAAGATGAATTCTATGGTGAGTTTTTATACAGATACTACTCAGATGAGCAAGACCTGCCGCGTCGGATTCTGCTTGATTTTGATATAACCGAGCGTGAGCTTATCGGCAGTTGGCTTACTGAAAATTCGGGCAAGAAGATTGAAATATTGTGCCCTGAGCGCGGCGAACAAAAAGCAATCGTTGATATGTGCTCTCAGAACGCGGCTGAAAATTTAGCTTTGCGGCTTAATCGCACAGGTTCGCAAACGGCGGCGCTTTCTATGCTTAAAGAGCTTTTAAATTTAAAAGGCACGCCCGAAATTATCGAGGCGTACGATATTTCCAATACCGCCGGCGGCGAAAATGTCGCCGGTATGGTGGTTTTCAAAGGCGGTAAGCCTGATAAGAAGCATTATAAGCATTTTAAAATCAAAGGCTTCGCCGGGCAGGACGATTATCGCTCAATGGCTGAGGTTTTAGAAAGGCGTTTTATCGAATATGAAAAGGGGACGGACGAGGGCTTCAGCGTACTGCCTGACCTTATCTTGCTTGACGGTGCAGCGGGTCAGATATCTGCGGTCATACCGGTTATGGAGGCGCACAATATCAGTGTTCCGGTTTTCGGTATGGTAAAGGACTCAAAGCACAAAACCCGGGCTATAGCCACAACCGGCGAAGATATAGAAATCAAGGCAAATCGTGCGGTGTTCTCGTTTATCACCTCAATTCAGGATGAGGTGCATAGATTTTCAGTCAGCTATCATCGCAAAAAACGCAGTCAGAAAATGCTCGGTTCTTCACTTTTGGAAATACCCGGCGTGGGTGAAAAAACGCTGAAGGCGCTTATAAAGCATTTTAAGACCGTTTCCGCTATAAAATCGGCAACAGAAGAAGAGCTTTCATCGGTAAAGGGAGTAAGCAAAGCCGCTGCACGTTCAATATACGGTTATTTTGACGATAAATAAGTTGTTGCCAAGAGAACAAAAAAATGTTAAAATATGAAAAAGGATGTGAAAGCTTATATGTCTGCGTATCAACTTGAAAATGTAAAGTCGGGCGACACTGTCGCTCTGATACACACCAATATGGGGGACATTACGATTAAACTTTTTAAGGATAAGGCACCAAAAGCTTGTGAAAATTTTATTACTCATTCAAAAAACGGCTATTATAACGGTATAGTTTTTCACAGGGTAATAAAGGACTTTATGATTCAGGGCGGCGATCCTACTGCTACGGGTATGGGCGGCGAGTCCATATGGGGCGGAAGCTTTGGGGATGAATTTGACCCCGAGCTTCATAATCTTCGCGGCGCCCTGTCTATGGCTAATGCCGGTCCGGGTACCAACGGCAGTCAGTTTTTTATTGTACAGGCAAAAACCGTTCCGGACAATATGATCTCCCAAATGGAAGAAATGGGCGGAAGAGGTTTTCCGGAAGATATCGTTGATGCATATCGCACTTTGGGCGGGACTCCGTGGCTTGATTTCCGCCATACGGTTTTCGGTCAGGTAACAGATGGTATGGATACAGTAGATAAAATTGCGGAAACTCCGGTAGGTGCCGGTGATAAGCCCGTCGATGATGTAATCATAGATTCTATTGATATAAAAGAATTATAAGGAGTGCTTTTATGAAAGGTATTATTCTTGCAGGCGGCAGCGGAACAAGACTTTATCCGCTTACAATGGTAACTTCAAAGCAATTATTGCCGGTTTACGATAAACCGATGATTTATTATCCGCTTTCAACTCTTATGAGAGCGGGCATAAGGGATATTCTTATTATTTCCACCCCCGTTGATTTGCCGAATTTTGAGAGGTTGCTCGGTGACGGCTCGCGTTACGGCGTAAATCTTTCATACGCTGAGCAGCCTTCGCCCGACGGTCTTGCGCAAGCCTTCCTTATCGGTGAAAGCTTTATAGCAGGGGATAGCTGCGCTATGGTTCTCGGGGACAATATATTCTACGGAAGCGGACTTAAAGCGCATTTACGCACGGCGGCTGCAAGGGAATACGGCGCGACCGTTTTCGGTTATTATGTCGATGATCCTCAGCGTTTCGGTATTGTTGAGTTTGATAAGGACGGTAAGGCAATATCCATTGAGGAAAAGCCGGAGCACCCGAAATCGAATTATTGTGTTACAGGTCTTTATTTCTATGATAACCGCGTTGTAGATTTTGCAAAACAGATAAAACCGTCCGCCAGAGGTGAGTTGGAAATTACCGACCTTAACCGTATGTATCTTGAAGAAGGGTCCCTTAATGTTATAACATTAGGTCACGGTTACGCGTGGCTTGATACCGGAACTATGGATGCGTTAAGCGAAGCCAGCGAATTTGTAAAGGTGGTCGAAAAAAGGCAGGGCATACAGATTTCCGCTGTTGAGGAAATAGCCTATGTTAACGGTTGGATAGATAAAGATAAGCTTATTGAATCCGCCGAGCGTTACGGCAAATCTCCCTATGGCGAACATCTGAAAAATGTTGCCGACGGTAAATTTATTTATTAGGACTACGGTAAAAACCCCGCCAAAAAGCCGGCGGGGTTTTGCTGTAGAAATTTTTGATATTTTTTTGTTGAAAACAGAGAAAAAAATTGTGGTTTTAATTTACATAATTCTTTATTCATTTTATTTTTGCATAAATGAGTATTACACTTTTTAACCGAGTTATCCACCGAGAAAAAGTCGAAAAATGGCGAAAACCGAACTTCTTACCTGCAAAAGTGTTGATTACACGGTGGATAAGTTGAATAACTTTTAAGGTTAATTAAGTTTACATAATCACAAAAAATGCATTTTTTGTGCGTATTTATAAAAGTATGTATAGCAGGGCCATAAGCAGCAATTTATCAGAGCGTTCTGATATTAAAATCAGCGCAAGACCTAAAATAAGTGATATATCCGGGTCGGAGTCCAATCCCTTCAAGAACGGTATATTAAATCGGGGCGGAAACGGGGAGCCCGTCGCGGCGTTTTGTTCCTTTCTCTCCCCTTTTTGAAGGTTTAAATCGGTCCGGGCGTTTTGTTTGTATCTTGCGCGCGCATTCATTTCTTTCATTCGTTCTATCGCCCGCTGCTTTTCAGTGTTAAAACCTCCGCTTGAGGCTTCGTTCATAATGTATCACCCAAAATTAAGTATCCCTGCTTCTTTCAGAAGCGGCAGGGCTTCTATTAGCTTTAAAAGCTTGACGGCGGAATCTACCTTTTCTCTTCGTAGAGGGCTTAAGTGGGGCTTTAGTGCTAACAGCAGTTTTGTGCGGTTATCGTTCTCCTTTTTTTGCAATTTACCGACTATGCCCATTATTTTTCCGATGTCGGCGCTGTCAAAAAACGAAGGATTATCACTGTTTTCGTGTTGTTCATTGCCGTTTTCGCCACTGCTTTCATCGCCCAAAAGGCTTTCCGCCATCATTCGTACTTGCTTCATACTTTCAGGATCATTGAGTATTTCTTCAAGCTTAAGGTTCAGATCATCCATTATTTGTTCCGCCCGATAGCTTTTTAATTATTTCCTTTGCCTGCTTTGAGGCAAGTATTTCCCGTGCTTTCTTTTTATCGCTCAGCGCCGCCTTAAGGCTGTTTTTATCCTGTTGGCTTAAATTGCTTACAAGATCGGATATGTCGCCGTTTTGCGCTCGCTCAATGGCGCTTTTATTGATTTTTTCGTTTCCGTTTAAAATGGCGTTAAAAAGCTTTTGTTTATCAATATTCGTGTTATTACTCAAATTATCATCCCCAAAGTGTTTTGTTACTATTATATGTATGAATTCTAAGAGGTGTTTATGAGATTAGTTGCGATTTCCGATACCCACGGCAGGTCCTCAATTATTGGCCGTATATTAAGTCGTGAAGCTGAGGCTGACGAAGTGTTTTTCTTAGGCGATGTGGTAAGTGACATTTATGATATAATGCCGCGCTTTCCGAATAAAAATTTTCATATTGTGCGCGGAAACTGCGATTACTTTTCCGATAGTCCGCTTTTTGATATTGTGGAATATAAGTACGCTACGGTATATTTCACCCACGGTCATAAATTTTCGGTAAAATCCGGCACAAACGGTATTTTGGAGGCGGCGAAAGGCGTTGGCGCGAATATTGTCTTTTACGGGCACACGCATATACCGTCAATAGAGTATAAGGACGGCATATATTTAATAAACAGCGGATCGCCGGCTATGCCCCGAAACGGCTCGCCCTGTTATGCGGTTGTCGATATAAACGAAAGCGGTATTTTGCCCACAATAAAGTGTGTATAAAAGCTTGACAGATAGCTTATGTAGTGGTAATATTACTTAGATGAGTTAGTCTTGTTTTTTGGTCTGATAAGGCGGTACCTTATTAGACTTGAGAAAAACTTCTGTCGCGGGGAAAACAGCGGTCCCCGGCGGATATTTATATATTGATACTTATTCCGCAAAACCGCTTTGATTATATAAGGAGGGAATAAAATGCCACCTAAAATGTTGGAGTTTTTGATTTTCGGCGCTGTTTGTTTAGTGCTTGCCATAATCGGTTTCTTTTTAGGCTCTGCTTTCCGCCGTCGTTCCGCGGAGAAAATGATAGGCTCCGCTGAGGAAGAAGCCAAGCGTATTTTAAATGACGCAATGAAAACCGCCGAAACCAGGAAAAAAGAAACTTTGCTTGAAGCAAAGGATGAGATTCATCAGCTGCGCCAGGATACCGAGCGCGATTTGCGTGAAAGAAGATCTGAGGTGCAACGGCAGGAACACAGAATTCAGCAAAAAGAAGAAAGCCTTGATAGAAAAGCTGATAATATTGAGGCAAAAGAGGAAAAATTAGCTCAAAGAGCAAAGGAGATTGACGCAAAGCTTGAAGAATGCGAGCAGATAAAGCGCGGTCAGCTTGAAATGCTTGAAAAAATATCAGGTCTCTCAAAAGAGCAGGCTAAAGCGCAGTTGCTCAATATGCTCGAAGGCGATCTGACTCACGAAAAGGCTGTTCGCATAATGGAGTATGAGCGCCAGATCAAAGATGATTCCGATAAGCTCGCGCGAGAGGTTTTAAGCCGCGCTATCCAGCGTTGCGCCGCGGATCATTCCTCAGAAATCACCGTATCGGTAGTACCGCTGCCAAACGATGAAATGAAGGGTAGAATAATCGGGCGTGAAGGCAGAAATATCCGTGCCATTGAGAATGCTACCGGAGTTGATCTTATAATTGACGATACCCCTGAGGCTATCACCGTATCGAGCTTTGAGCCTATTCGCCGTGAAATTGCAAGGCGTACGCTTGAAAAGCTTATATCCGACGGAAGAATTCATCCTGCAAGAATAGAAGAGTCTGTTTCCAAAGCCACCGCCGAGGTTGAAGCGGTGATAAAGCAGGAGGGCGAACGCGCAATGATTGAATCGGGCGTGCACAATCTGCACCCCGAGCTTATCAAGCTGCTCGGTCGTCTTCATTACCGCACAAGCTACGGTCAGAATGTACTGAACCATTCGCTTGAGGTTTGCCATATATCGGGTCTCCTTGCCGCAGAGCTTGGTGCAGATGTGACGCTCGCTAAACGCGCGGGTCTTTTGCACGATATAGGCAAGGCAATTGACCATGAGCAGGAAGGTTCGCATATTCAGCTCGGTGTTGAGGCGGCTAAAAAGTATAAGGAAAGCGAAGCGGTTATCCACGCCATTCACGCGCATCATGGCGATATTGAGGCTAAAACCGTAATTGCCTGCATAGTCCAGGCGGCTGACGCTATTTCCGCTGCCCGTCCCGGGGCAAGGCGTGAAAATATTGAAAACTATATTAAGCGTCTTGAAAAGCTTGAAGAAATCGCAAATTCCTTTAAGGGCGTTGAAGGCTCTTATGCCATCCAGGCGGGCAGAGAAGTAAGGATACTTGTTAAACCCGAGGTTATCAGTGATGACCAAATGGTAATAATGGCGCATGATATTGCCCAGAAAATCGAGAATGAGCTTGAGTATCCGGGGCAAATTAAGGTTAATGTTATAAGAGAAAACCGCGCCGCGGATTATGCGAAATAATATTTCATAATAAAAACAGCACCTGTCGGAATTCTCCGTCAGGTGCTATTCTTTTACAAATTCAATTATATCTTCAACCCTGCAATCAAGCGTGTAACAAAGCGCGTCAAGCGTTTTTGTGCTTATTGCCTCGCCTTTTTTTATTCTGTGTATCGTATTTGCCGAAAAACCCTGTTTGAATATGAGATTATACTCGGTAATTCCTCTTTTAAACAGCGTCTCGTAAAACGGCGCGTAACTAATCATTATTATCACCATTTTTTCGCTTTTTTTAATTCTAACATACTTAACCTCTTGACAACACTCAATATATTGACTATAATTGTAATATCTTTTTAGGGAGGTATTAAAATGAGGAACAAAAAATCAAAAATTATGGCGATAGCGCTTGTCACCGCATTACTCTTGGCAATTATTCCGGTAGGCATATTTACAGTCAGTGCCGGTCCGGCAACTTACGGCGATTTCGGTTACTACTATAATTATGAAGGCGAAAGAAGAAATGGCGTGGAAATAGGTTATTATCACGGTGACGGGGGAGAGGTAATTATTCCCGACAAGATAGAGGATTATCCCGTAAAAACAATAGGTTATGCCTTTATGGGCAACAAAAAAATCACCGGTGTAAAAATACCTGACGGTGTTACCAATATAGTTTACGGGGCGTTCATTGGATGCTCTGGGCTTGAAAAGGTTGAATTACCGAGCAAAATAAAATCCATAGAAGAAAATACATTTATGGGTTGTGAAAGCCTTACCGAGATTAAAATACCCGAGGGCGTAACCACAATAAGCGCCGGAGCCTTTTCGATGTGTTCAAAGCTGGCGTCTGTCAGCCTGCCGGCAAGCATTAAAGAGATTGCTGTTAATGCTTTTGACGGTTGTGACGCGCTCACGGAGGTAACATACGCCGGAACAGAGGAGCAAAAAAAGGCTATCAAAATTGCCGACAGTAATAACAGCCTGCTCTCCGCCAAATGGAGTTATAATAAAAATGAAGCAAAAGGCTCGGGCGAAAATAATACAGCGGCGGCTTCAAATGCGGTTAATTCCGAAAACGCCGGTAAAAAATCGCCTCCGATGAACGATGCTGAAACCGGAACCGTTTCAGCCGCGCTTATGGCTGTTATGGGTGTGAGCGTATTTGCAGGTTCCGTATACCGTAAAAAGAAAACGGGAAATATTTAGAACATACAAAATTCGTACGGGACTTCCCCGTACGAATTTTTACTGACGCTTCTTTTTGATTTCTTCCTGCCTTGGCAGACCTTGCGAAATGGCGGGAAAGAGATTTTTCGTATCGGCGGTAGGTTGAATATTATAGGTTCCGTATTTGTTTACTGTATCCTCCGCGTCATAGGCGTCTCCAAGCGGCTGTTTTACGGAGGATATTCTTTTATCCTCGTTATGCTTTTTCATTTGTATCACCCGTAATTATTTTGTTCAAAAAAGGCGATTTAATACCCTTGATATTGATATTTATGTATGGTATAATATAATGAAATTTTATATCAAAGAGGACGATTACAGTGCTTGACATTAAGTTTATTTGCGAAAATCCGGAAATTGTTAAGGAGAATATAAGAAAAAAATTTGAGGACAGTAAGCTGCCGTTAGTAGATGAGGTCATTTCCCTTTACAACGAAAAAAAAGAAGTAAACAACCGCGCTAATGAATTGCGCGCAAACCGCAATAAGGTAAGCAAGCAGATAGGCGCTTTGATGGCTCAGGGCAAACGCGAAGAGGCGGAAGCTACAAAGAAATTAGTTACCGAGCAGGCTGAAGAGCTTAAACACCTTGAGGAAAAAGAAGATGAGCTTGCTTTAAAGGTACGCGAGATACAGATGAAAATACCGAATATTGTGGACAGCAGCGTACCGGTAGGCAGAGATGACAGTGAGAATGTCGAGGTCAAACAGTACGGCGAACGATACATTCCCGATTTTCCGATACCGTATCATACGGATATTATGGCGCTTTTTAACGGTATAGATAAAGAATCGGCGGGCCGCGTTGCCGGTGAAGGATTTTACTATCTTATGGGCGATATAGCCCGTATGCACTCCGCAGTCACTGCTTATGCCCGTGACTTTATGATAGACAAGGGATTTATTTATCATATACCGCCGTTTATGATAAGGTCGAGCGTTGTAACAGGCGTTATGAGCTTTGAGGAAATGGACTCAATGATGTATAAAATCGAGGGCGAGGATCTTTATCTTATAGGAACATCTGAACACTCTATGATCGGCAAATTCATTGACACTATAACGGATGAGGAGAAGCTTCCCCTCACTCTTACGAGTTATTCGCCCTGTTTCAGAAAAGAAAAAGGCGCTCACGGTATAGAAGAGCGCGGAATTTACCGTATACATCAGTTTGAAAAGCAGGAAATGATAGTTATATGTAAGCCTGAGGAAAGTATGGATTGGTTTAATAAAATGTGGGGCTACTCGGTAGAGCTGTTCCGCAGTCTCGACATACCGGTCCGCACTCTTGAATGCTGCACCGGCGACCTTGCCGATTTAAAGGTAAAATCCTACGATGTTGAGGCTTGGAGTCCTAAGCAAAAGAAGTATTTTGAAGTGTGCTCTTGCTCAAATCTTGGCGACGCTCAGGCGAGGAGACTCGGTATCAGAGTGAAGGGAGCGGACGGTAAAAAGTATTTAGCCCACACTCTTAACAATACCGTTGTAGCTCCTCCGCGTATGCTTATAGCTTTACTTGAAAACAATTTAGAGTTTGACGGCGAATATTACAGCGTAAAAATTCCTGAGGCTTTGCGTCCGTATATGGGCGGAAAAGCTGTGATTAAGGCTGTAAATAAGTATACTGAGAGGTAATTTTATGGCATACTCAGAGCGTAAAATAAACAAGCTCGTTTCAATAGTTTTGGGAATTATCGCCGCGCTTTTGCTGGTGGCGGCGGTTGTTATTGCAATAAAGCACTACTGGCCTGAGAAGGAAAACTACAGTGAGTTTAAGAATAAGCCTGAAACAGTAGAGGAAAAGCTCAGCGAAAATCCTATAAACTTTGAAGCTCTAAAGGCGCAAAACGACGATGTGTGCGCGTGGATAAAGTTTGACAGTTCGGATATTGCTGTTGATTATCCGATAGTATGCGCAGGTGAGGGAAAAATCGAAGATTATTATCTCCGCCGAAATCTTGAAGGTGAGTACAGCACAGGCGGCACCGTTTATATTCAAAAGGTGAATTCTGTTGATTTTAATGACCGCTGTACTTTGGTGTATGGGCATAATATGCGCAATCTCTCAATGTTCGGCACTCTTAAGTATTTAAGAGATAAGGAAAGCTTCGAAAGAAACAAGTTTTTCTATATCTACACTCCCGGCCATATTTTGAAGTATACCATTAAATCAGCGTTTGTTTACGATGACCGCCATATTATGTACTCTTTTGATTTCTCAAGTGATCAAGGCTTTAAGGCGTTTGCAGATGAAGCTTCAAATCCGAAATCGCTTGTTAAAAATGTCAGGGACGATGTCGAAATAAAGAACGACAGTAAGATAGTGGTTTTGTCTACCTGTACAAATATCGACCACGAGAGGTATCTGGTGGTAGGCGTACTTACTGAGGATACAAAAACAAAATAGTTTTTCGGTTTTGGAGATGATTTTAATTAAAGAAAAAGTAAACTCCAATAAAAACATATTATCCACATCGCTTGCTTTTATTGTCGGTCTGTCACTGATTTGCGCAGGAGCCTTTTACGAATGGTTATCATGCATGATATCATTGCTTTTGATAGTATGGTTGTTCCTTAAAATCAAGGTTGATGGCAGACTTGCATTTCGCGCGGGTTTTACTTCGGTTTCTTGTGCGCTGATAGTGACAGGTTATTTGCTGAGCGTCTTTTGGGCGGTAGATCGGGGAATGGCGTTTGTAGGCTTTTTAAAATTTCTGCCGTTACCGCTGTTTCTTATATGCGTTTATTCCGAAAACAGAGCGGTACCGTATATTAAAAATACCATTCCTGTTTTAGCTGCTGTTATGGTTGCGGCTACCGCTGTGCTTATGCAGATTCCCCCGCTTAAAGACTATTTTTCGGTTGCCGAAAGGCTTTCCGGTACTTTCCAGTATCCCAACACCTTTGCGCTTTTTCTTTTGGTGGCGGAGCTTCTGGCTTTCGGTTTACAGATAAAAAAACACTTTAAAGCGATCATATTCGCTCTGCTTATATTTGGTATATTATATACCGGAAGCCGTACAGTTCTGGTTTTGGCGGCAGTAGCTAATATCGTTGTGATAATATGTTCAGTTCGGTTTTCAAAAAAATCCGCACTTATATCAATCATTGCGTTTGTTGCCGTGATTGCTGTCGCAGGCGGTCTTGCGTTTTATGGAATTTCACCGTTTGACAGGCTGCTGAAAATAAACTTTACATCGAGTACTTTTGTCGGTCGTATGCTTTATTTTAAAGACGCGTTGCCGGTAATACTGAAGCATCCGTTCGGGCTTGGCTATCTCGGGTACTTTTATACTCAAACAACCTTTCAAACCGGCATTTATTCGGTCAAATACATACATAACGATATTTTACAGCTTTGTCTTGATATCGGGTGGATTCCGGCGGTCGGCTTAACTGCGTCAGTCGTTAAATCCCTTTTTTCAAGAGGTGTATTATTGACCGACCGTATAATACTTGCCGTTATGTTTTTGCATATTCTTTTTGATTTTGACTTGCAGTTTATTGCTGTATTTATGCTTCTTTTCCTGTTTATGAAAAAAGACGGGGGAAAAGAGATAACAATAAACCGTAATAGCTTTTCTTTTTCCGCCGCGCTTGCCGTGTTCGCGGCGGTGTCGCTTTATTTTTCCGTAGCTCTGGGACTTTATTCATTCGGTGCGACGAATGCGGCTGACGCTATGTACAGTCTTAATACTGACAACAAAATAAAAATGCTTATATCCTTAAAACGGACTGACGGATTTGAGGAAGTGGCGGATAGTATTTTGGACCGCAACCCCTATGTGTACATAGCGTACGGCGAAAAGGCGCGCGCGGCGTATAAGGATGGGGATTTCGGCGAGCTTATAAAATATAAAAATCTTGTTTTCGAGTATGCGCCGCTTGTTTATGACGAGTACGAGGAATACTGTTATATGCTTATAAACGGCGTAACTCTCTATGATGAGGCGAGTGATACGCACAGTGCCGAAATATGCAAAAAACAGCTTTTGGCTACCAAAGAAAAATTCGACGAAAACTTTAAAAAAATCGGAAAACTCGGTAAGATGATAAAGGATAAACCTCAGACCCGGTTCCCCGATGATATTGAGGATTACATAAAAAAGCTTGATAAAGAGGGAATATAATGCCTAAAAGAACAAC